>DATEJI010000001.1:0-1481 GCA_035278105.1 Saccharimonadales bacterium (SeqCode)
GATGCGTTCTGCTGCGCGGAAGGCGCCGTGGTCAAGAAATCCGGCTTGATACGCGGCATCGGTTAGCTGTTTGAGATCCCAATGGTTTGATAACTTCTTGCCTTGGCAATGAATAGCGGATGGGTATGCTCTAATCCACGCTGAGAGCAGATACTCCATTGCGGCTCCAAGCAGAATAATAGCCGCCACGTAAGCACGCACATCCTCGCACTTACGTGCCTCAAGGCGACACCGATTTACGAAGCGATAAATTGACCGCTCGGAAAGCCTTTTCTTTCGCTTGGGAAGGTTCATTTTGTGCAGCCGACTAGCTGATCATCGTGCAAACGCCGGCTATGCTTGTGGCCACCTCGGTACAGGTGGAGTTCCCCGCAGCAAGTTCTGATTTTTCGGAATCATGCGCGGCCCTTGCAGATGCAATCACTGTGTGCCGCCATTCGAGTACTCGTCCAATGCCTTGATAACGCCGACACGCTGCATTTCGCGGGTCAGTGCCTGGCCAGCTGTTACCTGTTCTGGAGTCATCGAAGCCATCACTTTGCTACGCAGAGCTGCGGCTGGGTTGTTATTGGAGCTGTCGAGTGAGGCCGAAACGTTGAAAAGCGCATACGCCACAGCGTAATCCTGCGGTATGCCCTGACCTTCGGCGTAGCTCATGCCCAGGTTGAGCTGCCCAGCCGCATCCCCCTGTGCCGCCGCCTTGCGATACCACGTCACGGCCTGCGCGTAGTCCTGCGGCACGCCCCGACCGTAGTAGTACATGATGCCGAGGTTGGTCTGCGCGCTCGCATTCCCCTGTGCTGCCGCCTTGCCATACCACTCAACTGCTTGCGCGTAGTCCTGTGATACGCCACGGCCCTCAGCGTACATTACGCCGAGGCTATTCTGCGCAAACGTATTCCCCTGTGCCGCCGCATTGCGATACCACGTCACGGCCTGCGCATAGTCCTGCGGTACGCCCCAACCATTCTTGTACATCAAGCCAAGGTTGTGCTGCGCGTCTGCTAACCCCTGTATTGCGGCCTTGCGATATAACGTTACAGCCTGCGCATAACTCTGTGGCAAACCTTGACCGTTCTCGTACATCAAAGCGAGATTGTACTGCGCAACCGCTAATCCCTGTGCCGCCGCCTTGCGATACCACATCACGGCCCGCGCGTAGTCCTGCGGTACGCCCCGACCGTCGTAGTACATTTGGCCAAGGTTATACTGTGCTTCCGTTACTCCCTGTCCCGCCGCCTTGCGATACCACATCACGGCCCGCGCGTAGTCCTGCGGTACGCCCTGGCCTTTTTCGTACATCGTACCGAGTATGGTCTGCGTTCCCGCCAATCCCTGTTCCGCCGCCTTCCGAAACCACGCCGCGGCCTGTGCCGCATCCTTCTGTACACCATCGCCGCCGTAGTACATCACTCCCAGATAGAACTGCGCAACCGCATTCCCTTCTCTGGCCAATCGAGTCAGCGTTTCAAATGCGGCGG
>DATEJI010000002.1:0-1362 GCA_035278105.1 Saccharimonadales bacterium (SeqCode)
GCCGGGTGAGAACAATTCAGACAGCCGCACCCGCCGCACGCCCATGAGTTCGTCCACGCCCTCGAACACATAGTCCTCCGGCACCTTGCCGCCCGGCGGCAGCTTGCGGCGTTGTGCCGCCACCGCCTCGGTATGTCGCCGTAGCGCCATCTCTTCCTTCAACAGCTTGTCGCGCACCTTGCGGTAAGCAGCGTTCTCACCGGGGAAACGCGAAGCATGCAGGCTCTTTGCTACTTTGCGTTTGCGGCTCGTAGATTTCTTCTTGCGAGTAGCTTTAGGCATAAATCACCTTCCTGGTAAGTAATTCGAGGCAGAGCAGCATATACCCATTGGCGGAGAGTGCCGAGGGTCGGCAAAACCACTTGCTCACCAAGCGGTTACGAGAAATGCGACCACAGCCTTATCTTCTTCGCCTCGATAAGCGAACAGAGTTTGAGCCACCTTACTCATGCCAAGCAGCATTGAAACGATGTTTATAGATACACAGGACATCTTCTATCTCGCGCGGCTTCAGAACACGAAGCTCGGTCGGAAAGATACTAAACGGCAAGAACTCTTGCGACGTATCAAGCCCCAACTTGCGGGCGCCGACACGGGTGCCCGCATGGAGAAAGACATTGCGCGGCGCAAGTCCCCGAAATGCACCAATACGTAATGCAGTGTCATACACAGTTAACTTGCCAATACCGGAAATATCACAAATGGTTGCATGCACAACATCATGAAGCTCTTCAAAAGAAGAGGCCGCTTCAAGCTCTGCCACCTTTCCAAGGAGACACTGGCAGCTCTCCTCAAGAACACGACTCGGAATACGGTACTGATGGGAAAGGCGCTTACCGCTTGGACTCTTCGCGAGGGTTGCCATCTCAATTGTTTTACGCAGGTTAGGTTGAATTGCGAACCAATGCAACTCCCTTTCAGCATCATGTTGATGATTTCGAATGTAATCATCAACGATATGTTCTAGTTTGTTCACAGCAATCAGCTAAATTTACAACAGAATTCAAATGTGATTTTGCCTAACGCGCCGCCATCAAAGGCAAATATCTCAAAAACCTAGGCCACCTCGACAACTATGGCCGCGCATGTTCTGATGCCAGCAGTGGGCGACGCTGCAGCAGCGAATTGCGCAATGCCCATTCCGTCTCGGGCGCGACTTCCTGCATAAACTTCACTTCCTCCGCCACCTGCACTGCCACCGGCACGCCGTCCTTATAGAGCACGCGGTTCTCACCCTGCACCGGCACGCGCGCGCCAGGTGTGATGATGCCGACGAGATTGAGCGGATCGGCGGCAGACACGGATACCAGTTCTCCGATTTTTTCGCGCCGGCGCGTTTCGCGCAGCGCACCTACGGCTTCG
>DATEJI010000003.1:0-2009 GCA_035278105.1 Saccharimonadales bacterium (SeqCode)
TAAACCCAACATCCTCGTCATCATGGGAGACGATGTTGGCTGGTTCAACATTGGCGCCTATCACCGCGGAATGATGTCCGGCAAAACGCCAAACCTCGACAGATTGGCATCCCAGGGAATGATGTTCACCGACTACTACGCCGAGGCGAGCTGCACGGCGGGTCGTGCCAACTTCATTACCGGCGAATTGCCAATTCGTACCGGTTTAACGACCGTTGGCCAGGCCGGCGCCGATGTCGGCATTCCGGATCAGGCTGTGACGCTCGCGACCGTTCTGAAATCACAGGGTTACGAAACCGGACAGTTTGGAAAGAACCACCTCGGTGATCTGAACAAATATCTACCGACTGTGCACGGCTTCGATGAGTACTTTGGCTATCTGTATCACCTCGACGCAATGTCCGATCCGTATTGGTACTCGTTTCCGGTCGACGAGAAGTATTACAATACCTATGGCCCGCGTAGCCTGGTCCATAGTTATGCAACGGACAAAGACGATCCGACCGTGATGCCGCGTTGGGGCAAAATCGGCAAGCAGCGAATTGTCGATGAGGGTCCCCTGCCCCCATTCCCCAATATGTCCAACGTGCCGAACATGCACGATCTGCCGTTCCTGAAGGCAAAATACGACATGACGACCTTCGACGACGTCCTGGTCAAGGCGTCCAGTGATTTCATGGACAAGGCCAAGCAAGACCGCAAGCCGTTCTTTATCTGGCACAACACGACGCGCATGCACGTCTGGACGTTCTTGCCGAAGAAGTACAGCGAGATGGAGAACCACCAGTCCAATTATGGCCTTGAAGAAGCCGGCATGGCGCAGATGGACGACAGCGTCGGTGCATTGCTCAAGCATCTCGATGACATCGGTGAAACAAACAACACCATCGTTATCTTCACGACCGATAATGGAGCCGAAGTGTTCACCTGGCCCGACGGCGGCATGACGCCGTTCAAGGCTACCAAAGGAACCAGCTATGAAGGTGGCTTCCGCGTGCCCGCCATCATTCGCTGGCCAGGCCACATCAAGCCGGGCTCAGTGGAAAATGGTATCTTCTCGGGGCTCGATTGGTTGCCGACGCTGACAGCTGCCGCGGGAAACCCGAACATCACCGACCAGCTGCTCAAGGGTGTGACGCTTGAAGGCCGCACCTACAAGAACCATCTCGACGGCTACAATCAGATGGAGCTTCTGACGGGCAAGGGACCATCTGCTCGCCATGAGATTTTCTATTTTGCCGGCCCGCATCTTGGAGCGCTTCGCTACGATGACTTCAAGTTCCAGTTCCTCCAGCAGCCTTATGGATGGCCGGGCGAAAAGGACACGACGGACATGCCCACCATCATCAACCTTCGGCAGGATCCGTTCGAGCGAACACCGGCGACACGCGGCGAAAGCTTGAACAACATGGGCGGCGGCTACATGAACGATTTCATGGGCCGCGAGTTCTGGCGGTTTGTGCTGGTTCAGCAGGAAGTTGGGAAGTTGGCGCAAACGGCCATCGAATATCCCCCAATGCAAGCGCCGGCGAGCTTCAACCTTGAGGCCGTAAAACGAGAGATCGATGACAAAATCAAGAGCCACGAAGGTCAGTAACAAAGGCTGATTTATCAACACGCGGGTGTTCTCCAAAGAGCGCCCGCATCTCCCGGAAAAATCCCGACTTCCGCCAGTCCAACATCACGCTGTTCGAACCGGTAGCTCGTCGTCTTTTTCGACCCAAAGGGAGTTGAGCCATGAAATGCAGCAGGCGGCCGTTTGCCATCGTTTTCTTTGCAGTGCTTCTGTCATCGAGTATTGGCGCGCTCAATGCGCGCGACGCCGATCCTGCCTCTCGTACCGTCGCGGCCGCTCAGACAGCCAAACAGCAATGCATCAACGCTTGTCGTGCACGCTATAAAGACTGTCGCCGCCTGAAGCAGTTGCCATCGTCCGAGTGTCGGAGTGTTTACCAGGACTGCACCCGTTACACCTGTACCGGCTCAGGACCGGGATGACCAGCCGAAGC
>DATEJI010000004.1:0-1188 GCA_035278105.1 Saccharimonadales bacterium (SeqCode)
CCGCTTGAACAACGATCTCACGGTGCTGGACCACGGCGAACTGCAGAACTACGACCTGCGAGAAGGTGCAAGGGCTCGAGTTGACACCGGGGCTGGAACATTCGACACCATCGAGGTTTCCCGCAAAGACAGCAAGAAAAACCGCATCACCAGCTTCTGGTTGGCGCCCAAACTGAATTATTTACCAGTACAGATGCGCCAGACCGAACCCGGCAAAGCCACCATCAGCCTGGTGCTGACGGAAATCAAGTTCGATACTGCTTCAAAGTAGGTTAGGTTCAGCACTTGGACTACGCTCAAAACCAGCGCAGCCAAGCCCGTCGTTCTTGATTGCTGGGGTCCAAGAGTGCACCACAACCTACGCTTGCTACCGTGTTGATGGACTAATGACGAAAAGTGCGACGTCTCTTCGGGGTCAATTTTCGATCAATATGACTTGCGAAATTCGCAAAGATATTGAGATATGTTGAGACGGAGGATTTTTTCACATGCTCACTTGAGCCGTGTACTATCTTGTTTCGAAGTTCATTGAAAGTTCGAAGATTAATCCTCAATTGCTGATTACTCATATGTTGCCAAGAAATTCCACTCAGCACGTCGGAAATCCCAATTGCTTTGAATAACTTCACTATATTGTGTTCGTTAGGGTTACCACGAATATTTGCCGCAGATATAACCGCCTCAACATCGCGTACTACGCCATCGAGGATAGCTTTTGCCATCTCCTTAAATAAATCAACAAGGAAGCCCTGCAGATGAGCTGAAAGCAGTGCGATAGCTGCGCTATTGAGAGCATGAACCTCTGCAGGGCGACCTCGTCCAGGGCTTGAAACTAGGTGCTGCACAACTTGCGCAACGTTTTGTAAATTTTGATGGCCGCCTTGCAAAGCCGCCTCGGCACGACGAATGCGTGTGAGAGCGCCATGCGCCTCCATAAGCTGTTTTACCTCCTCCAATCGATTGTCAAAATCTTTAAGCGCTTGAGATGCCATATTGTTACACCCTATTGCACTGAGTAACTCGGCTTAAAAGGAAGAGAATTACGTTTTCGGCAACGTCACGCCCTTCTGCCCCTGATACTTCCCGCCACGATCCTTGTAGCTGGTTTCGCAGACTTCGTCAGACTCAAAGAACAACATCTGCGCCACGCCTTCGTTAGCATAAATCTTGGCGGGCAGCGGCGTGGTG
>DATEJI010000005.1:0-3382 GCA_035278105.1 Saccharimonadales bacterium (SeqCode)
CCCGCCCAACATCAACACGAGACACCGCATGAGAATTGTGCTGCTGGGGGCCCCCGGCTCCGGTAAAGGGACGCAGGCGGACAAACTCTCCGCAAAATACCGTATTCCGCACGTCTCCACGGGAGACCTGCTGCGTGAGGCCCTGGCCGCGGGCACGCCGCTGGGCCTGCAGGCCAAGGCCGCCATGGACGCCGGCCAGCTGGTGTCCGATGAAATCGTGCTCGGCATCATCCGCGAGCGCCTGCGCGCCGCGGATGCGCGCAACGGAGCGATCCTCGACGGCTTCCCGCGCAACCTGGCGCAGGCGCAGGTGCTGGATGACATGCTGCGTGCCCTCGGCCAGCCGCTGGATTGTGCGGTGCTGCTGGACGTGGATTTCGACGTGCTGCTGCAGCGCCTCGCGGGCCGGCGCACCTGCGAAAACTGCGGCGCCACCTACAACATCTACACCAATCCGCCGCGCCTCGACGACCAATGCGATCGCTGCGGTGCGCCTCTGCACCATCGCCCGGACGACAACGAGGTCACCATCAGCAACCGCCTGCGGGTATACGAGCTGCAGACCAAACCGCTGTTCGCCTTCTATCGCAATCAGGGCAAGCTGGAAACCGTCAACGGCACCGGCGAAGTGGAGGAGATTTTCGTCCGCCTGGTGGCGGTGCTGGACCCCATCGCCAAGGGACTGCGCAAACCCAAGCCGATAGCCCCGGTCAGGCCCGCGAGCAAAGCCAAATCCGCTCAGGCGGCGAAAGCTGTGGCCAAGCCCTTGCCCAAGAAAGCTTCTGCCAAGTCCGCAACATCTAAGAAAAAATCGACGCGCAAACCGGCACGCGCCAAAGCAAAATCGGCAAAAACCGCCAGACATTCCGCCAAGAAGAGCCGCATGCGCAGATAAATGCGGGTGCAATTCAATTGCAGGGTGCATTTGTGTGCCCTACGCAATGGGATGGCGCTGCAGTGAAAGAAATCAGCGGCCGGGTGTATTTACAAATGAGGCCCAAGGCATATTTGGAGAATACACATGCGAAACGCTATCAAGTTTTTGATGGTCCTGACCTTATTGCCCCTGTTTATTGGTTTAACTGCATGCGGCGCGAACGGGAATACCGGTACGGATTCCTCGTCCCTGACCCTGCGTACTTACACGGTGCCTGTTAGCCGCGCTGAAGATTTAAGTCAGACACTTAACCACCTGCTGCGTATGGATAATGGCAAGAGAGATGTAGGAAGCGCTTGGGTTGCAGGACCGGGTCAACTGCTGGTGCTGGCACCGAATCAACTGCAAACTTCTATTGCGGATTCTCTCAAACAAATTGTTGCTCATGGTCAAAGTGCGGCAGCATCCCAACCGCTACGTTTGAATGCATGGATTGTTGATGCCTATCCCGGTAACGGACCGGTGGACCCTTCTCTCAAGGCAATACAGCCGGCGCTTGCGGCATTTGTCGAAGACATAGGGCCAGCACATTTTGTGCAGGCACATTACCTCACTGCCGTATCTGATGTGGGTGCACATACCGACCTGATTCCTTTCCCACATGGTGAGTTGTCCTATTCAATTGTGAGTAGCGAGGGCGGCCTGACCCTGAATTTCGACTATCACCAGCTTGCATCAAATGTAGTAAACGGAAGTTTTGTAAGGCTTCAGGGACGTGTAACGCTAGCCATGGGCCAAACAACAGTGCTTGGTTTGGTCTCCGATCGCCCGATAGATCATGCAGCGTCAAGTACCCACACAAATGCTGGCTTGATTCACACGCTGCTGGTTGTGCGGATAACTCCGGCGAATCAAAGCTGAGCAGCTCAAGGTGGCGCTCAGCGAGAGCGGACTCTACGCATGCTACCAACGCCTGGAACGCCCGCTTTTCAACGTGTTGTACCGGATGCTGTGGAATCGCGACGAGTGTCAGGATTTGCTGCACGATGCATTTCTACGCATATGGCAACGTCGCAAGAGGGTGGACGAATCCAGGGTAGATTCGTTGGTGTGGATTTCGGCTCTGAATCTGGTACGCAATCGGCTGCGATGGCAGCGCCTGTGGCGCACCGAGGCATTTGACGCTGATTGGCCGGATACCGAACCGACGCCGGAACAGTCAGTTGATAGAGTGATGCAGCAACGTCGGCTGCATAAAGCCCTGAAGCGACTACCCGCTGGTATGCGTGACGTACTGTTGTTGGGAGAATTTGCGGAACTCAGCCACGCGGATATCGCCGTGGTATTGTGCATTCCTGCGGGGACTGTGGCTTCGCGGCGTCATCAGGCACTGAGCAAGTTACGCACATTACTGACCGAGAGTGAGCATGATTGAACAAGCAGTCCTGGGGCCAAAGCTCGAACCACCGCGTGGCGGCATGCTGCGGCTCCAACAGTCAGTGAGGCGGTCCGAGGTTCACCCTGCCCAAATCAGGAATTGGTTGGCCGCAGGAGTAGCAGCCAGCGTGGTAGTACTGATCGTGTTATTCGTGGCGCGAAATGTCATCCAGCAACGCCGAGTCCAAATCGCAATTCGTCAAACTTTGTTGGCGCCTCCACAAACCCATTTCGACAATAGCGCCTACTTGGTTCTTCCGAGCCATGATCCAAGCGTGCAAATCATTTTGATTGGAAGTTTACCGTCACAACAGTCAGCAACTGGGGACAGATCGGACTGAGCGGGCAAGGATCGCGGTCAAAGGCCGCGCGCGGAGATAAATTGTAGGAGCGGCCCATGGCCGCGATAAAATTTTTGAATCGCGGCGGGGACCGCCGCTCCTACAAATTCAGGCTTTCTTTCCCTGTGTTTGAATTTTCAGGGTGCCGTTTTCGACGCCTAGCGCCGTTTTTCCCTCGAGCAATTCCAACAGGGCGCGACCCGCGGTCTCCAGCCGCCAGCTCTGTAATACAGGAACGTCTCGATTGCCGCGCGCCATTTGTTCGAGTTCGGCGCGGCTCGCAAGCTGCGCCGGACTCACGCCGGCGGCAGCGCCTTGCAGGCGCAATACCGACATAAGTGCATCCACCAGAGCTTCCTGCTCGGCGCTCAGGCGTTGCGGTAAGGGTGTCGGTTTTGCCTCGCCGCGTGCGGCGGAGATCAAGGCGAGCCATTCTTCGGCGTGCTTGTTGAGCACGCCTTCCGCCAGGCCGCGCACCGAATGCAACTCGTCAACGGTAGTGGGCAATTGCCTGGCCAAATCAATTAGCACCTCGTCTTTGAGCACCCACTGGCGTGGCAGATCACTTTGCATCGCGGTGCGCTCACGCCATGCAGCCAGCGTTTTGGCCGCAGCCAACTGGCGCGGCTTGAGCCGCTGCAGCCCACGCAGCTTTTGCCAGGCGCCGTCCGGATCGGGGCGGTAGGTGGCGGGATCGGTGAGACGCGCGGTTTCCGCCTGCATCCAG
>DATEJI010000006.1:0-6441 GCA_035278105.1 Saccharimonadales bacterium (SeqCode)
GGGGTTCAGGGATTGGGTGTTGGTCGGGAACTCGAATACCGGGTCCACCGACAGGAACCTTCCGAGGTTCGGATCGTAGATGCGCCCGTTCATGTGAACGATGCCCACGTTATCCAGCATCTCCTGGTGCGTGAACCCGTAGCGGTCGGCCGCGTGATCGGTCTGGGTTTCGGATGAACCCACCGGTGGCAGCCAGGTGCTCGGCTCACGACGCCCGCCCCAAGCACTGAAACTCATGTCGGTGGTACTCAGTAGATTGCCGCTGGCATCGGTGGTCTCGACCACATCCACACTGCCCAGGTGATCGCTCAAAACATAACTGATCTTCTCCACTACGTTGCTGCCGCTGTTCGACAGGTCCACCTCCGCCACCTCCCGGCTGTCGGCGCTGAGATGATACCGGTAGGTCGTCACCCCGCCTGTGGTCACGGCTTCGAAGGCTCCGACATACACCGTGGTCTCGGTCACGCCGTTGATTACCGCGGATTGGTAATACCTGCGCTTGTCAGGGGCATAGCTGAAGCCGCTGGAATTACTGCTGTTCTGCGTGATGCTCACCGGCAGGTTGTTACTGTTCCAGGTGATGGCGGTGCCATTGCGATTGGTCATGTTGCCGTCAGCGTCATAGCCGTAACTGCCACCCGCCGGGCCGCTGATGCTCGTGACCGCATGCGGACCGGCGCCGCTGCCATAAGCGTAGCTCCCGGTGTCGGACTTCGAGGTGATGTCTGATCGATCGCGCCCATTAGGGCGCGTGAGTCGCAGCGGATGGTATCTCATCTTCCGTATGAGGCAGCGACTTTAGAATCGGCGCACAATATTGAGCGACAGTCTGTTTGGTTCGAGCAACTTTGATCTGCAGTCGGATCCCTGCAACTGCATTCGGGTAATTCTGCATTGCAGCGCTGCACGCCCAAAAAATTGCCTCTTTCTGTCGCGTCTCGCCATAATCCCTCCAATAATACCAAGCAAGCACGGATTGGGCTTCGGCGTAGCCTCCCTTGGCGGAGCGCTCAAAATATTGCATCGCCAGATGACTATCCGGCTTAACATCAGGAAGTCCGAAAGCTGAACCACCGTAATCATATATGTTACCCAACATATATAAAGCTTTTGGATCATCTTTCTTGGCGAGTTCTTTCAACCTCGCGAATGCGTCTTGTGGTTTACAGTTCACAAACCCCTTTTCCGCAATTCCGAATTGAGGCTTTCTGCAATTATTTTCTGTAACGCTCTGCGCATTAGAACAGGATAAAAACCCTATTGCTAATAGAGTGACGAAAACTGGGCACCAAAGTAAGCTTCTCATACTCTTTACCTTACGGCTCAAATGGTAACAGTAGGTTCCCCGGTGTAGCTTTCAGGAACTCATTAACATCTCTATTTGTTCGCCCAGGATAGTTCTGGTCGTATAATGCAGAACCTGCCATGAAATACATTCGCTGATTGACCTCAAGTCTAAATGTCAAGGGTAAATGCCCATGCTGATACACAAAGTCACTCGCGGCATTGTATTGGCCTTGCGTTAAGTCGACATGGACTTCTCTGGCGATGACCGAGTGTACATACGTTTGTTCGAAGTTGCGGGTCAAAAAGTCTGCCCCAGCAGCCGACAAGCTACCATCCTTATTGAGCTGTCGCTTATAAAGACGTATCTTCGCAATGCTATCGAGATGATAACCATAGCCGACACTATCTGTTTTTGATCCTGCGGGATCAGGTTTGGGGAAAGCGAGCGGGACAACTGCTTCGTTCAACTCTGTTCTCAGAATTTGCTGGTTGCTAGTCTCCAAATTATGTGGATTGCGATAGGGATTATTTAGCTCAATTTTGTCGCCCGAGCATACGATCTGCGTGCAGCCGAGGGACTGGTTTGCCGGGCTACCAATATCGGTATGCGTCGTCGGCTGGGTCTGCGCAGAGGTGGCGCTTTGCGTCATTTGGGCGCCGTTCCCTCCACCCCTATCAACACTCACCTCCGCCGTCTCCCCCAGGCCAAACCCGTTGCCGCTCGCGGTCTGCACTGTGTTGCCGTTGGCTTCCCTGGTCGTAGTAATCGTGGTCATGCCATGGACAGCGATGTGCGAGCCCAGCTCGTGGGCCGTGGTTTTGACTGTAACGCTGCCGGATTCGCTGTCTGGACAGTTGGCTTTGCCCGTTCCACATGCGGCGACATACCCCGTCGGGTCCGTCATGGACAGGGGATTGTTCAGCACATAGGAATAGGGGTTGAGGGGTTGAGGCTTTGAGTATTGGTGGGGAACTCGAACACCGGATCCACAGACAAGAACCGGCCGAGGTTCGGATCGTAGATGCGGCCATTCATGTGGATGATGCCGACGTTATCAAGCATCTCCTGATGCGTGAACCCGTAGCGGTTGGCTGCATGATCCGTCTGGGTCTCGGTTGAACCGACCGGTAGCAGCCAAGTATTCGGCTCACGCCGGTTGCCAAAGGCCCCAAAGCTCATGTCCGTCGTGCTCAGCACGTTGCCATTGACATCGGTGGTCTCGACTACATCCACGCTGTCCAGGTGATCGCTTAAAACATAACTGATCTTCTCCACTACGCTGCTGCCGCTGTTCGACAGGTCCACCTCCGCCACTTCCCGGCTATCGGCGCTCAAGTGATACCGGTACGTGGTGACCCCGCCCGTGGTCACGGCCTCGAAGGCTCCGACATAAACGGTGGTCTCGGTCACGCTGTTGATTACCGCACTCTGGTAGTACCGGTGTTTATCAGGGGCATAAGCAAAGCTGCTGGAATTGCTCCCGCTCTCAGTAATGCTCACCGGCAGGTTGTCGCTGTTCCAAGTGATGGTTGTGCCGTTCCTGTTCACCATGTTGCCGTCGGCGTCGTAACTGTAGGTACCGCCCGCCGGGCCGCTGATGGAAGTCACCGCATGCGGACCCGCGCCTCCGCCATAAGTATAGGTCCCGGTATCGGACTTGCTGGTGATGTCACCCAGCGCATCGTAGCCGTAGGTGATGGCCGGCTGCACGCCCGATCCATTTGTGACCTGCGCTGAAAGCAGACGGTTCAAAATATCGTATTGGAATACCTCGCTCACGTTGCCGGTACTCAGATTATCGCTGCGGCTGGTGAGATTGCCGAGCGCGTCCCAGCCATAGCTCATATTTTGCAGGCTGTCGCTCTGGATGCCGGTGATGCGGCCCAGTGGATCATTGTGCGCGATCGTGCTCACCACGCCGTTGCCGTACGTTTCCTGTGTGACCTGGCCAAAGGCGATGATTGGATTCGCTCCCAAATCTCAAGGCTTCAATTCTTATCTTTGGGCGGCGATTTCAAGATAGGGACACAGAATTGCGAAATGGTTTGCTTCTGTCCTGACGCCACAATATGCATTTTGATATTTACAATACCCTCGTAGTCATTCTGTGCAGCGGCGCGGCATTCCCAATATAGTGCATCGCGTTCCCGAGTCTCACGATAATCTCTCCAATAAAAGACCCCTAGTGCCGCCTGTGCTTTCGCATAGCCGCCCTCTGCTGACTTCAATAAGTATTGCATGGTTAAATCACCATTTCGTTTGATTTGCGGTAATCCAAAATATTCACCGCCCATGTCATATATTCTACTTAGCATGTAAAGGGCCTTAGGGTTACCTCTTTTTGCCAATGTATTCAGGCGTTCAAATGCCTCCTCAGGTTTACAATTCACAAACCCTTCTTCAGCATGACCGAATGTTGGGTTTTTGCACGGGTTCTCTGAGTCCCTCTGCGCGTACGCGCAAGATATAAGTCCCAGTCCCATGACGGCTGCAACAATCGAGAGTCTCAGCATTCGCTGCACAGTCATCGCTTGATCACTCGTTTGGCAATAGAGAGGGGTGCAATGAGTACTCCGGTGTAGCTTCTAAAAACTCTTTAGCGTCCTGACCTGTTCGAGTTGGAAAGTTTGGATCCAGCAATTCAAAACTGGCCCGGAAATACTGATAGTGATTAACATCCTGCAGGAATGGTGCTGGTAAATGTCCATGTTGATATATATAGTCGCTCGCCGCATCGTATTGGCCTTGAGTTAAGCCAACATGAACTCCACGTGCGATCACTGAATGTACGTAGGTACGCTCAAAGTTGCGGGTCAGTATATCTGCAGCCTCTTCAGTTACACCGCCATCTTTATTCTCGTATTTCTGATAAAGACGTATCTTTGTAAGGCTGTCGAGATGATAGCCATATCCAACACTTTGTGTTTTTGAACCTTTCGGATCGAAATATGGAAATTGAGAATACTGCTCGTTATTTTCCGTCGTCGTTATACCTGCATCACTAGTCTGCAAATCATGCGGATCGTGGTAGGGGTATGAACCGCTCAGATCAATCTTATTCCCCGAGCATACGATCTGCGTGCAGCCGAGGGACTGGTTTGCCGGGCTACCAATATCCGTATGCGTCGTCGGCTGAGTCTGCGCGGAGGTGGCGCTTTGCGTCATTTGGGCTCCGTTGCCTCCTCCATGCGAATCCACGCTCACCTCCGCCGTCTGGCCCAAACCAAACCCGTTGCCGCTTGCGCTCACGTGCAGGTTGCCGTTCTTGTCCAGCGTGCCGGTAAAGGTCGTGTTGCCATGCGTGGCGATGTGCGAGCCCAGCTCGTGCGCCGTAGTCTTCACCGTGATACTGTCCGTACAGCTCGTCTTGCCCGTCCCGCAACTGTCGGCCACATATCCCGTTGGGTCGGTATACGACAGCGGATTATTCAGCACGTAGCTGTAAGGGTTCAGAGATTGGGTGTTCGTCGGGAACTCAAACACCGGGTCCACGGACAGGAACCGGCCTAGGTTCGGGTCGTAAATACGTCCGTTCATGTGGATGATGCCGACGTTATCCAGCATCTCCTGGTGCGTGAACCCATAGCGGTCGGCTTGGTGATCGGCCTGCGCCTCGGATGAGCCGACTGGCGGCAGCCAGGTGCCGGGCTCACGCCGGTTGCCAAAGGCCCCAAAGCTCATGTCCGTGGTGCTCAGCACGTTGCCATTGACATCCGTGGTCTCGACCACATCGGTACTGCCCAGGTGATCGCTCAAAACATAACTGATCTTCTCCACTACGCTGCTGCCGGAATTACTGAGGTCAACCTCTGCTACCCCGCGGCTGTCGGCCGAGAGATGATAGCGGTACTTGGTCACTCCGCCCGTGGTCACGGCCTCGAACGCTCCGACATAGATCGTGGTCTCACTCACGCCGTTGCTCTCGGCTGATTGATTGTAACGATGGTCGGTTCAGTCTGACTCTTTAATGTTTCTCCCGTGTTGCGCAAGGCAAGACAATTACCCCTGCAACTTTATAAATCATTCCGATCATTGGACTAAGTACGTAACCTGAACTAACGGTCGGTCTTTCATTAGTTCGGATACAAAGACTATAAGGTCTTTGGCCTCGTATGGCCTAAAGAGGAGAATAAATGGGCCATTTCCATCTGGAGATATCTGACCTTCAACTGAGCTGACATTTGCAGTCCGTACCTTTTCTAATCGACTCATCGCATCATTTGGAAGCCTTATGTCCAGAGCAATTGAATCACAGCTCTTGTTGCCCGATGCGCACGTTGGAATAGCATCAATCACGTTCTTCAGGACAATTAGCTGCTTCTCGTTTACTTGACCTCGAATATTGAAGAATCCGCTTACATCGTGAGCGACAATCATTTCATTTCCTGGTTTCTTTCCAATATATTTCCCCACCCTACGATGAATCTCATTCTTCAAGACTAAATCAGCACAGCCAGCAGGCGTTTGCTTCGCAGCTTTGAAAAGTAGTTCTGTAACACTCGTTATCAACAATTTAGCCTGAATGACTGTTGGCTTCGAGTAGATATACAGAGTCCTCCGTGATAGGCACCCAGTACCCGTATCAAAGCTTTCGTTACCGGTCAGCACCCAAGCATCCGCTACACCAGGTCTCTTTAATTGAGCCTTTATTGCAACGAGTTCTTTTTCATCCATAGGTCTGCTAAATAAGTCACTTGCAACCGCACATGGCGACACAACAGCGGCACATAGGATAGCAGCCAAAAGAATCGAGAGGTGTCTCTTCATTGTCCTGGATCCCTATAAGCATTGATCAAGCGATCTGCATCGGAGTAATGCATATATCTATCGTGAGCATAACTCATGATGCTCTTTGTCGAATCCCACTGATGCCATAACCCAAAGGTGTGCAGCAACTCATGCGGAGCATCAGTTGGAGTAGACCAGTGCTTCACAAACACTTCACCGAATCCCACGGGGGCGTCTGCCGCATCACCACCGTGGCAATAGGTCGAGCTGCACGGGTTAAGCCATAAAGCGGGAGTTTGCCGCGTTGGGTCAACGCGAATTAGGTTTATTGAGATTGTTAAATCAGGTTTACCTGTCTCGGAGAACGTCTTATTCAGAGTCGCTTTTGTGTCGGTCTCAAATTCCTGCACATTCTTATCGCT
>DATEJI010000007.1:0-6772 GCA_035278105.1 Saccharimonadales bacterium (SeqCode)
CTCCGAGTTCGATTGGCATTTCACCTCTAACCACAGGTCATCCGGGCGTTTTGCAATTCGCTACGGTTCGGCCCTCCACGCAGTTTTACCTGCGCTTCAGCCTGCCCATGGTTAGGTCACCCGGTTTCGGGTCTATTGACTACTACTGATCGCCCTATTCAGACTCGCTTTCGCTACGCATCCGGCAGATGCCTTATGCTTGCAGCAGCCAATAACTCGCTGGATCGTTCTACAAAAAGCACGCCGTCACCCTGCATGAGACAAACCTGCGGTTTTTCTCATCGTTCGCTGCTCTTTTCCTTTGGCAGACAAATTTTGCCGAAGTAAATTCGGAAAAATTTCTATAAAACGATAAGAAAGACAGATTTACCTAATGCAGGGCTCCGACTCCTTGTACGCACACAATTTCAGGTTCTATTTCACTCCCATCCCTGGGTTCTTTTCGCCTTTCCCTCACGGTACTTGTTCACTATCGATCATACAATATATTTAGCCTTGGGAGGTGGACCTCCCAGCTTCAGTCAGGGTTTCACGTGTCCCGACCTACTCGACAAACGTGATTACTCTCGTCTTAACGACAAAAACAATCACGTGAGACTTACATCTCTCGCAAATATAAGGTTAGCGACACTTCGCGTACCGGGCTATCACCGTCTTTGGCCAACCTTTCCAGGTTGTTCTGCTCGCCTCGCTATTTTATAGACCTTATGCAAGATAATGGTAGATCTTGCTTCCGGTACGGAATTCCAGATAAATCTGGCTCTCCGTACTGGTTGTTTGCGATGTCACAACCCCTTTTAGATATTCGTCTACCAACTTACCTGGCATGAGACAAACCTGCGGTTTTTCTCATCGCGCGGGGCGTTGGCAAAGCCAACGTCTCCGGCTGCTCTTTTCCCTTGCTTAGGGACCACAAGCTCGTCTCATACCAGAAACCTAAAAAGTTTGGGCTCTTCCGCATTCGCTCGCCACTACTAACGGAATCGTTGTTTACTTTCTCTTCCTCGCCCTACTAAGATGTTTCAGTTCAGGCGGTAACCTTCAAACTATCCTATATATTCAGATAGCCGTGACTGGACATGACTCCAGCCGGGTTTCCCCATTCGGAAATCCTCGGATCAACGCTTAGTTAGCAGCTCCCCGGGGCTTATCGCAGCTCCTTACGTCCTTCATCGGTATTGTATGTCAAGGCATTCTTTGTGTGCGCTTGAGTAACTTTTTACGTTAGATCTATTGCTAGATCATTTATGCATTGACTAGTTATTGGTATTCACCAATAGCCGTTTGTCATTTTGTTGCTCTATAAAACCAAATTTTTAAGCTGCAAAACTCAAGCTCCCACACATACTGGCTTGGTGCTTGAGTTTACACTTGAATCTACAGGCGATCCATTTCGCTAGACTCCGGTCTAAACTCAAACGCTTGAGCTATCATAGCAATAAAAACAGAGGTTGTAAAGCCTATTATGATGCTAAATTTGCTACGTTTGTACATCGACATGTGGCGTTCATAAACGCAACAGAATTTGAACGGTTTACGAATGAATTTCGGACAGATTGTGAAAATATTCACAGCAACAGGCTGTTCGGCCGGGTAGGATGATGGAAGCTGCAACAGAGCTTAGGCGACAGTTTTGAAAGTGAGGGGGCCATGCGAACATCGCAGATTTCAGACAGTCAGCACCATTCCGTTACACGTCTCTCGTTGGGCGCATTTGTGCCCACCCAAACAAGTTATCGTATCTGCCTTTTACTGGTAGCGCTTGCATTGCCAGTTGTTGCGTTATACCTGGCGAACAACGAAAAGACTCATCAGCCCCCCAAAGCTTCCGAAGTGCTCACCTCCACCGCCAAAACGAACAACGCGTCTGCCGAAAGTACGGTTACCGATACGCAAACCCACGCCTCCGCCACCACGCCTGGAGCGTCTGCCAGCAGCCAGACTCCGGTTACACCATCGCCTGAGACCGACAATCACACTTCGGTAGAGATAAATGGCCGCCACATACCAGTCGGGCCGGACGGCCAAGTCCACACCACTGTTACCGATCAGAACAGTACGACGTCGGTAGACGTTTCGTCGAGCGGTAACAGCTCCACCTCATCTTCCACCAACATTTCTGTTCAATCTTCGTCTAGCACCTCATCAGATTAGCTGTCACTCAACTATGCGACATGGCGCCTCTATCTTAGTCGTGTCTCGTAGTTGGGCGAGAGCCCAAGAGAACTATTAACCTAAAAAGGAGGGTAACTATGCGTAAGTTACTACTAGGGGCAGCGACCGTGATCACTAGCCTCAGCCTGGCCGGCGGTGTCGCGGCCGCACAAACTGGGACTGTCACGGGGACCGGTCCTGATTCTAACAACCAAGTGAAAAGCCACACGAGCACACATGTGAGCGTTCACAACAATAACAATGTGGGTGCCACCAACAGTACGTCACAGACTTCCAAGACTGGCCATGCCAGCACGTTCTACAACACCACCGGTGGTGGCGCGACGAGCGGTGCTGCCGACAACAACAACGGCACAAGCGTATCTGCCGCAGTCGACAACAGCATGGGCGCAGGCGCAAGCAGCATGACCACGAGCGACGACCCGAGCGCTTCTGGCACGGTTAGCAACACTGGTCCTGGTTCGAACAACCAGATCACCAGCAGCAACAAGACGACTGTGCACGTAACCAACAACAACGATGTGAACGTCATGAACACGACGTCTCAATCTGCAAAGTCTGGCAGTGCAAACGTTTCGTACAACACTACTGGCGGTTCTGCCACCAGCGGTGATGCTTCGAACACGAACAACACCAGCGTCAGCCTTACGATTACCAACTAATCGAGCCTACGCCGTGGAAGGAGAGCCCTCGGGCCTCCTTCCAGCCATGTAACAAGCCAGAGGAGATCTCATGAGAGCACGCATACCTGAACTACTAAAACGTACGTCATTAATTGTTGCGGCGACGCTGATGTTGGTTGCCTACCCAGCCACTGCCCGCGCCGACACAACCACTGGTGGCGACAGTGCAAGCACTAGTGCGCCAACCACTAGCACGACTGGTCCTCAGTCGCCTACTGGCGCTGACGCCAAGACCTACACCTACAACTCTGCGACAGGCTTATGGGAAAACGACTATTATACCTGGAATCCGGCAACCAGCCAGACGACTCCTAAGACTGCGCAAAACTACAGCTACAACCCAGCGACGGGTCACTGGGACACGAATAGCTACAAGTATGATTCCGGCTCTGGAACGTACATACCGAATACGCCAAGCCTAAGCCCAGCTCCGTCGAACACCTCCGACTCAACCGACCCCACTGCTTCTGCCAACACGAACACACCTGATTCGAGCAATGGCGACAACCAAACATTCAATAACTTCTACAATGCCTCTGTCAGTAACAAAACCATGTCGCAAGCGATAACTGGGGACGCGGGTGTTTTTGGCAACACCACTGGCGGCAACGCTACCAGCGGGAATGCAACGGCCATCAGTAACACCATAAATCTCTTGCAATCGAGCGCCAGCTTCGCAACATCTGGCGCAGTGACTACTTTCACTGCAAATATTACCACCGACATCTCGGGCGATTTGCTGCTCGACCCTGTGCTTATCCTCAGCCTTCAACCAGCAGCAAGCTCTAATGGTTCTGACCTTCCCAATAATTTGAGCGTTAACGCGCAGCAAAGTGGTCAGATTAACAACAACGTCTCTGTTGGTGCTACGAGTGGCGATGCGACTGTGGCCAACAACACCCAGGGTGGCGATGCGACAAGCGGCAGCGCGAACGCTGTTGCGAATGTTGTAAACTTGGCGAACACTAGCTTGACTGCAGCGCGAACCTTCATCGGCATGGTGAACATCTACGGTAATCTGAACGGCGATATTCTCTTGCCGGCCCAGGCGCTCCAGAGCCTGATCTCAAGCAATGCTGGAACCGGCGCGAGCGCTGCTGCGAATAGCACAATAAGCAGTACGAGCGCCCAAGCCATCACAAACAACGTAGCCGCCACGGCAAGCACCGGCCAAGCAAACGTGACAGGCAATACTTCTGCTGGCAGCGCTACGAGTGGCAGTGCGAACACCAACGTTACCCTGCTCAATCTCACCGGACACCAGGTGGTTGGAGCAGACTCGCTGCTGGTATTCGTGAATGTCCTAGGAAGCTGGATGGGCTTAATTATGAACGCACCGAATGGCACCACCGCAGCGGCACTCGGCGGCGGGCTGACAACCAACAACGCAGATAGCAGTCCGCTTGCTACCGACAACGCCACCGTGAACGACGCAACAAGCACAGCGATCAACAATAACGTACGCGTCAGCGCTCAAAGTGGCAACGCAACGGTGGCTCACAACACCAACGCTGGAAGCGCAACCACCGGCGACGCCACTGCCAGCGCAAACATTCTCAATATGACGAATGACAGTCTGCGCTTAACGAATTGGTTTGGCATTTTGTTCATCAACGTCTTTGGCAATTGGATTGGTAGTTTCGGCATCGACACCGCGGCTGGTAATGCTGCCTCGATTAGCAACAGCACAGGCGGGCCGGCTAACAATGGCGGACAAGCAAGTAGCAGTAGCTTGCCGTCAGGCGCAAGCATGTCGGCCAGTTCGCCAACCACTGGCCTCTTGTCGGCAGCTCAAACACGCGGAGACGTACCTACAAATGACAGTACGGCTTCAGACACACAAAGCAACACGAATAGCCACCAGAACCTTCTGGGAGCTTCTACAAAGTCCCCAGGCGGCACAACGCCCAAGCTTCACAACGCTAAAGCGAGCTGGCAATTCACCGCAACCGGCGTTGGCGTGGGGGTCACACTTATTCTGATCGAGCGGCTGCTCAGCTTACGCAAAGCACGCGCTGTAAAACTAGCAGCGACAGCGAAGGTTTAGAAAACTAACGCAGCTCAAAGAGGTCAAACCGGCCTCTTTGAGCTGACGAAGACACCGCAATTAGAAAAACTCCTCGCTACGAGGAGTTTTTCTAATTTGCACAAAGCAATGATGTATTTTGGTGGAGACACGGGGATTCGAACCCCGGACCCCCTGCTTGCAAAGCAGGTGCTCTAGCCAACTGAGCTATGTCCCCGTAATAACAAAACCGGAGCATGCTGGTGGCATGCAAGTAAGCTGAGCCAGATTGGCCTTAATCAGCGTACGAAGGAACGTGGTGGGCGATGGAGGACTTGAACCACCGACCTCGTCATTATCAGTGACGCGCTCTAACCAACTGAGCTAATCGCCCGGAGCATTGCCAGTGGCAATGCGAGTATGCCAGTGAAAGTTGGCCATGCGTAGGACAAACTTTCCGGCAGAATACTGCTGTAGTCACGAGCGATGCGACCGACATGAGGCAGACGCAGCTTTGCGCACCGGCCACCACTGTCGTTTGCGATAAACTTCAGTGAGACAGGAGAGTTGAATCTCAACTACTACAAGCAAAAATTTTAACAGATTATTCGATCAAATAAAAGCCGTTTTCAAACAAAAAGCGCCCCTGAAAGGGCGCTTCATTAAAAACTAAGTAGTGCAACCAACGTCAGACAAGTGTGTTCAGATCTGTAACTCGCCAGTTGCCGAGGCAACTGGTACGTAAACGATCAGTACTGAATGCATCGTTTACCGAGATCGACCTAGCTCTCAAGTGGTTACCCAACTTGATGCTAGTTTCTCCCTAGAAAGGAGGTAATCCATCCGCACGTTCCCGTACGGATACCTTGTTACGACTTAACCCCAATCATCTCCCCTACCTTAGGGCTGCACGAAGGCAACACGTCAGGTATTGGCGACTTTCATGGTTTGACGGGCGGTGTGTACAAGACCCGGGAACGTATTCACGGTAATATAGCTGACTTACCGTTACTAGCGATTCCAGCTTCATGCAGGCGAGTTTCAGCCTGCAATCCGAACTTGGACCGGCTTTGATGGGATTTGCTCCGTCTCGCGACTTGGCTGCCCTTTGTACCGGCCATTGTAGCGTGTTTGTAGCCCCAGACGTAAGGGTAATACTGACCTGACATCATCCCCCCCTTCCTCCCTGTTGCCAGGGCAGTCTAGCTAGAAAAATACAACTAACTATAAGGGTTGCGCTCGTTGATGGACTTAACCAAACATCTCACGACACGAGCTGACGACGGCCATGCAACACCTGTCACTTGGTTCCCGAGGGCACTCTCTCCTTTCGGAGAAATTCCAAGGATGTCAAGCCTGGGTAAGGTTCTTCGTTTACCATCGAATTAAACAACACGCTCCACCGCTTGTGCGGGTCCCCGTCAATTCCTTTATGTTTTAGTCTTGCGACCGTACTCCACAGGCGGGATGCTTAACGCGTTAGCTTCGCTACTAGAAGGGTCGATACTTCTAACAGCTAGCATCCATAGTTTACGGCGTGGACTACCGGGGTATCTAATCCCGTTCGCTCCCCACGCTTTCGTGCCTTAGTGTCAAGAACAAGCCAGTACCCTGCCTACGCCATCGGTGTTCCTCCTAATATCTACGGATTTCACTCCTACACTAGGAATTCCAGGTACCTCTCTCGTCCTCTAGCTTCGCAGTTTTGTTAATGTGTATCCGGTTGAGCCGGACGCTTTCACTAACAACTTACAATGCCACCTACGCAACTCTTTACGCCCAGTAATTCCGGATAACGCTTGGATCCTCCGTATGACCGCGGCTGCTGGCACGGAGTTAGCCGATCCTTATTCATCTGCTACCGTCATAATCGTCACAGATAAAAGCAGTTTACAACCCGAAGGCATTC
>DATEJI010000008.1:0-1393 GCA_035278105.1 Saccharimonadales bacterium (SeqCode)
GACCACGCATCATCCCACCCGCGCCAATGACTTTCGCGCCTACAAAGTGCTGAGCCACCAGCACGAGGCGGAAATCACGCGCTTGCTGGATGCCGAAGGCTCAACGGGTTACAGCCTGGCTTTCGTGCCACATTCCGCGCCGCTGGTGCGCGGCATCTTCGCCACCGTGCAACTGCATCCGCCTGCCGCGCTCGGGCTGAACGCGAAATCACTTAGGGATCGTTACGAGAATTTCTACCGTGACGCGTCATTCGTACGACTGGTGGAAGACACACCGCGCGTCGCCGCTGTCGTCGGCAGCAACTTTTGCGATATCGCGGTGCATGAAAAGCACGGCAACGTGGTGATCATGGCGGCGCTGGACAATCTGGTGAAAGGGATGGCAGGGCAGGCAGTTCAGAACTTAAACCTGGTTTGTGCAATAGGCGAAACAACGGGGTTAAAGTCGTTGGGCAGCTATCCGGTGTAAGAAGAACTGGCTTGTTCTGGGAATCACCGTGGCGTAATGTCTGATCATCTACTCTAAGTCGGGGAAGTTGATTATGACTATTGATATTGAAGTGGTTGCCAAGATTGTTGCCCCTCTAATTACATTAATTCTTGGTGTAATAATTAAACGTTATACCGAGGCGCGTGCAAGGCTTGTATCTTTTATTGGGCATGTGTCGTCATTTACACTTCAGGATGAGAAGCATACCGTTGTGCATACGCACAGTATCGTCGTGCGAAATGCTGGTCGCAAGGCCGCACATAATGTCCGCGTTGCTCATGCTATTCTCCCGCCAAACATCACGATTTACCCAACTATTCAATACACGATTCAAAGAAACCCAGAAGGAGCATCAGAGATTGTTATTCCAGTGCTTGTCCCTAAGGAGCAGGTGACTATCTCATATCTGTATTTTCCACCACTCACTTGGGACAAGGTGAACGCCAGTACAAAATCAGATGAAGGATTTGCGAAAATTCTTAATGTGATCCCAATGCCTCAGCCACGTAAAGCTATTATTTGGATAGTGTGGGGTCTAGTTTTTGTCGGAGCATCATTCCTTTTCTATTGGCTGGTTAGATTAATCATTTATCTCGTTTAGAAAAAGTGGATTTACAAGCGAACCCTGGCGGCCTGCGCGGCCCTGTTCCCAATCCTGCAAAGTACGAAGGCTGACGCCTAGCAGGGCGGCGAAAGCGGATTGTGAGAGCTCCATGCGTTCGCGGATGGTGCGCACGTCATCCGGCAGCTTCACTGTACGATCTTTGCCTTTGCCGGCGCTTGATAGCGCGAATGCCATCGAGAATTTCCTGCCAAATTCGCGGTTCCTGTTCATGATAGGGGCTAGTGAAAAAACAGTTCAGGCATCATTTCTCTTGTGGCGTTCCAAGTTCATGCCAATCA
>DATEJI010000009.1:0-1273 GCA_035278105.1 Saccharimonadales bacterium (SeqCode)
GGCTTTCCGAACCTCAATATCTATCTGGCAGAGCCTGACGGCAAGCGTCGCTGTCCCAGGTGCTTGCATACCAAGCTACGATTCTTCGACAAGCGGCCTGTTCTGGAGCTGGCCCGCGACCGATACCACTGCGGGCATTGCGGCGGCTGGAGCTATTGGATGGCACAGAAGCACGTCTTGAAGCCGCTATAGGAATGCACATGAACTTACTGCCTAGCTATCTAGTGCTTGAGTTTCAGTCCGCGCCTTCGGACAAAGGATTCATGTGGTTGTACTACGGCCGCGGGCGGCTGGGTGGCCGGAAATGGATTGGTTGGGGCTGGATTATGTTTCACCGAACCATTGAGTTTTCCATCTACTACGGCCCCCGAGGAGTCTCGGCATGACGCGCCCCCGCCGAATCAAGATCGGTGCACACTGGTACCGCGTGACCTACGTGGACACGATCGAAGGCCGATTGATCGGCGTCTGTTACACGAGTGCCAAGACAATCAAGGTTCGTAAAACCTTGACGCCCCGCAATCTGGCCCAAACGTTGCTGCACGAGGTCATGCACGCCATTTACTACGAATTTGGGGTCGTCAACAGCGAGCAGTCCGACAAAGACTATGCGGCTGGCATGGCCAGCGAAGAGACGGCTGTGAATGGCTTGAGCAACGGCTTGATGCAAGTCTTGGTGGATAACCCAGGCTTCCGTCAGTTCCTGGTCAAAGCATCCTGCTAGGAGCGTATATATGTTTGGACTTTCATTCCCCGGGCTTTCCACGCTAAAGTCGCTGGCGACCAAGGCGCTCGTCTATGCCGGCGTTGCCGCCGCGTGTACCGCGGGCGGAGCTTTTCTAGGCTGGCGATACGAGCACAACGCCTGGCAAGCAGACATTGGCCAGAAGCTTGCGGCTGTGAGCAAAGCCAATGCCAGGTCAGCTATTCTTCAAGGCGAGCTGGACACCGCCAAGCAACAGCATGCCTTGACTTATCTAGTCCTTAAAACCGAGGTACTTCCAAATGTCGACCTTCTCACGTCTCCTGGCGAAGCTCCCAAGCCTCGGCCTAAGTATTATCTTACCCACTTTGATCTCTGCTTGTGGAACAACGGCTTGCTTGCTGCCGGTTCCCCCGCCGGGAGCGTTGACGCCAACCCCTGCGCCAATCCCCCTGACTACCTCGCGACCAGCGTCGACATCCAGGGGCTTTTTGGAAACGCACTACAGAATTTCCAGCAATACGCCGATTGCAGAAGTGTCGTCAAGTCCTGGCAAGACTGGTATCTCGG
>DATEJI010000010.1:0-2217 GCA_035278105.1 Saccharimonadales bacterium (SeqCode)
TCGCCATCAGCAGCGCCATTTTTGTCCGCGCTCGGGCCCGCGAGTATCATATTGATGTATCAAACGCCGGTTCATGCCGCAATGAGCCGCAACAACTGCACAGAGTGACTGCTATGAACAAAACCATTGAGCTTGAAAACCATTATGCCGCCAAGAATTACCTGCCGCTGCCCGTGGTGCTTACGCGCGGCGCAGGCGTGTACGTCTGGGACGATGCCGGCAACAAATACCTCGACATGATGAGCGCGTACTCCGCCGTGAGTCACGGCCATTCGCATCCGCGCCTCGTCAAGGCGCTCAAGGATCAGGCCGACAAGATTGCCATCTGCTCGCGCGCGTTTCACACCGACAAGCTCGGACCCTTCCTGAAGCGCGTGTGCGAACTGACCGGCATGGACATGGCCTTGCCGATGAACACCGGTGCCGAGGGCGTGGAAACCGCACTCAAGGCCGCACGCAAGTGGGGCTACAAGGTCAAAGGCATTCCCGCCGGCAAGGCGGAGATCATCGCCTGCGAGGGCAATTTCCACGGCCGCACCATCGCCATCGTCGGCATGTCCAGCGAAGCCCAATATAAAGATGGTTTCGGGCCGTTTCCGGTCGGATTCAAAGTGATTCCCTACGGCGATATCGCAGCGCTCGAACAAGCTATCACACCGAACACGGCCGCATTTCTCGTTGAACCGATTCAGGGCGAAGCCGGCATCGTCGTGCCGCCCGCTGGCTACCTGAAGAAAGCCGCGGAGCTGTGCAAAAAACATAACGTGCTTTTGATCTGCGACGAAATCCAGACCGGCCTCGGGCGCACCGGCAAACTGCTCGCCTGCCAGCACGAAAACGTCAAACCGGATGGCCTGATCTTGGGCAAGGCGCTGGGCGGGGGATTGTTGGCCGTATCCATGTTCCTCGCACGCAAGGACGTCATGGCGGTATTCACGCCCGGCGATCACGGTAGCACCTTCGGCGGCAATCCACTGGCCGTGGCCGTGGGTCTGGAAGCCCTGAATGTGATGATTGAGGAAAAACTCTCGGAACGCTCCGCCGAGATGGGCACCTATTTGCTCGACAAGCTGCACACACTCAAGAGCCCATTGATCAAGGATCTGCGCGGCAAAGGTCTGTTCATCGGCATCGAATTCGATCCGCGCAAAGTGAGTGCGCGTGCCGTGTGCGAGCAGCTCATGAGCCACGGCATCCTGAGCAAGGAAACCCACGAAACAGTGGTGCGCCTCGCGCCGCCCTTGGTCATCACCCGCGAGCAAATTGACTGGGCGGTGGAGCGGATTGATTTAGTGCTTAAAGACATGACGAGGATACGCGCAAGCGCATAAGCGTTGTAGCAAACCAAAACTTAGGACCAAGTATGCTGTTCAGTTATTTCAGCATTGCGCTGCTGGTTATTGCGATTCTCGGAGTTGTAGTATCCGCTGAGCTTTCATTTCGCTATTACAAGAAAAATGATCCTGAACGCCTAGCCCTCGGACTTATGCCCATACCTGACTGTAAGACTGTGCCGAGTTGGGTTTCGTGGTTGAACACTTTGTCTTGGATGATAGGTATACTTGCAATTGCTTTGATGGTTTACTATTGGGCAGGTTTAAGTATTTATTTAGCCATAACCCTATGGATTGGGTACGTAGCACTTAAGGCTTGTAAGATATTTACATTCAAATTTTATAAAAAATCAGTGTATGCATCTCTTAGCGTTCCGCCTGATCCGAACGATATGAAAACTATTCCAATTTGGGTTACAGGTCTTTTCGGTGCTGCTTGGGTTCTGATTATTATTCCCTTGATAGCCCTAATTTATTCTTTAATCACTCGCCTTTGATCTCACAAAAGTACGCTGCTGCTGAGCCTGGTATAAATCGCTAAGATTATTTAAGCCATCTAGCCGCTCCATATAATTTCAACGATCATACTCAAGCTGGCATGGCGCGTGCTTCCGACAGGCGCAGCAATCCCCGGACGTGGCGGTAGATGTACCAGATCCAAACGATTGGGAAAGCTACCCAGCCAATAACAAAACCAATGGCTATCAGATAACTCGCACCGATCAGGATGCACCACAGGATTGCCCACCAGAAGCTGCGGATCATCCAGGAGTGATGGCTGTCCATGACGGCGCCGTCGTCACCGCGCTTCACATAGTTGATGATGAGCGCCACGATGCTGAGGATGCCGGTGATGGCGCCGAGCAGATGCAATACATACGCC
>DATEJI010000011.1:0-1152 GCA_035278105.1 Saccharimonadales bacterium (SeqCode)
TCATCGTGAGGCTCCTCGTGGTGGGTATCGTTAAGGCGCTGGGCCCCGGCGTTCGCCGGGGCGACGGTGCTTAGCTACCTGGCACCCTGGGCTATCCCATGGCTGGCCTAGCTACGCACGCTTCCATTCCTGCGACGAACGATCGATCGGTAAATCGACAAGGATTGTCCTCTGCCTGTAAGAGGCGGGCCGCCCACCGCTACTGCGAAAAAAGCGGGGGCAGCCACATGTCCATGGCCGCTCGGTAGACGCCAAAGCCAGTGCCTGCCGCCAGCATTACTAGCAGCGCAGCAACAACGTATCGTCCCGTAGAGTTGCACGACTTTTCGACTCGCAAATAGGCTTCCAATACCAATAGGGGCATAATCCATTCTCCGGCTGCCAGGGCAAACAGCGCAGGCCCTTGCTGGTCCTCTGGGGCAATAAGGATAAATTCTTCACCACGCCAGGCGCCTTTGCCTATAAACGTGATGCGCCACAGGCCGAGATCCAACATCCTCAACGCCACGCATTTTGCCACGCTCGATGACCGGACACGGTCGCAGAACTGGTTGGCGATTTTCTTGCGAAGCACCGGCATGCATTGAGGTAGCGCTTGTATGTAGCGGGCGCAGGTATGTCCGCTTTAGGGCACTTCTATAAATTGCGCCGGCACAGAGCAGGCATCTACATATCGCGAGAAACAGCTCCCTCCCCTGCTTGCGGGGGAGGTTTGGGCTCAATGCTCCGAACTTAATGATTTTCAACCGCTGGAAACTCTTGTTCGTCATTCCAGCGAAAGCTGGAATCCAGTGCCTTTCGGCCCAAAGTCGCTGGATTCCAGCTTTCGCTGGAATGACGAATTTGGGTTCTGTGGCGACTGGAAGAACCTTAAGTTCGGAGCATAGGGGTTGGGGTGGGGTGTGAGCGTAGCGAGCGGCGGGAGCTGGACGTCAAAGCAAAAATACATATCTGCAGACACCCAGCAGCACGCTAAGGCCCAAGCAACCCCACCCCGGCCCTCCCCTATTTCCGCAGGGAGAGGGAGCGAGCGACAGCTGGCTGGCAATTTATAGAAGTGCCCTTTAGTAAAAAGCGGACATATCAAAATTCCTGGTCAGACCGAACGAGACCAAACCAGCATCCGCAGCATTTACGGAGCCAAGTAAAAAT
>DATEJI010000012.1:0-3563 GCA_035278105.1 Saccharimonadales bacterium (SeqCode)
GGGGTTGTAGCTCTTGCACCCGTGCGTGTAGAAGAATTCAGCGTCTAGTTGGTTCATGACTGCACCTGCAGAACGGCGTCCACCGAAACCGCCGTTGTAAACGAGTCTCTGTTAACCGGAATAACGGCGCCGGTCTCAAGGTCAACCATAAACGTACGCGGTATCTCCCATCCGCGTAAACCGTAGCGCGTACCGCGGTATACCCCGTAGCGTCCGACCATGTAAAGCCGGCCATCTTGAAAGCGGACCACGATGCCCGCCGGATGATCCTGTATTCGTTTCGCGCCCGGAACTAGCTTTGTCTCTATGATCTTCATGTTTGCTCCCGCCCTAACATAACCCATACGTAGCTGCCGTCCGCCAACTGTCCGCCTACGAGCGCCCCGTGTGTAGCGGTTAGCCAGCTTAACTTCTCTCGTAGCGCACATGCTGCGATGCGATGGTTTGCCTCTACATCGTAGCCGTCACTCCAACGCACCGTGACGTTACCGGCCGCTGCTGTCGCCTTGATGCGCGCCCCACGATGGTTGGTCGGCCCGTGAAACACGGTGCGGATCGCTTGGAGCACGTATTGCTGTCTGTAGGTCATGACGGCACCTCAACAGTGTAGTAGCCAATGCGGGCGCCGTAGCGGCGCTTGAAGTATGCAGCACGTGGGATGACTCGGAACCCGAAGCAGCGCATCTCGTCGCCGCGTCTCCAACCTGAGCATGTGGCTGTAAACCGTATTGTCACGCACTGATCGGAACTCGGCGCACCAGTGTTGCCCGTGATAGCCATCACTTTGCATGGACGTATCCCATAGAGCCCGTCATAGTAGGCTAGATCGCCGACTCGCAGCACGGGCCGCACGTCTGTAGGTTTGCTTGTCATAATTGATACACCTTGCCGTCGTCGCCGACGTATAGATCACGTCCGCCGTAGACACGCGCTGCGGCGCTAAGCGCTTCTCCCGCGCTGCCGTAGCCACGGTCCCAAAATCCCGCGCCATGTCGGTTGCGCGTGAGCCAGAAGTCATGCCCGTGCAGCTCCCAAGCCGCATCGCGGCGCTCGATGGTCTCGCGCAGCAGGATCAACTGGTTGCGGTAAAAGTCTCGACAATCGCGGATCATCTCGCGGCGCGTTTCGGGTGCGAGCGCTTTTGTGCTAAGACCGTCTAGCGAGTCGCCAGCCTCATTGGTTGAAAACCAAAGCGCAGCTTCCATGTACGCCAGAGTGAACTGGCGGAATACTGAGTTCTTCACGATTGCACCTCAGTAAACCACGCTGGCAGGGTCGGCACGTCAGCCCGCATTGGCATCAGCACGCCAAACGCATCTGGGCCTAGATCCAACAGCGCAGCGCTGCTGCCGTTGTGCGCAATGCCGAGAATCGCTTGAGCGTTCTTCCGTGCGCCGGTAAGCAGCTCCTTAGCCTTATAGGCGTCCGCGATGTAGCGCGCGTCAAACTGCGCTGTCTCACCTGAAAACGTTGTCGGGATGACTCGCGACACATCAGGATAAGTTCCCGTCTCCTCCGTAACCTCGATTGCGCCCGCTTTGATGCTCGCCTTGCCGTCGTCTGTCTTACACCATTGGAACGTGATGGCAGGCAGCTTGCCAAACCCTTTTACCAATGACTCGATAACCGAGCGCGGGACGCTATAGGCTAGTGGTTGCTCTCGCGTCGTGCCGTTGTCGAGTTTGACGCATATCAAGCGATGACCGTCAGTCGCGTACATGCGCGTTTGCTTCTGTCCGTGCTCTATGCGGACGACGCCAAGATGGGGGCGCGTAGCATCGTCGCTGACAAACAGCATGGCCGCTTTTAGCTGCGCTGGTGTAATCTCAACTGTGAGTGTTTCAGTGCTCATGACAGCAGACTCCATTTCGTGCTAGTGCGCATGATGCGCACGGGCGCCAAGATACTAAGACCCAAGTGGCGCAGTGCGAAGCGTACTGCTACCTGGACATTGACGCTGACAGTGTTATATGGCTGGTACATGGGGTGTAATTCCTCAGTAGTGGTTACAGGATGGCGTACAAAAAGACCGCAAGCTTGGCGACGGCTACTCCAAACGCTGTATACGCGACAGTCAAGACAATCGCAGCTAGAAATTCGGCCATGCGTGCAACTCCTCAGTAGTGGTTCATTCAGTCGTCGAGCGCAGAGTACGCGCTGTTGGTGCGGCTGTCTAGACGTGCGTCACAGTTTGCATTGATCGCTGCGCCAGTTTCGCGTCCATCGCCATGCGGTGCTGTTGGCGCGCCAGAGTGACGCTCAACTGTATCTCGGTCAGCGCGGCGCTCTCTGCGCGCAGAGTGCGCGCCTGGAGCATGTAGGCTCGGCGCATGGCTTGATAAGACTTCAACATGTTGGCCTGGCTCGCGTGGCTAGTGGTTCGTTGTGTTGATAGATGCAATCGGCGTGCCAGCGCGGTTGTCGCGTTGAGTGCGTGTAGCGAGGGCTGAGCGTGTGACGGCTCGCACACAGTGACGCGCCATGTCGGAAATGGCCGCGTCACTGTGACGCTGCTGGTCACATCGGTCCCAGTAGGTCGCTTATGTCCATCGGCGGCATTTCCCCGCCAGCGATACGAGTCACCAGCAGTCCGCGCTGTGTGGCTTCCACCTTAAACTCTTTCGTTGGCTCCCTCGAGGCAATGTGCAGCGGGGTCGCTATCTGAGCGCGGCAAGTGTACTGAGTGAATAGCACCGACTCTCCGCGCTTCAACGCGACCAGCTTCGCGCGCACACCATCGCGCACCTTGGGTTTAGCTGCCGCGAGGGTTTGGTTGCGCGCTTCCCATGCCAAGGTAACCAAGCGTCGCAGGCGATCTGCGAACGCGCGCCGCTCATAGCGGAGCTGGCCCTCCTGAAACTGCAGCTCTGCGATGCGTTGCTCGATAGATGCGCGAATGTCGGCGACATTCGTATTAGGGTCGGCCAGTTGCTCGGTTAATAGGTCTAGTGTGTACATTTTTCGATCCTTTCCGTTTGGATGGAGGGTCAGAACTATCAGCCCAGAATTATAGGGTTAATTATTAGCATTGCAAGCGTAATCGCAGAGCGTGGGAGCGTGTTAATTGTGACAGAGCTACCTTCTATATACTCTATGGTCCAAGACTATCAAAGGGTAGTATAGTAGTGATTCTCTTAGGGTTTTTTCTTCGAGCATTCTTCGAGGCTTTGATGCTACATAATGCAAAGTGACCGATAATCGAACACATTCACGATAATCGAACGCGCGCCGCGGAAAAACACCCAATCTTGCCCGGCCCGATGAGCCTTGGCGCCGCGTCTGCAACGTTTTGCATTACATATTAACCCCAAAGATATAATATGACAGCAACCCCTGCTTCCCGCATTTAATATGTCTCATGCTTCACGGTTTGCGGCGCCGGCGCTGAAGAAAGCCCTTGACAGAGGGGGCGGGACGTAGTAAGGGCGGCATGGGTAGAGGGGGAGACCCCCTCTACAGGCTGACGGCGGGGGTTTCTGCGGCGCGCCGTGCGATGTCTCAGTGCCCAATGGGTCCGTGAGCAAATTTGACATATTATACTATTCACCGCCGCCCACTCCCGT
>DATEJI010000013.1:0-1589 GCA_035278105.1 Saccharimonadales bacterium (SeqCode)
ACAACAGCTGCTGGGCACCGACCTGCGTGCGGAGGCACTGACGCGCCTGGAACGCCTGGGCGGCAAGCGCGCCACGCTGGCCGAGGTGATGCAGAAGGCCGACATCGTGATCGCCACCACCGGCGTCAAGGGGTTGATCAAACCGGAGACGGTGCGCAAGGGCCAGTTGATTTTCGCGCTCTCGAATCCGGAAGCCGAGATCGAGCCGCGGCTCGCGCTGGAGCACGGCGCGGTGTTCGCCACCGACGGACGCAGCGTCAACAATGCGCTCGGCTTTCCAGCGCTGTTCCGCGGCGCGCTCGACGCGCGTGCCAAACGCTTTACCCAGGAAATGTACCTAGCCGCCGCACGCAAACTCGCGGAACTGGCCCCGCCGGATGAACTCCTGCCGCACGTGCTGGACAAGTCGGTCCACGCTCACGTGGCGGAAGAAGTAAAGCGAGCAGCGTTACAGAACGATAGGTGAATATCGGACTGGAAATAATCATAAATTCATGATTTCTTCAATTGCTCTTTGTCCCATTCCCGCTGCCAAGCTTGCCAGTATTCACTCTGCGTCATGTACTCTTCTTCGATGATAAGTCGCCGCTCCACGTCAAATACTCGTATTTGTCCTGAGAGATTGTAACGGACCCCCCAATATTGTGCGTACGCGTGCTGAGTGACTCCCTGAATCGTCTCATCGACATCTAGTAGGCTACGAAAACGACAAAAATGAGGATTGGAGTCTTCAAACACAGGGATGTGGATTACGTACGGAACTTCCTTTCCTCTTCCTTTCATAAACTCAAAATTTTTTGCGATTGTTTCGAGTATCATTTTAAGATCGACAGATAAAGGATGTGTACCAATTTGTTTGATAACAATATCCGTCTCTTGAAGAGATAACCTTAGTTCATCAATTTCTAAGTCCCATTTTGTATTTGCGGATCTCAGTTTTGCAAAAGCAGTAAGCAGGGGGCGTAAAACAAACGAACGAGCCCCACTTTTTATAACGTCATATGCAACGCCACCTAACATAAGGTTTACAACATCTCGGAGAGTAATATTAGAGGTGATGGTAATAACAAAATCATACAAGCCCCCGCCACATACACCAGATGTCCCTCTCACGAGCGCTACATAAGATTCTTGCAACTCGCGACAGAATTCCTCGATACCTTCTGGTTCTTCACCAGTAGGTGATGCATTTGGAAACGTCGAATATTCAACCTTTACCGCTACTGGTTCCATAAGCTGATTCTCGTCAGACCATTTAGAAGAACACCTAGGTTGGATAATCAATAAACTAAATTCCAGCGCCTATACCAGAATGCCAGCAGCCACAGCGGGCCGATCAGCAGGAAGAGCAGATCCTTGAAGAACGACGGCTTCTTGCCCTCGATCTTGTGACCGACGAACTGGCCGATCCAGGCGGCCACGAACACGATTGCCCACACCAGCCACGACCAGGCGAGCGTGAGGCTCGCCCCGTAGACGATGAAAATCATCGCGGCCGTCACCAGCGTCATGCCGAGCGCCAGCCGCCAGGCGAGTGCGTAGTAGTAGATCAGCACCACGACGGCCACCAGCACTCCCCAGTTGAAAAA
>DATEJI010000014.1:0-2111 GCA_035278105.1 Saccharimonadales bacterium (SeqCode)
GGTCGATCGCCAACACACTTGTGATTTCTATTTGCAGGGGAAAACGCATGGGGAAGCGCTGGTGGACTAACGACTGGCTGCTGCAGTTAGGGGTTGCGGTCGGCTACGGGCTTCTTTATTTCGCGATACATCCGCTTTCCAGCTCGTACTGGCCTGTTCACGCCGGTGTACGTCTTGCGTGCCTGCTGCTGGTGCCATATCGATACTGGTTTGCGCTTCTTATTGGCGAAGCGATACCCAACGAATATGCCGTTTTCCCATGTCTCGCTACCCTAGGCCCTACTTGGGTGGCGATTCGATCCATCCCACCCTTTGCCGTCGCCATGCCGGTCGTTTGGGCGTGTCGCACCTGGTTACCTCCGTTTCCCTCGAAGAACCTGGTCGATATCAAAGCCTTACTCGTTTGCGGGCTACTCGTCTCCGTTACCGGCATGGGATACAGCACCATTGCACATGCCGTAGAAACGCATCCGACGACGGCATTTGCCCCGATAAGCGCGCTCGGCTTCTTTTTAGGCCCGTATCTGGCCATTCTTTCCATCGTGCCATGGGTACTGATGGTCAAGATCAACTACGACCGTAGCCGGCTGCGCGAACAGTTCAGCCAGATGCTTACTAGCCGGCTATTTTGGGACACCGTTGCGCTGGTAATACCCGCGTTTGTGGTGCTGACCTGGATGAGTTTCGTTGGTGGCGATGAGGTTAAACAAGTTGCCTCTCTCGCCATGTTTCTGCCCATGGCTTGGCTTACGCTGAAGCACGGGTGGCGCGCCATCGCTATTGCAGGTCCATTGGCCATCGCTTGCACCGCATTGGCGACACCTGCACTAGACGATTTCGATTTCAAAACCTATGCGATCCAAACGTTTCTAGCCATAGGTGTGACCTGCCTGTTTGCGCTGGGCGGACGCATAAGCGTTCAACTGATGCAAGAGGAAAACGAGAGGAACAGCACTCTCAACGTCCAACGGTTGGCAAGACAGAGTTTGCAGCTCAGCGAACAGCGTATGCGGCAAACGTCACAAGCGCTCGAATATCTGGCTGGGACGCTGCACATCACGAACGGTCGCCTGCTTGATCAGATGCGTCGAATCGTCCCGAACGTCGAGAGCCATGCTTTCTACAAGCAGGCAATTGCCGCACAAAATCAGGTCTATCGCTTGGCAGAAAGCATGCACCCGGTGGCATGGCGTGAGCGTGGCCTGCCGGCAGCGTTGAATGAAACGGTTGCTCGCGCACTCGACGAAGCCGACATCGCGTACCGCTGTGAGATTAACGGTCGTGGTTTCAGTCGCCTGGCACCAACCGTTCTCACCGCCACGTATCGAACGGCTTGCGAGGCCATCGTGTACGTGACATCCCGGCTTGCTTGCACGCGCGTGAATCTTCAGCTTCGCGGTGGCGAAACGCGTGGCAAGCGTTGGGTAATGCTGCGCGTAGAGGGCGTGCTTGAAGAAACAAGCGTTGCCAGTGCTGTGTTCCATTCAGAGGAACGCAAACGTCTAGCCGGCAAATTAGGGGCGAGCATGCTGGATATCCCCGAATTGCGCGATCACGTGCGCATTTTTGATGGGTTACTGCACGTCCGCATGCCTTCAGGCCAGCTGCAAATTACGGCACTCCTTCACGATGCCGTCCGGGAGGAGCAAGGCCAGGATGCCCGCCCTGCCCCTCCGATACGGCTGTGGGTGAAGTAGCCCCACCTTCAGGAGCCACCACCTCCTGAGCACGAGCTCGGGCAAGCTACCGAGTTGAGAACAGTAAACTTCGTCGCACCACTGCTCTGAGGCGTTGCCGTGACGGTGGTGCTGTTGTCTTGATAAACGGTCTGCGCGTTACTTGAGGTTGCACTCACTGCACTGGACGACGTTGACGCCGGTGCATTTTGTGTTCCCGCTGCAACGTTCTGCGAATCGACGCCCACCGGCAATACGATCGACGTGCCATTGGCGGTACCTACCGCCGCATGCACGGTGCCATTGAGATCGTTGACCTGGATGTACTTGATGCCATTCAACACAAATACGTAAACATGCCAGTTCGGACTGGTGCTTACGTCTGCAGCATTAGGCCAGGATTGACCAAGTCCAGTCGCCGGCGCGGCGGTCTGG
>DATEJI010000015.1:0-2196 GCA_035278105.1 Saccharimonadales bacterium (SeqCode)
TCTTATCGCGTTCCGCAAAGCGCATCCAGCGTTGCGTCCGGTGACCTGGTACACCTCCAGCCAGGTCGTCTGGTACGAACCCAGCGGCGCTGTCGCCGACAGCAGCTATTGGAACAACACGAGCAACTACGCGATTGCGTATACGGTGAACGGTTCTTCGTTCAGCGACAGCAACTCCATGTACATCGCGTACAACGGCTGGTCCGGCAGCGTGACCTTTACGCTACCCGCTCCGCCCACCGGCACCAACTGGTATCGCGTGACCGATACCTGCGATTGGAATGATGGTGCCAATACGTTTGTGACACCGGGTAACGAAACGTTGATCGGTAGTGCAGGTGCTACTTACGGCCAATGTGGGCAGTCGTTGCTATTGCTGATTGCCAAATAGCCAGCCGGCCGTGGAAAAACAGGGAGGATTTGCATCTCCTCCCTTTCTGCTAGGGCAGATAAAGCTTCATAAACAATGACGATGAATCGTTGTGGGGCGCGCGCTTGGTATGTTTGAACAGCCGTACCAGTCAGCTATTACTTCAGCTATGTGCAGAAGTGATGCAAAAAAATGGTAAGACGCCCTACACCTAACCGGCTGCCGCTACACAAAATTCAGTTTACGCACCTGTTGACAGTCATAGTGGAAAGCACAGTACCCGGCACGTTTAGTAGCGCTAACCCCGTCCCAATCCCAAATTGCGTAGCACGTCCAGTAATTGCTACGTTATACGGCGCACCTATCAGATTTCTTATATCCCACAGGTCGCCCGAAGGGTTGCCCGATGAGTTACCCAACAGATAGGAGAAGGCGATGATGGGGTAGCCGCTGCTCGGGCTGGCATATGTGGAGGGATCAATCAATTCCAGGCAAGAATTGCTCGGCGCACCGGGAACTGCTGCGATTAATGGCTGGCCGTTAACCCCCCAGGTGTTACTGCTGATTACGTAGTTCGACTTCAATGCAGCAGATGCCACGGTTACCGGCGAGCCAAAAGTAGCAGGGTCTACCCCATTCACCTTCGCATACCCTATACCAGCCGCTAATGCATTGGCCATGGAAATATACCCAATGCTTCCATAAGTTGCTTGGATGTAGCTAGCCTGCCCCTGATCGCCAATGTTGCCGCTCCAATTGGACGGCAACGTCTCAACACCGTTTGCAGTGAAAAATTGGGACACAACGGTGGTAAACATCTCGCTAGTTAGGAAGTGGATTCCTGCAATAGCAGGACACACTGCCGTCAAGTGGTTGCTGAAGCTGAAAGTGCTGCCGCTACCGTCGGAGCGGTATTGCAACTTGATCGGGGTGGGGGGTATTGAGTCGCCATAATCCAATGTGTAGGCGCTTGCCAATGAAGGGTCCGACCAGTTGGTCACCGCGCCGGAAAAAACCCTGCAAAGCTGCGCGTCGCTGAAGTTAGTGTTCGAACTGTTCAAAGACACACCCTTCGCCGTTCTCACGTTCATCCCAATCGCGATCGCGCCGGCGACTGCTGGAAACTGTACGGGATAAGTGCCGCTACCGTGCCCCGCCTGATAATTGGAAATATCAACCGAGGATAATGGCGAGGTGGAGCCGATAAAGCTCGGCGCGGTCAAGTCGGAACGATTCACACCAGCCGCATTGGCACCGAATCCATGCTCATTGACGTTGCCCGGAACGAAAGGACAGGCATACTGAATGTTATAGGTGTCGTACCCTGGACCGGGTGTTTTTGGAATGGCTGCCAGCCCGGACAGCATATTTTTTGCTACAAGACTTCCTGTCTGGCAGTAAGACACTTGTGGATATCCACGGGTAGCACTGTAAGCACCAAATAGCGAGTTGGAGGCCGCGGGAAATACCTGATAGGTCGTCGCTGCGCCCGACCCGACATATCCAATCGCGGGTAGCGTCGCGCCGCCCCCTACCAATGTGGCTGCTGCATGGGAAAGAGCTCCCATTGTTAAAGCAAGCACGAAAAAGAGCAGCCGGATGAGCGAGCAGGATGTTGAGAAACCTTTAAGCATGATCATCCCTCCTTGTGGGTACGATCGATCTCTGTTTTTGGCGCACATGCTGTAACCGTCACCCCACCGCATCTCGCGACGATCGCATGCATCTTGTTTGATATCGCCATCAACTTTCAACCGGAGCGGTTCGATGGCTAACAAGCAAACGTATTGGCAAACACACCTGGACGCCTGGCGTCAAAGCGGCCT
>DATEJI010000016.1:0-9638 GCA_035278105.1 Saccharimonadales bacterium (SeqCode)
GGAGTCTATGTAATGGCGAAGGATTACAAGAATTCGCCGAAGCCCAAGGACAAGCCGCGCGGCAAGTCCGGCGGCCTGCCCGGCTGGGGCTGGTTGATCATCGGCATCCTGGTGGCGGTGATCGTGATGAAAGGCGCGCCCAGGGTCTGGCAGCGCGTCCAGCACCACCTGCACCCGACCACCGAGCACGCGGCGAAAACCACGGGCAAATCCGCGACGCCGGCGCCGAACGCCTCAACCGCACCGCATTTTGATTTCTACAAAATGCTGCCGTCGTTCCAGGTGGTGATCCCCAGCCAGGACAAGGAAACCCGTTCCGCCGACGTACCCGGCCCGGTAAGCCAGCCCGGCACCTATATCCTGCAGGTGGGTTCATTCCAGGATTACGCCGAAGCCGACAAGCTCAAGGCGAATCTGGCGCTGCTCGGCATCGAATCCGGCATCCAGACGGTCAAGGTCTCCAACGGCAGCACCTGGAACCGCGTGCGCATCGGACCCATCCACAACCTTGCGCAACTCAATGCCCTGCGCGCGCAACTCGCCCGGCACCACATCGAGCCGCTGGTCATCAAGACCAACTGAAAAGATGAGTTAACCCCGTTCGTGCTATGCGCAGCGAAGTCACAGGATGTAACGCTAATGGAATTGATCAGAGCTTCCCTCGATATCAAATTAAACTATTCTGCGTCCGTTGCGGCATTACGCCTCGCGTGCCACACACGCAGAATTTCAATCTCCTCTTCCTTGACACGGTAGATGAGGCGATAGGGCGTGCGACCAATCACCCATTCGCGGGTGCCGGCCCTTTCGCCGGACCGTCCGATGTAGGGGTTATCGCGTAACTGCTTCCCTGCTTCCCACACCCGCTCACCGATCTGTTGGGCCGCGCGCGGGTTATCCTGGGCGATGTAGGTCTGGGCTTCGATGAGATCAGCTAAGGCGGGACGGGTCCATTTAACTCTCAACGTTCACGCCCCATTTCTTGAACGCGGCTTTGACTTCTTCGTCGGCGGCGAATTCACCCCGATCAGCCGCAGCGATGCCGATGTCAATGGCCTTGCGAAAGCGCACCTCTTCGATCACATCGTCCCAAGTGGCGTTTTTCGGTAGCTTGTCCGCCAGATGGTGAACTTTGTCGCTAATGGTTTCAGGGGCGCTCGCCATGGTTTGCACTCACAGATTGAACAGGCAGATTTTAAGCCTTATACACCGCCCCATTCCACTGCCTTCTGCGCCAAAGCTCCCAGCCAGATTCACGCTACAGACGCGGAACATCTGGCACGTGGCCGGCACCGTCTGGGGTATGAAACGCTATCTGTGTATGGAAGTGTTAAAGATACGGGCGCTGCTCGGATCCACCGCCGAGAGCGGATTGTTCTCGACATACGCATAGCGGGCGAAGCTCTGGCTGTCCAGGGGATCGGGCACCGTCGGGTCGGCGGAAATAAATCTCCCGATCTGCGGGTCATACACCCGCCCGTTCATGTGAATCAGCCCCACCGCGTCCAACTGCTGCTGGCCGGTGTAGCCCTTGTCGGTGATGTTCGTGAGGTCGGGCAGGCTGGCATAGGGCTGCCAGGTCGCGGGGTCACGCCGTTCGCCAAACGCTCCGTAGCTCATGCGCTCATCCACCGTGCCCACCTCGTCGCTGATCACGCTCACCCCGCCGAGGTGATTGCCCGTCACATAGCGCGTGGTCAGTATGCCGTCATCGCGCACCGTGCGGATCGCCACCACCCCGGTGCCGCCCATGATGCTCGCGCGGTAGTTCGTGTGGCCGGTGGCACTGCTGTACTCGACTTCAAACAGTGCATTCACTTCGGTGAGCGTGGTCGTGGCCGCGCCTAGGGTCGTCATCTCCTGGTAGCGCGCCCCGGAAGGCGTGTAGGCAAACTGCACCGCCGAGCCGGCACTGAAGTCCTGCACTTGCGCCAGCCGGTTCAAGGCATCCCACGTGTTTATATGAATGCCGTCGTTCGTGATGTTGCCGTCGGGGTCGTAAGCAAAGTTCCGCACGCTGCCGTTCGGTGCAGTGATCGAGGTGATCTGCTGCGGATGGCTCGCGTCGGTGTAATTGTAGGTGCCTATGCCGGTCTTACTGGTGAGATTACCGACCGCATCGTAGCCAAACTGCTGGAGGGAATTGGCAGCGCCGCTCACCTGGGCCTGCGTCAACCGATTGAGGCTGTCGTATTGGAAGGTCTCGGTCAGCCCGGCGTTCTGGTCCTGCCGTGTGAGCAAATTCCCGTCCCCGTCCCACTGGTAACTCATGTTGGCTACCGCCGTGCTTTTGCCCACGCCGCTCAGCGCCTGAAGCTCCTCCCCGGTATTCGGGTCGAAGCCGTAAGTGTCAATCACCCCGTTGCCAAGAATATCCGCCGTCACCTGTCCGAATGCATTGCCCGCGGTCGCCTGCCAATAGATGAGATTGGAATTCGCCGCGTCCACTACCTCCGTCAGGTTGCCGTGGGCGTCATACACATAGTCCACGGTATAGCGGCTGGTAGTGCCAACGCGGCGCAGGTGTGCGGCCATGCGGTAGGGGTCCAGTTTCCCTTCCGTCACCGCTGTGGCCAGGCCGACCAGCGTGCCGTTTGGCAATTCCACTTCGGCAGCGTACAGGGGCTGGGGCGCGGGGTGTGCCGATGGCCGCCGTTCCACGACCCGCATCATTTCCGCGTGGAGTGCCAGACGGCGCAACGCGGAAAGCTCGCTCGTAAGGAGGCCGTGGTGAGCGACCGGTAGATTGAAAAACCTCCCCAGCCCTTCTTTTTCAAAGGAGGGAGCAAAAGCATTCACGGTTGCGGTCGATGAAACAGCAGGTGCATTTTGCATGTCTGGCAAAATGATTCGTCGTTCCTCCACACCTTCTTTCAGACTGCGCAGTCCTGCTTCGCCCGAAAGTCCAAGGCGACCATCCCTGGCAAACCGCTCATCGTTCGATGACGACTCTTGTCCCGCCAGAGAAGAAGAGGAAGACAAGGCCCAGCGCAGTTTGTCATTCGCGCCTGATGCCTCCGGTGGCAAAGCAACCGCCGCGCCAATTGTGGCCGAGTCGCCGACAGCTACAAACGGACCGCCGCTGGAAGCGGCTGGCGCCGGTGTTGTGGTGCTCGATGGGGCGGCGGTCGGCGTGCAGGTTTTGCAGCCACCCATGATATTCACGTACACCTGGGCCGTGCCACTCCAGGACCCGCAGCCCGCCGAGTTACAGGCCTCCACGCGGTAGTAATGCGTGGTGCGGGGCGACACCACCGTGGATGTAGCCAGTCCCATGTTCGACAGTGCCGGACTGCTGAAGCTGGAGGACAAAGAGGACTCCAGTTCATAGTAGGTCGCCGGCACGCTGCCGTTCGGGCTCCAGCTCAAGGTAACGCTTTGTCCCTGGTTAATGCTGGCCGAGCAGCAGAACGTGGGCGCTGCGGGCACCGGCAGACTCACTGTGCCGGCCACGGCACTGCTGGGCGCGCTGCATGCGGCACTGTTGCAGGCAGCCACTTCGAAGTCATAAGTGCCGTTGACCGTTTCGGTGACACTCTTGGACAGCACATTCCCCACGTTCGTACCCGAGTACGTCCCGCCGTCGAAGGAAGTGTAGAGTTCGTAGTAGCCGATCGTGCCCGAGGGCTGGCTCCAGCTCAGGGTGAAGGTGCCGTTGGTGGTGGTCGTGGGGCTGACGCTCGGCGTGGCCGGTACGCCCGGCGTGAGCAATACGCTCACGCTCACGGAAGAGCTGAACGCGCCGCAGGGGGTGTCATTGGCACCGCAACCCTGGACCGCAAAACTGTAACTGCCGTTGCTGTAACCCGTGAGTGACGCGGAAGTGCTGCTGTAGGTGTTGTTCAGGAGTTGATAGGCGCCGCCATTGGCGGACTGCTCGATGTTGTAGTCCACACCACCCTCGGGGGCAGTCCAGCTCAGGGTGAAACTTCCGGTATTGGGATTGACACTCGAGGCCGAGAGCCCCGTCACCTGCGCAGGGACCAGGGTGACGCTGGTTGAAGCGCTGTCGGTCAGCTCCCCGTCGCTGACCGTCAGCGTGAAGTCATAAGTGCCGGCCACGCTGCTCGTGAAACTCACCGTCGGGGTGGTGGCGCCGTCGGCGCTGGTGTTCACCGGGCCGCTGGTCTGAGTCCATTTGTAACTCAAGGGTTGCGGGCCATGGTCGGGGTCATAGGAGCCGCTGCCGTCGAGCGTGACCGTCTGGGCCACCACGGCAGTCTGGTTTGCGCCTGCGATCGCGACCGGCGGATCATCGGCATCGGGCGTGGGGGTTGAAGGGTAAGTGATGCTTGCCACGCGGCCGAAGCTGTCATAGGCAGTGGTGGTTGCGTAGGTAGTGCCGGCGATGGTGACATCCTGTTCGAGCGGCCGACCGGTGCTGTCGTATTGGTATTGCTTCACGTAACCGTCGGCACCTTGCACTTCCACCAGCTTGCCGATGTCTGGAGCGGTCGGCGTGCCGTTCGGGCCGTCGTAAGTCCAAGTGTCCGTGCCGCTACCGCCCGAGGCCAGAGGTTCAGTGCGGGTCGCGAGCCGCCCCAAGGCATCGTAGTTCATGGTAATAGTCTGGCCCTTGGGGTCTGTTTGGGAAGTGAGCAGCCCGCGCGGATCGTACTGGTAGTTCCACGTGCCCATATCGAGGTCGGTCATCTGGAGCTTGCGGCCGAATGTGTCGTAGCTCATGGAGGTAACGCTGCCGGCCGGGTCTTTGGTCTGGGTTAGGTCGCCAAAGGAATCGTAGCTGTAATACGTGATGCCGCCCGCCGCATCAGTCATCTGGGTTACTTCGCCAAGCGCATCCAGAGTTTTGGTGGTTTGGCTGCTCTTGGGATCGGTGACAGTCGTGATCAAGCCGTTGTAGTCATAACTGGTTTCACATGCGGTCTCACCGCCGTACGATGCACTGCATCCGGAAAATTGGCCGGCCGGTGTGTAAACCGCACTCGGACGGCTGAAAATGTCATAGACCGTGTAGTCGTAGGTGCTCGGGCTGCTTTCGTAAGGCGTGCTCACCGAAACGACGCGCCCCAGCGCATCGTAAGCGGACGCCACGTCACTCTGCGCGCCGCCCACGACATAGGTGGACTGCAGCAGCGGGCGGCCGAAGCTGTCGTACACCGTGGTCCGGGTTTTGCCGGCGACGCTGTTGCCGCTGTAGTGGGTTGCAGTAATTGAGTACGCGCTGCCCGATGGCACACTGCAGCCGTTCGCGGGCAGACAGTAGCTCCATTGCTCGGAAGTGCCGTCACCGAGCGTTTCCGTCTTTTTCAGACCGAAGGGGTCATAGCTAAAGCTTGTGCTCACGCCGTTGGGGTCAATGGCCTCAGTTTCCAAACCCAAGGACGCATCCCAATAGAATTTGGATGTCTCATTAAGCGGGTTGGTCAGCGAGGCGACAAACGTATTGGTGGAATCGTAACCGAAGCTGGTTTTGAAAGTATTGCTGCTGCCATTGCTGGTAGCCGTGACATCCTGTTCAATCAACGTCCCATAAGTCGGATCGTAGTTATACTTGGTACTCAATGTCTGGGTAGTGCTGCCATCGGTCACCGATACCGATTTGTTGGTTATGCGGCAGTGCTGCGTGTCATCGTTGTTGTAGGTCACCGTGCGCGTCATGTCACTTCCGTTCACCTTGTTATTGGGGTTGTCGCCGACGTTCTCGACTGTGACCGAGGCCGGCAGGCTCAAACACCAATTGCCGGTGTCCGTGTTGTAGTTGGTAGTCGTGGTCGAAGTGACGGTGGCGGGCGAGGTTGTCCGCTGAACAACCTGCTGCGTGAGAACACCGGAGTTGTTGAGGGTCGGCGGGTTGGGATAGCTGGTGGTGACGCTCGCATAGGGGCTGCTCGCGCCGAGTTCGTAACGACTGGTCGTCGAACTTTGAGCGTACACATGCGTCGCAGTAGCCAGGGTGGTCAGTGGGGTCCAGGTGGTGGTAACGTTGCTTTCCTCGTTGCCGTTGATGCTGACCGTGGCACTCGTGGGATCGCCAGTCCTAGGAAACCATTGGTCATAGTTCGAAGCGGTCACCGTGTTGACCACGGAGCCAGCGACTGTGCGGCTATCGCTGCCAGTGATGGCCGCAAACCCGAGAAATCCCCGTCCCAGCGTGTCGAGCAGCGCGCCACTGTAGTTGAAGCTGTGTGCGACCGTGCCGCCGACGCCGTCGTTGGTGATATAGCTGCTGACCACGTAGATCGGGCCGGTGTAATTGCGCCCTTCGGGCACCGTGGCCATTCCGCCTTCCGCAAGGAAAGATTGCGTGGGTATCGCTGCGTTTCCCGGCGTGTAAGGCGCGCCGTTGGATAGCGACGCATAGGCGATGTTGGCGTAAGTCTGGCTGAAACCGTTCGAGATCGACGTGACCAAATCCGGATGCACGCCGTTATGCAGCGCGTAATACACCGTGCCGTTCGCCACCCACACCAGATCCTCGAGCCCGTCCCCGGTAATGTCGCCCACGCGAATCGAGTTGTAGTCGTAGCCGCTCGCACATGGCCCCTCACCGGCCAAGCCGATGGACGCGGTACCGTGGAATGCACCGCCGGCGTAGCCGATCAAACCCAGATTCGTGCAACTGCCACTGCTGTTGAACATGGGCACGAGTACATCCTGCCGACCGTTGCCTGCGTAATCCACCGGCAGGGAATTCTGCATCTCATTCGAGTCGAATCCCACGCCGGTATCGCCCCCTGTAAGGCTCGCGCCGGTGCTCTCATACTCGTACCAGTTATCGGGGCTAGTGTCCTGGGGAGAGGTGTGCGGTGCATATAGCACGTCGCTCAGTCCGTCGCCATTGAAATCCACGAACATCGGCGCGACCAAATCGCCGGAATCCCCCTTGATCCCTCCAATACCTGTCGGCGCGACCGTAGCGCCATTGCTATAGCCTCCGCCTTCCTGGATGCCCCACTGCGGTTCCGATGCTTGCGGCGGCGGACAGTAATCAGGCGTGCAATTGTTATTCGAAATTTCGGTCAATGTGGTAAACCCGCCACGGCCAGTACCATCAAAGGCTGGCGTCGCCCCTGCAAACTGATGCTGAAACTGAAGCAACCCGTTCGTACTGCTGGAAAAGGCTCCCGCCTCCAGTTCGGCGGCGCTTGCAAAATTGCCACTGCCCAGATTTTCGTACCAATACAGATTCGTGCCGTCGCTGTAAAGAATATCCGGCAAGCCATCACCGTTCAGGTCGGTCACCGTGGCATTACCCTGTACGCCGACGGCCGGACGGCCCGTGTCAGTGTATGTCGCGCTTACGACTCCGCTGGAGGACACGCTGATCTCAAGTAGATACCAATCAAGCGTGTTGCTCGGATTATTCTGCGGTACAAGCAGTCCCTCGTGCCCATCGCCATTCACGTCAATCGGCAAGGCGTCGGCCGAATCGTCGTTCGTGGATATACCCGTACTTTGTGGTGCATCAAAGCCGTCACCGTTTGACAGCATGACCATCCAGTAATTGCCAGTCGGGTAGATGATATCCGCACGACTATCGCCATTGATATCAATCAACTGCATCTCGCCTGCCTGCGTGGTGGTAAGTGAGTTGCCTCCCATCGGAGCGGCATTGGCCCCACCCCACCCCGAGGTGCCGCTTTGCCAGTTGATTGTTGTAGCTGGGTAACAAGTGCTGCCCGCGCACTCGGTCACCGAGGTCAGCCGGCTACGCTCGGTGCCGGTGTTGCCGTAGCCATCTGTCAGCGTATTGCCGTAGGAAAGTGAATAGGTGAAAGTCGGACTGCCGTTGTAATCCACGTCAATCTCATTGAGCCGCTGCGTCTGGCTGATGAGCGCGCCGCCCTCGTAGCTAGTCCAAACGAGACCCGAATTAATGCTAGCGAGAGTCGTGTAATGGAACACAATGGCGTGCGGACCGGTACTGCTGCCGTGGTTGGTATAGGTGATCTGTGTCGGCCAGAAATCACCGTTGGTAGTGTCCTGCTGCTAGGTGAAGCTGATGGAATTACCGTATTTGTCGAAGATCTGATCCAGTGCCCAGGCGCGCACCATGGTCACACTCGAGGGAACTCCCGAGCCTGTGGCCACGATTTCAGAATCTGTTGTCTTGCCGTACTCGTAGGTCAGGCCGTCACTTGTCTGCACTGTGAAATATTGCGGTCCCACGGTCGGAGTGGGGCCAGCGCCGCCGGATGTATAGGCGGTAATTTGCGAAAAGTCGTCCAGTTCCTTGCGGTAAGTACCATTGCTCGTTACGAGGAGCTTCTGACCGTTGAGACAATAATCATTGGGGTCCGGCACGACACCCGTAAAGCTCACGCTCTCATTGATGTTGTCCTGTGCCCAGGTTTTGTTGCACGCCGTGATGACCGACAAGCCGGAAAGCATCCAGCCATAGCCGGCAATGCCGTTGCCGAGCTGGCTGTCATAAACCAGCGCAAGATGCGGAGTGAGCCCGGCCACGCCGGGCGGAACATTGATGGGAATGGTGTAGGTGGCGGCGCCCGTCGGGCTCACGGCGAAAGATCCGGGAATCGCCCCGACCTCGGTGGCAGCATAAATGTTGCTACATATTGCGACGCTGCAAAGTAGAAGCAACGCCGCGGTCAGCCTCCGGCAACTCATCAGCCCCACGCATGTCGGTCTCATGGCGTGCCCCTATATTCGGTATTGAAATCTCCCGTGCCAATTAGGTCTAGACTATGAGAAAGCAAAAATCAAGCTGACCGAAAAAGATTTATTCACAAGTAGGCATAAGATATGCGCATGCGTATGTGGCGGAACTGGCTAAAAATGCCGTATCGCAGTGTTTTCCGTATGTGTCAGGTGGATGAATTTCTCCGGTGGCCGCCCCGAGTGGTGTCAGTTGTACTCCTTGTGCTGATTGGTTTGACAATCTGGCGAACCGTAAGCGGCTGGCACGCGGCGAAGATCGTCTCCACTGCTTCAGCTCCATCCTTTGTGACAACATCGGTAGCTGTTAAATCAGGAGACAGTGCAGGTCGCTTGGTGGCAAGTCACCTCTTCGGCATCGCCACCATTCGCGCAGTACCTTCGTCCGCGCCGCCGCTGGATTGGAAAGTGGTAGGCGTGGTAGCCGCGGCTGATCCGAAGGTTTCAGTCGCCGACATCAGCATCAACGACAACGAGCACCTATGGCACGTTGGCGATCGTCTGCCGGACGGCAGCACAATCGTGGCCATTGCCTCCAACAGCGTGACGCTCAACCGCAACGGTGCGGTGTTGCTTTTACCCTTCGAGCTGCGACCGGCCGCGATGGATGCGCGTTATCCGACGATTGCGGTGGCAAAAACCACGAATGTAAATGCGACCCGCAATATTGCCGCGCCTCAAGCGTCTCCCACTACCGTTCGACCGGCGGTGAAATCCCTTGCGACACTGCGTGCCGCTGCGCTGCGGGTTTGGGCCGCACGTTCCCGGCATCCGCTCACTCATTAACTTAAGAAGTTCAGCTTGCCCAAAACCACATCGAGCCGCTGGTCATCAAGACCAACTGACGACTTCAGGCACCGTCGTCGTCGGCCAAGTTGCGGAAATCGATTCCCAGCGAGTTGAGCTTGCGGTACAGATGCGTGCGCTCCATGCCGACGCGCTCCGCGAGTTTGCCGACCTTGCCGCCGCACAGCTGCAACTGCTGTTCCAGATATGCG
>DATEJI010000017.1:0-2022 GCA_035278105.1 Saccharimonadales bacterium (SeqCode)
GTATCCACAGTGCAAAACGGGCAAGAAATGCGGGTATACGAATCGCCATATTCATACCACCCTATATCGTCCGCGGCCCATGAACTCCAAATAGCCTGCATCGCGCAGTACCTGGAGCTGCTGCCTGATCTTAGCTCGGACATGGCGATTGTGGGTGTGAAGTATTGAAAGTTGGCTCTCAAAGCTATAAACGTCCGCCAAATCGAACTGGGATTTCCTCAGCTGTTCGATACAACGCATCACATCCAGCGTCCAGCCGCGGGCCTCGACCTTCTTTTGATCCCGCAGGAACAGCGTACGCTGCCATGCCGCCAACACTGTGGGTTTGCTCAGCGGCCTGCCATCCGATACCAAGCTCACGCGGCCTGACAGCGGGATTTGACTGAACAGGATATTGCAGCCAATCCAGCCGGCACGTCGGGCAGTGCGAGCGAGTGGTTTTCGACGCTCGATGATCTCGGGTATGAAGAAATGACTGGGAATCACGAAAAGATTCTGCACTCGGCCTTGCATCTGGTGATAGCTTAACGCGAACAGACTCGGGACCTCGCTGCTTCTCAGTCGCCGAAGCATGGTACGGTATTCCCCGTCCACTATCCTGGAGCCGAAGGCGGCCCGCTTGGCCTTGAGCTCGAACTGCTCGCTGCACCTGGGGCAGAAAAAATCTCCAACCGGAGTGTTATTGGGATATTGGTTCAGCGATCCCTGCCCGCAGCTCGGGCAATAGACTTGTGATCCAACCCACGATTCCGTCATTACCCGAGCTTTCTGAGCGGGGCTCTTATATTCAGCGGCGACGGATTGGTCGAAGCTCAAGTCCACGTAATATCTCTACCAAATAACCGTGGTCTGTACGTGGTTATTCTTTTGTCTCATCCAAAAAAGCGGTTTATAGATTTCAGTAGTTTAATTGCTCCGGCCCCGTAGAGCATGGTGAGAGTACCTAATATAAATACAAGGACGAATGCCCACCAATGAAGGGGATATGTATAGCAGAGCCAAAGGACAAACAATAGCTCCATGAAAATACCAATAATGCTCGCTTTGCGAACGCTTTCTCCCCAAATAATACCGGGAAGAAGTTGTGGATATCTAAGCTCTTTAGTGCGTATTCCTTTGTGAAGGCATGAGAGCTGAACATTAACAATGCGACCCAATGCAGCATGGGTTAAAAATATAAATGTAATTGTTGTATAGCGATTTAGGATCGGAATTATAAATTCCAAGCGATTCTGTGCAATTGGCGTTCCAGGCACGACAAGGGTATTAGTCGTATTCGGCTGAGCTTGTTGAGCGGGTACTGTAGTTGGAATCAACCTATCGGCACAACCCTTGATAACTCCGACACCCGAAAGAAATCCTGCCCCATCAGATGCGGTGAAGACTAACTGCACATTGTCATGATCTACACCGCTATCATTGTGCAATTCTAATGACGTAACATACACATTATTTGCAGGAACGCCGTTATACGTCACCTCCACTGTGCCGTGTTGAGCATCACGAGTTGTAATCGCGAGCGGTTGATGCAGAGCGCGCCAACGGAGCGTAGTACTCCGGTGACGGTATCTTGTCCAAGCTTGCGTAATAATCAAGACAACAACGCCGCCGATGACAGTCCCGGGGTTCCAGATCAGGTCCTTGATTAACTGCAGCATAGCGCCCTTTATAAACAGGCTTCGTAACTAAATGTCTAGTTTTAGATTTTCACTGAGGTTTCTTGCCGCTGTGCGATTACGCGTCAACAGCAAACCAATCGCTAACCAATTCAACAAGATAGTAAATCACCGAGCGCGAATCCCGCAAATATACAACCGCAATTCCTGCAAATTTCACCGCCGAAATACGCATTTCCTGCTAATGCTATCGTAGGGCCGCTTCCGACCCTAAGCGGAAGTTGCGGTGCAGCGCCGGAATGACCGCTTTGTAGTGGACGAACGCGCATCACCGCGGTTGTGCGCGATCCTGTGAACTCACCACACCGCGCACCGCAAGGTCGTACAGGAACCGCATGACCAGCAT
>DATEJI010000018.1:0-1782 GCA_035278105.1 Saccharimonadales bacterium (SeqCode)
GCACGTGTTCAGCGATCCGCCCGAGCAGGTGGCGATTTTCCTCATGGACAAGCACATTCCCTATGAAATCTCGGCGCGCAAACTCAGGTCCGGTGCCGGTGTACAGCGCATATATCCGTTGTACCGCTTCCTGGCTGGCGATACTCCGGTGGAACTCACGGTGTTCGAGGTGGATGGCATCCGGGAGGCGCCTTGCAGTCCCGTGGACGGCAAACCTATGAAGCGGGGTTCGCTGCGGGACCTTGATGCGCTGCTCGCGACTACTAAATAATTTTGACTGTGCAGCCTACGGCTGCGATCCCTATAAGAGCGGGGTTCCGCCCCCGCACGACGGGTGACTTTTGTTTTGGCAAAAGTCACCAAAACCATTTCCCCGGAGCGCGGGTCGCCGAAGCCGCGACTGCCCTGCGTGCTTCCTTCGCTACGGAGTCCGGCCGAGAGGCGGTCCATCGCCTCACGGCCGGAGCGCGGACATCCAGTCCGCGCCCCTTCGGGCTAACCTTGCTCAGTCCAGTACTCGGCTCGCGCTACGGGTCAAAAAGCCAGAGTCCCCTTGCGGGGGCTCCGGCCCTCATCTAGTCCCTGGTGAGGAAAGTCCACGCCTCAAGTCCATAATCATGCGCATCCAGCACTTTTGTGCTGTTTTTGACGCGCCGAAAACGGCAGTAGACGCGACGCCATCCCTTGGGGGGAGGGTCTTTGTTGGCAATTAACCTTTTCAAAGGATTACTCCTTGGCTTTGGGGGAAACGACCAAAGCCCTTGATCTCTAAAGAGGAATCCACTACCTTTTACGTGTGATCGTATGGGGGTGGGCTTCCCATTCCTCGTCGACTAAAGCCACCTGCTTCGAACAGGTGGCTTTTTTATTCTTCGCTATTGGCTATCCTGTTCAATATTCTTTCTACAGTTCTAAGTCCCTCCAAAGTGATCTTTATGCGTTTCCTGGCCTGTTTGGACGTTCCGCCTTTTTTTAACTGAATGGCCAAGGATGGTCTTGTATCCCGTAGTGTATCGAATGCCCTTGTAATGTTCGTAACGCCATAACCCAGGTTTTTCAGCTCCGTGTTTATAGTTTGGGTGTCAAAGTCGACTTCCCCCAGTACCTTCTGGTGCCAGTAACCCACAACTAAGGCTTTCTCGGCATCAGTCCTAGGCGAGGCTTTTGTGTAAAGCTCCGCTAGGTCCGCAAAGCTTTGGTTGGGCATATCGTCATTCCCGCTTTCGACGGCTGCGCTGTTCCTGGGACTGTTCGCTTGCTTGACCGACACGCTATACCGTTGACATGCCCATGTTAGAATACGGGCTATTGCGTCTTGGTCTAGATTTGTTAGCGCATTAGCAATCTTGCTCATCGCCTCTATCTCGGCATCTGCATTGGCTGGGTTCTCGTTCATAATAACCTCTGGCAAGTTGAGTATGTGTAGAGAATAGCGGAATAGCAATGTAAGTCAATAGTGTATGTTAATGGTAACGTAAATGTATTTATAAGTTATTGATTCAGCGTGTATTTTAATTAAACAAAAAGCGGCTCATTGGCCGCTTTCGGTTAATTTATCGGAATGTGGTGTGAAGGAGTTATTTCCGCTTACCGATCTCTACGAAGTCGCGCTGGGTGGCGCCGGTATACAGCTGGCGCGGCCGGCCGATTTTCATGTGCGGATCGGCGATCATTTCCTGCCAGTGGGCCACCCATCCAACGGTGCGGGCGACGGCAAACATCACGGTCATCATGTGCAGCGGGATGCCGAGCGCGCGGTAAATGATGCCGGAGTAGAAGTCG
>DATEJI010000019.1:0-1143 GCA_035278105.1 Saccharimonadales bacterium (SeqCode)
GCGTTGAAGCTGGCGGATTTGTGGGAGGTTCAGGCTATTAAATATCCTCTTGAAAATGCCACTTCTCTAGTGTCGCCATATACAGCAGAGGCAGTCGCAGTAGGACAAGCCGCAGTTAGAGCGTGCGTTAATGAACTCCGCGCCATTTTCGAGCCAAAGGAAGGAAAGTGAGAAGCAAGCTTTTCCTGCTGTTCGCACTGCTCTGGCTGGGCTTGCCCGCTCATGCGCGGCCAACCCTCACGCTGGCGCAAAAGCAAGCTCTGGCAGAGGCATGGCACGCTGGCTATCATGTCGGGCTGCCGCTTGCGTTCACCGCGATTGTGTACGTCGAATCGAGCGGCTGCAAGAACGTGCACGGGGATAACGGGTTGGCGTTTGGCTGCTCTCAGGTCCACGAGGCAGCCGCCTATGCGGCCACTGGAGTCCATATCCCGCCGTGGATGTTGTCGGCCCCTAACCTGCGTGCGCTCAATATGGCCGTGGGCGCGAAATACTTGCAGATGTGTATTGATCGTTTCGGCTGGCCGGCTGGTGCGGCTTGCTACAACCAAGGGCTGCATACGCGGCTTAGCCGGCGTGCGCTGTCACACCTGCGTTATACCAAGCGAGTGCTTGCCGCGATGAAATGGCTGCGCCACCTACCGATGAGTGAGGAGTGAAAGTGGAACGCATCACATTGAAGATACGCGAGTCGCTTTCTGTTCCAGCATACAAGGTTACTGACTCGCTTTGTGTGCATCGTGGAGTCAATTATACTCGGCACAGATTGTGGGAGGTAGCGATTATTGTGAATGGTCGGAAACTTAATTGCCGTGGATGCTGGACTAGAAAAGCGGCCATAAAAAATGCCGTAAGGATTGAGCGGAAGATTGGTCCTTTTGTGGGCAGAAATCCTGACGCTATGGCTCGCCGTTGTTTGCGAAATGCCAAGATGGACAAAACGGCCATTAAAAAGTGGCTATGGAAATTGCCGATGAGTGAGGAGTGAATAAAAATGTCTGTATATATTGATGATGGCTCCCGTAGATACGGTCGGATGCGCATGTGCCACATGTTCGCGGACTCTCACGCTGAACTCATGCAGATTGCAGAGGAAATCGGTTTACAGACTAGTTGGATTCAATATCCTGGTACTTATCGTGA
>DATEJI010000020.1:0-2618 GCA_035278105.1 Saccharimonadales bacterium (SeqCode)
CACCAGGCAGTATTCATCGCGGCGGTTCTGCACCAGTTGGCCGTCGCGCAGCATCGCGCCCAGACGCCGATTGAGCGCGTCAATTTCATCGGCCGCCTGCAGGTGTAAATCCTGCGCGAGCCGCTCGAAGCGCAGCGGCTGACCCGCCCGCTGCAGCCAATCGAGAATCGCCTCGCGGCTTGCAATCGGGCGTTGGTACTTTTGTGCTTCGCGCTCGGCAAAAGGATCGCGCGGATGGGCCGTGTGTGAACGGCTTTTTTGCGGTTTGATTTTTTTCTTCATGGAATGAGTGACTTGGATAAGGCGTGACATTGACACATCCGGGCACTGCCGGTAAAGTGCCGCCCTCCCGAATCGGCTGTATTCAGCCTGCCCCTGCCCAGGTGGCGGAATTGGTAGACGCACTAGTTTCAGGTACTAGCGGGTAACACCGTGGAGGTTCGAGTCCTCTCCTGGGCACCAACGTTTCCTAACAATTTTCCTTTACTCACTGAGCCATCCTTGGCGAGCAGTCCAGGGTGAACATCCATATTCACCCATTCGAGCGGATTGCCACGCCACTGGCATAGCAGTAAAGGGACCGCTCTCACCCTCTCCTGGGCACCATCTGATCAAGATTCTTTGCACCACGTCATCACAAACACTGGTTTATGCTGTCTAGTGAGGTGTTCCGATGATCGGTCAAAACCAGCCCTATTGATCTGGAGCTGGATCAGTATTGTTTCGCTCAATTGTGTTTTATCTAGTGACGATCTTAATTTGACAGTTTGGCAAGGGTTGGAAGCGTGGCTCTTATCGTGGCTGCAAGCCTGCTTCTTGTGGTTTGCAAATTATCAAGGTCCCACGATACCGTTAAATGGTGATTAGTATCGAAATGGCTAGCGCCATTGGCAAATGCAGCCATTTCACAAGTGTAAATTACCGGTTTACCTAAGCCCTCTGCAAACCCAGCTTCCCAGTATGCACCATGGTTCGCCGTCGTTATATCCGCAACAACAAAAGCACAATTTCGAATGCGTACGCGAAGCTGATCGTCAATTAGTCCGGCCGGTTGCCGTTCATCGAGTCGTTGAAGCTCGAACCCACAATCATTCGCTGCTGGTATAAAGGCGTTTCGGTACGCCTGCTCGACTCTAGTGTCGTTGAACTGCATAGCCATAAAGGCGGTTCTCGTAACTACACCAATAGTCTGAATTTCACGGTATCTGTTCCAGCCAGGTACCGTTAGAGCTGCATTTACCATTCCCATATTGAAGCCGCGCTCGCCCCCCATTATTTCAATCCTACCCTCACTATAAAGGTACCTCGCGACCGCAAGTATCCCGTCGTTTGAACGAGCGCCGATGGCACTTCGAATTTCATCAGTAATCAGCGCAATGTGCTGCCCAAGTGTGGACTTATTCCCCAATACTGTTATTAGGTTATCGCTCAGTTCAGCTGGCGTTGGAAGTTTATTACCTTCGATTAGAGCACGCAGATCTTGATCAGACAATAGTGTAGTGTGGGGTGTGGCATTTGGGTTCCGTACCCTAAGCAGATGACTGAGAAGTGGACGAGCGTCAGAATTGGACTGAAGTAGCGTTTGTATTGAAGCCACGGCGGTACCGGTAAGAACGAAGGCGCCACAAGCTGGGCATCTGTACTCAATAGCATCATTTTGTCTTTCTTCGGAAGCTCCTTGTAGACCACAAACTGCACATGCTGTCATGACCATTTCCTAACCAGTTTAGCAATTGAAGACAACGATCATGTATTTATATTATTAAAAATCAATCGAACGGATGCTTGAGCACGATGGTCTGAGCGCGATCCGGGCCGGTGGAGATGATGTCGAGCGGCACGCCGAGCAGTTCCTCGATGCGCTTGAGATATTTGCGCGCGTTTTCGGGCAGCTCTTTATATTGTGTGAGGCCAACGGTGGAAGTCTTCCAGCCCGGCATTTCCAAATAGACCGGCTCGGAATCCGCGAAGCTTTCGGCGCCCATGGGGGCGATAGTGACCTCGCCTTTGGCGGTTTTGTAAGCCACGCAGATGCGCAGCGTGTCGAGACCGTCCAGTACGTCCAGCTTGGTGACGCAGAGCGCCGAGACGCTGTTGTTGATGATGGAGCGGCGCATGGCGACGGTGTCGAACCAGCCGCAGCGGCGCGGCCGGCCGGTGACCGAGCCGAACTCATGACCGCGGCTCGCCAAGTGCCCGCCCATTTCGTCGAACAGTTCCGTGGGGAATGGCCCCTCGCCCACGCGCGTGGTGTAGGCCTTGACGATGCCGAGCACCTGATCAAAGTACAGCGGCCCGAGCCCGGTGCCGGTGGCGGCGCCGCCGGCGGTGGTGTTGGATGAAGTCACGTACGGATAGGTGCCGTGGTCCACGTCGAGAAGCGCGCCCTGCGCGCCTTCGAAGAGCACGTTCTTGCCCTGCTCGTGCAGTTCAAACAGCAGTGGCGTGATGTCCGCGACCATGGGTTCGAGCTGCGGCACGAGCGCCAGACAGTCTTCGAGGGTCTTCTGGAAACCCACAGGCTCAGTGTGGAAGTAATTCTTGAGGATGAAGTTATGGTAATCCAGCACTTCGCCGAGCTTGGCGGCGAAGCGCTCGCGGTGAAACAGATCGTCCAC
>DATEJI010000021.1:0-2138 GCA_035278105.1 Saccharimonadales bacterium (SeqCode)
CGCATGGCGATTGATAAGCGTCACCTTGAATGGCTTGTGTCCGTGGCGCGTGAGCAAATGAATCGCGGTGGCGGCGCCACTGAAACCGGCGCCGATGATGGCAATCTTGTGTGTCATATACGAAGGATTGTAACGGCCAGAGACTATGCGAATGAACGATTAGCAGGCTTTTTTCGTTCCTTTTCCCCCTGAAAGAGGGAGAAGGTAGGATGAGGGGTTCCTGTCATTCCTGCGAAAGCAGGAATTCAGTTCTTGATTCCCTCTCCCTTGCGGGAGAAGGGAGGAATTTTGTGCGGCCTTCGGCCGCAGCAGATTTTGAGTGCGGAGTTCCGCCCCGCGCGATAGGTTAATATTCTTGTCGCAAGACAAGAAAATGGACAAAACGCACCCTTTGACGCCAACCTAACGGATATTCTGCGCGCATCGTTCGCCGCTTCGCCTTTGCCCGCTCCGGTGCTCGATGGTATTCGATGGGGGTTAGAGTATCCCTGAGCTGTATTGCTTTGCTGAAGTCAATAATTGAATCGGACTCTACTGCGGTGTACTGTCCAGTGCACCTAAATCCAGCGATCAGTAAACGGAGCGCACATGGGATATCACACTAATCAATGGGTCAATAAAGGCTTTGGTCTTCGTGACCGGGATTTCACCCCTGTACCAGTTCGTGTTACTTGTTGGAAGATTACCGGTGCATGGTCTCATCAGCATAATGTGAAAATTGGCTTCAGGGCAGACAAATCCAATGGTGAGAACCAATGCCTGTACCTTTCTGAATCGGAAGCGGATGACGTGGCCGCTATCGTTGTGTCTTGTATGTCTAAGCAAGGGTGGGAGAAATTGTTACATAGTCTTTTATGCAACCTTTCGGATACAAAGCTGCTCAGGGTACTTGCCGCTGATCTTCGAGAACGAGTTAAACTGCCGAAACGACGCTAATTGACATTATTGATTGGTTGTATGACCAGCGCTGCAATCGTTCTTTATTTTGCTTACGGATCAAACATGTTGTTTGCCCGCATACGGGAGCGAGTGTTTTCTGTTGAACGCATTGGGGTTGCGGCGCTTCGTGGCTACAAACTCCGGTGGCACAAGGTTAGCGTGGATGGCTCAGGTAAGTGTAATGTTGTCCCGAGCGGCGACAACGGTGCCACTTTTACGGTGTTTTGTACGAAGTGCCTAGGTGCGCAAAATTAATCCTTGATCGTGTCGAAGGATTAGGTCATGGTTATAGAGAAGAGCAGGTTTTTGTAAGTATCGGGGATAAGGAAATTTTGGCGACCATTTACTGTGCCATAAGTGTTGATCCGGCACTTAAACCATACACCTGGTATAAAGCACTTGTTGTCGCAGGGGCTAAAGAGCATGGATTGCCTCCACAATACATCGCGGCCCCTGAGGTCACCGATGCAATCATTGACGCAGATACTTGTCGCCATCAAAAGAACATGGCGCTTGTATCTAGCAGTTGACGCGTAGGTTGGAACGAGCGAAACGACCCCCCAACGTCTTCTCTGTTGAACTTCGGCTAACCCTCAGCCCAATCTATATTGACTGGATTCCCACCGGCACTGGAATGACGACAAAAATAATTGGACTTTCTTCAAGTTACTGTTGAAGACCTATTTGATTGGTAGGGCTGAAAAAACCGCTACAGCCGGCCAAGTTGCGGAGAAGGGTGTTGGCAAACGACAAGGTCTAGCACCGCTCTTTAAGCCCCTTTAGACGCCGCCGAGCACTGGACTGAGTGAGGATCAGGCCGCGAAGCGGGCGAAGCCAGGATGGCGAGCCTTCGCAGCGGGTCAGGGATGGCCCGTCTGCGAAGCACCGAACGAGGGAAGCGCGCAGGGTAGCCGCAAGGCCGGCGTCCTTGGGGTGTCCTTTCTTTTGGCCCATTTTCTTTGGACAAGCAAAGAAAATGGGCTCGTCGTAGGGGCGCGAAAGCCCCGTCAAATTATTCCAAGCCCAGCTTCTTTATGCGGTAGCGCAACTGCCGGAAACTCATGCCCAGCAGCTTCGCGGCGGCCGTCTTGTTGTAGCGGGTCTGTTCCAGTGCCTTGCGGATGGCTTGCTTCTCGATTTCCCCGAGCTGTTCCCCGAGCGGCGCGGCGTGCTCGTCGGCATGTTCAGGCACATCTTCA
>DATEJI010000022.1:0-4524 GCA_035278105.1 Saccharimonadales bacterium (SeqCode)
CTTAGCGTTCGCTCCTCCATGAGTGGGGGAGCGAAATGGGTTGAATAAAATAAAGCCGGCGCCACCGTAGGTGGTGCCTACCGATGCCACCGCCGGCGGTGACTGTATATTATGTTTCATTTGCCACCACCGGCGGCACCAAGTACCTTATACCCAGGAGGTTTTCGTCCGGATGGATATAACCGTGGCGAGCCATACATAAAACTGGCTTGAAACCTGGCTTGTCAAGGCGACACAATATTGACTGCTTAGGGTACAATATTGCACTAGAAAAGAGATGACCGTTGTTAACCGTAAGACACCTTATCCTGGACGAAAAAACAGGTGAATTGGTAGAGAAAGATTTTCGGGAGCTTCAGCCCCCACGACGCAAAGAAAAGGACTTCAGGTTTGTGAAAGACGACGCGACCATTCGATTAGCCCAATTGCCGCTGTGCGGGTCTGATTTGCGAATTATCTTACTGCTGGCCGGCGTGTGCAATTGGGCCAACCAGGTCAACATCAGCCGTAAGCAGATAGCGGAGTCCTTGCAGCTTAGCCGGCAGCAAGTAGCCCGGTCGCTGCAAACGTTAGCCCGACACGGCCTGCTGATTTCCGACCCGGACGATTCCTCGCATTTTGAATTGCACCCCGGCATTGCTTGGAAGGGGTCACCGGACGGTTGGTCCGGCGTCATTGACAGATTTGAGTGGGTACTGGCCCGGCGTGGCTAAGCACCAGCGGCGGTGCCTGCGGCGTTTACATACTTCCCCCCGTTCCGCCTGCCCCCCTAAGGGGGCGGCGTCCGCTAAGAACAGATCGCGCCAGGTGCTTGTGGTGGCATCAGCCTGGCGCTGCTCAAGCAAGTCAAGCGCTCACTATTGAAATTTGTGTGAGTGGTGGCATATAATGGTGCCACGCTCAAGAACAGATCACCCCCCAGGACACGGCTTCATAAGGCACAGCGGGGGGTATTTGTCGTTGCGCTTGGTCAACGCTACGCAGTCCTGTTTAACTGCATTTGAGTGCTGTAACCGTTGCCGAGCCGTCCCTGATATTTTATGGTACAGGCCGCGCTACTCGAAGCAATTAAACTCACCACGGTACCCGCTGTGAGGCTGATACCCTGACCCAGCAGGTGGACTTGGCCCCAATCGGACGCCCCAACAAAAGTAGTGCCCTCGGGTATCGGCATGCTCCCGCTAATATTCGTGTATGCATCTAGGAAACTATTTCCGGCTCCGCCCAATGCAGTTAGCACGGCCATAAGTTGGTATGTGCCGGTCTGACCAGTGGGGATCGTTACCGACATGATGATGGCCGGCGTGTTCGCCGTCAAAGAGACGTCTGCACTGATGTTTGTACCTACAGAAGTTTGAAAACCAGCCGGACCTTGTGGTCCGGTCGCACCTTGCACCCCCTGTGGTCCCTGTGGACCTGCTGCGAGCATAATGCTGCCGCCCTGAATTGCAAACACACTTTCAGACTGTGTGCTACTCAGGGTATAGATCACGCCACCGATCGCCAGCTGCCTAGGCAGATTGGTAAAGAGCGCTTGAGTAGAAATAGTAGCTTGGCGCCAGGTGATAGGCACACTGGCCACGTATGTGGCATACCGCGGGCTGACATAGGGAGGCAGGTAGGGCTCTGTTCCAGAGGCGAGAGAGAGACCCAGCGCCTGGGCGAAATCGTCCGCTAGAAACACCTGATAGGTCGTTCCGGCGTCCGACGTGTACTTATAGGCGCTGGTGCTCACCCGTTCAAGCTACCCCGCTTGGAGCGACAGTGTACCTGTTGCTACCACCTGCGCGCTGTCTGTACTTGTCGGCTTCGCGCTGATGATCAAATTAGCCGTGCCGGTCGGCACTGTGGCCAAGTCCGTAGTCGCCATTTGCAAAGTCACAAGGCCCGTGGACAGGCCGGCGGCGGTTCCAAAGTTAACCGGAGCGGTGTTAGGACCGGGGTTGGCAGGGACAATGGTGGCCTGCCAACTGACCCAGCTTGACAGGTTGACCGGCGTTGTCGTGCCAGGGGCTACCACGGCTGCAGTCGATTGGAAGAACTGCGCTAAGCCTTGCACGGCGGCAACGGACATATTGATCGGTGTGATCTCGGTAAAGGCCATAATTTCAACTCCCTAAGAAAGTAAGCACCGCGGGTGATACCACGTTATCCGCGGTTAGTTGCTAGATTTGCGGCGGTTCGTTCCTACCGTCTTTGTGTTCCCCTGTCGTTCCTTCCACGGTCCACGTCTGCCCGGCGTAGGAAAACGTTACGCCAGTCTTGTAATAGGCCGCTGTGATAGTCGGCATGGGAAACCGTTCGTAAACCTTGCGCCCGCTACTTAGATAGTAAGCGTTCACATGCCGCAAGTGCTTTTCATGAAACGCCCACGCCTGCCCGGTTCCAGGACCGGGCGGCCCGGTTGCAGCTTGAAAGCCGATTGCCGTGGCCAGTGCCACCGACAATTTGATCACGTAGAGATTGCCCAGGTCGTCAGAATATTTGTACCAGGCGAAACTGCCTCCTAGACTCATTTGTAGATACCTCCTTTAGCTTCGATACTAGAGTCTTGAGACTACTAGGCTACATACCTGATCCATTTGCGTTCGCCTGTGAACCCAGTCACTGTGTACGTGCGCGCGCCCGTGAGGTAATTTACCGTCACGTTGGGAGCCGACTCCCAATTAGCGTTAGCCGTTGTAGCTACGGGAATACGGACCCGGTGCCCGTTCGCGTCTACCCCATCCATGCGTCGCATGTTTTTTTGATGGAAGGGCCAAGGACCGTTACCGCCGATGCCGGCGCTGAATCCACCCGCTTGGGCGATTACGCTCCATAAGCGCACCGTCCAGGTGTTGCCCTGGTCGTCCGTGTAAACGTAGGAGCCTTTGGTACCGTAATACTTGCTGCCTGCCATATCGATCACCCCCTTTGTTGGCAATGTGATTACTACCCTACCAATACACCGGCCGCGTCTCAAGAGAGCCCAGCCTTGGCGCAATAGCGGCCCTCCGCTCGATCCAGTGTTGACACGGCATGATATACTTAGGGCAGTGCCCGCCGCAAAGGATGCCGCGCGCCGTGTCAATCGACAACCTGACTAAGCAGGTTAATCTTGTCACCTTGCGCTACTCTCAGGCGAGCGACTTGCTGACTTATCACGGCGACACCCTGAACGTCATGTCCGACGGCGTGACCGGCGTTGATAACGCGGTAGATACCGCGTTCCGGTTGCTGCTGGCATCGAATGACAGCGATATGTTGCTTTTGCGCGGTGATCCGGCGTATGACGGCACATTTCTTCTAACGCAGGGCTATCACAGCATAGTGTATGCAGATTGCATCGTCGCCAAGTTTACGCTGAATGTAGCGGAAGGGTTTGTGAATCCCTGGTACGGTGATCAAAATATGTTGAAGCTGGGCTTTGTGCGCCGCAAAGCGTTCGACGTTTTTTCCGGCGGTGGATACTCTGAGCAAGCTATGTGGATCAATCATCCACAAGCGGTGGTCGAGTTCGGCACGATGTGGGGTGATCGCGTTGACGTGATGCTCCCTTACGGCGTCAGCGGCAGCGTTACCCTGCGCGCCGGCTACGGTTGCCCTTCCGTTGCGCTGCAAGATCCGTCAACGGCGACCGGATTTATTAACTTCACGCTTTTGTTACCGGGGCACAATTCCGGGCCGCCCGTCTAGAGAGGTTCTTATGGCTCTACACCTAGGTGTGTACAGCGTCACCGTTGGGATACCCGGCATCATCAAGCTGGACACACTGCGGGTCAGCTACGGTTACCAGCAGATCAAGCTGCCACTGGTGACGGACGACGCGGCCGACATTTTCACCAGCAACTATGTCGAGCTGCTCGACACCTACGCGGCGCTCAATGCGCAGAACCCGTGGTGGCAGAAGCTCCTTACACCTATAAACACCATTTCAGTGCTTGCGCCTGGCTATAACCTAATTCCCTGTCAATACGCGGGCGGCATTGCCATTGATCTAATTGCCGGCAAACATGGCATTGACTACAACTGGTTTCCGTCTGACTACGCCAATTATGGCAACATCAGAACTACCGACGGATTCGGGCAGCGGTCGTTTGAGGGCTTTATAGAAAGTCTCCATTTCTTTAAGACGTTCCACAAAGCGAACGACGCACCCTATATTGAAGTGTTTTTGAAACCCGGACTGGTCGGGACCGCGCAGGCTTACCAGTGGTACGGAGTGCCGCCGCTAGCGTATCAGCTACAGGGTTTCGCCTGGCAATATTACCAAGCTTACTACCCGTTCAATCAGAATCCGTTCCCATTACCGGGCGAAACGGAAACAAATCCGCCCGTGATCGTGATTGGTTCTCCGCAGTACAGATCCGGCACCCGGTGACACCCCGACGCTAGGGGTCTGTTCTTAGCGTTCGCTCCTCCATGAGTGGGGGAGCGAAATGGGTTGAATAAAATAAAGCCGGCGCCACCGTAGGTGGTGCCTACCGATGCCACCGCCGGCGGTGACTGTATATTATGTTTCATTTGCCACCACCGGCGGCACCA
>DATEJI010000023.1:0-1271 GCA_035278105.1 Saccharimonadales bacterium (SeqCode)
TCGTTCTTTTACAGCATGGGCGGCGCGCTTCCGACTACGAACGGCGCTATCTGCTGGGTTATCGATGGTGGCGGAACAGGGGCAGGCGGCAACGCTTCGTCGACTTGGCGCGATACATATTGCCAGGGCACGGCTACGGCGGCGGGTGGCGGTGGCAACACAGGCCAGATTGCTTATAGGGCTTCTGGCGCTTATGTTTCTGATCTGTATTTCAGCAACGCGTCGTCAGCAGAAGCGAACTACGGGTATTACTTCGATTATTCTACGGCGGCATCTGGCGGTTACGCAGACGTAATTGTCGATAATCCGGTAGTCGACGGGATTACTGCGCAAGGTATTTTTGTCAATGCATTGCCAGCGCAGCAAATGATTACGATCTCGAACGGATGGTTTAATCCGGTAAGTATGCTCGCAGAAACCGATGCAATCTATGTCAATAACAGCATCGGTGCCGTGCAGATCAAAGCGCCGCAGATTGGCGGCGAGGCGAACTATGCCTATGCAGTAGGCGTAAAATCCGTCAGTAGTTCCAATGTCAAGGTTCTTGGCGGTGCTTTCATCGACAATAAGTATGCCATCCAAGAGACTGGATCTACTGGAAACGTCTATACAGCAAACTCGGTTTATAACACGTCAGCACACGCAGGATCAGTTGATATTTTAGTCACTGGTGGCCACGGAACAATCATCTCGCACAATACGTTAAGCGGCTATTCGTCGTTCGGCGTGCAGGTTGATGCAACGTCGGATAGCGTCGCAACAAATAACAACACGGTCAACGGCGGCAATATTACGACCCCTGTCCAGAATAACGGCACTAACCCCATTGGATATCTGTACACGGGTTCAGGCGCTATCGTTCTGCAAACCGCTCCTACGCTCACAACACCTGTCATCACTGGTGTGACGAATGGTAGCGCGGCTGCGAGTGGGCAAGTTGGGCAGCCCATCAGTAATTCGTCGACCGGAACTACGATCACCAGCGGCACGACCGTCAATGCGACGAGTATTAGTGTGCCGGCGGGTGACTGGAATTGCTGGGGGCAGGCTCTGTTCTTGCCAACATCGAGTACAGTCGTTGCCAATATCGCTGCGGGACTCGGCACGACATCGGCTACGCTGCCAGCATCACCCAATACGACGTATCTCGGGACCACGCTCACAAGCGGTGCGAACGGAGTAACTTCGCTTAATCCGACGACACTCGTGGAGAACGTCTCGACTGCGACGACGCTCTATCTCACGGCAGAGGCCGGTAGCGTGACGGGTGG
>DATEJI010000024.1:0-1094 GCA_035278105.1 Saccharimonadales bacterium (SeqCode)
AATCACCCTGAAAAGCAAAGACACGCTCGGGGATGATCTGCTTACCATCAATGCCATGGTCTACATGATTTCCGCGCTGTTGTCCTATTGGGGATTGCGGACGCGTAATCGCAAGCGCAATCATCGGCTGGAATATCTTGCCGACACGACCTTTATTGCGGGCATGATTTTTACCGTCGTGAATACGGCGTTTATTACCTGGTTCATTACGGTGGGGTAGCGGTTGTTATTGCCGTGTGTGGCTTTGGGTGTCGAGCCAGTTTTCGTTGGCTAGGAGCTCCAGCACGTCGTCGATCTGGGTATTGATCGTTTGAAAGATGAAGTAGAGCTCGGCGCGGCCGATGCTCATCATGGTGTCGCCGCTTGCGATGTGCTCCTCGTTGTAGGTGACGAGTGCCATCAGGGCCAGCATGTCTTGCAGGTGTTTGAGGCCTTCGTAGCCGTCTTCGGACAATAGGTAGAGTTGCTGTCCGCAGCGGCCGCCGTGCATGTCGTTCATGGTGTTCTCCACTCGCTTAGGTCACGCCGCGTGTTGCGCGCGGCGTGAAGGGCTTCAGGAAAAATCCTGCTCGTTTTGTCGGAATCAGCTGCTTCCGGTTCGGCGAGTGCCCACTTTGGGCCGGCGTTGCGCAGTCTGCGCAGCGGTGAAGTAGGGTAAATGCACCGTGGCGGGGGCACGAAGACGTGCGGGTGCCGTATGATCCGTCTCAACCATCGTTAACTCCTAGTAAGTTGGTGGTGGCCAGCGGATCGTTTGGGGTGCAACCCAGGCGATCCGCGCTACTTCACATCATGTCGGGTGTGTCGCGGTCATCTCGCTGGATGAGCACGCCCGACTGCCGCACCTTCGCATGAAACGCCTGGTGCGATCTGTCAGGCGCGAGTGCTTTAAGGCGTTGGCAAATCCTACGTGATGCATGCGAACGAGTTTTATGTGCTCGTGATAACCCCTAAGCTGCTCAACCATCCGATTGCAATTCAGGCGCTGCATGCGATTGGCAGGCAGGATGGCCGCACGCGCATGGCGCATCGGTGGCGGGAAGTTGCGCTGCCTTCTTGCAATAGTCACTGCAAAACTCGCCTTGCTCCTTGGT
>DATEJI010000025.1:0-1096 GCA_035278105.1 Saccharimonadales bacterium (SeqCode)
AATCACCCTGAAAAGCAAAGACACGCTCGGGGATGATCTGCTTACCATCAATGCCATGGTCTACATGATTTCCGCGCTGTTGTCCTATTGGGGATTGCGGACGCGTAATCGCAAGCGCAATCATCGGCTGGAATATCTTGCTGACACGACCTTTATTGCGGGCATGATTTTTACCGTCGTGAATACGGCGTTTATTACCTGGTTCATTACGGTTGGATAGTGGCTGCTATTGCCGCGAAGCGCTTTGGATGCCGAGCCAATTCTCATTGCCAAGGCGCTCTAGCACATCATCAATCTGTGTATGAATGGCTTGAAAGATAAAATAAAGCTCAGCGCGACCCATGGTGATCGTGGTGTCGCCGCTTGCCATGTGTTCGTCGTTGTAGGTGATGAGCGCCATCAGGTCCAGCATGTCTTGCAGGTGTTTCAGGGCTTCGTAGCCATCTTGAGACAACAGATAGAGTTGCGGTCCGCAGCGGCCGCCTTGCATGTCGTCCATGGTGTTCTCCACACGCTTAGGTCACGCCGCGTGTTGCGCGCGGCGTGAGGGGCTTTAAGGAAAAGTCCTGCTGGTTCCGTCGGAATCAGCTGGTTCCGTTTCTGCGAATGCCCACTTTGGCTCGACGTTGCGCAGCCTGCGCAGCGGTGAAGTAGGGGAAAAGCACCGTGGCGGGGGCACGAAGACGTGCGGGTGCCGTATGATTCGTCGCAACCATCGTTAACTCCAATGCTAGTTAGTGGTGGCCAGCGGATCGTTTGGGGTGCAACCCAGGCGATCCGCGCTACTTCACATCATGTCGGGTGTGTCGCGGTCATCTCGCTGGATGAGCACGCCCGACTGCCGCACCTTCGCATAAAACGCGTGGTGCGATCTGTCGGGCGCGAGTGCTTTAAGGCGTTGGCAAATCCTACGTCATGCAGGCGAACGAGTTTTATGTGCTCGTGATAACCCCTCAGCTGCTCAACCATCCGATTGCAATTCAGGCGCTGCATGCGATTGGCAGGCAGGATGGCCGCACGCGCATGGCGCATCGGTGGCGGGAAGTTGCGCTGCCTTCTTGCAATAGTCACTGCAAAACTCGCCTTGCTCCTTGGT
>DATEJI010000026.1:0-1450 GCA_035278105.1 Saccharimonadales bacterium (SeqCode)
TGAAGGCGCGCTCAAGCTCAAGGAGATTTCCTATATCCATGCGGAAGCCTATCCCGCCGGCGAATTGAAACACGGCCCGTTGGCGCTGGTGGACAAGGACATGCCGGTGGTGGTGATCGCGCCCAACGACGCGCTGCTGGAAAAAGTGAAATCCAACATGCAGGAAGTGCGCGCCCGTGGCGGCGAACTGTTCGTGTTCGCCGACAGCGACAGCCATTTCTCCGAAACCGAACTGGTGCACGTGATCCGCACCCCGCGCCACGCCGGCATCCTCTCACCCATCGTGCACGCGATTCCCGTGCAACTGCTCGCCTACCACACCGCACTCGCGCGCGGCACCGACGTGGACAAGCCGCGCAACCTGGCAAAATCTGTCACCGTGGAATAGGTGTACATGCGCTATGGATACATTGGAGCGGCGAGTGCAGGCCGACAGATAACGGCATGAATATCATGAAGCAAATCCAGCTGGGTGTAGTCGTTACGACTGTTGCCTTGATTCTGCTTGCCTGTACCGGGGCGTCAAAAACGCCAAGCGAAATCAAAGAGGCGGCAATCAAGTGCATGCGCAATCAGGATTACGATTGTGCCAAACAGCAATGGCAAGCATATTTGCGCCTGCGTCCGAACGATGCAAACGCAATTGCCGGTCTCGGTATTGCCGAGAACAAACTGGATGAAGATGCCGCGGCGGTAGTTAATTTCAAGAAAGCGATTGATCTCGGTGAGGGAACCTATGACTTGTTTTCGTATTATGCCGACAGCTTGTCCAAGCTCGGCGAAATTGACCAGGCCATAGATTGGTCTTACAAGGCTCTGACTGTTGTCCCGTCCCTGGTTGACGTGCGTGGTAGCCTGGCAAAGCTGTTGGTGCAGAAAAAGCGTTATTTCGAAGCCCTGGCATTACTCGCCTCATTCGATGACCACCTGAAGAGCATCGGATACTCTCCGTACTTTGAGGGGCAACGGATTGCTATTGAAACCGCCATGCAGCAGGCAAATCCGGAGACATTCGAGGAAAAGACACAGCTTAGATTGCCGGAAACGTATGGGAATTTTTACGCGCCGGTAACTCTTGGTCAGTCCCACGTCACGGCGTTTGTGGTCGATACGGGTGCCACCTTAACCACGGTCAGCTCGGATTTCCTGCAACAATCAAAAGCGCAATATGAGGTGCTACGCTCCTCGGTAGAGATGCAGACTGCCAATGGCGAACGAGTGCGGGCGCGCCTAATCAATGTCAGCTCAATGAAACTCGGAGACTTTTATCTCAAGAACGTTGCCGCTGTCGTGTGCTCGGGTTGCATGTTACTTTTGGGGCAAGAAACCTTGTCGCACTTCGATCTCTCGGCCGGGAAGGTCCAGGGCGTGGAATTTCTCACGCTGCGGCTAAGAAAGTCCGAGTAAATCGGGCAATACGGGCAGCAGAAGTGGCTGTTGGCAACAATGC
>DATEJI010000027.1:0-2908 GCA_035278105.1 Saccharimonadales bacterium (SeqCode)
CGTGAACGCGGCCATGATTGCGGGCTACGACAATCAGGATCGGCTGCTGACCTACGGGAGCAACAGCTATACCTACAACGCCAACGGCGAGTTGCTGACCAAGACAACTCCGACGGGCACGACCGATTACACCTGGGACGCGCTTGGCAACCTCGCCGGAGTGAAACTCCCGACCGGCACGGACATCACGTATCTTTACGATGGTCAGAACCGGAGGATCGGAAAGGAAGTGAACGGCAAACTGACTGAAGGGTTCCTGTACGACGGGCAACTTGAGCCGGTCGCCGAGCTGGATGGTTCCGGCAACGTGATCGAGCAGTTCGTGTATGGAACCCGTCCCAATGTGCCGGACTACATCATCAAAGGCGGAACTGAATATCGAATCATTACAGATCAGGTCGGTAGTCCCGTTCTGATCGTGAACGCGAGCACTGATGCGATAGCAGAGCAGATCAGCTACGATGCATGGGGCAATGTCACCTCGGATTCAAACCCCGGATTTCAGCCGTTCGGGTTTGCGGGTGGGCTCTACGATGCCGATACGGGGCTCGTGCACTTCGGCGCACGCGACTACGACCCGCAGACGGGGAGGTGGATTAAGCAGGATTCGATTGGGTTTGCGGGAGGAAATGCGAATCTGTATGGATATGTGCTTGACGACCCGATCAATTCTCTCGATCCATCCGGACTTTTTAACCTAGGCGCACACTTGCCGTCGCTACCAAGCTGGTTTGTCAATTGGTCGGTTGGCTTGTCGGATGCAGCCTCATTTGGTCTCGGGAGACTGATACGTAACGAATATGACTTAGGCTCCCCAGATCTCAACACCTGCTCGAACGCATACGCCGCTGGTGAGCTGAGCTCTCTTGCATTGGGAGCGCTCGGCACTGGCCGACTTGCCTATGCCGCCTTGAGTGCACGCATACCTTTGACAGAGGGGATCACAGGTGCAGAAGCCGTAGCTACAAGAAATACCTACAAGCTAATTTTCCGTGGTGGGCTGTTCCGCAATACCGGAATGAAAACCTATACTGAGGCGCTCCGAGAGAATGGTACCGAGGAGGGAGTAATAAATGCCGCTAGCCGCACTAGGGCGTCCATCAACAACATAGGCGGGGCTGCTGCGATGAACGGTACAGCCGGAACCGCGACAAATGAAGCTACCTCATGCGGTTGCAGTCAGTAGAACAACGCATGATTTTTGTTTGCGCATACGGCCACGGGAAAGCGCGATATGCGTTTGATCCACTAACAGGCCAGTATCGTCAGGAACTGTGCTTGACAGAGAAAGACGCACAGCAAAATGCTCGTGGGTTTGGAACAGTTCGCAGGGTAGGGTTGATACATGGGAAGCGGATTTTTGTCGCTTTATATACTGAAAATGACTTACTTAAATTATATGTTGATGGCGGTAATTATGAATTGATAGAGGAGGATGTACGTGTTCAGCGACTTAACTTCTTCCCGTTTGTCAAACGGTTTGTGGTTTCTAAAAATGACCAGACTGAGTTGAAATTGAAATATGTTTTTACCGATTTGGTTGAGGACGGCTTCAGTGTTCGAGACATATTTACCTTCGTTGCCAATACTACGAATTCTCAACAAAAAAAATATCATTTCGTTTATTGGTGGCAAGGCATTCATGATGGTAGAGACATATTCGACAAATCGTTTCAACAAGAAGCGCTATTACGGGCAAAGTTAAGGGCTGAAAAGGGCGATGCTGTTAAAGTCGATTGATCCGATATCATCACCGACAACATCGTTACACTCGTTACATACGGCTGCGGCGCAAACTGCAATCGCGTGAGCGTCAATAGCAACTCCATTACTGCGGATCGAACCGATAGGGCCGGACTTGGTTGGGTGAATAGCCGTCGCGATAGTCCAGTTGGCCACGCTCACCGCCCCCGATGCGGAAAGTCTCAGCTACACTTGGGATGGATTCCTGAACACCGGCGTGACCTGGTCGGGACCGATCAACGGCAGTCTCAGCCGGACTTTCGACGACAACTTCCGGGTAACGGCTCTCAGCGTGAACGGCAGCAGCATCAACTACGGTTACGACAATGACGGATTGCTCACGAGCGCGGGTGATGAAACCGTAACGCGTGATCCCACGGACGGGCTTATCACCGGCAGCACACTCGGCGGCGTGACTACCGGAATGGTTTACGACGGCTTCGGCGAACCGCTAGCTGACACCCTGACGGACGGCGCTCAAACGCTCTACAGCGTGGGCTACACGCGCGATAACGTGGGCCGGATCACGCAGAAGACCGAGACCGTGAACGGCAGCACGAACACCTGGATTTATGGCTACGATCAGGAAGGGCGGCTGGATGCGGTGACCGAGAACGGCAATCCTGTTGCTGCTTACGGTTACGACCAGAACGGCAACCGGGTGAGCGTGAACGCGGCGATGATTGCGGGCTACGACAATCAGGATCGGCTGCTGACCTACGGGAGCAACAGCTATACCTACAACGCCAACGGCGAGTTGCTGACCAAGAGTAACTCCAGCGGCACGACCAGCTACACGTGGGATGCGTTGGGGAATCTGCTGGAAGTTAAGCTGCCGAACGGCACGGACATCACCTATCTCTATGACGGTCAGAACAGGCGCATTGGCAAAGAAGTGAACGGCAAGCTCACCGAGGGGTTCCTGTACGACGGCCAGCTTGAGCCGGTAGCGGAGTTGGACGGTTCCGGGAACATCGTGGAGCAGTTTGTGTACGGCACACGGCTGAACGTGCCGGATTACATCATCAAGGGCGGAGTGGAATACAGAGTGATTGCGGATCAGGTTAGCAGTCCAATTTTGATCGTGAACGCGAACACTGGGGCGATTGTCGAGCAGATAGGCTATGACGCGTGGGGTAATGTGATCTCCGACAGCAATCCCGGA
>DATEJI010000028.1:0-1808 GCA_035278105.1 Saccharimonadales bacterium (SeqCode)
AGGAAAGCCCGGCGACGGCCAGGCAACGACCCAAACACCCCTTCGGCAACATGGTGCAACTCTCCCCACAAGTGATGCCCCCCGTCCGCCGAAATTAGCACGCCGTTTGTTTTGGAAGTGCCAAATTTGGTGGCTGTCAGAAGCGTCGCACGGCGTCTTTGGAGACAACCCCTGATGTAGGAAGACTGTCGATGTAAATCCAGCCGTTAGGCCGGCTCATAGGGTGGGGGATCATCGGTGAATAAACGAACATAGGGTTCAAAACGGAAGCGGCGATTGCGCGCATACCCCGTCATTTCCAACAACATGCCAAGTTCTGTAAGTCGTGTGACCAGGTTGTTGGCTGCGGCGAAAGTGGTACCGGTTAGAGCTTTGACCTCGGCCACCGTAAGAATGGGGCGATCAAAGAGACTCTCCAACACACGATGCCCGTTACCCGCTGCCCGCCCTAGCTTATCGGTGATCGCGGAGCGATATTGCTCTCGCAGCAACTGAATACGCCGCGCCGTATCTGCAGCCTCTTGCGCCACCTCGATGATGCCGCGAAGGAAAAAAGCCAGCCATGCTTCCCATTCACCTCGGTCGCGTACCGACTGCAAATGATCGTAATAACTTTGCCGGTGTTGACGAAAAAAATGCGAGAGATAAAGCACCGGTTTATGCAAGACGCCGCATTCCGTCAGCAAGAAGGTAATGAGCAATCGTCCAACGCGGCCATTGCCATCCAGAAACGGATGGATGGTTTCGAACTGCACGTGTGCCAGCGCAATCTTCACCAGTGGTGGCAGGCTGGCATCTTCATGCAGAAAGGTCTCCCATTCTCCGAGCACCCTGGGCACTTCTTCATAAGGTGGCGGTACGAAGTTGGCTGTCGCAAGCGTGCAACCTGGAGGTCCGATCCAGTTCTGACTGCGGCGTAGCTCACCCGGTTGCAACCGGCCACCACGCACACCCTGCAACAACTCAGCGTGGATCTCGCGGATCAAACGCACCGACACAGGCAATTCAGCCAAACGACTCAAGCCAAAATTCATGGCACGCACGTAATTGACTACTTCGTCCACATCGCGCGGCATGGTCTCGTCAAAGAGATCAGCCTCGGCCGCCAACAGATCTTGCAACGAGCTTTGAGTCCCTTCGATCTGGCTGGACAGGACGGCCTCCTTGCGCACGTACATGAAGACGAACAGGTCCGGGTTAGGCAGCGTCAGCACCGAACCATCCAATCTTCCAAGCGCACGGTCGGCTTGCGAAAGCAGGCCCTGCAATTGGCCATTCAATGCAACCGGTGGGTCGGGTGGTAGCGGTGCAGGCATAAACGCCCGGTAGCCTGTGGGCTGCCGAACATAGCCGCCTGCTCGGGACGAACCATCCCCATTGCGCATAGGTGCTCCTGCATTGAATCGGGAGCCGGAAAAGCTCCCATATGATAGGAAGGCTTTAATATAGGCAGCTAAAGTGGCTATATTCAATCCAGCGTATAGCTAGATTCTCCGTCAGCTCTGGCGTAAAGCGCATCGTCCCGACGATCACCGAAAGTTACTTAGCGTTCGCTACCCATGAGTTCGGTGCACGCACAACGGCAGTTTACCGTTGGCAGGTAGCTACCCGCTGCGGCCTCTTCTATCACTAGCGGTTGGTGCCAAACCGCCCATATGGTTCACGCACGACGATTACCTTCGTTGTCCGGGTGGTGAAAGCGTCCGGCGCGTCCTCCCAGTCGGCGATCAGCGTCGCGACCTTGAGTGGATCGAACAGGCCTTGCCGCACCAGTTCGATGACGTCGGGCAGGTCGCGCCGTGGGTGCG
>DATEJI010000029.1:0-2645 GCA_035278105.1 Saccharimonadales bacterium (SeqCode)
GCCCACCACGGCGACAAGGCGAGCCGCGCCGGCGGCCGGCCAATGCCCGCGCCGGTGCGCGCATTGATGCGCCTCACTTCGAAAGTGATGACCGGAACTGCATATTGGCTTTGAACGGTTTGATACAAAAAAGACAGATCGATAGCACATCCATGTATTGCAAAACAACAATCGCCCTGCTTTGTCTATCATTGTCCAGTTGTGCCATTTTTACTGTAGACCGCAGCAATGCACCCGGAATGGATTTTTTGGTTGGCAAGAATTTTATCGTTGCTCAAGATAGCTTCCTTATCGAAAACGCTTGCATCAAAGAATATACCGCAAGCAACTGCTTTTTAATTCAGGTTACTGGCGGCTACATGCAGCATGCGATTTTCGGTGTATTTGGCGCGCATGATGAACCCGTACAGCTTCCAATAAGCTTTACCGCTTTCGCAGCAGACCCTTCAAAATACAATAGGCAATATGTAAGCACGAGTCTTTTTGGCAAGGCCAGGCAAGACATTGTCGCTACGGTGCCAAAGGGTAGCGTTTTAACTGTTACTCGGCTTGTGAGCGTTGCAAACGGAGATAATGGGCGTTGCTGGTTGGTATTTGGACGGCTTGCTGGGCACTATGACAAGGCTGCAATTGAAGTGCCAAGATGCGGGGATTTGGTACCTGGATCGCGTGAGCGGCCACCCTATTGGTTTACTCTCCAGTGTCCTAAGCCAACTCACAATTTTCGTCCTGGCCCCGATAACTACACCTTGCCGCCTGTTCCCAAACCCACCTTTCTAATTCCGCTATCCAAGAGCACCCTAACGCCCCAACCATGTTTGGGACTGCATTCGTTATCAAAATCGAGTGGAATAGATCTCGATTAGCGGGAGAGTAAAGCAAACCACAACGCAGTTTGATCTTGGTCTTTCATACCCGTACGAACGTGCCAAAGCAACGCAGCGAACAAGGAAAGCGCGCAGAGCAGTCGCCGTCTGCGGCGACCCGGGCTCCGGGGGAATGGCTTTGGGCACTTTCGCCGAAACGAAAGCAACCGTATCTGCTGTCAACTGCATAGAGCCGTTTCAGCACACCACGGCTGGTGATCTCGCACCATCGCATTGAGCCTCGTCAACAATTTCCTGGAACAAGCCGTTAAAGCAAGCTTGGAAGGTTTGCCGCGCGACTTTAACTGAGCATAAAATGCTTTCAATGTTGGGTTACACCGCAAACCCGCCACCACACATAGATAGAGCGCCGTGCGAACCGGTGCACGCCCGCCACGGATATGCCGCAGGCCCGTGTGTTTGCCGCTATCATGATTGAAGGGAGCCACCCCAACGAGTGCAGCAATCTGTCGCCTGTTCAAGCGACCTAGTTCGGGTAACATGGCCAAGAGCGTTGCGGCGGCCACACGCCCGACCCCCGGCACGCTTTCCAGCAGCCGGTCCAGTTCACGCCAAGTCTCATCACATTCAATCCGGGTCTTCAGCGTTTGATCCAGATCCCGCAGTTGCCGGCTCAACCAGGCGATATGCTGTTGCACGTGCGCTTTGATCTCTGGGGTCCGTGTCTTGGGTAAACGGTTCTTTTCTGCACTCAGCATCTCAACCACGGCCTGTCGCCGGGCCACTTGCTCCGCCAGCGCAAGCTGCGCGGCGGTGGGCTGGGCCTGAACCGCTGGGCGGATCGCCCCCGCGAAACGCGCCAGTACCGCGGCGTCAATCCGATCAGTCTTGGCTAATAAGCCCAGCGCCTCGGCAAAGTGATGCACTTGCCGGGCATTGACTCGCACCGCGGGTAAACCCGCGCTCAGCAAAGCCATGAGCAGCAGATTCTCATACCCACCGCTGGCTTCCATCACAATCAAGCTGGGTTTGAGTCGACCTAACCGTCGCGTCAGCTCCTGATGGGCCCCCGCATCGTTACCCACCTGAAAGCCCTCGCCGCTTTCCAGAACCGCTATATCAAGGGTTCCTTTGGAAACGTCTATTCCGATATGACATGATCTGGATACTTTCATGGGACTCTCCTTATCACCGCCGCTCGGACTTGCAAGATACGAGCTTTGACGCTCTGGCAACCATTCGAGCTACCGATGAGTAAATGAGCCGGCGAGCCACGCTTTCCTTCGGTTTCAGTACCCGTGCCCACTCGGTCTGCCAGCTCAACCCTAAAATATACCCATAGAGTCCAAGTACGTTATACAAGTGCCCCGCCCGCGGGTGCGGGAACCCGCTCTCAAAAACGGTTGCTGCCGGAGGCGGCTACATTCAAGATCTGGATTCCGGCTTTCGCCGGAATGACGGTGAGTTGCGACGCAGGTCGCACAACACTCTTTGACTTCGTCGCTTCACGCCTACACTCAAAACAAACGGATATCACACCCCTCATCCTCACCTTCTCCCCTCTAAAGGGGAGAAGGAATCTAAGCGCTGGATTCCGCGCTCGGGCGCAGCCCGGCCTGTCCGGGGCTCGCCAAAGGGCAGGAATGACGATCCAGTCAGGTAATCCCAAAAACAATCAGCACGATCCCGATCGCCACCATGGCATAACCGCGGCCCTTGCTGCGGCCGGTACTGATGTTCTTGCGCTCCGGGTCCAGCAGGTGTTTCAAATACCCGAGGCGGTGGTACTCGCTGTGGGTCACCTCGTCCGACTTGAGC
>DATEJI010000030.1:0-36885 GCA_035278105.1 Saccharimonadales bacterium (SeqCode)
CTGGCCGGCCGACAACCGCACTTACGGCGGCGCCTTCCTCTATCACCTGGACAAAGACCGCATCGCCCTCGGCTACGTCAGCGGCCTCGATTACAAAGACCCCAACTACCAGCCATGGGAAGCCTTCCAGCAATGGAAGAATCATCCCATGATCAAACCGCTGCTCGAAGGCGGGACCATTCTTTCCGCCGGCGCCCGCGCCATCGTCACCGGCGGCTACCAGTCGCTGCCCAAGGTCGAGATGCCCGGCGCCCTGCTGATCGGCGACACCGCCGGCCTGCTCAACGTGCCCAAGATCAAAGGCACCCATCAAGCGATCAAGAGCGGCATGCTCGCTGCCGAACATCTCGCCGCAAGCGATCTGAAGCCCGCCGGCTTCGATGCCAAACTGCGCGGCTCGGATGTAATGGCAGAGCTGAAGAAGGTTCGCAACATCAAGCCTGGCTTCAAGAAGGGCCTGTGGTTCGGCATGTTCAACGCTGGCTGGGAAACCGTGATCGGCGGCAAGTCACCCTGGACGCTGAAGAACAAACCCGACTGGAACTCGCTGCACAAGCTCGGCCAGTACGAAGAGCCCAAGCGCGACTACGTGCAACGCGAACTACCGCCCCGCGATCGCCTGGCCGGCGTGTACTTCGCCGCCACCGAACACGACGAAGACCAACTCGTACACTTGCACGTTGCCGATACATCGGTCTGCGTGACGCAATGCGCCCAAGAATACGGCAATCCCTGCACCCGCTTCTGCCCCGCCAACGTCTACGAGATCGTCAACGACGAAGCGGGCAAGCGACTGCAGATCAATGCAGCCAACTGTGTGCATTGCAAGACGTGCGATATCAAGGATCCGTACGAAATCATCAACTGGGTCACGCCGGAAGGCGGGTCTGGCCCGAATTATCAGAATCTGTGACGCGGGAGCATGGCGCTGTCCGTCGGGCTTATCTGGCGCTTCAAGCGCTTGAACTATGTGTTGCAGCGTTTTCGCAGTAGCGTAGCGCTACGCGGCTGGCGCGGCACGCTCGCGCGCGTGTGGCAGGAATTTGAACCCCGCCCCGCCTTGGATGGCACGCTTGATGTCGAACCGTTCGAAGTGCCGTTCGAACCCTTTGCACTGCCAACATCGGATCAGCCGCTGGTCTCGGTGATCATCCCCGTCTATGGCAAGGTCGATTACACCTTGGCCTGCCTGCGTTCGATGGTACGGCACCCGGCCAGCGTGCCATTCGAAGTCATTGTCGTCGACGACGCGTCACCCGACGATTCGCTTGAGCGGTTGGCCCAAATCGCGGGACTGCGGTTGCTATGCAACACTCACAATCTAGGGTTTGTGGGCACGTGCAATGCAGGTGCTGCGGCCGCGCACGGTGAATTCCTGTTATTCCTGAACAACGACACGCAAGTTACGCCGAATTGGCTAGATAGCCTGCTCTGCTGTTTCAAGGAACGCGACGACTGCGGCATCGCTGGCAGCCGGCTCGTTTATCCTGACGGACGATTACAAGAAGCCGGCGGCCTTGTATTCGCCGATGGCAGTTGTTGGACATCCGGACGTTTTGAACCGCGAGATGCACCTGCATGGCGATATCGTCGCGAGGTCGACTATGTCAGTGGCGCATCGCTAATGATCCGTCGCAAGATATTCGAACGCATTGGTGGCTTCGATGAACGTTACGCACCTGCGTATTACGAAGATACCGATCTCGCCTTTGCCGTACGCCAGCTGGGCCTGAAGGTTTATTACGAACCATCCAGCTCCATCATTCACTGTGAAGGCATCAGTGCGGGAACCGATTTGCACGCCGGCATGAAGCGCCACCAAGTGACCAACCAAGTGACATTCGTTGCGAAATGGAATGAAGCATTGCGCAATCATCCATCCGTTAGTACTCCCCTGTCTTGCGCATTACGCTGGCGCCGCCGCGGCAGGATTCTTGTCGTGGACAGCATGACTCCCGACCCCACGCGCGATTCCGGCTCACTGCGACTAAGCGCCATCCTGCGCATACTTGATGAGCAGGGCTGGTCCATATCATTCATGCCGGACGACGGCCGCGCTACGGAGGAAGAAGTCCGCGCACTCGGCGCATTGGGTATCGAAGTGCTGTGTCGCCCCTGGGTTTCCGACCTTCCTCACTGGTTGCGCACAAACGGCAATGAACTGAGCGCCGTCATGCTATGCCGTCATACTGTCGCCGGCCAATACGCATCGCTGATACGTAAACTGGCACCCGAAGCACGCCTGTTATTTGACACCGTCGACCTGCATTTCTTGCGCGAGCAACGTGCTGCCGAACTCAGCGGGAATGCGTCCATGGCACGCCAAGCGCAGGCATCGCGCAAAAGCGAACTAGCATTGATCGAGCAATGCGATGTCACCTTCGTGGTAAGTCAGCACGAACAGGCGCTGCTCGCCACCGAACTGCCCCACGCAAACATTGAGTTGCTTTCGAACATCCATGAAGTTCATGGTTGCAGGCAGCCTCATGAGGCTCGCAAAGATTTTGTTTTCATCGGCGGCTTCGGGCACCCGCCCAATGCCGACGCTGTACGCTGGATCGCCATGGAGATCCTTCCCGCGTTGCGCGCGCAATTGCCAGACGCGTGCATACATATTCTTGGCGATGTGCCGGATGCCGTCCGCGCCGAGCTACAAGTGCCGGGCCTGACATTCCATGGCCGCGTTCTCGACTTGGCTCCCTGGCTGGATAGTGCGCTGGCGTCGTTCGCACCACTGCGCTTTGGCGCGGGCGTGAAGGGCAAAATCAACATGGCCATGAGCTATGGCGTGCCTGTGATCGCCACACAGCTGGCAGTCGAAGGCATGCATCTGAAGCATGGACAAGATGTATTACTGACCGATACCGCTGAAGGTTTCGCGCATGCCGCGCGGGAGTTGCAGCACAATAGTGAACTATGGAAGCGCCTCTCAGCGGCGTCCCTTGATAATGTGAAACGCCATTTTTCTCCGCGTCTCGCCTATGAGGCCCTTGAACGCGCGCTAGGCCCCACCGCCCATTGAGAGGGGACCGGCTCCATGTCATCGCTCACCAGATTTACAGCTTTTTTGCGTGACGCCATCCAGCGCCACGGTGGCGGCATGGCAGGCATCGGGTCTATGGTGCTGCGCAGCTTCCGAGTCAGCCGAGCGCTAGGTTTGCGCGGCTTGTTATGGCGCATCCGTGCCGCCCATCGGCGCACGACGCCCGTTCCCGTACCCGAAGCGATGACGCTGAATCCGGCCGCGCCACTTGCGCAGATGGATCTCACTGTTGGCGTGATGGCACATGTGTTTTATCCCGAACTACTCGACGAACTCGCCGGGTACCTCGCACATATTCCACACCCCTATACGCTGATGGTTTCGGTCATGGACGAAGCAGCTCGTGCATTGGCCGAAACGCAACTTTCGGCTCTGCCCCGATTGGAGGCGCTACACATCCGCATCGTGCCCAATCGCGGCCGTGACATTGCACCGCTGTTGGTGACTTTCCGCGAGGAAATTCTTGGGCTCGATCTGGTCTGCCACGTACACTCCAAGAAATCCTTATACGCTGGACAGGAGCAGAACACATGGCGCAGCCATTTGTTCGAATCCCTCCTCGGTTCAGCAGAACGCCTGTCGTGGATTTTCGGTACGTTCCAGGCAAATCCAAAGCTGGGCATCGTCTACCCGGAAAGCTATGTCAGTGTCCCGTTATGGGGTCACACCTGGCTGAGTAACGCCGAATGGGGTCGTCAGCTCGCAGAACGGCTTGGCTTCGACATCGACCCAACGGGCTATCTCGATTTTCCAGCCGGTTCCATGTTCTGGGCTCGGACCAGTGCACTTCGTCCGCTCTTTGAGCTTGGCCTACGCACCGAGTCGTTCCCGCCAGAACAAGGGCAGATCGATGGCACCCTGCAGCACGCCATTGAACGTATGCTCTGCCTCGTCACCCGCCATCAGGGCTTCTTCGTTGGCATCCTGCCCAGTGACGGCAAACTTACACTATCGCAGGAAGGCGAGCGCAATCGTCAGCTCTATTTCGACTCGCCGCTGCAGCAGAAGATCAACTATTTCGCGTCAGATGCAACATGGGTGTCTTTCGACATCTTTGACACCCTCGTGGTGCGCCCCTTCCTCACGGCACAAGGGGCGCGCGATTTCTTTTCCTTGCTCATCAAGGATCAGTTTGCAATCGAAGGATTCGACCGATTACGTACCCAGGCCGAGGCGAAAGCCCGGGCACGCGCCGGCAAGGACGTCAGCCTGAAACGGATCTATGCCGAGCTACAGGAAAGCGCCTCGATCGACTCACAAGCCCTCGAAACGATCATGGCGCTGGAGCTTGCCACGGAACGTCGTTGGCTCAAGCCACGCCAAGTACTGGCAGAAGCGCTTGAGTCCTTGGCAACCAATCCGCAACGAGTCGTCGTTGGCGTATCCGATATGTACATCCCACAACACGACCTGCGAGCGGCGTTGCCGCCGGCCATAAACCATGCGTTGAGTCGCCTGTATGTCTCTTGCGACACAGGTTGGCGCAAAGACACAGATGACGGTTGGCGCACCCTCATCCAGGCAGAGCGTGGTGATCCGAAGAAATGGTTGCACGTCGGCGATAACGAACACGCTGACGTCATGCGGCCGCTCCATGCTGGCATGCTCTTTCCCGTCCACGTGCTGCGACCGGCGGCCTATCTGGATGTCGTCCCCTCGCTTCGCACCCTCCGTCCCTCCGCCGATCAACGTGGTAGTTGGGCACACGAACTTTGGCTCGGCCTGGTCGCCAATCACTTTGCACACTTGGGCGACCGGCAACCAGAATTGTTTATCCAAACTCTGCGGATAGATCGTCCAGAGAGCTTCGGTTATACCGTTCTCGGTCCGCTGATCTTGGACTACCTCACATGGCTGGCCCGAACCGCGCTGCAACGCGGCTCGAAGAAGATCCTGTTTCTCAGCCGCGAAGGTTATCTGTTGCACAAGCTTTATCAGCGCATGCGGGCGCGCGTACCCACCCTCGCGAGCATCGATGGGCGTTATCTGCTCGCATCGCGCCGCAGCATGAACACTCCAGCCCTGCATGAGCTCGCCGACCTCGCAACGGTTTTTCGCAAGCCCTACACCGGCACGCTCTTTGGCTTGCTCGACTCTCGCCTTGGACGTGATGTCGCGGAAGCTGCCCAACATGTACTGGGAGCAACCGCGATCCAAAGTGAGGTCTACCTGCCGGAAATGGCTAACGAGCTCATTGAACGCCTCCGTTCGATCGCCCCAATGCTGGAAGAAATAACCCAGCGCGAAAGAGCGGCTTATCGGCTCTACTGGCATACACAAGTAAGCGATGACGACCAGCCGATCGTTGCAGACATAGGCTACGTAGGCAGCATTCAAAGCCAACTTGCCCGCGTGGTCAACCAACCTTTAGGTGGCGCCTACTTCGCAGTAACTGCCGAGATCGATGAAGTGCTGGGAGCCGAGCAGTGGGCTGTCGCCCGCTTCCATGACGGCCGCCACGCTTCGAATGAGGCACCCGTTTTGACATACCACCTATTGTTGGAGTCGTTGCTGACTTCGCCATCCGGACAGTTTTCCCATTTCGAGCAATACGGAACGGACCTCGTTCCTTGCTATCGCGAGGACGACGAACACGCTCGTCGCTGGGCACTGATCGAAAAGATCCAAGCCGGCGTAGAACAATTCATCGAAGACGTGCTGGATGTTGCCGGCAAGCATGTGCTCAATGCATGCACCGACCCTCGCGCTGTACAGGAGCCGCTGCATGCCGTAGGGACGGGGCGCTGGCAGCTTGGCGCTTGGAGCAAGTCCCTTGTCGTCGATGATGAATACACGGGGCGCGGGCATGTCGAGACTGCCCCCAACCTCACTTGAACATCACCACCAAGCGCGGCATTGATGGCTGCCAGCCGTGGGGGCACCAAACCATTCGCGCCCGCACGGTATCTTGGATTTGGTTAGAATAGCCGTTTAAACAATCGTTCAAACGCCCTAAAGGCGTTGGCAACTCAAGGAACAGGCGATGAAAATCCTGGTCGGCTACAAGCGTGTCGTGGACTACAACGTCCGCATCCAAGTGAAGCCCGATGGCACGGGCATCGTCACGGATGGTGTGAAGCTCTCTGCCAATCCCTTTGACGATATCGCCCTGGAAGAAGCATTGCGCCTGCGTGAAAAAGGTGTCGCCGCCGAAGTAGTGGTGGTCGGTATCGGCCCAGCGGACCTCACCGCACATCTGCGCAACGGCTTGGCGATGGGTGCAAACCGCGCCATCCACGTGGTGACCACGGACGCCGTACAACCGCTCACCGCGGCACGCGTGTTCCTGAAGCTGGTGGAGAAAGAACAGCCTGGACTGGTGATACTGGGCAAGCAGGCCATCGACGACGATGCCAATCAGACTGGCCAGATGCTGGCTGCACTGTGGGATCGCCCGCAAACAACCTTCGCCAGCAAAGTGGACATTGCCGACGGCAAAGCCACCGTGACACGTGAAGTCGACGCCGGACTGGAAGTGATCGAAGCCGAACTACCGGCCGTGATCACCACCGACCTGCGCCTCAACGAACCGCGCTTTATCAAGCTGCCGGACATCATGAAGGCCAAATCGAAGCCCATCGATACCGTTGAGTTCTCGTCGCTAGGCGTGGACATGCACGACCAACTGAAGACCACGACTTACGCCGCACCAGCAAAGCGCAGCAAGGGCGTCATGGTGAAGGATGCGGCCGAGTTGGTGTCGGTCCTCAAACAAAAAGGTCTGCTTTAAGCAGCCAGCGCAACTTAAGGAGAGATCCATGAGCAAGATCCTGGTTATCGCTGAGCATCTGGCCGGCAAGTTGAACCCCTCTACTGCGCGTGCTGTCAGTGCTGCGGCGGCCGTAAAACCCGAAGCCATCGATGTCCTGGTACTCAGTAACAACGTCGACGCCATCGCCACAGAGGCAGCAAAGATCGAAGGCGTGAGCCGTGTGCTGACCGTTGCCCGCGCCGAAAATGCCCATCCGCTTGCCGCCGTACTCGCGCCGCAGATCGCCAAAGCTGCCGCCGGCTACAGCCACGTGTTCGCCCCCTCCACCACCTTCGGCAAGGACGTCGCCCCACGCGTGGCTGCCCTGCTTGGCGTGGCCCAGGTGAGCGATGTCATGAGCGTGGAGGGCAGCCACACCTTCAAGCGCCCCATCTATGCCGGCAATGCCATCATCACCGTGGAAGCGGATGCTGCCCACGCAGTGGTTGCGACTATTCGCACAGCTTCCTGGCCGGCTGCCGCCAGTGGCGCCAACAGCGCGCCGATCGAGGCACTCAGCTTGGACGTTACGCTACCCAACCATACTCGCTTCGTCGAACTCAAGCAGGGCAAAAGCGACCGTCCCGACCTGCAGAGCGCCAACAAGGTAGTCTCCGGCGGCCGCGGCGTGGGGTCGAAGGAAAACTTCGAGATCATCTACAGGTTCGCCGACAAGATCGGCGCGGCCGTAGGCGCGTCACGCGCAGCCGTCGACGCCGGTTACGTGCCGAACGAACTGCAAGTCGGCCAGACCGGCAAGATCATTGCGCCGGAGCTGTATATGGCGATCGGCATTTCCGGCGCCATCCAGCATCTGACCGGCATCAAGGACGCCGGCACCATCGTGGCGATCAATAAGGATGCCGAGGCGCCGATCTTCGAGATTGCGGATATCGGTTTGGTGGGGGATCTGTTCAAGCTGCTCCCGGAGTTGGAGCAACAGCTGGGCGGTTTTTAGATACCGCGGCGCCGACCCATGAAAGCAGGGGACCATCGATAGGGATATCGATGGTGAGGCGACCCAGGCATGATGACAGAAGCCTTGATTTATTTGCCACGATGGACCTCGCGCCACTTGATGCAAAAGGGCGCGCCGGGGATTCAAATCCAGGAGCAAAAGGGCATCATAGAGGCAGCCCCTCTCGCGCTCGTAAGGAGTTTCGCGCATGGCGCCTTCCCCAGGTTCCACAAGCTCACCAATGGTTCCCACAGTGCCCGCTTTAAGCGTCGTCACTTCGGTCTACCGCTCGGAGCGCTTTCTCTTCACATTCATTCGGGAAACCGTCGAAGCCATCGCAAAGACTGGTATCCGGGACTACGAAATCATCTTCGTGGACGACGGATCGCCTGATCAGTCGCGCGAGCTGTTGCTTCAGGCGCGCGCTGAAAATCCCCGCATCAAGCTGGTCGATCTTTCGCGCAATTTCGGCCACCACAAGGCGATATTGGCCGGACTATCCTACGCGAAGGGTCAGCTCACTTTTGTCATCGACTGCGACCTTGAGGTTCGACCCGCAGAGCTTCAGCGTTTTGTCGATATCCTGCAAAACACCGGCGCTGACGTCGTCTACAGCGTGCAGGAAAAGCGTAAAGGAGCAGCCATCGAGCGCATTGGCGGCGCAGTGTTCTGGCATATTTTCAATAGACTAAGCGACACCACCGTTCCCGAGAACGTGCTCAGCGAGCGGCTCATGTCCCGCCGTTATGTCGATGCCTTATTGTCACTGGGCGATCGAAACGTCTTCCTCGGGGGCATGATGTACTGGGCCGGATTCAGACAGATTGGCATCACGGTCAAGAAGGGCATACGCGACGGTGCCTCGACCTACTCCCTCCGGAAGCGCTTATCTCTTTTGCTTGAAGCTGTCACCTCGTTTTCTACCGTGCCGTTGAAGCTGGTGTTGCTGCTTGGCTTAGCGGTCACCTTCCTGGCGACGGTGGCCGGCACCGTGCTGCTCGTTCGCAAGCTGCTGCATCCGAATGCCGTGCTCGCAGGCTTTACGTCCATCATGCTGGTCACCATCGGCATGGCCGGTGTCGTTATCACCGTGCTAGGTATAGTGGGCCTTTATATTGCGCGCATCTATACACAAACCCAAAATCGCCCTCTATTTATCGTCCGTGAGTATTATGACTGAGGCCAATGGAATGAACGAAGATCTCAATGCATACAAAGCTGCCTATACGGAGCAATTCCCGTACCATTGGGACGAAGAACTCTTGCTCAAAGCCTATGCGAAGAAGATCGTCGAAACGCTAGGAACACGCCGTTCTCTTCGGGCGCTCAGTCTCGGCATAGGTGGGCAGCGAGTGAGCAGGACAATCCGCGAACAGCTGGATGTCGCCGAGTACCACATTCTCGAAGGTTCACAAGACATCATCGCGCGCTACCGCACGGAGACTAATCCGCCGGCCAAGGTAGTCATTCATCACACTTATTTCGAAAACGCAAACTTCGACCAGCCATTCGATGCCATCGAAATGGGCTTCGTGCTTGAGCATGTCGAGGACCCAGCGTTTATTCTGCGCAATTTCCGCAGTGCACTGAAGCCCGATGGCATCTTGTTCGCCGCGGTACCCAATGCCCGCTCGCTGCACCGTCTTCTCGGCCAGTCTGCAGGTTTCATGGAAGATCTTTATGCCCTAAGCCAATACGACCTTGAACTTGGCCACAAGCGTTACTTCGACAACCATACGATCACACAACTGGTCATGGATTCAGGCTATACCGTGACCGAGACACTTGGGCTGGTTCTGAAGCCGCTAACCACATCTCAGCTACAGCGCCTGGCGCTGGATGAGCGCGTGGAAAACGCATTCATCGATGTCGGTTACGATCACCCGGATATTGCCAACGGCATTCTGCTAATCGCACAGCCGGCATGAAAACCGCACTGATCGTGAGCGGAGGCGGCTTTCAGGGGTTGACCCTGGTCCGCTCGCTGCAACAATTGAAAGATGTCAGGGTGGTCGTCTGTGACATCTATCCAGAAAACGTCACGCGGTATCTTTGCCTCGACTATATCGTAGCGCCGCCCCTGTCCGATCTTGATGCATTCAAGCGTTTTCTGTTCGAAACCGTGCAGCGGGAAAAGATAGATGCCATCTTTCCATCCACGTCAATAGAGCTCGCCGCGTTGTCGCAATTGAAGCAGAAACTTCATGCGCACGGCGCCATCGTCGCCGTCTCCGATCACGCATTGCTCGATACGCTACTTGACAAACAGCACACACATACGTGGTTGTGCGGCGCGGGGCTTCCGGTACAGCCGTTGCTTCAGCCCGTGGCTTCTGACGTCGAATTTCCCATTTTTGGCCGACCTCGTGATGGCTGGGGGGGCCGAGAAACCATTTTGCTACGCCATTTGCAAGATGTGACTGCGCATGCAGCGGACATATCAACTCATGTGTGGACTCGCTTCCTGCCTGAATTTGATGAGTTTTCGGCAGATTTCGCCATCAATGCAGCGAGCGGGATATCGCCAATCGTACTTCGCAGGCGGTTAAGGACATCAGGCGGCTTCGCGGTCATTTCCGATTCCGTAATCGACCCGCCACTTGAAAACCTGGCGGCACGCACCGCGCAGGCCATTGCGACGGCGGGCGGAAGCGGCCTCTTCAACATCCAGATACTCGTAACGCCCAATGCAGGCACATATATTTCAGACGTCAATCCGCGCTCGGGAACATCCGCTACACATGCTCTCGCCGAAAGCATCAATCTGGCGGGATTCTTTATGGACTCCGTTGGCGGCACACCTGTTGCGCCTCACGTTGCCCCACGCAAACAGGCCAGAACGGTTCGAGTATTGGAAGACATAGTTGTACCGCATCTTCCGCGCAGACCGCGCGGAATCGTGTTCGACCTAGACGATACGCTGGTAGACCACAAATTGTGGATGCTAGAAAAGATCGAAGGGTTGTATCCAGCCATCTTCGAGGGATGCATTGACCGGGAGATGTTCCTGCTGTGTGCGGCGCGTCTGATCGACGAAGGTGTGCGCGCCGATCTGATCGATCGACTTCTTGACGAACTCGCCCTCTCCCCGACGTTACGCGACAAAGCCATTCACCTCTACCGAAAAACGATCGTATCGCCTACCCCGCTGTTCGATGATGTAGCGCCTGTCCTCACCGCGCTAAAAGCCAAAGGCTTCGTTTTGGGGGCCTTGACTGATAACCCCCCTGCCACTCAACAGGCAAAAGTGAAATACGCGACTCCACTCGATTGTCTGGATGCGATCATCTACTCGCGTGAGCACGGCAAGGAAAAGCCCGATAGCGCCGGCTTCATTCAGGCCGCAACCGCTCTGGGTACTTCGCCAGATCAGCTAGTCATGGTAGGCGACAATTACTTTCGCGATGGAGTCGGCGCCATTCGCGCAGGATATATGCATGCGCTGATCGTAGGCCGCGAAGGGACCCTCCTAAGCCACCATACAGGCATTGCAGCTCGACTAGGCATTAACGAAAGCCGCCTTATAGATCGGGTCGATAGTCTTCTTTCTGTATTCCATGCGTGCAGTGAATCATGAGTGTTCGGACCGTTGCTATCATTCAATCGTCTTATATTCCCTGGAAGGGATATTTCGACATCATCAACGACGTTGACGAGTTCATCTTTCTTGACGACGTTCAATACACGGTGCGTGACTGGCGCACCCGAAACCGGATCAAGACCGCCAACGGATTGATGTGGCTCACGGTACCCGCTGGATCGAATCGCAACCGGTTGATATGTGATGTCACCATCGAAGACAGCAGCTGGCAAAAAAGGCACTGGCAGACCATTCGTCACAACTATTCCCGAGCCCCCTATTTCCGCGAATACGAATCGTTTTTTGAAGAACTCTATTTGGGTCGCACCTGGACAAATCTTTCCGATATGAATCGGCATATAACCCAGCGCATTGCCACTGACTTGCTGGGAATACGCACGACCTTCACCGACTCACGGACGTACAACGCGCAGGGTGCCCGATTAGGCCGCATCCTTGATCTGATACGACTGAGCGGCGCAAAAAGATACTTATCAGGACCTTCCGCGTCGAATTACCTCGACATAGAAAAGTTCAAAGCTATAGGTGTCGAGCTGAAGCTCAAGGACTATTCCGACTACCCCGAATATCCGCAGCTCTACCAGCCGTTCGAACATACCGTCAGCGTGATCGATCTCATCTTCAACACTGGGCCCCATGCAATTAGCTACATATGGGGTCATCGTTCCATGTCGCGGAAAACCTGAAGTATCGGTTCCAATCGCGACCGTCAATGCCAGAGAAGTTGTAATCTCTTGTTTGCGCGGTCGCCGGAGTAACTTTGTCGAATGGAGTTTCAAGACAGCCATAATTACGGGTGTCACCGAACGGCCTGTTAGAATTCTCCGGCATCCCGTTAACCAGGTTCCCTTTGGTCGATAACCTCTCGAAGTCCTGATGAACATTCCATTCAATCACCCCTATCTCGTCGGACACGAACTGGAGTACATCGCGCAAGCCCATGCCAATGGTCACTTGTCTGGCGATGGCATGTTTACGCGGCGATGCCATCAGTGGCTTGAGCAACGAACAGGGGCACGCAAGGCGTTGCTTACCCACTCGTGTACGGCAGCACTGGAAATGGCGGCGATACTTCTGGACTTGAAGTCCGGTGACGAAGTGATCATGCCCTCGTTTACCTTCGTGTCCACAGCGAATGCCTTCGTGCTCCGCGGAGCCGTACCGGTATTTGTGGACATACGTCCCGATACCTTGAATATCGATGAGAGGTTGATCGAGCAAGCCGTCACCCCGCGTACGCGGGCGATCTGTGTCGTGCACTATGCTGGTGTTGCGTGCGACATGGATGCGATCATGGCGATCGCCAGGCGTCACGGGCTCAAGGTTGTCGAAGACGCGGCACAGGGCATTCTCTCCACCTACCGCGGAAGGTTTCTTGGAAGCATCGGCGATCTTGCTGCACTGAGCTTTCACGAAACCAAAAACGTCATATCCGGCGAAGGCGGGGCGCTGTTGATCAACGACCCCGCTCTGCAGGAACGCGCGGAGATTATTCGCGAGAAAGGTACCAACCGTAGCCAATTCTTTCGCGGTCAAGTGGACAAGTACACCTGGGTGGATATCGGCTCATCGTATCTTCCCAGCGAATTGATCGCTGCGTTTCTTGCCGCGCAACTGGAACACGTCGACGCGATCACGCAGCGCCGCCTGACAATATGGGATCACTATCATAACTGGGCCGAGCCGCTGGAACGTTCAGGGGTGCTTCGTCGCCCCATCGTTCCCGCAGATTGTACGCACAATGCGCACATGTATTATCTGCTTTTGCGCGACCTCGACACACGGACGCATTTCATTGATGGCATGAAAGCCGCTGGTATCGGTGCCGTTTTTCATTACATTCCCCTACATAGCTCGCCGGCGGGTCAGCGGTATGGCCGCGCGGCTGACACGCTGCCACATACCGATGCCGCCAGCGACCGACTGGTGCGCCTTCCACTTTGGATTGGCCTTGAGCCTCACCAAGTCCGCATCACGGAGGTGGCTGCAAGCTTGCTTGAGCCCTCGTCTTGAATCCGGTAAGTGGGCATTATTGCCAAAGATCATTCACTTTCGGCTCACGCTTCGCACTACCATGATCCGCCCGTGCCGCTCACCCGCCAGCTGAATTGCATCCCGATGCCTCGTTTATTGCGTACGTCGGCTATCGCGTTGATCACCGTGACCTGCGTGATATTTACCATCCGCCTGTTCGATTGGCGTATGGTGATACAGGCTTTGTCACGCATGCATGTCAGTATTTTTGTACTCAGCAGCGTCCCGGTCATAATCGGCATGTTCGCCGTGCGTGGTGTACGCTGGTTGATTGTGCTTGGCCTCTCGTTCAATCGGCGTCGTTTATGGCAGTCGTTTTGTGCCAATGGCGTCGCATCCGGCCTCGCATCGCTTACCCCCTTTCAATTGGGCGAAATCGTCAAAATCAGGATGATTCCGGACCATCATGGCAGTGCCTGGCGAATGGGCGTTCCCGCGCTTTTTGTCGAACGCATATTGGATCTTGCAGGAGTGATGGGCATAGGCCTCAGCGGTCTAATGCTGCATCTTGAATTGGCATGGTCGGCAGCTTTCGCCATGCTGTTGCCTGTATGGACCGGATTCGCTCTGTGTGTATTGGCTCCGCTGTTGCGTTACGCGCCACATCGGTTCGAGCCTTTTGTGGCGCTGCTTTATCGCCGCAGCGGTATCGCTGCCGCAAGCATATTGACTGTCTTGCTATGGCTTCTTTACGCCGCACTATGGTGGATTGCGGTAAGCGCCATCAGCGTATCGCTTGACTTCGGACAAATTGCCCTATTGCTGGGTAGCGTAATGTTGGCTGTCGTGGCAAGCATGACACCGGGGGGGCTCGGCGTCGCTGAACTCGGAAGCCACGGCATTCTTCTCTGGCTCGGCAAGTCCCATGCCGATGCCGACGCTGCTGCGATAGCACTACGCCTGTTGACACCATTGCTAGTGCTCTCGGGAGGCTTATGTATGCTTCTTTTGCTGTCATACAAACATTTCGCAGAACGAAAGGCGAGAGCCTAGTCAGTTCTCGCCTTTCGCCCTGATGGCGAAATCAAGCAGACCCTCCCAAGCCACTGCCAAAAGCGGACAGCCTCGCGAGGAACGTGAACGGGAAATTCGGTGTCGACGTAGAGGATCTCCAGATAAAAAACAAATCCTGATTAGTGTCGAACCTCAGTAGGAAAAATTCGTCGCCTCGCGCAAAACGCGCTCGGGGCGAGGTCCGCAAAGCGCGGTAGCGCGCAGCAAGCGAGGCAGCATCTCGTGCAAACGAAACCGTCGATTGAATCGATAAGCCGCCTCGGCCAAGTAGCGCCGTGCGTACTTGGCCTGTTTGACCGCGTGATACACCCCGTCGAGGGCGCGCTTGAGGTTACCCAGCAGCACATTGACCCAGCGAGCACCCGGGACTTCGGTGGCTGCGCCCCCCCCCTTCGGTTTCGATGACCGTGTGCGCGTGCCCGGCGTCAGTAAAGCGGCGAAACGCGCCCAAGCCATCGGTGAACACCTCGGCGTCCGGCGCCAGGCGGCGTGCCGCCCAGTCGTGCATCGCGGCGTTGTCGAACGTGCGCACCGGCTCGATCACGGCACAAGCCGGATGCTCCAGCGTGGCATCGGTTTCCACGGCCACGATGAAGGCCTGCTTGTTCTCCGAGCCACGTCCGGGCTTGCCGCCATTGCGCTCGCCGCCCAAATAGGCGTCGTCAATCTGCACAAAACCGCTCAGCTGCCGGCTTTCTTCGCGCTCGGTCATCGCTTGCATGATCTTGTGCTTGAGCCGCCAAGCCGTGCGGTAGCACACGCCCAGATGCCGTTTCAGCTCCAAAGCGGCCAGGTTGGTCTTGGTCGAGGTCAACAAATACAACGCCAAAAACCATATGCGCAACGGCAACTTGGTGGCCTCGAACAACGTCCCGCTGAGCAAAGTCGTCTGGTGCTGGCAAGCGCGGCACTGGTAATAGGTTTGACGATCGCGCTGAAACGTCAGATGGCGTGCGCCAGCACACGCCGGGCAGCGAAAACCTTTCGGCCAACGCGCCCGATACAGCGCGCGATAGCACTGCGCCTCGGTACCATAACGATCCAGAAACTCGATCATCGACAACCCTTTTTGAAACTGCACCACGTTGATCGCCATGAGCCTTTCTCCACCGGATGTCGAGGCGATCGTTGCGCGTGTCCGTCACAAAAGCCGCGACGGACTACTGAGGTTCGACACTAATCAGGAAACAAATTGACATTACCTCGTGCACACAACGGCTACGTCGGCTGCCCACAATAATTCAATTCACTGCTAGCAGTTATGACGATATAGTCCAGGGATCACCCATGGCTTCAACCACGCCTTCCGAGCTTGGCTTAAAGCGGTGAACAGCTCTGTTGATATCGTCAATTTTGCACACCCGGTCTCACCACCTGCCAACCCGGGGGAGCGGCTCCCAGAGAAAAGCCCGTTTGCCCCAACATATCCGCGGTAAATACTCTAATGGCGCCTTGAGAGGCATCCTCAGGCCAGATAACCAGGTCGCCGGATGAATCCATCCAGAGAATGTCCTCGGAATCGTTATCAACGCCGAGCGACCCGGTATAGTGACCCGCGGCCACGACCTGATACCCCGGCATGAACTCCGTATCGCCGCTTTCGCCGCCAGCCATTGAATTGACGCACCACCATAAACCGTTTGGACCTGAGCTTCCGTTTGCGCTTCCACTAAAAACCATTAGCGGAAGGAATTGATTTAGAGCCGCAGCATAGGGGTGAGAGCCTGATACGAAGGTCCAGCCAGAGGGCCCCTGGCCATACACCGATGCATTAAAGGCTTGACCTTGCGGTAGCCACTGGTAAAACGTCGAGACACCGTTTTGATTTGCCGGTCCTTGCCAATAGATGGCGGGAGTTGTGCCGTTGGGAGAATCGAACGCCGTTTCAATGAAATTAATATGATAACCACAGGTCACAGAGATGGTGGTGCGATTGACGACTTGAGTGCCATTCATCAACCAATAGCCGTATTCGCAGGCGCTCTGGTTTTCCCAGATAAGATCATCTATACCATCGCCATCGATATCGGCCGCCCCCAGTAAAACCCATCCTGCTGGGTAGGCGCCGATGTACGCTGGCGTGAATCCAGAACCGTTATTTGTCCACATATACAAATCACGGCTATTGCTGGTCCAGATCAGATCGGCTTTCCCATCACCATTAAAGTCACCACTAGCTGCAACCCAGTAACCCGGAGTAACTGAAATGATCTGCGATATCCCTTTGGACATCACCCCACCAGGCGCTTCAGTTGGATAAATTAGCCACCATCCAAATTGATGCGTCTGGTTGTTTATCCAAAGCAGATCAGATGTACATCCTCCTGTAAGATCATAAGGGACAGCCACTACCTTGCCGATGCTGTTCCGGCATGTGCCGGTTGTCGCGGCTGCCGTTGTGGCCATAGAGCTCACAGCCATCTCACTTTCAGTCCGAACAGTTTTCTCGCCAGTACAAACGGTGCTAATACACAGTGCATTGCTTGGTGCGGGAAAGTTCTTTTGGACCGAGGTGACCGTCTCGGTACGTGGATGCATGTCGATACGTTGATGGAAAACAAACTCGCTGGCAAACGCGTTTGCAGCAGATACGCAACAAATGATCAGAATGAGCAGCGCTTTCATAGCGTTCATCAAGACAACTCCATTGAGTGATGCGTGGCCCAGAGAGACGCCGCAAAACATACGCCAGCGAATTGGATCGCTGACGGCGCCTCGCTTATTTCTGCAATTCCCCGTTAGATGATGAAGGCGTTCGCGCCAATCATCCCGATTAGTGTGAAATCTAGGATAGGATCAGATTGGATGCAATAGACTGCGCCCGCAAGAAAATGCGGTTGCATATTGCGTGTTTGGTCGCTGCCAAGTGACGCTCCGGCTCGAGCCATAGAACATCCAACCTCTACTGCTGTGCTGGCTGAGTTGGTGGATCTCCCCTTAACGGATTAGGCATGTACACCTTCAACTGCGGCTCACCAGCAGGTGAAGCGATCTGGTGATAATGGCTATCGATATAGTCGAGGATATGTGCATGCGTTTGACCATAACGTAGGTCATTTCGCCCGTCGACAGCAATATCGTTGAATAAGACCAATGACGGGCTTGCATGCTCCAGCCGTACGATTTCCTGCCGTTGAAATGCATCGCTACGTGGAAACAACGGGTAGATTTCGTAGACGGGTGACTTGATCCCCAACAAAGCGTAAGTACCTGGCCAAACGGGGACCGATAAGATGGTACCGCCTTGTGAAAGGTAATGATTTGCAAGCTGCTTGACATCTTCAACAGACGCGGCTGTACCGGCATCCATCCACAGCTTATCTCCATTGACTGCAACCCTCCGCCAGCCGGATTGACTGCGCTTCAGATAGGCGGGATGCAAAGGCAATGCAACCCACAGTGCTATCGCTGCAAGCGTAAATGCCATGACGCTGCGGGCAACAATCGCTTTTTTTTGATGCCATGGATACAACAACAAGCCCAGCGTCAGAGGAAAGATCGACTGTGCCAGATGCAAGTCATCAGCGCGCGAGTAGGCGACATTTAGATAGGGAATGGCGGTCAATGCACAAGCCGCGAACGCGGGATGTAAAAAACGGCGCTCATGCCAAAGCGAACGCACCAACAAGCAAAGGCCACCAAGGCACAGCAGTGGCATTGCCACATAAAGACATCCGATGCACCATGATCGAATCAGCACAGGGGTAAGCGACTGTCCGCCCACCACCTTCCAAGGCCATGGCACTGGTAACGGGAGATTAGTTCCCTTGTACTCGAACAGCATGAAGTGAATGCTGCCCCAAAACATGGCTGCGAAACGCTGGTCTACCAGGAGGCCAACAATGATCGGGCCGAAACCGAGTATCACCCCGCCTGCCCAAGCTAGGATGCAGCGAAGCCAGTTGAGCCTATGGGCCGTGAGCATCAACAACGGTGTGGCGAGCAAACAGGCAACTACTCCATAGAAGCCATGATTTCTGCCGATTACGGCGGCGAGTCCCACCACAATGCCATGGACGAAAAAACGTCGCGCGCTAGGCAGCGCCAATACGCGTGCCAGGCTTATGGTCAGAAAGATCGATGTCGCCTCATCGTACTGCTTCCACCACGGAACAGCCCAGAGCGCGCAGATGAGTATGGTCAACAGGCAAAGGAAAATTCGATATCGCTCAGTATCACCCAGACCTTTCCAGATGAAAGCTACCGCGGCACAGATACCCAACGCCGAGAAAACCGCCGTAACGGCGCGAACAGCCACTACACCATGATCATGGAACACCCAGAGCCATCCAGCGGCCCAGTAATATCGGCCTGGGTCATAGGACATGAAGTCCCGCAGCGGTATCTCGCCAAGTAGTGTTCGTTGAACACCGTACCAAAGGTAGCCTTCGTCCCAAAGGCTGAATCCAACATGTCCATCGACGCGAAAAATCCCCAGGCACACGAGCGCGGCAACGCTCAATACGAACGCTAGCCCGCTCCCTCTCCAATACTTGTGCCACTCCTGCATGCCGCACCTGGTCGCTTGTGTTATCGGATCGCCGAAAGCCCGGTTGTGCGCAGTTACTTCTTATCCGAAAGATGTGTCACATCGACCACCTGAGTGAGAAGCTGTTCGACCAGTGCTTCGATCGAGGCATGGTAGGTCCGCAGATGCACATCGGGGTTTTCGGGCGTCTGGTAAGGCGAATCGATACCAGTGAAATTTCGAATTTCTCCAGCGCGCGCTTTGCGATATAGCCCCTTCGGATCGCGCCGCTCGCATTCTTCGAGCGGTGTGTCTACGAATATTTCCAAAAACTCACCTTCTTCGAGGAGGCTGCGCGCAAAATCGCGCTCACTTTGGAACGGTGAGATAACGCAAACCAGCACAATAAGCCCGGCATCAACCATTAGGCGCGCGACTTCAGCGACACGGCGCACGTTCTCAACACGCGCCCCTGCCGTAAACCCTAGATCCCGATTCAAGCCATGCCGCAGGTTATCGCCATCCAACAAGTAGGTATGATAACCCAGAGCACTGAGGCGACGTTCCAACATGTTGGCGATCGTCGACTTACCTGCACCCGACAACCCCGTAAACCATAGGCAACGCGGCCGTTGTCCTTTACTAAAAGCCCTTGCCTGCTTGTTAACATCCAAATGCTGCCAGTGCACGTTGGTAGCGCGGCGCAGTGCAAAGTCGAGCATACCGCAAGCCACCGTGGCATGGCTCTGCCGGTCGATAAGGATAAATCCGCCCAGCGTGGAGTTGGTAGCGTAGGCTTCGAACGCCACCGGCTGATCCAGGTCAATGTTGCAGTAGCCCACTTCATTCAACTCAAGCCGATGGGCGGCCAACTTGGCTTGCGTATTCACATCGACCTTATACTTGATGGTCGTGATGCGCGCATTGACCGTCCGTGTACCGATTTTCAGCCAATAACCGCGATTGGGAAGCAGCGGTTCATCGCCCATCCAGAGGATGTGCGCCGCGAACTGATCGGCCTCAGGCGCCGGTCGCGAGGCATCGGCAATCACGTCACCGCGGCTGATGTCGACTTCACTATCCAAAGTCAGCGTGACCGCCTGACCCACGCTTGCCTCGTCAAGATCTCCATCGGCCGTCACAATCCGCGCAACGCGAGCCCGATGTGCGCCAGGTTGGACGACAATCTCGTCGCCAACCTGAACATGGCCTCCGCAAACGGTACCTGCATAGCCTCGAAAGGACTGATCCGGACGGTTCACCCATTGCACCGGCATGCGGAAGTCTGCGCCCTGTATCGTCTGTACTTCGATGGTTTCCAGCAGTTCGAGCAACGTAGAGCCGTCGTGCCAGGGCATTTCGGTCGAACGGCTTCCGACGTTGTCTCCACGCAGGGCCGCAACCGGCAGCGCATGCACTTCCTCGATGCCCAACTGCGCGGACAACGCGGCGTAAGCCATGCGAATGGATTCGTAGACATCCTGGCGATAACTGGCAAGATCCATCTTGTTCACCGCCAGAATCACTTTGCGTATGCCCAGCAACGCGCAGATATACGTGTGCCGGCGTGTCTGCGCCAACAATCCCTTGCGCGCATCGACCAACACCACGGCCAAATCGGCATGCGACGCGCCGGTAGCCATATTGCGGGTGTACTGCTCGTGTCCTGGGCAGTCGGCGACCACAAAGCTGCGCCGTGAGCTATGGAAATAGCGATACGCGACGTCAATCGTAATACCTTGCTGCCTCTCGGCGTCGAGGCCATCCGTCAGCAAAGAAAAATCCAGCACGTCGCCTTCCGGATGGGCGCGCAGGCTATCGCGTCGAAGCGCCTCGATCTGGTCATCCGGCAACATGCCAGCGTCGTAAAGCAGACGGCCGAGCAGCGTGCTCTTGCCATCATCCACACTGCCGCAGGTGATGAAACGCAGCAGTTCGCGCTGAGGGGCGGAAGTAGCCACCATCAGAAGTAGCCCTCCTGCTTCTTGTGCTCCATCGACGCAGAAGGATCCTGGTCGATCACCCGGCCCTGCCGTTCGGAAGAGCGGGAGGCTGCCATCTCTTCGATGATTTCGTCGATGGTGCTTGCCCTGGATTGAATTGCTCCGGTCAACGGATAGCAGCCAAGCGTACGGAAGCGCACCATGCGCCGTTCGATCCTCTCTCCTTCTCGCAGCACGAAGCGCTCATCATCGACCATGATCAGCGCCCCATCCCGTTCCACCACAGGGCGTTCCTTGGCGAAATACAGCGGTACCACTGGAATGTTTTCGCGCCGGATGTACTGCCATACATCCATTTCCGTCCAGTTGGATAGGGGGAACACACGCACGCTTTCGCCCTTATGGATATGGGTGTTGTAGAGATTCCACAGCTCCGGCCGCTGATGCTTGGGGTCCCAGCGGTGCTGTGCATTGCGGAAGGAGAAAACACGCTCCTTGGCCCGAGACTTTTCCTCGTCCCGGCGAGCCCCGCCGATGGCCGCATCGAAGCCGTACTTATCCAGAGCCTGCTTGAGGGCGACCGTCTTCATCGTGTGGGTATGCACCGCAGCCCCATGAATAAGGGGGGAAATTCCCTGGCGGACGCCCTCTTCGTTGATGTGTACCAATACCTGGACGTCTCCGGCCGCCGCAACCTGGTCGCGGAAAGCGATCATCTCCCGGAATTTCCACGTGGTATCTACATGCAGCAGTGGTATCGGCGGACGCGCCGGGTAAAAGGCCTTGCGCATCACATGCAGCAAGACAGACGAATCCTTGCCGATCGAGTAGAGCATGACCGGTCGCCGGAAGCTTGCCGCTACCTCCCGGAAGATGTGGATACTTTGGGCTTCTAGGGTCTTGAGGTGGTCTAACACGGCGGAACACGTCTTGGCTTGCTCAATGTAACGGGGGAGTCTACCTAATTTTTCCGCCCGACAGCCCGATCGGTCCGGGCGTTGTAGAGGATTCACCCCTCACGAGCCCATCCCGCATAGCGCGCCCTCAACGCGCAATAGCGGTAATAACAACCCCTACAACAATAAAAAACGTACCAACCCAATATACGGGAGTTATCACCTCTTTAAATATCAAGTAAGCACCAATCGGCACGAAGGCAAATGCCAGCGCCATAAATGGATAAGCCGTTCTAAGCGGTACAGTCTGCAATACCCAGATCCAGGCCAGTGTGGCCAACCCATACACAACTAACGATGGAAACAACCTTGTTAATACCCGCGTGGAGAAAAGCGTCCCGTCTGCCGCCCAAGCCATTGCTGTAGCCTTGAACAAAAGCTGGCCAACGGCTAGAGCAAGCACGACCGTTAGCATGGCGATAATAACTTTGCAATTTATGGCGCCCATTTAGTATATACCTGATATTTTAAAATTTGACGGAGTTGTCGCTTACGAACCTATCGACTGACGTCGCACAAGTGATGGAAAAATAGCCTTTCTTGGAACACTTTCGATGTCATAACCAATAAAGCTCAAAACAAATTGAAGGCCCATGATAATCAGCAACGCTGGAAACATTACCGTTCCAGCCGAAGCAGCAACACCACTGTGCACGGATTGCCACCAATGTTTTGCTCCAAAGACAATACCCACCAACATAAACAGAACGCCTAGTGGAAGTTCCAACGAAGCCAAAGAGACGTTACGGAGATAATAGGTATAGAAAATTCTTTTTAATAATGTCGATGCATGCTTAATTAGAAATTCGCCCATTATCTTGGATATCTTCAAATTGCTTACCTCGTCATCATACTTTGCGTCCATCGGAACGTCCTGCACAACCGCCTGGTAAGTCCCTAGGCGAAATAACATATCTGTCTCAAAGAAGTACCGACGACTTATTTTTTCGAAAGGCAATCTGGCAGCAACGCTGGCGTGTATAGCGGTATAACCATTAGTGGGGTCAAAAATATCCCAGTAACCAGTGGACAACTTGGTCATGAAGGAAAGGCACGCATTACCGAAGATCCTTATCGCCGGCATTCGACTGATATTGGTCAAGTCGAAAAACCTATTTCCCTTTGTGTAGTCCGCTTCACCATGAACGATCGGCAAAATCAAAGGCATCAGTCCGTCCGGATCCATTTGACCGTCCCCGTCCATCTTGACGATGATATTCACACCATCGGCAATAGCTCTGCGGTAGCCGGCCATTACTGCTCCGCCTACTCCCGTGTTCGCCTCATTGAAAATGACGACAACCCGGGGATCGGTCACCGTAGACATTACAAGTGCGCCCGATTTTTCTGGGCAACAGTCGTCGACAACATAAATTTTCTCGACAAAATTCGGGATGCCTTCAATAACGCCAAGAATTTTGCCTGCGACTCGATAACATGGAATCACTACGGCAACGGCGGTTAAGTCTTCAATTGTTTGCGTCATCTGGTTACCTCAATACATCCCGACTTTCCACCTGGGAATGTCAACTCACTCGCCGTCCCCACCGAATCCTCCACCTCTACACAAATCCGTTTGCCCACTAACGAATAATTTGATGACAACTCAATGTTGAACCCTGCCCCTTTGTAGCTAGGATCTACGCGCTCCGCTACATCCGGCCGCTCTACTCGAGAAACGTCAAGGCCAGAAAGCTCCGCTTCGGAATAGATGTTGTACAACATCTGATGGGCACCATCAGCTGCGGCCCAACCTTGAAGCCGAACACGCCGCCCGTCGTCGGAGACCTGCAACTCATCCACGACGCCGCTGCGTTTCGCCGTAGATAATCGCTGCCGCACCGAATCCTCAGAAGCGAGCTGTGCAAATATGAGCGCGGTCGCGGCAGCAGACTTCGTTGCTTCATCCCGAAGCACCATAGCTGTGTTCAAGGACCTGTAATTAAAACGCCCGGTAAAGCATCCGGCGCTCTCGCCCTTACCCATTAAACTCAGAGGGGTAGCGCCCCCCGGCACGTCTCTGTCATGCAGCACCAAGCCATCCCGGACGTTACTTACACATCCTTCCAACGTAGCGTGGCCATCGCTAGAATCACGCGTCCAAGCAAACCTTACAATTTTGCCGGCACCAGCAGGACTCAGGTTAGGCCCGACGAAGCGAGACATCGGCAGACTTACTAAATCTGGTTGTACGAGTTTTGGCTCTTCTCCAAGCGAAAGTGATATGTGCTCATATCTATTAAATAGCTCATTGAATTTTTCATTAGGAAGGTCACCAAATCTAGCCTTGAAGAACTCTAACTGCGGCGATAGCAAGACGTGATTAATCGCGGGAATTCCTGCACCATTTATGAGCGCCCCATACTCTCCGGGGACCGCAATGTATCCGTCCTTTGATCTCGCACCCGCCAATTTCAGGTGGCTCATCACCGCAGTAGTATCCAATGAAAAAATTGGATATGCAGATTGAATGGGATTAAAGGAACCATATGATACCGCGCTGACGATTGCCGCAAGCCCTAAAGAGATTCCCCATCCGCGTGCGCCAAAATACGTCGCGATCGCGAGGACCAATACTGCGGAAAAAGGCAGTGCGTCAAAATATCCAAAAGCGCCCTTCCGGATACTACCATTGATCCAACACTTGATTAAGGCCCCCGCTACTGCAAGGCCAAAAAAACAGCTCACACGCACCATCGAGTAGCGACAACCGCACGTATTAGCTATATAAAGGCTTAAAATAATAAGCAACCAGCCCAACGCTGGCAGCAACCTGTTCCCAGGCACAAACGTCAGCCCGGCGAAACGGCCTATCTCTGCGGGAATCGGTAAAAATATCCAAACACCAGAGACAATTATGCCAACCATAATAATGGCCAGCGTACGCCAGTTTTCTGTTAATTTCGCGATATTATTATAATCGAGGAATACAGCGCACGTTATCGGCAGCAGACTACCAACTACCGCAATCTCGCAAGTGTTGGTATTTGTGAATGTCTTGAGCGGCTCATATTGATGAGTAAGTGAAAAAGGAAATAGGTGTGCAATCAACTTTGCAAGTTCAACGCCACCGCCGCCGCTCATACGGCGCCCGGGGTAAGCCGTGTTCTGCATCAACCTTATCAGGTCACCAAAGTAGCTTAGGAAAATGACGCCAGCAAATGCACCGGCGACCGCCACGTCGATTACCCTTTCCTTGGTAATCAAGTCACGACGCATCGCCACGATTGATATCGCAAGAACAAAACCATACGCATAAAGAAACGGAGGATATGCGTCCGCGAGCAGCCATACCGTCAGGCTATACGCAGTCGCGACCACCCTTAAGGGTCGGTTGCGAATGGCGATCCAGGCAATTGCTGGCCACGGGGCAAGTGCGAAAACACCGCTGTTAGATGTCCACCACACCTGGACAAACTGAGAAAAGAAGAGCACTAAGGAGCCTGTAAGCGCCAAAGTGTTATTCAGCCCCATCTGTCGCAGGAAAATTGCCCACCCCAGCAAGAATGCCAACATGTTAAACAGATAGAAAAAAGAAAATGCATTTGCCGGTGGCAGCAAACCAAATGCGAAGAAGTAAGGCTTGAAAGCAAGAGCCCAGTCACGGCTCGGCAAGGCAAAAAAGGCCCGCAAGCTTTCATGATATGGAGATATCATATCATGCGATGCGTAAGCGCTTTTTACCGCAATTTGTACATATGGTGTAAATACCATCCACTCGTCTGAGCGAATAGCCTTCGGTGTACCTGCGAACAATCCGGCCACAGGTTGCCCAAGCATTTGCAGACCTATGGCGTAGGACGATGGCGTGAGCGCAAGGGCCACGTACATCACGCACAACGTCAGTCCTATCACAATAAAGAGCTTTTTGCGAAAATACTGATCATTTTTTTTCATTTCTCTCTACCCTTTATCAGTACATCGCCAGCATTCGCTATTTGAAAGTTCACCAATACCGAAACATTGCGAATTAACTGATCAACTATTGCTTCCATTTTTGGAAATATTGAAATCATAATCGGGCCGCTTCCATGGCTTAGGGGCACGCGGCGGCCCGAACTCAAAACTCGCCACATCGAGACGAAGATTGGGATTGAAATAGGGATCGGCCCGAAGCTCATTTCCCCAGCGATTGCGAAAGCGCTCGCACTCATGATCAAAGCGGGCCTTTCGCTCGGGGTCAGCATCCGAGCCGCGTGTCACCGATTCGAAATGATAAAGCTCGGCACGTGGGGTCCAGATAATCGAATAACCAGCCTTTCGTATCCGTAAACATAGGTCAATGTCGTTGAAGGCAACAGGATAGGACTCATCGAATCGCCCCACCTGCTCGAACACCGAACGACGCATCATCAGGCATGCCGCAGTAACAGCCGAGACCTCTTGCACCAGATGCATACGGCACATCTGTCCCGGATAGCCCCTAGGCTTGAGGTGATAAGAGTGTCCAGCTATACCGGCAGCACCAAGCCCCAATACGACACCGGCATGCTGCACTGTATCGTCCGGATAATAAAGCATCGCCCCAACGGCCCCTACGCTAGGACGCATGGCATGCGCTGCCATCTCCTCAAGCCATTCCTTGGTTAGCACTTCTGTATCGTTGTTGAGAAACAACAATAAATCGCCCTCGGCCTGGGTGGCTGCAAAATTGTTGATTGCCGAGAAATTAAAAGGACGGTCATAATGCAACACCTTGGTATCAGGCATGGCCGCCTGTTCATCAAACCATACGAACACTTCAGGTTCGGATGACTGGTTGTTTACGATGATGATTTCATAATTCTTATATGTGGAATGCTGACGAATACTGTTGATGCATCGAGTGAGGTAATCCAGTCCATCGCGCGTGGGAATGATAATGCTGATCTTCGGCTGGCTGGTAAGACTTAGCCGAAACGACCAATTGCCTTGAAAGCGGGGCATTTCCAAAAACTCTCCCGCCAACCCGATACGCTCCAGGTGCGCAGAAAGTGCTTTGCGTGAAGCAATATGTGCATAGTTTTTCTCGCCAGGCCCGAGTGCCGTAGAACCAGCAATAGCTCGCCAGTGGTACAACACGTGGGGAATATGGACCACTTCGTGGCGCGCCGCGTTTTCGGTGATGCGCAGGGCGAGGTCATAATCCTGGCTACCCTCGTAGCCCACACGAAAACCACCGATCTCTTTCACCACCGAAGCCTTGTATATGCCAAGGTGGCTAATCATATTGTGCCCTCGAAACAAATCAGGGTTCCAATCCGACTTAAAATAGGGATCAAAACGCTTGCCTTGTTCATCGATCTTATCTTCGTCGGAATAGATTACCAACGCTTCTGGATGCGCATTGATAGTCTCTGCAACTAAATAGAGAGCGTGCTCAGACAACTCGTCGTCATGATCGATGAGCGCCATGTATTCACCAGTCGCCAATTCAATGGCCGAATTCGAAGACTTTGAGATGTGTCCATTTTCTTTACGGAATATTACTTTTATCCGACTATCGCGCTGTACATACTCCTCCAGCACCTTACGAACATGCGGCTGCGGAGAGGCGTCATCCGCAATGCACAACTCCCAATGAGGATATAGCTGGGATAACACCGTATCCAGGCAACGCCGCAGCCATTTTTCCGGCGTGTTATAGACAGGCAACACCAGCGAAATCAATGGCCGGCAAGAAAGCTGACTGATACGCTCACGAATCGCGGATCGATCCGAATCATGGAGAATATCGTAGCGTTCGACCCATGACGCATAATCACTCCGCCCGCCATTTGAGTAGAGAAGATAACAATATTGATTGTAAATATATTCGCCCACACGGCGCACGCCACCCTCACGAAAACGCGCAATTATCTCCTTAATAATCGTTGAAAAAGACACTCCTTCTCCATACATCTTCATCATCATGCAACGCAACGCACTCAGCTTATTCAGTTTTGAAAGCTCGATATTACCAAGCACAAATTCACATGCTTCGACAGTAGGGTCAAAGCGCAAGGCCGTTATGTCACGATCTAAACGCACAAGTCCCTCCAATCCTTTTCCCGTACGAAAAGGGGTCAAGTCGAGACTGGTCTCCTCAGCAAAACCTGCGCCAAAATTCGGATAGAGCCTAGGAGCATGCAACTCACCACTCTTCTCGGTGAACTCAATCGCAAACCGATACCAACCAGCGGTCAACTCGAGCTTGGCATTCATGCTGTCTACGATATAAAAATGCGGGTCGCCACCAGTAACCTGCCAACCGTTGCCAGATTGCAGCAAATGGTTTGCTGCTTGCGCTTTAAGTAATGCCACGAGCCCGTTCCCCACAAATAGAAAATTACTAAATATTAATCACCGGACAATAAGCGTGCGAGCTTCACTCAAGCTGCATGTCTCCGTGAAAATAACGCCACAATCCGATTAATGAAGGTTCTCTGGACCATATAAATGAGCCTTGAATTTTGCTCGAGTAATTTATCCACTCGATGGCCCTGTTCGACTATTGCCTGCCTTTGTTGCTCTATCATGACATCGATCCTTGCTGATAGGGCATCAATGGCACCTTGCTGTTCGCGTCGGCTCAGCGTCAGTCCAGATTGCACAATTGCTGCCAACTCGCGCTGCAAGTCTTCGAAAGCCCTCTCCCTTCGGAAATCAAAGCGAATGCGCGCGGGATTCCCTATCACTGATGGCAAGTCACGAAGGTCAATTTCAACATGAATGTCCTCATCATCCGAAAGAACACGCAGCGCATCCCCTCGGCACGCCCCTAGTAAATACTGGTTCGCGGATACCACTCGCGTATCAACATCCTCAATCAGGACGTCATTGATACGCATTGACGATATCGCTATACAACCGGGAAACTCCGAAGGATCAAAGCGGCAATAATCCATCTCCATGCCTGTTGGCAACTCGAACTGAAGGCTAGCCCCTTTATCCAGCTCATTGGAAAGGAACACCACCGATCGATCTTCTGAATATCCCTCGGATGCCTTCCGATAGTAGAGCTTGACTAGATCGCACACTGGCGTATTGAGTTCGCGCTGCCCTTTGAAAAGCGTGCGCGCGCCAACTTCGAGCAGGGCCCCGGAGAGACCTGCCAATCTACCCTCCAAAACAGCTATCGCTGCAGGCTGCCCCTTAAGCAACTCTTGTTCGGTGCGAGCGGTTTCTTCTTTGAGCAGCTCATAACCCGGCAAAAAGGACTCTGCTGCTTCGCAATATTGATCGATGGTCGCATCGATTTCCGCCCATGAACCTGTGCCATCGACCGCCTGTGTCAGGCTCCGATAGACGTGATCAGTAAGCCCAGAGAGCTCGGCGTTGTGCACTCTCTCTACTTTATGATGGCGGTCATCTGGATTGATGAAGCTGTTGATCTCTTTCCCGGCGTGATCCCATGCAACAGGCCAAACCACGCCAAGATGAGTGCCAACCTTTGCCATCTCCGACGACCAGTCATTCAGCAAACTATCGTAGGACAGCAGCGCACGGGGCAATCCACGTCCCGCGACTTGCGCCTCCGCGACGTACTCCAACCAGAGTAGGCGCGAGTGCTTGCGCTGAATACCATCCCGCGCAAATAGCGAGTCTGCCACTTCATCTGGATGCCGGACGATATGTACTGCATGTAGGCGTACATCAAGGGCTTCCGCCACCTGCCGCCATAATGGTAACAAACGACATAAACGCGGATCTTTCACCACCCATAACGGGACACCGGCAAACTCCTGCTGTAAAAGATCCATCAGCTCGGCACGCGCTGCGGTAGCTGCTTCAGTATTTATCCAACCTGACGGCAGTGCCCGTACGTCGAGCCAATCACGCCCAAGGCGAGTCAACAGCCTCTGATGAATTTGGACAATACCTGCGTGCTCCCAAAACCCTTGCACGTTGTCCTGGGCTGGCGCGAGCAATTGGCTGCCCAATTCAGCCCCCAATAGATTTATCACCCGAGTTGCCGCAGAAGTACCACTGCGGTGCATACCCAGTACTAGGATGGCGTCATTGCCAAGCGACTTGTTCATTCGACCACCTGAGACACACGGGAACGCACAACCATCGCTTGTCCAGCATCGACCATCAGCTCGCTCTGTCCAGTTGGGGCGCTGATGCCCCCCCCAAGCTCCCGGCCTCTAACGCGGCAGTTGATCAAAGCAGACCTGCCGTTACGGTTTATGCCGAGTATGGGCACACATTGCTGCTTTGTCGGTTGATATAACGATTTCATGTCAATTCCGCATCCGCTCTGCTTCGCACGGTGACTACGTGCCTCGCTAGATCAGCTCCGTCCATAGCACCAGGCGCCTTGTCTACAGACGTCAGCGTACCCGCCTATAGAGGAAGATCAACCCACTTTATTGAAGGCTGGCGCCGCCCTACTAAAATGCTGCCAACCGGAAAGGACAGCGGACACTGCCCCATCGCTATCCTGGCGACATAAGACGGGGATTGTGCCATGCATCAGATGGCCGATGCAGCTAGGATCTCACGATTTCGAGGATGCTCTGACCTCTTCAAGCCTCCATCGAGCAGAGCGACTAAGTAGATTGAAGCGTGTTTCGTTCACTAGCCTACGTCGCAACGCGCAACAATCAGAGCCCATCTATGGGATGCGTCAGTCCGTACGCTTCCCATTGGCATATGGCCCTACCATAGAGTTGACTAGCGTCCAATTTCGTGAATCCTTCCCCAAACTTCCGCACCTCGGTGCAGATTTCGTCCCTTTCAATGCGCACATTGGACGCGTGGCAGTTCTATGAGCATGCTGGTCACCCTGCTTCAAATGAACGATCATGCTTCGCGGCCAGATCCTCGCAAACATCGCTACGTGGGCGCTCGGGTGACCTGAGCCCCCTCCTAGAGCAGGATATGGCGTGCGTTGAATTTTGCGCCCGGCTTTTTCTTCGGTGTGCTATGGGGTCTAAGAAGACGTGCGTTACGTCCATTCGGAAGGGTTTAGAGTCTTGCAGCGCCGCGAATGGAGGCGTCATCGGAATGCGTGACCAGCGAAGACTAGTCTTCGTTGTTTTTTGTGCATATGGGGTTTGCGGGTAATATAGCGTTCATTTGGTTGTAACAGCAGGACATGCTGCCGACCGGACTTGCATAGGGTTGATATGGCAACAAAAAAGATTTCCAGAACCTTAGGCTTGGGTACGCGGGCAATTCATGCCGGTCAGAAACCCGACCCCTCGACCGGGGCGATCATGACCCCCATCTATGCCACCTCAACCTATGTGCAGACCAGTCCCGGCCGTCATCAGGGCTACGAATATTCGCGAACACAGAATCCGACCCGCATGGCCTATGAGAGCTGCGTAGCGGATCTGGAAGGTGGAAAAGCTGGCTTCGCATTCGGATCGGGATTGGCCGCGGCCAGCACCATTCTGGACATGCTGGCCAGTGGCAGCCACGTGATCGCCATGGACGATCTGTATGGCGGAACTTACCGACTGTTCGAGCGGGTACGCCGGCATTCGGCCGGCCTGGATTTCACTTTCATTGATCTGAACGACCAACAGGCACTGAAGGCGGCCCTCAAACCCAACACCCGGATGATCTGGGCCGAGACGCCCACTAATCCTATGCTCAAACTGGTAGACCTTGCCAAACTCGGGGCGTTTGCCAGAAAACACGATTTATTGCTGGTTGTCGACAATACGTTTTGTTCGCCCATGCTTCAGCGGCCACTGGAGCACGGCGCTCACCTGGTGTTGCATTCTGCAACCAAATACCTCAACGGTCACTCGGATATGGTGGGTGGCATCGTTGTAGCGGGTGATCGGCCCGAACTCGTGGAAAAGATGGCCTTTCTCCAGAATTCCGTAGGGGCCATCGCAGGTCCTTTCGATTCGTTTCTTGCGATGCGCGGTTTGAAAACCCTTCACTTGCGCATGCGAGCTCACTGCGAAAGCGCACTAGAGTTGGCGAAATGGCTAGAGAAGCATCCGGCGATCGAGCGAGTTATCTATCCCGGCCTTAAAACTCATCCCCAGCACGCGCTCGCACGTAGGCAAATGGATGGCTTCGGCGGCATCATCAGTGCTGAAGTGAGAGGCGGCCTTAAGAAGGCTCGCCGCATGTTGGAGCGCTGCGAGCTATTTGCACTGGCGGAATCGCTTGGCGGGGTCGAGAGCCTCATTGAGCATCCCGCGATCATGACGCACGCATCCCTTCCATCAGCCAATCGCAAGCGCCTCGGAATCAGCGATGGCCTGATCAGGCTTTCTGTCGGTGTCGAGGATATTGGTGATCTACGTGCGGAACTATCTGCAGCATTAGCCTGATTGGTTCGTCAATTGCCGAATCCGTCACCCAAAGGAATAGCGTCGCTCAATGAAGCAGTTAGTTAAAACTACTGGTACACGGGCTCTTGGTCCATTCTCGGCTTTTCTACAACACAGATCGCTGACGCTTGAGTTAACCAAGCGTGACATTCTGGGCCGTTATCGCGGAGCTAGTTTTGGCCTGTTATGGTCACTGATCAGCCCTTTTCTAATGCTCGGCGTCTACAGCTTCGCATTCGGCTTTGTAATGAAAAGCAAATGGCCACCGGTGAACGGCCATAATGCGCACTTCTCAGTAATTCTTTTCGTAGCCCTGATTGTGCATGGTTTTTTTGCCGAATGCCTCAGCCGTTCGCCCCAGTTGATTACGTCCCAACCCAATTTCGTCAAGCGGGTCATCTTCCCACTCGAGATCCTGCCCTGGTCGATGCTACTGTCGGCGCTATTTCACATGGCGATGAATGTGCTCGCATTTCTTTTGCTTAGACTCGCCGTCGAAGGAGTGCTGACGTGGACAATCATCTATCTCCCCTTGGTTGTTCTTCCCTTGATGTTGCTCACACTGGGGGTTTCCTGGTTGCTTGCCGCCCTGGGCGTTTACCTACGGGACATAGGACAAATTATGGGGGTTCTGACGACAGCACTCCTGTTTATGTCGTCGGCGGTGATCCCACTTTCAGCAGTGCCGGAAGCATATCGGATTCTTTTTCGGCTGAACCCGCTGACTTTCATTATTGATCAAGCGCGACAAGTCTCGCTGTGGGGAGGAGAACCTGACTGGCTGGGGCTTTTCCTCTATGGCCTGGGTGGCCTGGCGATGACCTACATTGGCTATATGTGGTTTAACGCAACGCGCAAGGGTTTCGGTGATGTCCTCTGAGTTCGCGATCATCGTCAAAGGGCTGGATAAGAAATTTCCGGTTTACGACAAGCCACACCATCGACTATTGCAAATGCTGGCGCCTGGCCCGAAACATCGTTGGTTCCGAGAATTTGAGGCGCTCAAGAACATCAACTTCAGCGTGGCTCGTGGAGAAACGCTGGGTATCGTTGGACGCAACGGTTCGGGCAAATCGACCCTTCTGCAGCTCATTTGCGGCACACTCACTCCTTCGGCAGGGACGATTGACGTCCATGGACGCATAGCGGCTCTCCTTGAGTTGGGTGCGGGTTTCAATCCCGACTTCACCGGGCGAGAGAACGTGTTCCTCAACGGGACGGTCATGGGGCTGACGCGTGAGGAAATTGCAGAAAAATTCGACGATATTGCAAAATTCGCGGACATAGGCGAATTCATCGAACAGCCGGTCAAGAGTTATTCGAGTGGCATGTATATCCGGCTTGCGTTCGCCGTAGCCATCAATGTCATGCCCGAGATTCTCATCGTAGACGAGGCGCTGTCTGTTGGCGATGAAGCATTTCAGCGGAAATGCTTTGCACGGATAAATAAGATCAGGGATAACGGCGCGACGGTCCTCTTCGTATCCCATTCTGCAGGGGCAGTGACCGACTTATGTGATAGGGCGCTACTTTTGGACCGCGGAGAGCTGCTTCTCCAAGGATCGCCAAAATTTGTGGTGTCCCGCTATCACAAGATGCTCTATTCGCCAGTGGAACGCGTTGTTGCCATTCGAGAAGCTTTACGTGGCGAGATAGAGCGCGAATCGGACCGACACGCACTCGCCTCCCCTAGCAAACCGGGAGGAAACGAAGCACAGGCTGATACATCTTCCAACGCATCCAGCGCGGGCGAAGGCGAACCGCAGGATCCGAGCGAGGAGGCCTATTACGATGAGGGGTTGGTTCCCAAGAGCACTCTCGCATACGAGTCTGTAGGAGCCTTCATCGACGATGTACATATCGAGACGTTGAGCGGGCGCCGGGTAAACGTGCTAAAGCCTGGAGGGAAATATGTTTACGTCTATCGTGTGTATTTTCAGGCCGCTGCCGCTGCAGTTCGGTTCGGAATGCTGATCAAGAGCATTACCGGCATTGAGATTGGCGGCGGTGAAACGTCTCTTCGAGAAGACTCCATCCCCGTCGTAAGCGCAAATAGCACGATAGAGGTTCGGTTCCAGTTTCGTTGCATGGTGGCACCCGGCGCCTATTTCATGAATGCAGGAGTGCTCGGCCAAGTGGGGGAGGCAGAGGTTTATCTGGACCGGCGAATTGATGTCGCCATGTTCCGTGTCATGCCCGATGCAAAGCGCCTGGCAACCAGCATGGTCGATTTCGACATTCAACCGGAGGTCATTCACGCAAACCTAGCCAGCCCTCCGAAATGACCGCTGACCATGGTAAGCAGCAAGCGCTGCTCGTTTTCGGTATCTTTGGAACCGGATTACACCCTTTCCTACGTGTTGTCGTCCAACCCCATAGGGTGGGGAAATGGATCAGCATGGACGCTTCCCGCCGAGCTCAGATGCTACATCTTGGTGTTCGCACTCGGATTCTTCAGTGTGTTCGAGAAAGCAAACAGAGCATCCGTAGCCTTTGTCATCTTGCTTTTCGTCACGGGCCGTGGCTATTCGGCGCTGCCATCTTTCAGACCCACGAGCTTAAACATCGGTTCGACAGTAATTTCAAACCAAATGGTGCGCATATTGGGTTAGTGCAGCTTTTAAGGCGGCCCATCGTCTCGATCAATGAAGCTGGAGCCAGCCTTCGGCCGATGCCTGACCCGCTTGAATACCGCAGCACAGATCGCCTATCGCGGTCACCGGGCTGCCGGACTCGAGCAGCTCGAGTCCGAGATCGAGCCGAAAGCGTAACTCTGTTCTCTCAGAGCCAAAAACACAGCTCGTGTGCGTCACTCGTGTGGATCGCGCGTACGCGGATGGTGACAAAGGCGAGATAATTACCGGCTTGAGCCTGATCCTCAGGGGCTGCCAACCTCTCTCCAAGTGCTTATAGCTTGACCTTGGCCCAGCCTGCGCTGACCATTGCGCAAGGCTCTATGACAAAATAATCGCCCCATTTGGAGCCATTACATGAAAACATTGCTCGTTACCGGTGGAGCCGGCTTTATCGGGGCCAATTTCGTACTCCAAGCGGTTGCGGATGGCCTGCGCGTCATGAATCTGGACAAACTCACGTATGCCGGCAATCTCGATACCCTCGAATCTCTGAACGACAACGACAAGCATATTTTCGTGCAAGGCGACATCGGTGACCGGGCACTGGTCGCCAGTCTGCTCGAGAAACATCGCCCGAGCGCGATCGTGAATTTCGCCGCTGAATCCCATGTCGACCGTTCGATCGACGGCCCCGCTGCCTTCATCCACACGAACGTCGTCGGCACCCTCGGCCTGCTGGAAACCGCAAGAGATTACTGGCGGAGCCTGGATGGTTCTGACAAGGATTCCTTCCGCTTTCTGCACGTCTCCACCGACGAAGTGTACGGCTCCCTCGGCGAGGAGGGTAAGTTCACCGAAACCACCCCCTACGCGCCGAACTCCCCCTATTCCGCCTCCAAGGCAGCCTCCGACCACCTGGTGCGCGCCTTCCATCACACCTACGGCCTTCCCACGCTCACCACAAACTGCTCGAATAACTACGGGCCTTACCACTTCCCGGAAAAGCTGATCCCCCTGGTGATCCAGAAGGCCATGGCCGGCGAGCCGCTGCCGGTTTATGGCGATGGCCTGAACATCCGCGATTGGTTGTTCGTGGGCGATCACTGCAGGGCCATCCGGTGCGTGCTGGAAGGGGGCCGAGTGGGCGAAACCTACAACGTGGGCGGCAATGCCGAGCGCACCAACATCGCGGTGGTGAAGACGATCTGTGCCTTGCTGGATGCCAAGAAGCCATTGCCTGACGGGCGCAAGCACGAAGCGCTTATTACCTATGTAAAGGACCGCCCTGGCCACGATCGCCGCTATGCGATCGACTCAAGCAAACTGCAGCGCGAGCTTGGCTGGAGACCTTCCCACACATTTGAAAGCGGTATCGAAGTGACCGTTGACTGGTATCTCGCCAACCAAGCGTGGGTGCAACGCGTACTCGACGGCAGCTATCGCATGGAGCGCCTGGGCGTATGAGCACACGCAAGGGCATCATCCTGGCCGGCGGTTCCGGCACGCGCCTCTATCCGATCACGCAGGCCGTCAGCAAGCAGTTGTTGCCGGTCTACGACAAGCCGATGATCTTCTACCCGCTGGCGACCTTGATGCTGGCGGGCATTCGCGACGTGCTGGTGATCAATACCCCGCACGAGCAGGCGTTGTTCCAGCGCCTGCTCGGTGACGGATCGCAATGGGGTATCGATATCCGTTATGCCGTGCAGCCCTCGCCGGATGGCTTGGCGCAGGCCTTTCTTATCGGCAAGGACTTTATTGGCAGCGACCCAAGCTGCCTGGTGCTGGGCGACAACATTTTCTACGGCGTAGGCCTGACGGAACGCCTGAAGCGCGCTGGCGCCCGCCAGGAGGGCGCGACGGTGTTCGGCTACTTCGTACGCGACCCGGAACGCTACGGCGTAGCCGAGTTCGACGCCAGCGGCCGCGTGATCGGCCTGGAAGAAAAGCCCAGCAAACCCAAGTCGCACTACGCCGTAACTGGCCTCTATTTCTACGACTCACGCGTCTGCGATTACGCCGCGGAGCTGAAACCTTCCCCGCGCGGCGAGCTGGAAATCACTGATCTCAATCGCCGCTATCTGGAAGACAACTCGCTGCACCTGGAGCAGCTTGGCCGCGGCTACGCCTGGCTCGACACCGGTACGCACGAGTCACTGATGGAAGCCGGCAACTACATCGAGACGATCGAAAACCGCCAGGGCTTGAAAGTGTGCTGCCCGGAAGAGGTGGCCTACAACAACGGCTGGATCGATGCCGAGCAGGTCAAGCGCCTCGCC
>DATEJI010000031.1:0-3099 GCA_035278105.1 Saccharimonadales bacterium (SeqCode)
CTGCCCGCTTCGCACCTTCATCGTCGAAGGAAGCCGCCATGCGTACTCCACTACGCGGTGATCCAGCAGTGGCACACGGGCTTCGAGACTCACCGCCATGCTGGCGCGATCCACTTTCGTCAGGATGTCGTCGGGAAGATAACTGACTAGATCAAAATACATCATGCGCTCGATTGGATTGCAAATCGGCGCAGGCGGAGGCATCGACAACGCGGTAGGTGGCTCACTTACACCCAACACAACAGATTCGGGGCTGCTCCAATGAGATACCAGCAAACGGTAGCGTGCGTCATCCGAATCCGCGCGCAGCATGTCGGCCAGAGCGCCAATTTTGGCTCCGGGATTCTGCACCCGCAACCGCGCGGGCAGCAGCGGCATGGACAATTGCAACAGCCGGCCGAATCCGGCGGCCTGTGATTGCAACCAGCGTGCCGATGTTCGCCTGGCAAAAGACGGAAGCCGATTCATCCAGAGGCGCAGAGCACTGCCCCAGAAATAGCGGCTATAACCGCCAAACAGCTCGTCGCCGCCGTCGCCTGAAAGGCTCACTGTCACATGCGCGCGAGCCAGCTTCGACACCAGATACGTCGGAATTTGCGAGGAATCGGAAAACGGTTCATCGAACATCGCAGGCAACTGCGGCACCACATCCAGCGCGTCCCGGGCGGTGACATACAGTTCCGTGTGGTCTGTGCCGAGATGGCGGGCCACCGCCTTGGCGTGTTGCGCCTCGTTGTAGGTATCCTCGCGAAAACCTATCGAGAAAGTCTGTACGGGTCGCGACGACTGCGCTTGCATCAACGCTACCACGGTAGAGGAATCCACACCGCCCGACAAAAATGCTCCCAGCGGCACGTCGGCCTCCATGCGCAGCGCCACCGCATCACGCAACAGGCTGTCGAGCTCGCCAACAGCTTCGCTATCCGGCAAGTCCCGGCGGGAAAAAATTGCGGATTCCGCAATGTCGCGCGCCGACCAGTACGTGGTCGTATTCGCAGCCAGCGCCGCAGCGCTTGTCGGCGCCTTGGCCAGTTCGGCATCTACGCGCAGCAGAGTTCCCGGCATCAACTTGCGGATGTTCTGATAGATCGAATACGGCGCCGGAATATAGCTATGGCGCAACAACAGGCACAGCACATCGCGATCTATCGGATTATTGAAACCCGCCAATGCCGTGATGGCTTTCAGTTCGGACGCGAACACGAACTGGCCGCCGGCCCAACCATAATAGAGTGGCTTGATACCCAGCCGATCGCGCACCAGTGTCAGCACATGCGCTTGTCTATCCCACAACGCGAAGGCAAACATGCCTATGAAACGCTCAATCGCACGTTCCAGCCCCCAGTGCTCGATCGAGGCCAACATCACCTCGGTGTCCGAATGCCCGCGGAACGTAAAGCCAGCCTTCTCCAATTCCGCCCGTAATCGTCTGTGGTTATACACCTCGCCGTTGAACGCGATCACATAGCGGCCGCTCAGCGATGCCATCGGCTGGTGGCCCTCCTGCGACAGGTCCAGGATTGACAAGCGCCGGAAACCAAGAGCAAGCCCAGCTGGCTCATCGTAAAAACAGCCTTCATCGTCAGGCCCGCGATGCCGTATCGAGAACGTCATGCGACGCAGCACGGCCAACTCACCGTCGCCTCTGCGACGATGCGCCACATCCCAGAACCCGGCTATGCCACACACGTTTCCGGCCTGCGCACAAGCGAGCGATAGAGTTTCGCGTATGCGGCCGCATTTGCGGCCAGCGAATAATGACTGGCGATGCGCTGGCGTGCGCACTTCCCCAACATGCGCCGACCCTCGGTACCTAACGCAAAAAGTTTGGACCAGCCTTTGCTCAAGGCGTCCGGATCACGGGGCGGCACGACAACACCCGTCTCGCCGATGATGTCCCGCACGTCACCTATATCTGTGGCCACACACGGCGTGCCACAGGCCATGGCCTCGCCAATAGCATTCGGGCAGGCTTCACCCCAGGCAGAAGACAAGGAGGCTATGTCCAAAGCATTGTTAATGGCCGCAATATCCATGCGACGACCGCACAGGTGTACCTTGCCTTGCAACTGCAATTCGTTGACCAGCCTCATCAGTTCGGGGCTACTCCCGTCCACACCATCTCCCACCAGCACAAATTCGGCATTTGTGTGGTTGGTTACGAATCGCGACGCAGCACGTAAAAAATTCGCATGATCCTTCATCGGGTGCAAACGAGCAACCAGACCAATTGCCACTGTATCCTCCGAAATACCAAATTCAGCGCGCACGCGCGAGCACGCGTCGGGATCACGAATGAAGACATGAGTATTGAACCCATTTGGTATAATCAAAGCTCGTGAGTCGTGAAAACCAAATTTCACATGCTGCGTACGACTTAGTTGCGAATTGTACACAATCCGCGCTGACCGGCGTGACAGCCACGCGCAGGCCCGAATTACCCAGCGCGTGCCGGCCTTTTCATGATCCAGTGAATAGAGCGTCTGGCGAATACCCCATACTGTCGGCACGTTCAAACCCATTGCGGCGAGCGTTGCCATGAAATTGGCGTGGTACATCCAGCCCTGAATCACATCTGGCTGCACTCGCCTCAGAATAGACCTCAGTTGAAGTAGATTGCCAGGATACAAGCGGCCTGCACGCATGCCAAGATGATGCAGGGCCGCTACCTTCGCCACACGGGTGCTTAACGCCGCTTCGGGTCCGAGTGCTACTACCACATGCGCGAATTGCGACGGCGGCAATGATTCCAACAGGCGACAAAGCGCCTTCTCGGCACCGCCCGTGTTAAGGCCGGTAATCACGTGAACAATTTTCAGATTTCCTCCTAACGCTCCAGATTCTGACCCGATACGAATCCCGCCCAGCCAACCGCAACCGGCATAAATTTTTACTGTTCTGGCGGACGTCTCGTCTCGGTCCTCACCATATAGCTGCTGCCAACCCCAGTACGAAAATGACTTGCCAAAGCAAGCAGATAGCCAATAGCTAGCGCAACGAGAAAAATCATAAAAACTCGTTTGACGAGAATAATCTCGTATAACAAATCGTTCCGGTGGATATAGAACGCTATGATCGCCATGGCAACCGCTGCGGCAA
>DATEJI010000032.1:0-3611 GCA_035278105.1 Saccharimonadales bacterium (SeqCode)
CACCAGCGTGGCCATGCTGATTCAATCCTGGTATTTCCGCCGCACACCCCGCTGGCGGCCGCATTTCCGTCCCGCCATGGAACTCGCGGCGTTCGAATTCGCGGTGCTGTGGTGGTACGCCCTGCTGCACTTTCCGGCGCGTGGTTTCATGGAAAAGCTCACCATCCTGCTGATTCTGCTGTGGCTGGCACTGGCGGCCTGGTGGCTGCAACAACCACCCCCTATAACAGATCGCACACATGCTGGCCCACCCCAATAGCAATGGGAACTCAACGAACAATTTGCTACGATTTCCCTCAACACCCTGAACTTCAGAAAGTGTTGATAAGTGGCAAGGGCTGACCAAGTAGCTTGCGTGCCTCGCTAGTAAACGACCGGGTTTTGATTGACTTGGTAATGCTTTGCTGTGCCGTTGAGGCCAAAAGACTGGGAGAACCGGCAGGGAACTGCGGCACCAAAAAATAATTACTGCCTATACCCACAAACAAGTCGGCATTGGTATCGTCATTGTAATCGCCGGAAAGCACGCTAGTAACTTGACTTCCGGAATTGAGCATCTCGCCTGTTGGTAAGGGATAGGATTCCTCATCTTCCAGAGTGCCGTCTGGATTGCTAAGAAACACCCCGATCTCCGGATAACCATTGTAATAGGGGAAGATGACACAATCAGTACCTGCATTGGCAATTACATCAGGGCGGCCATCGTGATTGAGATCGGCGAGGGTGAACTCGGTCGGGCTGCACGCAAGCGGCTTAGTGTAAGCCAGCGTGAAATTTCCTGTGCCATCTCCGTAGTAAACATCAAGCTGACTGCCGTCTGGGATAGCGGCATCTGGATACCCATCATTGTTAAAATCCGTAATCAGCAATCCATTTTTAAATTCGGCGTACGAAGAAAAAGAGAGTGAGTAGGAGTGCGCAAAGGTAAAAGTACCGTCGCCATTACCAAGAAATACAAGGAACTGATCATTGCCGGAATCGGATATCATTCTTACTAACAAATCAGTCTTGCCATCCCCATTGACATCCTTGAGAACAATAGAATCAATTTGGTCAAATGAATTAACGGGGATGGGCGTCAAAACCGGCGTAGTTTGAATTTGACCTTGTGCATTAGTCAAAAACACTGCAAAGTCTGCTTCAAATTTGGCGGAAGCATAGTATTCATACACAGTTATTAGAGCGGGATAACCTCCGATGTCCCCTATAGCATCTGCTTGTGGTGAAGCATTACCTGTGGTGCTGTAGAAAACGCTTCCCGGCGTATAACCGGTTGGGCTCGATAGCCATATGTCCGCTCCTCCAGGGATCTGAGTCACAAAATCGGATAGACCATCACCATTAAGATCGCCGACAGTCAATCCTTGATAGGTAGATGGCAAAGAAATAGTGCGCGGGTAATCAAAACTACTCGTTGATAACGCAGCCGACCATATGATTTGTGGCGGCGACGTTGCTGGGAACGTGCCTGCTACCGCAAAGCCCGTGTGGTGATTACCCATGAAATCACCGATCCCATAATAGTTGTTGGGAGAGTCCCCAAAATCGCTAAGCAAGGTCATGGGTGCCAAGCGCATCTGATTGCCAACGGTAATTATTGAAACCTGGGATGGCGACAGACATGCCAGGGGATTAGTGTTCCCCGTATTGTTGCCACAAATCGCCTCGGACGAATTGGTATAAAACACGGTATAAATACCAGGAACATCAGGCGTAAACGTAGCCGTCGCAGCGTTGTCATTGCCGCTCAAGGTCGCCTTGCTTCCTGGCGGAATCACTAGAGTCCAGCTGGCTTGCACGGTATCTGGGCTTGCGCGCCCGTCAATGGACACCGGAAAGCCAACTGTTCCGGTCAAATAAGCTGGCAACTTGGTTGTCGTGGCAGGAGAGCCCTGAATCAGTCCTTGAGAATCCGGGTAATTCACTGTTACAAGATCGTATGCGGACACGCTACCGGAAGTGGCCGTCAGTTGAATCAGATAACCGCCCGGAACATCCGGTTGAAAGTTGATAGTCGGGGTTGTGCCACTAAGCTGGGCCTGGCTGCCGGGCGGCGCCAATACAAGTTTCCAACTGTAGCTTACGAACCCGCCAAGTGTGTAACTGTAGCGGCCGTCCAGCGTGACTGGCGAGCCTGATGCTATCGAATCGGCTATTTCGGCCACGGCCGCTACATTCGGAGGTGGCGAGAGCCCTCTCGGTACAGGCGTACGCCTTACCGTGATATTCTCCATACTTGGCGGGTTGGTGACATCAATCTCGCCTGTTGACCGATCCAACCTTGTACCCTCGTCTATTACGCCGTCGCCATTTGTATCCAGGCCGAGCCAGGCGAAATACTGGTTGAGCGGCTGTACGTGCAATTGTGCACTGCCGACACTCGAAATTATTACGTCGCCAGAATGCCCTTCGGGAAACATGTCCGGAAAGCCGGAGGTAACGTCTCCTTCGTCCAATTGCACCGGTGCAGGGGTAGAAACATTCACATAACCGCCGCCTGAATCGAATACTTGGCCGGCAAGTAATATAGAACCCGAAGTAGAAGTCGGTTCCAGAACCGATAAATTGTCAATCCATAACTGCCAGCCGCTCTGGCTATCCCTGATAGAAACATTACCCGTGTCATTGATGCTAGCTGATCCATTGGTTTCCGTGCTGGTCTGATTCACGGTGCCGTTGTAAACGTAAGTTACTCCTTTGTCGGTAACACTGTAATTTTCCAGTCCTTCTGTCTGATCAAAGAGTACATTTTTATTCTGCGGCGCATTTTGGTAATAGATGGCAAGGCCGTTGGTAACCCGAGGGTTGCCGCTGGAATCGGTATCCTGATAGTTCTGGTAATCCGCCTGTATCCATCCGGCACCACCTGCCAAGATGCGGCCGGTAAAAACCACCGTCCCGCCTTGGGGGCCAGTCTGTGCCTGATCGATAACTTGGGCTTCTGACTGCCATTGGAAGATCGCGGTAACATTTTGTAAATACTGCGCGGCACCAAATACATCCTGTGCATACGGCACGGCGGTAGCGGCGCTAATCGTCCCTTCGCTCGTCGTTGCCGTGTAATCGGGTTGCGGCATCGGCGGCGCCTGGTTTGGCACGGCGGCAGAATTCGAGCTGCCGGACGAGCTGGAAGAGCTCCCACCGCCGCAGGCAGTCAACAGCAGCAGGATTAAGGTAAAGCCCAGTCGAAAAGATAGCTTCTTGGCATTCACGTGCCATCCCCTTCCCGCCGGAGCTGACCGGCACAAATCCGCAGCCGCCATAAGTTGTTGGAAATATATACCTCGGAAACACCGAGTTACAAACGGCCGTTCCGTGCCTGAACCCATGAGGCTGTTGTCCCAAGGCTTTTGCTATATTGCCGGCATGAGTCGTTGGCGTCCTCCTCCGCCCAAGTCCTCACCCTACATCACCGCGGCCGGGTATCGCCGGCTGGAAGCCGATCTGCAGCAACTCTGGCAACAACGCGCCGAGGTGGTGCAGGCGCTGTCGGCCGCTGCTGCCGAAGGTGACCGCTCGGAGAATGCGGAATACATCTACCGTAAAAAACAGTTGCGCGAGATGGACGGGCGCATCGGCTACCTGCAAAAGCGCATGCCCGAGTTGCACGT
>DATEJI010000033.1:0-2248 GCA_035278105.1 Saccharimonadales bacterium (SeqCode)
ATATGCCAGACATGACCGGGGAGCACATGGCGATTCGCGCGCGGCATAGTGTTCTTTCCTTAGAACGTCGTTATGAGCGTGAAAATAGTGCGTTTAAGCCGTTATTCGGGCGTCATCCTTGCATATTTTTCTGATTCATCAGATAGTTATGCCGGTCTGACCCTGGTCATTCGGTCCTATGAAGTACCAGGAAACATGGCGCGATATCCCCGGCGTCCGCACGAGCCAGTGGTTAGGAAACAATTTCACGGGGGAGCCACCCTTTGCTGTTTCTTTTTGGAATTGAGATGTTCTTTTCTTTCAAGCGCGCCAATAGCTTCTGTTCGTAGTGAGGAGCCCAACCATCCCAATTCGAATTCCAACACGAATTACAAACTGAGATTTGATAACTGGAGATGAACTTACCGTCATAGTGATGAGGCCCCATTTGGAACTGGGAGCCACAGATAAAGCAGGAATCCATAATCTTCGGCTCGCTCATAAAATACTCCCGATTGGCATTCTTTGTTGCCTAACGCCCGAGGTAACCGGCGCAACCCGCGTAGCGGGTTTGCGTCCGGTTGACCGAATAGTTAGCAGGCATGTGCAACCTGCCGGAGTGCAAAACCGAGACCAAGCAGCTCCTCTGGATGGTAACGGAAGTCTGCGTCCGTGAGCTTGCCGCCAGCCGCGAGCCAAGTAGGCCCGACTTGCGCGTACTCCTGTTGTGTAAGGTGGCCATACTTTTCATGGGGGTAACGGAGCTTGACGAAGTTGCTACCCAAATCCGCAAGCACACCCTCATGATCTGTGCCCAGAGCCGACGGGCCGATACGCTCCCCCGCGATGCGAAGAACGTCGGCTTGCTCTTGTGGCGACAGCGAAGCAAAAAGGCTCTTGTAATTATGCCCACATGCCACCGACTGCGTTGACCGCTCGACAACGACCTTGAGCAGTAGTTCGAAGCCAAGTAGCTTCAGCAAATAGGCGGAGTCAGAGCTGTCACCTGCGGCTTGCAACAGTTCGGCCGACGCGTACCGTGACGCACTTTCTCGGAGCATCAACTCGTGGCGAACTGTCCCCATGACTGCTAACGCTCGAATTTAGCGGCGCGCGTAGCGCGTCCGCTGGAATGAGTTGTTAGCCATTGACCGATGTCGGTTGGGCATCTATGGCTTTGGACAACGCCGCTCTTGCTCGATGCGCTTGACCCGGATATCGGCCAGTTAAAACCTTACAGAACAGACTAACGGCGATGATTACGAGAAGAAAGAACAACTCAATTGCAATGATGAACCAGGCATAGGGCGCGTAGCTGAAACTGGATGTGATTGTTTCGTAGATAACCCAAAGGAGCAAAGCAATCTGCAACGCCGCGCCAAGCCACCCCCACGCAACGAGCACGAAACCCACAAGATCTGACAGTCGGTTGCGAAAGAGCTCACTGTTGAACTTTGAGTACGACCACTTCACCAGTTTTGGAAAATTCCCCGAATCCTCAAGCGCCACAAACGGAATGCCCATAGTCAACGCAGCCTCCGCCAGCTCGCGTTTCGTGATGCGCCTGTCTAGTGCGACGCGCGCAAAGTACAGGCCAGTGCCAAGGATGACGTCAACGACGACGGCGCCGAAGAGGTACAGGATTGCAAACATAGTTTGCATATGGCTAACTTAAATTCGACCGCCTAAGTGCGGGCTGCAAATACTGCATTTGGGCGATAATAAAACTTGACTCAAATAAAATCATAGCACTTTCCAAGTTCCAGCCGACCACGCATCGCACAAGAGTGTCTCACCGCCACTTCACCGAACAGCCGATACTCGGAATCTGTTCCTTCGGCCCTTGCCCAGCCTTGATGATCTGTTTCATGGCATCGAATAATTCCCGCTTCGCGTCCGAGCGCGGTTGCGAGGTGCGGCTCTCGTCCAGTCGGCCGCGGTATTGGAGTTCAAGTTTAACGTTATAGCCGAAGAAATCCGGTGTGCATACCGCACCATAGGCGTGTGCGGTTTCCTGGGTTTCGTCGTAAAGATAGGGAAACGGAAATTTGTGAGCCTGGGCGAAGCGTTTCATGTTATCGAAGGAGTCTTCAAGGTAAGTCGCGACATCGTTCGGCATGATAGCCACGGCTTGCATGCCGAACGGCGAGAGTTCATTGCACACCGCCACGATGCGGTCAATGGAAGCCTTCACATAGGGGCAGTGGTTGCAGATGAACATGACGAGCGTGGCGCGTGCGCCGCGGCAGTCGGCCAGGGTTCGCCAACG
>DATEJI010000034.1:0-1033 GCA_035278105.1 Saccharimonadales bacterium (SeqCode)
ACAAATCCTTTTCGACCGTCATTGGCAATTCCGATGCGCCGTATATCAACAAATTGGCCAGGGAAGGCGTGCTGTTCACCGATGCCCACGCGGTCATGCACCCCAGCCAGCCGAATTACGTGGCATTGTTTGCCGGCTCCACTTATGGATTGACGGACGACTCCTGTCCGCATGCTCTCACCGGACCGAACCTAGCCAGTGAATTGCTGGCTAGGAAGCTGAGCTTCGCAATTTACTCCGAGGACATGCCGGCGGCGGGTTTCACCGGTTGCAGCGCCAGCCATGGGCTGTACCGGCGCAAGCACAATCCGGTGGCGGATTTTCAGGCTGGTTTGCCGACGGCAGTAAATCTGCCGTTCAGCGATTTTCCGCCGGAATACACGAAATTGCCGACCGTGGCCTTCGTGGTACCCAATATGATGAACGACATGCACGACGGTACCATCGCCGAGGGCGATGCTTGGCTGAAAACCCATCTAAGTGCTTACGCTGAGTGGGCAAAAACCCACAACAGCCTTCTGATCGTCACCTGGGACGAAAGCGATGCGCACAGCATGACCAACCAGATACCGCTGATTGTCGTTGGCGCAGGATTCAAACCCACCCGCAGCGGGCAGTTCGTGGATCACTATGGCTTGCTGCGTACCCTGGAAGATTTTTACGATCTGAGGCCGCTTGGCAAAAGCATAAGCGCGAAGCCAGCCGGAATTTCTCCTTGATTCAATAAGGTCTGGTTGTTGACGGTACGATTGCGGAGCCGCTGTTGTTGCATACGGGGATACTGTAATCAGTTATAACGTCATTCCAATTTGACGGTGGATGCGGGAGCTGACGTTCGCTTGTTGCTTTCAAGGCGCGCTTGTCCCAATCGGAATTTCCGCTCGAAGCAATTAGATGGACGTTCGTGATTTTACCTCCCTCATACCTGTATCCGATTTCTGCACATGGCGGCTTGGATACGGCGTTTCTTTCGTTAACAGGTATATAGCGAACTTGCATCACAAAATGTTGGCACTGAGTATCTTTCGTCATT
>DATEJI010000035.1:0-1008 GCA_035278105.1 Saccharimonadales bacterium (SeqCode)
GTGGAAGGGTCATCGCTCAACGGATAAAAGGTACGCCGGGGATAACAGGCTGATCGCACCCAAGCGTCCATAGCGACGGTGCGGTTTGGCACCTCGATGTCGGCTCATCACATCCTGGGGCTGTAGCCGGTCCCAAGGGTATGGCTGTTCGCCATTTAAAGTGGTACGTGAGCTGGGTTTAGAACGTCGTGAGACAGTTCGGTCCCTATCTGCCGTGGGTGTTCGAAACTTGAGAGGACTTTTTCCTAGTACGAGAGGACCGGAAAGAACGTACCTCTGGTGGATCGGTTGTCACGCCAGTGGCATAGCCGAGTAGCTAAGTACGGTCGAGATAACCGCTGAAAGCATCTAAGCGGGAAACTCACCTCAAAACCAGGTTTCGCTTGAGAGCCGGGGAAGACTACCCCGTCGATAGGCCAGGTGTGTAAGCGCGGCAACGCGTTGAGCTTACTGGTACTAATCGCTCGATTGGCTTGATCGCAAGCAGCACCGTTTCATGTCTGGAAACAAAGCCAGGCGTGAATTCCATTACCCAACTTAAAATTCGGTCGCCGTGTCGTATTGGTTTATGTGCCGTGCGTGTTTTCACGCGCGAGGTTTTCTGCCCTTCGCCGACCTGGTGGTAATAGCGAAGGAATTCCACCCGATCCCATTCCGAACTCGGCCGTTAAAGCCTTCTGCGTCCATGGTACTGCGGCTCAAGCCGCGGGAGAGTAGAACGCTGCCAGGTCTGCAAAGGGCAGAAAAGCAAATAGATCAAAACCCGCCAACACAATTCAGCGAAGCCCCGGTCACTTCCATGACTGGGGCTTTTTCTTTTTCCGTACTTTGTGCGCGGCCGGCCAGAGAAGGCGTTATTTGGCCTTGGGATTGACGCCGATATCGACCTTTTGGACCCAAGCATGGAGTTGGCGGTGGCTCGTGCCTATCACCCACGCGTGCGCCGGCACAAAGCAAAGGGGCGTACTGACGGCGATCGGGCGATCGCAAAGTAGCTCCACTGTCCGG
>DATEJI010000036.1:0-3979 GCA_035278105.1 Saccharimonadales bacterium (SeqCode)
CGCTTGCATCAACGCCACCACGGTAGAAGAGTCCACCCCGCCCGACAAAAATGCCCCCAGCGGCACGTCGGCCTCCATGCGCAGCGCCACCGCATCACGCAACAGGCTGTCGAGCTCGCCAACAGCTTCGCTATCCGGCAAGTCCCGGCGGGAAAAAATTGCGGATTCCGCAATGTCGCGCGCCGACCAATAGGTAGCTGTGTTCGCCGCCAGCGCCGCAGCGCTTGTCGGCGCCTTGGCCAGTTCGGCATCTACGCGCAGCAGAGTTCCCGGCATCAACTTGCGGATGTTCTGATAGATCGAATACGGCGCCGGAATATAGCTGTGGCGCAACAACAGGCACAGCACATCGCGATCTATCGGATTATTGAAACCCGTCAATGCCGTGATGGCTTTCAGTTCGGATGCAAATACAAACCGGCAGCCGACCCAGCCAAAATAGAGCGGCTTGATACCCAGCCGGTCGCGCACCAGTGTCAGCACGCGCGCTTGCCGATCCCACAAGGCGAAGGCAAACATGCCTATGAAACGCTCAATCGCACGTTCCAGCCCCCAGTGCTCGATCGAGGCCAACATCACCTCGGTGTCAGAATGCCCGCGGAACGTAAAGCCAGCCTTCTCCAATTCCGGTCGTAATCGTGCGTGGTTATACACCTCGCCGTTGAACGCGATCACATAGCGGCCTCTCAACGACGCCATCGGCTGATGGCCTTCCTGCGACAGGTCCAGGATTGACAAGCGCCGGAAACCAAGAGCAAGCCCGGCTGGCTCATCGTAAAAACGGCCTTCATCGTCAGGCCCGCGATGCCGGATGGCACCGGTCATGATCCCCAATGTGGACACGGCGTCCTCTGTACGCACACGACGCTCACTATCCCAAAACCCAGTGATGCCACACATCGCGTCATTACCCGTTATTGAATATTTGACAAGAGATCAAAAACCGTGAAACAAAAATCACGAACTGCTGTTCACGCCTTCCACCCAATCGCCACCCAGTATGGTGGAGCGACACTGAATCGAATACGCTCCAAACCACATTTTTCCATCAATACCTGGATTTGCGCTTTGCTGAACCGCTTTTCCAAACGCGTACCAAAACGGTCAAGCGCATCGGTCCGAAGCACATACAACGACCGGTCTCGATAGAAACTAAGTGGCCAGTTTGAAATGTCGCGACCCATGCGGTAACCAAAGCGCGCCAGTCTCGAGAGCGGCCAATAAACCATTACCGCGATAAAGTCACAAATTACAACCTTCAACGGGTACGGCAATACGGCAACACACTTTCGCCCAAAGTCGGCTGCTCTCCACAAAACCCGGAACCACGTTGGCCGGTTGTCCAGTGCGTAGTACAAATAGACAAGGAAAGGCCCACCCCTCTTTAGAGTGCGAACACAGTCACGGAGAGCCTTCTCAGTGTCAGGAATGTGATGGAGCACGCCAAGCGAGTAACAAAAATCAAAAGACTCGCTGGGAAGCGCCAAGTTCCCTATCACGCCCTGTTGGAAACAGCAATTGCCGTCAGCCGAAAGATTTGTCTTCGCGACCGCCAAAGCACCTTCGCTTGCGTCAACGCACCAAAGCTCGCGTACGTGCGGCGCGACCAGTTTCGCCCACCGCCCCGAGCCACATCCAAAATCCGCCGCTTTCCAGGTAGCATTGAGGAAACTGTCGCCGAGCCAGCCAAAATAGCTGTTGAACATCTCGGCTGCATCGGTTAAACCGCGTTGTTGGTAGCTAAAACGAGTCCATTCCTTGCCAAAATGGGCGACGGTCTTTCTGTCTAAATTCTGCATACTTGGCCCCTGCTCATCACTCTAATCTCCGCCCAAAAAATCATAGGTGCAACCCGCAGTTCGTGATCTCACGCACGGCAATCTGCACCAAGCCTGCATTATTCGGTAACCGCTGTGTACAAATCGGCATAGCGGCCCGCAACGGCGGTGAGTGTATAACGTTCCACCACGCGTGCCCGGGCAGATTCGCCCAACGCACGCAGGCCTTGATACCCGAGCTCCGCCAGCTTTGCCCACCCACTGCTTAATGCTACTGGATCGCGCGGCGGCACTACGATGCCCGTCTCACCAATAATCTCTCGAATATCGCTGAGATCTGTAGCCACGCACGGTTTGCCACATGCCATAGCCTCAGCAATTGTGTTCGAAAAAGCCTCACCCCAACAGGAAGAAGAAGAAGCGATATCGAGGGCATTATTCAGAGCTGCAATATCCATACGGTGGCCGCATAATTTTACGTATTCGCGCAGGTGCAATTGATCAATCTCCTCGCCCAATTCACCATTGTCCGCGCTCGCGCCGTCCCCCACCAGCACGAATACTACGCGAGAATTTTTGGCCACGAAATGCGCCGCAGCACGCAGAAAGTTCGAGTGGTCCTTCATCGGGTGTACGCGTGCAATCAGGCCAATCGCGAGCGCTTCCGATGTAATGCCAAGTTCGGAGCGCACACACATTCGAGCTGCACAATCGGGCTTAAACCTTGCAATATCAATGCCATTGGGAATGACCAAAGCGCGCGCGGCAGAATAGCCGGAGGCCGTATACTGCATTTTGCTGACAGCCGAGTTGTATAAAATCCGTGTCGGCCTCCTCGACAAATACGCCCCCGCCCTGATCACCAACCGCGTCGTACGCTTTTCCCTTTCGATTTCATACAGGGAGCGCCTTACACCCCAAATGATCGGGACAGTCAATCCCCACGCTGCGACCACAGCCATCAGGTTAGCGTGATCCATCCAACCATGGATTATATCGGGCTGATACCTTTTAATTAAACCGCGCAGGCGCCACACCTCGGCTGGCGCCACCCGTCCGGAGCGCATGCCAAGATGATGCAGTACCGCTACCTTCGCCACGCGCGTGCTTAGCGCCCCCTCAGGTCCGAGCGCGACGACCACATGTTCAAATTGGGGCGGGCGCAATGACTCCAGCAGACGACAAAGTGCCGTTTCTGCGCCGCCCGTGTTAAGGCCGGTAATCACGTGAACTATTTTCAGATTTGCTCCTAATACTCCAATTCCTGAACCGATACGAATCACGGCCAGCCAATCGCAACCGGCATAAATTTTTACTGTTCTGGCGGACGTCTCGTGTCGGTCCTCACCATATAGCTGCTGCCAACCCCAGTACGGAAACGGCTCGCCACAGTGAGCAGATAACCAATCACCAGCACAACGAAAAAGATCATAAAAATACGTTTGACGAGAATGATCTCGTACAACAGATCATTCCGGTGGATATAGAACGCTATGATCGCCATGGCAACCGCTGCTGCAACGCGGACAAGCAGATCCCTGCTCTTGAGCAGCCATGAACCTATACCGAGAACCAAGTTAAAAAATATACAGCCCAGAATCAAAAACTCCCAGCCTCCGGCACTCCACAGCTGCGCCCAGAAATTATTGGCCATCCCATAATCCACGACAGACGGAAATAGCGCGGGCTGAAACAGGTCGTTGAAGCTCGTGACGCTTTGCGCCTTGCCGAATAAAGTAAACATGACCGCCAATTGATCCCAAATGTATCCGGCGCCTGTATGGAAATTACTTGTTATTACAACGTTGAGAATATTCTGTGTACCAAATGGCTCGGAACGCACGATGGCGTTTATGTACGTATCCGGCTGCAGCAAGAGACGGTAAACCATGTCCCAATTCAGAAGTTTTATCTGAAATATCAGCTGCTTGATAAGAAAAAAGAAGTAAGCCAACATCGCCAATGGCACGGCGGCTTTCCAAAGAGAAACGATTCGGAAGCGTTTTTCCCTGGTGCCGATAAGCCACAAGGTCACGACTGCTATGGCGGTAATGGCCAACTCGAGCCTGAAACCGAGATACACGGTAAAAAGCAGTAAAGCCAGAAAAACCGCAATCGCCCATTTTGATCGGCGCTCGAACGCAATACAGGCGCCAAAGATCGTGGCAAACGCGAAAGCGGTATAAAAGTGCCCAAGGCTG
>DATEJI010000037.1:0-2080 GCA_035278105.1 Saccharimonadales bacterium (SeqCode)
CTTCGCAGACGGCGCATCCGTGCGCCGCTGCGAAGGCTCGCCATCCATGGCTTCGCCCGCTTCGCGGCCCAACCCTCGCTCGGTCCAGTGCTCGGCGTCCTCAACGGGTGTTCAAAGACAAAACCGTGGTCCAAGTACACCATAGAATCCGAGTGATTTTAGGCACTCCTAAAATCACGACTCTATGAAATAACTGGGTATCGGAATGGATTTATTGAATTAAGCGATATGACAGCGTAGCCTCTTATCTGCGTAATTCAGGTTAAAACCTATCTCAAAGTCACCCAGCCACTCGTGTTGAGCGTAGCAGAGCGAAGCACTGTGAAGTCGAAACAGAAAAAACAGGGATTTGAGGCACTTTCACTCTGCACCTGCGGCGTTATGCTCAGGACGACTGATATTTTGAAATAGGTTCTAGGAACATATAGGAACGCAGTTTGTTTGTGCGAAACGCGATTGGCTTTCTCCCGATTTCTTTGGCCGTCATTTTTCTTGGTGGCACAGTCTTAGGTTTGGCAGGTTGTGACAGTGTCCACGAGGCAATCGTCAAGGTCGACAACTCCGCTAATCATTCAGTATTAGATATTCAAGAACAATCAAATCGCAGCACAATAGTAAATGCCTTTACGGGCTTAGCTCAAGAATTGGACTATCACTGCTACACACCCCACGACTTTGCAACCAAGGTTGCAAAAATGAGTGAAATAGACATTAAAAGAAATGGGCTACCTAATAAATCTGCGATCCTTGAGTGCGGCCCAGCTTGGTACAATACGTTGAGCCTGTATAAGAACAAGCGCGGTTATGAAGTTGTGTTTTCGCAAATGAATCCTGGCTGGAGCGTCCCGCCCTACTTCTGCATAACCCAGGAGCGGATCTTCGCGTACTTTTCGGCACGGTTTCCACGAGAGAGTCTTACGCTATTACTACATCCTAATAAACCGTGCGGAGATTGATTGTGTAAGTTTTGAATAGGGTTATTCAGCGCTACGCCAAAAACAATAGCTCTGGGTTTAGTAACATACCTGCTTTGCATACTCTTTACATTGCGCCGCAACCGATCGTGAACCCAGCGCGCAGTACGGTGAGTGCTGAACGCCCTCCTGCGGAAACCTTGAAAGAAAACTTAAAAGAAACATTGTTCCGGTCCTTCGACAAGCTCAGGACAGGCCGGGGGTCGCCCGAGCTGGAATCCAGATCTTGAATGTAGCCGCCTCCGGCGGCAACCATTTTTGAGAGCGGGATTCCGTCCTGCAGTCGGGTGACTTTCTTTGTGCGTGCAAAGAAAGTCACCAAAGAAACACGCCCTGGTCGCGTGACCGCCGCGATGGCGATTGCCTTCGCGCCTTGCTGCGCCGCGGGGTCGCGCTCACGTCCCGTTAGTTCAACTGCTTACCACACACAACACAGGCTACTTTCCGATTGAGATCTTTAGCATCAGGCTCAATTTCATCAGGAGGTGGTTTCCGTCATCAAAATTTGCCGATTGCAGCACCTGTTTAAGGAAACTTCATTCCGGCCGCGGCCCAAGCTCAAACCTTGCGCATATAATCTTCCTCAGAAGATTATTTTTCGACATACCGTTGCACAACCGGGGGACGCGAAAGATGACCAAAGCGATTCTTTGCTGCTGGGTTCTGATTACAGTGGCGGCTGTCGCACTGCCAATTCAGGCTGGCGCCGCAGGCGCGAAGACGGATGCACATGGTCCTGCCTACACGGCCGATGGCCGGCTGATCCCGCCGCAGGGCTATTACCAATGGGTGTTCGTCACTTCGGACCTGGGCATGAGCTACAACGAAGAAAGCGGTCCTGATAACCAGCCGCCGTTTTCCAATGTCTTTGTAAATCCGGGCGCGTATCGCGGCTTCCTCAAGACCGGCACCTGGCCGGACAAGACGGTACTCGTCAAGGAATTCCGCCCCTCTGCCACCAACGGCTCAATCAACCACCACGGTTATTTCCAGAGCGGCAAGGCACTTGGCGTGTTGGTGCATGTGAAAGACGAGAAACGTTTCAAGGGCGGCTGGGCATTCTTTGCTTTCGGTGGCGATGCCCTGGACAAGCCTGCCAGACAGAT
>DATEJI010000038.1:0-12521 GCA_035278105.1 Saccharimonadales bacterium (SeqCode)
CTCAACAACAAGGTGCAGGCACGTGCCGCCGAGAATAAGTTCCAATTCATTTACAACAGCTACATGATGGTCACGGCCTACAAGGAAAAGCGTGATCCGGGTTTGGTTCTACATGGCATGCTGGAATTCATCAATTCGCCGCCATTTCTGGACTTCATGCGGGCCGTCAGTGGAGTCCCCGGAATCAGAAAAGCTGATGCCCAGGCCACGCGTTATATTTCGGGACATTTTCTGACGAAACACAACGACATAGTGGAGAATCAATACCGGGAAATTGCCTACGTGCTGAATCTGACGCGTGAATGGCAGGCAGATTGGGGAGGCTTGCTGCAATTCATGGACGATGCCGGCGCCGTTACCGACACTTTTATGCCGACCTTCAATTCTCTGACCATGTTCCGTGTGCCCATGTGGCATCACGTCAGTTATGTGTCTTCGTTTGCCACGCGCAGGCGCTACGCAATTACCGGCTGGGGAATGAGCCGGTAATTGCCCGCCTGGTTCTACAATGCTCTTGCCAGTGGCACCCTTATCGGGCCTTCGGGGCGGAGGCCTTCACTCCATGCCAATATGCCATCGAGTGTTATCCGGTGCTCCCGCACTATCTGCTCATATTCGGAACTTCTCGCAGAGGAATCGTAGTCCCGACTGTCATCCTTGGAATGCCGCGTAAAATCGGGGCCCGCGACAATCGCCTCCAGCGCTCCCTTTTCCACTCGCATCTCAAACAAGTGGCACAGTTTGACCAGTGTGGTGAGCGGCGAAGTCAAAAATGTATCGCAATCCAGCGTTCTGATTACCGCGTTGGGAAAATCAGCGAGCAATTTCAAGTAGGCATCCATCTGCAAATACCAGACAAAAGCCGCTATTTGCATATCCGTGAGCTGCGCCAGGGATTCCAGAGGCAGGGCATTGGTGCGTTCCGAGTCCCTGCGGATGACATTAAAAAGTCGGCGCACAAAAGCACGGCCTTCCTCGCCTTTCTTGAGGATGGAAACCAGGAATTGTTCCAGCTTCGAATAAAGCAGCAGCACCCCACCGGTTTGCGGCATACGGATAATTTCATCGGCAAGATTATTGGCGGCATTGGTGGGCTTGATGAGCACAATTTCACCGTCGCTTCTGGGTTTGGCCACGAGAAACAATACGGTACTCAGCAGCCCTGGCCAGGGATTGCCGTTAACAGGATACGCATCACCCGTGCGTTTGTAATTGGCCATTTGCATCAGCACGGCGGGTTCTCGCACCGCTCGCGAGATTCCCTCAATATCCAGGCATCTGGATATGAGGGTCGAGCAGCAAAATGCCGTATGAAAAATATAATGGACCGGTGATGGCCGACTGCTGGCCTGGTGCTCCCGGACCATACTCTCCAATACCGCGAACGGCGCCTGCATGGATTCCCCGGTTTGCGACCGAAGCCGGTGGTCCATGAAGCTTGAGCGTCGGTAAGCATCGTCGCCCAGTTTCAGGAAATGACATTGCCCGGCGCCCAAATCCACGCTGTTCAAGTAATACTCCGGTTTGAACAGCAAATCCCACGGGCTTGGTGTATCAGACATGAGAGGCTCTTAAATTGGTGGGAAAATGTAGCACAGGCCCGTCCCCGGAAGTAATATTACACATCTCTGAGAGCCAAATTTCCCCAGCATGCCGACCTCGAAAAAACAGCCCAACCTCGCCTGGCAAGTAAGCATGCTGAATGACAGCGCAGGCGCGCTCGCGAGTCGTGGCCAACTTGAAGACGCCAGCCGCGTCTATGAACAAATCCTGGAGATCGCGCCTTATCACCTGCAGGCATTGGATTTTCTTGCCGCCCGGGCCTACGAACGCGGCAACACCGGCCTCGGCCTGGAATTGCTGCATCGCTCCCTGCAGGCCAATCCCAATCGGCCGCTGGCATACCAGAATCTCGGTTTAATGCATAAGGCGCGCGGTGAATACGACCAGGCTCTGGAGGCCTTGGAGCGTACACTTGAGCTGCGCCCTGCATATCCAATGGCGCTCGTACACAAAGGCTCCATCCTGGAATTGCTGGGTCGAGATCACGAAGCGGTACGCGCCTACATGCAGGCATGGAAACAAGCCCCCGGTTTCCAGCAAGCGCGCTATTCGGAACGAACACCGGCGCACGTGCGCGAGCTGCTTTCCCATTCAGCCGACCGCATCAGTCAGGCGCGGAAAGAACTTCTGGACCTGGCTTTCGCCGAGTTGCGTACTCAGCATGATCGCACCGCCCTTGAACGGGTCGAGCAATTTGCCGATGTGTATCTTGGCAATATCGCCCCCAAATATAAACACGCCATGCAGCGTCCCGCGTTTTTGTATTTTCCGGAACTTGAACCCAGAGCGTTTTTTGAGCGCGAGGAATTCGCTTGGCTTGAGGAACTGGAATCGGCGACGGCAGAAATACGCCATGAATTGCGAACTGTTTTGCAACAACCGGAAGAACTGCAGCCCTATGTGCAGGTTAACGCCCAGGATCCCGCACAGTGGAAAGAATTGAATAATTCGCTGCAATGGAGTTCTTTTCATTTTTACAGGGCCGGCAAGCGCCACGAAACACATTGCGCCCAATGCCCAATCACCACAGGTATTATCGAAAAACTGCCGCTGGTTTACACGCCCAGCCACTCACCGGAGGTGTTCTTTTCGATTCTGAAACCGGACACTCACATCCCGCCTCACCATGGCCTGGGCAATTACAAAATCGCTGTGCACCTGCCACTGATCGTGCCGGATAATTGCGCCATCCGCGTCGGAAATGAAACCCGCACCTGGAGCGAAGGCCGCTGCCTGATTTTCGATGACAGCTTCCAGCATGAGGCCTGGAACCGCAGCGACGAGTCGCGCGCCGTATTGATCCTGGAGGTTTGGAATCCGCAGCTTTCCACAGCAGAACAACACGCGGTACAGGCGGTCTTGGGCGTCATCCGGGACTTTGAGTGTGAGTATGGGACTGCAACGCCGACGCCAGCCCACGCAACCAACCCATTATCTTGACAAGCCATCATGTCATCCATGAATCGTCCCAATATCTCCATCCAACAGGCATTTCCTTCCCCGCTCATCCAGACAGTACTGCCGGATTGTGTAACGCTGAATCAGCGTCTGCGGCAGCTGTTCCTGCAATGGGAGCAGGATAAAACGCGCAAGCGCAGTTCCGTGCCGACTCCCGTCATCAAGGTGGCGGTGTACGAAAGCAGTTTTGACCTGTTTTCGGATCCCGAGCCCGAAATCCAGACGCTCAGGCAATTCTGCCTGCAAACCCTGGGCTACGTGATTGCACAGTTGAACGGCTACAGCAACAACGACATGGCCGGCTTACGGATTTACGAACACAGCTGGTACCATCTGACCCGTGAGGGTGGCTACACCGCGCAGCACAACCATCCCATGGCTTCCTGGTCGGGGGTTTACTGCGTGGACCCGGGCGATACCGTTCCTGATAAGCCCAACAACGGCGCCCTGCGATTCTTGGAAGCCCGCACCACCGCCAGCATGTACTTGGATCCAGGCAATGCGCATTTACAATCGCCTTACACCTTCGGCGAGCTGGCCTTCACACTGCAGCCCGGGCAGTTGGTGCTGTTCCCTTCCTATCTGATACACGAGGTGGCGCCTTATTACGGCCGGCGCGAGCGGATTACCGTGGCTTTCAACGCCTGGGTGCGGGAAGCCGGCGCTGCCGTGGATGTTCCTTCTCTCAAATTACGTTGAGCGCCAATGCTTTAACTCACTTCAAACACCCCGGACCCCTAGCTTATACCCGCCCCATATCAGTGACGCGCAGGGCCACAGCTTTTGCCATTAACGTGCATCCAAAGTATTGGTACTCAATCTGGCGCTGCCGTGAAAATTCACGCCAAGCACGGAATTCATGCTGCTCATAACCCGGGAACCCAAGATACTCATCGAATACCAGCACGGTCCCCGCTTGCAAGAGAGGGTATAGCCCTTCCAGCACCGTACGCGTCGAACTGTACAAATCACAGTCTATATGGATAAAACGGGCTTTCTCCGTTTGCTGAGCCACAAAAGCCGGCAAGGTATCCGCAAACCAGCCCGGATGCAAAACGACGTACGGCGGCACCTGTGGCAAGCGGCCGTGCGTACTGTAACTCCCAGCGGGTTCACTGGCCTTCCAATCTTCTGGCAGTCCCTCAAAGCTGTCAAAGCCATGCACCGGCCCGGCAACCTGTTGGGCAATCTGATTCAACGACAGGCCATGGTAAACGCCAAATTCCGCCACCAGGCCAGTGACGGGGGCAAGCGCTAATGCGGAGATCAAAAGCGTTGAATTCAGACCGTAAAAGCTGATATCCCTGGATCCACGGGCATACAAAAAACTCGCCCACTGGGCATCGGGCTGATCGCTTTGTCCGGCCTGCGTCATGCTGATTTTGGCCCTCTCCGAATCGCCGCTGAGCGTGAGCAGAACGGCATACAGATAATTGACAGTCGGATTGGAAGGCTCTCTCTGCTTGCCATCGGTAATGAGATTTAATGCGCTTTCCACTCCCTGTACATCGAATTCGCACAATGCCAGCAACGCCATCATCTCCGCAGACGGCTTCTTGTGCAGCCATGATCGCAGCAGTGACAGCGCCTGCTGAACCTGCCCAAGACTTGCTCGAGCTTGGGCCAAACGCAGTGCATATTTCCTCTCATCGGGGTTGCGTGTGTACGCCTCTTCATAGTGCTCCAATGCCTGCGGGTAAGCGCCCTCAAGCCACAAGAGTCTGGCGTAATCGGAAACATATTCCACACGCCTCTCGCCTACTCTCAACAGACCTTCAAGCAGCGGGCGCGCGGATGCCACATCTCTCATCAGCAAATATATATTTGCCAGATCACCGATTAATGTCAGATCTTCGGGGAAATGCCTGATGCCTGTTTTCAATGCAGCAATGGCGGCGTCCTTTTGCTGATATTGCAAAGCCTTGCGTGCGCGCAGGCGCCAGAAATCCGGTGAGTCCGGCTTATCCCGGAACAGACGGGCATATTCACTCTCAACAATGTCGGAGGGCTTCACGAAATCTGATCCGGAATAACCATGGTGGCATCAAGCCTGGCATAAACGACATGATCCATGTCTTGCCTTATGACTTCAATCTACACCCGGCAGGCTGAGCCAAATCGCCTCCCGCGCACCTGGTCCCGGGCATGTACTTGTATATGATCCACGTGCTAAAAAAAAGCGGCCCCGTTGCCAGGGCCGCCAATTACGCACTATTTTTTTGTTTGGGTAACTCTACTGCTTAGAACTTCACTCCCACGCGGGCATAGAAGAAGCGTCCCGGTGCCCGATAGAACGTGGGCAGGAAGCTGTTAGCAAAGGACGACATCGCGATCGGGGGTTCCTTGTCAAACAGGTTGCGGATACCGAAGGTAAAGTCGGTATTCCAGGCATCCAAGTGATAAGTCGCCGCCACGTCATGATAGGTGGTCGCACCGATGTGGTTCAGGTTCTGATTACCGGTAGTGAATGGATAAGAGAATGCCGGAATATTGCAGCGGCTGGCGGGGTTAATAACTGATACCGATGCGCAATCCTCGATCAGGTGGCTTATATATTCCATAGTCCAGTTTGCAGACCAGCCACCATAGTTCCAGTCCAGACCGAAGTGGGCGCGCTGCTTCGGGAACCCGCCGGAAACGCCACCACCCGCCCCGCCGGTGGTGCCGGATAATTCCTGACTGCTCAGGATCGGGCTGCCCGGCTGACCGGAGCCAAATGCCTCCGTCAACACATACTGCTTGGTAAAGGTGATGGACAGGTTAGCCTTGAAGTCACCAATGCCGGTGGATGGGAATTTGTAGTCGGTGACCAAGTCCACGCCCTCGGTCTTGATGCCGCCGATGTTGGTGGCGGTATCAATCACATTGGTGATCGAACCGTTTGCGTTATAGGGACCTCCATTGCCACGCGTAATCAAGCTGCAGTAATTCGTATTACCCCCAATATAGCATCCATTCAGAATAGTCTGGGCCGGGAGGGAAGCCACTGCATTGACCACTTCGATCTTGAAGTAGTCCATGCTGATGTCGAAGCCCGGCAACCAGTCAGGACTGTACACGAACCCGCCGGTCCTGGAGATGGAGCGCTCCGGCGTCAAACCTGGGTTGCCACCAACGGTGGAGTGGATCTGTGCATTCGGTTGGGTGGGCGCCGCGGGACAGAACGCTGCACTGCCCGTGCCCGCTACGCAGGGATCGGTCAACGTCGGAAAGCTGTCACTCTGGCCGAAGAAAAACTCGCTGATGGAGGGAATGCGGAAGCCCTGCGACCAGGAACCGCGCATCAGCAGGGCATCCGTGGCCTGCCAGCGCAGCGCCGCACGGCCTGCGGTATTACTGGCGGAGTGTTGCACGGCGGCGGCAGCACTACCCGGAATACCTCCCTGCCATTTGAACTGCGACCAGCGCTCGGCGACGTCCAAACTCACGCTCTTCATAAACGGCACGTCAGACACCAAGGGAATATTGAACTCGACGTATTCCGCCCTGGTGCTTTCCTTGCCATTGGTGGGCTGCGTCACGTTGCCGCTGGTATTGCCTTCGGAGACCAGCGCTTCGGGATGGGAGTAACCATCATGTTCCAAGGATTCCACGCCCAAGGCCATGCCCACGGGACCTGCCGGCAGGTTGAACAGGTTGCCGGTAATATTGGCGGTGTAGTCGCGCATGGTTTCGGAAGTGACATCGTGCGACTCGAACAGCACGTACTGCGCCATTGCTGGGGTGATACTGCCCTGACCGGTCGCCAGATTGTAACCGCCAAACATGTTGAACGGCACGCAGCCCGCCAACGTCGCAGCACTAGTGGCGCTGACTTGACAGGGGACCTGCCCAGGCAGACCCAAGGCATTTTGCAGAGCTACGGTGTTCACCAGACCGTTGGTGACATCCGATTCGTAGTTATTGCCATAATTGTAACCCACGTCCCAATCCCACTCGCTGCCGAGCAGATTGAAATACCCATTGAATCCACCCCGGAAAGCGAAACTTTGCACGTTCTGGTTGAACACACGATTGCCGAGTTCCAGCGGCCGGCGGCCCAGGAACTGCAATACGTCGCAGTTGTCGTTGGCGGCGCAGGTGGAAGCTGCACCGGTCGACCCGCCTGTTAGGTCCACACCAAAGGGATTGAAAGGGTTCTTGCCGGAGATCACGATGGGTTGGCCATTGACGTGGCTGGTGCCGCTACGACCCAAGAACAAGGGCGAGGGCGCCAGAACTTGCTGTGACACCCGATTGTTGTAGATGCCCATGGTCGTGAACGTCAAATTATCCGCCAGATCATAATGACCTTGCACGAACAGGCTGGTGCGCTCGCTGGGCGTGACCAGGTAATTCAGCGGTGCAAAGTTGAAATGGTCGGAGGACTGCCAGTCCCGGAAATTGCTCAGTGTCGGGGTGGTGGTACCGGGGTTGATGAGCGACATGTCGCATGTCGTCGAAGCGTACGCGCCTGCCCTCGTAAAGTTGACGTTGGTTGTTACACCGGCCGGACAAGTGTCGCCTCGCGGAATGCCGATAAAGAACCGACCTGCCGCCGCGCCTGAGCTGCCGGACGCTGGTCCACCGCCGATCACCGGCTCCTTGGAAATAGTGCGTTGACCGGCCCACACGGGGGATTGGTTTACGTAGGCGACATTCATCGTCACGCCACCGCGGTCGCCGCTCGATCCGAGGGTGAAGTCATATTCCTGGGTCTTGCCGTCCCAGCCGCCGCCATCATTTTTGCCGTCGAACATGCCAAAATAAGCACTGGCCTCGGCGCCGTTATAGCTCTTGACGGTAATAATGTTTACCACGCCCGCGATAGCGTCCGAGCCGTAAATGGCTGAGGCACCGTCCTGCAGAATTTCAACATGGTCAATGATGGAAACCGGAATGTTGTTCAGGTCCACCGCCCCACCCAGCCCCGTATCCACACGCTGGCCGTTGATCAGCACCAGCAAACGGGCGGAACCCAGGTTGCGCAAATCCAAGAAAGTCGAGCCGTTACCGCCATTATTGAATTGAGTATTGAGCGCAGCGCCTGCGGAGGTGATCTGCTGCAGCACGTCGCCGATGGAGTTCAGGCCCGTGGCCTTGATCTGAGCGGCGGTGACGATGGCCACCGGTTGGGCGGTTTCCACATCGGTGCGCTTAATGCGCGTACCCGTGACCTCGATCTTGCCGAGTTGGGCGGTGTTAGCGTTCTGGTTCTGATTCTGGTTGGCGGTACTCTGAGCGGCATCTTGGGCGAAGGCCGCCGGGGCCGCCAAAGCGGATGCCGCGCCCGCCACCAAGGCGTAACGCACGGCTTTGCTGATAAGGTTGCTGTTCATCCGAGACTCCTGATTGAAATTAAGAGTTTGAACTCGTACACCCCGAAGACGTTGAGTAGTACGTCGCCAAGGCCCAAACACATCACTCAGTCTCAAGCAGCGGTAGCAGCATGCCTGACCGCCCTAATTACAGACTGGGGGAATATAGCACATGAATATCAGAATGGAAGAGGTTTGTTGTAAATCTATGACATTCTTTATGAGGATGAAACACTATACAAATGGCCTTCAAATGGCATAAATATAGAATGTGACCGTCTATTTGTATTATTTTTACAACATTTAACAATGGTCATAAACTTATTCATAATTCTCAGTCAAAAGCTTGAACAGTAAGAGATTTAAGCATTACAGAAGCAGTCTGGCATCGAGTTCGCGTCATAAGCATAGGCCGGCACGAACCGTACCCAGCACCCCAGTTAACTTACAGTCCGGAATCGGTGCTACGGGCTTCAGCTTGCTCGTTAATTGTATAATCGAAGTGCTCCCAACCAATTTGCATCGGTCTCTTAATCGGCCAGTTGCCTACAACTGCACCGACATCCCATGCAATCTCTCATCGTCTGCCTGGGACACACTTGCCCGCCCATTATCGTCGGGTAGCATTTCGCCACTGAACCTAAGGCCTTCCCTCGTCATTTCCGTGAAGTCTATCTGCGCAAAAACGGAGCAGGAATTGAGGAAAATCAAATACCTGGACCTCATTGCGATTCAGTCAATAGGACCCGAGCATATATAATGAGCGCCGACAGTTCAACTTAAAGATGGTATGCATGGCCACCAATCCCTCTCCCAGTAAATTGGAAGAAGCGCTCAGCACGGCCAAAGAAAACGACGAACAGAGCATCCGCAAGGTACTGAGAGCCTTCGTTCTATCCCGTGTTTTTGTAAAGCTGGATCTCCCTTGGGACGGCAAAACCCTACCAAGAAGCGATATGCGCCTGCTATTCGTCAGCGACGGCACCAACGCCCAACAACCAATGCTTGCAGTTTTCAGCACGGAGGCTCATAGCCGTGTTTATGGCGATGAGGCGAAACCGTTTACTTTCGTGACTGAGGTGGATTCCGCCTGGGCCTGCTTGGGTGTTCCCGAAAACGCCGGCATCATGATCAACCCCAATTCAGTACCCAATTTCAGAATTGGGCCGGAAGTGGCTCAGGTACTACGAGAAACTGCTAAAAAGGATGTGACCGCAAATATGGAGTTACCGTCGGCGGAATCGCCACCAACAAAATAAAAGCATGAATTCACAACTCGGCAGCACCAATTCACCTGGTAGTCAGGATGCTCTAATCTCGGAATTTCTGGCGCATTTTTCCGCTGGCAAATTGGAACAGGCACGCGCTGCTTCAGACGAATTATTAAGGGCAGCCCCTGAAAATTATGCGGCACTGCATCTCGCTGGGGTCATCGCTACCTCCCAAAAACGGCTCCCCGAAGCTGCGGAATTCTTCAAGCAGGCATTGAGCCGCGCCCCGGATGCTAAAAATGCCGCCGCCAGTTGGTGCGGCTTGGGCCAGGCACTGTTTATCGCCGAAGATTTCCGGCAGGCAGAAGAAGCATTCCGCCGGGCACACCGGCTTGAGCCCCGTATCTGTGATTATGAGGTTGAATTGGCGCTGACCTATGCGGCTACCTGGAAATTGGACTTGGCCATGGAAACCTTGCAAGCCGCGATCAAGCGCTACCCATCCGAGGCCGCACCTTGCGTGGCATTAGGTAGCATGTTGACCAAAGCGGGACGCCAAGCGGATGCGCTGGTGGTTTTCGAACTTGCCTTGCAACGACAACCGGACAGCGTTCCAGCTCATCACAATCTTGGAAATACCCTGAAGATGCTCGGCCGCTACCAGGAGGCAGAAGCGGAAATGCGCAAGGCGTTGCAGGGTCATCCCCACGCCGAGCTTTATACTCAATTGGCGCAGCTCAAAAAAACTAGTCCCGATGATCCGGAAATTGCTGTCATAAAATCCCGACTCGTTCCTGATTCGGATGCTCCCACAGGAGCCCGCATTGATGCAGGTTTTGCCTTGGCAAAAATTTATGACGATCTCGGTGAGTACAGTACTGCCTTCCATTATCTTCAGAATGCCAATCGGTTGAAACGGTCAACAGTCGAGTATTCAATTTCGGGGCAAGAAGCAATGATCGAGGGCATCATCACGCTATACAGCAAGGACTTCATAAATCGCTTCGAGAACAAAAGCGCTTCACAGCTTGAACCGATTTTTGTCGTGGGGATGCCTCGCTCAGGCACCACACTGACCGAGCAAATCCTGGCATCACATTCGCAGGTTCAGGGTGGAGGGGAATTGCCCTATATCCTCAAACTTGTTTCCGACATGGGAGATTTATGGGGCAGTCGCGGCGCTGCTGCGCCCGGCGACGATGCCACAGTGGCAGATGATTTGACTCAAACCGCACGACGCTACGCCGATTTGACGCAACATTTATGGCTAAGAAACCCTAAATTCACCGATAAGTTGCCAATGAACTTTCTTGCCATTGGACCAATCCATTTGTTATTTCCCAAGGCAACCGTAATCTACTGCAAGCGCGATCCTGCAGCCACTTGTTTCAGTTGTTTTCAGCATCATTTTGCTGAAAATAACCTTCTATACACTTACGACTTGACCGAGCTAGGTCATTACTACAAGCTCCATCAACGCCTCATGGATCATTGGCGAAGAGTTTTGCCCGATCGGTTTTTGGAAGTTGATTACGAAGATTTTATCAATGATCCCGAGACCGGCACCAGACGATTACTGGAACTTTGTAATTTGGAATTTGAACCTCAGTGTCTGAAATTCCACACTCTTGACAGGCCAATTGCCACTGCAAGTAGTATGCAGGTGCGCAAACCAATCTATAAAACCTCCATTAATCACTGGAAAAACTACGAGGCCTTCCTCGGGCCGTTACTTGAAGAATTAGGGCTCCATCCATCGAATGCATGCACACGCTGAAATTGAGGTAATCACTGATCCATTACCAAGAATTCCGAGCATCGGATACTAGGCGCTGGGCGCCTTGGTGTCACCAAGGAGCCTCGCACGCATCCAATTCAACCTTTCCATTACGGGCGTAGCCACCATGAAACTCACCGCGATATGCCGGCCGTGTGACGCCACCCGGTGAAACCAGCCATTGGGGAGAAACAGTATCTCGTTTTTCCCCAGGTCGAAATCCATTCGCGATTTCTGCGCTTCGGCATATTTGGGAAAGCGCTGCACATCCGGTTGATCCGCGTCGACCTGCGAAAGATGCGGCATGTCATCCAGACTTTCGTACTGGATGTTGCCGTTTGCTTCTACCGAAATCAGCTTGCCCCTGGGATAAAGATTTGGCGCTTGTGCCGGCGGAAACAGGGTGAAATGCTTGTGCCCCTCCACCACTACGTACAAATTGTCGTTGAAATCGTGATGCAGCGGGGTAACGATATCCCGGCGGCTGTTCCCCATCCAGATATTCATGCAGCGCAGGATTAAATCTTTGAAATATATTGGTATGGAAAAATCGCCAATCAATTGCAGCAGCGGCGGTTCCAGTACGTAGTGCTTGCCAAAATCCTGCAGATTGAGGTAAAGGGTCTCACTACCCTCCGCGTTAGCCATCACCTTGCTGATGAATTCCCGAAACGGCATCGTGCCGTAGCCCGCCCGCTCCGGCATGAAATCATCCCGCGTTCGGCTGCTCAGCACTGCCACACTCTGGCTCCCAGCTTTGTAAGCGAGATATTCATCTGTCCAGCGATCGGTATGCCAATCAAGTTCGGCCAAAGTTTTTGTTCGAATGACAACCGGACGCCGCGCGATGAAATAATTCAGATAAAACTCCCGGAGCGACAGCGGATGTTGCACCCGGGATATTTCATTCATATGCAGACACCCCGCCCAACGTCACCCAAGAGAACGATTCTTCCTGCAAAGTTCTGGAATTCCATAGGTACCAAAAGTGGCGCCCTGGGCCGGAGTTGAACCGGCGACCTTCCCCTTAGGAGGGGGATGCTCTATCCAACTGAGCTACCAGGGCGCAGACAAAAAAGCCGGGCAAGCCCGGCTGCATTATGCTGGAAACAGGAATTTGGTGGAGCGGAAGGGGATCGAACCCTCGACCTTCGCATTGCGAACGCGACGCTCTCCCAGCTGAGCTACCGCCCCGGCGCGCGCATTCTAGCATCG
>DATEJI010000039.1:0-7724 GCA_035278105.1 Saccharimonadales bacterium (SeqCode)
CGCGCCCTTCGACGCGCAGCACAGTGCCGAGGCCGAGTTCGGGTTCGGCGGTGGAGATCCAGCGTTGACCGGGTATGAACATTATTAGTGAGTAAGAGCTGGCCAGAAAGGGCAACGATTATCCGCTCCCGGTCGTATAGAAGAAACCATCTATGACCAGGCACCATCTCCCGCGGGCTTGGTAAACGGGATGATCGTGGGCTGGGATGTCAAACCCAGAGGTGTTATGTGCTCACACGTCAAGATAGGGCATTGCATCCCAGCCTACGGAGATCGAGAGAGGCTGCTCCGGGATGGGAGAAGCCGTGCAAGCCACACATTTCATTCGTGACGGCCCTCACGTCGTTTGTCCCTCTTTAGTCCGTTTGTCGGAAAAACCTGGCCACTTGTCGGAAATGGCTTATTTCGGGGCTGTCATGACTGGTCGGAACAAATCAGTTACGTAGACTAAGGTCAGGTACTGGGGGAAATTCATGCACGTCTTGCGGCAACGCGCGCTGGAAAAGCGCGCCTGGGGCTTCACTCTCGTCGAGCTGATGGTCGCCATTGCGGTGGCGGCAATCCTGTTGGTGATCGCGGTGCCGAGCTTCACCACTGCGATCAATTCCAATCGACTTACGTCGACGGCGAATGCCTTGATCGGCTCCCTGAATGCTGCACGGATGGAGGCTGTCCAGCGCAATGCGCCTGTTCAATTCTGTAGCAATTCGGCTACCAGCAACACAAGCGACACATTAGGCACTGCATGCGGTACCAACGCTGGAGCAGTCTTTGCGCTCACTAGCCCGGGCGCCACGACCACGACGCAGCTGCAGGTGCCACCATCCGAACTGGGTATTTCCTCGATCCAGATTCACGGCACCATGGCAGCCGTTCGTTTCAACGGACAGGGACAGGGTCTTACTCCTGGCACAAGCACGCCCGTTGACGGCACTGTTGTCATGGATGTTTGTTCGACATCGTTGAGCACTAACAACCATATTCAAGTGAACATGGCTGCTGGTAGCGTCATCACTACTACCACTAGCACGGGAGCCTGCCCATGATGCGATATACCGGTTTTCGCATTGTGCCTGCCACTCAGCGCGGCGTGGGTTTGATTGAAGTGCTGGTTGCCATCCTCGTGCTGTCCATCGGTTTCCTTGGCGTTGCAGCGCTGCAGGCGCGTTCGCTATCAATGAACAACAGTTCGATGGCGCGCAGCGTGGCCACCATCAACAGTTATTCAATCCTAGATGCCATGCGTGCAGATCTGGTTTCCGCACAAAGTGGGGCCTATAACAAAACGGTTACAGGCAATGCCTGCCCCACGGACACCAGTACGCTGGCCAATGCACAACTTAAGCAATGGTGTACTCAGCTGGCTGCTGGCCTTGGCGCGTCTGCCAGCACCAGCGGTACGGTCAACTGCACGGGCAGTCAGGGTGTTTGTACTGTCACCGTGACGTACGACGACAGCAAGTCCGAGTCGGCTTCTACGGACGCGGGCACGCAGACCGTCATTACCCGGGCCATGCTATGAATTGCCGTCCAGTGAAAAACCTCGCAGGCTTTACCCTCATTGAGTTGATGGTGGCCATGCTGCTTGGCCTGATTGTCATCGGTGGAGTCACCAGTGTTTTTTTGGCGAACCAGCAGGTTTATCGCACTAATGCCGCGCTCAGTGATGTGCAGGAGAACGCCCGCATGTCTTTTGAGTTACTGGCGCAGAACATTCGCGAGGCAGGGTTGCTTGGTTGCAGCAATAATGGCCAAGTGGCCAATGTGTTGGCGGATGGGCCCAACAACGGCGGCACCGACTGGTGGGCCAATTGGGGCAACGCCTTGGTGGGTTATGGTTCGGGTACCTCGGCCAATCCTGCTTTGGCCACAGTTACGAACCAGGTGGCCGGCACCGATTCGCTAACGATATTGAGCGCGGCCGATGTCGGCCTGAGCGTCAATTCTCAAACCTCCACCGCGTTCACGCTCAATGGCACCAGCACCAATCTTGCTGCCAAGAAGATCATGATCGTGTGTGATCCGTGGCAGGCAGCCATCTTCCGCGCAAACACGTATACCGCGGGCACAAACCCGGTCATCGGTTATGCAGTGAGCAGCACGACCAATTGCTCGACTGGCCTGGGCTATCCTACGGTGTGTACGGCCGGTGGCAATGCTTACACCTATGCAGCCAATTCACCGATCGCGACCCTTGCAGCGGGTGCTTGGTACATCGGCACTAATCCCGCTAACACCAGCTCGCTGTACTTCGCCAGTCTAGATACCACCACGGGTACGGTTACGTCGCAAGAGATGGTGCGTGGTGTAACTGCCATGAGCATCACTTACAACATGGCCAATCAGACGAACTTCGTGATGGCGTCCAAGGTGACCAATTGGTCATCGGTTGCTGCGGTGCAGATCAATCTCACCGTGCAACAAAGTAGCGGTGCCAACGCGGGTACCAACGGTACAAATACCACTACGCCGCTCCAGCGCAGTTATACCGTCACCTCCACTGTGCGCAACCGGGTGCAATGACATGAGCCGATTTCCCATGCGTGGCTTGCCTGCCCGACTCCCTTCGCGCTCACGCCAGCATGGTGTGGCACTGGCCGTAGCACTGATTCTGCTGGTGGTCATCACCCTTGTCGGACTTGCCGCTGTCAGCGGGACCCTCGGCCAGCAGAAGATGTCGGGCAATTTCTACGACCGCGAATTGGCCTTTCAGGAAACCGAAGCGGCGATGCGCCAGGCCGCGTTGGCCATCGAAGGCAATACGGCAGCAGCACCGGCCGGATACTTCGATTGCTCGGCTGCTGGCGGCAAAGTTTGCCAGTCCAATCCGTTCACTGATTCCAATGTGCCTGCTAGCAACATCACCACGGTGACCTCTACTCAATACCAGTACGGTAATGTCGTGGCCAGCCCGCCGCAGTACATCATTCAATACATGGGCAATTTCAAAGTGCCAACACCCAACGTGAAGCTGATCGGGTGTGTCGGTGGTTACAACGGTTGCCAGCAAGCGCCGCAGACGGCAGATTTCTATCGCATTACCGCACGCAATGGTGATCCGACGACGATCAATGGTCGTGCTTACGTGATATTGCAGTCGGTATTCCGAAATTAATGATGCGCGAGCCAAGGGGAACGTCCATGATGAAACGTTACAGTCGCTGCCTGCTCGCGCTGGCCGCTGCGTTGATGGTTGGTAGCGTCGTCGCTCAAACTACTTATACCGACAATTTTCAGGGTGGTTCAGCCAACCTGAAATGGACGGCGCTGGGCGATGCCTGCCTCACGGCGGGCAATGGTTCTGGTTCCATCCCGGCCTGCTCAAGCTCGATCTTTCCGGCGGATCCCGCGAACCAGGGCGCATTGCTGCTCACGCCTGCGAAAAACGATCAGACCGGCGCGATCTTGTCGGCGTTCGCGCCGTTTCCATTGAGCCAAGGCATCCAAATCACCTTCACTACCTATACCTTTGGTGGTGATAGCGGTGGTACCGCAAAAAACGGTGCGGACGGCATCGTGTTCATACTCACAGACGGTACTCAGACCCAACCAACTACGCCCGGCGCCGAGGGCGGTAGCATGGGTTACGGCTGTTCCAACGGTAATGGCGTGTACGACGGCATCGTCTATGGCTACCTAGGTCTGGGTATCGACGAGTACGGTAACTTTCTCAACAGCGGTGATAACGGCAGTCAAGGTATTTACAACTCCAACGACCCTAGCGGAACGACGTCCAACGGCAGCAACACGTACTACAACAGCAACAATGGAACGATTGCTGCTGGCACGGGACCGCAATATCAGCCAGAACGTATTGGCTTGCGTGGGGCAGGCAATACTAACTGGACGTGGTTGCAAGCCCAGAATCCAAATTATTACTCAGGCTCCTCTAGTGCGAGCCTAGTGCAAGCGGCATGCCGCAGTGGGCAATACGTCTCAGGCGGCGCCGGCACTAGAAAAAGTCCTTACCAATACACCGCGATTCCATACAACTACAACCCTATTCCTAACGGCTACGCAATATTGCCCAACGGCGAGCCGATTGCGAACAACTCCAGCAGCGCCACACGTAATCCTTCCGCTGGCACGGCAGCATGTGTAGGCAACAAGCCATCGTGCACGATTGCCTGGCCGATCACCTACAAACTGTCGATCTCATCCAAGGGGCTGCTCAACTTTGCCTATAGCTACAACAATGGCGCTTTCCAGCCGGTGCTGGCCAATACTGATATCACCAAGAGTAATGGCCCTTTGCCAGCATCGCTGCGCTTCGGCTTCTCGGCGGGTACTGGTGGCAGTAACAACGTGCATGAGATCACTTGCTTCCAGGCTTCCCCACTGACGTCTACAAGCAGCGCAGCGGCCAACACCATTCAGTCAGGTCAGGTGAAAACGGGTACGCAGATTTACCTAGCAGCCTATTCCAACAACAACTGGTGGGGCTCAATGCAAGCGGTTGCACTGGAGACTACCAATGGCGTGCTTGCCGCAAACAACGTGGCTACGTGGGACGGAAAGTGCGTGCTTACCGGTGGCGGCTGCGACAGTATGGGCACTGATGCGAAGGGCAGTCCGGTCTACAGCGTCACAGTGCAGGCCCCCAGTACACGCACGCTGCTAACTTCGAGCGGAAGCAACGTCAGCAGCGGCGGCGAACCGTTGGAGTGGGGCGGTAGTAGCAGCGACGCCAACGCCAATACCAACGCCTCCGGCAACATTACTTCCGCCCAACAGGCCATCCTGAATACCAATAGTTCCGGGACGGTGGACGGCAACGGTCAAATTCGTTTGGACTGGCTGCGCGGAGATCGTATGCAAGAGCAGGGTGCTAGTACGACGGCTGCATTACGGTCGCGCACCTACGTGTTAGGTGACATCATCGACTCCAGCCCGACCTGGGTCGGGGCACCGAATGCAAACTATCCGAACGCTTTCAGCGACGGCTTGTACGGCAGCACGATTACGGTGCCGGAAAACGGAAGCGGCGCCCAGACCTATGGTGCTTTCACCAGCAACAATGCGACGCGTCTCAATGTTGTGTACGTGGGTGGTAATGACGGCATCCTGCATGGCTTCGAGGCGGGCTATTTCAATAGCAGCGGCAATTTCAGCGATCCCAACGGGACGGGCACCGGCAACAACGATGGCAAGGAATTGATTGGCTATATGCCAGCTGATGTGTTGGCCAATAAGTCGGTATCGCTTACCAATCCGACCTATGTACACGACTACATGGTGGATGCTACGCCTGCCGTAGGGGACCTGTTCTACAACAATGCCTGGCACACATGGTTGGTCGGCGGTGTGGGGTCAACCGGCAAAGAAATCTATGCTTTAGATGTCACCAACCCAGGCGGTTCTGGTACTCCGCAGGGGCCCAGTTTCTCTGAGGCTAATGCAGGCACGCTAGTTGTTGGTGATTGGGACAGTAGCAACGCTTCGTTATCGCATCTTGGTAACACGGTGGGCTCGCCGATTGTCGCGCGCATGCACAATGGCCAATGGGCGATCATATTTGGTAATGGTCTAGGCAGTGTAACAAGTGCGGGCATCTACATCGGCTTGGTGAGCTGGAACTCGACCACGAAGACTCCAACGGTTACGTTCCAGTTCCTGGATACTAAGGTGGGTTCGTCCACCAGCGCCAACGGCATCTCCTACGTCACCTCGGTAGATCTTGATGGTGACAATATTGCGGATTACCTCTATGCCGGTGACTTGCAAGGCAACGTCTGGCGTTTTGATGTGACCAGTAGCACCGCCAGCAGTTGGACTGTATCCACATTTGGTAACAAGACACCGACACCGCTGTTCGTGGCCAAGGATTCCTCCGGCAACTTGCAGCCGATCACCACGGCCATCGTTGCTGCCGGGGTCCAGACCGGTACCGTGACCCGAGCCATGTTGTATTTCGGCACTGGCCAGAAAACCCCGCAGACCACCACATCGGGCGATATGTATAACACCACTGGTACCCAGAGCTTCTATGGCATCTGGGATTGGGATATGAGCAACTGGAACTCGTTGTCCAGTGTGAAGTACGCGTCGCTTGCTGAACCGCAGAGCTTTACGAGCAGCAATCTGTTGGTCCAGACGTCGACGCAAACGACTACGTCCAGCGGTTCGGTGAATGGTTACCGTTATCTTTCCACTGGCACCGTTTGCTGGCAGGGCAGCAGCGCTTGCGCGTCGGGCAACACCCAATTCGGCTGGATGTACAACCTGCCGGACACCAACGAGCAGATTATCTACAACCCCACGGTCATCGGTGGTGCGATAGTGGTAAACACAGCGGTTCCGCCGATGATCTCGGCGACCCAGTGCATTCCAAATCAGCAGACCGGCTGGACGATGTCGTTCGACGCAGCAAGTGGCGGTGCCCTGGCGCAAGGCTTCTTTCCAGTGACCCCGGCCGCCAGCGGCGAGAAAGTTAACGGTGTAGGCACACCAACTGCTGTGACTTATAACGGTCAGACGTACTTAGTGACTCAGACTGTCACCAGCACTCCGTCCATTACTCGCGTAAATCCGCCGACCAATACCAGCACGGCTCGCGTCTCCTGGCGCGAAATCAGGAATTGAGCATGAGTATCCAGCAACGTTTTAAGTCACAGCGCATCGCTTCATTCGGCTTCTCATTGGTCGAATTGATGATCACTGTGGCGGTCATTACGATCCTCGCTGCGATAGCTGTGGCCTCGTACACCAAGTCTGTGGTCAAGACGAATCGGTCGGCGGCGACGGCTTGCTTGTCTGAGTACGCGAACTACATGGAGCGCTATTACACCAGCAACTTGCGTTACGACCAGGCACCCGCGTCCTCCGGTACTGCTGCCCCGGTGGCGAACCCAGTTCTCGGTGCGACACCGACATTGGTGCTGGATTGCGCAAGCACTGCGCAAACCGGCAACAATTACCAGTATCAGGTGCCTGCAGCTTCGGCGACGGCTTATACCGTCCAAGCCACGCCGATCAATGCGCAGCTCACGCGCGATACGCAGTGCGGTACGCTCACGTTGAATCAGCGTGGTTCGCGTACGGATTCCGGAACCGGTACCGTGACGCAATGCTGGGGTGGATGAGGTTTAGCTCTCCGCCCATTGCCTGAGCAGATTATGGTAAACGCCGGCTAACTTCACTCGTGAAGCTTCATCTGCATTCGTCGCGGTTAGCCGCTGTATCGCGTTATCCATATCAAACAACAAGGTGCGCTGCCCATCGTCGCGCACCATGCTTTGCACCCAGAAAAAACACGCCAGCCGAGTGCCGCGTGTCACAGGATTCACACGATGCAAGCTGCTTGCCGGATAGAGAATCATGTCGCCGGCGGGAAGTTTGACGGTCTGCGTACCGTAGGTATCTTCTATCAGTAACTCTCCGCCGTCGTAACTATCGGGTGACGCCAGAAAGAGCGTACCGGAGAGGTCGGTGCGGATTTTCTGGCCGGTGCCGGGGATGAGGCGGATGGAGCCGTCGACGTGGTTGCCGAAGTGCATGCCGCCTTGGTAGCGGTTGAACATCGGTGGGTAGATGCGGTTGGGGAGTGCGGCGCTGATGAAGAGTGGGTGGCGTTCCAGCGCTGCCAGCACGATGTTGCCGAGTTCGATGGCCAGGGGTGAGCCTTCGGCGAGTTGCTGGTTTTGTTTGACGTGAATGCCTTGGTGGCCGGCGGTGACGCGGCCGTCGATCCAGGGGGCGTCGGTGGCGTTGAGGCGTTGGTGGAA
>DATEJI010000040.1:0-18471 GCA_035278105.1 Saccharimonadales bacterium (SeqCode)
CGAGGTAGTAGAGCGTCTTGCCGTCGGGCGAAGGCACGGGATAGGCATCCCAGGCCTTGTTGGCTTCGGTGAGGTTCTGCGGCGTGGCGTTGCCATCCGCCGCCACCTTGTACACGTCGAAATTGGTGGACCACGGCTCGCTGTTGCCGGCGATGCGTGCACTGAAGTACACCGTATTGCCGTCAGGCGAGAACGCAAATTCGCTATCGTCACCGAAGGGTTTGCTGGGCACGTCGCCATCGATGCCGCGGCTCAGCAGGGTTGGCTCAGCCGGCAAGTTGCCGTCCGCACCGAAATGGGCGATGTAGAGCTGACTGCGCCGGCCATCCGCCCACGTATCCCAGTGGCGTACGAACAGCTTTTGATAAACGGTGCCGGTGGATTTGTCCTTGGCGCGGCCGTCCAGACGCTCTTTGGTGCAGGCCAGGTCGTTGCAGTCGGTGAATACCGCGTAGGAAAGCAGCACGCTCTTGCCGTCGGGCGAGAGCTTGTAGGCGTCGAGATCGAGCGGGCCGTGGCTTACCTGCGTCGGTGCGGAGGCGGCTTGCAGATCGAGTCCGTGTTTGCCCGCGTGAAAGTCCAGCCGCCATAGTTGAGATACACCATTGGCGGGAGCGATGTAATAGAGGCTATGCCCTTCAGATGACCAGCGAGGGGAAGACGCCTTGGAGGAGACCACCTTGACGGGCTTGCCATGCGGCTCCGTCAAGTCCTGCACGTAAATGGCGTTAATGCCCTTGTTGGCTGCGTAGTCGGTGCTGCGAACGCTGAAAGCAGCGTAACGGGCATCTGCGGACAGCTGTGGATCACTGACGCGATCCATCATCACCAGATCACTGATGTTGAACGGATGCGACGATGAATCTTCCACGAGTGTGCTGCGGGGCGAGTCCATCGCTGCCGATGCGATCGGTAGGGCCAACAGCAGCGTGGCGAATATAGGCTTCATAGCATCTCCCTTTGTTGAAGGCTTGCCTTGCGTGTCAATTCGGATGAGCTTAGCGGTCACGATGACGCTTGTCTCACTGCTGTCGCATATCGGCGTGCCGCTGCGTATGAGAGAGATACTTTGACTGGTTCATGCACCATCGAGCGGAGTCAAAGACCCTGGACTCCGGCGTTCGCTGGGGCGACGAATCGCTAGCTTTGAATTTGCTGAAAAAATGGGGCTTCGGTTGAGTTGCAGATGCTTGTCGAGAGCGCAGCGAATTTCGCTGGACAGCAATGCGCCTTCGCGGGAATGACGGCTATGAGGTTACGCAGCTGCCACTACTTGACCATACCCCGTCGCACATTGACGCTGAAAACAAGAACACATAAGTCGCCAACGTCGCATTCCGCGGCAGCTGGAACTCATATCCCGCACACATGGCTCAGAACGTAGGTTGGAGTGAGGCGCAGCCGGACCCCAACATGGCCCGCATACATCCGGGAACGCGTCTTTGCTTGCAAATTGCAGTACCGCTATGCGCACGGCGACGACGAGAGAGAAATCGAGCACAGAGTGCCGCCGTCAGCGACAAGACTGACAAAAAACGTCACACATGGACGCAAAAGATTCGTTCGCACGCCTTGGGCGGCCCCCGCCGTGGCACACGGTCGACCACATGCTGTCCGAAGGGAATGGGCTTTCGTGACGCTTAACACACTACGAGCAGCCATCATGCCAAGCGCTTTATGCGAGCCATACCGTGGCATGTATAGTGCTTCGACTCCGACAGCTTCCTGGTCGTTCCTGACCATGATGAATGGGGCCGATCCTGCCTAGGGGGTTTCGGGACTGGGGCTCAGGGGGCATCAACGGTTAGCTAACCAAAGTAAAAGGAACCATCCATGAAGACCATGCAAAAAGGCTTTACCCTGATCGAACTGATGATCGTGGTTGCGATCATCGCGATCCTGGCGGCTATCGCTATTCCGCAGTACCAGAGCTACATCACCAAGTCGCAGTTCTCCGAATCGCAGACGGTCGCTGATGGCCTGAAAACCCCGATCGTGGAGTACTACAACCAAGCCGGTCAGTGCCCGACGGTTGGTGGCGCCAACGGCACGGCCGGTAGCTTGGCCAGTAACATCCTGAGCTATGCTGGCAAGTACGTTGCAAGCGCGTCCGTTGTTGCCAATGGCACCACGGGCTGCCAGATTCAAATCGTGTTCAGGTCTACAGCAGGCTCGATTTCGCAGCCGCTTGCCGGCAAAACAGTGAAAATCAACGGTAACAACAACGGCGGCTCGTTCACTTGGGCATGTGACCCCGGCAACGCTAGTGGTATTCCCACCAAGTATGAACCGACGGCCTGCGTAGGCAACTAACACATCACGCATCGATCGCAAGGCGGCCAACACTGCATGCGACAAGAGCCCCTCGCATGAGGGGCTCTTTTTTGAAAGGTCATGTAACGCGAGCGACGCTGCGTCTTGATTGCGCAGAAGATGGCCCTTCTAAACGACGCCTGTGTCAGTAGGGAAGTTCTTCGACGAACTGGATCAACCCAGACAAATCAAACCGTGCATGCCGATATATACACAGGGGGTATATCCATGCGTCAGGCTCGTGGCTTCACATTAATTGAACTGATGATCGTGGTAGCGATCATCGCCATCCTTTCCAGCCTTGCCATTACGGTCTATATGGACTCGACTGGCAAATCGCAGTTGAGCGAGGCTTTTACGATCATTGACGGCGTTAAGACCGACATATCCGATTACTACACCCAAACGGGAAGCTGCCCGGCATTCGGCGCCAACAACCTCGCTGCAGGGACCAGCTACAGTGGTAAATATGTAGCCAGCCTCAGCATAGCCCCTGCTGCATCGGGCTGTTCGATTACTGCCCAAATGCGCAACAACACAGTTTCTCCCAGGCTGCAGGGCAAAACGGTCACCTTTATCATGACTGGCACTGGTGGCTCGGTGAGTTGGCAATGCAGCAGCAACGCAGATCCTATTTACCTGCCCAGGGCATGCCAATAGCAACCCCGGGTCACAATATTCATAGAGCGGAGCCGCGTATTCGATACGCGTGATTCAAGTTTCCTCATGTCCGTATCGATACGCGCAACGCTTTGGCTGATCCTGCTCCTCATTGTTTGCGCCATCTTGTATTGGCCCACGCTGCACGGCCCGTTCCTGTTCGATGATTTCCCGAACCTGTCCGCGCTGAACAGCATTGACCGTGTATCAAGCTGGCGCGACCTAGGCATCTATTTATCCCAGCCGCGCAACTTTCCGGGCCGGCCTATTGCCATGCTGAGCTTTCTGTTGCAGAAATCAGCGTGGCCGGATCATCCGTTGCCCTTTCGCCTTGTGAACATCGGCATTCACCTGTTGAACGGCGTGCTGGTGTTTTTGCTGACGCGGCGCGTAGCCAGCTACTGGCTGGGCGATAAAGTCGAGGGAGGTGCGCTCGAACATCGAGTGCTGGTGGCAACTGTGCTTGCAACGGCGGGCTGGCTGCTGAGTCCGGTTCAGCTTTCCGGCGTGGTGCTGGTCGTGCAACGTATGACGTTGCTGGGTGCCACCTTCACGCTGCTTGGTTTACTGGCCCACTCGCGCGGACTGATGGAAACCACCTGGCCCATTTGGCGGCGCGCCGTCTGGATGATAACGGGTCTTGGCGTATGCACGGGATTGGCGTTCCTAAGCAAAGAGAACGGCATTCTATTGCCGTTTTATGCAGTTGCGCTTGATGTTACGGTGCTGCGCGAACCTACACACCGGTTGCCTGCACGCCTTCGCTGGCTACGCCGCCTCCTGATTTGGCCAATAGCCGCATTCGTGACCGGCTATCTGCTGTGGTCGGTGCTGAGCCAATGGGGCGTGCATGGGATTCGCGACTTTACGGTTGGCGAGCGGCTGTTGACCGAGCCGCGTGTGCTGGCCAGTTACCTCGACAAAATTTTCCTGCCACGCTTCGGCCTATATGGGCTTTATCACGACAACTTTACGGTATCGCATAGCCTCTTCAACCCTTGGGCCACCGCTGTCTGGCTACTGATATTGCTGGCTTTTTTGGCATGGAGTGTGGCCGGCCGTCGTCGGCGGCCACTGCTGGCACTGGCGGTATTCTGGTACCTGGGCGGGCAGCTGCTGGAAAGCTCATCGGTAATGTTGGAGCTGTATTTCGAGCACCGCAATTACCTCCCGCTGGCGGGGATCATGATGGCAATCAGCCTTGGTATTGCCCAGACTGAGCCCTCTCAACGGCGAAGCCTTTGCGTATTGGCAAGCGGTCTGTGGGTGCTGGCCTGCTGCATTACCACCGTGCTCAGCGCAAACCTCTATGCCTCCGAAGATCGCCTGGCCACTACCTGGGCAAGCACCCAACCTCTTTCTGTCCGGGCACAGATCTTTCTTATCGATCGCCTACTGCAGCACGGACAGGTAGAGCGGGCTTTGCAGGTGACTGACAGCATTGCCGCACACGCCCCCCTAAGCAGCGGTATCGCGGAGGATCGCGTCTATGTGTTGTGCATGCAGGGCACGCTGACATCGGCAGATGTAAGCCGGATGGACGATGTGCTACGGGTCGCGCCGTTCGACCGCGGCGGCTTCGAGAACATGAGCATGCTGCGCGAGCTGGCGGCCAGCAAACACTGTCCTGCGTTCGACGACCATGCATGGCTACAAAGCGCCGATATCCTGCTGGCCAACCAAGCCTACGGCAGTGATGGCGTGGCCGCTGGGTTTCTTCACTATCAGAAGCATCAGTGGGCTGTGGCACACGGCCAACTGCGCATGGCCATAGAAGAACTCGCGCAGACCTATCAGAAAGACCCCGATGCCGAGATCCCGCGCCTGCAAGCAAAGTATCTGGTCAGCGCAGGACTTTACGACCAGGCCATCGCCACGCTGCGCAACGCTGATTACCAGCATTTGCCGCTCTTGCGGCGCCTGCTGGTCGACGACCGGGCTATCAATGCCGCGGATATCGTCCAGATTGAGGGAATGAAACAAGTTCATAGCCGACCAGCACCGACACCGCCCGGCAATCATTGACTGTCCGCTTTCCTGGGCGCTTGCGGCAGAATAGAAGCCCTCGCCACGCTTTCAGGACACCATGAGCACAATGCCCAAGGTGCGCGGTACGTACTGGCTGCTGCTTGCCGCCATACTGCTCACCGCCGCCGTCTATTGGCCAGGCCTCTACGGCGCATGGCTGTTCGACGACTACCCCAACATCGTCGACAACAACGGAGTACAGCCACACCACTTCAATATTCCGTCGCTAATGGAAGCCGCGCTGTCCTCACCTTCCAGCGAATTCAAGCGTCCGCTGGTTTCGCTCAGTTTCGCGCTCAACTATCTAGCGACGGGGCTTGATCCGTATTGGATGAAGTTCACCAATCTGATCATCCATCTGCTAAACGGCCTGCTCGTCTACCTTCTTGCGCAATCCCTGCTTGCGCTGGTCAAACCAGATAGCGTCAAGGAACGCGACAGGAAAATCGCCGTACTCATCGCAGCCGGATGGATGCTCCTGCCGATCAATCTGACCGCCGTGCTGTACACCGTCCAGCGCATGGAGAGCATGGCTAATCTGTTCTTGCTGCTAGGTCTTATCGGCTACGTGGCAGGGCGCCAACGCATGCTGGCCTCCGCAAGCCTATCGATAGTCCAGGGCTATGGCCCGATACCTCTGAGGCGCACTGGTTTTCTGTTGTGTGCTTTCAATATCACGGTGCCAACAGCCATCGGGGTTTTGGCGAAGGAAACCGCGGCGATGCTACCACTCTATGCGTTTCTGATTGAGTGGGCAGTGCTTGGTTTTCGTTCTGTAGCGCCGAGGGAGACTGGCGAACTGATCACAAGTCCCAGGATAGATGCCCGTTTAGTCGTGCTATTTCTGGTTGTACTAGTACTGCCCTTAGTTGCAGGTCTCGCTTGGCTGCTACCTGGCGTACTGAATCCGATTGCTTGGGCCACTCGCGATTTCACTTTGCGCACCCGCCTACTCAGTGAAGCGCGCATCATCGTCGACTACATCGGCTGGACGCTTCTGCCCACACCACACGCGTTGTCGTTCTATAACGATGATTTCCAGATCTCGAATGGCCTATTCAAGCCCTGGAGCACGTTCGCCAGCATTCTCGCGCTCATCACGCTAGTTGCTTGCGCCTGGCGGCTTCGCCAACGGCGCCCGCTGGTAGCGCTAGGCATCGCGTTGTTCCTGGGTTGCCATCTGCTAACAGGGACCATCCTGCCATTGGAATTGATTTACGAGCACCGCAACTATTTCGCCAGTTTCGGCTTGATGCTCGTACTCATTCCGCTTCTACTTCCTCAAGCATCGCCAGCGGCCATTGCCACACGGTCCAGATTCGCGCTCTTGCGAAGCAGCCTCCTGGTCGGCTTGTTACTGCTGTGGGGCGGCGAAACCGCCCTGACCGCCATGGCTTGGGGCGATCCACTGAAACTGGCTGAAACTCTGGCTGCTCGCGCGCCCAACTCTCCACGCGCCCAATATGAACTTGGGCGTACCTACATCATCTATTCCCACTACGACCCAGCCTCCCTTTTTACCCAGCTAGCTTATGCTCCACTGGAACGTGCCGCTGCGCTTCCAAACTCGTCGATCCTGCCTGAGCAGGCGCTGATCTTCATGAATGCACGCATGCACCTGTCCGTAAATCCGGCATGGTGGCGCAGTTTGATCGACAAACTTCAGCAGCGCACTCCCACCATACAGGATGAAAGCTCGCTCGGGGCATTGACCGAGTGCGCACGCGATGGCCAATGCGAGCTGTCGCAAAAATTCATGACGCAAGCCTATTTAGCGGCCTTGTCCCATCCAAGGCCAAGCGCACGCCTCCTGTCCATGTATGGCGACTATGCGTGGAACGTGCTTGGTGATAAGCCATTGGGCTTGAGCATGATTGCGTCCGCCATAAAGATCGCTCCAAGCGAAGCAGCCTATCGCATCACATTGATACGGATGCTTGTCGCGCTGGGCAAAAAAACCGAGGCGCAGCATGCCATGGCACAGCTGGAGTCGTTGAACTACGGCGGCCGCCTCGATAGCACGCTGGCGGAACTGCGCGCCATGCCCGGGATGCAATAGGTCCCTTCGGAGCACTGCCTATGGACGCAAAACTTATGCGTATCTTTTTGCTCAGCACTTCCTATCCAAAGGATGCCACGGACTGGCGTGGGGTATTTATACGTCACCTGGTAGATGGCCTGACTCGATCCGGCGATCTTCATTTGACGGTTTGGGCTCCTCCTGGCGAGCTGCCTCCTGCCGCGGCTTTCGCGGCAACACCCAGTGAAAGCGCTTGGCTTGCCAAGCTTATGGCCGCCGGGGGCATTTCGCATCTCATCCGCCAAGGCGGTGCGAAAGCCTTGCTTACGCCCATCACGCTGTTGCGCATGATTGGTTCTGCCTACCGCAGATCACCCGATGTCGACCTCTATCATGTCAATTGGCTGCAATGCGCTCTTCCTCTGCCATCCGACGGCAAACCAGTTTTGATTACCGCTTTGGGTAACGATCTCAAGCTACTCAAACTTCCTTTTGTACGCGCCCTGCTGCGTAAAGCCTTGCGGAACCGGCGAGTCGCCATCTGTCCCAACGCCGATTGGATGCAGGAGACACTTCAAAAAGTATTTGGCGATGTGGCCGAAATCATCCCCGTATCATTCGGAATCGATAAGCACTGGTACGACATTGAGCGTAGACTCGAGCCAGGGCGGCCTAAACGCTGGCTTGCAGTCACACGACTTACCGCCGACAAACTCGGCCCTTTGTTCCAGTGGTCGGAAGGACTTTTTTGCAATAACGAACGCGAACTACATCTGTTCGGCCCGATGCAAGAAGATATCGAAGTGCCGGACTGGGTGCGCTACCATGGCGCGGCGTCGCCTCATCAACTGGCTACCGAATGGTTCCCCACTGCCTGTGGCCTGATTACGCTCAGCAAACACGCCGAAGGACGCCCGCAAGTCATGCTTGAGGCCATGGCTGCCGGCCTTCCTATCATTGCATCCGACATGCCGGCGCATGCCACGATTGTTGAATCCGGGCATACCGGTCAGTTATGCGATTCCATCGAAAGCTATCTTCAAGCTGTGACACGATTGGAAGATGACGAACTCAATCATCGCCTTGGCAAGATGACACGCTTGAAAGCTGCGACCGAATTCGGCACCTGGGATGATTGCGCACAACGCTACATCAGAATCTACAGGACATTGCTCAAGGCGACCGTGTATGAGTGATCGAATTTTAGTATTGGGCGCCGATGGGTTCGTGGGGCACCGCCTCACGCTGTCATTACTTGAACAAGGAGCTCAACCCATTGCGGTCAGTCGTCGGCCGTTTCATAACGACTTAGCGGGCGCCGAAGTTGTTGTGGCGGACCTCAACGAATCCAGCGAAGTTGCTCAATTACTGGATAAGACACACACCGTGGTGTACTTGGCGTCGCGCTCCTCTCCTGGCACTTCTGCCGGAAAACCTGTCGAGGAATTGCAAAATAATTTGCTGCCGTTTTTGACGCTACTGCAGGCATTGCAGGAGAGGCCAGAGGTAAGCCTACTCTACCTTTCCTCCGGTGGTAGCCTCTATGCAGGCAACATGGAAAAGCCAGCCATCGAAGCCACAACCGTACAACCACGCTCCTATCATGGCGCCGCGAAAGTCGCTGCCGAATACTTCATCCGCGCATGGAGTCGTCAATACAATGGCCATGCCACCGTGCTCCGCCCGTCAAATCTTTATGGTCCGGGGCAGACAGAAAAGCTAGGCTTCGGCATTGTCCCAACCTGTTTTGGAAAAATTCGTCGTCGGGAAACGCTATCGGTCTGGGGCGATGGATCGAATGTACGCGACTATCTCTACATTGATGACTTTATCGAGCTTTGCTTGAAAGTGATGCGTAATCCCATGCCGCTCGGCGTACAAACATTCAACGCATCCAGTGGTGTGGGCGTCAGCCTTAATGAATTGTTCCACGCTATCGAAATCGTAACTCATCAGCCTTTACTACGAACCTACGCTCCCAGTCGAACACTGGATGCCGACTACATCGTCATGGATTCCACCTCAGCACGACTACACCACAGCTGGACACCCAAAACTTCGCTGCTTGAAGGCTTGAAAACAACATGGGACTGGTTCAATACCATCCAGCCGTGAGTCGTTCATCGGCACCACTTTGTTCGATCTGCGTGGCGAACTACGACGGTGTCGCGCTTCTCAAGGATTGTCTGGACTCCATATTTGCGCAAAGCTTCGACGCCGAATTTGAGGTCATTATTCATGATGATGCTTCAAGCGATGACTCCGTTTCCTGGTTGCTTGAGCACTATCCCAACATAGAGTTATTGGCCAGCCAGGAGAACGTTGGCTTTTGCATCAGCAACAACCGCATGGCCGCGCATGCACGGGGAGAGTATCTACTTCTTCTAAACAATGATGCAGCACTACACCCCGGTGCGCTCACAGCGCTATTAAATGTTGCCCGCAAACAGGATCCTGCTGGCATTGTGACTCTCCCTCAATATGATTGGGAAAGCGGCACTCTTGTCGATCGAGGCTGCCTGATTGACCCGTTCTACAATCCGATACCAAATCTCGACAGTAGCCGCCAGAACGTAGCCATGGTGATCGGCGCTTGTCTCCTCCTTCCTCGAACGCTCTGGTCCCAACTTGGCGGCTTCCCCGAATGGTTCGGGTCTATCGGTGAAGACCTTTATCTGTGTTGCCAAGCACGTCTGCGCGGCTTTCCGGTGCAAGTTGCCACCGATAGCGGCTATCGCCATCGCCAGGGTGCCAGCTTCGGGGGGAACCGCGCCACGCTCGGTCAGCTGCATACAACCTACCGGCGCCGTGCGCTAAGTGAGCGCAACAAGACTTATACGTTGATGGTGATGACACCGAGCGTCTTCATGTGGCCACTGCTTGCACTCCATCTGATTGTCTTGGCACTAGAAGGCATGGTGCTTTCGTTGTTGAAATCCGACAGGTTGATTTGGAGCAAGGTCTACTGGCCGTCGATGACGTCACTGGCCAGCTCGTGGAGCGAGTTGAGAAAGCAGCGACGACACGAACAAATACAACGCCGCATCGCGCTTCATCAATATATGAAGACCACGCGAATGCAGCTTCGGAAGCTATCGATGCTATGGCGGCACGGCATTCCCAAGATCAGCTGATTGGCTGCCCGACTGACGTGGGAGAGCTAGACCTCATTTGCATGAAACGGCCCTAGCCTATCGCGCAGTCCATCCCATAAACCACGTAGCGCCATGCGTAGCGCGGCACCGCGTTGCCGCCCATAGAACACCTGGCTATAGACAACACCTGCACAATACCAACCGTTGCGCCATTTCCAACGGGCAGGCATGAAAGACAGGCGACATAATGCGATGAAATTACGCGTACGGTAGTACACACGCAACGGACTATAGGCATTTTCGCGACGCCAGCCAAAATACCATACACGTAACTGATCATCGCCCATGCGATGCCCCATGGTCGCGTTATATGTGCCGAACAGCTTTAAGCCAGTCGCCCGCGCACGGTGGCTCCACTCGATATCTACATGGTCTATAAAAAAATCCTCGCGCATTGGGCCAATCGCAGTCCATGCCGCGGACGAAATCAGCGTACCGGACGTAATTAACGATAGCGCCTCGACGACAGGAACCTCTGCACTAGGGCGCACATGCCCGTAGAAGAATTTTCCGGGAACATCGACTTGAAACGGGAATGTGATGCCGGTGTGCGTGTCTGTATAAGTGGGACCAACCGCACCAACCAGTTCACCGCGCGCTCGCAGTTCCGCTTCAATACGTAACAGGTTTCGCACCATATCAGGCGAGGGGAGGCTGTCCTGATCGCTCAACAGGATATGGCTGGCGCCATCAGTCCACGCCGCTTGCGCACCAAGATTGATTGCTCGCGCAATACCGTAATTGTTGCCTAAGCGCTGCAGACGCAACGCTGGAAGGTCGAGTTGTTGCACCAAATCCGCTACGCGCGTGTCCTCGACCTGAGTGTTATCCACAAGCTGAATAACTGCGACTTGAGGCGCAAGCGCTTCGAGCAAAGCACTCAATATCAGCAAATCGGGGCGGTAGCTCACCACTACCGCATGTACGCGCGCGCCGGGTTTTGTTCTGGTCATTTGCGAACCATAAGGGTGAGAAACTCACGTCGCTTAGGTTGCAGCATTTCGCGCAATTCGGCTCGAATGGCCGATAACGGAGGTTTCCCTTGGTAGCTTGCGCTGGCGCCGATCATTCCCTTCGCGATAGCTTCGCTCGGAGCATAAACATCGAAGACCGTCATGCCTCGCCACAGCCATGTGATTGATTTGAAACCAGCTTTGATCAGCAAATCAGACAGACTACGAACACCAAACAAAACCAGATGCCGCGGTGGATCAAGAGCGTGCCAGTTTTTGCCAAAGCGGTGGTGTCCGAGGCTATCCAGATTTGGGGTATCTAACCAGAGCACGCCACCTGGCTTCAGGAGGTCATAAATGCGTGCGATCGCTGCAACAGGGTCAAACATATGTTCGATGACGTGACAGATTGTGATCACATCGAAGCATTCACGCTGCGCATCGAACAGCTCGAGACCACCATGATCTACGTCAAGTCCGCGAGCGCGGGCCGTACGGACGGCATCAGGGTCGAAATCAACCCCTCGCACCACCCAACCGGCCTGTTGCGCCAGGACAAGAAAGCCACCGTTGCCGCAACCCACATCGAGCAGGTGATTACCACCGACGACTGAGCGCCGCAAATGACGGCATTCGGCATCGGCTGCAGCTCGTAGCGAAGGGAACAGCGGAAGCAACCAGCGTCCGGCCACGCTCGCTGGCTCTCGTCGAGTGCCATAATTAGCATTTTGATAGCCGTTGATCCAAGCGTGCAACATACTGTGCACGCCACCCTTGCGATGCACGATAGGGTGGTCTTCAATACCGTGGGTGAAATAGGCAGCATAGGCGCGCCCGATGCTCCGTAGCGTAGGCCGAGGATCAAGGTAGGCACTACCGCACACGCTGCAGCCTTGCAGGCTCCATCGGCCGGGGGCAACGCCAAAGACCCTGTCAGTAAGCCCCTCGTACAACTGGCTGCGATCCGTACTACCACACACCGGGCAGTGTGGCACGGCTTCAAGGTCGGCGGCGGGCCATTCCTCGATGGAAGATTTGGGCGTCATGCAATAACGTGCCTTTTATCGATTTCGCGCCATTGTCGTGCTAGGCGCAAGAGCTGCCAACTGCAAGCAATGCACACAGCAATTGCTAGTATGAGCCGCAGCGTAAGTGACTGCAGCCACAGTGCGGTTATCGCAGCCGCAGTTGCAATCAATAGAAGCCGCATCCCACTTGACCAAGCAACGCGTAGTGTGGGCTGCAACCACCAGGCGCTGACATAAAGCAACAGAGCATCAAGCAATACGCGCAGGGTCCAGGCGATGGCGGCGCCTTCCACGCCCCAGCACCACACTGAACTTGCTAACATTACGGCGAACAGAGGCAGTTCCAGCAAATGCAGCCGAGCGGTGTGATCGGCACGTCCGTGCGCCTGCAGCGCTGCATACGGCACCTGGGCGCAGCTATTGAGCAGCACGCCTAGCAACAACCACTGGAAGACGTGTACTGCATGCAGGGCGAAGCTGGCGCCCAACCAAAAGGTGAGCAGGGGCATTGCGAAAGCAATGGCGAGCACAAGGGGCGGAAGCAGCAGCGAAACCATGGCACGCATGGCAACCAACAACAACGGCGCCGTGCGGGTCGCCCGCTGCTGCGCCTCGGCAAGTGCGGGAAATAAAGCATTGAGTGCAGTCATCGGCAGACTGGTCAAGCGGAATACGGCGTCGTAAGGCACCGCATAGTAAGCGACCTGCGCAGGAGCGAACACACTCGCTAGGTAAAAACGGTCCGCGTAGACCATGAGCGGACCGATCACGTTGCTGAGTGACAACCAGCCGCCGAAGCGCAGCAAATGCTGCAGGTCTTCACGCGCGTGAATGATAGCTTTCTCGCGCTGAAATTCGCGACGAAGACCGTGCAGCCAAACTATCATGCTCAATACGCGACTAAGAGCCAGTCCGGCAACAGCCCAGCCTACGTCGGGCTTCAACAGCACCGCTAGTGTTGGCAAACCGAATTGGGACACGCTAAGCAGCGAGCGAAACGTGCTGACACGCCGAAAGGCTTGGATACCTTCAAGCGCCCCCATCGCACCGGTAGCCACGAGTGCGAAAGGCAAGGACAACGCCACCATGCGCAAGCCGAACACTGTCTCGGCTTTCAGTGTTCCTTCTAAATGGAACAGATGCTGCACCGCAGGCGGTATAAACCACCACAACATTACCGCCCACACCAGACCAAACAGCGCCAATAATCGCAGTACGTGCCATACCAGGGCTGCTACTGCGCCGCGAGGGCGCCCCATACCAAGGCTGCTGGCCACAGTCTGCGTCAATGCGCGACCCAAGCCCAGATCGAGCAGGCCAGAAAAACCTATTAAACCCAACGCCAACGTAAACACCCCCATCCTTGCCTCGCCGAGCGTATGCAGCAGCACAGGCAGCGCCAGCAATCCGACGCCTAGCGAGGCTAGCGAGCCCCCCACATTCCAAAGGGTGTTATGAGCGACTTTGCGACTCACTGTACGTACTCGATGTACATGGACTCTGGCTTAGCCGATTGCTTGCAACTCGCACGATGCAACCACAGAGATTCAAGCATCGCGCTTATACGTGAGATTAGTGATCTGCTCCGACACCAGTCCGATCAGAAAGATAATTACCGCGGCGCTCCACAGCAAGGTGCTACCGTTGGTAAGGCGCCCCGAGTGCAGATAAGTTGCTAGATAATTTACGCAGCCCAGCAGGAAGAACGTCGCGCTTGCCGGCGCAAAAAGCTTCAGCGGCGAATACAGGGTTGCAATCTTGAAGATGATCAACAAAAAGCGAATACCATCGCGCAGGGGTTTGATATGGCTTTTTCCGATGCGTTGGTCGGCTTTGATGGGTACATAGGCCACGGGATACGCACTACGAAAAAAAGCCATCGTACTGGTGGTCGGATAAGAAAACCCGTTTGGCAGCAAATATAGAAACTCTCGAAATCTTTCCGCACGTACCGCACGAAATCCAGAGGTAAGGTCTTTGATTTCATGACCCGTCATGCCGGTCGCCAGCCAGTTATAAAATGTATTGGCGACCCCTCGTCCGACACCCGCCTGACTATCCCAGTCGCGGGCACCTACCGCCATGTCGTATCCCTGTTCCAGCTTTTCGACTAGGCGAACCACATCCTCAGGGTCATGCTGTCCATCCGCATCCATAAAAACAAGGACATCCCCGGTTGCCGCTTTCGCGCCTCGCTTGACCGCCGCTCCGTTCCCCATCGAGTAAGGTGACGATAGGCATTGCACTCCGTTTTGAGCGCAAATGGTTCGAGTGTCATCGGTGGACCCGTCGTCCACCACAATGATCTCTGCCAACGGTTGGATGGCACGTAAGCGTGGCAAGAGTTTGGTGAGCGCCGGCGCCTCGTTCTTGGCGGGCAGAATGATGCTGAGACTGTTCAAACGGATGACTTCCCCGGGTAAGCGGCGATCATAACGCGGCAGTATCACTTTGCATGCAATCGGAACTGCTCTAGGGGCTCTGGAGTTGTGCTGGACTGTGGGGTCAAGCACCTAATGATTCCGCTCATTAACCTGTACCGGATGGTTTTGAATTCGCCCCTGGGCGTCTCGCTTCACCTTTTTTGTCCGCTGAGTCACGATTCGATAGATGGTCTAGCTGCCCGATGTGCGCTAAATTCGAGGCCGATCAGGGGACTTAGATAGGTTTTGTCATGTCATCGCAACCGCAGCCAACCGCACTTGGCCTGTCCGGACTAGCCCGCCGGCTTGTTGCCGAAGGTTTGCTACCCGAGGCAGACGTCCGCAAAGCCGTCGCCGATTCGAGTCAGCAGAAGAAAACCTTGACTGGCTGGCTATTGGACCAAGGTCTGGTCGATAACAACCGCTTGACGCAGATCGCGTCGGCGGAATTCGGCATGCCGATCATTGATGTCTCAGCACTCGCTGCAGCCAGCATGCCTACGAACCTGATCAGCCAGGAGCTGATGACCAAACACCAAGCGCTGCCACTCATGAAGCGCGGCAAGCGCCTGTTCGTGGGGATTGCCGACCCCATGCAGTTGCATGCCCTGGATGAGATCAAGTTTCATTCCAATTGCATGGTGGAGCCCGTACTGGTCGAACGGGCACAGCTGAGCCGGGCTATCGACGTTGCCGTCAGCACGCTTAACAACGTGACGCCGGACCTGGGCGGAGGTGACCTCGATGACCTGGCGCTGGAATCCGTCGATGAGGATGGCGAGGGGTCTGGGTCCGGCATTGATGCCAACGCCAATGACGATGCTCCCGTCGTCAAGTTCGTCAACAAAATTTTGGTCGATGCCATCCGCCGGGGCGCCTCGGACATTCACTTCGAGCCGTATGAGAACCAATACCGCGTACGGCTACGTATGGATGGCATGCTGCGCGCCGTAGCCAGTCCGCCGCAGAAGCTGGCGAACCGTATTGGCTCACGCTTGAAGGTTATGGCTGGGCTGGATATTGCAGAACGCCGCGTACCTCAAGACGGTCGCATCAAGCTGAACTTGTCTAAGAGTCACGCGATGGACTTCCGCGTCAGCACCCTGCCAACGTTATTCGGCGAAAAGATCGTGCTGCGTATCCTGGACAGCTCGTCCGCCAAGCTTGGCATTGACAAGCTTGGCTACGAGGATCACCAGAAGCAGCTCTACCTGGATGCCATCCACAAGCCCTATGGAATGGTGCTGGTCACAGGCCCCACCGGCTCGGGCAAGACCGTTTCGCTGTACACCGCACTGAATATCCTCAACACCGCGGAACGAAATATCTCCACGGTGGAGGACCCGGTGGAAATCCGCGTGGAAGGCATCAACCAGGTGCAGCAGAACACCAAGCGCGGCATGACCTTTGCCGCAGCACTGCGCTCCTTTCTGCGCCAGGACCCGGACGTGATCATGGTGGGCGAAATTCGCGACCTGGAGACGGCGGAGATTGCCATCAAGGCTGCCCAGACCGGTCACATGGTGCTGTCTACCCTGCATACCAATGACGCGCCCCAGACCATTTCCCGCCTGATGAACATGGGCATTCCGCCCTACAGCATCACCTCATCGGTGACGTTGGTGATCGCCCAGCGCCTGGCACGGCGCCTGCATAGCTGCAAGAAGCCGATCAACCTTCCACCACAAGCTTTGCTGGCCGCGGGCTTCACTCAACGCGACATTGATGAGGGCATGACCCTTTATGAAGCCGGGAGCTGTGCTGACTGTAACGAGGGCTATAAGGGGCGCGTGGGCATTTATCAGGTGATGCCGATGGTGGAAGAGATTCAGAAGATCGTGCTTGAAGGCGGGAATGCCCTCCAGATCGCTGAGGCAGCCCAAAGGATAGGAATCAACGATCTGCGCCAATCGGCATTGCTGAAGGTGAAAGCGGGGGTTACCAGCCTTGCCGAAATCGACCGCGTGACCAAGGATTAGCGAGAGATCGCGACCGGCTTCATACCAGACTTGCGGGGGCGACCACGAAATGGGACACCAAAGTGACGTAAGCTGGTGATTACCTTGCCAGCCGTCTGCAGACGCCGGCGTGGATCTGATTATTAGGGGATGAGAGACAATGGCTACGGTTACCGCCGCCACCAAGCACACCCGGCAGCTGGGCGCACAGCGTGCCCAGATCTCGCAGTTGCCCACTTACGAATGGATTGCGCTGGACAAGCGCGGCAAGCGCATGAAGGGCTCGATGGCAGCGAAGAATGCCTCACTGGTAAAAGCCGAGTTGCGCCGCCAGGGCATGAACCCGCAAACCATCAAGGAGCGCACAAAACCCCTGTTTGGCAGCTCGGGTGGCGCCGTTAAACCCCGCGACATAGCGATTTTCAGCCGCCAGATCGCTACGATGATGGCCGCTGGCGTGCCCATGGTGCAATCCTTCGAGATTATTGCGGACGGCCAAAAGAATCCGCGCTTCAAAAACATGCTGACCGATGTCAAGCAGAGCATCGAAGGTGGTTCGACGCTCAATGAAGCGCTAGCGCTGTACCCCGTTCAATTCGATGAGCTTTATCGCAACCTGGTGCGCGCCGGTGAATCGGCAGGTGTACTGGATACCATCCTCGACACAGTTGCCACCTATAAGGAAAAGACTGAGGCGATCAAGGCAAAGATCAAGAAGGCATTGTTCTACCCGGTAATGGTGCTGGTGGTGGCCTTCCTTGTTTGTATGATCATGCTGATCTTCGTGGTCCCCGTGTTTGCCAAGACGTTTCAGGACGCTGGTGCTCAGTTGCCAGCCCCTACCCAAATTGTCGTCTCGGCGTCGCAATTCATGCAGGCCTATTGGTGGGTGGTGGTTTTCGGCATCATCGGCAGTATTGTCGCCCTCGTAATGGCCAAGAAGCGCTCGGTCAAGTTTGCTCATTTCCTTGATCGCGTGACCCTGAAAATCCCCGTTATGGGTAACATTCTTCGACAATCCGCCATTGCGCGTTTCGCTCGCACGTTGGGGGTGACGTTTAAAGCAGGCGTTCCCCTCGTCGAAGCCATGGACGCTGTTGCGGGTGCCACCGGCAGTGTCGTCTACGCAGAGGGTGTCCATCAGATGCGCGAAGATGTCGCCGTGGGCCATCAGTTGCAGTTGGCCATGCGCCAGACCGGCCTCTTCCCTAACATGGTCGTGCAAATGGTCGCCATCGGTGAAGAGTCCGGCGCCCTGGACCATATGCTGTTCAAGTGTGCCGAGTTCTACGAAGAGGAAGTCAACAACGCCGTCGATACGCTCGCCTCGCTGCTTGAGCCATTGATGATGGTGATCCTCGGCGTATTGGTGGGTGGCATGGTGATCGCTCTGTACCTGCCCATCTTCAAGCTTGCTGGCACGGTCTAACTTTAAAACCCCACGCGCCACATCGTTACCGCCAAGCGGCGATAATGCGGCGCGTTTTCACACCCACGGTTCCTGCATGCCCGATTTGCCGCTGTCAGTCTGGATCGCTATCGCCGGCGTGCTGGGCCTACTTGTAGGCAGCTTCCTTAATGTAGTGATTCTGCGGCTGCCGGCCCGGCTGGATGCCTCCTGGCGGCGGGAAGCCCATGACGTGCTTGGCCTGGAACTACCGGAAGGGGAACCTCTACCGCCAGGCATCGTGCGCGAAGGCTCGCACTGCCCGCACTGCAAGCATCCGTTGGCGGCCCACGACAACATCCCGCTGCTTGGCTGGTTGCTCCTCCGCGGCCGCTGCCGCTACTGCAAAGCCCCGATTTCCATCCAATACCCGCTGGTCGAGCTGCTGACCGGCATCCTCAGCGCGCTAGTCATCTGGAAATTCGGCCCGACGTGGACCGGCCTCGCGGGGCTGTTCCTTACCTGGGCACTGATGGCGCTGTCCGG
>DATEJI010000041.1:0-2687 GCA_035278105.1 Saccharimonadales bacterium (SeqCode)
TTGGAGAAAACGAGAGAGCGCCACAAGGCGGCATCTGACTAAATTCGGCCCGATGGCCCCTTTCGAATGGGTCAGGCAATGGCGCGAAGGACCGCGCGAGGATCCCTTTCGATGGCGCGGAGCAGCACTTGGGCTGGACCCGTCGGAGTTCTGCGCCCTTGTTCCCAGTTGCGCAGCGTGCCGAGCTCCACGCGGATAAGCTTGGCGAACTTCGCTTGCGATAACCCGGAGGCCCGGCGGATGCGCCTCACATCGGTTTCTCCGATACGAAATTCGCGCGAAGCTGCTCGCTCACCGCGAGCAATCTCGCCGGCCTCGGTCATGCTCTCGACAAGCTCAGCAAAAAGTTTCTTGTCCATGCTTACCACCTCTCGTTCAAGCCGCGCAGAGTGCGCTTCTCCGCAGCCGACAGATTGTCTTTGCGCCCCTTGGCGTAAATCAGCAGCAGCCGAATTTGCGCAGCGCTGCTCACGTAGTAATAGATTACGCGTGCGCCGCCTCGCTTGCCCTTGCCTCTTGCCGCCACGCGCACCTTGCGCAGCCCGCCGGTACCCTGGATCAGGTCACCGACCAACGGGTTGCCCGCCAGATTCAGTTGAAAATCGGCGTATTCCTCATCGGTCAACAGTTCCAGCACTTGACGGGTGAAGACGCTGGTCTCGATGAAGATCATGGATCGGATACTACGTCAACGGTGTATATACGTCAATGGCGTATGGTGAGTCGCGTCGTGCCGATCTGGTCGCGCGCCCCACGATTTGACCGCTGCCGCCGCGCCCGTTAGCTTGGAAGCGGTACTGGCCCGCGACCCGCAGGCCATCGTGACTGGCAGCGACACTGTCGCTGCCGCGCGACTCAAGGAATGGCAGCGCTGGTCGCAGATCAACGCGGTGAAAACCGGCAGCCTGTTCAGTATTCCAGGTGATTTGCTGGCGCGCGCCACGCCGAGGATTTTGGAAGGTGGGCAGCAGCTTTGCGAGGCCTTACAGAAAACAAAGGGGCGCCGCAATGCGATTTCTGACTAAGTTTCAATCCAATGATCCCTTTCGACCCGTTACAGACCTACGTGACTGCCCGCTTCTTTATATGTACGAACACGTGAGTTAAATCAATCCAGTCTTGTGGGGCTTTGACGAGTTGTTACAACGACCGAACCAGATCGCTGATTGCAGAAGCTTTCCAAATGATTCCCAAATCAGATTCCCTGTTGATTCGCCCGCTATATATACCAATGAACTTCGTTATCGAATCATTAACAAAGCCTAGGCTACCGTCCTGCCTTGTCACTGTTCCAGCAGTCCGATAGGCAATGACCGGTGACCCGGACTGACCTTTGCGACTACGGCAGTCAACGAGGATGATCGGCAGACCATTGAAGTCAAATGTTGGCTCCGAAGCGAGAAAGCCAGTGACCCAGACACCAGCTGCTCCACCTGCAGTTATGCCAAAAGGAAAGCCAATAATGCTAACGATGTCTGCGGGGCCAACCTTAAAGTCTGGACCAGTATTCGTAACGTCGTATGGGTACAGACCTACGTCATCTAGCTGGGTTAGTGGCAAGGCCACGAAATCTGCGTTTGCCCCTAGTTGTGGGTGTTCCCGCCACCTATGATTTTCACCATCGTAGAGGTGCTCAACCCGCTGCACCCAGTGGCCAAGTTTATCCTTCCGGTTATGGACGATCGTAATTTCGTTTGGTATCCCACCGGTAGACGATAACGGATTATTATCATCTTGGCTTCGTCCAGTAACATTATGCCGGTTTGTGACAAGCCACGGACCATTTTGCGTGTTGACCACGAACGCTGTGCCTGTGGCCAATGATTTCCCGTTGAACTTCATTTGAACAAGTAGTGATTGGAAAGATGGTAGGGCGACGTTCGGCATTGGCGGCTACCTATTGAAGACACTGGTCCGCGCGTCTAGTTGCAAGCATGGCTCAACTCACGTCCACCGACCGCGCATCTACGTGACCTCGCAATTAAGACGGACCGCCCCTGCTGGACCGTACGCGTAGTCTAGTCGTTCATGCCAAACCAACAAACTGCGCTTGTCTGTGACACGGGATGACCGCTGTTGGGCAACTCGGTGGTATCTGACCGACAGTTTGTGGCCGAAAGCAGCCGTTGCGTTAGGTACTGGAATCGCCGATCTAGTTTCTTTTGCGTTCATGTTTCCATTGCACTTCCTGACCCCCGTTTTGGCGCGCGATTACGCGCGCCGTCACAAATAGTAAATCCGACAGTCGGTTCAGGTATTTGATGCTCTCGGGATTCTGCGGATGCTGTCTGTGCAACGTCCAGGCACGGCGTTCGGCACGCCGGCAGACGGTACGCGCGAGATGGCACAAGGCGGCGGTGCGATTGCCACCGGGCAGGATGAATTCCTTGAGTGGCGGCAGACTCTCGTTGAACCGGTCGAGTGTGGTTTCCAGCCGCTGCACATGTTCGGCGGTGATGGCTTGGTAGCCCGGCAAACAGAATTCACTGCCGAGATCGAACAACTCGTGCTGAATCGGCTGCAACACCTCGGCCACATCTTTTGGTAGCGGTTCCGCCAGTAACACTCCGAGCGCGCTGTTGAGTTCGTCCAGCGTGCCGTAGGCTTCCACGTGCGCATCGTCTTTCGGCACGCGCGTGCCGTCGGCGAGGCCGGTGGTGCCGTCATCGCCGGTACGCGTGTAAATC
>DATEJI010000042.1:0-2475 GCA_035278105.1 Saccharimonadales bacterium (SeqCode)
TAGGCGCGTAGCGCCGAAGTCGAAGAACATTGTGCGGCCTGCGGCCGCGTGCGTTTTTTAGAGCGGGTTCCCGCACCCGCGGGCGGGGCACTTTCGTTTCGGCGAAAGTGCCCAAAGCCACTCCCCCGGAGCGCGGGTCGCGGAATCCGCGACTGCCCTGCGCCCTTCCTTCGCTGCAGAGTCGCGCTCACGGCACATCCCTGTGCCGGTCGCGCGAACTCGGCATCCTGCCTTCGTCCCTGACGGGCTAGCCTTGCTCGCTCCAGTGCTCGGCTCGCGCTACGGGTATTAAGAGAGCTCATGAAGAGCTGATTGTAGATGTTGCGCGCTCGACGCAATCCACGGCTATTTACAAGAATCGATCGCGCTCGTTATCGCTAGCCAGCTCTCGGTTTACTGCGGTTGCAGCTTACACGCCAGCCAGACTCCAACAAATTTCCATTCGCTTATCGCTGCGGTTCGCCGCGCCTACTCCAACCTACTCGTACTTCCAAGTCTTGTGGTGATCGAAACATCGGCGCTGTTGTCACACATTTTATTGCGCAAGACTATTTGGCGGAGTACTCTCTTGGTCGTCTGATTCTTGTTGTATGGCATTGGTGTCTCGCGATCCCGAGGCCTGAATGTTTATCGACGCGATTAAGAAGGTTGCCAGCTATACGCGCGCAATTCACTCAATTGCGCGATATCAAGGATCGGCATTGGTCATCCCTAGCGCGGCGACGCTCTTTTTTGTCAATTCCGACGGATGGGCACTCACCTGTAAGCATGTTGCCCAACAGGTTCTGGCTGCCGATCAGCTGTCGTTACGCTATGCGGAATTCAAATCGAAGAGTGCGAATACAGCATTGGAACCCCACGCCAAGCAACTCATCCGGAAGCTTCAAACGCAATATGGCTTCACGCACGGTGAGCTCGTGCAGCTCCTTTTTCGCTTTATGAACTGCATTGAAGGATCTCTTGACGTGGATGTAATGTACCACTCCGAGCTTGACGTAGCGCTGTTGCACTTCAAGCGCTTCACGAAACTACTCTGTGATGATTTCCCCACCTTTGCCAAGTCTGACAGCGACCTTAAGCAGGGAATGTACATCTGTCGTCTAGGCTTTCCCTTCGCCGAATTTAGCAACTTTACCTACGACGACAGGAACGATCGTATCGCATGGACAGACTCCGGTCGTATAGACACGCCTAGTTTCCCAGTTGACGGTATGGTAACCCGCCACCTAGTCGACCAGAATGGGCAGATGACTGGCTTTGAGGTGAGCACGCCTGGTCTCCGGGGTCAAAGTGGCGGTCCAGCATTTGACTCTGACGGACGTGTATGGGGTATGCAGTACGAAACAAATCATCTCGATCTGGATTTTGACGTTGATATCGAAGTCATCCGGATGGGGCAGAAGCGCAAGGTCCACCATAGCGCAGTCTTGCAGGTTGGACATTGTGTTCACGTTTCTGTGCTAAAGGCCTTCATGCGGCAACACAAGGTCTCATACAATGAAGGGTAGGTGGGAAATCTTACTTAACTTGGACTACTGCGATGCGCTAACGAAATCGTGTTTGGCGTTGACAGTAGTGGCGCTTCCTTTTCTGACTCTTTTCTTACTCACAATGTTTCCACCTGCGACGCGTTAAGTGCTCCTTGGGGGGGACTCAACCGAACCCAACTGACTGCGGGCCGATTATCTTTTGGATTCGTTTGCTTAGCTCGGCCTACACTGGCTGGAGGTAGGTCAGCTTGGTATCGTTAGGCGTTACGCAAACAGATCTACGGGTGAACTCGACATGAAAGAAAGTAAAGCCTATCCGTATGCAACTTATCTGGATATCAAGTTTCCGGCACTTGCCAAGGTAGATGTCCCCGCGCTGGCCAAGGCGTGCAAGGACCGCTGGTACAACCAGACGCTTTGCAAGGTCAACGATTCGGTGGTGCGTCTCGGCGTGATGCAGGGCGAGTACCACTGGCACAAGCATGACAAGGACGACGAATTTTTCTTCGTGCTGGACGGCCACTTCATCATTGATCTTGAGGGGCGCTCGGTTGATCTTCAGCCCCGGGAAGGCTTTGTCGTTCCCAAGGGTGTAGTGCACCGCACCCGCGCGCCGGACAAGGCTGTAATTCTCATGGTGGAGACGGCAGCCATCGTGCCCACTGGAGATGCCTGAGGATTCATTCAAGGCGACTTGGTGTGTTTGGCCTCTTCCTTTATGTAGCTCGCGCTGAGCGTGTGGTCTTTCATCGCAATCGGCAGCAAAGTGGGATAAAACTGGACGAAGGTGGTATCCACCGCGCCGTTGGCCTCGTGGCAGCTATAGCAATCCGCGCTGGTCGGTATCTGTCTGGCAGGCTTGTCCAGGGCATCGCCACCGAAAGCAAAGAATGCCCAGCCGCCCTTGAAACGTTTCTCGTCTTTCACATGCACCAACACGCCAAGTGCCTTGCCGCTCTGGAAATAACCGTGGTGGTTGATTGAG
>DATEJI010000043.1:0-2006 GCA_035278105.1 Saccharimonadales bacterium (SeqCode)
ACCGCACACCGCCGAGATGGTCACGAGCGATCAGTGGAGCCACAAGTACAGCCGCGAGCAGGCGGCGTATCCCGTGGCGTCACTGCGCCACAACAAGTACTGGCCTCCGGTCGGGCGCACCGACAATGCCTACGGCGACCGTAATCTGATGTGCAGTTGTCCACCGTTGAGTGACTATGATTGAGGGAGTGAGGGATTAGGAAGCGGCGATTACACTGTATATATGCGCCCTCTCCCCGTTGAGGGGAGAGGGGAGAGTGAGGGGTGATCCATTCGCTCCACCCTCACCCCCGCCCTCTCCCGCCAGCGGGAGAGGGGCAAATTGAAGACGGCATCCAGCCGGCCCTGCGTAAACTTCTTGCCATACTGGCAAGGGTCGCTTTAATTCGAGGAGGATTCAACCATGGCCAAGATCTCATTACGCGGCAATCCCATCCACACCAGCGGCGAGCTGCCCAAAGTCGGCGCCCAGGCGCCGAACTTCAAACTCACCACCAAGGATTTGAAGGACGTGTCGCTGGCCGATTACAGGGGCAAGAAGAAACTGCTCAACATCGTGCCGAGCCTGGATACGCCGGTGTGCGCGCTGTCCACCAAGAAGTTCAACGAGCACGCCAAGAAACATGCCGATACGGTGATCTTGATCGTATCGGCGGACCTGCCGTTCGCCCAGGGACGGTTCTGCGGCAACGAACACCTCGATAACGTGATTCCGCTGTCACTGATGCGCGACAAGAAATTCGCCCAGGACTACGGCGTGCTGATGCAGGACGGTCCGCTGGCCGGAATCACCGCGCGCGCCGTGGTGGTGCTGGATGCCAACGACAAGGTGACCTACACCGAGCTGGTGCCGGAAATCGCCCAGGAGCCGGATTATGAGAAGGCGTTGAATGCTTTAGGCTGAGAACAAAGCAATAGAGTTGCCGAGAAATTTCAAGTGCAGCCAAGCGTGGCTGGCTGTTTGGAGATAACTATGAATTTGACTCATTGCAGGTTGTCATTTAGATGGCTTTTATTTTTTGGCGCGTCATTTCTATTTTTGCTTTCGGGTTGCTCAACGATGCAACCACATTTGGCTTCCAATGAAATTGACGCGTTACGTTCTATACCAATTACGATTATCTACGTCCAACCAGACAAGGAACTGGATGCCTACCTTGCTACGCCTTCTACAGTTGGTGCTGCTGGTGTTGGTTTCGGCTTTATCGGGGGATTCGTTGGTGGGCTAACGGACAGCGTGATTGATAAAGAACATTACGAAACATTTGCTGCCAAACTTGATCCCTTTCACGGATTGATCCACAAGCTACAAATATCCGATGAAGTGTATACGTCAACACACAATACTCTCTCCACTGTTTCTTGGTTAAAGGATGCTAACTGGCAAACGGTGTCACAAAGCAACGACAGCAGTTTTTTTCATGAACAGACACGGTTGGCGAATACTCAAGTTGTAATGTTTATCAGCCCGCGGGTTGGGCTTCGTTCTGATGCTAGCGCTTTGAATGTCAGTTACAACGTTAATATCTACACTAAGAATCCGAATGATAAATACGATATCCACCGTTTTGACGGTGGAATAGTCACGTACGAAAGGCAAATACAGTTTACTGATTCTTTGAATAATGGAAGTGCGGTTAAAACGGATAAGGAAAGTGTGGATCAGAAATTAAACAAAGTATTTGCAGATAATGGCGCTTTGCTGGCCAGTACACTCATGAGTGCTTTGCCAGAAGCAACTGCACGGCTTAAGTATTACATCACCGGTGAAAAGATGCAGGGTACCATTGCGGGTCAGTCGCAATGAATCGCGTAAAAGTCGCATTTGTTCGGTACGGTTATAAGGGGTAGCTATGTCCGTTCTAATCTGCGGCTCCCTGGCCTACGACACCATCATGGCGTACCCGCAGCCGTTCAAGAGCCAGATTCTGCCGGACAAGATTCACATGCTGAACGTGTGCTTCGAGGTGCCGGAGCTGCGCCGCGAGTTCGGCGGTACCGCCGGC
>DATEJI010000044.1:0-1675 GCA_035278105.1 Saccharimonadales bacterium (SeqCode)
TTCCAACCGCAGCACTCGCCGTACCGTCCAGCAACGGACGCACTCCATTTACAAATGCACGGCCACCTTGGTTAATCTGAAAATCCTGAGTCGTAATCGTGGTGGTAGCAGCGGTTCCCGTGAACTGCCCGTATTTATGCGCGCTATCCACTCCGGCGCTTATCCATGCTTTACCAGACAACACGGAAAAGAGACGCTCACAATTCTGCGAGCAATATGTAAAAAAGCCTTCCTCGTAGTTGTAGATGATGAGTGAATCGAGTGCAGACCCGCTGGCCGATTCATAGGCCCAGATAATCAGTTTGTTTACGGTATCAAGACAGCCGCAAACTGTGGAAAGCGTCGAAGCCTTGGCATTTGAAAAGAACCAGTCATTTATCTTTCCATAACCGATGTTTTCAACGCTGCTACCATCCGTTGCACAAAATCCATCGGAAGCCAGAAAGTAATACTTATCACCGCAACGCACTACCGCATTGGGACCGACGGCTCCGCGCTTTTTCTCGTATGTGTAGAAGTTGAATACCACCGAACCACCGACATATTCAACGCGCACGATTCCGGTAGCCTGGAAAATAATACCGAAGGTTTCATTGTCTCCAATGGCTTGAACCGGTCCATATTCACTGTAAAGCGTCTGCGCTCCGGATTGAAAAGCAAAGGCATTCTGCGTACTCGGAACCGGCCATGAACCGTCCAAATTCAATGCCGACCATTGAACGCGATAGGGGACGACGCCATTGGTCGAATCGTTGGTATTGCCGGCGAACAGGAAATCCCGTATGACACCCAATACTTGAGGTATGGGAATCAAATCTGTCGATGTAGTATCGAGAGCCGCAAAGTTTGTACCGCTTGTCACGTCAATGGTCTGCATGACATCAATGCCATTCGTCACGTCGAGACAATTCCCGAATTGCTGGAAACTCAAATTCGTAGCCGTCTGATAGGCACCTAGATTAAGCAGTGTCCAGGTGACCGTGTTATCCGTTGTGGTACCACCTACAGTTTGATTCCATGATGGATGCGATGGAGAACCAGATGTCCCAGCCGTCGTGCATTTCTGCAAGTTGCCGTTAGAGTCAACAATGAGATTGCCTGAACTGTAAGACGTGCTCGCAGCCCAAGCCGGCGTAATGCGACTGACTTTCGTCCAGCTCGTTCCCGAGAGCTTGTACAAATCATTTGCAGTCCCGGAGAATATCTGCAAGGCCCCGTTCGTATCGTAAACTCCAATGGCACCGATACAAGCTGCACCCAAGGCATTGCTGATGGGAGCCAGAGGCAGATATGGACGATAGCCCGTAGCTCGGTAATAGCAATTCTGAGCTGTTACCAAAGGAACCGTCCCACCGTTGAAATAGGCTTCCGTTTGAGCCGGGAACGCTATGTTGGCGAGTGGAGGCACATCCGGCTTCCAATCTCCAAACTTGAAGGCGAGTGGTTGCAACATCAGCCCGGCACCATTCTTATGGGCGAACCCGATAGAGATTCATTGCGGTTCTGCACCTGCAATACTCTCAGCGCACCTGTCAGTTTCTGCTCCCACCATTGCAGAGCTTGGGAATCCTGAACGAATGCAGCCGCCTCAGCTAATGTTGCCCAGAGCAATACATTCGGATAGTTGGTGGTCAAGAAATTGGATGTATAAGACGATGACAGCAACGTATCCTGA
>DATEJI010000045.1:0-1072 GCA_035278105.1 Saccharimonadales bacterium (SeqCode)
TCCGCATAAAGTTTTCGTGCTCATGCTTTTTTTATGGCTCCGGTGGCGTGCGAATCGCGCGCGAGAAGTCATCATGGGGCTCCGTCGCTCGCGCACGCGTGGTGATATCGCCCTCGGCCATCAACACGCCCAGCGGATAGCACCTATCCAGCGCACCGACTTTGTACAGATAGCCCAGCAGATAGGCCGTCAACAACAACCGGTAGTCGTAAGGCAGCCCTGGATCGGCGCCTCCTTCCCGGCACAACGTCCAGGAGACGTCTCAGGCCATCATCGAGCTACGGCGCATTCTTCGTTTGCACGCTGCGGCACTGCATTGCATGCCGCCGGACAACAGCGATCCGCTTGCTTGCGCCACGCCATCATTAGTTTCGCACTGATAAACCCTTTTCAATCGTCATGTCCAACAGCACTGGCAGCGATACGTTCGTGACCCAGGGCTATGCTGTCGATTGCCATAGCGTTACAAACCCGTAGGCTGGGATGAAATCCCACATCGCTCTGTCGGATGCATCAGAGTGCTGGGATTTCATCCCAGCCTACGGGTTAAGTACTGAACGCATGAGTTTGAGGGCGATATTTATCCATCCCTATCAGGCTTAGCTGATTGATGCATCTCGAAGAAATCCCTAGCATGGAACATCTCAACTGCCACACGGATGTTTTTTTTATGCGCCTCGTTATCACCGCCTGCGTGCTTTCTTTGGCCTTCGCTGCCGGCGTCTGCGCGCAGACATCGCCCACAAGCAGCGGGCATGATGAGCCTAAATGGCTCGGAACCGTGGTTTGCCACAACGAGAAGGCCATGATGACGATCCTTGACACCATAACGCCCACCTCGACGGCTGATCGGGACGTTGTGATCCGCCTGCTTTTGAGTGGCGATTGCATGATGTTGCCGAAAGATTGGCATCCCATGACCATTCAGGACCCGCCGCGCGACCAGCGGGCCAATCACGCAGCAAAGGTGACAGTTAAAACGCCTGACGGCGCTATCCTCCATATGTGGTGTACGCCGATCGATGAGGATTAGCTCATGGCAACTCTACGTAGTCATACTTTCCTTTCGTAG
>DATEJI010000046.1:0-3019 GCA_035278105.1 Saccharimonadales bacterium (SeqCode)
GTGCTTTGCGCAAGTTGGAAGGAGCGCCCTTTTTCTTTTGTGTTCGAAGCGACGTTTTCTTGAATTGTGAAATTGTGATACATGCTGACAGCTAGCAATGTCATCACAACCAGCATCAATAAGCTGGCAATCAATACAAAGCCGCCTTCTTTTTGCGCTCTATTTTGGAGGATGCTTGGCATGGAAGTTCTCTTGATCATGACGGCAGCGATCACTTCGCCTGCTGTGTCAGCGAAACGACTCGACTAATCACCGGTAGCGTCGCTGATGTTTGGCCTGGTTGACTGGCTTGCCCGTACAACGGGTTGACAAAAGTGAGCTGTAGCTTGACGGATTGCACGTAAGCCCATGCGGCGCTAGAAGTTACTTGGTCGGCTGTTTGATAGTTGGTGACCGAGTTGTCATGCGAGCCGGAGACTCCGTAGTACACCTCAAAGCCCTGGACGCCCGAAACAATCGTTCGCGCTGTTTTGTTGTTGACTGAGCAGGTCAAATTGTTACTAGCGTCGATCTGGAACGTATTGGTTACAACTGTTTGTGCGGTATCGGTCTGGCCGAGGCAATCCAGTGTGTTGCTATCTGCCATAAAGCGAAGTTCCAGCGTGTCGCTAGTCGGATTAGTGGTCGAATGTGTGCCGTAAACTGCCTGTCCGCCTACCGTGAACGGGGCGGTGACAATAAAGACGTTCGTCTGCGTGAAAGGGGTGCTTGGCGGGCTGGCGCTATAGTTTGCTGCCACCGGATAATAGCCCGCTGTCTGCACGGCATTACCTAATATGGTCAGCGCCATGCGTTGGTTGTCCTGCACCTGCGCCAACTGATTTTGCGCAGAGAACGTTTGGCGCGTCTGAAACCACACAGCAAACAGACCGGCCAGCAAGAATGTGCCGATGAGCAACGCGATCATCAGCGAGATCAAACTCAGGCCACGCTGGTTATGTCGATGCATGTTCATGGCTCAGGTCTGATTGACGAGCGTGTAGGATTTGGAGATCGATGTGGCGGCATTTTTGGTGCCGCTGTTGAGGGCCGCCGCGGACTTTTCTGACCAAGTGACGTTGATGCTGCAGCCTACGGGTGCGCTCGCTTTGCAAGTAATGGTGGCGCTTGCACCGGGCACTTGCCCAAGCAATTGGATTGCCCATTGCTGTACGTCATAGCCTGCCATATCGGTGGCCGAGCAAGTGGTGTTGATGCATCCACCTGATGGCGCAGCGGGTGCATTGCTATCAATAACGGGTGTGGTTGGGCTGCTTGCTGACGGAGTGATGGTGAAAGTGGGTGAAGTATTGGACCAATAATCGGGGTTGGCACTCATGGCATCAGCCAGACTGCGCGCCTGAATCGCCACCAGCGATTCGAGCTGCGAACCGTGCGTACTGGATAGCGCTGAAGCCTGCATGGCAGCAATGCCCAGCAGGCCGATGGAAAGAACCACCAGGGCGACCAGTACTTCCAGCAAACTGAAACCGCGCATCCGAATAGGGATTAGGTCAATCATGGGCAACTCCCCTGCATGTTGTTCTGCGGCGAATCCACCGTGATCGTGCCTGCCTCGGACAGGGTCACGCATCGGCGCCAGCTCGCGTTGTTGGAGGAGTCGTGCAAGGTCAGCGTGCCGGTGCTACTGAAATCCGTCGCGCTGCCGAAGCTCTTCGTGCCGCCCATGCGATTGAACGTGATGGTGGTTGCGCCCGAGGAGGTGGAGAACACCAGCGTATCGCTGCCAGTGAATGGGCCATGGACGCGCAGTAGTGTGTCACCGCTAGTGGTGAAGGTTTGATTGCCCGCCGTATCGATAAAAACGATCCACCCGGTAGTCCAGGATGTGCTGCCACTGCAAGCAGGAGCCGAGGTTGATGGAGTAGCAGAAGGATTAGTCGATGGACAGATGGTTACAGTCAGGCCCTGCTTGACCGCGGCAGAACGAGCCAGAGCGATGTCGCTCGCCAAGTCGTTGATCTCGCCAGCCATCCGGCTCTGTGTCGTGACGCTTTTATAAGAGGGGATGGCAAAAACCATAACGACGGCGATGATCGCTATCACTACCATCAGCTCGACGATCGTGAACCCTTCTGCCGGTCTGCGATGCGCTCGCATCGTACTCATGGACCGCCCCTGTATCGCGTTGGCTAGCTCTGGTTTTTATCTGCCGGACGAGATCCGGCCCCCTGTTTGCTCCGGCGGAGCAGCGGGCCGGGGCCGGGCTGTCACCAGGAGCGATCACGTAAGCTTCGGGACAATTATCTTGTAGGGAAATCCCGAATTGAACGACCACTGGTCGGGGGAAAGGCGCCGTTTGTCGCCAAAATGTTGATGGCCGTCAAAAAGGCATAGCTGCAGTGCGTCAACAGGACAGGGCTGCAACGATTGGCGGAGGTCAAACGTCCGACCACATCCGTAACAGGTTGTGATAGCAGCCAGTCAGTCGCACACGCGCTGCTTCGTCGGCATTCGTCGCGACAAGCCGCTGTAATGCGTTATCCATATCGAACAGCAAGGTGCGCTGCCCATCGTCGCGCACCATGCTCTGCACCCAAAAGAAACATGCGAGTCGCACTCCACGTGTGACGGGATTCACGCGATGCAAGCTGCTGGCCGGGTACAGGATCATGTCGCCAGCGGGAAGCTTTACGGATTGCGTACCGTAAGTGTCTTCAATCAGCAACTCTCCGCCGTCGTAGCTATCGGGTGACGCCAGAAAGAGCGTAGCGGAGAGGTCGGTGCGGATTTTCTGGCCGGTGCCGGGGATGAGGCGGATGGAGCCGTCGACGTGGTTGCCGAAGTGCATGCCGCCTTGGTAGCGGTTGAACATCGGCGGGTAGATGCGGTTGGGGAGTGCGGCGCTGATGAAGAGTGGGTGGCGTTCCAGCGCTGTCAGCACGATGTTGCCGAGTTCGATGGCCAGGGGTGAGCCTTCGGCGAGTTGCTGGTTTTGTTTGACGTGAATGCCTTGGTGGCCGGCGGTGACGCGGCCGTCGATCCAGGGGGCGTCGGTGGCGTTGAGGCGTTGGTGGAA
>DATEJI010000047.1:0-1054 GCA_035278105.1 Saccharimonadales bacterium (SeqCode)
CCATTAGTTAAAAGTCAGAGCGCTAAGCTCTGGGTGCGTGGAGCCGGTTTTGTCACCTTGGATTACAGAAGTGACGCGTGGGTCCGATTCGACTTTAAAAACTACAGAGAACTATCGTTCTCTGTTGACAATGATACTGTGGGTACTGGGTTGGATATTGGTGCGCAGCCTGGAAAGACGATTTGGTTTGCGCCTGTAGAAGGTTACATGGGTGAATATGTTTTGCCTTTAATGGACAACTCAGTCGGCCAACGTTTAGAAATGTGGCGTGCTGCCTGGAAAATGTTTCTGCGTCATCCACTGATAGGCGTGGGCACTGGTGCTTATCAAGACGTACTCGCAAGTTTGATCAGCAAGGGTGAAAATTTCCCGTTTGTGGACCGTTATGACCACCCACACAGTGATTATTTCAATGCGCTTGCTAGTGCTGGCATCGTCGGGCTGCTAGCGTTGCTTACCATTCTAGTCGTGCCACTTGTGCGGTTCTGGTACGCGTTGCATAGCAAGGATGCAATCGCGCATGTGGCCGGCCTGGCTGGTGCATTGACCGTGGTCGGCTTTGCGATTTATGCGTTGACCGATACCATCTTCGTGCATTCGATGATGATCACTTGGTATGTGATATACGTGGCGTTGTTTTATGCACTCATCCAGGCGAGTGCAGTAAAAGAGCACAAGGCGGCGGACTGACATGCAGGAGCATTACCAGCCGCAGCTAGTTGAAGCCGAAGCCCGCCGCACTTGGCAGGAAAGCGGTTTGTTTGCCGTCGCCGAAAACGCTGGCGTGTATAGATACTATTGCCTTTGCATGCTGCCCTATCCCAGCGGCCGCCTGCACATGGGGCATGTGCGCAATTACACCATCGGCGATGTGATTACCCGCTTTCAGCGTATGCAGGGGAAAAACGTGCTGCAACCCATGGGCTGGGACGCTTTCGGCTTGCCGGCGGAGAACGCCGCCATCAAGAGCCACGTGCCGCCGGCCAAATGGACGTATGACAACATCGCCTATATGCGCGGGCAATTGCAGCCGTTGGGATTTGCGATTGACTGG
>DATEJI010000048.1:0-1627 GCA_035278105.1 Saccharimonadales bacterium (SeqCode)
TCATTGGCGACAGAGACTTTGGTTAATCGCATTCGCGCCCTGGGATTCTGCAGCCCAGGGCGCGATTTTTTTGGGCTGCCTATGGCCCAGGCCCTGGAACTCCAGGGCCCGAGTTTTTCGATCGTAGCTTTAGGCTAGTTGGACTTGGACTTTCTCATCGCGCCCACCAGCAGGAACAGCGCGATGATTGCCACGATGATCCCGCCTATAACCCAATAGATGCCGTGCGAACAGGCGAAGAAGCCACCCGTGCATTCCGCAGGCGCAGATTCAACGGCGACGGGCGCAGGAGTCGGCGCAGTCGTCGGGGGCGTGTCGGCCACCTTGGGCGTCTTGGCAGGCGCAGCAGGCACGGCCGTTGCAGCCGCCTGAGCGACTTCTGTCCGTACGCGGTGTTTATGGCGCCGCCGGTGTACGTGGGCCGCCACAACCGGGGCTGGTGCTGAGGCCGGTGCCGGCGCAGTGACGGCCGCTGGCGCCGTCATTGTTGCGGTCACGCTCCCGTTTGCGGTGGCCGCGACCGGCGGCGACGAAGCCGTTGGTGCGGGTGCTTGCTTAACCGGCGTGCCGCTGCAACCTACGACTAACAATATGATCGCTGTTAGTGCGGGCGTTGCGAGGTAGCGCGTGGATGCATTACGTGATGAGTTAGACATGCTGTCCCCTCTGTGGATTTAACGGTTGCTGCTTATTGACGGATGGTGAGGCGGACGGTTGACTGACGTGCGATGTAAGAGATAAAAGAGCCAGTGACATCTCTTTGTTATATCTGTGTTCCGATATCTCTCATCGAATATATTTTTGACTCTCGCTGGGGAGCAGCGAGATACTCCAAGCGCGATTGGATACTCCTGACGTTTCGATAGAGAGATAGAGAGTTGGCTGGTGGAGACCGCGCCCTGGAGCCCCCGAACACCAGGGTGCGGTTTTTTTTGAGTTTGACGAATGCCTAAGTACCTAAAGCATATTCCCGTGGCCGACGGGGACTAGCCAACTCGTGAATGGTATCGTGCGGTAGAGAATCTTCTGAAAAGGGTGGGAGAACGCAATCAGGGTAAATCAAGCTCTTGACGCGCTTCACCCATTCATGCGTTTAGGCCACCTAGTTATATCACTAGGTCTGTTACCCGTTTCTCGCACGTAAATCCCCAAAGTGGATTGGCAAGAACCGCACAAAATAGATAGCGAACGCGGTCCCACACAGCAACCCCGCCATCGGAAACAGCGTCGGCGCGCTGATACGCAGTAAAGCACCGACGTTTACCAGCACAAAGGCCACCAACATCGCCTTATCGGCCGCAAGTGCTCGCTCGGTATGTCCAAGCGGAACGCGCGTCATCATGCCGATGGCCAAGGAACCAAGCGCCCCAGTTGTGATTGCGTGCAGCGCAGTGATCTCTGGGACGTATTGTCTGACCAATAGGTCATGAGGATTTTGTGCGCGGGTATATCTCTCGCATGTGTTGCGTTGGCGAACAGCAAAAATATGGCAATCAGTAACCCGCACTTAGGATATTTGGACATATTTTACATTTGTTGTTCTCAAAAAGCCGGTGTGACCCTGTATCGGGTTTTTTTACCACACCTCGCCGAAAGGCCGGGCTTCCACTTCAAAACTCCACGCCGA
>DATEJI010000049.1:0-1169 GCA_035278105.1 Saccharimonadales bacterium (SeqCode)
AACTGTTGATTACTGTGATGCTTCCTGTACTTTTTGATTATCAAAGTCAGTGGCAGATTTTCATTGAGAGCGGCCAGCCGTTTGACAGCATGGGCGAGTGACGCATCCGAGAGGATGGTTAGGGTAATCATGGTTCAGTTAGCCACCAATGTTTAGCTTCATCAAATCCATAATTACAAAAAATCGCAACTCACAAAATACATTTTACAACTATCCATATAGTCCACAAACAACTTTCTTCCACTATATGGATTATGCTCTCAATCACGCAAACATCCTTTGCTGCCTCTGTGCATCTTCGATGCGCCGGCAGGCCATATCGAAATACTTTTTGGAAATCTCTATGCCTATAAACGGCAATCCCTGCTGAACGGCACAAATCCCAGTCGTACCGCTACCTAGAAATGGATCAAGTACCGTTCCGCGTGCAAACCATTTAACCAACCAAGCGACGTGTTCGCTACGTCTCGGCATAGGATGTTCCAGAGCCTCATAACCGCCCTTTTCTTTACCGCGCGGACGCGTCCCATGTTTGAATTCACGGTCTGCGTGGGCAGAAATGCAACGGCCAGGTATTACAGTTGCGCCTTTTCTGGCCGGCGGCCATTCTCCATAGGCATAGGCCACATCGCCTGTGTAGAGTAATCGTCCTTTATAGGACGGACGAGCATATTCAAGCCAGCAGACTCGCAAAAACGCATGGAGAGAAGCTAATGGTTGTAAAAATACGGGGTCTGAATCGCAACCTAACTGCACTACATATCGCGCGGCGTTTAGAAGCGGTGCGACGTCTGCAAATAATCCCCGCGGATTGTCTGCGCCCGGAATACCCTTGGCCGCATCCCAGGGTGGATCGGTAATCACCGCGTCCGACTTTGATAAGATTGGCAATACCTCTCGACAATCCCCGCAGTAAAGCGTGGCGTTTCCTAAAATGACAGGTTCAATCACGCTACTAACTCCAACTGTATCGGCTGCACGAGCCGGTAATACCAATACTGACCTCGGCGTTCGCATTGCACGTTGAAGCCGTTTGCACGCAACTCATCCGCCGCACTGTTGATTGCCATGACTTCAGCGAGCTTTACCAGCTCGCGCGTGGAATACCATCTGCCTTGATACAAGACAGCCAACAGCCGTTGCAGACGTGGAGAGTGTTCAATGCGTGC
>DATEJI010000050.1:0-1117 GCA_035278105.1 Saccharimonadales bacterium (SeqCode)
CCTTCGATAAATTGACCTACAAGGAAAATGCCAAGCACGATCAAGACCGATCCATACGCCGGCCAGAACTGCGCAACCGCCACGCCAAGCGACAGAACGAGACCTGTCATGGACCCGACATACGGGATGAATGTAATGAGACCGGAAATGAGGCCGATAAGCAGCCCGAAGTTCAGTCCGGTGAGAGTGAGTGCGACCGCGTAAAACGAGCCGAGGATAAGACACACCGCGGTTTGCCCGCGCAGGAAGCCAGCAATCGCAGCATCCACCTCGCGAGCAAGCTCGCGCACCGTGTCGCGATGCTGGATCGGGATCCAACTATCGACGCTGCGGATCATGCGGTGCCAGTCGTAGATCAAATAAAAGGCAACCACCGGCGTCACGACAACAAGCGAGAATAGAGAGACCAATGCGCGTCCACCTGACCACAACGAGCGCAGGAATGTTGTAAGCCAGCCGACACCTTGGGTCACCAAATCTCCCATTGATTTGTCGGCACTGAGGCTGGCGCCGAGCAGCTTCTGCAGCCAGGGTATGTCGCCCAGAAGCGTCTGTAGTTTTGTTACGTTGCCCGGCACACTGTCGATAAAAGAGGACAGCTGCGTGCTCACAATCGGCGCAACAAGTAAGATGAGGTAGACAAGCGCAAGCACGACAACGGCAATGATCAGCAAGGCTGCCGCCAGCCGATTGATGCCGAATTGCTCAAGCCGGTCCGCTAGTGGTGTCAGCAGATATGCAATCGCCAGGCCGGCAACAAAGGGTAGCAGTATTTCGCTCAGCAGCCACAGCGCCAGGATGACGAGCACAAGCACAGCCAGCCAAAAAACGAGGTGACGCTCCACCAAGCTGCGATTGAGTGTGGACTGACGGCGTGACCGTGATTGCGCGCGCGGACTCAAGGTTTTGACGCCGTCGAATTGATGTGGCGCACCCATTCACCCACATACGCGGCAACGGACAGCAATGTCAGCGCGGCGACAAGGGCCATAAGTATCCAGGTGAGTGTCGGCAACGGATAACTAAAACCAACTGTGCCAAGTACGACGCAGGCGAATACAATCTGCGCAACCGTGTTTAGCTTGGATATCAGCAGCGGTTTGACCTTGATGGGTAT
>DATEJI010000051.1:0-1794 GCA_035278105.1 Saccharimonadales bacterium (SeqCode)
CAATCTGGAGGATGTCAGCGGTTCGTTCTACGCACACTGGACCACGCAGAACAGCTCGATTGCGACCGTCGATAGCTACGGCACCCACACCGGCATGGGCCTGGGATCAACCACCACCAACACCGCCGGCTGGCTCAACAATAACGACCACCCCAGGCAGTGCCCTCTCGTCCAAGTCTTCCCCAGCGGCAACGACAACGTGCAGACCCCATACCAAGTCGAGCCCATAGCAACAATCGACTCACAACAAGCGACCCCGTCTTTTTGTGGAAATAACAATATGTACGGCTGGATCCGGGACGTCACGAATCAGCTGCAATACCAGAGCGGCGCACCCGTTCGCTCGGCAGGGATTACGGTGGGGGACACGATCCAGGTGGATTCCCAGAACAACGGTCTGGGCATCGTCGGCGCACAAGTGGACTCCTACACCACAGATAGCAATGGCAGTTGGCCGGACCGATACTACGTGTGCAGCACAGCATGCCCGGGATCCCTTTCTCAGTCGTTGGCCTCGCAGTCCTGGACCTGGGACGGCTTGGGCGTGCCGCATGTCAACTCAATTACCTACAAGTGCGGCTCAATCACGATAGACGGACACTAAACATGCGCCAACATCATATTTACCGCGCACTCGGGACCGCGGTCCTCATCTTTTTGTTTCCACCCAGAGCCCTAGCACGCTGCGCCCCGGCAAATCTGGATTCCGTTATCCCCGGCTTCCAAGCACGCAACGTATCCGCGATTGAGGCATTAGTGAAGCTCGGCGCCCAACGTAACGTGTGCTTTGGAATAGAGGATGTGGGGGCAGCGAAACTTACCGAGCCGACCGACTTCGACATACGCCAGACAACCCTCGGGAACGCTATTCACACGATTATGGGACCGGAGAATACCTACCGAATTGAGCTGCACGAGGGAGTTGTGGATATTCGTTCAGCCGCAAGTGTCGCTCCGGGAATCTTTGACCAAGTAATTCACAGTTGGGAAACAACGGGGGGGCCCGTCCAGGACGTCAGTATGAGTCTCTTCATGAGGCTCGCCGTCGAACTCAACCCTGACATAAAGGGCTTCGCCGGGAGCTATCGGCCTGGGGATCGAGCTAACACTGTCGGTGCCATATCGGAACACGACAAGACGGTGCGAGAGCTACTCGACGTCATAATCGCAAACACAGCGAAGGGCGCTGCCTGGATCCCCCAGATACCGGCTCTCAAGACCACCGACTTGCAGCTTGCCGAGCGAGGCCCCGCTTGGGCAATCGTTGAATACGAGGGGCCGGGGTTCGATTACAGCCGCCGCTTGCACCTGATTGCGACACGGCTGCAGTATTACGGTGCTAATGGAAGGCATACCCCCCGACCATAGCGTCAGCCGGGCGTTTCCGGAGAAGTAGCGCCTTCCTCCGAGTAAACTGGGCAGCAGCTCAACGTCCAAGGCTTGGGTTGTCCCAACCCCGCCGGGAATGGCGGCACGCAGGCCATCCGCACCCGCTTCACGCTGCTCTATAATCAAGGCACGACGAGGTACGACATGGAGCAATCGCTCCAGCCCGACCAGCAGATGTGGGTTGACGTCGGCCAGCTCATCCGCATGCAAACGCCAGACGAGAATGGCAACACGCTCCCGTCCACGCTAACCACAGGCTCCTACGAAATCACCGACCTGAGCCACCACGGCGCGGGCACCCTCTTCGAAGGCAAGGTCATCTACGATAAGATGTACGGCCACGCCGCCTACGGTTGCGCCCTCTGCTGCGGCTACGCCACAGATGCCAGGTTCTGGTACGATCCG
>DATEJI010000052.1:0-2050 GCA_035278105.1 Saccharimonadales bacterium (SeqCode)
AACGGCAACGGGTGGCGTCAACAATCTTCAGTATCTAAATGGCGCGACTGGTGGAGTAGCGCGGTCGCTGCAAAGCAAATTTGGAGATACCGTCAATGTTCTGGATTTCGGCGCGGATTGTACCGGCGCGACTGACAGCACGACCGCGATCAATAACGCGCTCGCAAATGGCGGCACTGTCTACGCGACAGGCGGCTGCACGTTCCTGGTCAACGGCACCGTCAATGTGCCGGGAAGTGCCACGCTGGTCGGCGACGGCAAGACCACGTTCAAACGCGGCGCGGCCAATACGGCAGACCTGATTTCATTCACCGGCTCGTACGGCCTTGTGAGGAATCTCGTCATCAACGGGAACTCCAGCGCAACGGGGTTCGCGAATGCCAATGTGGAAGTTCGCCTTGGAAATACAACGTCTGAAAATCACAATACTTTGGCCCAATGTCTGGTCGAAAATTCGGCCGGCTATGGCGCAGTTATCAATGCCGGGGTTTATAACAGCGTAGTTGATAATAATTTCGTCAACGTCTACGACCAGGCCATCGCGGTATTTGCACCTGTCAACCAGGCAAGCAATAGTTATATCGCACGCAACCTTATCCAATCCATCGGTTGGGGGGCAATCCTCGTTCAGAGTGACCAGGGTTTTACGGTGGAGGATAACCAGGCGATCGGGGCGAACATCGGGCAACCTGGCTCGCGCCTCGTCGTAAATACAAGCGGTACTTCGGTAACGTGGGTAAGCGGTCCTACGTTTTCCACTGTCCTTCCGGGTAATTTTCTGGTCATCAACGGCGGTCAGGAATATCGTGTTTCCACCGTTAATAGCAGTACCTCTATAACGCTCGCCACTTCGGCTGGCACGCTGACTAGCGCTCAAGCCTCTATCGGGTCTGGAGACCTGATGGGGTTCATCGACACGAGCTTTGGGCGCATCCTGAACAACACGGTTTCGGATTCCGCGACGTTCGGCATCGGCCTGTCTATGGGTGGTCTAAGCGCTGCGGCTAACTTCAACGATATCAGCGGAAATCGACTTCTTCGAAACGGCAAAAATGCCATCAATATCGCAAACGATAGCGGGACCGGGACATTTGAGGGTAACAAAGTTCGCGGAAACACGATTATCTATCCAGGTTTTTCCGGGGGAATCGGGGCATCCGACCAGATTGGCATCTACCTTCAAGGCCGTATTGCTGGAACTGTGGTCGACACGCTTATTTATGACAACACTGCCATAAGTAACTATGGCGGCGATGGTCAGGGGACGTATTGGTTAGGCACCGACACGCATTTCAATAACGGTGCGGTTCTACTCGGCAAAAACAGCAGTCTTGGTTTTTCGAATCAGGGAATCTTCAATGACGTAACCGGTATTACTTTGGCTGCTGGATGGGGCTCAACAGCTTCTGCCGGAAGCATCGTTTCCTACGGTGATAGCGTTCAGTTCACTGTCACGATGGGCGGAACTGGACAGGCAGTCGGTCCTCAATTCACTATCAACAAGATCTGTGACACGATGGTTCCGCCTTCGCAGTTGCTGGGATTTACGACTACTGCGAGCGGCAGTAATCCTCTGGCGTTCATATGGGGGACTCAACTTTCGACACGGGGATCGTGGGTGGGTCTTTATAACGCCACACCCACAACCTCGGGGACCGTGACAATCACAATCAAGGGATAGCCTCGGAGCGGCTATCAGTCACCCAAGTACGGCTCCCAGTGCGGCTTCTGATACCGGCGCATCTCAGCTTCCGGGAAAGGCTGATACGCGTCCACCAGACTCGCGTTCGGGTCGGGCGTCCAGTACGAGCCACCCTGGCCTGACTGCGCGCTTGCAGACGCATGCGAAGCAGCAGCGCGCGCAGCCGCAAGACCGCGCGCGGCGGCGATACCACCATGCGGACCCTGGGCGTTGCTGCCGGCGTGGGCGGGGATGGTGAAGGCGAGTGCAGCGGCGAATGCGATAGACTTGGCGTAGCTCATGATCGATCTCCCGTGATCGGTTGTGGGTCAGGGCTGGCTTGGGCGCGGGTGGCGCGCGCGGAATATC
>DATEJI010000053.1:0-1110 GCA_035278105.1 Saccharimonadales bacterium (SeqCode)
TTCAACATGTTGGCTCGGCTCGTGTGGCTAGTGGTTCGTTGTTAGTGTTGATGCAATCGGCGTGCCAGCGCGGTTGTCGCGTTGAGTGGCTCTATCGAGGGTCTGCGCTGTGACGGCTCTCTCACAGTGACGCGCCGTGTCGAGAGGTGACGCGTCACTGTGTCGCTGCTGGTCACTCCGCGTCACCTGGCAACACTAGGCTATTCTCCGCCTCGAATAGCTCTTGGTGCTGGCGTTCCTTGAACGCGAAGAGCTCCTCGCGCTGCTTGATGTAGAACTGGCTACGCTCCAAGTCGTGTCGTTGCTTCACTTTGCGCACGCGCTCTCGGCGGATCGTTCGCGTTCGCCGCTCCTCCGTCTGCCGCGCGTTGCGCTCCTCAACTTCTTTGTGCCATGCGGCCGTGCGTCGCGCGTATTCGGCCGGGTCTGCAGGGGTAATCTTCGGCATTTTTAATTGCTCCTGTCGGTTTTTCGGCTTTGACCATCACTGAAAAATTAGTTGCTGGAAATAAATATACATATACAAAAAGCGAGAGGCAAGAGCCGCAGAAAAATTTATCAGCCACCTTCTATATACTCTAGGGTCAAAGACTATCAAAGGGTAATATAGTAGTGATTTTCTTAGGGTTTTTTCTTGGGTCATTCTTCGATGCTTTGATGCGACATAATGCAAACTGACCGATAATCGAACACATTCACGATAATCGAACGCGCGCCGCGCCGATTTGTCCGGCCAGACGCGCCTTGGCGCGTCGCCTGCAAAATTCTGCGTGACATATTAATCCGATCCACATTTAATAACGTTAAAACGATCGTTAACATAACTGCACATTAATGTTAAATTGAATTAATAACGTTAAAGGAATAAGTAAAACGTCCGTCGGTTTCGAGCCTCTACATTTAATATGTAGCATCCATGCTTCCCGCATTTAATATGTCTCATGCTCCACGGTTCGCGGCGCCGGGCTGAGCGGAAGGCTCTTGACAGAAGGCTTGGGCTGTGATAAGGGCGGCATGGGTAGAGGGGGAGACCCCCTCTACAGGCTGACGGCGGGGGTTTCTGCGGCGCGCCGTGCGATGGCTCAGTGCCCAATGGGTCCGTGAACAAAT
>DATEJI010000054.1:0-2450 GCA_035278105.1 Saccharimonadales bacterium (SeqCode)
CTCGCCACCGAAACCGTGAGTCGGGTGTTCGCACGCTTCGAAAATGACGGACTGATTGCGGTGAATCGCCGCAGCGTGCGCCTGCTGGATCTACCGCGGCTGCGCAGGTTGTGCGCCGCCATGACCGGAATGCCGGGCTGAGCGGTTTACCCCGGCCGGTCGTTGGATGCAAGCGTGACCATACGATCAAGACTCGAACGCTTGGAAAAAATGCTGCGCCCAGGGCCGCCGGAGCCACCACGACCGCCGACATACTGCCGTATTTATTTTGATGATCGCGGTTATTTTGACGAACTCGGCAAGCCGATCAACCTGGATGCGCTACCTGCTGGTATGACCTAGCTGATATTGCCCCGCAAACTGCCCGACCTACCTGCGGCGTGAAGCCGCTTTTCCTACCACTGTACTGCGAGCATTTCGATGCGTTCGCATCCGGTCAAAAACGCCATGAGTACCGGCGTTACGGTGCGCGCTGGAATGAACAGACCTGCTGGATCGGCCGCCCGGTGATCCTGTCATGCGGTTATGGCAGGCAGGCAAGGTTACAGGCAGTGATCTTGAGCTTTGAACGGCTGGCGATCGATGCGGTGCCGGTCACGGTAAGCCGGATATACCCGAACGCGCGCAAGATCGCGGTGATCGAGCTGGCGGCAACGATCAAGGATTCTTAGCAGGAGCAGTTGCCTTTGGCTCTACGCACCGAAAATGCAATGTAGCCGCCCCTTCATGATAAAAGGGCACCGCATTTACCGTTTGAACATTAACCGTTTCAATGACTAGATGCTGCTTCGCACAGTACGCATCGGCCTCGCGGTAAATGTCAGCCTCAACACCAGCAGGCGTGCCAAAGATGCCCGCCGCGCTCTGCTTTGAAATCATGTACACGCCGTCACCCGTGGGTATAACTCCGGTGCTGGAACATGCGGCAAGCAGCAAAGCACAACAAATTAGTACCCGTTTCATACATCACCCCATCGGTTCATGGATGCTCGGTCTATTTAATTTACTTCCCACTGCATGAAGTCACGATCGCAGTGAACAAAGCGGCCAATGCCGCAATGCCTGCGGCGATAGTCGAAAACCTTGCCCAAAAGAGACTTTTGCGCGTGGCGGCTGCATTCCGTTCGCTGTCACGTTCACTCAGCCAAGTCGCTGCGTAAGCAAATTCCCATTGAGAAAAGTAGGATCTGGTTTGGACATGACCTCGAACAGCATCCTCCCCTAACTTTTCGCAACGGGCGATAACATCTTTCCGTATCTCATCTTCAGTCATTGCTTACCTCTTTAATGGCCATGCAGGTAAGTGATGATTGCAGTTGCGAGTGCCGCTAGTGCAGCGATGCCTGCTGCAACTGCCGATGCTGCCGACAACCGCAGCGCCCATGCACTTCGGCGCTGGCTTTTGATGTTCAGCCACTCGCGAGCATAGGGCAGATAGGGAGGGGAAATATGCACTGACCTACCGGATTCAACTTCGCCCCGAATGAAGGGCTCGCCTTTACTTTCGCAAAAACGGAACGCGCCAGCCCGTGTTTCCGATTCAGTTTCAGGCATATCTGACCTTTAGTCCTGGGGTAAATTCCAACTCTGCAAGTGCAACACATTGTTTTGTGTGCTGAACATAAGATAGCGTGGAACTTCATAATCCTTAGAGTAATACCAAGTAATGCAAGTCCACGGTTTACCGACTGCTTGTCCGCATGTGCCTGCCGATGTAGTAAGTGGCGGCCCAAATAATTTCTCCACTTGGTCAGATGTCATTCCGATACGGAGCTGCATGATGTTTTCCGACGTAAATGGCGAAGGTGGTGGCATTAAAGAGGCACAGCCTGAAAGCACGGCTGATAGCAAAATAATTGCAATTATCATGGATCGCATGAAGCACCCCATTTCTAACCCTGTTCGACCGCTGATCGTATCCCCTACGCCGAATAAATGGCGGAAAAAATGGTGGATCAGCACAGATTAAAGTGGCAACCCCCTTGCCACGTTTGGGCTAGCGAATAAATAGTGGCGGAGAGAGTGGGATTCGAACCCACGATACGCGTTTTGCGCGTATACGCCCTTAGCAGGGGCGCGCCTTCGACCAGCTCGGCCATCTCTCCGTAAGCAAATTCCTGTTGCTGAACCGTCCCGGTTGCCGTTCCCACCGCGCGCCACGAAATACCACCGGTATTTCGCTCACATCAGCGGGCGAAACCAGCTTGCCCGCCTTGCGGCAAGCGCAGGATTGCAGCCGGGATGATACCGGCCTGATCCGGACCGGTCAAAAGCGCGTGACGGAACGCTCAGCTATCCGCGGGCGGGGCCTGCGCGGCATTTTCATGCTCGTGCTTGATGCGCTCGTAGATTTCCTCGCGGTGCACGGCGATGTCCTTCGGGGCATTGACGCCGATGCGCACCTGATTGCCCTTGACTCCGAGCACCGTGATGGTGACGTTGTCGCCGAT
>DATEJI010000055.1:0-2134 GCA_035278105.1 Saccharimonadales bacterium (SeqCode)
CCACCCGCGCCGCTGACAGTTACGCCGTCAATACCCGTGATATCGGGTTTGGCGAGCGTGCTGGTTCCTGTGTAATCGCCGTAGAGGAACGGTCCGATACCGCTGAATGCTTCCATGTTGACGGAGAGTGGATTCGGGGAAGTTACGCCGGCTGCAACTGTGGCTAGAACTCCAGACGCGACTTTCTGCCCCGCGCCAATAGATCCTGGAGTAGGCGTGCCGAACTGCACTGCTCCATCTCCGTTACCCATTATCTTGATCGTGATTGGATTACTGCAAGCATTGCAAGCCACCATGACATTGTCAGTCTCTCCTACCGTCGCGGCGGTATAGGTCAGAATTTGACCCGCACGGCCATCATCAGTCGCGGAAAATGGTGAGCCGGTCGCAAGGATCGTTCCGGAGCTGTTGACAAGATATAAAACCAGTTGGTCAGCCGTACTGCCGAGTGGGTCATTCCATTGCAGAATAAGCTGGTATGGGGTGCTCGTGGAATTGAGTTTGACTGAAATCGCAGTAGCGCTCGATCCGCCGAGTGCTTTGCCGAAATCCATGCAAGATTTGTAACTAGTTCCGCCACCCGTGATGCACACGGGCCCGGCGACATAGGCGGCCTGAAAATAATCCTGAGCATCGTTGCCGGTGCTGCTCGTGATGGCAATCTTGGGGTTGACCTGAGTGATTTGGGCAATGGCTGCCGCGAAACTACCGTCCGCTGTAGCTCCCACAGTAAATGCATCGCTCCCCGGGAACCAGAGATCATCCGCAATGACGTTGGCACCCCAAGTCACGAAATCCTGGTAACAAGTCACGAAATCCACGCTTGTGGATGGTCCACAAAATCCCAGCGTGGCATTAGGTGCCATGGCATGAACTTCTTCCAGCATGGCGGTGCCCTCAGCGGTATCGCCGGAGAGTGGTACGGTGTCGCAATTCAAGCCTGTGCCCGCAGCACAAAAGATACCTGCCGGCAAATAGCCAGCCGCTTCGGACGCCGCATAACCGGAATTGTCGTCTGAAATGATGCCCACCTTGATTCCCGAACCTTGAGCATTCACGCCTTGTAGAAGATTCGCTTGCATCGCCTGGACGGCGTCCACATCAATCGCCAGACCGGTTGGCACGGCGCGCGGAATGGCAAGGGCATCACTCTGATATTGCGGATTTACATTTTTAACGACGCCGATTGGACGAGGAATCATGGCATAGGCAGGCACAGTCACCCGGCCTACATCCTGCAGCGCAGCCAATGCTGTGAGCGCGCTTACCGGCACCCAGGCCTGTACGGTGTGCAATGGCTTGGAGATCACGATTTTCACGCCACCCAGAGCCGCAATCTCGGCCGCACTGGGAAGGGCGGCAAATCTGGAAAGGGGCAGCACATACACTTGGACTCGGCCTGCGGTATCCAGCCGCGGAGAAAATGCGTCAAGCGGTTGAGTTCGCGGGCCCGTCAACGTCCGGGCCGTACTGGGTTTGCCTGCTGCCAGGGCAGCAAGCCGAGGATCAAGAATGCCGGCTTGTACTGAAGCGGCAAAAAGTACACTCAGAATAGCAACAGTGAAAACGCAATACCCTATCGCATGCTTGGTCATGATGAGTCTCCTTTGTGCCAATAGGTCGAGCCACGCAGGGCCATGCACTCGACTGGGCAACGGAATGGAAGATATCGGCCGCCCCAATGAACCCCCTGTAGTCTCTGTCAGAGCCAGATTGAGTATAGACCACGTTTAGAGGTCCTGCCCGGTACTTGGCATTACCTCGTACGGTGTGCGTGGTACAACAATCCGAACATCGCTGCGCCGTGCCCAATGCCTGAATACAGCATGCAACGTGCGACTGTTGGGATAACGAACTTGTTGCTGGAGTCAAACTATTTACGTCCGCCCGTCTTATTTGCACTTCATGGTTGCCGATCATCGCGGAGGCGCGAGCCCATCGCTGGTAAAATGTCGTTGCTTTTACGGGATATTTCATGGCGCAGCGCGTACTTTACGGCGTATATCACTGGGGGCTGGGCCATGCGACGCGCAGCCTGGTGCTGATCCGCGCGCTGGTTGCACGCGGCGATCGGGTCACCATACTCATGCAGCCGGGCGCCGGCATGCAGTTGCTGCAATCGGAACTCGGCGAC
>DATEJI010000056.1:0-3293 GCA_035278105.1 Saccharimonadales bacterium (SeqCode)
TCTTTATCTCCAAATACGCATCCACCCGGTTTACCAACACTTGCTAGCGATACCGCGGAATCCACACAATGTGATACATACACCGATAAACACAGTGGGCTTGTCTTCTTATCTCCATTCGCCGACTATACCATCTCCACACAAAAGAAGACTTGGGAGCCCGATACACCACCCGGACTTACGTCCGGGGGTCTGCTAAGGTTGTCACTAGAACTGCAATAGACTATTTACCGAAACCAAAACCTCGGTGATCACCCAAAACCGGCCATTAGTGATCAGATCAAAACCGGCCAACGGGAGAAGCGTTCGAGACATTGACAGCGCAGCGAAGCCTTTTAGGCTCGCGCGCCATGAGCAATGTCTTGAACGAAGAGAAACAACAACAAATCATCGTGCTTGGGCAGCTCGGTTGGTCCTTGCGGCGCATCGAGCAACAGACCGGTGTGCGTCGTGAGACCGCCAGCGCGTATCTGAAGGCGGCCGGCATCGCGGTTCGCGGTCGGGGTCGCTGGGGACGAGGAACCCGGCCTCCAACCCATGTTCCAGCCACCGATTGGAGTACGGCAAAACCGGCCAATGAGGTGATCACCGACTCTGGAGAAAAAACTCCAGAGAGTGCGCTACCGCAGTCCTCCAACCCCTCACTCACCGCCAGCGCCTGCGAGCCGTATCGAGAAACCATCGAGTCGTGGCTTGACCGCGGCCGTAACGCCATGGCCATTTGGCAGGATTTGGTTGATCAGCACGGCTATAGCGGCGGCTATCAAACGGTCAACCGCTTCGTGCGTAAACTGCGCGGCGCTCACTCCCCTCCAGCGGTTGGCATCATTCTGACCGCACCCGGCGAAGAAGCCCAGGTCGATTACGGCACTGGCCCGATGGTGCGCGAGGACAAGAGCGGCAAGTACCGACGCACTCGGCTGTTCGTGATGACGCTGGGCTACAGCCGCAAGTCGGTCCGCCTGCTGGTCTTTCGTTCCAGCTCTCAGACGTGGGCCGAGCTCCACGAGACAGCCTTTCGCCGGCTCGGTGGCAGTCCCCGTGTCGTAGTGCTCGATAATTTGCGCGAGGGAGTCCTGGCCGCTGACCTCTACGAACCCACGCTCAATCCGCTGTACCGTGATGTGCTTTCTCACTACGGCGTGGTGGCGATGCCATGCAGGGTCCGAGACCCGGATCGAAAAGGTAAAGTCGAATCCGGCGTCGGGCACGCGCAGAAAACCCCGCTCAAGGGGCAGCGCTTCGAGAGCTTGGAGCAAGCCCAGACCTACCTTGATCACTGGGAGCAACACTGGGCCGACACCCGCATCCACGGCACCACCAAACGCCAAGTGGCGGTCATGTTTGCCGAAGAAAAACCGTTCTTACAGCCGCTGCCGGTCGAGCCGTTTCGCTATTACCAGTACGGCGAGCGGGTGGTGCATCTCGATGGCTGCGTCGAAGTCGAGCGGGCTTACTACGGCTTGCCGCCGGGCTGGATCGGCCGACAAGTCAAAGTCCAATGGGATGCTCTTCATATCCGTATCCTTGATCCGAGAAACTATCAGCTGTTGCGCGAGCACTTGCGCCAGTTCCCTGGCAACTACCGCATCAACGAGGCGGACCGCGCCAAAAAAACTCCGCTCTCAACCGTGCAACTATTAGCCCGCGCTGCCAAGGCGGGCACCCACATCGGTAACCTTTGCGAGGCGATCTATCGCAACGAAGCCGAGCTCGGCATTCGCCGCATCCTGGGAGTTTTGGCGCTCGCCAAAAAATACGGCGTGGCCGCCGTCGACGATGCCTGTGGCGCGGCTCTCGATCTCGGGGTGCAGACCTACCGCTTCGTGCGCCGCTATCTGGAGCGCCACCCCCAGCTCTCTCTACGCCATGTCGATCCGCTGATCCGTGAACTGACCGAGTACCGTGATTTGATCAATCTCAAAACCAAGGAGCAAAGTAATGAATCTGATTGAACTCAACCGTGCCCTAAAACAGCTACGCCTGGGAGGCATGGCCGCCGTCTTGGAGACCCGCTTACTCCAGGCTCAAGCCCAATCGATGGCACCCATCGATCTGATCTCCTGTTTGATCTCCGATGAACTCTCGCGCAGGAGTAATCGATTGCTGGAGCGGCGCCAAAAACAAGCCCAGTTCCGCGACCCGCACAAGACCCTGGACAACTTCGACTTCGCCTTCAACAAAAAACTCAATCGCTCTCTGGTCTTCGATCTGGCTGCGGCTGGCTTTATCGCTAAGCATGAAGACGTTTTGTTCTTGGGTCCGCCCGGCACCGGCAAAAGCCATTTGGCCCAGGCCATCGGTCTAGCCGCCATCCAACAGGGTTACCGCGTGCTCTATCGTGAGACTCACACCCTGCTTGACCAGATTGCCGAAGCGACCATCGAAGGCTCGCGCAAACAACACATGGAACTGTTAGCCACCGTGCCGCTGCTCATCATCGATGATCTGGGTATGCGCAAGCTCCCGTCCACTGCCGCCGAGGACATCCTGGAGATCGTTATGCGCCGCTATGAGCGCGCCAGCACTCTGATGACGTCGAACCGTCCGGTCGAAGATTGGGGAAAACTACTCGGTGACAGCGCCGCCGTTACTGCCATGCTCGACCGCTTGCTGCACCACGGCCATGTCCTAAAGTGCGGCCCACGCAGTTGGAGAACAAAAATGGACTTGCCCGACCAGGAGGCAAAAGGCTAAAACTACCCTGTCTCGAACACTCGCTCCGTTGGCCGGTTTTGGGGTGATCATCAATGGCCGGTTTTGAAGTGATCATTGAGGACCAAAATGCCGAAAAGAGCAAGATTATATTTTCTGCGCCTAAGTTGGCGCAGCGAACGAGAAAAGTTCCTCCGCTGTCACCGTGGTGACTACTCAGTCTTAGAAGCAAAATTAAGTTCCTGATCAACGGAAGATATGCATCCTGTTTTTGTGCACACTGGAAATCAGTAGGCGGTTCTCGACACCTCCGGTTCCACAATAAGCGAGTGCGTCGCTTGGCTAGGATTGGCTTTTGCCGCTTTCAATAAGCGGGCACACCTGAGTTGTGTGCGATTTGGTAACTTTGCGTCGAAGCAGGGTGCGAAGCTCATTTCGAAGCGCCTGCAGCTCGTGGATTTTGGCTTCGATTTCTTCCAAGTGATTTCGCGCTAGCTGCTTCACGTGACTGCAGGGTTGTTGGCCTTGAGCTGCCAAATTGAGTAGCGGCTTTATTTCCCTCAGAGTAATGCCAAGCGACTGCGCCCGCTTTAGAAAAAGTAATACCTTAACAGCATCGTCGGTATAGACTCTGTACC
>DATEJI010000057.1:0-1781 GCA_035278105.1 Saccharimonadales bacterium (SeqCode)
ACCAGGAACGGATTCATGACGATGTTGGTGATATCGTCGAACATGAATCCCCCGCTCAGCCCGGGCGCATAGGCCAGCGCAATGACCGCCAACATGGCCAGTACGGCTATCGTCAGCAGCAGGTGCTGGGCGCGCGTGTCACGGAGAAGCATCGGGTTTTGCGGCCTCAAAAAAAAGCCCCGGCTTGAGCCGGGGCGGGAATCATAGCAAATCAGTTCTTCGAATTGATTACGGACGGCAGTTTGAAGGCAGGTATTTGGCGGGTACGTTCGTTACCCCAGCTCCTGTAACTGATTTGGCATTGATGACGTTGGTGGCATTGCCGCAGACCCAGCCCACAGAAGCCGCACCCGTCACGGCAGTGAGGGTCAGCGTGTCGCCACTCGCTACACCAGCACCAACGCTGCCGTTGTAGGTGATCGTCATATAAGTCGGTGTCGCTGTGGCCGTGCCCGAAGTTATTGCGATTGAACTCACGTATTTTCCGGCGATGCTGGTGCTTGTCGGCAATCCATAGCTGGCATTACTGCCGGTCGGCATACGGCCGAGCGACTGGAATGTTTCAGCGACGGCGGTCTCAGGCGCCTGGGCCAGACTCAGGCCTTCCGTGACCTTGGAACGCGTCACGTAGTCCTGATACTGCGGAATGGCGATGGCCGCCAAGATGCCGATGATCGCGATGACGATCATCAATTCGATGAGGGTAAAACCCTTCTGGACCTTGTTCATGACTTTATCTCCAAAACTAGTAGTGCGCACGTGCGCGGTCACTGTTACTCAAGCAATCCTTATGCCAACGTGAGCCCCTTGATTTTCCGGCGTGTGCAAGGGTTTGCTAGGAATGCCTATAGTCAGGAGCGGCATATTTGTCAGATTGTGACAAGAATGTCAGCTACGGCAGTCTGCGGGCAGGTACTTGGGTAGCACATTGGTGCCTGAACCCGGTCCGCCAATAGTGCGACCGCCGAGCGATACGGCTCTGAATCCGCACGCCCATACCACTGCCCCATGCAAAATGGTGCCCGGGGTCAGCACCAACACATCTCCGCTGGCCACCCCACCACCGACTTGGCCGTTATAGGTAATTGTTATCTTGCCGGTGCCGCCGTCAACTTGGATGCTGGAAACGTATTTGCCCTGAACACTGGTTGCCTGAGGCAGGCCGAAACTATTGGCCGAGCCAGAGTTGCCGGTCGCCGGCATATAACCATACGATTGAAATGATTCAGCGACCGCAGTTTGGGCTGAATCGGAGAGACTTAATCCCTCCACGATTTTGGAGCGGATTATATAATCCTGATACATGGGGACGGCGATTGCCGCGAGTATGGCGATGATGGCAATCACGATCATCAATTCGATGAGCGTGAAACCCCAGTCATTCTTTTTCATGACAAAATCCCCAAAAAGCCAGCTCCAGGTTTGTAATAAGCACGCAGCGTGCCAACTGTGTGGAAGTCCTGGGCGCTTTAATCCGCCCTGGGGCCGCGGGACGGGACAACGACCCCGAGCCTGCACCACCTGACGAATTTTGCTCTTGGCCCGGAGTCCAGCGTACTTGCACTATCGCGGTACGGCCTTAGAGCGTCTAACGAAATGTGCGGCGGTGAACAGTCAGCACGCCTGAAATCCCCCCTTACCCCCCTTTGCAAAGGGGGAAAGCGCGCTATCCGCGCGGGGGGATTTGTCAGGATGCTCATCTTGTGAGGCGCTCTTAGCCTTGAATCCTGGGGTAGCCGGAGTGTAATTCACAGGATGGCTGCGTAATCGTCCTGGATGCG
>DATEJI010000058.1:0-2003 GCA_035278105.1 Saccharimonadales bacterium (SeqCode)
ATCGCAAGACAGATTAAGAGCCTCTGACGGAATGAATATTTGTAGCGGATCCCGGCGCGCGCAGAGCGCGCTCCCCCCATGCAAATGAAGAAGAGGATGTTTTGTGTGATGGTGATAATCTGTGCATTTTGATAGATGGCCCATGAAAATTAAGGTGCGCGAAATGATCGAACCGGCGGGCGGATTTTTCGAGGTCCAGGTGTCCACGTCGATCGAAGTATGCGAACAGCGCGACCGCAAGGGCCTGTACGCCAAGGCGCGATGTGTGGAATTATGAGAATTTATACCTTCCGCCGCAATTGTGAGCCCACTGCGTTGGAGCGTCGGCAGTACAAGTGTGGCCAATGCGTCAAAGCGGACTTGAATTCACAACAAGCCGGATAGACAACGGAGTCAGCATAGATATGCTGGCAAACAACCAAGTTCGTACAAGGACTATGGACATTTGAACGATGAATGAGAATCTGCTCGATCAGGGAACGCATTTTGCATTCGGCAAGAATTGGCAAGATTACGCGCAAAAGATTGATGAAAGTCGCATCGCGTCGGCGGTCTTAGATCTGCAGCGTTTGAGCGGCCGCGAGCGGCTGGATGGTCTGAGTTTTCTCGATATAGGGTGCGGTTCCGGACTGCATGCACTAGCCGCCTTGCGCTTGGGCGCAAAACGTGTCGTTGGTACGGATATTGATGCAGACTCCGTCGCTACTGCCAGCGCCGTTCTCGAGCGATTTGCTCCGGGGGCGCCATGCACGCTGAGTGTGCGCAGCGTGTTCGAAATGGAACCGAAGGAATTTGGCACGTTTGATATCGTGTACTCGTGGGGCGTATTGCACCATACCGGCGATATGGAACGCGCCATTGCGTGTGCAGCCGCCCTGGTATCACCAGACGGCGAGTTTCTTCTGGCACTCTACAGGAAAACGCCATTCTGCGGAATGTGGCGCGTGATCAAGCGCTGGTATTCCCTGACTACCCCTTCTCGGCAGCAATGGGCACGGGCTCTATATGTCAGGTTTTTCCACGCGTCATTTGCATTGAGGGGCGGTGATTTCGACGGGTACGTAAAAAACTACGGTAAACTCCGCGGAATGAATTTTTATAACGATGTGCATGATTGGCTTGGGGGTTATCCTTATCAGTCCATTGCTCCGGCGGGCTGCCGTGTTTTGTTTAAAAGACTTGGTTTCCAAACAGAGCGCGAATTTCTTGTCCGGATGGGATTTTCCCATGGATTATTCGGATCAGGGTGCGATGAATACGCGTTTCGGCGACCGTCCGCGCAGTGAAGCCATTCGCCGACGTGCCTATCCGACCAGCAGCACCATTTGCATTGATGTGTTTGCGACCGAAGCATGACCGTCGCTCCAGACAAACTTAAGGACGGCCGCCAGGCGGTTCCCGCATCTTCGGCCGCCGCGAATAGTGCGAATGTGGCATTGCGGGGCCTGCTGCACCGTGGTGCATCGAGCGCGCTTGCAGTTTCGGTTGTCGGTACCGCGTTGGGTTTTGTTATTCACGTGGTGGTTGCTCGGCTAATTGGCAAAACAGATTACGGTGTTTACGCGCTGATGCTGAGCTGGATCGGTGTACTTGCGACTGTGGCTCAAGCCGGGCAGGACACGAACGTTGTGCGGTTCTTGCCGACCTACGTGTTGCGCGGTGAGTGGGGTAAGGCGCACGGATTGCGCCGAGGGATTGGATTTCTCGTTTTAGGCATCGCCATCGTTATGGGACTCGTGGGTTGCACCGTTGTGTATTTTACTCGTGCACACCATTCAAGCGAGTGGTGCGCGACTTTCTATATTGGTTTTGCCATGTTGCCGATATTGACGCAATTACAACAAAGTGGCGCTGTGCACCGCGCCTTCAAACGCGCAGCATCGTCAAATGCCTATAATTTGATCGTAAGACCGCTCGTGTTGATAGCGTTGCTTCCGTTGCTAGTCCTTATCTTCCATCGGATCAATGCGCCATTGGCTGCAGCTGCCAGCGCAATTGCCGCC
>DATEJI010000059.1:0-1594 GCA_035278105.1 Saccharimonadales bacterium (SeqCode)
CAGGTTTCTCTCGGTCGATCCGATAGCGGGTGGCCCGGGCAATGTGTTCAACTTCAATCGCTATGCGTATGCCAGCAATAACCCGTTGAAATTCGTTGATCCGACGGGGATGCTTCAACAAGTGCCGCACATGCTGGATGATGTGATGGTTAATGGCGGCGACTGCAGTGGTTGTGGCGGTGGCTTCGGAGGCGGTGGTTATCTCATTCCGCCGTTTGTGTCGTATGACCCCGGAGCAGGTAGTGGAAGGGACTCTGTTTGGCCGGGCGGTGGAGGTGGTAAACCTCACCACACGTTAGACGAAGTGACGGTAACGGCGACTCGTCCACCCGATATCTCGCGTCAGGTGTTTTGGGGGTTTGCTTCGCAGAATCGAGCATTTGCTCGCCAGTTTGAGTCCATCTCCGGAGGATGGAATAGGTTTATGCGGCTTTTCCAGCGAGGTGAGTTGAATGTTTCGGTAGGCGTTGGGGCTGCGGGCGAAGTAATGCCCGACTACGCTGACGTTGAAGCGGGATTCGCATTCGATAGCAGCCCTAACATATGCCTTTATGGCGGTGGCTCCATGGGAGCTGGGCTCGGTGGTATTTGGGGTGCTGCAGGCATATCCGGAAGCGTCGGAAGCGGCGCTTTGGCGAACGGAAGCCAGACATCGTACGGGATCTACTGGGCGGGCGGAGAGGGTATCCTTGGGGAAGGTAAAATATCGTATTCGCCGGGTGGTGGCGTTGGCTATGCCCGAGGTTTATGGGGTATTTCGGCTAGTGCTACGGGCGTTACTCTGAGTAGTGGTGGATTCGTAAATGATACTAGCTATAGGTGTTTACGTTAATGAGGGCATCAAAAATATTTATAATACATTTCACTGTTTTATTTATATTGGCCATTGATTTCATTTTGGCTTATTTTTTCAGGCGTGATCTTATATTTAGTATTTTTGGTTTAATTTTTGCTTCGTTCGGTGTATTAAATATATTTCTAGCTTTGATTTTGAAGCTTTCAGGGATGATTGTCGATGATGTATCCGTTAGGCCGGGTGCGCGATCGAAGATTGTAATGGCAATTATTTCCATAATTGCTATTTTTTTTGTTGTATTATATTTTATTCCTGATGGTTCATCCAATTAGCAGGCGTAGGTCAGTATAAATTCATGCGTCAAGAATCGCGGGAGTCTGGAATTTCATTTCAGGCGAAAAATACTCACGCGAGTTGAGTAGGTGAGTAGGTTGGTGGCGAATGCAGTGTACTGCAACCACATTGATCGTCCGGGAAGCAACGTGACCATCATCGCGAGAAGGCGAATGTGGTCGCCAAGTCCGACTGCAAGACGCATGATGCGGCCTACATCGGACAATCAACCGAAGAACGAAGCACCGGGCTACACGGGCCACTACGAAGACTCGCTGACGGAGCTGACATACATGCAGCAGCGCTACTACGATGCGGATCTGAGCAGGTTTCTCTCGGTCGATCCGATAGCGGGTGGCCCGGGCAATGTGTTCAACTTCAATCGCTATGCGTATGCCAGCAATAACCCGTTGAAATTCGTTGATCCGACGGGGATGCTTCAACAAGTGCCGCACATGCTGGATG
>DATEJI010000060.1:0-2132 GCA_035278105.1 Saccharimonadales bacterium (SeqCode)
GGTCGATCGCCAACACACTTGTGATTTCTATTTGCAGGGGAAAACGCATGGGGAAGCGCTGGTGGACTAACGACTGGCTGCTGCAGTTAGGGGTTGCGGTCGGCTACGGGCTTCTTTATTTCGCGATACATCCGCTTTCCACCGGTCATTGGCCGATCCACGCCGGTGTACGTTTGGCCTGTCTCCTTTTAGTGCCGTATCGGTATTGGCCCGCGCTCTACATTGGCGAGGCGTTGCCGAATGCGTATGAAATGCTTCCTTGCACAAACCTCGGGATTGCGGGGATCGCTGCTCGGTGTGTCCCGCCCTTTACCGTGGTAATGCCGATCGTCTGGTGGTGTCGCACCAAGCTCCCGCCGCTTCCTTTCAAGTCGGATCGGGTGGTGGACGTCAAAGCGTTGCTCACCTGCATTCTGCTCGTTTCCCTTGGCAACATGGCCTATAGCTGGATTGCCATTTCGTTCGCCAAATCCGTACCGGGCCCGTTTGCCCCCCTTTCGTGGCTGGTCGATTATTTCTTCGGTCCTTATTTGGCTATCGTCTCGGTGGTGCCATGGGTATTGATGACCTGGCTTGCCTGCCGGTCCGGGCATTTGCGTCAACAGCTGCAGAGTCTTCTTAGCAGCCGTTTGGCGCTTGATGCGGTAACACTCATGGTTCCGTCCATTGTCCTTCTCGCTTGGCTCAACCGTACGGGGAGCGAGGAAACCAGCCTGATAGCAACTATCGCCATGGCGTTGCCCATGGCATGGCTGACACTGAAACATGGCTGGCGAGCAGTAGCAGTGAGTGCGCCCCTTGTCATCGCGTGCATTTCACTCGCCATCCCACCTGAGGAAGGCACTCTCAACGACAAGCTCTACACGATAATGATGTTTTTGACCATTACCGTGACCTCCTTGTTTGCGCTCGGAGCCCGCATCAGCGTCCAGATTGCCAAAGAAGAAGAAGAGCGGCTGACCATGCTCAACGTGCAACGTGTTGCAAGGCAGAGCCTCCAGCTCAGCGAGCAGCGCATGCGGCAAACCTCCCAAGCGCTGGAATATCTCGCCGGTAACTTGCACATCACCAACAGCCGTTTGCTTGAGCAAATGCGCCGAATCGTGCCGAACATCGAAAGCCATGCTTTCTACAAGCAAGCTTTGAACACGCAAAGTCAGGTCTATCGCCTAGCCGAAAGCATGCACCCGGTGGCATGGCGCGAGCGCGGATTACCCGCCGCGCTCAATGAAACTGTCGCCCGCGCCCTTGATGAAGCTGGGATCGCTTATCGTTGCGAAATTAGCGGTCGCGGTTTCAGCCGTCTGGCACCCGCCGTTCTTACTGCTACCTATCGAACGGCTTGCGAAGCGGTGATCTATGTAACGTCGCGACTCGCTTGCGCCCGAGTGAACCTGATATTGCGCGGTGGTGAAACCAACGGAAAACGCTGGGTACTACTTCGTGCAGAAGGCGTACTGGAAGAAACCGGCGTTGCCAGCGCGGTTTATCACTCCGAAGAACGCAAGCGCCTAGCAGCCAAACTTGGTGCAAGCATGCTGGACATTCCAGAGATACGCGATCACGTCCGCATCTTTGACGGATTGCTCCATGTGCGCATGCCCACGAATCGATTGCAGCTGACCGCGCTATTGCATGATGCTGCTTACGAGGAGCAAAGAGAGATCTCTCGCTTTGCTCCCCCTTTACAGCTATGGGTGAAATAATCCCCGCTCCAGCTCTATTAAGGACCACCATTACCGCCGCATGACTGTACTGGACAGGCAACGGCACTAGACACAGTAAACTTCGTAGCACCACTGCTTTGAGGCGTTGCCGTCACGGTGGTGCTGCTGTCTTGATAAACGGTCTGCGCACTACTAGAGGCTGCACTCACTGCACTGGACGAGGTCGACGCCGGTGCGTTTTGTGCTGGCGCTGCAACGTTCTGCGAATCGACACCTACTGGCAATACGATCGACGTGCCATTGGCGGTACCTACCGCCGCATGTACGGTGCCATTGAGATCGTTGACCTGGATGTACTTGATGCCATTCAACACAAATACGTAAACATGCCAGTTCGGACTGGTGCTTACGTCTGCAGCATTAGGCCAGGATTGACCAAGTCCAGTCGCCGGCGCGGCGGTCTGG
>DATEJI010000061.1:0-1866 GCA_035278105.1 Saccharimonadales bacterium (SeqCode)
CCAGTCAATCGCAAATCCCAACGGCTGCAATTGCCCGCGCATATAGGCGATGTTGTCATACGTCCATTTGGCCGGCGGCACGTGGCTCTTGATGGCGGCGTTCTCCGCCGGCAAGCCGAAAGCGTCCCAGCCCATGGGTTGTAGCACGTTTTTCCCCTGCATACGCTGAAAGCGGGTAATCACATCGCCGATGGTGTAATTGCGCACATGCCCCATGTGCAGCCGCCCGCTCGGATAGGGCAGCATGCACAGGCAATAGTATTTCCCGCTGCCGCTGCGTTCGGTAGCATCAAAAAAGCCGCCTTCCCTCCAGCGACGCCGAGCGCCGGACTCGACTTCGTGCGGTTGATATTGCACTTGCATCATTGCTTTGGAGGTTCCGGTTTCGCCAATTTACTTGCGTGCGCGTCCAACAACGCGTAGAACAGGGCTATATAGACGACATACCAGATAACCATCATGTTATGGAGAAATACCACATCGGTGAGCGCATAAATGGCAAAGCCGATTACGGTAAACAGCCCGGCCAAGCCGAGTGCCTGCACGGTGTGATCGCCGCTCTGAGCTGCGCGCAAGAAAAGCCAGATCGGTAGAACCAGTACGATCAGCAACAGCAGGAATCCAACGATACCGAAACTCGCCAGCGCATTAAGGTAGTCGTTATGCGGATGGTCGTATTCACCTGCAAACGGAGCAATCTCGTCGGAGGCAATCAAGCTTTCGGTACCCGGCTCGTAAGCACCAGTGCCAATGCCCAGCAACGGATGACGCAGGAACAAGCGCCAAGCCGCGCGCCACAACTCAAGGCGCTGTCCCACCGAATTATTGGCAATGGACATACTATATTCTCCAAAATATCCATCCAGAGGCACAAATTCCACATACTGGTGCGCGGCAACGCCCACATTGACAGCTTTGCCCGACGTATTGCGTGTAGAGAACAGAACGCGATGGAAATCGGGGAAATCAAAGCTCACACCTGGTTCCCGGGCTCCCGCGAACGTAACCACGCCCATACCGCGTATTAACAAGCTGCTGAATTGCTTAGCTTCGCGATTGGTCGGGACGCGATCAAATGCTGCAGTCGCTAGCCCAGCTCCTCTGATATTTTGCAGCAAAACGGCATAGCCGCCACCACAACCAGATATATTCTTCGGCCCCTCTGCATCAGTGCGTATGACACTAGCCTCAAGGTTCTGGGGTATATAAGCCGCATTTAACCATGCGCGTAGAAAAGTAGCAGTATCGTCACAATGTGGGTAGACAGAATTCCCATCATTGGGGAACTTCGCCGCATCCAACGCTAATGAATACCCTTGTATGTTGATCCACACATCGCTAATACGTTCCTGCACACCACTGCGTTCGATTGAATAAATTGATGAAAATACCGCTACCAGCACTACAACAACGGCGAATAGATAACGGCGCTTAAGGAACCGGCCGATGGGCGACATCAGGACTAGAGGTAGAAGCAACAACGGGATCCATGCACCGCGCGTGCCGGACAGCAAGGTGGCCGCCACGCCACCCGCGACACTCAGAAGCAGCGACGGCATCGCCCAGCTACGCCGTGAAGCCGCCATCAGGCCGAATCCCGCTATCGTGTACAACACCATTGTGGTGCTCAAATCTCCAAAAATGATAGATAAATCAGTGGCCGCCTCCATACGAACATCTGGATGGATACGCAGGAAATGCCAGACGGAACCCACGCCTCCAGCGAACGCACCGACCGCCAGGCCGATAAATACGGTTTTCGCGGTCGGCGGATAGCGCCGGAACGCTAAATACACCGGAGCAATGAATAGAAACCGCAGATAGCGGCCGAGAAAACGGAACCCATCCTGGGTCTGGAAGCCGCAG
>DATEJI010000062.1:0-1043 GCA_035278105.1 Saccharimonadales bacterium (SeqCode)
CATGGTAGGCAGACAGGCGCCCCCAAACAAGGATGAGATACGCCGTTATCGAGCGCTCAAGGAACTGGGCTGCATAGCCTGCCGCATTAACGGTGTTACACGTGTAGCAATCCCTGAGATACACCACTTGGTTGAGGGAAACAAACGTCTAGGGAATGCCTACACCATCCCACTCTGCACATGGCATCATCGAGGCGAAGCATCCAGTCAGTGGGAGAAGCTCAAGGGACCAAGCCTAGCTCGGTCCAAACGAGAGTTTATCGAGGAATATGGGACAGAGCGCGAACTACTTGAGTCCGTCAACAAGATTCTAATGCGTCAGGGTTTGCAGCTTTGAGCCGCCTGTTTCAATTCAAGCTCCACAAATTCCTTTTGCAGGGCTTTGATTTCCTGGTCTTGGTCTGCGACCGTAGACGCTGTCACGGCGTTGCTATTGCTTTTGGATAAAATCAATCCTCCCAGCACAATCACTACCGGCAAAATGGTACCGATGGTAATCAGTGTCTGGTTCCAGTTGTGGCGCGAACGGCTCATTGGATGAGCAACTGATGGCCCATAACACCAACACCAAGCATCCCCATGATTTCGTCGAAGGCTGTATCCGACTGCAAAACAGCAGGCTGAGCTATACCGTTTTTAGGAGTCAAAATCCCGCGCGCCTTACCGGGCGCAATACAGCCTAGAAGCTGAAACGCCCAATTGGCCGGATGAATCAGGATAGCGACCCTCACGGCATTGGAACCGGTATAGTCGGCAGGTGGTTCAGGAAATACTCCCAAAGCTGGATTACTCAAAGCATAGCAGTTCAGCCCGAGCAACACTCCGTGTTCTATGACATGCGGCATCAAGTCATATTGTCCGGCAAGCACACAGGATATACCGGCGTGATTATCCTTCCAAGTGCGTTCCATCGTGTAATATCGGGAACCACCGACGTTCAGGATGCCTTCCTGACAATCCGGTCTTGGTGCATCACGAGTCAAGGTAAGTAACATTATCGCCCTCTGTGGCTGAATAAAACCCGGATATCGTCTCGAAGCCCC
>DATEJI010000063.1:0-1149 GCA_035278105.1 Saccharimonadales bacterium (SeqCode)
CCGCTGCGTGGATCGGGCGGCGAGATTGTCGAGTGGACCGACTCGCGACGCTACCACGTCGGCTGTCTACTGGATAAACTGGCAGAACTTCCGAGTATGCCGAGTTACCCTTACATTGCGTGCGGAGCGGACTAACATGAAATATTACGCTATTTTCATCGGCGGCTGCAGGGACGGCGAGCGTCGTATAAAGCCGAGCTTGCCGCCTATTATAACCATCCCGAAACTGCGGCAGTGTATCGACGTGAGCACTCCGCCCAGCGACCCAGCGGGGCCGACTCCTGTAGAGTATGAAGTGTACCACCGCGCGCTGTTTAGCTCTGCGCAGTACGCCATATATGCGCCCAGCGGCATGCATCCCGACCAGCTCTTAGAGAAGATTATAGAGGGCTACAAACGTGGGTAAAAAAGAGCGGAGCGTCGCGCACTACCTCATCGACGAGGGTGAAAGCCGCGGCTGTTTGGTGGAAAAGCTGCACTGCGAAGATGAGCGCGGCCATCCCGACTACCTCGTGACGTTTCCAAGCGGCGCCATGAAGAAGATCGAGACCAAGGCAAAGGACGGCGAGCTGAGCCGCTACCAGATGCGCATCCATGAGCGCTACGCGACTCGGCGCTGCTTTATTCGCGTGGTGTACACGCGCGAGCAAGTTGACGAGTTCTACAACGACTTTCACCGCGAATGGCTAGGATGGGAGCTGCTATGATCGGACACAACCAACTCGACCTGAACGCTGCGACCGTCATGGAAGCGGTTCAGGAATACCTTGACAAACGGATGGGTGTTCATGCCCCGCATGTGGTCTCCATCACCCATATCAGGACCGGCCCCTACGATGAGACGTTCTGCGTAGGTGTAGAGGGCAATACGCTCGGATCGCCGCCTCCGAAGGCTGAGCCGCTATGACCTGCGCTCATCCTACGCTTTATCGAATATCGCTGGGCAGCGCCATGGGCATTGAAGCGCCGTGTCCGTATTGCAAGATCGAGCGGCTGCGTTCGGTGTTGCTGGTGGTCATGTCGCAGAGTGAGCACGCCCGTATTCACGCAAAGGTGCGTCGTGGCTAGAGATTTTGTACTACGCCCTTGGCAGAAGGTAGCTGTGGACTGGTTGCTAGAGAATCAGCGTTGCGCTTTGTACGCGGTGCC
>DATEJI010000064.1:0-3120 GCA_035278105.1 Saccharimonadales bacterium (SeqCode)
GGCATTGTGGATGGTTGCCAATACAGCGCCCGGAATATACGCAAGCACTTCCTTGCCGTCATTGGCGGTGCCGTCAGCGCAAAGGTTATAGATACCGTTGCTGTTTTTACTTGCGCATGCGTAGGTGCCATCGGTGTTGTAATAGCCCGATTCAAAGCCATGCATGAAGCCGTCGTTGGAGCCGACGTAGACCACATTCAACCGCTTGGCTTCGCCGCTCGTGCCACCGCCAGCAAACGTTCCATAGGTGATGGCGTTCGTGCCGTTCTCCGCCATTGTTTGCGTCGGATAGAGCAGATCCGTCCAGGTATTCGGATACGACGAAGAAGGCGGTCCTACCCAAACAGGGCTGGAATCAATGATGTCGCCAAGTACGCTGGTACGTGCACGGAAATTATCATAAGACCCTGCGGCATTGGCGACGGATTTGCCGGACTGGGTCACTTCGTTGGTGCGATCACCACCGAGATAAGCAACGCGGTCCTGAGCTACCTGGCCGGCGTTTGTAACGCCACTGTCGTTGGCCCCCAACCAGTTCTGCTCATTGGTAGTAAGGCGGTTCCAGGTGAAGGGGGCGGCACCCGCCGTGGTGGCGTTATCGTTCGGGCCACCGGTCCAGGTAACCATGTTGCGGCTGCCAGTTCCTTGCGCAGTCATGCCCGTTTGACCCGTGGCCGAACAGTTGCCACCGGTTAGGACGCACGAAGCATCCCAGTTGGCCGCACTTGAAATGGACACCGTGCCGGACGTGGCGTCGTATACCAGATTTTGTGAGTCCAGTTCGCCCCACCAGTTATTGGGATGGTAATAGGCCAAATACACCTGTGTGCCGGTTTGCACTTGGCCGGTCTGTTGCGTATTGATGCCAGCCGAGCTGGCTGAAACGTTTGCTGGCGTAGCCTGGAAGCAGGTGATCTCGTGAACGTTTTGGCTGCCACCGGTGGAGCCGCCAAAACCAAACAGGAAATTGCTTGGCATCTGGCCATTGGAGGAAGAAATATCCTGCCCGGTCAGCACGGGCACATAGTTGCCGCCGTTGTAGCTGTACCACAGGCTTAGCAGGCCGGTCTGGGTGATTTGCAGTTTGTACGCAATCGGAATTGCCGCAGAGCGGGTCAATGCCGTCTCCGAGGCAATGGGCGTGGTGCTCGGTAGGTTCAGGTACGCGTTGGGAATGGCTGCGTAATCGGGAAAAGTTGCAGTATGAGGATAAACGTTAGACGAGGATGACGTTATTGAGACTGGATAATAGTTTCCGTTGATCTGTACGAACGGGGTGCCGGTGCCGTAATAGCCGTTATCATTCGAGGTGGTTGTACTGCCAACTGTCGCGCTCGCCACTCCAGAACTCGAAGACGGTTGTGTGTAGCTATATGTGGTTGTCGTTACGGTGGTGGTTGTGTTGCAGGTATAAGTAGCTTTTTGGTAGGTGACGCTAGTTTGTCCAGTTGTCTGCGTACTGGAAGTGCTCGTGGTTTGTTGATAAAGCGCCGTCCCTCCGGCGATGGTGACGGGTGTTCCCGAGGTGCTGCCCGCCCCTCCGCTAGTACTAGTGGGGGGTTGGTTGTTGCTGCATGCTTGTAGGTTCGCTTTATAGTTTTTGGAGCCGCTGCTAAGGGTGGGGGTATAGCTATAGGTGGTAGTCGTAAGGGTTGTGTAGTTACCGTTGGGTGGATACGTATAGGTAAATGTGTATTGAGTGGGGCCCGTCGTAGAATACGAATACGTACCCCCGTTAATGCACACGTTCTTTACATCAGATGCGGTGGCATTTGGGTTAAGCGCTTGCAGCGCCGACAAATTGACTCCACCGTAGCCGCGCAATCCTATGCGTTGTGGTTGGTACTCTCGGCCATTGCCGCCGTTGGAAGTAGTTGCCTGTTGACCGGTGGCAGTATTGTCGCCGGTATAGCCGCTTTGGTACGCGCCGTTGAGATAGTTTCCGTATTCGTCCATGCCCAGCCCGATGTACCCCCCCGCCATACCGTCATATGGGTAGTTGACGTTCGAGCAGCTGTAGCCAAGGCTGCCACCCCACGCGCCAATTTGTGGGGCATACGTTGTAGTGCCGTTACTGGTGGTGGATGCAACTTTGGACGCATCCAGCAGGTAGAAGCCAATACCATCCGCACCGTCCCCCGCACCGCCGCCAGCGTTACCGCTATAGGCATAGGTGGTGAAAGTGACCTGGATGCCTTGGTTTGATGAAAACGGCGTATTCGAAATAATGGCGCCGCTCTGGTTCGGATAGCAGGTGCCAGTTGGGCCGCCAGCGCAACCGTTGGTCAGGCGCAGCGCGCCACTGCCCGCGGCGTCGACATTGCCGGTAAGACCGGCCTGGGTTTGGGTGCCGTAGTAGGCAAGCCCCTTACAGGCGGGAATGCTGCCCGTGCCGTTGCCGGCGGTAAGGCAAGCGCCGTTGGAGGGAATCCAATTCAGGGTCGCTGACGTGCCAGTAAAGCTATCCTGCACAATGTTAGTTGACGTTTGCGCATAGGCTGCAGGCCTCACTATTGCAAGACCGATGAGGACGAGCCAGCTTGCGAATATCCGAATGGTTTTCATGTTATTCGCCCCTGTATTCATGGCCCGCAGGACAGGCATTTAGTGTTGGTCGACAACTCATACGTGCTCTGAACGACGGCTACAGCATTGGGTGTGCTGCCATAGCTAAGGGCAGTGACCTGATAGATTTGACCACCCCCACCTGGCGCTGCTCCGAGGTATTGGAAGTGATACTGCGGATTGGCGTAGTACGAGTCAGTGCTACTTGTCGTGGATATGGTGATGGCCGGTTGCATGCTGGTATAGGCTTGGTATGCGGCCAATGACGTGACGCCAGTCGACGACGTAGGATTTGTAATGCTGTACGCGTTAGAACAAATCGTGAGCGTGGTGAACACTGTGCCCGATGCGCAACTGACTGACGAAGGTAGGCTTGCTGCGTTGTGCACCAGTACGTATTCAGCGTACTGCAGTGTGCTTTGCGCAAGTTGGAAGGAGCGCCCTTTTTCTTTTGTGTTCGAAGCGACGTTTTCTTGAATTGTGAAATTGTGATACATGCTGACAGCTAGCAATGTCATCACAACCAGCATCAATAAGCTGGCAATCAATACAAAG
>DATEJI010000065.1:0-1607 GCA_035278105.1 Saccharimonadales bacterium (SeqCode)
ATATGCCAGACATGACCGGGGAGCACATGGCGATTCGCGCGCGGCATAGTGTTCTTTCCTTAGAACGTCGTTATGAGCGTGAAAATAGTGCGTTTAAGCCGTTATTCGGGCGTCATCCTTGCATATTTTTCTGATTCATCAAATAGTTATGCCGGTCCGACCCCGGTCATTCCCACTTTCAGCACCCCAACGCCTGAGGTAACCGGCGCGAACCCGCGTAGCGGGTGAGCGTCTGGTTGAACGGATTGTTGAACCGACATGTTTAGTTGCTGACTGCAGCGCCCACACTGCGTGCGATGGCACAAACTTTCTGTGCTATTTCTGCCGCCCCGCCGGTACCTTTGGCGAGTGACTCTTGCTTGCCGAGGCGAACAAGCGACCAATCTTGTTGCTTGGCTCCTGGTGTGAAATCGAGCATGAGCGTCCAGTGCTGACGCTTCGAAGCTTTACTTGCGGCACTTGTGACATGCTGCGGTCCCGAAAACTTGACGAAGGTGATCTTGGAGCACTCTGGGTTGGCTGCGAAAGCCGTAGCCAATAAAGCCTCGAAGTCATGGACGCCTCCAGAGTTATCAAAGCGGCAAGCATTTACCTGCGGCATCATGTCTTTGCAACTCGTAACACTGCTGCAACCGACTTGGGATATTGCTGCTGCGTTTTGGTCGTACCAATACGTAGCCGCGCTGCAAGCGCCCTTGGCATAGTCAGTATTCCACCAACTATCGAGTACGACTGTCGGGGGCGCCTTTGCGCAACCTGTCAGCACCGCGACAGTGAGTAGACATACGGTAAGTTGCTTCTTCATGCGGCCTAACTTAAATTCGACCGCCTAAACGCAGAGTGCACACACTGCATTTGGACGGTAATAAAACCTGGCTCCAGGAAAATCAATCCGTTAGCCTCTTTTATCATAGCAAGGTCCAGATCGCGGTCGGGCTGCTCCCGGCATCCCTGCCTCTCGCAGCACTTGTATTTCCATATACATCGGACACCGCTCCCACAAAAGCGCCTTGGCTCGCATGATACGCCACGGCACATTTGGCGGATGTGGGAGCGGCTGAACAACCAGCCAATAAACCAAGGTCGAAAGGATCGCGCCGTAGCGGTACACTAGCGGCCCCTATTTCTTGGGTTCCCATAGCAGAGGACCTGCCCATGTCGCGCAATTACCTGTTCACTTCGGAATCGGTCTCGGAGGGCCACCCGGACAAGGTGGCGGACCAGATCTCGGACGCGGTGCTGGATGCCATGCTTGCCCAGGACAAACGCTCGCGCGTGGCCTGCGAAACGCTGGTGAAAACCGGCATGGTGATCGTGGCGGGCGAAGTCACCACCGACGCGTGGGTGGATCTCGAACAATTGGTGCGCAAGGTGGTGAAGGACATCGGCTACACCGCCGAGATGGGTTTCGACTGGGAAACCTGCGCGGTGCTGAACGCCATCGGCAAACAGTCCGGCGACATCGCACAGGGCGTGGACCGCAAGAGCCCCGAGGAACAGGGCGCCGGCGACCAGGGCCTGATGTTCGGTTATGCCACCAACGAAACCGACGTGCTCATGCCCGCGCCGATTACCTATGCGCACCGCTTGGTGAAGCGCCAGGCGGA
>DATEJI010000066.1:0-1463 GCA_035278105.1 Saccharimonadales bacterium (SeqCode)
ACCGTGCTGGCCTATCTCTGCGGCTTCCAGACCCAGGATGGGTTCCGTTTTCTCGGCCGCTATCTGCGGTTTCTATTCATTGCTCCGGTGTATCTAGCGTTCCGGCGCTATCCGCCGACCGCGAAAACCGTATTTATCGGCCTGGCGGTCGGTGCGTTCGCTGGAGGCGTGGGTTCCGTGTGGCATTTCCTGCATACCCATTACGTTGTTCTCATGGAATTTGCGACTGACTTACACATCATTTTTGGGGACCTCGCGACCACCATGGTGCTCTGCATCGTGGCGGGCTTCGGTCTCATGGCGACCTCACGACGCAACTGGTCGGTACCGTTATTGATTCTCTGCCAAGCCGGCGGCGTCGTGGCCACTCTGCTTTCCGGGGCACGCGGTGCATGGATCCCGTTGTTGCTTCTGCCTCTGGTGCTGATGACACCCATCGGCGGGTTCCTCAAGCGCAGCTACCTGTTCGCCATTGTGTTGGTGTTGGTGGCGGTATTTTCGTCAATTTATTCAATTGGCCGCAGCGGGACACAGGACCGTATTGCAGATGCCATCCGGAATCTGCGTGAGTATCCGTTGGCACTGTCCACGGCAGAAAGTGACCAGGGTACGGTCCGCCTGCATTGTGACAACAACATTACTTTTCTGAGTGCATGGTTAAATACTGCTTATGTGCCCAAGAATCTCAAGGCTAGAGTTGTACGTATCAGTGGAGACGGGATGCACGGCGTCCCCGGGTGCGATAGAGGTTATGCTTTGTCGCTGCAAAATATCGGTAACGATGGGCTATCCACTGTGGTATTTCAGCGCGTCCCGGCCGCAGATCTTGCGCAGCAGCTGAGTGCGCTACTGGTTCGCGGCACTGGTACGGTAGGTTTCGGGGGCGACAAGGAAACGGGCGTGAGTTTCAATACCCAAAATTTCCGCCGTGTCGTGTTTTCCGCGCGCCATTCTTCAGGCCAGGCTATCAACGTGGGCGTTGAGGCGCACCAGAGTCTTGAATTGGTGCCCGTGGATGGATATTTTGGCGAATACAGCATGTCCATTGCCAATAATGCGGTAGGCACTCGTCTTGAAATGTGGCGCGCGGCGTGGCATTTGTTCCTGCGTCACCCGTTGCTGGGCATCGGTACCGGTGCTTACCAGCCCGGCACTCGAAGCTTGATTACGGCCGGCGAGATTGCGCCTTTTGCGGGGGACTACGATCATCCACATAACGATTACCTTAACGCCCTGGCGAGTTTCGGCATTGTCGGGTTCCTGCTGCTGGTGGCGGTATTTGTGATGCCGGCCTGGTTTTTCATGCGCGCAGTCAATAGAGGCGGACGTGTCGTTCACCCGCTCGGTCTGGCCGGGTTGTTTACAGTAATTGGTTTTGCCATCTATGCGCTGACCGATGTGATCTTTTCCCACAATATGATGATTATCTGGTATGTGATCTACGTGGCCTTGTTTTTTGCCCT
>DATEJI010000067.1:0-16168 GCA_035278105.1 Saccharimonadales bacterium (SeqCode)
CCCAACTTACGCGCTGCGCACCGCGAGCGTCTTCTCGCAATATTTATACCCCGCTCCTCACTTGCATTCGTGCGAGTCTAGGGCAGGATGGTGCCGTGTTTTTTTGCCGGATCCGAGCCTTGCAAGCTGTCGATACCCTCACGCCCTGCCCTTGCGGCAATCATACCGGTTACATGCGCTGTTGCGGCCCACTGCATGAGGGCGCCCCTGCACAAACCGTCGAAGCCCTGATGCGTTCGCGCTACAGCGCTTATGTACTCCAACGCGAGGATTATTTGCTGGCGACATGGCATCCCAGTACCCGTCCAGCCACGCTGAAACTGGCGGCGCAGCACCCTGTTCCCACTTGGTTGGGATTGGACGTCAAACGGCATCAGGAAGAAGGCGAGCACGCCACAGTGGAGTTCATCGCGCACCTGCGCTATGGCGGCGGCAAGGCGCAGCGCATGCATGAGATCAGCCGTTTTGTGCGCGAGCAGGGACACTGGTATTACCTGGATGGGCAGTTTCCAGAAGGTTGAGAGCTAGCCGATAACCGCGCTGACGAATGGCCAACGCCAAAGCGTAAGGAAAGTCATACATAACGTGTCGCAACACGTACGCATTCCCGTCTGCTAAAAAAGCTCATCAGAATCCCTTTGCGGATTCTGATGGATCGATAGGGATAAACCCAGAAACATTGAGTTCCGCCACACCAATCGGTTTGCTTTGATGCGTCCGTGTGAGTGCTTCGCGGGCACTCATCTTTGCAATGCAGGGTGTAAACCAGTAGACGGGGATATTGCTCAACGCAATGCTGCAGAGGTGGCTTATCTGAATTCGCTAACCGAAGACTCCAAATAGGCTTTTCCGTAGCCCTCTTTAAGGTCCAATTTGAGGAACTGCCGCATGGCATATCCACAGTGGCACAGCATGAAACGCCTTCAGTGGCTCACATTATTTTTTTCCGTCCTCACCACAGGATGCCAGGTCGCCATGTCCAACACACACTCCTCCAATGACGGTGGCACCATCGTTCGCAATACCTTTCCATTGAAGTTCAAGGAACATAATTTTGGGGCGTATTGCTTCAATACGACCCATTGCAAAGTGGTCTATGCCGGCCTTACGCATGGTGAAGATGGACCGTCTGGATCTCCAGGTAGGGACTATCTGAAGAATTTGAGCGGAGGACATGGCGGCATTCAAAACTTTCCTGCGCCGGCTGTTGTGACGTGGCGCTCGCTGGATGGCGTGGCACATGAGGCGAAGGTGGACATTGGTGCCATCTTTAAGGATGAACGCGTGCTGCATCACGTACCGCAGGAAGATATTCCCGTTGAAACTGCGGCATTCAGCGGCCCCGAAATCGTCCTCGTTGTCAACGATCGCACCATCAACGTATATATGAAAACGATGATCTATTTGAAAAAACCGCGCATACCAGCCGATCCATTCAGCGATATCGTTGAAGAAACCACACTCGCCTACTCCCAAACGTACTGACTGAATGAGCACACGGATGTCCGAGAAACATAAGATCGATACGGATGGAATTTTGGAGGACGGTGTGCGTACCGCTCCGGTGACACCTGTCGACATGATGCAGTATTCGCAAGCGCAGCAAGCGCTGAGTCAGTGGACCACACCGGTGTTACTGCACGCCAATAGCGCCCATGAGCGGCTGGCTGTCATCAATGTGGATGGCACTGGCAATGACATGATCAACGACCCGGAGCACATCACTAATATCGGATTCTTTAACAAGGAACTGGAAACTCTATCCAAGGCAAATCCACGTATTCATGCCATCTACGAAGTCGGACCAGGTACTCAAAGGAATGTAGTAAAAAAGACCGTCGATGGCATGCTTGGCCACACCTACGACGCGCATCTTGAACATGCATATGAACAATTCATCGAACAAGCCGCTAAGTGGCTAAAGGAAGACCCACAAGCACAAATTCGCGTCGCCATCACTGGCTTCAGCCGTGGCGGTGATGGAGCCGCTGGCCTGGCCCGACTGATCCACGAGCGAGGAATTCAGGACCCACGCGGCATGGTCGTCCGCCACCATTTCATCGGCCCCGACACTACCATCTACACCAAGCCACCGCTGGTGCCACTCGGCAAGATAATGCAAGCGGTAGTGCTGCTCGACCCGGTTGGTACTGGCGTGCCGCATCGACGCGATCGCCAGCTGCCTCCCTCTGTAGTCTCGGGACTCCAGATCACCGCGCGCGACGAACGGCGTGATGCGTTTCCTTCCAGTGAAATCATTCCCAATGGCTTATCCGCCGACGGCCGCTTTCTGCAACTCACCCTGCCGGGCGCGCATACGAACATTGGGGGCGGTTATCACCGCAATGGCTTGTCCACGCTCAATTTCAATCTCGCGGTCGATTACCTCAACGCCTTGAGCGATACGCCGCTGTTGCACAAGCAAGCGTTGCCGCCAGATCCGAACATGTATGTGATTCACCATTCTGAGGATCACCTGCCGATCTATACCACCCGGTACGTCACGCAACATGGCGAGCGGGGCCTGCGTGGCGCGCAGCAAGGCGCGCCGGATTGCCGCGCCACCATTGCCTGTCTGCCGCCGGAGCCACTGGATCCGGCGCTGGCCGCCGCCTTACCGGAGCGTCATCTCGTGACACCGGGCCCGGTGCCTGCGGCGACGGTTTCGCCGCTGCAGCAGGGCGTATCTTCCTCACTTGACGCGGCGTCGATCGACGATGCACAACATCGCCATCTGGATGCAGCGGTTCATGACATAGTCGCCGCACCAACACTCGTCGCATTCGAGCGACGCGATGCGGAAGGCCAGCACGATCGGTCGCTCAGTCACGCACTGGAAGCAACCATGCCATCCGATTCGCTATGCCGCGACACCACATATCTACAAGGTATGCCGCATTACAGCTATGAGACCGTATCGACGCTACACCGCGATCTCAACCAACTTCAGATCACCGACAATCAAGGCCGACTCCTGGTCGAAAGCGGTGTCTACGGCGAACATACCTGTCACGCCGTAGCTGTTTTTCAACAGCAGCACACCCTTCCCGCCACAGGCTTGGCCGATGCCGCTACCTTGCAAGCCATCACCACCGCGACTGCATTGCAAGAGCCGGCAACCGCGCGCGATGCGCAAGCGCGAGTCACTCCTTCCACGCGTGAGGAAACCAGCAACGCACCAGAAAGCGATCTATCGCAGCGATTGGATCGCATGCTGAAGGCCGCCGACATCAGCAATTGGGTCAGCTTCCGTAAAGACACCCAGGCCTTCGCCGACATGGCGCCCGGACGCGAACTATTTGCCCAGACCAAGATGATGGTGGACATGCAAGAGCTTCATGCCACTCAGTTGGCCGAGCGGCGGCAAGCGATGGAGCAGCAGATGCAGATGCAAACGCAGCATAGTCAGCAGCGTTCGCACGGTATCAGCCGCTGACGCTGCGTTTTCAAGACGGTAAGGAGACCCTCATGCAGCAAGACGAGCTCTATTCCCTCATCAGCCGCACCTCCGGTTTGATGGAGCGATACGAACGCCGCAGTCAGGCGCTGGAGCAACAACTGGGTCAGCTCACCCACAGCCTGCTAAGCGTCGTCGAACGCTGGCCGGATGTGCTCAGACAATCGACCGACGCCGCGCTCAACACTCTGCCAGCGCAAGTCATCCATTCCGTGAAAGGCGGACTCGATCGTCCGGTGGCGGATTATCAACAGCGTTTGCTAGCCTCGGCGACTGAGGTATCGGATCGCATGCAGACCTTGGCGCGGCAGGTGGAACGGCTGGAACAACTGCACCGCTGGGCGATCTGGAAGCTGGCGGGCGCTGTGGGCGCGAGCCTGGCTTTGCTGCTTGCCGGTGGCTTGTGGCTGGGAATGCATTACATGGACGTGATTCGAGATAACCAGGTCAACGCACGGTTGCTCAAGGCGTACAACGCCGCCGATGTCACGCTGTGTGCCAATGATCAGCTCTGCGCACACGTGGCGCCGAAAGGGCCGCGTTACGGCGACCAGCAGCAGTATCAGCTCGTTGCGCCACGCTGATTTCGGTGGTTCGTAGATCAGGCGACCCTCATAGGGTTTCCCTGTATGGCGATGGCGGCGATCGACCCGGCTACAGCGACAGCTTGCTCTCGCCTTCAAAGCGCCCCATCGGTCCAAACCGCCGCTCGATGATCAAGCCTTGGCCATCATGCCCCATCGCTACGATGGTGCTCGCACGCGTGCCGTAAAGTTCGCCGCGGATAAAGGCAGAAGACAACCAGCGCTCCCGTTCAAGACCCACGCCGGTATCAGGCAATAGTTCATCGGGCGCCTGGTGCTCATCCGCCAATGCGTGAAACAACGGCGCAAAGTCCACCTCATGCCCTGCATCCATCCACGCCTGCAAGCGTTGCATCAACGCGCGCGTCTTCGGCCAAGGCGTATTGAAATCGGCATTGGATAAACCATGTACGCCCGGCTCGATCGGCTGTGCTTTCGCGGATGGACGATTGCCGATGTAGAAACCATGCTCGACATCGAACGTGAGCAGATTGAAAGGACGATAACTGGGCGCGAGTGCCAGCAACTTGCTCGCATGACGTGTTGCATCATCAATGCCGGCCAAATAATCCGTGGCAAGCAGGCCGCGCGACGTACCGTGCTGTGGATCGCTGGGATCGCGCACATTGGTGACGACGCAGCACCGTCCTTTTTTGGTGACCCCTAACCACGTACCGCCGGCTTCGAGGTCGCGTCCGCCGATAATGGGCATATCCGTCCACGGCGATAAGGGTGCGCTGGGGCGCGCGTGGAATTCGTCACGGTTGCCGGCGAGCAGCAGGCGCCAGCGGGGGTGGGATTGCCAGGCGAAAGCGATCAGGCACATGCAGGAAAGTTACCTTGTCGACGTGTTTGCGGCGGCACACGTGCAGGTGGGGGTAGTACAACGTGACTCAACATCGTCGAGTGACATCGTCGGGTTACGCTGCGCTAACCCAACCTACGATGTTTATCCCAGCATCGCTGCGCGCTTGCGCACTGCGTCCGCCCAACGTGCCGCAACACGCGGCGACGTCATGCACACTGTCTCATCCGTCACCGTGGTCACCGCACGTTCCAGCAATTGAATGTCCGCCTCATGCTGGCGCGCTACATGGGGATCTTCAAAGAAAATCGCACGCTGGCAACGCCGCTCCAACACCAGGTCGGCGATCTGTGCGTCGCCGCCCATCGGCCCGCTCTGGTAACGCTCGACCCAGTTCTCGCCTTGCGGCCATCCGCGGCTCCAGGCCAGTTCGTTCAACTGTTGGCCGGTCGTGCCCGTGGCGACACGGCGGGCGAAACGTGCAAGTACATCGAAGTGATCCGCGGCATACGCCATCATCTGCGGCTTCATCGCATCGTGCGCGATCAAGGCGATGGTCTGCTTTTCCAATGCATGCAATCCATCGGCGCCGGGGTCGGGTGCGAACCCGGCCTGGATACGCTCCATTTCAATCCAATCGCGTGCCGATGCCACGGTGGAAACGAATGGTTTCTGATGAATCACGCACTGACGCTTCAGCGCGATGGCTTCGGGAAAAATGGACGAAGGATCCACCGGATCGATCAGGTAGATCGCACCATCCAGCGTGCGCTGCGGCTCGTGCATGCCCACCACTTCGGCCACCAGCTTCATCAGGCCACCTTCGCGACCATAAGGATAGCGGAGCAACCCAGGATAATCGGTGAGGTAGCCGCCCCGCTCGATGGCGGCATGTGTTCGCCCCACTGCATGCAGATGCAAATTCAACTCGCGAATGCCCTGCTCACATGAGCGTAGCCAACGAAACAATGCCGCGTCTTCGTGATCATGATGAAGCGCGTTGGCAGCAAGACCCATCCGCATGTTGCTTTTCCCCTTGTTGAACGTTCAGCCTGATAGCACCTTTTGGTGCCGTGTTCTTATACCTGTATTTGTACGACCTAAGGTAGAACTATCAGCCAATCTGATCACACGTATCAACGAAAGTGCCAACATCGTCTACATCAACCGGCTACGCTTTGGCTATGAGGCACTAAGCCTCATAGCTGATAATTTCTATATCTCGCTGGGGAGCCTTGCGCAGTTTCGAAAATTCCTCAGATTGTAAGTAATCGGAAAAATTAATCTTTTTACTATCGCCGACAGAATAATCGCTGCGTCCGGTCAACAACAAAGATGTCATGGCTTGAAGAAGAGGCATTTGAGGAAGTTTCTCCTCAACAAACAAAAATTGACCTTGTTGATTGACTTCAAGGAATTGCACATTCCCATGAAAATCCATAACAAGGTCTATAAAGCCAATCGACAATCCCATTTCTCGCATAAAATTTTTTATCTTTACCGCTATATTTTCAGGCAAAATAAACTCTTCTACTAAAACATCTTCATCCAGAATATGGGGGCGCCAGTCCATATAGGCTTGCCCTACATTACGCTGTATTTTTGCAGAGAAAATGTGATCACCAAGGACTGCCACTCGTATATCAAATTCCTTTTCTATATATCTCTGATAAATACTAGGACATATAGCAATTGCTTGTTCATTTATCTTCGTGGATTGATCAAGAAGCGCAACACTGATTCTATGGGTCTCTCCTGTTGAATGACTTTCCCAGACATGTCCAATGAAGGTCTTCAGCACCACCCTCCCCCAACGATCAATCAAGTTGCGGACATCCTCTACATCGTTGGAAAAGAAGGTTTCAGGGAAGGACAGGCCGACTTTATGAGCTGCCTTCAGCTGGAGTAACTTATTCTCGGCACGGTCAGCAAATAAGGGCTCATTCAACCACATGGCGTCGGTCATTACATGCGAAACCGCAAACGCATTCTGATTAAATGCATCCCACTGTTGAGCAACAAAGCGTCTATCTGCGGGCATGCAGTCATCTGTATCTGGAATCGTTGAATATCGATTCCAAACAGCACTCACAGTACCTGAGGAGAAAGTTTTACTTTCTGGATGAACACCTTCGTTATCAGCTCTGAACGAATACCTCATCGCCGAATTGAATCGTAGAGATGCCCCCCATAACACTTGAGCGCCATTTTGCTTTAACGCCCACTCAACCGCACCCGCATGAGCATCATTAGTTAGCGCAAAAATGACTACTTTTGATGTAGACATAACAAACTGTTCCTTGGCATGAATGACAAGTAGTAGTGAAGAGTAAATAGCCCGCCAACCGTTTGGGTTGGCGGGCTATTTGCTTGATCCGCTCGCAAAACGCGGAATCAAATCACCGCTTTCGCCTCACAAACTTAGTTAAGGCCGCGCTCAATAATTGTGATAGTGAGAAAGTTCGCCTCCTTACTGTTCTGCAGCGACAGCTTGTCTAACTCGTCTTGCGACACCGTGCGTGCAACCAGACGAGCCATCGGGCGAACAACTTCTTCCGTGGTGATCACGCTCTCAATGTTCAATTCCATAGCGATTCTCCAATTTAGATGCGGAGCTTTTTACATTTTTTATGCCGCTCCGCGCCGGCATAAAGCTCGACCCCACTATGGCATCAGAGGCCACATAGTGACCGTTACTAAAATTTGCATTAGTAGCGTCACTTCAATTGCGCAAAAGCCTTGAAGTGCGCATTCTTGCGAGACACTATTAACGATAATCTTAGTAGTCACTGATCTAACCGACCCGATCCGTAACGAACCACCTCAATTACGGCACCTGGCTCAAACGCTCTTTTTATATCACGTACTTCGACAATGCTCGCCCCATTATCCGGCGATTTTTATAAAAAGACATCTTTGGACATTTAGGCAAACAAACAGCGCACTGGATTTCTCCAGCGCGCCGTTTTTTCTTACGCTTCTTTGTCGTCGGATGGCAAACCGCAGCAACCCGGCGAACCGCCCGATTATGTCGCCTTAGAACTTCACCTTCACGCCGAGGTTGAAGAACCGGCCCACTGCGTTCGCCTGTGACCACGTCGGGTTGTAGTTCAAACCAGTACCCGAGTAGTTGGCCGGATCGAAGGGCGGACCGCGGTCAAACACATTCATGATCGAACCGGTAACGGTGATGTGGTTGTTAATCGCATAGCTGGCCGTAAGATCGAAGTCGTACGTCGGGCCTGTACGGCAGGCAAGCGGAAAGTTATTGCCATTTGGCGAGGTAGTGATACATAAGGTCGGCCCCACACCTACGTCTTCGGCGATGTCCGCATAACTGCTAGTGAAGTACATGGTACCCGTAACCGTCAGCGAGCCGTATTCAATCGTGTTGGACCATGAAGCACGAGTGCGAGGCGTACCCGCCCCGGATGACAGGTTGTAGGGCCCTTGCGTACCGACGTAGGTTTGCGTTGTACCGTCCGGGAACTGCATCTGCCACTCGAAGATCTGCGTGGCCGTCAGTTCGCTGATGTAACGGATGTTGTTGGCGAAGTTGAAGTGGGCTTGCGCATCCAAGTCGACACCGGTGGTCTTCAGCGAGTTGGCGTTGATGTATTCGCCGATAAGCTCAGCCGGACGAGGCTGGTTGTTCTGGTAAGGCGGTGTGTCGGGAATGTCCGGTATCACACTTACGCCCGGAGCCTGTGGCGTACCCGCGTAATAAGCCGCCAATGCCGCTGAGGTATTGGCCTGAACGATAACGTTCGATTTCCGGATGTTGTAGTAGTCGATCGAGGCGCTCAGCCAACCGGTCGGCTGCAGCACCACGCCAAACGTGAAGTTGGTCGCCTTCTCCGGTTTGATGTGCGGATTGGCCTGGGTGAACTCGGCCAGCGCGTATGGCAAGTTGTACTGGGCGCTGTGCATCGCCTGGAACGTCGGCGGTGCTTGATAGGTCACGAAGCCTTGCGCTGCGCTCGAACCGTTTTCAGCGAATGACGGTGCACGAAAACCCTTCGAATAAGTACCGCGAATCGCCACCCAATCAAAGGGCTTCCACTTGAAACCGATCTTGGGTGAGAAGTTGTTGCCGACATCGCTGTAATGGTCGAAACGACCTGAAGCGTCCACTTCCAACTGCTCAAGCAGCGGCATGTCGAACTCGGCATACACACCGCTGATATTGCGCCTACCCTTGGTGTGGGCGTTGCCAAGTCCTTGAAATTCCAGCGTCGGCTGACCGGTCAACGGATTGATCGTCGTCGGGTTCAGCGTCGGATCGTCCTGCGCTTCGTGACGCACTTGCACACCAAGGGCGAGACCCATCTGGCCACCGGGCAAATCCCACAAAGGGCGGTTGCCAGCAATGTCGAGGACATCCATATCTGAGGTTGATGTCTTGTCATAGCCCGGGGCGATGGATTGCCGGACAAGATACGAATTGGCACTTGGATTGACGAAGTTGTACGTACCATTGTTGATCGCGCTGATCAAACCGGAGTACGTCAAGAAGCCGTACTGGGCGGTGTCCAGCCACGCATGGTTGATCACGCCGGTTATGTCGTAGTTCCAGTCAGCGAAGGTGCCGGACACACCGCCAACGAGGCGGACCGAGTGATTGTTGTAGTTGAAGCCGGATGGAATGTCGCTGAAGTTGTAGCTAATGGCTGCAGGCGCACCAAACGGATTCGACGGATTGTTTGCCGGCAACGTGATGTTGTTGGTGTTGATCGGCGTACTGGATTGAATGCTGTTGCCCACCGGTGTCGGCGCCCACAATCTCGATTGCATGTAGCTTGCGGACAAGTAGGCCCTGGTCGTGTCGTTGAGCTTGATGGTGAAGCGACCGTAGATGCCACCTTGCTCCATCGCGGGCTGCACCTGGCCTTGTGCCTTGGTGTTGTCAAAGCTGCACCAGCTACCCGAACCCGCCACCGTTACCAATGGACCGGACGTGCAAGGTTGCAACGGCTGCCACAGTCCCGACACAGGGTCCTGAATGGCGCCATTGGGACCCGCCGCACGGCCAGGCGCACCACCTAGCCCCGAACCACCGATCGAACTCAGGTCAGAGGTGTTGATCGGGAAATCACGCTGCCGCGCCATGATTTCGTTGTCTTTCTGGTACTGCACGCTGAAGTAGCCGTTGTAGCGATCCGTATCCAGATCACCACCACCGGCGAGCAGCGTAGCCTTGCGGGTGAAGCCGCCACCATGTTGCGAAGTACCGACATCGGCCGTTGCTTCAACCCCTTTGTAGCTCGGTCGTAGGATGATGTTCACCACACCCGCGATGGCGTCAGCGCCGTAAATGGACGATGCACCATCTTTCAATACTTCAACGCGCTCGACTGCCGCTAGCGGAATGGTATTCAGGTCGACAAACGAGCGCTCACCGTCGTCAGACACCGGATAGTTGGCCACTCGGTGGCCATCAATCAGTACGAGCGTGGAGTTCACGGTCAAGCCACGCAACGCCACGCCAGAGGCGCCGGCTGCGAAGCCGTTGCTGAAAGCATTCGGAATAGATCCGCTGTTGTCCGCTGAAATCGAACGGACCACGTCGGAAATCGTGGTGTAACCGCTGCGGGCAATCTGCTGCGCTGTGATCACGGTCACCGGCGACGGCGTTTCAACGTCGACACGCGGCAACGCAGAACCCGTCACGGTGATGGTCTGCAATTGCTTGGCGTTTGGTTGTGGAGTTTGTTGTGCAGATTGGTCTTGCGGGGCAGTGTTTTGAGCAAAAACCGCTCCGGGGGCAGGCGCTAGCAGTAAACCTGCGAGCGAAAGCGCAAGTGGATGACGTTTCATTTTGGAACCCCTCCAAGGTCTAACCGTTAATGGTGTAACCGCTTGTGAGATGTCCAATCGATCCGCTGGAATGACAAGTTGGCCGGGAACCCCTCCAGTTCCCGAGCGCGGTCTATCACACCCTAGTGTGATGGACAAGTCTTTAACATTGGCTATTAGTTGCGATTACCGCGTGGCGCGGAACGCAGTAGGTCTATAGCAAGCCTCAAAATCCACACCGGGGCGCCATTTAGAACGATTTCAAATGCAACATGACGGCGCGTAATAATTTGCGATTTTACTGAGCGATGAAATGGAATGGGGCGCCACACAACAAATTAACTTTTCGGCGCCGCAAAAATAACGGGGCGTGGAACGTCACCCAGGAGGCCGACGATCTGTTCTTCGCTGAAACGCTTTTTCACGTCCAATCTCTTTCAGCTGGGGATTGGACTCCAAATCGTTGCGCTACTCAAAACCGGGGGACGTCGCGCCATGCGTCGAGATGCGTCTGCCAATAGGTTTGCTTGGTGGCCATCGAGCTACTCCCGTTGAAAGTCGATGGCGATATCAAACAAGATGCATGCGATCGTCGCGGGATGCGCTGGGGTGACGCTTACGACTGAAGGGCTTGCCAGAGGCCGCCAATGCGGTGTTTCCCAAGACGTTGACTCAGCTGTGCATCGTGCATCTGGTACGTGCCAGCTTGCGCTACGTCACCAGCAAGGACAGCAAGGCCATGGTGGTGGTGCTACAACGCATCTATTGTTCGGCCACTGCCGAGGAAGCGCAGGGCGAACTGGACGCCTTGGAGACTGAATGGGGCAGCAAATACAAGGCCGTGGTGCGGCTACGGCGCGAGAACTGGGGCAACATCATTCCGTTCTTTCAGTTTCTGCCGGAGGTCCGCAAGGTGATCTACACCACCAATGCGATCGAATCGTTGAACATGGTGATGCGCAAGTACACGCGAAACCGGCGTATCTTTCCGAACGATGACGCCGCGCTCAAAGCCCTGTTCCTGGCCATCCGCGAAGCATCCAGGAACTGGAAGATGATTCACCACTGGAAGCCGGCATTGCAGAGCTTCCAGATTATGTTTGGTGAGGAGTGCGTGCCGTCGCATGCATTGTGAAAAACGGATTTACACAGTTCGTTTGACAGACTCGCTAGCGCACGCCGAACATCCGTATGTTGCTTGTCCACGAGAAGGCATATGGCATATTTTCATGGCGCATAAAGATAAGTGCGTGAAGAGAATCCATTGCCATCCATTGATAGTACGCCCAAGCGCCAGAACTTAGGCCTCGCTTACATAAAACTCCCATGGCACTTGAGGAGCACTCAACAACTGCTGATATTCCTCACTTTGCAAAAAATTTCCAAAACACACTTCAACATCAGCAGTCAACACATAGTCACTCCGCCCCTGCATGAACATACACATCATGGCTTGTAACAATGGGAACTGCGGAACTGCCTCTTCAACGAATAGGAATTGGCCTTGTTGGTTGACCTCAAGAAAAAAGAGCTCTCCGTGCTTATCTGCAACAAGATCAATGCAGCCGTACGTCAAATTGAGTCGAAGCATCAGCATCCGCAGCTTGCTTAAGGTATTTCCCGGAAGAAAAAATGCCTCAACGAGCATATCCTCATCATAGATATGCGGTCGCCAATCTATATAGGCAGTATGATCCTTTCGCCACAGTCGAATGGCAAAGATATGATCACCAATAATAGTCACCCGTATATCAAACTGCTTGTCGATATAGCGCTGATATATTCCAGGGCATAACCCGATAGAATCCTCGGGCAGATTACTATCGGGATCAAGCAAAACAGGGCCACAGGACCGCAACTCTCCCGTGCTTCTGCTTTTCCACATGTGCCCTTGAAACTGCTTAAATATTATTTTTTTGTACTTATTCAGAAGCCTGCTTACGGCGCCCACATCATTGGTAATAACTGCATCGGGGAACAGCAAACCAACTTCTTGGGCCGCCCTAAGCTGCACCAATTTGCTCTCTGCCACCTCCGCTGCAGCAGGCTTATTGACCCAGAAGGTATCACTCAAATCCCCAGCAAGGTCCAGAAAGTTCTTCTGAAAGATTTTCCACTGCCCGCTGACAAAGAGGCGATCTTCATCGGAAGCGTCATCCGCCCCAGGAAAGTCCATGTTGCGCATCCAGATGGACTTGGGTATTTCCGGCTTCCATAGTGAGCTAACCACATCAACCCCCGTGGCGTCGGCATTAGCAACGTACCGGACAGCACTATCAAAGCGCAACGAGGAGGTCCAAATCGCAGACGTCCCGTTCCTGCCAAGTGCCCAATGCAAAGCACCTGCGTGCACGTCATTATGATCTGAAAAGATGATTGTTTGTCGCTTCATTTTCCGTACTCGCTAGTAAAAAAGAACCCGCCAGGCATACTGCAAGGCGGGTTCTTTATCTCATAAACGCATTCGGAATCGGCTACTAACCGCCCCACTCTCCGACTTCAGGCGTCGTAGTAATGTGACTACGACTCATACCTTCTTCAATACCAAGTCGATCTAATTCTTCCTGCGGAACAATGCGAGCCATTACACGAGCAAAAGGACGAATCTTCTTTTCCGACACCACATCAACTTCAAAGTGCTGACTCATGACACACCTCCATGGCTAGGTGAGCGGAAAATTAATGCCGCCGTTCCGCCTTCGGCGATAAAACTTCCTAATTATTGATGTTCTATCAATATACGCGCAGTAGTCAAGCCATATACTTTTAAAACCAAAATTAATAATCCGGCACGCTAAACGCGTACCGGATTCTTGACGCCCTCAAAAAACGTTGCAGTCTTAGAACTTCACCTTCACACCAACATTCCAGAACCGACCCACGGCACCGGACTGGGAATACGTCGGGTTGTAGTTCAAAGCGGCGTAGTTGGCCGGGTCGAACGGTGCCTTGCGATCAAACGCATTCATCAACGATGCGGTGATCGCGACGTGCTGGTTGATGTCGTAGCTACCCGTCAGATCGAAGTCATAGAACGCACCAACGTGGCAGTTCGACGGCATGAAAGCCGTACCGGCGGCATTGACGAACAAGCAGGAGCCCGTACCCACACCGACGTCTTCCGCGATTTCCTGGTAGCCACTGGTGTAGTACAGCGTGCCGGTAACGCTCAGCGGTCCGTAAATGATGGTGTTGGACCACGAACCCTTGGTGCGTGGCGTGCCGGCGCCGGACGACAGGTTATACGGCCCCTGCGTACCGACGTAGTTCTGCACGATGCCGCCCGGCAGGATCATCTGCCACTTGAAGATCTGCGTGCCCTGCAGCTCGCTGATGTACTTCACGCTGCCGAAGTCCCAATGGCCCTGGATGTCCACATCCACACCGGAGGTCTTGAGCGAATTGGCGTTGATGTACTCGCCCGTGAGCACGGCAGGACGTGCCAGAGCACCCGGATGTTGCGGATCGGCCAAGTCCGGCGTGATCGTCACGCCCGGCACTGTGCCACCGTTGGCCCAGTAAGCAGCGAGCGCACTACCGTAATCCGGACCGGTGATGACGTTGCTCTTGCGGATGTTGTAGTAGTCCACCGAAGCATTCAGCCAGCTCGTCGGCTGCACGACCACGCCGAACGTGAAGCTGTCTGCCTTTTCCGGTTTGATGTTGCGATTCGCCAGCGTGTACTCGGAGATCGTATATGGCGATGAGCTGTAAGCATTACCGCCATGCAGCGCCTGGAAGCTATCCGGCGGCGTGATAGTGACGAAGCCTTGCGCGGAGCTGGAACCATTTTCCGCAAAGCTCGGTGCACGGAAACCCTTCGAATAAGTACCGCGAATCGCGACCCAATCCAGCGGCTTCCACTTCAGGCCAATCTTCGGCGAGAAGTTGTTGCCCACGTCGGAATAATGGTCGAAGCGGCCGGAGACGTCGGCTTCCAAGGATTCCAGCAATGGCATGTCGAGTTCGGCGTAGGTGCCGGCGACATCACGGCTGCCCTTGGTGGTCGCATTGCCGAGGCCCTGGAACTCGAAGTTCGGATTGAGCGTCGGGTCATTCTGCGCTTCGTGGCGAACCTGCGCACCCACGGCCAGGCCCATCGGGCCGCCCGGCAGATCCCACAATTCGCGGTTGGCGTTGAAGTCCAGCGAATCCAGGTCGGACGTCGAGGTCTTGGCATAGCCAGGTGCCAGCGATGCGCGGACGGCAGCCGAGTTCGACGAGGGGTTGGCGAAGTTATACGTGCCATTGTTGATCGCACTGATCAACGCCGTGTAATTGATATAACCGAACTGGGTCGTGTCCAGCGACGTGTGATTGATGGTCGCCGTGGTGTTGTAGTTCCAGTCACCCATGGTGCCCTGCACGCCACCCACCAAACGCATGTTGTGGTTGGTGTAGTTGGTGCCACGCGGAATATCGCCGAAGGCGTAATTGATCGGCGCCGGCTCAGCGAACGGGTTGGACGGATTGCCCACCGGCAACGTGATGTTGTTGGTGTTGACCGGGGTGCTGGTCTGGATCTGCGCCGGCTGATTGACGCCCCAGACTTTCGACTGCATGTAGCTGGCAGACAGATAAGCCTTGGTGGTGTCGTTGATCTTCACCGTGAAGCGGCCGTAGATGCCGCCCTGTTCCATCTGCGGCTGGATCAGGTCGTACTGGCCAGCCAGATTCTGCAAGCAATAGCTACCGGCACTGTTGGTGACCAGCTTGGTGCTACCGGTGCAGTTGCCCAGCGGCTGCAACAAGCCGGTGGCAGGGTTGGTGATGGAGCCTACCGTGGAGCCGGTATTGTTGCCGGGCACTTCCGGGGTCGGGCCACCGATCGGGCTGAGGTCATCGGTGTTGTACGGAAAGCCGCGATCACGCGCATAGATCGCATTGTCCTTCTCGTACTGCACGCTGAAGTAAGCGTTGTAGCGATCTTTGTCCAGATCACCGGTGCCGGCCATGAAGGTGGCTTTCTTGGTGAAGCCGCCGCCATGCTGTGAGTTGCCGATATCCGCGGTGCCTTCGACACCCTGGAAGCTGGGACGCAGGATGATATTGACCACACCCGCGATCGCGTCGGAACCGTAGATCGACGAGGCGCCGTCTTTCAGCACTTCGATGCGCTCAACGGCTGCGAGCGGAATGGTGTTGAGGTCGACGAAGGAACGCTGGCCGTCATCCGACACCGCGTAGCTGGCGGCGCGCTGGCCGTCGATCAGCACGAGCGTGGAGTTCACCGTCAGGCCGCGGAGCGCAACACCTGAGGCGCCTGCTGCAAAGCCATTCGTGAAGGCATTGGGAATCGAACCGGAGTTGTCCGCCGAAATCGAGCGAACCACATCGGAAATCGTGGTGTAACCGCTGCGCGCGATCTGCTGCGCACTGATCACCGTCACCGGCGACGGCGTTTCCGTATCAACACGCGGCAGCGCCGAACCGGTCACGGTGATGGTCTGCAGCTGCTTGGTGTTCTGCGACTGGTCCTGGCCATTAGTGGCAGGCGTGCTTTGCGCAAAAGCGGTGCCGGCGATC
>DATEJI010000068.1:0-1103 GCA_035278105.1 Saccharimonadales bacterium (SeqCode)
TGAAAGCCGGTCTTCTCCGCTTTCACCGAATAGACGCCGGGGACAAGGGCGTTAAACAGAAAGGTTCCGTCGGCCTTCGACGTTTGCGTTTCGCTGCCGAGTGGACCAGTGGCAGTGACGGTTGCATCCGGGATGGCGGCCTGAGATGTATCGAGTACGGTGCCGCCCAAGTTACCTCTGGTGGTGTCACGCGACTGACCAAACGCAACGGCTGAACACAAAAAGCAGAGTGCCAATACGACCGGTCCAACAAAGAGTTTCTTCGTCATTTCCGCCCCCAATTGGTTACACGCCACGAAAAATCCGCTGGAAAAACGCACATCCCCGGGAAGGAGTATTCAAAAAACAAATGGACGTTAGAACCCATACAAATAGAAGCACGGGTGCTGCCAAAAAAAAGCTGCTCTTTCTTTACCATAAGCGCTTATTTTACAGCAAGTTAAATTATTTGGGGTGAGCTCTCCACTTTTGAGTACATAGGCTTACCCACATTTTTTGGAATAATCTCCTATGGAAAAGTGGAGTGTTTCGGATTGTGTGGCCGGAAGAGCGAGAAAGTGCACGCGGTTTATCGCGGTGACGACAGAGTTCAAATTTTGTGCTGCACTGCGGCGCTCGGCGGTTTTTGTATTCGATTCCCAACCCTTCCGCGATTGGACTGAGCTGTTGCGCCGCTACGGGGCTGGTTCGTCCTGTTCGAAATTTCGATGTCAGCAGAGCCGTGGATGAAGGGACGATATACGAAACGCCTCGGGAGGAACGAGCGGGTAGCGACGGCCAATACAAAACCCATGCATTACAAAAACAGCAAGACAAAAGGGCCCGACTAAACCACAAATCGGCCGCAACCAAGGCAATTCAAAACCAAAGGCAGAGGCGCACAGCCACTCCTGTAGTTGTGCCACATCAACGTCGAAGTCGGCGGCGAAATTCACGGTAAATCAGGGGCGACCTCATTGCGCGGAGGCGGCGAGCAGGGATTTGCCTTTTTGTGTGTTTTGGAGGGCTTCTTGAGTTTTGCCCAAGTGCTGATAACAATCGGCCAATGCGAGATAGAGTGCGCCGTTTGTGGGCGCGGAACGGATTGCATCTTGAAGAAGGGA
>DATEJI010000069.1:0-2519 GCA_035278105.1 Saccharimonadales bacterium (SeqCode)
GAAGCGGGCCGCTGGTCGCTCGTGCCGCCGCGCGCTGTGACAGGCGACGCGCCCGCCGACCCGGATGCGCTCATGCATCTCGCGGTTGTCCTGCTGCGCCGCTATGGCGTGGTGTTCCGCAAAGTGCTGGAGCGCGAGAGCGGCCTGCCACCCTGGCGCGAGCTGCTCTATATATATAGAAGGCTCGAAGCCCGTGGCGAAGTGCGCGGCGGACGTTTCGTGGACGGCTTCGCCGGTGAACAGTTCGCTCTGCCCGAGGCGGTGGGTGCGCTGCGTGAGACCCGCCGGTGCGAAAAGACCGGCGAATTGGTGTCGGTTTCCGCCGCCGATCCGCTCAACCTGGTTAGCATCATTACCCCTGGCGTGCGTGTGCCGGTGCAGGGCGAGAACCGCGTGCTCTATCGTGACGGCGTGCCCGTGGCAGTGCAGGTGGCGGAGGAAGTGAAATTCATGCGGGAGGTTGACGCTGAAGCAGAATGGGAACTGCGTAACCGTCTATTACGTAAGCGATTTCCGTCGAATTCTCCTATGATCCAATAGTTCATACTTTTCTGTAACGGGCGACGAGCTTAGGATAAACCTTATGTGTCAGAGACCTGAATTCAAAGACTAAAGGAGCCGGAGTGTGGACACAATTGAGCTATTTCAATTGAGCAATTGGATAGAACACGAGATAAATCAGAAGCAGATCATAGCTAGGCTTAATGATCTGTATAACGTCATTCAGCAAAATACTCAGCCAAATCGCGGCAAACAGCCATTCGAGAATCAAAAAGATGTGGTCATCAGTCTACTTAAAGCGGTTCCCCTTGATGACCTTACGCAGGAGCAAAGGGCGTTCTTAGAAAAGATGGGGTTGCTAGCTAATTTGGGTAATAGCGGGGCGGATGATATAGCAAACGTTCTTGAAAAGAACGCTATTGATCCAGCGACTGCTGCGCAAAAAATTCAAAATAAAATTCAGCAAATGACTGCGGCAATCAACAAAAATAACCAGATTAAAACTGGACTTGATGGTTGTATTTCTATTCCAGAGGCAATTCATCATGAAATTGTGCTACGTGTCTATTTCGAAAAAGAAGCGTCAATTCAAAATGTAGCTGACCTGAAGGAATGGGCTGGCATTTGGTTCAATATTGCCCGCGGTATTACGATGATACATGGAGATAGCCCAGAAAGCGTAAAAGTGGTTGGTGCAAGCAGAGGGTCAATCATTATTGAGCTAGCTGTAATAATGTTAGTAGCAAAAACGATAAGCAAAATTATGCAGATGGCACTTAAGGTTGTTGAGAGGTCTCTTGATATAGCAAAGAAAGCTGAGGAGGTACGCGGTTTAAGATTAACTAACGATCAACTCGCCAAATCAATAAAAGACGAAGCAGATAAATATAGACAAGATGGAGTTGCGCAAATTACAGCTACTATTATTTCGGAGATTAAAATCGATAAGGAAAAAGAAGGGGATAAAATCACCGCTCTGAATACTTCGATAGGGGAATTAGTAAAGTTTCTGCAAAAGGGTGGAGAATTGGATTACTTGCTTCCGGAAGACAAGAGCGCTGGCGATGCCAAAGATGGAGATGTCGATTTAAACGAATTGAAGCAATTGCGTGACACAGTCCGCGATATTAAAAAGCTGGAGTTAAAAGTGAAGCAACTTGAATATCAAAACAAAGAACAAAATGGATCCTAGTTATACAGGAAGGTGACTTATGCCTAAGGCCACTCGCAGAAGTAAATCCGTTAGCCACAAACGCAAGGCAGCAAAAACACTGCACGCCTCACGCTTCCCAGGCGAGAACGCCGCCTACCGAAAGGCGCGCGACAAGCTGCTGAAAGAGGAGATGGCGCTGCGGCGACATACCGAGGCGGTGGCGGCACAACGCCGCAAGCTGCCACCGGGCGGCAAGGTGCCGGAGGACTATGTGTTCGAGGGCGTGGATGAACTCATGGGCGTGCGGCGGGTGCGGCTGTCTGAATTGTTCTCACCCGGCAAAGACACGCTGGTGATCTACAACTACATGTATGGCCCCAACATGGAACGGCCCTGTCCCATGTGCACCTCGATGCTGGATGCGCTGGAAGGGAATGCGCATCACATCATGCAGCGGGTGAATCTGGCGGTAGTGGCAAAGTCGCCGCTGCCGCGCATTCTCGGCCTTGCGCAGGAGCGCGGTTGGCGGCGGCTGCGTCTCTTGTCCTCAGCCGGCAACAGCTACAACCGGGATTATTTCGGGGAGGGTGAAGACGGCCGGCAATGGCCAGCGCTGAATGTGTTCCGCAAACGCGGGAATGCGATTCACCATTTCTGGAATTCGGAACTGATGTTCGTGCCCGGTGACAAAGGCCAGGAGCCGCGGCACATTGACATGATTTGGCCGTTGTGGAATGTGCTTGATACCACGCCCGAAGGCCGCGGCAAGGATTGGCATCCGAAGCTGAGTTATTGAACCAATTGCGGTTTTGTTCCTCCCCCTTTATAAAAGGAGGGGAAAATCGCGGCGGTTGGGGTGAACGAG
>DATEJI010000070.1:0-5032 GCA_035278105.1 Saccharimonadales bacterium (SeqCode)
GTATCGTTTCAACCGTCGGTTTCGCTTGCGCGAGATGCTGCCGCGACTGCTTCGTGCGATGGCGCTGTGCAAGCCCTGCTCGGAACCTGTCTTGCGATCGGCAGGGAATTTTCACGGCTGAGCGTCGGGGCTAATCAGGACGTTCTTTGGATGGAGCGATTCGCAAGACAGCTGTTTTAATAGCAAAGCGGGAAGCATTAAAAGAAGGACTATCGCACTTATTTACGCCATGACATTGGACTCATGCAATCACGATTATTTTGGTGCTAGATTGCCATGCCGCCAGATGGCGGCATTACGAGATGGAGCTTAATATGAACGACACACAAATTATTGCCGAAGGCAATGACGTCAATCCGTTCGGCATCCAGCTTGAAGAGCCTATGTCGATGGAGGTAATCGGCAAGTCGCTCCAGTTGAAACCCCTGGGCACAGTCTTTGACGCAGCCCGTCAAGCGACCAGGAGTGGCTAAACCCACACTACTGGGAACGATACTGACGCCGTCTCGTATGAGACGGCGTTTTTGTATGGCAAGGATCGAGAGGGTGGATGTCTGGCTAATATTCGCAAGGTTTTTCGGGGTACGGCAATAATCGCAACGCCGTCCAATATGCTTTTAAGCATAGCCTCCGTCACGTTTCCGCCCACATGCGAATCAGGTTCGCGCGGGACTTGCTGATCAAGTCGAATGTTGGGCTCTTGCCCTCACGCTTGAAGGTCAAATGCTTGGCGTTTTCCAGGTCCCATAATATTTCTCGCCTCGCTGGATCACGTATCTGACTTTGCACCCAGATAATCGCCGCGTCACGCACGCCGCCAGTGACAGGCGTTACGTGGTGCAAGGTATTGGCGGGATAAGCAATCGCAGCACCCGCTTCAAGCTTGAACTGACTGCTGATGCCATTCATCAACACAGTCAGCTCGCCGCCATCATAGCTTTGGGGATCGGAGAGAAAAATAGTGATGGCAATATCGCTGCGTATCGCATTGCTCATGCTGCCCATCACTGGTGTATCCACATGCGGGCCGTATTCCATGCCTTGTGCGTAACGATTGAACAATACCGGCGTCGCCGTTGCGGGTAGCAAGGCCGTTTGCAATTCGCCGCTACGCATAAAGGCCTCGCGCACAATGCGTGCTATCGACTCATACTCGGGCGCACCCGGCGTTATTTGCAGATTCCGTTTGACCTCACGCGCGGACCAGCCGGCTGTACTGGCTCCATCCATAAAGGATGCGCTTTGCAACTTGGGCTGGATAGATGCCAACTCATCTGCGCTGAGAATGGCGGGGAAACAATGAATCAAGGCAATGGCCCTCTACGAGGTGGCGCGATGCTACCCATGGTAATCGCCCCTCACAGGGAGTGGAACGTCCGGTAACTCGTTATCGCGAAGAACATGCAAAACTAATACCGACTCTGAAAGCCCACCTACCAGGTACCCATGCCCCCCGCCCTCTCTCCCGCCGCACAGCAATGTCTGACCGAAGCCGGCAAGGCGCTGTCCCAGGGACGCGCAGATTTGGCCGAGGCGCCGTTGAAACGCGTCTTGGCGGAGGCGCCTGACTTTGCTAACGCGCAGTTTCTGTACGGCATAACCTGTCAGATGCGGGGCGACAGCAAGATGGCTGCCGAGTACATGCGTAAAGCTGCCCGGCAACGCCCGGATGATCCCAACATCCTCACTAATCTAGGAGGTGCCCTTTACGATATTGGGGCAATTGAGGAAGCATTCGTGCATCTGCGGCGTGCAACCAAGCTATCCCCCACCCAAGCATCAAACTGGTACAACCTTGGCAAGGCATTGAAGCTCCATTGGCAGTTGGACGAGGCTGCTGAAGCTTTGCAGCGTACACTCGACCTAGACCCAAGGCATCTCAGTGCGCGCACGACGCTCGCCGATATTTTTACGATACGTGGTGATATCCCCGCCGCAGTTGCGCAATACCGCAAGGTGCTGGCCCTGCGGCCGGATCACGCGCTTGCCTGGCATTCGTTGGCCAATCTGAAAACCGAACCGCTCACCCTGGCGGATGCGCGGCAGATTCAGCACATTCTGCAAACCTGCCAGCTTGCGCCCGATGACCGCGTGTCGCTCGGTTTCAGCCTTTACAAGGCTTTTGAAGACCAGCACCAATACAGTGATGCGTTCCAGGCATTACGCGAGGCCAACGCACTCAAACGCCAACTGATTCAATGGGATGCCGCCGAGGCGCGTGCGCATAGCGAAGCCATCATCGAAACATTTCGCCATCCGCTGCCGGCGCCACTCGATCCAAACCTCGGAAACGAAGTGATTTTCATCGCCAGTCTCCCGCGTTCCGGATCGACACTGGTTGAGCACATCCTTGCCTCGCATCCGCAGGTGGAAGGCGCGAACGAAATTCACGACCTGTCACAAGTGCTTGACGAAGAATCGAAACGGCGTGGCAAAGACTTTCCCTATTGGGTTGCCGAGGCGACGCCCGAGGACTGGAGGCACCTTGGCAAAAATTATCTGGCACGCACCGCACGCTGGCGCACCAAGCGCCCTTATTTCACCGATAAAGGCTTGCAAAACTGGCAATGGATCGGTGCCATTCGCACCATGCTACCTGGCGCCAAAATCATCCATTGCCACCGTGACCCGGTCGAGACCTGCTTTGCTTGCTATCGCCAGTTGTTTAGCGAAGGTGCCTACTTCAGCTACGACCTGAAAGATCTCGCCAGCTATTACAACGACTACCAAAAGCTCAGTGACGATTGGCAAGAGCATTATCCAGACCAGGTGCTCGACTTTGCTTACGAGAAACTGGTGCAAGAGCCCGAAGCGCAGATTCGGCAGCTGCTTGCGTTCTGCCAACTGCCATTCGATGCAGCGTGCCTCTCGCCGCATCAGACACAGCGCGATGTACACAGCACGGCTAGCGCGGCGCAAGTGCGCCAACCCATACGCGGCGATACTGCACGAAGTCCATACTACCGGGACTTTCTGGCACCGTTGATCCAGCATCTCGATCTTTGAAACGAAGAAGGCCGCCGGTGGTCCCGGCGGCCTTCTTCGTTTCTCCGATGACTAGTGCCTTCCGTGGCACTAGTGCATCGTCTATCGTTATTACCAATCGTACTTCACGCTGAAGTCCATATAGCGCGGCATTTCCGTCGCCTGCGCGGTGTGATAGACCGGACTATAGTAACCCGTACCCTGGTTGCCACCATTCGCGCCCGGGCCAATGCCAATAGCGTATTCGGTGTAGTAAAGGGTCGCGGCCTGTTCGTTGAACACGTTGTGGATTTCCCACTGCATGGTGAGGTGCTTGTTCGCCCACGCTGGGGTGTAGGTCAACGCCAAGTTGAGCTGATGCGTCCATGGAGTATGGCCGCTGGTGCCTGGAGGAGACGGCTGGCCGCCAGAGCCCACCAAAACATACTGACCAGGATTTCCATTTGCAGGTGGAATGTACTGGACGATAGTCCCGTTGTTGGCCGGTGTACCACCACAGAAATGCTGATATGGGCCGCTGTACAAGCTTGGACTAATCTCGCTGCCATAACCGCTCAAACACACATTCGGCGCACCCGACTGGATGATATACGTGCCGCTGATCATCCATTCCGGTGTGATTGCATAGGAGCCAAACGCCTTCAAAGTGTGGCGATGGCTATTAGCCTGCTCACCGTTGGCGTATTGCATTAGATCAGGGAAGTCCCACTGGGCCGTAGTCGAACCGGACGCAGCGTTAATGCGTTGGTTCGTGATCTGCCCGATCGGCGTATCGGTGGGACCTTCGGTGCTGCCGTACGACTTGGAGAACACGTAGTCCACCTTGGCGTACCACTTGCCATCCCAGCTATGTTCCAGATAGCTCTCCAACGCGTAGTACTTACGCGACGGTACCGGCATGGAACAGTTCGACGACGTACCCGCGATGCCACCGCAGACAAGACCAGCCCCCGTGTTCGGATTCCAGATGGCATAACCGTCTTGTTGCGGGATGTAGTTGGTTTTGCCCGGATTGACCAATCCCGGAATGATGCCACCTTCATAGAGAACGTCGGTATCGTCGACAAGATTGCCCGCCTTCTCCCAGGTCGCCTGCTCACCCCACACCAGGCCGGTGTCGCCGAGCTGCTTCTGCATGCCCAGCACGTATTCGTCCTGATACTGCGGCTTGAGGTTGGTCGAAGCGTAGTTCTTGATATTGCCGTGGGCACCACCGTTCTCGCCGTCGGACGAGAAGAAACCTGGTACCGGACCACCCGTCGGCGCGATGGGAACGACGCTCAACCCGGTCGGCTGGCCGTTCGAGGTGATGCCCGTGTAGGTATAGACTACAGAGCCGTTGATGGAACCAAATTGCGGGTTACGTCCGGCCAGGCCCGTCGGCAACGCAAGGTAATAACGCCCAGCGTTACCGAAGACCTTGAACGTGCTGTCGCCAAACACGTCCCAGCTTACGCCCAGACGCGGAGCCCATTGCGGGCTGGTTTCCTTCACGTAAGCTTCGCCACCGAAGCCAGTGTTTTTGAATTGGTCGTTGCGCAAACCGAGATCGAGCAAGAGGTTAGGCATGACCTGCCAGCGGTCTTCGATGTATTGCGCTTTTTCGCGCAAACCAATGGAGACGTCCGTCTGTGTGATGTTTTGCTGAACGTAGTTGCCTGTGATGTTGCCTGCACCATTGAGGAACGGCGCACCAGCAGAGGCAGACGCTGGCGTACCATAGAAGTAGTTCCAGGTGCCACCACCAATGGTCGTGGCGCCGTCGTTGTCATCCCGGTACTGGACGTTGTCGATACCGAACTTCAGATCGTGACTGTCGGTGACCTTCCAATCCAGGTCGATGCGCAGGTTCTCGGTCTTGGTTGTGTGTTGCGGATTGGGAAGGGTCTGAGCAACCAGTTGTGGGGCGGCAACTCCTGGCGGCACAACAAAGCCGGTGCCGAACGTGACGGGAGAAATGTTGCCGCCCGCGAAGCTGCTGTAGTAATCGGCCCCCATCAGACCGTACATCACTTCAAGCGTGAGGCTATCGGTGATGTAGGAGGTG
>DATEJI010000071.1:0-1006 GCA_035278105.1 Saccharimonadales bacterium (SeqCode)
CTCTCTGTGACCAGGGCGTCAACCGGCTTGATAAGCTATTGAAACTGCTGCCGTAGCTCAGTGGTAGAGCACCCCCTTGGTAAGGGGGAGGTCGTGTGTTCAATCCACACCGGCAGCACCACATTAAGCCAACAAAATCAGGCATTCCCGGGCTCCTTAGACTGCCTGTAATTGTGCCCGCCCGTCGGCGATGCAGGTCGTATCTGTCTTAACCGTGTCGATTGGCGCCTATGTCGGCTTCACTCCGAAAACAACTAAATTGGTCCAATGCCGCGAATATCAGCGACGGGCATCAATCAGAGACGCGAACCGTCACACAGTTAACGCCTTCGACATCGGATAACCCGATACTGAAAATTTTCCTGTTGAGGATCTGTGCTCAACATAGCCGTTGGCGAGATAGAAACGACGCGCTGTCTCAGTACTGGTGAGCGTACAACGCAGATTACCCCGTTGCCTCGCGCGATCTTCGACAGCGCGAAGCAAGGCTCGGCTGACGCCGCGAAATCTTGCGTTCGGCGAAACGTAATTCAGAGTGATTTCGCCACCATCATTTACTGCGGCTACCCCAACTATCACACCCTCTTGAATGGCAACCAGCACAGAGTTGGCTTGGTGCGCTATCCAGATTTTAAAAGTTTCGGGCGTCTTGTTACGAAGCCACAGGTCCAGAACGGCTGCATCGCCCTGATGATCCGCGGTGCAAAGGTCAGTTATCGATTGGCGCACTACCTGGCACGCGGCCTCTGCATCCTCGTTGGTTGCATCTCGTATTTCCATCTCGCGTGATTAGCATAGCTTTGCGCGTGAAACACCGTGACGTCGGTTCTCGGTCATTCGCTACGGAGCTAGCCCAGTTTTTCTGCAATCAACTTCCGCCTCGTCGCGAAAGCGGAGCGAGTGCCTGTAAAAGCCAAAGATGCACAGAAAAGCCAGACCAGTTGCATGCAGTAAAACAAGCCGAAGCTAAAAACATGATCACCCGGTGGACCGCCAGATGCATATT
>DATEJI010000072.1:0-2693 GCA_035278105.1 Saccharimonadales bacterium (SeqCode)
GGTCAACGTGCGATCCACCGCTTGCTCGCGCGTGACGTAACCGCGCTCGACACCAACGCCATAAGCGGTCAAGCCAAAACCGACGGATGCAATGCTCGAAAAAGAAGGGCCGGGATAGTGATCCGGGATCAGCCCATTAGCGGGATTGGCACTGTCCCAGAACCATTGGAAGGTGCGCTGCTCCAGGTCAGCGACCATGGCCCGCTGTGCTTGGGGCAGATTTTCGTAGGTGTCACTGGTTGTGCGCGCCGACGCGAGCTGCGCGGCACCTCCGCAGAACACCAGTGCGGCAAGAAGGACTTTCAGCGTAGCCTTGCGGACGAGTGGGGATGTCATGTGTGAGAACTTTAAAGCAAATATTCCACGCTGAAAAAGTTGGCGAATCCCGGCACGGAGAGGGGTTTCCGTGTCGGGACTCGCCGCAGATCCATCCTTGGATTGGGTAACGCTAGAATTTCACACCCAAGGTCAGCTTCACTTCGCGCGGCGTGCCGTAGATGTTACCGGTCGGGTCGTAGGTGACCGGAATCCGATTCACGACACCGTTTTGGCCATAGTTGTAGACGTAGTCGCTATAGTTGTTCCAGTTGAACGCATTGAGCAGATCAAAGCGCACGTAGCCGCTCACGTTGTGATAGATGTTGAAGTTTTTCGTGATCTGGAAGTCGATCGAGCGGTAGCCGAAGATCGGTCCGCTCAAGAAGCGCGAACCGGACGGTGTGAACGAGTAAGGCACACAGCCGCTACCCAGACTGCCATTGCCCGGAGGCGGCGCGCCGTAGCAACCCAGATTGATGCCAGGGATGGAGGTGGCCAAGGTGAGCTTGTAGCCAAACAGCAATCCCCAGGGCAGATCGTTCGAGCCAGCAACCACTAGTCGATGTTTTGCTACCGCGGAGTCGACGTAGGGGTAGTCCTGAATGGTGGCTTCGTCGAACGCGTATTGATCAGTGACGTCCTGGTTGTCGTTGTTCTGCTTGGCCTTGGTGTAGGTGTAGGCGATGTTGATGCCCCAGTGCGATTCCGGCGTGTAGGGCTTTTGCAGCGAAACCAGTACTTGCTGCGTCTTCTGCGTCAGGCCGTTGTTGGCGATGATCAGGCTGCCAAAACCAGGGATGCTTTCGCCCCACGGTTGGCTTCCGCCCTGCCAGAACGCGCCGTTCGGCCAACGATTGCCAAGCGTGAACACCACACCGTTGAAGCGATTGACCTGCGCCAAGGTGACGTCGGTAATCCACTCACCCACCTGATTGCGCATGCCGATACTGATTTGATCGGAATACGGCGTTCTCAGGTTGTTGTTCATCAGGTCCACTTCGCGACCCGCGGTGGTACCCGTAAGAAGACCCTGCAGCACACCAATGCCGCTTAGGTAGGCCGGGTTCCATGGAATACAACTGAGGCTCGGCGTACACGTGTGATATTGATTAGGAAACGTTATGGTCGCCTCGGCCAATGCCAGCTTGGTCTGTTCGAGCTGCAGGACCTCGTAAATGGTGCGGTCATAAGAGCGACCGGCGCCCCCATGAATCACATGCGCCTGGTCACCGTTGATGTCGTACGAAAAACCAAAGCGCGGCTGGATTTCATTGGTCTGCGCGTGACGGTTATGCCCGTTGCTGATGTAGTCGTTGACGTTAACGCCACCCAGCGCCAGTGACTGTGCGTACGTGACACCTGGGGCTGCATCAGGATTCTGCGAATACAGTGCATTGACGACCGATTGCGGCGTCACGAAATTCAGGTACGACGGTGTTTGCTCGTAATCCCAGCGAATACCCAGGTTCAGGGTGAGGTGTTCGTCTACGGTCCAGTCGTCCTGAATATAGGTACCGAACTGCCTGTCATTGGTTTTCACCAACGGACTGGTACCAGGCAGTGCAATCGGGAATAGCACTTGATAGGGCGAAGACAAGGTGCCGGTCGGTGTTACGTCATAACTGAACTGCGGATTGAATTCACCGGCATCCTGCGCGACAAGCTGGATCAGCTTGTACTTGGCGCCCATCTTGATGACATGGTCGCCATGCCATTCCAGATCGTTGAAGGTGAGATCGTCCTGGATGGATGGCCCTTTCTGGCCTTTGTCTTGTGTACCGCGCGGATCAGCTGCGCCGACGGTGAGGATCGACAGATTCTGGTCGTCGGATGGCGTGTAAGTGGAACCGTTGCCAAGATTTATCGCGCTCGGCTTGAAGAAGGCGTTTTCGTAAGTGAACTGCAACCGGTTGAACCAGCTGTCCGCACTGTGATCCCAGCGGATGTCGAAACGTCGGTCGTAGTTGATCTGGTTGAGTGCCGAAGAAGCCGCAACGCCCGTACCGGTTCCCGTAATGGCCGTTTCATCACGATACTTGCCGCTTAGCTCAATGCGATCGCGATTGGTCGGCTCGTAATCGAATTTCAGGAAATAGAGATTTTCCTTGAAGGGTAAGCTTGCTGGACCGAGTTGCGCCAGAGCACTGGCCGGCAGCTGCGAAATCAGCTGGGGCGATGCGGCACCTGGCACCACGGCGATCGGCGTGTCGTATTCCTTGCCTTCGTACGCGAGAAAGAAATGCGCCTTGTCCTTGATGATTGGGCCGCCTAGCGAGAAACCGTATTCCTTGTCGTGCGAAGGCTGCTTCTTGTTCTGCACGGATTCCGAAGGCGTCATCGAGCGCATGCGCGTATCCGTCCAATCGCCGAACACT
>DATEJI010000073.1:0-3431 GCA_035278105.1 Saccharimonadales bacterium (SeqCode)
GGTCAACGTGCGATCCACCGCTTGCTCGCGCGTGACGTAACCGCGCTCGACACCAACGCCATAAGCGGTCAAGCCAAAACCGACGGATGCAATGCTCGAAAAAGAAGGGCCGGGATAGTGATCCGGGATCAGCCCATTAGCTGGATTGGCACTGTCCCAGAACCATTGGAAGGTGCGCTGCTCCAGGTCGGCGACCATGGCCCGCTGTGCTTGGGGCAGATTTTCGTAGGTGTCACTGGTTGTGCGCGCCGACGCGAGCTGCGCGGCACCTCCGCAGAACACCAGTGCGGCAAGAAGAGTTTTCAGCGCAGCCTTGCGGACGAGTGGGGATGTCATGTGAGAGAACTTTAAAGCAAATATTCCACGCTGAAAAAGTTGGCGAATCCCGGCACGGAGAGGGGTTTCCGTGTCGGGACTCGCCGCAGATCCATCCTTGGATCGGGTAACACTGGAACTTCAGACTCGGCGCAAGCACTTATTTCGTGCGGCGCGCCGTCAACTATAACGCAAAAAAGTTCGCTACTAATTTAAAAAAAACCTTTTCCTTTCTTCGCGATAGAAGCCAACTGTCACGAAAATGTCCGCCGCCCACTCATTGCGTTACATTGACAGTAATGGGAGAAGGAGCGTTGAAATTGCCACTAAACGGTTCCGCATCAAACATATATGTCCCAGGCGCATTTATGGTTACAACGCAATGCCTAATTGGCGTGGTCGTATAATCGTTTTCAGTTCTGCACTGAACTTCCTTGTTGGCTCGTATCAAAAAATAACTGGATCCAATGACTGTGCCGCTCCCAACAATATATATATCAACGGGAACGCCCACCTTTATGGATGAATAGCTGCTCGAAAAATGTGTGTCGACCAATGGAGGATTTGTCGGAGGACAAGGAAGAAAGAATCCCCCGTCATCTATACATACTTGTACACCTTGCGCCCATGCGCCAAATGATAAAGTTACACCTACTGCAACAAGCACTAACGATTTGACTTTCATAATTTCCTCCGGACCTTGGTTAAACAGCCATACAGCGGCGGCACGTCGAAAGCACTTAAAACTTAAGCCTAAGCACTTCTTATATACCTAACCTTGAGATGAGGAATGCCTAGCTTGATGCCAATCAACTATCAATACTTCCTTACTCAACCACAAAACCACCCATGAAAGGATTTTTAATATCCGCTAAAACTTTACTCCCAGCGTCAGCTTCACCTCGCGCGGCGTGCCATAGATGTTGCCGGTGGGGTTGTAGGTGACAGGAATGCGATTCACCACACCGTTTTGGCCGTAGTTGTAGATGTAATCGCTGTAATTGTTCCAGTTGAACGCATTGAGCAGGTCAAAGCGCACGTAGCCACTCACGTTGCCATAGATCTTGAAGTTCTTCGTGACCTGGAAGTCGATCGAGCGATAACCAAAGATTGGTCCGCTCAGGAAGCGTGAACCGGGCGGCGTAAACGAGTAAGGAACGCAACCGCTACCCAAGCTGCCATTGCCCGGAGGTGGCGCGCCGTAGCAACCCAGATTGATGCCCGGGGTGGCCGTGGCCAAGGTGAGCTTGTAGCCAAACAACAATTCCCATGGCAAATCGTTGGAGCCGGAAACGACCAGGCGATGCTTCGCTACGGCCGAGTTGAGGTATGGATAGTCCTGAATGGTGGCTTCGTCAAACGCGTATTGATCGGTGACGTCCTGGTTGTCGTTGTTCTGCTTGGCCTTAGTATAGGTGTAGGCAATGTTGATGCCCCAATGCGATTCGGGCGTGTAAGGTTTCTGCGCCGAGACCAGCACCTGCTGCGTCTTTTGCGTGAGGCCGTTGTTAGCAATGATCAGGCTGCCAAAACCTGGGATGTTCTGGGTCCACGGCTGGCCGCCGTTCTGCCAGAACGCGCCGTTCGGCCAACGATTGCCCAGAGTGAACACCACGCCATTGAAGCGGTTGACCTGCGCCAGGGTGACATCTGTAATCCACCCGCCCACCTGATTGCGCATGCCGATGCTGATCTGATCGGAGTATGGCGTCCTGAGGTTGTTGTTCATCAGGTCGACTTCACGACCGGCCGTGGTCCCGCTCAGCAGACCCTGCAACACACCGATGCCACCTAAGTAAGCCGGATTCCACGGAATGCAATCAGGACTTGGTGTGCAGCTGTGGAACTGGTTGGGGAAAGTGATGGTCGCCTCGGCCAACGCCAGCTTGGTCTGTTCGAGCTGCAGTACTTCGTAGATCGTGCGGTCGTAGGAACGTCCAGCGCCGCCATGGATCACATGCGCCTGATCGCCATTGATGTCATAGGAGAAACCAAAGCGTGGCTGGATCTCATTTTTCTGCGCGTGCCGATTGTGCCCGTTGCTGATGTAGTCGTTGACGTTGATGCCGCCCAGCGCCAGCGATTGCGCATAAGTCACGCCGGGGGCTGCACTGGGATTTTGCGAGTACAACGCGTTGACGACGGACTGCGGCGTTACGAAGTTCAGATATGACGGAGTTTCTTCGTAGTCCCAACGGATGCCGAGGTTCAACGTGAGGTACTCATCCACCGTCCAGTCGTCCTGGATGTAAGTACCGAATTGCCGGTCATTGGTTTTCACCAGCGGACTGGTGCCCGGCAATGCGATCGGGAACAGCACCTGATAGGGCGTCGACAAGGTGCCGGTTGGCGTCACGTCATAGCTGAATTGTGGATTGAACTGGCCCGCATCCTGCGCAACCAGTTGGATCATTTTGTACTTGGCGCCCATCTTGATGACGTGGTCGCCGTGCCATTCGAGGTCGTTGAAGGTGAGATCGTCCTGGATGGACGGCCCCTTTTGACCTTTGTCTTGCGTGCCACGCGGATCGGCTGCACCAATATTGAGAATCGACAGATTCTGATTATCGGAAGGCGTGTAGGTGGAACCATTGCCGAGATTGATGGCCGTCGGCTTGAAGAAAGCGTTCTCGTAGGTGAACTGCAAGCGGTTGAACCAGCTGTCCGCGCCGTGATCCCAGCGGATATCGAAACGGCGGTCGAAGTTGATTTGATTGAGTGCCGACGAAGCCGCGATACCGGTGCCCATACCGGTGATGGCGTTCTCACTGCGATCCTTGCCGCTGACTTCGATACGGTCACGGTTGGTCGGCTCATAGTCGAATTTGAGGAACCACAGGTTTTCCTTGAACGGCAGACTGGCCGGACCGAGTTGCGCCAGGGCATTGGTCGGCAACTGCGAAACCAACTGCGGGGAAGCAGCTCCGGGCGATACGGCAATCGGCGTGTCGTATTCCTTGCCTTCGTAGGCCAGGAAGAAATGCGCCTTGTCCTTGATGATTGGGCCGCCTAGCGAGAAACCGTATTCCTTGTCGTGCGAAGGCTGCTTCTTGTTCTGCACGGATTCCGAAGGCGTCATCGAGCGCATGCGCGTATCCGTCCAATCGCCGAACACT
>DATEJI010000074.1:0-6192 GCA_035278105.1 Saccharimonadales bacterium (SeqCode)
GAAATCCTGGGGAGCTTGCGTTACGATGTGCGCCGGGTAGGTCAGAGCCGCCTCCAGTCCCTTGGGGAGGTTGTAGCGAGCGAAAGACCAGTACTGCGCGACCAAGAGGCCGGCCAGAATAAACACAATTATCCATCGCGAGGATACCCGGCGTACGCCGTAGTGATAGAGAACGAACGCAAACAAGAACGAATAAATGAGTTGCGAGCGCGCCCCGATCATGAACTCGTAATAAACTGTGGCGAGGATCACAGGCACCAGACCCACCAGATAGGCGGCACGGGCGCGCCGCTTGCCGGCGTAAAACATCAGCATGAAACAACAGAAAAGCAGCAGGACGAAGCCGTTGCCGAAGTAGCCTCCCGCGATTTGCTGGGTTGCCAGATAACGTGTGCCGCCATAACCGATGTGTATTGAAGCCTCAATGCCACCGACGGCAATTACAAAAGTAAGGATGCTGAGCAACGCCAACGTACCCAGTACTCCTGCCACCACCGGCAGGCTGCGGATATCGCGTACCTGGGTTGGCTGCACGAAATCGCGGCGTCTGTGGTCGGCAGCGTACAGGCCAAGTCTCATGGCCAAGAGGCCCAACAGCATCAGCAGCAGGTATTCGGTCCATTCGGTCTGCGAATAGTCATTCCACCACCGGAACAGTGGCCCCAAAGCGTAAAACATGAACATCAAGGGCATCACTACGTGCGGCCGCAGAATGTCGAGGCGCGTGTCACGGCACGCGGCCAACACGCCCAGGACGCTGTACACGGCAATAATCGCAATTAGCCCTGCCACGATGCCAGCGCTGCTCCCGATACAAATGAACAGCGCGATTGCAAGGCATACCATTAGCACAGTGCTAACGGGTGAATTCACGTACACCAGTTTTTGCTTGCGATCAGTCAATTCGGAATGCCTCATCCAAATACCCGTCTATTGGAGCCAGGCAGAAAGGTCACGACCAATAAGACCAGCCAAGCGCTCGGTCTCCTCGCGATAGTGCCCCACGATTTCCCGGCGCAGATCGGGTGACAGGGGCGGTATAGAGTGCTCTCCAAGATTCATGCGCACAATCCACTTCGTCAGCGGCCGGTGCAGACGTAGATAGCTCAAATCAAAACCCCAACGATACTGTACGTTCATGCGGAAAGCATGCAGCAAGTTAAAGGTATGGCGCAACCGGTGTTGTGCATAATTCGAGCGTGCAGATTTGCGTACATTGATATGCGCAAGCTTGGTTGCTGGTGCAGTCTCCACCGACAAAAAGGCAAGAATCCTGCGATACCAGCCTTCAATATCTGCCACCATGTCATCGTACAGGAACACCCCCACCTGCTCGCGCGGGAAATAACGATACACTCGTTCCAGTTGCGAGGCGTAGCGCGCCACCTCGTCATAGAACAGCATCGCTGGTGTATGGCACAGCGCCGGCAGGTTCTTCCCTTTCTTGCGGCTGGCCGATAGTTCCCAGGCACGTGCGAAATCCTCCTGATCTTCGATCGGGTCGTACCGGTACTGCCAGTACAACGAATACACCATGTCCGCAGGGTGGCGCAGTAGCACCAGCAGGCGGGCCTGACGATTGTACGCATGGATCTGACTCACGGCTTCCCGTGAATACAGATACCACACTGAGGCATCGCCGTAATGCCTGACCTCGGGGATCTCACTGCGGAACAGTGAACGGTAATGGTGCATGTTCCGCGTCCAGCGCAGCCCTGGAAAATCTATGGCAAAAAAGCAAGGCTCTTTGGGCACACTTATGGACAGGTCCGCATGACTGTCCAGATAGGTTGCCAGCGCGGTCGTGCCGCATTTAGGGGCACCGATAATAAAAAAATCCGGCCATTGCCCTCCCCATGGAACCTTGCCCTCACAATAATCCGGATGTCGCGGTATCCTGAGGCCGGGATGTGCACTGAAAGCGTGCGTCAAAGCGTCCATATGAACTTCGCCTTCGTTGTTTCCCTTCCCGTCATTGCCTACGTTGCCGGTTTTTCCATGTGTCACGGTATCCATGCCAGCAGGTCGCAAAACAAAGCGCCGCGTCAGATATAACAACACCATATTTGCAAGCGACAGCGAAACCAAGGTAGCGAGGGCGGCGCCGTACATGCCCAGTCGCGGAATTGCCACTACGTTGATGACAAAATTAATGACACACGCCGTACCATAAATAACGACCGCCAGATTGTGTCTCCCGGTTAGAAACAACAGGTAACCGCTGGGCCCGGTGGCCGCGTTGATCACTTGCGCGCCAAGCAGCATCAGGCACGGATAGTAGGCGATAGCGTAATCGCGCCCAAAGATCGCTAGGAACTCACGCCCGAATGCCAGGAACACCACGAACACTCCCAGAGACGCCGCCCCCACTACCAGAGTCACTGCATGCACCATGCTTCGCAAATCCCCGTGGCGACCACCATAATAAAACTCAGAAATCAGCGGCGCCACGACGACATTACTGGCAGTGAGCCCAAGAGATGCCAGGGTTGCAAAGCGCATAGCCGCTGAATAGAAACCGGTATCGCGGGCCTCGCCCAGGCTACCGAGCATGATGAGATCCAGTTGGCTCAGCAATGTGAACAGACCGCTCATTACGAGCAGTGGAAGGGCAACAGCAATCCACTGGCGCGGCATAAACTCCAACTCCGCAACATGCGGCAGTGTGCGCAGGCGACGGAGAATGGTCCAGTACTGATAGCCGGCCGCCGCAGCGGTGGCGACGAGCACCAACCACAGAACTTCGGTAGCAGTCACGTTTCTGCCGATCAACATCATCATCAGAACGATCAGCAGCGTGGCGCCGAGCGGTCGGAGCAAGTTGTTGGGCAGGAGAGCAGCAGACAGCTCCTTGAAGCTGCGCAAAAGCGCCTGTCCCAGAGTCAAGAGACCCAAGAGCGGAACTAGCAGCATGCTGATGCGCGCAGTCGTCGCATCACCCGGTCCCAGACCAGTCAGGTAAAACACGATTTCCATCAGGCAGGTGCAGAATACGCCCAGCATCAGTACACTGGTGGCCGTCCAGCGCACCAGTCCGCGCAACTTGCTCCACTCGCCATTGACCTGATAGGCCGGCGCAAAACGCAATGTACTCGAATCCAATCCTAGGCAGGCAAACACCGCCAAGATGTTGGCCCAGGATATTGCGTAGGCGTATTCGCCGTAACCCGACGGATCCAAGACGCGAGCCACCACAACATTGAGGAGAAATCCGGCAGCCGCACCCGAAATCTGGATCGTAAACGCTTTAACGGAGCCTCGAATAACCTCTTTGCGATATTTGAACCGCGGCAGTATCTGTCTGCTGAGTCCCCATCTATTCATTGTCACCTACCGTGCTTGCACACCGAGTGCCAACAGCCGAGTGCCACGGCAGGCGTTCGTGCTGATCTCGACAACGCATGTTTGGCCAGTTTGCTTTAGAGACGGACGCTGCGGTAATACCAGCCTCGCGCCACTCAACTCCAAAGATCAACGGTACAAGCAAAGGTCCCAGCACAGCAACTGCTCCAAATGGCAGTAGTCCAAATAATGCCGATTTTCGCAACAGCTTGTAGAATAAATTATGCACACGCGCAGAATCTCCCGTAATAACTGCGTTCGCAAGTTCCATCTGAAATACGTCACCCACCGCGTTGCCAATCTGACTGTTAGGTATGGCTACCATCATGCGAGCCAATCCAAACCAGCCGGCCGCGGTTGAGCATGCAGCGCGGCAATCAACGGCACCGGCAAGGTCAACGCAAGCTGATCTACCCACGTCGAAGGGGTCTCAAAGATCGCAAATTTCCAGAAGGTACGTGCCGCGGCATACACATCGCTTCGGGTCACATGGGCAGGCCGACCCGGGAAATAGTGCTTTTGAACGTTTTTGAACAGCTTAAGGATAGCAGCCCAGGACCCCATCACCTGGGCAGCAAACAATCCGGGAACTCCTAACACGAACACCCCGAAGATGACCTGCAACCCCGAATTCGCTCCGGAGCGCGCCATGGTTGCAGTGGTAATTGACTTTATCAGCCCAGCCCGCAAGGCCCACGAACGATACACCATAAAAAAACCGTAGCCTAATAACGTAGGGACCGCGACGAGTGGTACCCACGCAGGCAGTAGGCCAAAACCCAGTACATGAGTGTGATTGAGGACCCACAGAACAGGGGCGCCAAGTACTGACATAACGACGACCACGATCAACGCCAGACGCTTAACCACATGGGATTCAGCGTCGCTCTTGGCAATCAACAGTGCATACTCGTACCGGAGTGAAAGCGATGCCACCCAGAAATTAAAGAACGATAAAAACAGAGAGAGCACACCCACCTGCGCAGGCGTATATAGCCGTGTAACGATAGGCATCGCACATATGGTGATGATCTGGGCCAACGCGGTACCACTGGCCAGCGTGATAATACGGCGCGCGATCCGGCCTTTAGGAAAATACGCCGCAAACCGTTCGCGCAATGCTGCAAAAGCCATCAGGCACTTACAGCTGAAGCGCTAACCACGCCGCGTACAATGGCCGACACGGTTTTCGTATCCAGATACGGATGCATCGGTAGGCTCAGCACACGCTCGGCTACAACGTCTCCCACCCGTAGATCCGCAGCGGCAACGGCTACCGCTGGTTGGCGATTGAGCGGGATGGGGTAGTGCACGGCGGTTGGGATACCCGCGGTTTTCAGCTTTTCCTGGACTGCGGCGCGCTGATTAACCTGAATGGTGTATTGCGCCCAAGCGCTGATATTGTGGGGCTCGATGTAAGGAGCCCCAACTCCGTGGTTTTCGGCTGGATTCCCGCCTTCGCGGGAATGACGGGAAAAAAGCTCTGTGTAGGTTTGTGCGACCTTCTGCCGCAGAGTGAGTTCGTCATCGAGGATTCCCAATTTCGGTAGCAGGATAGCGGCCTGCAATGTATCCAACCGGCTGTTTACTCCTACGCGGACGTGGTGGTAGCGCCTGTCTTGCCCATGACGGGCAATCTGGCGGATGACCTCGGCCAGTTTGTGGTCGCTAGTAAAGATGGCACCACCATCGCCGTAGCAACCAAGTGGCTTGCTGGGGAAAAAACTGGTACAGGCGACGGTCGTTAGATTGCAACTTCTGCGCCCCTTGTAGCTGGCCCCGAAACTTTGTGCAGCGTCTTCAATGACTGGTATGCCGTGGCGTTCCGCAATGGTATTGATGGCATCGTAGTCGGCACACTGACCGTATAGCGACACAGGGATGATCGCCTTGGTCTTTGGCGTGATCGCGGCTTCGAGCAGCGCCGGATCAAGACAATAGGTTCGCGGGTCTATGTCCACGTAAACCGGTTTGGCGCCAAGCAGTGCTACGGTTTCCGCCGTAGCGATGTAGGTAAAGCCAGGCGTGATGACCTCATCGCCTGGCCCGACCCCCAATGCCATCTGCGCTATCTGAAGCGCATCCGTGCCATTCGCGACGGAGATGCAGTATTTGGAGCCCACATAGGCTGCGAGCTTCTCTTCCAGCTCCGCCACTTCCGGACCAAGGATGTAGTGGCCGTGTGCCAACACGCGCTGGATTCCTGCATCAATCTTGTCCTTGATGCGGACTTGCTGGGCGTGAAGGTCAACGAACTCAATCATGGGTGCCCCGGAAAATGAATTTCCAGCCGCGCGGGGATGACGGTACGTAAAGAGCGGCAGACAAACAGGACTCCATGTGCACTCAAGCGGCTTCAATCTTGTGGACGATACCGTTGGTGAGTACAAATCGTGCATGGGTGTGCGCGCAAACCGCCTCGCCACTGCCTCGTAACGGCAGTTTCAATTGTTCACCGAATTCGCTCATCCAGCCGATCTGATGTGCCGGCACGCCCACCATCAGGGCATAGGCAGCCACATTCTTGTTGACGACCGCACCGGCACCGATGAAGGCAAATTCACCTATGGTGATGCCGCAAATGATCGTGCAGTTGGCACCTAGCGTGGCGCCTTTCTTCACCAGCGTATCGCGGTATTCATCCTTGCGCTCGACCAATGAACGCGGGTTATAGACGTTGGTAAACACCATGCTGGGCCCGCAAAACACACCTTCTTCCAGCGTCACGTTGTCGTACACCGATACGTTGTTCTGGATCTTGCAGCGGTCACCGATTATCACTTTATTGCCGACGAAGACGTTTTGCCCCAGCGACACGCCCTTGCCGATGCGCGCACCCGCACAGACGTG
>DATEJI010000075.1:0-6050 GCA_035278105.1 Saccharimonadales bacterium (SeqCode)
ATCTTCGCCGACACCCTCAACCGCGACACCGTCCGCCGCCTCTACGACATGCAGCGCGACCTGATGACCCTGCGCCTGGCCGCCGCCCCCATGCAGGACGTCATCAGCCAACTCGTCCGCCTCCACCCCAGCTTCATCCCCGACGACCTCCGCGCCTACTTCCGCGACGTCTACGACCACGTCTTCCGAGTTAACGAATCCATCAGCGCCATGCGCGAAATGCTTGCAGCTGCTATCAACGTCAACTTGTCACTGGTTACGTTCGGACAGAACGAGGTGATGAAAAAACTCGCCGGCTGGGCGGCGATGCTTGCGGCACCGACATTGATCACCAGCTGGTATGGCATGAACTTCACGCACATGCCTGAACTGGAGAAACCCTGGGCGTACCCGACCATTATGGTCGTGGTGGCAGGCGTGGTAACGCTCATCTACATTACGCTCAAGCGAGCCAAGTGGTTCTAGATATACCGCGCTCAGAAAATAGTTTCAGCCGAGCATTCCCCTACCCATTCACCGCCCATGACGACCTTCTTTGCCAGCCCATCAAAGCATCAGGTGATTCAATGAAACTCTTCGCAAAGATTCAGCGTGGCAAATCCATCCTGTCCAGGCTGGCCGCGAAGACCGGCGAACAGCAACTCCTGACTCTGGGACGACTTCTTGCTGAAAACATTAAGTCAAAGAACAGAATCGAAAGCCTTGAAGAAGTGGAATTCAAGGTCTTTTCGCAGTGGGGAGATGATGGAATCATTCAGTGGCTGGTGCATCACCTGGATTTTCCTTCTAAAACCTTTATCGAATTTGGTGTATCCAATTACAGGGAGTCCAACACTCGCTTCCTGATGATCAATAATAACTGGTCCGGCTTCGTCATGGATGGCTCTCAAGCAAACGTCAAGCAAATCATCAATGCCGAATACTTCTGGCGACATGACCTTGTTGCAAAAAGCGCTTTTATTGACGCGGAAAATATCAATGAGCTTTTGCAATCATCCGGCATGCCCAAGGAGATAGGCATTCTTCATATCGACCTGGACGGTAACGATTACTGGATCTGGAAAGAGATATCCGCGGTAAAGCCCGTCCTCGCGATACTTGAATACAACGCCGTATTTGGAGTCGAGCGCCCCATTACCGTGCCTTACGACAGAGTTTTTCAGCGAACCAAAGCACACAAAAGCAACCTCTATTTCGGCGCATCCTTGAGAGCTCTCCATGAGCTTTCCAGCGAGAAGGGCTACGCCTTTATCGGCTGCAACAGCGCTGGAAACAATGCGTACTTTGTAAAGAGAGACGCGCTTAACGACATAGTGCGCGAAATACCCCTTGAACAGGGCTTCGTGGCGTCAAAATTCAGGGAATCCAAGGACCCCAAAGGAAACTTTACCTACCTGAGCGGTAACGCACGCATCAAGGCCATCGAAGGGATGCCCGTTTACAACACTCGCACGGGCAACATCGAGAAGCTCTAAATGACGCTTCAAGACAACCATGACGCCAATCGAAATTGACGTTGTTCGCAGTATTAGAGGTTTTTGGTCAGCCCATAAATCACGCGCTAGAAAAATCACGATCAGGCGTCGTATATTTTTGTGCCGATCAATAACTACCACCATTGAGCCATGACTCGCTGGAAAGCCGCAGCCATACATCTACTGATCAGCGTCGCTATAGCGGTGCTGGTAGGGGCTTTGCTCTACTTCGCCTGGTTCCCGTCGCCCTACTTTGCTGCCGCCGGCGCCAGCAAACTCATCCTGCTGCTGATGGGTATCGATGTATGCATCGGCCCACTACTGACGTTGCTGGTCGTCAATCGCCATAAGCCTGCCAAGTTGTTGCGGCTGGATCTGACCGTGATTGGCGTGCTGCAAGCCATTGCCTTTGGCTACGGGCTGCATGTGATCATCAATTCACGGCCGGTGTTCATCGTTGCCGAAGTGGATCGGTTGGTCATGGTATCAGCGTATCAACTCAGCGACGCCGATCTAGCCGAAGGCCAGCGGCCTGAATTCCGCAAGCGCTCATTCGCCGGACCGGTGTTGGTGGGCGCCCTGCCACCCAAGGGCAAGGCCTCTGGAGATTTTGCGCTACAGGTCATGAAAACCGGCAAGGATATTGATCAGCTACCGAAATATTACGTGCCCTATGATCAAGTCATTGACGACGTGATGAAGAAGCGTGCGAAACCACTGACGTCGCTGAAGAACGCAACCGCTTCGCAACAAGCTTATCTCGCTGGCCTGCAAGCAGCCCACCCCACCCTGACACTGACGGTATTGCCACTGCAACGCGGCGAACATAGCTACTCAGCCATTATGTCATCCGCGAGCAAACGTCCAATCTCGGTGTTGGAGATAGATCCCTGGAACTAGGGCAACAAAGAGGCAATCGGTTGAGGGCTTTAGCCTTGCTAGCGTTCCGGGAAAAATTTGAGCCTACTCGCCGAGATGCTTGATAGCTCGTCATTCCAGCGAAAGCTGGAATCCAGCGACTTATAAAGCGTCAAAGGCACTGGATTCCAGCTTTCGCTGGCCCAGTGTGTTGAAGGTGCGGCTCAGGCTTTGATGCTGCGAGATGAAAATGAGGGTTTGGTCGCTAGTGCGTTGCCCGAAGCGGCACGCCGGTCCTCAGTCGGCATGCCGCGAAGGAGACCCTACGGACACACGCACGCTTTATTTACGGGATTCGGGACTGAACGTGTCGGCGTATTGCTGCAGGAAGTACATCGCCGCGTTCAGCCCGTTGACTTGCACGAAGGTGAAGGGCCAAGGACCGAGCGGATGGCGTTTGCCGTCAGCGTTCTTGCGCTCGAAGGATTCACTGCGTTCCAGCAAGCCCTGGATCACCATCACGGCCAGCGTGATACCAGCAAGTTTCGAGACGTAGCTTTGCCGCTCTGCCTGCTCGGGGCTTAAGGGATACAGCGGGCGACGCGTGGACGAATCAGGCTTGGATGTCGGTTCGTTGCGAACCAAAGGGCGTGCGTGTGCCGTATGATCTATGGCAGCCATGATCAACACCTATTCTGTTGGTTGTGGTCAGCAGATCGTGGGAGTTCCAGCTCTCACGATCTGCGCTTCTCCAAGCATTGCTGCATGGGTCATCGACGTTGCCCAGTTAGAGATGGCGTGGATGACGGGACGAACGTAGCAAATGAGACGGTGTATGTCTGTAGGTTGGCAGCGCCTGATGCAGTGCGAGCTTTACGCTCCTTTCAACCTGACCCACATGGTGATCCAGTCGGCGCTAGGATTGGCGTCCCAGCCTAAGAGCTTCCCGCTATCCGGTTGCACAGTTTGGTTGACGGACTCCGGTCTCGGTCCCGCTGACCACCAGCGCAGCACGATGCTGAACAGCACTTCCGCGGTATTGACGATATTCGTCGTATCTGTTCGCCAAAATCCAAGCAGCCACCACCAATATCCAAACAAGAAACGTTTTCAAAAATGATGACTTCTCCTTTCTTAGAAGCATCATCACAACCCAAATTATGTTTATAAAAGAACAGACAACAAGAAAAGGTAATGCAGTCATTGCCCATATAATTGGATCACCAGGACCACCCGTCAGACCAACGTCGCCGGCGAAAGCCCAAATTTTTGAGGCAAAATATAGATAAAGAATCAACCCAACGGCATTGATGGCAACCCATATCTTTAACTTTGAAGTTCTATGCTTCATCGAAACACTTCCTATCGCCATGAATTAGTCCTCACTTCCTGCAACCGCAGCCAAGGTTGCCATTTGCGGCAGCCTTCCATCCGTTGTCCCACCAGCTACTCTGGCTCGCGGCGTTCGCATTGGACGAATTAAAAAACGAATACGCACCACCAATCGCGTTCATTGCCCACTCTGAGAATCCAGCCCCATACATGTATACGCCAACACCAAAGTTAGCCGCATTGGTGTAGACCGGATAGAAATTATTACCGTTTCTTTGGTAGTCAAATCGCCCACCTTGCCCAACAGCATCCCTCATTGCCCATGGGTTTGGCCCATTGTTCCGGCCTGCTGCTTGCTCTGCACAAAAGTCGGCCGAGGAAGGAGCATAAAATTGCTGCCCATCAGGAGCAATAAACGATACTGATCCTGGTGGAATCCCGTGGACAATATTCATACCCGAGAGACCCAGCGGGTCAATGCTGACCAGCGGGACTCCATCCACATAGGCATACAAACTCAATTGCCCACCATCAAAGCCAATCGGATCTACCTGCCCATACGTTCCTGTCGCTGGATCATAGTCACGGTGGACGTTCTGATGCATCCCAGTTTCGCTATCAAAATACTGCCCCGGGAAGCGTAAGTTGTAGCTGTAGCCGTTGCTCGTTGGCTGCTGCTCACCCCACGCATTCCCCTGATACGCCCACTGCCAGATCGTGTTGCTGCTGCCATCCGCAATCGCCCTCGGCGTACCCAGCTGATCAGCCATCACATAAGCAATGGTGCTCGCGCCGCCTGACATGTCGACGTTAGCCACCGGAATCCCATCCATCCATATGTAATCCCGATTGGTCGCACCGTACTCCGCCAGCATCTGGCTGGCTTCGTCGTATTCGAACCGTTGCGTCGTGCCGTTGCCCACCTTCTGCACCCGCTGATTCAACGCGTTGTACGTATAGCTCCCAACGGTGCTTCCCGCCAACTGCGCCACCGCCATGCGATTGCGGTCGTTGTATCCGAATCCAAAGACACTACCGGCTTCGGTCATCGCCGTCGTATTCCCATTCGCATCCACACTGCGCGCCGCATTGCCGGTCGCGACCAGCTGATGCGTATTCGGGTTGTAACTGTAATCGCCTGTCGCCAACCCACTGCCGCTCTTGCTCAAGCGGTCACCGGTTTGGTTGTACGTCACGCTTTCCAACACACTGCCATCGGCCTCCGTGATCTGGGTCAGCCGGTACAGCGGGTCGTAGCTGTAGGTTTCCGTGGCCGGGTTCGCGCCCGGCGCGTTGCCGATGGCCGTGATGTTGCCCATCGCATCTCTTGCAAGATGCAGGGTGAACGCCGGGCTGGTCAGGTCTGTCAGCCGGTAGTTGGCGTCGTAGGTACGGGTAACCTGCTGGCCGTTGCCCAGGGTGTAGCCGCTGACCGGGCCGAACGGCTGGTAGGTGGCGTTACTGACCACCGTGCTGGTGGTGCCGTTGCTCGGCGTGACGGTGATCGCCTGGATGCGACCGTCGCCGTCTCTTGCGTAGCTCACCTGGGTGCCGCTGGGGTAGACGATGCCGCTCAGGCGATTGGCATTCGTGTAGCGGTAAGCGATGGTGTCGGTGCCGGCGGCGGTGATCTGCTGTTTCTGGATCACGTTGCCGCGCGCGTCGTAGCAGTACACGGTGGTGACAGCGTTTTCGATGAGGCGCGTGAGGCGGCCGACCGGGTAGCTGGTGCCGCAGCCGGTCACACTGTTGGCCTCGTCGTAGGCGTAGGTGATGTTCTGCGTGCTGTCCGGGTAGCTGACGGTGAGCGGGCGGTCCAGCACGTCGTAGGTGGTGGTGGCGGTGATGCCTTTGGCGTCGGTGCGGGTGAGCACGTTGCCGGCGGCGTCGAAGGTGCGGCTCGTGGTGCCGCTATCCGGGCTTTGCTGGCCGGTGGCGTTGCCCAGGCCGTCGTAACCGTAGGTGGTCGCCAGGTGGCTGGGATCGGTCAGCTGGGTGAGGCGGTCCAGGCTGTCGTAGGTGTAGGTTGTGGTGGTGTTCTTCGTCGCGCTGTCGGTGCCGTTGTAGTTGTCCAGGGTTTGCACCAGGCGGTTGAGGGCGTCGTAGCTTTGTTGGCGTTGTATCCCTAAACCATCGTCGCTTTGCACCAGGTTGCCGTTGGCGTCGTAGCTGTTGCTGGCGCTGGCGTCGAAGATGGGGTGATTGAGGCCATCCATCACCTGGGTGAGTTGACCCAGGGCGTTGAAGGTGCGGGTCAGGCTTTGGTGCAGCGTGCCGCTGGCGTCGTAGACCTGCTCGGCGGTTTTGTTGCCGGCGGCGTCGAGCGTGTATTGGACAGTGTTGCCGAGGGCGTCGGTGATGTTTACGAGACGGTGCGCGGCGTCG
>DATEJI010000076.1:0-1436 GCA_035278105.1 Saccharimonadales bacterium (SeqCode)
CCAGGTGTAATCGGTCGTGCCCGTCGGAGTTGTCTTGGTCAGCAACTCGCCGTTGGCGTTGTAGGTATAGCTGTTGCTCCCGTAGGTCAGCAGCCGATCCTGATTGTCGTAGCCCGCAATCATGGCCGCGTTCACGCTCACACGGTTGCCGTTCTGATCGTAACCGTAAGACGCGACCGGATTGCCGTTCTCAGTCACCGCATCGAGCCGACCTTCCTGATCGTAGCCGTAAATCGAGGTGTTCGTTGTACCGTTCACGGTCTCGGTCTTCTGCGTGATCAGACCAAACTTAAACCGCTAAGCACTGTCATACCACTACATGAAAGGTGACAACAAGACAGCTAGTAGAAAGAACAGCACAGATAAAGGCGTCGTTATTTTGGAGGTCACAAGCAACCGGTTAAGAACTTTATCTCCAAGCTCCTGATATCTTTTATGCCTCCAAAGGTTGTTAGTCCACAAAGCATTGCTGCTTATCAGCATTGCATACGGGTTTGGCATCCCGATGTTCCGCCATACCATGGTGTGGTGTGTCTTTACCCTAACTCGGCTTGCGACGCGGCAAAGTAGTGTAATCGACACCAACGCAAGCAGTATTACGAACGCGCACCATCCCGCATCATGTAGGAATCGTAGTGACTGCAGAGACAATCGCATCATAAGTACGGGGTGCGTGGCCGGGTTATAAGTACCTTGCATCCGCTAGTGGCTACAGCCGCAAGAACTGCTCGTGGGAAATTTAACCAATTGCCATGTATACCCCAACGTCGCAGATAACATTTCTGCAACACCATAGCCTCCTTGCGCCTCGAAATCATTTTGCGATGTATACGGTCCGGACTGCGGATCATATGCAAGCTTACCGTTGTAGGCGCCACTATAAACAGGCCCAACCACACTCGGCGATTCAGCATAGGTGGCCTGAACGTTCACACCCGTTGCCTCACTGCTACTGCTTTTAGTCCCCGCCAATACTGCAGCTTCTCCGCCAAAAACCAACCCAGCCCCGCCCCTCAAGTAGATTCCGCCACGGCTCACCGTGATATCAACTTTGAATCCTACGAGGTCACCCGCACCGAGGGATAGTGTTCCGTCGACATGATTCAACAAATAGTTGCCGACCCGCGCAGCGAGAGTGCAGCTTAGTCCTGCCGGGTCCACAATGTTGATCGGATCATTGCTAGAGTACCCGTAAAGACTGGTTTCTCCTCCCGCAAAGAGCAGTGGATCCTTGCTTATCCACCTCCCCGTCTGCGGATCGTAATCGCGTGCTCCGAAGTGCACGAGGCCAGTGCCGGGGTCGTACAGCCCACCCGCAAATCCGAATGGCTGAAATCCGGGATTGCTGTCGGAGATCACATTACCCCACGCGTCATAGCCTATCTGCTCGACAATCGCCCCAGTGTTCGCGTTCACGATCAAAATTGGACTGCTAA
>DATEJI010000077.1:0-2203 GCA_035278105.1 Saccharimonadales bacterium (SeqCode)
AACTGCGCAATCTGGACACTGAAAATCTCACACCAAAGCAGGCGCTAGATCTGCTTTACGAATTGAAAAAGAACCTATGACTCCCGTCGAGAAGACCATCATTCGCTTGTAATCTCCTTCAGTCATAAGGACTACTACCCGGTCCTCCGCCACAACCCGTGACTTTGTTCAGGAAGTTGTTAATTATGAAATCAGCGAGTGCAGATTCAGGCGACGGCACCGCGAGGTACATTTCGCTCGCACCCAAGTCTGTTTCATCGGGATCGCCAGAATGCCCCAAATACACAACTGCTCGCACTGGTGGAGAATTTGGAATTGCGTAACGAAAGACGGCAGTGCACGCATTTGGGTGCAACATAATTTCAGACTTTGGCACAAGACGCGGAACCGGGCTTGGTTCGAGCATCAAGAGCGCGATCAAAGCTTTGTGGGCACCAGGAATAATACCATCGCCCGCTTCAAGCATGCAGCCAATGCATCCGGGTGCGCTCCACGCGGACATCCAGCCAAGCTCACCAGCTATCGGCGCTTTTGGCGTAGCTGGTGCAACAAGATCAAAGCCTAAGTTACCATCAGCACCTTCTGCTGCCGTAATGAGCTCCCAGCCACGTGGTGCTATTAGCCATCCCCCGCTGGTACTGTAGTAAAGCGCAACATTCATTCGCACAGCATCGGGAATTGCAATTTTAAATGGAGGAACTGAATCCGGTTTAGCTGATTCCCAATCTCCCGTCCCGGTGTTTATATCAATAAGGTACGCCGGCACATCAATTGTTTTACCCGAAGCGTCGTGAGCTACAACGGCTCTGGTGCGAAAATCTTTACCAGCAACCCACAATGAAGATTTTGTTGGAACAGTCGCTAGTTTTCGCACGTTGCTATTGGTGGACTTAGACGCATAGGCACATGTAACCATCAATGGAAAAATAATCGTGACCACGACGAGTGTTTTGTGGCCTGTTCGTCTCAAATGTTGAGTTGTGCGCACAATTACTCACCTCGATTTATCATCACGACTTGGTCTGTGTAGTTTATCTCTTCATTTTAGGAATGGCTGAATTTTCCGTTCCTAAAGAAATCAATGACCTGCTCCGCCACTTCGGGATTGAACAGCAGGCCGGTGTGAGTGGTTTTAACTTCGGTGTAATCCGTAGCGCCAGCCAGACGCGTTTCCTCTACTGACACAAGGCCATCGTGCGGTTCGGGTAGATCGTGGCGCAGCGGATTCAGGCCGAAACCGCCGGTGCCGGCAATCACGCCGAGTTCGCGCTGGCCGTTCCAATGGGGATCGTATTCTTCGGCCAGCCCGTCCGGGCCGCTGCGGCCCAGTATCCAGCCGAGATGTTTGGCTACGAGGTTGCGCGCGGCGAGACTACCTTTCACCGGCGCGCCCAGAAGAACGACGCGACCGGGCGGAACTTTGGCACCGGACTCCAGCATGCGCAGGATCACAAGACCGCCGAGACTGTGGCCGACGAGGTGCAGTGTGTTCGCCTTGAGACCTGCGATGTAATCCGCAAGTCTCGAGGCATTGGCGCGCACCGGTTCGAGCACGGTGTGGTAGTTGATTTGATGGGTTTCAAAACCGGCATGCCCCACCCGCAGGCGCAGCAGAGCCAATTCCAGGCCGGTCATGTATAGGCCGTGGACAAAGACAACGGTTTCTCTGGTTTCAGTCACGCGCAATTCCAATTGTAAGTTGCGGTGATTCCGTGGGAGTGGCGAGCGGACCCATGGGTCCGCGCCGCGAATCCAGCATTATCGCGGTCGGGCTGCTCCCGGCATCCCTGCCTGTCGCAGCACTTGTATTTCCATATACATCGGACACCGCTCCCACAATAGTATGCGCTTCGGCCTAACTCTACCCTCTTGGCCAAACCCGATTTCCGCCGAGGCGGTGTGAATCCATTATCATAGAAGACCCTTGGCAGGTGCGTTTCTCCTCAACCAGCTCATGAACGATATAGGTCATCTCAAACAACGGCGCCACAGCGTGGCGGTCAAGATCGGTTCGGTACAGGTGGGCGGCGGCGCACCCGTCGTGGTGCAGTCCATGACCAACACCGACACCGCGGACGTGGATGCCACGGTGAAACAGGTGGCGGACCTGGCGCGTGCAGGCTCCGAGCTGGTGCGCGTGACCGTGAATACCGAAGCCGCGGCAGCCGCGGTGCCGCACATCCGCGAAAAGCTCGACGCGCAA
>DATEJI010000078.1:0-1342 GCA_035278105.1 Saccharimonadales bacterium (SeqCode)
CAATTCAGGCGCTGCATGCGATTGGCAGGCAGGATGGCCGCACGCGCATGGCGCATCGGTGGCGGGAAGTTGCGCTGCCTTCTTGCAATAGTCACTGCAAAACTCGCCTTGCTCCTTGGTAAGCATGCATTGGCAGCCGGCATGGGCGCAGTGGTAACTGGCTTCAGGCATGGCGTTTCTCCGGAGCTTACGGTGTTGCAACCATGACATGGGCCTAACGCAGGGAGTGTGCAGGTTGGCTCAACGTTGCGTGTAAGGTTGTTGTGCTGGGATTTCATCCCAGTCTATGCGCTCAGTCCAGCCTTTTTGCGGCGCTGCCGGCGCGGGTGGAGCCTGGACGCGATTGATACGTCGCTCCTAAACGAAGACGGTCATGTAAACTTGCACGACGCTTATGGGGGCAGGGACGTGTACCAGACTTATCATTTCATCGCCGAAGCTATGACCATGTTCGCGACACTGGTTATGTTTTTTCTTGTCGGCATTCAAATCCAGGCACTACGGCGCTATCGGCACAAGAGTTTCCTGTTTCTTTTGATTGGAAGCTCGTTGGGACTTGTATCGTCGTGCGTGGCTATTGCAGCGTATTTGGCGCCGCCAGGATGGCCAATGTGGCTTCATAACCTGGAGCTGCGTTGCCTCTTTTACGTACCTAGCGCCATATTTGGTGTTACGGGAACCGTGAGTTTGTTTAGATCGTACGGCGAGCTTTTCAAGGCGAACGGCCAAGCCGTAGCGTCCCATTGATTATCTGGCAAATATCTCAAGCAAGGAGAATGAATCGATGTCACCGCGGATGTGGTTTACGCTCGTGCTGCGCTATCTTGGCGCTTCTGAAATTTTTTACGGCCTGAGAGAATTTGTCACGGCATACAACGTGCACGATGGCAGTTATTCCGTCGGAGCTACGACTATGGCCTTCGTAAATCATGGGGTGGCGAGCTGCGCTTTGGGACTTATTGCACTATTGGGGGCTGCGCAGATTTCAGCGCTCATCGTGCCTCCGCTGCCGTCAAAACAAGCTGAGCCGACCAATGCGGAGCCGACAAACATCTAGCCGGCATCAAGCCTATCGAGCGAGGCATAAGGCGATGGAAAACTCCCTTATCCTGTTAGTTATCTTCATAGGATGACGTCACTACTTCATCAACAGGCGCAATGAGCGGATGCTTGCCGGCGGTCAACATTGGAGACTTTGCTCATGCGTGTGTTTGTGACGGGCGCCACCGGCTTTATTGGTTCTAGGGTGGTCAAGGAATTGATGGCAGCGGGACATCAGGTGATCGGCCTGTGCCGCTCGGAAGATAAGGCATCTGCGCTTGCGGCTGCCGGTGCGGAGGTT
>DATEJI010000079.1:0-6904 GCA_035278105.1 Saccharimonadales bacterium (SeqCode)
CGTGTAAAAGTGGTGTCAGGGCGTGAACAGGATGTAACAAATCATTTCCGCCGCGCGGAATGCAATCGACGCATGTTACGCGTGTGACTCCGGCACCAGCACCGCCGCGCCGTTCAGTTTTCCGGCACGCAACGCGGCCAGTGCCTCATTGGCCTGGGTGAGCGGAAACGGCGTAACCACGGTGTGCACCGGCCAGCGCTCGACGGCCTGCATGAATTCCTCGCCGTCCTTACGCGTGAGATTGGCAACCGAGCGCAGCACGCGCTCGCCCCAGAGTAAGTGATAGGGAAATGCCGGAATGTCGCTCATGTGGATGCCGGCGCACACCACCGTACCGCCCTTGGCCACCGCAGCGAGCGCTATCGGCGCCAGCGCGCCCACCGGCGCGAAAATCAGCGCGCCATCCAGCCGCTCCGGAGGCATTTCATCCGAGCCGCCCGCCCAGTGCACGCCAAGTTCCCGAGCAAACTGTTGCGTTTTGCCGTCGCCCGGCCGCGTGAAGGCATACACATGCCGCCCCTGGGCAACGGCAATCTGCGCAATGATGTGCGCCGCTGCGCCAAAGCCGTAAATTCCCAGACATTGTGCATCGCCCGCGAGACGCAGTGCGCGGTAACCGATGAGCCCGGCGCACAAAAGTGGCGCGGCGTGGACATCGTCGTGATTTTCCGGCAAACGCAGACAGAAGCGCTGATCGGCCAGCACATATTCCGCATACCCGCCGTCGCGGTTGTAGCCGGTAAAGCGCGCTTTTTCGCAGAGATTTTCACGCCCGCTGCGGCAATAGACGCACTCGCCGCAGGTCCACGCGAGCCATGGCACGCCCAGCCGCTCGCCGGTTTTGAATCCGGCCACGCCTGGGCCCACCGCCATCACTGTGCCGACAATTTCATGCCCCATGACCAGCGGCAGCTTGCCATGCGCGAGTTCGCCGTCGTGGATGTGCAAATCCGTGCGGCACACGCCGCAAGCGCGCACCTTGAGCAATACCTCGCCCGGCCCCGGTTTGGACACCGGCCGCTTGTGTTCCTTGAGCGGCCCACCGTGCTGGTTCAGAACCATAACGATCATTTCGGTTCGTGCACTCATCGGCACCTGGCTCTCCTTCCAGTGGATTCTACGCGACCCCCCCCGGATATCGTGCTCCCAGCCGTCGGCAAGCTTGCGCGTATAATTCCATCAAAGATTGACTAGACTGTGAGGGGACATGGTCCACGAGGCTGAGCATTTGAAAGAGATCCCATTTTTGCTTCCGATTTCATCGTCGGCGGGCCCGCGGTTCATGCTGGTTGTGCTCGCATGTTTGCTACTAACCGCCTGTGGAGGCGGCAGCAGCGGCAGCAATAGTGGCGGCACAAATTCAAATATCACAATGTACGTATCGACGCACGCCGTATCGGTCTCGGCGATGACGACGCAACCCGCACCAAGCTCAACTTTTGAGGTAAGCGTCGCAGGCTTGGCACTCAATGGGGAAGTGTGGATTGGTGTGACCTTCACGGGGTCTGGCATCGCCAACACTAGTGTGTCCTCTGGCAATTTACCGGCGACGGGCACTATCCAATTCAAATCACCGGCGAGCTTAGGACCCGGTGCGTATGACGATACCGTGACGGTCAGCGTGTGTTTAGATCAATCGTGCTCGCAGCCCGTGGGCAACAGTCCTCAGACCATACAGGTTCAGTACACCGTAACCAAGTCGAGCTTTGCCATTGCATCATTGAGCCCCAGCTCGGCGTATGCCGGCGCGCAAGGCTTCGTACTTACCGTAAACGGGTCCACATTCACGCAGCAGTCAACGGTACTCTGGAACGGCAACGCACTTCCGACAACCTTCGTGAGCAGCTCACAATTGACCGCACAGGTACCCGCAACAGACCTCGCGGCAGTGGGCAACGCAACAATATCTGTGAGCGATCCAACCTATGGCACGACCAACAACGAAACCTTCACTGTCACTCCATCGCCGCTCGTATTGAATTCGCTCTCCCCGGCCAGTATCAACGAGGGCTCACCGGGTTTCACACTTACGGTGATCGGTTCTGTCTTCACGTCACAATCTACGATCTTGTGGGACGGTCAACCGCAGCCGACGACTTTCGTAAGCGCCACCAAGTTGACCGCACCGATACCGGCAGCAGACGTCACTACTCCGGGAAATGCAGCGGTTACAGTGAATGATCCGAGATACGGTACCTCCAATTCAGAGACTTTTATTATTAATCCTACGCCGCTGGCACTGAATTCCATTTCACCGACCGTGGCCACGGTGGGCGGTCCGTCTTTCATGATGACTGTTCTTGGGACAGCTTTCACGGGTACATCAACTGTTGAGTGGAATGGAACCGGTCTCACTACAACCCTGGTCTCGTCTACTGAACTCGTTGCACAGGTGCCCGCTAGCGATATCAACGCAACGGGTAGTGCGTCGGTCAATGTCAGCGACCCGAACAGCCCACCCGGAACAACAAGCGCTCAGTCTCTCACCATAGCACCGCCATCCAAAGATGCGGTGGCGTTCCAGATCAATCCCGCACACACCGGCGCAGTGACTTTTAATTCCGTGAGCTTCCCGAGCAATCCGACGTGGAGCGTGAATGTAGGTGGAACACCGTCCTACGCGCTCATAGCGGACGGCAAGGTGATTGTGACGGTGCAACTTTCGCTCACCAGCAGCAGTGCTGAAGTGCTGGCGTTGGATCAGACTACGGGCGCAACGGTATGGGGACCGGTTCTGCTCAGCGGTGCACCCACTGCGGCCTATGACAATGGACGCGTATTCGTGTTGAGCGGCTCGCGTATAGGGCAGGCGACACTTCAAGCATTCGATGTAAACACGGGAGCAGTGGATTGGACTACACCTGTCGGCGGGATGGCCGCATGGAACGGCATGCCGATAGCGGCTGACGGTAAGGTGTACGTGGGAACCCAAGGCATAGTGTATGCAATTAATGAGTCCAGTGGCGCATTACTGTGGACTGGCAACTTGAGTGGCTCAAACATTACAGCAGCCGCAACTGTAGATGGTGTCTACGCCTCATACTCGTGCCAGACTTCGAATTTTCGGCCTGCGACAGGGGAGGTTATTTGGGGAAACAACGCTGGATGCGGTGGTGGCGGAATGGGAATGCCTACTGTGGCCAACCAACTTGTTTACGCAGCCAACAACGGTATTTACAACGCGGAAACCGGAGCGAGCGAAGGGAATTATGCCGCGGACACCGCTCCGGCGTTCACCGCCACTATGGGCTACTTCCTCCAAGGCGGCACACTGCGTGGTGTGACACTCTCGAACAACACCGTACAGTGGAGCTTTACCGGCGACGGACACCTGACTGGCACGCCTATCGCGGTAAATCAATATGTGTTTATAGGTTCAAGCTCAGGAAACTTGTACGCACTGGATGCTGCCACGGGTACCCAAGTCTGGAATGTGAGCTTGGGCGCGGCGATCGGTGGGAACATTAATACTTTACCGTTCTCGAGTCTCGCGGCCGGCGATGGGCTATTGGTCGTGCCTTCGGGAACGACTGTTACGGCTTACACGCTGTCAACGAATCCTTAACGCTAAAACTCTCGTGCCGGTGGCCACTCGAGCTTCTCCGAGTCCCGGCTGGAAAACCATGAATTGCCAACGGTCGTGATACGACAATGAACAATCCCGTTTGCGCAGTTATCGGCATCGGTCCCGGCAATGGCGCCGCCATCGCGCAGCGCTTCTCACAAGCGGGTTTTCGTCTCGCCCTGCTCTCGCGCAGCACCGCGCTCTCCACAAAACTTGCTGCTGAATTGGGAAACGCGCGCGCCTACGCGTGCGATGCGTCCGACCCTGGATCGGTAAAAGCCGCCTTTACCAACGTTCATAAAGACCTGGGCGAAGTGAACGTGCTGGTGTACAACGCGGGCTCGGGCACCTGGGGGAACATCGAGGACGTGAGCGCCGCGGATCTCGAAAATGCCTGGCGGATAAACGCGCTTGGGGCTTTCGCAGCCGCCCGCGAGGTGATTCCCGCCATGAAACAGCGCGGTGCGGGCAGCATCGTGTTCATCGGCGCCACTGCCTCGCGCCGCGGCGCCGCGCGTGCCGCCGCCTTCGCCCAGGCCAAGGCCGCACAGCGCACGTTGGCCGAATCCATGGCGCGACACCTCTGGCCCTCCGGCATCCATGTGTCGCTGGTCATCATTGACGGCGTGGTGGATTTGCCGCGCACGCGCGAGCGCATGCCCGGCAAACCCGACAGCTTCTTCGTCAAGCCCGACGACGTGGCCGCGACGGTTTATTGGCTCACGCAGCAGCCGCGCTCGGCGTGGTCTTTTGAAATGGAAGCACGACCATTTGGCGAAGTCTGGTAACGGAATAGAGAGTCCGCGCTTCAAACGCCGCCCCGGCCGAAATACCACCCGAGTGCTCACTCTGTTACTACCGCGCGCTCATGCACACACTGAGGACGCGGGGTCTTCCGAATTGGAAACAAGGCCTTGTGGCAAGGCCTAGTCGCGAGATTAAGCAACCGCTTGTGTATTATCTATCCGTTTACGGAATAGACACGAGAATGGGCGATGCTGCATGTGCCGCTCGCACTCATTTGCAATTTTACTCGGTCACGAATGGGCCGCTGGTTAGATAGACCGAGCCGGTAGAATCGACTAACGCTAAGCCATCGCTTCCCCATCGAATCAAGCGTTCGGGCGTACCGTTGATCTGTGGGACGCTAACAATATTGACTGGCGTGAACTGTGTAAGGTTGAAGGATTCGATCACATATCCTCCCGCTCCCAGTTGACACACAAAATAGGCACGATCCAAGCTGGAATCTATAGTCATCACCCCGCCGAATGATCCGATTACGAACTTTCCAACCAACGTGCCTGTTCCGGGGTTCACCACCCAACCATTATCGCTGTAGATAAAAGCAGTACTGTGGTCATAATGTATTCGAGCGCGATAACCGGTCAGATCGCTACCATCCAGCCCATTGGGATAATCATGACTCAGTGTCACGCCGCTGGAATTAACCGACAATACATACAAATCGAACCCAGAGGATTCGTTGTCGCCAGCATAAAGCGTATTTGCATCAGCACCCCACTGTAAGGAGTCGTATATATCTCCCGATGTTGCATACGTTGGCGTACCGGTAGGCCGAGGCACTGCGTTGTCATATATTTTTATACCGCCCGCAGCCCTGGGAAACCCCATAGTGTAACCAAGAGAAACCGCAGCCGTGGTGGCGTCGTTTGGGGCAACTTGAAGATCGGTTGCCACGTAAGGGCCGTAAGTACCACTTCCCAGTGTGTAGCTAATATCGAGTTGAAGGCTTGGAAGCACGAAGCGCTGAACCGAAGCGGTGCCATCTATACCAGCATAAAGATACTGCCCGCTGTCGGATATCGCTAATACGTTTGGGTCAGTTCCCGTAGCTTGAGAAGCCACAATCGTGTTCGTGAATGGGTCTACTGCTGTGATTGTGTTTGGATTGGTTGTCGCCGTGCTGGGAACGGAGAGGTATATAAGTTGATGCTGTGGGTCCCATACAATGTCCTGCGCGGTTTCGTTAACTTGGTTATAAGAAAACACCTGAAATGTAAGAGCCGAAGAGTCTCCCCCGCCTGGCGACGGGTTTTCGACAGCGACAGAAAAAGTGCCCAGATTTGACACGTCCGTGGCACTGAGCAACGCTTGCAGTAGTGCTGACCCATCATAGGTTGTTGGAAGCGCTTCTCCGTTCCATAATACGATTGAGCCGGGCACAAAGCCATTGCCGTTGACCATGAATGTGAGGGCCGGACTCCCAGTGGGAGCGCTGAATGGATCAATGCGGTTAATTGTCGGCGCCGGATTCACAATGGTGAATTGCACCGAATTCGACAGGCTACTATCGTTTTGGTTGTACGCGACTACGGAAACTTCACCACCAATCGTAAGATCGGTCGCGTCCACTTTAGCTTGGAGCTGCTGTGTCGATACAAAGATGGTGTTCAGCTGATCGCCGTTGAAATCGACGATGGAACTTGAATCAAAATTTGCTCCAGTTATGGTGAGAATAAAACCAGCACTTCCAACCGGAGCAGAAACAGGAGATACGGAAGAGATTACTGGAGCGGTATTCGAAACCGAGCCACCCCCACCGCTGCCGCAGGCAGCGATGCCCATAACAAGCAAGCCGCATAGAATCGGCCGCAGGCCTTTCATTTCGACATCTTCATAATAGTGATCTGTCTATCGTCATTAATCATGGTTCTAGATTTATGTCGCCAAATATTTGGTGGGCAGTGCGGATCCCCGACTCAGAACTTGTCGCTACTCCTGTGATGTGAATTCCTCTTGAATATCAAGGCTCCCGGAGCTTACTTCCGTCGCATTCGTACCCATCAGAGATGCTATCCCTTGGGAACTTGCAGCCACGAAATACGAGCTGCTCTGACCTCCACCAAAATTCAGAGTCAAAACATAGATGCCGGCCGCATCCCCATAGCCTGCGGTATTTTGAGGAGTCAATTTGCCGGACACTGTGGTCGTTGAAATGGTTCCATTTACATCCCGAACAACCTGACCCGTTACATTACCGTAAAAATCAATCTGCAAAATACCTTGAGTGGTGCTGAGATTCTTGGAGTTGGGTGATTGACCCGTCACTGAAAGCACGTATTGCGCAGGCCCTCCTACTGAAGCCGCAACTTGTGCGGGTACGGCAAAGCCCGCAAGATTACCGAACCCGGACGACGTCTCAAGCATATTTGTCGGATTTGATGATTGGACGTAAAAAACAAAGTTGCGGTTTCCGAATGGCGTTGCAAGGGTAATCATGCTGCGTCCAGACGTGAATGCCGGATAGGTGAAACAGCCAGTGGCTGTTTTGTAACTACCGTTATCATTTTCATATAACGCAAATGTAGGATTATT
>DATEJI010000080.1:0-5190 GCA_035278105.1 Saccharimonadales bacterium (SeqCode)
CGACCTGGTCGGCTTCTGCGCCCTCACCCACGACCTCGGCAAAGCGCTGACTCCCAAGGGCGAACTCCCGCGCCACGTCGGTCACGAACACCGTGGCGTAGAACCACTGCGCGTACTTGCCGCACGTTTAAAGGTACCCACTGAATACGCCGAACTTGCCGAACTCGTTTGCCGTGAACATCTCAACGTGCATCGCGCGTTCGAACTGAAGCCCGCCACGGTACTCAAGCTGCTGACCGCACTTGATGCGTTGCGCCGACCCGAACGTTTGCAGATTTTTCTTGCTGCCTGCATGGCCGACAAGCGTGGTCGTCTTGGGCATGAAGAAGACGATTATCTTCAAGCAAGCTATCTGCGACATTCGCGGGATGCTGCTGCCTCCATCACTGCCGCCCCCTTTGTAATGCAAGGCTTGCAAGGCCCTTCGATTGGCGCAGCTATGGAACGGGCACGCTTGCAAGCCATCAGCGAGCTGAGAATACGCTCATAACAGGAGTTCATTGCATGGCGACCAACGTCGAGCAAAGCCAAGGATGGCGTCTTGTCGCCATCGTCATAACCGTCGTTCTCGTCTTGCATAGCCCCCTGATATTCAATCCAGGCTATCTGAGCCACGACGAACTGCAGTAGGCCTTCCACGCGACAGAACACAAAGGGCCCGCATTTATCAATGGCCTGTGGGCTGATGTTCATGCCTTCCAATATCGCCCGCTCACCTTTTCGCTTTGGATGTGGCTATCGCGCAGATGCTTCGATCACCCCTTTCTTTTCCACGCGATCATCGTGGCCATCAGCGCATTGAATGCAGGCATGCTGTCATTGGTCTTGCGCAAAGCGGGAACTCCCGATCGTACAGCAGCGATCGCTGGCCTATTGTTTGGACTTGGCCCTTACGCCACGTACACCCATGGGTGGGTCGCAACGCTTGCCGATCTGGTATGGGTATTCTGCGCGCTTGCCGTAGCGCTGGTGACGGTATGTGCTTCCCGTAGATGGCTCGTCTGGCTCGCTTCATTCCTTTTTACATGCGCTGCGCTCTTTGCCAAGGAGTCCGGCGTCGTGCTGCCGGCATTGTTTCTACTCGCCTGGCTGTTTGACCGCCCCCGAAAGACTTGGCTTGATGCAAGTTTTCTTGCCGCCGTACCTGTCGTTATTTATCTTTTAATACGGCTTCATACCATTTTGACCGGGGCGCCGCTGGTTCCCCGTACGCCTGGCAGCTTTCAACAGTTCCCGTCAACTGGATCAAATATCAGCTTTATCCAATCACCATCGATAAATTTGGAGCTGCCGAAGTCCAGGCGCTCCTTTACATCGTGCTGATCTGGTGCTTGTTACTAGTGTCTCTATGGAAGACTGCTCCTCGGTATGCCATAGCCTTCCTTGCATTTGGCACAGTGGCTCTCGGGCCTGTATTAATCGTGCAGCCAGCAGCTTGGTACGGTTACGCTCTTTCTGCCGTCACGGGGGCAGTCATAGCGTTGAGTTGGCCCCGCATGAATAAGTGGAGTCGCTTCGCCACACTTCTGTTTGTGATCCTGGGCTTCCTGCATAGCTTCAATCTTATGCGCATCATTCGTGACGCTGGCGAAAAGCAATCCCGCTTTTCACCAGCCTTGGCCCAGGCCGTGCGGGACCGTGAAGGAAAAACAATCGCCTTACGCGTCAAAAACGAAAAAGACCGGTGGATTTACATTCGAATGACGCATGACATCCATGCCTACCACGGCGTGAAGATGGATGGATTCGTCAAGCTTGTAGATGGCGATGAACCTGCCGATTACGAAGTGCAAGCAGACGGCACACTCAAACAGCTGCATTGAGCACGAAACAAGTTTTCGTTTGCGTCAAATGAACGCTTCAAAGACGCCCACCCTGACCCGCCGCCAGCAACTCCGCAGGCAGCGGGAGCGCCGGCAGCCCACGCGCCAATAACATCGCCTGGAATCGTTCACCCATCTGATCCGGCTAGGTGAGTTTCTTTACCTTCTGAGCAAGACCGCGTCGTGCATCCGCTGCGCGTGCTGGCTGCGCAGGAAAAGAGGCCGAGCTCAGCGCATCAACTCTCGTTCCACCGTTCCAGCTCTCGTGCTTGACATGAACGATTGACGCGCACACCTTCGCTGACGCAGCAAATGGGCAGGCACAGTCAGGCGCTTGAATCGAGCGCGACGACAACAGATGGCCATTAAATTGTGCCTGCCATGCCGGCAAAAAGACTTTAAGACGCACAACCGGCATTGACGCTTCATTCACACCGGCCAGCCGCAAGATGGTGACTTCCGTATCAACGTCAGCGTCGCGAGAAGACGGCTTACGGATACATGATGGACACTGCTAGTGGATTCACGGGTAGTCGTAATTTTTCATTACCCACTTGCTGATTCCGTCGCGCAGCCAGATGAATAACGCTGTGCATCTCGAATGCGTTTTGTCACTTGCAGCCTTAGGGATATCGATATGCAAGGATTCGACACTATGCTGCCCAGCCTCGCAGGCGCGAGCGTAGCGGCCGCCGCATCTGCCGAGCCGGCACATCGCGAACATCATGCGTACAAATCGCATTTCGCCACAGCATGGAGACGGCTGACCGCACCCCAATCACCGCTTGGCTCAGCCATGTGCGCCCCATTGTGGCCTCGATTTATCTCGCTCCCCGCTATGGCGTAGAGCATCAAGGACTGGCCACTTGTGCCGCCCTGGAGAAGGCGCCTATGCAGACGATTGCTGAGCTGAGACATGATCTTCCTACGGAAATAACCTTGTTTTCTGTAATCAGGGATGACTTACACGACACAACCAGAGGCCCTTCCTTCCGCTGCCTCGTCCTCGTGCTTTGCCTGGCGTGGCTGGCGCTGAACTTGCCAGTGCATGCAGACAGGCCGGTCATTCCGTGGGATGCGATGGACGAGTTTTATCCCATGGTCTACTTCAACGCGCACAGTCTTCGTCTTGGTCTGGTGCCATGGTGGAACCCGCATATCTACTCTGGCTACCCACAAATCGCCGATCCACAGGGCATGCTGTTTTCTCCGCTATTAATGGCGTGGATGCTTCTGCGCGAGACACCAGGCCCGATCTGGTTCACGTGGGGTGTGCTGCTGCATGTGCTGATGGGCGGCATCGCCATGCTTGCTTTTCTCCGGCGACACAACGCCAATGCTCTAGGCGCGCTGATGGGGGCCATGGTGTACATGGACGGCGGCGTTGCCGCATCCCGGCTCGAACATACACCTATCATCCTCGCTTACAGCTACGCGCCTGTCGTGCTGGTTTTTCTTCAGCGTTTTCTCGATCTGCCCACGTGGCGGCGCGGACTGTTGTTCGGTCTGGCCGCGGGTGTACTGGCCGTGCATTTGGTGCAAGTGGCTTATCTTTTCATCCTGATCTTCATCGCCTACGGCATGTTTGGCACGGCACGCCGCTGGACGAGCTATGGCAAGCAGGACCGCCAGCGATGGATAGCGGGAATGTCTCTTGCGTTAGTGGGCGCTCTCACGCTTGCTCTGCCCCAATCGCTCTTCAGCTGGGCATTCTTGAGCATGTCCAACCGCGCGGTGACGCCGCTGTCTGCCTCCGCAAGCTTTTCACTGAATGGACGTGCCTTTTTGAGCCTGCTGGCACCCAATGCCCTGCACACCCTTCAAGGCCGCTATGATGGCTCAGCCACCAAAGTGGAAACCTATCTTTATATCGGCGCCATTCCGTTGCTGACCTTGTTCGCGCTTCCGCGCGCGTGGCTGAATCGCTCGTGCAGGGCCCTGCTGTTTTTCTCCGTCATCCTGGCATCGTTCGCATGCCTTTACATGCTCGGCACCAACACGCCGTTTTATCGCCGGCTGTATGCATGGCTGCCTGGCATGCAGCATTTTCGGCGCCCCAGCGACGCCGCCTTCTTGCTTAATTTTTCCCTGGCGCTCATGACGGGCATTGCTGCCAGTCAGCTCAATCTGCACTCCCGCAGGGAAATCGCCCTTCTGCTGACGATCATCGTCTGCTGGCTGCTTGCGACCGGCCTGGATATGCCCGTGCTAGACATGCACTGGCCGGCGGCCGCTTCGATGTGTGCCTTACTGGCGCTATGGCGTTTGCAAAAGTCCCCGAGCCATTGGCAAGCCACGTTATGGTTGCTGGCGGTACTGATCGTTGACTACCGCTGTTCCAATTTGAATGGCACGTTCAATCGTAGCCGCGACTCTGTCCATTGGTTTATAACGCAATCCGTCGCTCAAGTGGTGCTAAGTAACGTCCCGAAGGAAGAGGCCGTGCTGCCGCCACGCATCGAGCCTCAGAATACGGGGCTTACGTGGGACAGCATGCAGCTCGCATGGGACAACATGGTGATACTCACCGGTCTGTTTTCCACGCAGGGTTACAATCCACTCCGCTACAACCTTTACGACCAATGGTACGGCGCACGCGACAAGGGCACTCAACCACGCATCAATACGACGTTCAATCCCGCGCCTGGCAGCGCGTTGAGCAAACTGCTTGGTGTTCGCTACCTTGTTTTTGATCACCAGCACCCCAGACCAGCTGCCTTGCAATCAACGCCAGGGTTCAAACTGATCTACGCCACAAGCAGGGAAGAATTGTGGCGCACTGATCAGGTCTATCCGCGCGTATTGACGCCCTCTCATGCACGACTGCTTGCAACGGGCGAGCAGCCAGACCCGTCTCAATTTGCTCGAACCGACTTTTACACCGCGTTATGGCTGACACCCCGCAATCAGGACGACGCGCGCGGCGCTAGCGCACTCGCCGCCCTTTGCACTGGTACTGCGCAAGCCACGGCGGTAACCGCCACGCCCACACAACTGCACATTCAGGTGCAAACCAACGAGCCGGCGTGGGTGGTCCTAAGCGAGTTGGATTTTCCCGGCTGGAAGGCCGATATAGATGGAACGCCATTAGCCATTCATCGCGCAAACGGCATGTTCCGTGCTGTCTGCGTTCCCGCCGGTGAGCATGATCTGCACTTTCGCTTTCACCCCTGGGCCATGGTCGCTTACGCATGGCAACAGGCTCGTGATTCGTCGGCGCTATAGCCGCCCACCCTGATCCGCCGCCAGCAACTCCGCAGGCAGCGGTAACGCCGGTAAGCCACGCGCCAACAGCATCGCCTGGAACCGCTCGCCCATCTGATCCGGCAGGGTGAGTTTCTTCACCTGCTGAGCAAGACTGTAGCGT
>DATEJI010000081.1:0-4681 GCA_035278105.1 Saccharimonadales bacterium (SeqCode)
CTCACCATTGGCGTTGTACGAATAGCTGTTGCTGCCAAAAGTAAGTAGCCGGTCCTGATTGTCGTAGCTGGCGATGATGGCCGCGTTTACGCTTACGCGGTTACCGTTCTGGTCATAACCGTAGCTCGCTACCGGAAGTCCGTCCTTGGTTACGGCATTGAGCCGGCCGTCCCCATCATAGCCGTAGAGCCAAATGGTTGTGGTGCCGTTCACGGTCTCGGTCTTCTGCGTAATCCGGCCCAGGTTGTCGCGCGTGTAGCCGACGCTGTAGAGGTTCGTAGCGCCGTCGGTCACGGGTCAATTCGCGGAAAGAAATTTCTTCCTTAGAAACAGGCGAAGCAGACTCCACGGGGCGGCATACATGCACATGGTACCCGTCATGATTACCATATGTAGCGCATGCGTATAGGGACCTACGGCTGCGATAATAGCCCCTAGAACAAACGTACTGATCCACGCACGATATCCCACGCTCATAAATCGGGGGTCTTGCCAAAAAAATGCATTTACTGCACAACTAACAAATAATGCAAAAATCGAGTAACGTGCAATCAGTGGAAAGAAAGGCGATAGCGCAAGCGGTACAACTATTATCATTGCTCCCATTGCCGCAAGTAACAGCCATTCGATACGGGTATATTTCGGAAACAGCCGCTTGATAGACGAGGGTCGCGCAGCACGATCCATCCTCATGGTCCGCTGTGGACAAGATCACCGGCCATAGACGGGGTGAAACCACTCTCGTTTGCAGCCTGATAACTGCTGAGAATTGCGTCGCCCGCATCCAAGCCAAATGCTGCTGCTTCACCTGCGCCAAACAAATAGCTCGCAGCGGCTGCTGTGCTAGCTAACCCAGAACCCCACGCTGCACCTTGCTGTGCTTGTAATACCCCGTACGTCTCCGCTTCCCAAAGTCCAGCCTCACGCGTGGTCGCGAGCGAGAGCGCTCCAAGGGACCTAGCAGAATCAAACTGCTGTAACAACGGGAATACTTGATTGCTTTTAAAGTCACATTTATAGGCTTGCTCAAACTTCGCACCGCGCTGTGCTTCCGTCTGAAGGCGGCTCACTCGCGCCTGCTGCATAGCCACAGCGGTATTCACATCCTGCTGTGAGTAGCCATATGGCAGAAACGCAAACCCCTGCAGCCCAAATTCATCGAGCATATTTATGGGATCACTTATCGCATACTCGTATAGATTTGAATCACCTCCCGCAAACAAAACCGGGTCCCGACTGATCCACCGTCCTGTCTCCGGGTCATAATTCCGCGCCCCGAAGTGCACGAGCCCGGTATCGGCATCGTACAGCCCACCCGCAAACCCGAACGGCTGAAATCCAGGATTGCTGTCTGAGGTTACATTGCCCCGGGCGTCGTAGCTGACTTGCTCGGCAATGGCGCCAGTGCTTGCGTTCACGATCAAAATTGAGCTGCCGACCTGATCAGAAATTACCCGGTACTCCGCCCCGCCCTTGATGATGTAATCCGGCACATTCGGGCGTGTGCCGTACACAAACAGCTCGACGACATTACCCGAGCCGTCCAGCATCGCAACGGGTTCAAGCTGCCCGTCGTACAGAAATCCTTCGATCAGTTTTCCGTTCACTTCCTTGCCGACCAAACGATTCTGCCCATCGTATAGGTACTGAATATCCTCGCCACTGGGCAATTTCACGGCCAGCAGATTGCCAAGTGCATCCCAGGTGTAACTCGTTGTGCCGATCGAGTTGGTCTTGGTCAGCAACTCGCCATTGGCGTTGTACGAATAGCTGTTGCTGCCAAACGTCAGCAGCCGATCCTGGTTGTCATAGCTGGCGATGATGGCGGCGTTCACGCTCACGCGGTTACCATTCTGATCGTAACCGTAGCTCGCCACCGGAAGTCCGTTCTTGGTCACGGCATTGAGCCGGCCGTCCCCATCATAGCCGTAGAGCCAAGTGGTCGTGGTGCCGTTCACGGTTTCGATCTTCTGCGTGATCCGTCCGAGGTTGTCGCGCGTGTAGCCCACGCTATAAAGATTTGTAGCTCCGTCGGTTACGGTGTCGGTCAGCGGCTCCCCAAAGCCGTCGTAGGTCATCGCCGTAATCACGCCGCCGAGTGTGCTGGCGGCAATCAATCCATCGCCGGGATCGCGCGTAATGGTTTCGTCACCCGCACCGGTAAGCAGCCCGTCATTATCGTAGCCATACGCTGTGCTGCTGCCGTCCACATTCAGCGCCGTCACGCGGAAGTTGTCGTCGAACGTGCGCGTCACGCTTCCAGTAACCGCACCCGACCATGTGGTGCCGGTGCTCAGGAAGCCATCCCAGCTGTAAGCCAAGCTCTCGCCATCCGGCGCGGAGAGCGTCGCCAATTGGCCGCTGGTCGCAGTGTAACCGTACTGATAACTGCCCGTGGGCAGTGTGACGATAGAAAGCCGCCCGCCGCTGTCGTAACCCAGGCTCACGCTTTCGCCATCGGGTAGCGCAGCGCGGCGTTTGAATCAATATGACCGTAACCTGCTGTCATCGCTCTTCACGATTATCAGAGGAATACCCTGCAAAATCGCCCATCCCCAAAGCACAACTCCCAGCAACGGGCTACCGTGCTTTAACTCAAGCATTCCCCAATGTTTTCTCGCTTGAATATTTCCAAGCTTCGTCGCTCTTCGATAAAGCATGCGTGCTTTGTCAACGTCCTCGGTGACACCCCTTCCCATCTCGTACATCCAACCCAAAGAGAGCAAACCAACGGCATCAGTAGAATTCTCTAACTTGGAATAGTAATAGAAGGCCTTGTCGTAATCCATCGGTACTCCATAACCATGATAATGAAATCTACCGAGCATTCTTGCAGCATATGCCGATTTGGCCTCGATAAATGCGCGTTCATAATATTCAATAGCTTTGCTGACATCCTTAGGAACATCCTTATTGCCGCGCTCGTAGATCGTGGCTAAACCGACTAACGCTTGCTTTGAACCTAAGCGCAGCAGAGTCTCAAACTCGTCGCGCGCTGTTGCGAAATCACCGGCTAATAGCGCGGCGTTTGCTACGTCGATACGAGTGTTAGGTATTGAGGGCATTGATCTATTATTTCGAGGCTCAGCCACCTGGCGGTGGAGTCTCTATATGGCTTGCAGCAAGCCGTTGCGCTTCAGTCTCAAGCGTCGCCCCCTCGCTGAATGCTTGCATATTCTGTTCAGCCTTTACTACATCAACAATAGGTGTGATGACATTCGCGTCTGGTGCCCTAGTGAACAACGATCCAATCAATAACGCAGCCCTCCCAAGTGGCCTCGCATTTGCAGCGGCCCAAGCAGCACTACGCGCAGCCGCAACACCGCCAATTGCCGCATTCACGGCTGTGCCGGTAAGCTTTCCCGCAAAGTATGCTGGCGAGCAGGTATTCAGGTCAGGTGAGCCCAAGTCATATTCATCACGAATAATCTTTCCAATATTGAACGAGAGCGCATCGGCCGTTCCGACCGCCCAATTTTCAAACGAAGTGGGGAGCGTAGGTAGGTGACAGCCCAGGCAAAACAATCCGAGAGGATCAAGTCCGTTGATAGGATCACCAACCACATACCCATAAAGATTCGTTTCCCCTCCGGCAAATAAAATCGGATCCTTGCTGATCCACCGTCCAGTCTGCGGATCGTAATCCCGCGCCCCAAAATGCACGAGCCCGGTATCCGCGTCATAGAGCCCGCCCGCAAACCCGAAAGGCTGAAATCCCGGATTTGAATCGGACGTGATATTTCCCCAAGCGTCGTAGCTGATTTGCTCGGCAATCGCGCCGGTTGAGGCATTCACAATCAGCACCGGGCTGCCAACTTGATCGGAGATGACTTTGTACTCCGCCCCGCCCTTGATGATGTAATCCGGCACGTTCGGGCGCGAGCCATACACGAACTGCTCGACGACGTTCCCGGAGCCATCTAGCTCAGCCACCGGCTCAAGCTGGCCGTCATACAAAAATCCTTCGGTTAACTTGCCGTTTACTTGCTTGCCCACCAGGCGGTTTTGTCCGTCATAAAGGTAGGTAATGGCTGTTCCGCTTGGCAGTTTCGCACCGAGCAGATTCCCCAGCGCATCCCAAGTGTAGCTTGTTGTACCCGTGGAATTGGCCTTGGTCAGCAGTTCGCCATTGGCATTGTAGCTATAGCTGTTACTGCCAAAGGTCAGCAGCCGGTCCTGGTTGTCGTAGCTGGCGATGATGGCCGCATTCACGCTCACTCGATTGCCGTTCTGATCGTAACCGTAGCTCGCGACCGGAAGTCCGTTCTCGGTCACGGCATTGAGCCGACCGTCCGCATCATAGCCGTAGAGCCAGGTGGTTGTGGTGCCGTTCACGGTTTCGATCTTCTGCGTGATCCGGCCCAGGTTGTCGCGCGTGTAGCCCACGCTGTAGAGGTTCGTGGCCCCGTTGGTCACTGTGTCGGTCTGCGGCTCGCCGAAGCCGTCGTAAGTCAAGGCGCTGTTCACGCCGCCGAGCGTGCTGCCGGTAATCAGGCCATCTCCGGGATCGCTGGTAATGGTTTCATCACCCGCACCCGTAAGCAGCCCGTCATTGTCGTAGCCGTGTGATCGCACAGTTCGAATTATACGGTCACAACCGAACGGCCAGTTCAACTTTGTCGCTTTGTCCACCCACCACAGCCAAAATACCGGCGCATGCACGGAATGCACAACATGAACA
>DATEJI010000082.1:0-1253 GCA_035278105.1 Saccharimonadales bacterium (SeqCode)
GCAGGGTGCCATGCACAAACCGAGAACAACAAAACCAGGTGAGCGGTGAATCCGCGTCTGCAAATCATGTATAACCCCAAGGCAAACCTTGGCAATGGTAAGCCATCGACCTCGCGGCGAATAGCGCGACTGAACCGAACGGTGACGAAGGCGCTCACGACTTGCGCTTGACGTGCCATCGCAGAATCATTGCGTTCTCGGTTGGCCAAGTTGCGGCGGCGTAATTGTCGATGTTGTGCTCGGTTAACTTCCAGTGTGAACGATCTGTTTGTTGCCGTAGCCAGACACACCGCCTTCGTAACCTGCGAGTGCGCTGAGGTTGGTGGTGTGCGCAGCGATCCACTTCGCCTGCGTCACCGCACCATTGAGATAACGCGTCTCGTGCGTGTTGTCGTAGACGGTCATAAGCAGCAACACGGCCCAGGCCAAATTGCCTGAGGCGCCACCGGTTTGATAGGGATCCTGACTCCAATAGTTGCCCTGTTTTTTGCCAATAGCCAGGCAATACGATCTTGTTGTTTTGCACTGCGCCACTTCGATACGCATTGCGCAGCCGTTCGTCCTTGTAAGTGACATCGTTTGCAGCCGCTAACAACAACGCATCCGCGACGCGCCTGTTTGGGCGCGCCACAAGCACTGAGCGCAATGCCAGCCAACGCGTTGTCGTAGACAAATCCCACGTCCTGCAACGCACGAGTAGCAAGATCGTCGCCTTGCAAGTCCGGATAGCTGAGCAAGATCATCGGACCATTGCCAGGAATCGCCGCCGCAGCCGGCTTCAAGACGCTACAGAGTCCTTAGGCCAGTTTCTGGCGCGGTGCGTCGTTGGAGCCAACTTGCCCGATGCCGCCGAGCACCATGCCGATAGCAGCGAGCATGATCCATTGCTTCACCATGGGTTCTTTGATCGACATTTAAGCGTGTCGCACTCGGCAACGACATAGCTATCTTGAAATGTCAGCTGCGATGTTCTGCTGACAAGACAGCAGTTGTAATTTCTTCCTAAGTCAAAGCAAGCCGCCACTCATTCGGTAGCCCGATAGCACGCTTCAAAAATGTGAAAGTATCCATCACGAGCGTGATCGCCTCCCTCAGCACGGATAACACGCCGTAAATGCGGCGATTGCAAATGAATAAACATCAATCGCCCCCACCGATTTCGTAATTGCGCCTTGCCCCGTGATCTTCCCAGTATCGATAGCTAGCGAGCACCGCGATGCCCGTGTACCGCATGAACACTCCAGTTCACCCAA
>DATEJI010000083.1:0-12564 GCA_035278105.1 Saccharimonadales bacterium (SeqCode)
CAATCGCGGCACCATCGTGCAAGTGGGCTCGGCACTGGCCTACCGCGCCATTCCGTTGCAGGCACCGTATTGCGCGAGCAAATTCGCCATTCGCGGCTTTACCGATGCACTGCGCGTGGAACTGCTGCACGAGCGCAGCAAGGTCCATGTGACGATGGTGCAACTGTCCGCCTTCAACACCCCGCAATTCGAATGGGCACGCAACCGCCTGGATGGACGCCCGCAACCGGTACCACCGATCTTTCAACCCGAACTGGCGGCACGTGGCGTGTATTGGGCTGCCCACCACCGGCGCCGCGAAGTGTGCGTGGGTTTTCCGGCGGTCAAGGCGATCGTGGCCAACAAATGGTTTCCGTCGTTGGTCGATCGCGTGTTGGCGAAGCAGGGATATACCGGCCAAGTGGACACGCAACCCGTACCCGAGGAGCGGCCCGACAATCTATTCGAGGCGGCGCCAGTGGATTACGGCACGCATGGGCGATTCGACGCACGTGCGAAATCCCACAGCTTGCAGTGGTGGTTGACGTCGAATCGCAAGGCGTTGCTGCTGGGAGCGGGTGCAGTGGCGGCATTGATGCTGTCGCGAAAAATGCCTAGGGTTTAAGTACTTGATCACGGCGTTAGGTTAGTGGGAGCTTGAAAAAAACCGCTAACCAAGGTGTGCGCCATTCTGTGGATGGCGCACACCACGCTTCTTTACTCGACGGAAGTCAACACACAGGCGCAACCTTATTGCCAGGGCGGCGCTGCTGAATTGTTGAAAAGTGCGCCTACCACCCACCAGCCGCTTGGGTAACTCCAATAATCGCCGCCCCCTGAAGAATAGGTTTGCGAAAGACCAGGGAACTCGGGCGCATTTCCAGTGCTCAGCGTATTGGAATTTTGCAAGCCGCCTGTACTTATGTACATGTAGTAGGGGTCGAAGTCATAAACAGCTGTGTTATTGATGCCATTTCCGGCGATGACATAACCTGCGGAACCGACATTGGTGTAAACGGCAGTGGGGCCAAAAACGGAGGCCGCCTGAACGGCCGTTTGGGCGCCATTCGCATCGAAGGAGCGCGACAAAAGCAACCCTTGCCCTTCCAATCCAGAGGCGGTAGGGACATACACACGCACGCCGATATTCTGTCCCTGGTAACCGCCACCAATGGACATAATTTGTAGATTGGCCGGCAGGTACGGAGTCAGGTTGTATGCGTTGAAACCATAGCCAGTGTTACCGCCTGCGCCGGTTCCGTTGCTGTCCCACACATATACATCGTTAGCTGCACTGCTCCAGAGAATGCTGAGACGATTCGATGGCGTGTAATAGCCGATGCTGATCGGATAGTAGCCGCACGTAACGGGGATGATCTTGCTCCCTATGCGAGTCGCGCCTTGCATCTCCCAGTAGGCGAACTGGCAAGTGGAAGGATTCAACCACAGCAAGTCGTCATAGCCGTCACCGTTGATATCGCCGGCTCCGACAAGCTGCCATTGGCTAGGGTACGTGCCCACATACGTGGACGCCCATCCTCCCTGCTTGTTGTTCGTCCATAACCATAAATCGCGATTGGCACTGGTGAAGACTAGATCGGCGTACCCGTCATTGTTGAAGTCGCCGACCGCACCGACAAAATAACCAGAGGTAACGTTATAGGTGTTCAGTCCCGTTCGGGTCACACCCCCACTGGACCCATCTGTCGGCACGGTTGCCGCCATCGTCCATATGCCAAGCTGGCTGGTTGAAGGGTTGAACCACAAGAGATCGGATATTCCATCATCGTTGAAATCGCCTGGCGTATGTGTGCTCCCAGGAATCGGCGTGGTTACCTGCAGCGCCGGCAGAGTGCCGAATGAGACAAGCGGAGAATCTGGGCTAGAGCTGCTGACGGTCGCAAGCTTGGCTAATTGCTGCACATTTACGCTACCCCAGCCAGACGCGTAGTCCCAACCGTAATCGGCGTAATAGGTATTGTTGTTACCGTAGGTGACGTCGTGGAAAGCAGTGTCGTAGTTGACTTTCGATACCTGTGCAGCTCTGTAGATTACCGGTGATGCAAAGCCCAAGCTGAGGCCATCGGCCTGCAACACATGCGCCCACATGCCTGCCGCAAGCGGTGCGGACAAGCTGGTGCCGCCCCATACTTCATTGCTCTGCCCATCCACGGTAATCGAAGCACCGCCGAGCGTGCTGCCGGCAAACGCAATATCAGGTACGCCCCTATGCGTCTGGTCAAAAATGCCGGGAACACCCTGCTGCCAGCTCGGAATCGGCTCGAAGGTACTCGGGCTTCCGCCAGTCGCGCCCTTGCCGAGGGCGTTTTCGTTCCACGCATACTCAAATTGGTACGTGGTGGTCGGGTTAGTGTAAAGCTGGGTTCCGCCCACGGCGGTAACATATGGAGAGCTCGCTGGGTAGCCTGGCGCATTCGTGCCATTGGCGCACTCGTCGGCTCCCGCATCGCCGGCGGATACAAAGAAAGTCTGGCCCTGCGCGACAGCCTGCTTGAATATGTTATCCATGGATGCTGCCGTTCCGTCCGATTGCGCAACGGTCTCGCATTCCGCCAGTGAATAATCGATTGCCTTCAGCACATTGTCTGACACAACCTGCAACGCATCGATTTCGAGGTCTGCCTCGCTCGTCGAATTGGCGACGTAGAAGTAATATTGCTTTACCCCGGTGAAGGCTATGAGACTCTGGCTGTCCAGATCCCATTCGGAATCGTCGCCATTGGTGCCACTGCCATTACCGAGAACCGTATCACCCTTCAACGTGACGACGACGCCCGGATTTGTCGATTGTAGGTCGCTGAGGACTTTGGCCATGGGCCCCGCAGAGATGGACCCTACCGCCACCGAAGTTACGTTTGCCATGCCGCTGGCGCCGTAGATCACCGGAAAGTCGGAAGGTGGATGCGAAGACTCCCCTCCCACTGGCACTGATTGTGGCGCCATGGCATGCGCAGCGGATGGATCATAACGGCGTGCCAAGGTATGGGCCATATGGACGTTCTGTACACCAAGCACCGCATGCACCACTTTTTGCAGATTCGCAGGTATCTGCACAGCGCTGCTGTTGGCAAACGCATCACGTCCGTCCTGGGTCTTGACTCTCACGAAGGAGGTATGGAACGCGGCTTGCGCTGTGTCAGCGCGACCATCGGCTTCAACCGCTGCATTACCTGACGCGATCTTGACATTTCCAAAGCCCACCTCGGTAAGGTAATCCGCCACGGATTGCGCCTGTTCCCTGGTAGGTGCATATAACATCTGGAATTGTCCAGAGGTCAGTGGTCTGAAGCCAGGTTTGGAAATGTAGTGATCAAGCTGCTGCTCGTTGCGCAGCTTCAAGGTCACGACCACATGCATTGGCTGCGAATCGGCCAAAAGCCCTACAACCTTGTCACCGGGGCGTAAAGCCACAGCAGGATGAAGGGCCGCCATCTTGGAACTCGCAGCGGCAGCTAGGGTACTGTCAGCCAGCGGCTGTGCCGTGACGCCCATTGAAATGCAACATGCAGCGAGAGCAATCGCCGCGATAAGCGGTTTAATGCGAAAGTTGCTTGGCATTATTTTCCCCTGAAAGTAAATATGAAGTAAGACAGAGGCCCTTTATCAGGGCAGTGTCAATACACCAATGAGAATTGAGCTGCCCCATCAGCAGTACAGATAAGGTCAGTAGCCACTAGACGAACGGGTCAGTGGAGGCATGAGAAAAAACGCCCCCAAATGGCAAGCGCCACATTGTGCTTTCTCCCGGCTCTTCGACTGGGCAGGCACATGACATCAAGGCCAAAGAAAGGCCGCGCAGCATTATCGCGCTACAGAAACAGAAGTTTTGGAACACGATCCTCCCCCTATGCGACCCTCCCTGTTCGATCATGAGGGCAATGCCCTGATCACGTCGGCCAAGATCATATCGAATTTTTGCGTCCGGTGGATGCGCAAGCCAAGGACGTCAGGTTCTGCAGCCCTCTTCCGCATAACATGATGCCGCAGGGAGAGCAGGGCTTGCTGAGTCCGCTCGGAAATTGCATACCCGTCAAAATGAATGGCAGCAACGCTGGCAGCTTTCCGGAGCGTAACGCTTCCATGGGGAACGACGCCCGCCTCCAAAAAGCCTTGGACCGGACGAATAGGTATGCAGACCTGGAAGGACACTTTGTACTGGGTTACGCCCAACCCTCTAAGCACGAAGGTTACTTCCAACTCGAACTCCTAAAGTTGGGGCTTACCACTGCGCCCGCACATAGGCTGACGCAAAGCTGACGAGCATCCCGTTTAAAGCCGTCCAAAGGGTCGTTTCAAAAATTACAGGCCCAAACGTCTCCCTCTCCACGAGCCCGGAAATTGGCGGAAGAACTGCGGGGGATCATCGCATTGGACCAAAAAAACGACGCATTAATGCCAGCAGCATCCAATCACGACAAATTCCTGCCGCTGCAAATGATGACGCTGGCTTCCATTGCCGTTATCGCACTCTTTGCTTGGCAGGGCCACAAGGGCTTCAGCCTATGGGATGAGGGCTTTCTATGGTATGGCGCCCAACGAGCAACGCTGGGCGAAGTACCCATCCGCGACTACATGGCTTATGACCCTGGACGCTACTACTGGATTGCTGCGCTTATGTACCTGTGCCGGGACAACGGCATCACGGTCCTGCGGGTTGCTCTGGCAATCTTTCAAGCAATAGGCCTGTGCGTAGCCCTATTGCTCATTGCGCGCACTCGCAAGAGACAAAGCCTGGCCTATTTGCTTCTTTCAACCTTGACGTTGGCGGCATGGATGTTTCCCCGCCACAAGCTCTTCGATGTTTCTATAGCTATCTTTCTAGTTGCTGCACTCAGTTATCTCATTGAGACGCCAGACCACCGACGCTACTTTTTAGCAGGGCTATCGGTAGGGTTTCTTGCAGTCTTCGGACGAAATCATGGCGTATACGGAGTTGCAGGTAGCCTCGCCGTTATTGCCTGGCTAAGCATAAAACGATCCGAAACCTCCCATCCCCTCAGCGGGTTCTTGCCCTGGTCGGCGGGCGTCGTGATCGGTTATAGCCCGCTGTTACTTATGCTTCTCCTCGTTCCCGGGTTTTCTACCGCATTCCTGGAAGACATTCGCTATCTATTTGAAGTCAAGGCCACGAACATCCCACTGCCAATACCATGGCCGTGGCTGGTTCACCTGTCGTCACCGCCAACCGGTGATGCAAGTCGAGCGATCTTGATCGGCATTTTTTTTATGGGCCTGCTTATTTTTGGCGCGATCTCGATTCTATGGGTCATTAGGCAAAGACTTCTTCAAAGACCGTCGCCCCCCGCCCTAGTGGCTGCATCATTCCTGACCCTGCCTTACGCACACTTTGCCTATTCAAGAGCCGATATCAGCCATCTCGCCCAAGGCATCCCCCCTATGCTGATCGGCGTCTTGGTTCTGCTTTCACATCAGGCACCACGAATCAAGTGGCCACTGGCATTGGCGCTCTGCGGTGCAAGCGTGTGGGTCATGGCCGTTTTTCAACCGGGATGGGAATGCCGGAAACACAACTGTGTCGACGTTGAAATTTCCCACAGCCTACTGGAGGTTGATTCTGGAACAGCCCACGATGTCGCGTTACTGCGTAGCCTCACAGCCAAATATGCATCACAAGGGCGCAGCTTTATCGTCGCACCCTATTGGCCCGGCGCCTATGCGCTACTCGAACGAAAATCTCCGACTTGGGAGATTTACCCCTTGCTTCCGCGCTCAAAGGCATTCGAGCTGAAGGAAATCATGAGAACCAAAACGGCAAATCCTGGGTTTGCATTGATTGATGATATGCCGCTTGATGGAATCGATGCGTTGCGCTTCAAACATACGCACCCACTTATTTACCAGTACATCGTGAGCAACTTCACTCCACTACCTGACTCTTCAAATCCGGCCTATCAGATTTATGAAGGCAGGAGACGGGCGCAGTGAGGACTCCCATGCCCAATTATGGCCAAGACTCTCCTCGCGGTATGAGAGGCGCTTTGGCATGAAACTTTCCATCGTTGCCACGCTTTATCAGTCGGCACCGTATATTGAAGAATTCCACTACAGAGCGAGCAAGGTTGCCCGGCAGCTCGTTGGAGAAGACTTCGAAATTGTACTTGTCAATGATGGTTCACCAGATAACAGCCTGGATATTGCTATCGCACTTACTGAGATCGACGACCATATCGTCGTGGTCGATCTCTCCCGTAATTTCGGGCACCACAAAGCAATGATGACCGGGCTTTCCCAAGCGAAGGGAAAGCAAATCTTCCTCATTGATATCGATCTGGAAGAGGAGCCCGAATATCTGATTGTCTTCGCCAGGCAGATGGAAAGCACGTCGTGTGACGTCGTCTATGGCGTTCAGGCGAAACGCAGGGGCGGGTGGTTAACACGCTGGAGCGGCGAGTGGTTCTACATTTTTTTTCGGGCGGCCACGGGACTGGCATTGCCAGCGAACGCCGTCGTCGCTCGCCTGATGACGCGTCGCTATGTTGACGCACTGTTACGCCATGAGGAGCGTGAGGTCTTCATAAATGCACTCTGGCACATAACAGGCTTTACCCAAATACCGGTACCGATCAAAAAGCATGACACAAGCACCACCACCTACACATTTCATAAGAAATTGTCCCTGGCTGTAAATTCAATTACTTCATTTAGCAGCTCCCCGCTTATTGCAATTCTCTATACCGGATTATCGATATTTTTTATATCCACATCATACATGATCTATTTGATATTCCAACGGATATTTTTGTCGAAACCTTTGATCGGATGGATGCCATTAATGTCGTCAATTTGGATCATTGGCGGTTTGATAATGACATTTATAGGCATCATAGGCGTTTACATCGCAAAGATGTTTTCTGAAATAAAGCATAGACCATATACCATCATAAGGGATATTTATGAAAAACATGGAAAATGATAATGTTTTCATAGACATGAAAAAATACTTCAATAAAACGCTGGCCGATCATGGCGATACGCCACGCGGGGTTGATTGGAATGGTGAAGAGAGCCAAACGGCGCGCTTTAAGCAGCTTTGCCGGATTATCGAGGCACCTGAGCCATTCTCGGTCAACGATCTTGGTTGTGGTTACGGCGCCCTCTATGACTTCCTCACCTCATCGCACAATGCATTCTCTTACAATGGCATTGATATCTCCGAGGAAATGATTCGGGTTGCGAAACATCGCTACCGGGAATGCCAGAACGCACAATTTTTCGTTGGAAAAGAGCCTCGCGACACTGCGGATTACAGCGTCGCAAGCGGCATTTTCAACATCCACTTCAACAGAGGAGAAGAAGAGTGGTTTAATCACATTCGGGCTACACTGGACACTCTGAATCAAAGAAGTCGCTTAGGCTTCGCATTTAATTGCCTAACAACATACTCCGACGCTGATAAAATGCGAGATTATCTCTATTACGCAGACCCGAGTCGTCTTTTCGAATTATGCAAGCGTCGTTATTCCCGCAAGGTGGCGCTATTGCATGATTATGAGTACTTCGAATTCACTATATTGGTTAAAAAATAGCCCCCCCCCCCAACCGGCGGCAGGCGACCTCATGAAAACCGTCTTCTGCTGAAAGTCATTACAGAACTTATGCTCCCCAATGCCGCCTCGTGGATACGTACTCATGCTTTAGTCAGCATGGCGCTGCAATTCGTTTTAGAAATCGTATTCGTGTACTCCTGCAGGCCTCTGCGGATGCGTTCCTACACGAATGCCGTGTCAGCCTAACCCTAGCGCCACCACATCCAGCATCCAGTCCTTCGCGTCGACATCCGGCCTGGGCGCCTTCCTCGCCTTGCGCGCCGTTTCCATCATCTCCATCGCATGCTCCACGCGATCGGCATGCGTACCGCGCAAGGCGTCCGGGCCGCCCTGCTCGATGAATTCGAACAGCGCGGCACTATGAATCAGCGCCAGGTGCGAAAGCGCCTGGGGGAAATTGCCGAGGAAACGACCGCTGTCGGCATCGATTTCCTCTGAATACAAACCCACGTCGTTCGCCTGCCGCAGCATGGTCTGGAACCAATCCTTCGCCTCGCTGATCTTGCCGGCGAACAGCAACGCATCCACCAGCCAGAATCCGCACGCCACAAATGTGCTCTCATGACCGTCAAGGCCATCCTCGTCCTGGTAACGATAGATCCCCTTCGGCGTGCCGAGCTTGGCCATGACTTCATCGATGGTGGCCTGCAGGCAACCGGGCGGCAGTGGAAAATCGATGCTCGGCACGCGTAGCGCCACGGCGTCGACCTTGTCGCGGTCGTAGCATTTGCGCACATAACCCGCAGGCGCGACGCCGCGGCGGTGAACGTCTTCCACGATGGCTTGCATGACCGATTCGTAATCGCGGCACTTCAGCAATGTCTGCGCGCGATCGAGCGCCACCCAGCACATGATCTTCCCGTACACGAAGTGCTGCGGGAGTTCGCGTTCTTCCCAAAAGCCCGAGCCTGCCTCGCACCAATGTTCGGCGACGTAGTCGGCCGTGCGCCGCAACAGCGCCAGCTCCGAGGGTTGCAGCGTGCCGCCAAGCTCGCGTCGCAGCAGCATCCAATCCATCACTTCCCCATAGACATCGAACTGGCGCTGGCGATGGGCGGCGTTGCCCACGCGCACCGGCCGGCTGTCGTCGTAACCGCGCAGATGCGACAGCTCGCGCTCGGCGAGATTGAGTTCGCCACGGACGCCATAGACGATCTGCGTGGGGAAAACGTCACCGGCGCCACAGCCGAACAGGAACTGGCGAAACGCTTCCGGCTCTTCGTGATAGCCGAGCGCGGACAACGCGAACAGCGCCAACGTCGAGTCACGTACCCAGCTCAACCGGTAATCCCAGTTGCGCGAACCGCCCAGCACTTCCGGCAACGACGTGGTGGCTGCTGCGATGATCGCGCCGCTCGGTGCATAAGTCAGCAGCTTCAACGCCAAGGCGCTACGCTCGACGGCATCGGCATGTTCGCCCTGGTAGCCACAGCTACCGCTCCATGCTTTCCAGTACGCCACGGTGGTGTCCCGCAGCGCATCGAGTTTGGACAACACCGCGTCAGGCTTGGCGCAGACGCCGGCCATCAGGACGAGCCGCACCTGTTCGCCGGCGCGCAAATGCATCACGCCTACGCCGCGCGTATCGCGCACCTCGAGCGGCCGGTCGCATAGCAAACTTCCGCCGTCCCACACAACACTCTGGCGAGCACACTGGGTGTTCGGCCTGCCCCAGCCCCAGGCAACACCCGGCAGCATATCCACGTTGAATGTCATCTCGCCTTCAGTGACGTGGATGATGCGCACTAGCCATGGCAGCGCTTTCACATGGATGAAATCGTCAGCAGGTGCATCCGGTGCGCGGCCCAACGGCATGAAGTCGATCAGCGTCGCCACGCCCGTTGCCGTCGTAAATGTGGTTTCAAGCACGTTGGTATGCGGCAGATAGCGGCGCATCGCCTGAAAAGCTTGCTCCGGACGTGTCTCCAGGTATCCGCCCACATCCTGATCCAGCAACCGGAAGCACACCGGTTCGGTGTCGAGGCTTTCAAGCGCGCACCAGTCGACCCGGCCCTCCTTCGTCACCAGCGCAATGCCGTGGCAATTGCCGATCGCCGCGTAGTCGCGGATGTCGGGGCAGGACTGTTTGTCCGTTTCGGCATGCGCCATCATCCGATCCCGTCACATGGTTGCTTTGATGCCGCCAAGGATCACCGCGCCATACAGACACGCCAAGCCAAGCGAGCCGAACGCGATGATGTGCAGCCACTGGGACACGTCGAGCATGAATCCGCGCCAGCCGCGATAATTGAGTAGTCGCCATTAAGCAATGCGTATCGTGCAGGGCATGTCGTCACTTCATCTACACCGCGTGGACCCATACCTCTAACCAACGTCTTTGCCCAGCTACCGACGGCGCCGGCCCGCATCACATGGCTTCTTTGATCCCAGCGCGAATCAGCCACCAGTTCACCGGATAGCTGGTAATAAAGCCGCCGATCATTGCCCACTGCATGGCCAGCCAGAACTCCGGCATGGCGGCGGTCCCGCGCGAGCTGGTCAGCGGCTCGAACACCAGGAACTGCAGCAACGCCATCACTCCATACATGCCCACCTGCCACGCCAGCAAGGACAGGCTGTCAGCCTTCAGGGCGGCCACGATGCCGTCCTTGGGCGATAGCTTGCGCATCGGTGCAATGGCGAAGTACTGGAAAAAAATACCGGCGATAAAGGCCAGCACGAAATCGAGCACCCAGGTGGCGAACATCTTTTCCCCGAACAGCCAATGCCAGCCAAACCAGGTGGCAACGACCGGAAAGATCAGCACGATCGTTTCCGCCACGATGTCACCGATGGTGCAACCGCTACCACAATGCAGCGCGCCCTTCGCCACCGCAACCGGAAAGGGTGTCGCCTCGCGTTCGCTATCCGGCACATCGTCCGCATCCTGCACGCCGTAACAGAAGTAACCGATCAGCACCAACACCGATCCGAACAGCGCGGCGATCGGCCAAACGCCATTCATGATGCCCATGCGCTGCGGATGACCCGTGATGTGCGCAAAGATCACCACGGCGCAAAGACAAGCCAGGCCCAGCGAGCCGAGCGCGATAAGGTGCAGCCATTGGGTCACATCGTGCATCCGATTCATGCCCATCCACGGTTGCCTAGCTTTCGCTATTAGGCAATGCGCATCGTGGAGTCGACGTCGTTACTTGATGGATGACTCGTGGACGTTTGCTATGACGAGTCAATGGCTTCAGGAAAACCGGAGCGGGCGGCGTAAAAGAGACATCAAAACAATCGGAGAAACAGCTCATCCCGATCCTTTAATGAGATGACTTGGAAAAAATAGAGTCGGCCGTAATGCCTTGTGTTGATTTTCTTTATGTGGAGTGTGTGCGGCTTGCTGCTTTGCCTTTGTAGCAATCCTCGCCCCGGCACCATATGCCATTGCGATGATGTTCAAAATGATACCTTTGACGTACCCAGGGCGACACCCGGCAATGAAGTCATCCGGCAGCATTTTCACTGTCAGCCAGATTCGGGAAGAGTTCCCGCCACCGGTAGCGCGGGCAATGGAGTTGCCAATAGACGAAACCACGCATGAAATGCACCAGGTACGCCTGTGCATCGATGCCGTGGCGTGCTGCCGTGCGCGCGATGGCTTCGTACGATGTCATTCCACTTCGCAGGGTGGATTGGTAAACATCCGCATAGGAGGGCGCGTCGCTTCCCAACGATTTGAGGAACATGCGGCTGGCGGCAAAGTCGCCGCCATTGACTGCTTCCTTGTAGATGGAGAGAACATCGTTGAAGTCGTTCAGATACGCCACGCAGGGCGACATAATGTCCGCCCAGAAAGCAGCGTTGCCTGGATAGGCTAGTGAACCACCCTTGAATTGAAGGGACAGGAAGAAGAATTCGCAGATGCCATTGTAGTGCCGAATGTAATCGCATGTCTGTTCGTGCACAGGCGTGGCGTGTTGCGCCAGATGGGATTCGAACAACGTGCCGATAAATGACTTGTAGAACATCATTCGCAATACCAGCACGAAGACCGGCGATGCAAGACGCTCCAGTTCTGCAAACATGAATTGGCAGTACTTCGACAAGGCCGAGCCGTCGCCCTGGCCTGCGGCCGCGCGCAACACCATCAGGTTGGCCTCGGGGGATGCCTCGCAGATATCATCCATCAGCGGCGCCACCAGCCAGATGCGGGTGATGGCGTACGCAAGCTCATCGTCGTCGAGCGGTACTAACAGGGCGCGCATCGCGGTCATATGGCGAAACAAGGGAAGCGGGCACCTCAAACCCCACACTTCAAATTCTTCTTGCAGCCGTTTGGCGAATCCGTCGACGTGATACGGACATGGATCCGCAACGTAAGGAGCAACGATCGTCCCGCCCGGCACAAGGTGCTCATCAAGCAACGTCAAGGCATCGTGCAGGTATCCGCACTCGATGACTTCACGCACATGGCACCGATGCCTCGCGTCCTTGATATTGTCGAAGCCGCGGGGATCAAGCCGCAGCGTTTCGGGTGACTCCAAAACAAGCTGAGAGGTAGCGTTCATCTGATTCGCCCCTGAATCCTTTTCCTTGAAGCGGTGAGCATCACGCTCAGGCAGCGCGCGAGCTGACACGATGCGAGCGAACCCTTTGACAAGCGCTGGATCGGCAGCATGCTATGGTGCGCTGCCTTAAAGCGTCGTTCCCTGTGCGTGCAGAAGTTACCCCTTCGCGAAAACGGGACCGGGTACCGTTTTCTCCCTGTGAAGGGACGTGCGGCCGAAAAGGCACGCGCAGGCAGCTGCAACGAAGGGCGGGAGGCACGAAGCCATTGATAGGCACCATGAATGACTCTGATCCCAACAATCAATTGGCTCTCTCGTTGGACGCCGCGTAATCTTGCAAACCAATCCCCTTACCAACCACTCAACGGAAGAAAAGCAGATGTCGCTGATCAACACCGAAATCAAACCGTTCAAGGCCACCGCATACAAGGATGGCAAGTTCATCGATGTGACCGAGGCTTCGCTGAAGGGCAAGTGGT
>DATEJI010000084.1:0-6452 GCA_035278105.1 Saccharimonadales bacterium (SeqCode)
GTTGCCTACGGCGATGTCGTAGTGCTGCGATTCGTGTGTGGTGTCGTGTGACTGCGAGGAAAAGATCAGGCTGTCGAGGCGCCAATGGATAAGTGCCATGGGGACGGCAAAGTAGAAGGCGGTGGCGAGGATCGCGGCTCCCAGGGTTTTAACCAATAAACGTTTGGCTGTCATGGTGTTTATCGACAGGTGACCTTGGAGCTTTTTTTGAACCGACCATCGTTATGAACGACCAAGTTCAATGGAAAGACAAACGTAACTGGCTTTTAAGAATTCGTCTTTAGTGGCTCTTTATGGGCACACCTGATTTTTCAGATAGAAGCCGCATCAAGGGCGTGTATTCGGATTCGCACCTTACAGGAAAATTGCTATCCACCTTCAGCGTCTGGCCGTCCTTGAAGCTCATGAAATAATGATCTTGATATCCATATCGGCCGCGTAGCGCCACGATTTCGATACTCTTGATGTCGGAATAAGGAAACAGCCGCTCGCTGATCGAAAAAAAAGGATGAATGATCAATCCAACGTCCCTGGCCTGCGCGTACCAGTTCAACATCAACGGAAACGGCATCAACGCCAACGCAACGATAGCAGATCCCCATACGCGATAGGAACGCTCATAACCGCCACCACGGTCACGCTTAATCGTATAAGCCAGATACCATTTTGTATCTTCGGGCCACCAACGCCTCATGACTGGAACAAGTATCGCCATCGCAATACCGGCTCCACCAACACACCCAATGAAAGCGAGACTAATTCTATCTGCTACCACGTTTATCATCGCTGGCGGAAGCAACATCATGCGCAAGCTAGAGATCGCTTGCAGAACGACATACACAAAACCACCCGCGCAAACCGTCAGGAAGAGAAAGACCAACCTGGCGCGACCATCCAGACGTGCGAAGCGGCTTCTGTCTTGGGGATTGTTCAGGTCTATTTTGGCGTCAAGAACAGTAAACAGCCCTTGCTTCCTGTTTGCCAAACACGCGTTTAGCGCCAAAGCGGACGCGATGCTGAAAGCGAAACCCAACACCAGAATCAAAAGCGATTGATATTTCATCTTGGTCCGTCGCGTGCAGAATCGCCGGGATTCCGAAAGTAAACCTGGAACCGTCTCCCGAGTCCAGACGCGCCGTTACACCTTTCGTGTTGAGCCTGTAGATTATCCCGCTCGGGAAAAGGGACTTCGTTTAATCCCAGCGATAGGCTAGTCTGTCGAGGTTGCTCCAGACAGCAACTTAGGGAGGGAACGAAGTTCCTCAGGGGGAAGGATGAAATTCGCACGCGCGCTCGCTTATCCGCTATTGCTGCTACTGGCGCTTTGGATTCCGAAGATCGTGGTAGCCAGGCTGTACGATGGTTACGCAGTTTATTCGCCGACCCAAGGGTTTGAAGCCGACGTGCCGTATTTCTGGCACGGCTGGTTCGCCAGTTTGGTACTTATGGTGCTGGTCCATGGCTGGTCTCTACGTGGCACAGAAAAGTACCTGACAGTACGGATGCTGCTATCCGTGTCGGCTGCGCTAGCTTTGCAGGCTTTTGTCGCGCCCCATGCGCATGTGCTGAATAACGATACCGTGGCAATCGATGCCATCGCCCTGTTCTGCTCGGGTCTTATAACGGCCTGCTTGATTTTATGCTGGCGGTCCATCCGTAAAGACCGCACGGCCCCTAACAAGGAAGATGGCTGGGGCCAATGGATCGTCTATGTGGCGCAATGGTTGTTATGGGCGTTTGGCTCTTTTGCCGCGATGGTATTGCTGTCCTCCGCCTTCGAACCGAACCACATTGCCGTCGTTCTTGCATGGTCGGCATTATTCCTGCTCTTTGTCATGACTGTTCTTCTGCACGAAGGTGGACACTATCTGGGTGCCCGCCTGTCTGGAATGAAAGTGCTCGTGATGCGGGTGATGGCCGTGGAATGCTACCCAAGACGGGGACGATGGCTGATACGTTGGGCGCCCAAGGCCAACCACCGCTATCGCGGATACGTTTATGCCGTGCCCGATCTCGATCGTCCGATGCGACCTCAAATGCTATGGATGATTGTCATGGGCCCCATGGCTAACGCAGTCGTTTGCCTGGTGTCCCTGCCGCTCGCACTGACAACATCCACGCCATGGCTTGAAGGTACATCCGCAGCATTCGCTGTCATAAACGGTGTCATGGCAATCGGCAATTTGTTGCCGCGAACCGGAAGCGTCAACAGCGATGGCGCAAGACTTCTGCAGTGGCTGCACCGGCAGGATGACCAAGGGCCGGAATTTGCGTACATGCGGCTCCAGTCCCGCTCTGCATTCGGCACGACTGCAGACGCCTTGCCCGAGGCGGATATTCATTACCTTGAAAACCGACCCATGCCTGTGCCACTACTTGCCATGTGGTATCGCCTCAAAGCTGCGCAAAATCGCACTGATTGGGATGGAGCTCTACAAGTCGGCGACCGCTTCGAGCAAATGCTTAGTACCTGGAGCCATCCAAAGACAGAACTGGAGTCGCTAATTGCGCTTATTCGGGCAGAAGTTGCCTTCTCACACGCTATGGCAACCGGCAAGCCCGATGCGTTGAGTGAAAGCCTGGTGACAAAAGACGTTCGCCAGCTATGCCCGCATTTTTGGCCACGCTGCCTCGCCCTCAAGGCTTTTCTCGTTGGCGCTGAAGAAGACGCGAAACGTCTGCTTCAGCAGGCGATGGATGAGGCGAGTCGCTCTGTGGATCTGGCATTGGCTAAAAGCGAGGCCATGCTTGCGCGCTACATCATGGAGAGCAAACAGTCTTGAAGAAGTTACATTCTGGCATTGGCACAGACAATTCGGTGATTCAGGGATAGAGATACGGACATGACTGACGAACTCAAGAACATATACAAGAATGCTGGAGCGTTTGACCGGGAAAGAGAATGGATATTTCAGCTCAGGCAGTCATCATCGCGATTCGCTCGACAGTCATGGAACGCTGCCGGCTCATAGACTGGATTCAAGCAAGTGACATCGAGACGATTGATGAGGAGCACTTGTCGGAAGAGGTGATGGATATCGATAAGGCGCTCGGAGAGTTGGCGGGTTTATACGTTGCGGCCTCAGCTAAGGACAAGGCATGACGTCCGGACTGCTGATCGCCCTGATCTGCTCCGTTCAACGTCACGAAGACGGCCACGTAGTAGGTATCTGTATGTATCTTCGCGTGCTTGGTCGCTTGAGGAAGGCTTGGCACGTTTGAGGAGGCATAGCTGGGCAGGCGGACACCATTGTCGATATCGTTGATGCCAATGCCCCAACCAAATAGCATTCGCCGCGAATCTTTGGCGCGATCGTCTGCCACTGCCACGATATGGTGGGACGACATGTTGCCAGGCGCCGCATCGGCAGGCTTGGTATACCCACCGGCAGCCATATTCCTGGAAAGCTTTGCGGAGTGTCTGCTTTTGCGCTTGGCTTCCTCCATGAGCTTTTGCGCGCCAACGGGTAGCGTCACACCGTTCTTATAGAGCACTTCTCTTTTTATCTTCTCGACGATCAGCTGATTGCCGACCTCGCAGGCATTTCCTTCCTTGACCATGCTATTGGCCTTGATTCGAAGGTCCGTAATAGCCGGATTGGCCTGCTGAAAAGGATCGCCCCTGCCGTCAAAAGCTATTTGCTCACCCTCCTTGAGTTACCCATAACTCAACCTGGCCCCGTTCTTGTTCGCGTTGCTACTCCCAAGAATCAGGTAGCTCAGCAAGCTCGGCGGCCATGCGTCGTATGCCAGCTATCAAGCTCTTGAAGCTTGCTGAACGCTCATTCTCCAATTGCAGATGCTTTCCGATTTCACGCGAGCCTCCCACTTTCTGATAGTGATTTCGCGTTAGAACCATCAACTCATGGCTTGGATTTTCTAGATTGTCTGGAGAACGAAATTTTCGACCGCCCTGTTGTGCCACCAAGCTGTTCATTCCCAGTGCAGCCCCTACCGCCTGAAGATCGGCCAAATAAAATGCCTCCAACTCTCTACAGGCAATACGCACAAGACAATTCAAACCTTTATTTGATCTTTGGCATAGCATAAGCAATTTAGCTTTCAGCTCTCGACAATCCGGATGACTGTCCTGATCTCGCAGCACAATGAAACGCGCATTTGGATTCTGATAACCGCGAATGCGTCGCTCCAATTGCCTCTCCAAATCTTGCTTACCCTCAAAAGGAATCAAACGATAGTGGATATCGTCTTTCAACAAGCGAGGGAGAAGGCTATCCAACATTGCACGTGCAGAAGGTTCCTCTAGAAGAAAGACGAGCTCCCTCATTGTGGATCAACTCCCTCAAAGAAACCTTGTTTCCACAAATATCCGAGCTGATCACCTTCTTCCACATACGTCGCTATCTGCTTGTTGTCGCGCGCCCGGTGAACCTCAGTACGACCATTACGCTTAACTAGCCAGCACACCTCATCAAGCTCCGCTGCATTGAGAAAGTCTGGCGAATGCGTGGATACCAGGACCTGCCCACCACGGCGGGCGTACATGCGAAATTCTTCCGCAAGTTCCGTCATGAGCTGAGGGTAGAGCTGGTTTTCGGGTTCCTCCACACAAAGTAGCGGGTGGGGATTGGGGTCATATAGCAGCACAAGGTACGCAAACATTTTGATCGTACCATCTGACACATAACGATCAAGAAACGGTGTCTTGAACGAACCATCTTGAAACCGCAAAGTGAGATAGCCGTCGTCCATTAACTTGGGCTCGACAGAGGCTACGCCTGGCACTCGACGGGCCATGGTGTCCAAGATATGCCGAAACACTTCGGAATGACGTTCGTTCATGTATTGCGCAACTAAGGGTAGATTATCTCCACTTTCAGAAAGATGCTCAGAATTTCCGGCAGCGTCTTTGCGTCCACGTGCTGCATTGATATGGAAATCTGAGACATGCCAGTTCTCAATCAACTGGCGGAAGGCATTCGCGGCCTTGAATCGCTCAAATTGTCCCAGCCCTTTAATGGCGAGAGTATCAGGGGCGACTTTCTGGTCCTCTCGGTCCAGTTCTTCGTCCGATTTATTAAAGTCCTCTTCATTGGTGATGGCATAACCCTCACCCATAGAAAAATTCAGGAAGTGGTAAGGACTACCGTAACGTCCTCGTTTATAGCGAAGCAGCTCTCTCCGCACTATAGGAGCGCCGTTGCTTTCCCCTATTTCAATCGAATATGTCACCAAGCGTTCGACCCCGGTGATTTCCATACGATATTGAAGCTCAATTAAGATCGAATCTCTCTCGGGGTCACATCCACGACTTAGCACCTCACGAAAACGGCCACGTTTGTCTAATGCTTGACGTACGTTACCTTTGAGACAGTCGTGCAGAAATCCGAACACATCAAAAAGGGTAGACTTTCCCGAGCCATTTGCACCCACGACAATCAGGAACGATGGCAGATCCTTTAAATGCACATCGCGGAACGCCTTAAAATTCATCAGGCGAATGGATTCGATTTTCATGCCTTGGCTCCGCAGTAAATGGTGGTCCCTGGATATTTTGATTCCGTTAGCATCTAAGGGCCTAAGGGGAGAGCTGCGTCTAAGCACAGCGTGCTCCGGTAGCAATGCTATTTGCCGGCCTCTTAAGATACCGGCTTCACTTCCTTCCTCAAAGAAAAGGGGCGAACTCTATGCCGCCCCTTTTTTGCTTCAATTGTTGTCTGAAGACCCTCACCCGCACTTCGAATACCCACAATTCAAACAAGTCTGACACCCATCCATCAGCACCAACGCCTTCGTATTGCACTTCGCGCACAACGTAGCCCCCGGCGGGAAGCCGGCTGAGTCGTTGGTGTCGGCATCGGTGGGGCTCAGCTCAGTTTTTTTTTGAGCGGCGTTTTCGTAAGCGGCGCGTTTTTCGGCGATCAGCGCACGCTGCGCATCGCTCATCTCGGGATCATGAATCAGCCCGATGTTCTTCATATGCTGTTCGATCACCGCCCCGATCTCGGCGACGATGCTGGGCATGTAGATGCCGCCGGCCTTGAAGTAGCCGCCGCGGGGGTCGAACACGGCCTTCAGCTCTTCCACGATGAAGGTGACGTCGCCGCCTTTGCGGAACACGGCGGAGAGGATGCGGGTGAGCGCGACGATCCACTGGAAGTGGTCCATGTTCTTCGAGTTGATGAAGATCTCGAAGGGGCGGCGCTGCTCGTATTGGGTGCCGGCGTTGAGCACGATGTCGTTGATGGTGACGTAGAGGGCGTGCTCGAACAGCGGGGACTTGATCTTGAAGGTGGAGCCGATCAGCGCCTCGGGGCGCTCCAGGCTCTCGTGCATCTGGATGACTTCGGCCATCGGCGCCTCTTTCGGCTGCTCGACGGCGGTGGGCTGCGGGGCGGGCGCGGCCTTGTCTTCGGGTTTGACGACCTCGTAGCCCTTGATCTTCTTTTCGATCTTGATCGTCATGGTTGTGGTTCCTTTGGATGTGTTGG
>DATEJI010000085.1:0-1256 GCA_035278105.1 Saccharimonadales bacterium (SeqCode)
GCAATGCATCAACGCTTGTCGTGCACGCTATAAAGACTGTCGCCGCCTGAAGCAGTTGCCATCGTCCGAGTGTCGGAGTGTTTACCAGGACTGCACCCGTTACACCTGTACCGGCTCAGGACCGGGATGACCAGCCGAAGCTGCTGACGGTGCTGTCGTCGTAATGGCAAAAAAAATGGTCAAAATTTACGCGCCGCAACGGCCGACTGGAGAAGCGGACATCAACGGACCTATTGCCCCTCAGTCCAATCGCCTGAAGATTGACTTCGTCATAAACTCTTGCACCGCGTGATTGGGAGGATGCAATGTGTACGTTTTTGTCATGCGCCCCACGACTTGCCGGCATTGCTGCCGCCACCGGACATTTCCGCAGTCTGGTCATTGTCCCCGCTTTGACAATGTTGCTCGCCTCTCCTGCAAGCGCGCAGACAAGCCCTGCTTCCGAGACCCAAGGCACCGCTACCGCCATCGTCATCAATATCGACAAGGCCAAACAAAAAATGACGGTTTTTCTGGATGGGGTGAAAAAATATGATTGGCCGGTATCAACCGGTCGAGCAGGATATTCGACTCCATCAGGAACTTATACCGCCACCTCCATGAATGAGGTCTGGTACAGCAAGGAGTGGGACAACTCCCCCATGCCGCATTCTATTTTCTTCATAAAGGATGGTCATGCCATCCATGGCAGCTATGAGGTGAAGACTCTCGGCGAACCCGTCTCGCATGGCTGCGTGCGTATCTCGCCTGCGAATGCCGCCACACTTTATGCGCTGGTGAAGAAGTATGGCCTGAAGAACACAAAAGTTGTCCTGGCCGGCGTTACGCCGGGCGGCGAATACAAGATCGCGAGGCCGGCGAGCCCCCGTTACGGTCAGGCGAGTCCCGGCTCGTACGATTCCGATAGTTACAATGCCCAACCCCAGTGGGCCGGTGGCTTTTTCGGGCGCGTGTTTGGCGGCCCTTACTCCAGTGGACCTCAGGGCTACTACGGACGGCCATCGCGCGGATATTGAAGGATAGCCACGCTCTCGACTGGAACACTTTTTCATATTGGCCCACAGTCCAATCGACAGGGCTCTTTTGTCGGCGCAGTTTGCCAGGGCAGGAGCATCAAACTGCGCTGGGGGACTCCATGATGAGGAGGACTCCCATGTTGAAAAACCTGGCGTCTCTTTGTGCGGCGTCGATCGTGGTGGCCGCGTTTTCCGTACCTGCACAGGCACGCGTTGCTCACGCTGGCGGTGCTCATGTTG
>DATEJI010000086.1:0-7874 GCA_035278105.1 Saccharimonadales bacterium (SeqCode)
TCTTCAAGGATTCTGTACCAGCGAATTTCTTTGAAATCACCCGCCGCATAAGGGGATACGGAGTTAAGGTCAAGACTTCCTAGTTTGAGATGCCGTTCTGCTGTCAGCATGTCTTTTGCTGATTTTGGCTTTAGACCATCCCACCCAAAAATGTAGTCACTCATCAATGGAACTGCAATGTGGTGAAGGGCGGAAAGGATGTGCGCTTTACCCTTGGATGCAATCCTTTCTCTGGTCTTTTTTTCTTGAAGCCTTTCACGGTTGTTTCTTGCCGTGACAATGCAAGTGGCGATGAAGGCAGATACGCCAACAACAAGGGTTTCCAAGAGCATAGCCCAAGGCTGAAGCCATCAATCGAGCACCGTCGGCCCGAGCCCCTTGCAGGCTTCGGGTGAGGTAGCGAGAGCCGACTTGTGCCTGTAAATCGGTGGGCACGAAAAAGCGGACATGGAGTCCGCTTGGTCGCTTGAGCAGGAGAGGTTTCGGCAATTTGATACCTCGCGTGATACCTAAAAGGCCATGCGAGGCACCAAATTTTTCTCTTTAAAATCAAAGAGGCCGAATTGTGGGGTGGCGGCTGTCGAATTGTGAGTCTAAGTTATTAATATAAAAATATTTTCTCAATTAAATTTTTCGAGATGCCCCCAAATTTGCCCCCATCGAATTTCGGCTTCGCGGCGTTAAGCTCTAAACGAGAAAGGGGGCTGATATGGACGAAAAGCAGATCGATGGCGCTAGTGCTAGCTCCAAGCCATCAACGTGGAAAACATGGTTGCTGGCCGTCTTCGCTGCAATCGCGCTGGTTTTAGCGGGTACAGGAGGTCCGGTAGTACGCCTCTTCTTTATTTCGTTAATTGGGCGCACCGTTCTGTGGGCCGTCTTTCTGGGTACAGCAAAGCTATGGTGGGATGAGGTGAAGTGGATCCGCTGGCAGCCCAAGATAGCGGTTTTAAGTACTCTAGTTTGTTTGCCGGTCGTGGTCGTGTGTTTCTTTTTCTTGTTTGTTTCTAACACGTAGCTTCCAGCAGACACCGCGTGGTGTAAAAAAATGAATTTTCAGAAACTCATCTTTGCCACGGCTGTGGCACTTTTTACACCTGCCGCGCTGGCTTCTGAAATTCCGCCGCTCGAATTCGTTAACGCCTACATCCATGGCCTGATTGAACTTGAGCAACTTCGGTCCGAGGCCCTGGCTGACTTGAAAGGCAACCCGAACGGGACAATGGCGAACTGCGTTCGTAGCAGTACCGGTATGCAGCTTGTGCTTAGCGGCCAGATCAACGTATTCAACGACATGAAGGTGCATGCTGCAACACCGCTCGATACCGTACCAGCAGATATCTCCGCGCTTTATTCGGAAAAAGTGGAGCTATACAAACAGATGGGTGATCTCTGCACAGCGTTAATGGCTGGGCCCAAGCCAGGGGTTGACTACAGCAGTATGGTTGCGGAGTCGCCAAAGATTACGTCCAAGCTGGAATATATCGATCACACGCTGACTATGGAGAGCGCGTTAGCGGCAGCTACTCTGATCGATCAGAAACCAGATTCACATAACCGCCTTAATCATCTTGTGATTACTCGGGATGAGCGCAAGAGACTAGTGGACGAAATCAAGCTCAGTTTCGGCTCGAGATTGAACGCCAACGATCCAAGTCCAAACGTCTCACAAGCCGGGGTGATCTATGATTTTCTGACAAAAAAGAACTACTTGAGTGCTGATGATCCATGGGAATGACGGGTTTCGTGCGGTCAACATTGGAAGCCACAAGAAGTGTTGTGTCCAACTACTCCCACAGGTCGGGCGCCCACCGCTGCCACGCTGCCATAAATTCAGCCTCCCTCCACTCTTCCTCCTTGAATCGAGCGTCTAAGAGCTTGCGGTACGTAGCCTTGCGCATGCCCTTTGGGCGGAGGTGGTTCCATTCGCCCGCGCCCGTCGCTAGCTTTCGTTCAATCTTGCTGGTGCGTCGCCAACTCCGACCCAATGCATCAACGCTCTGCGACAAATAAACCAAGCGCGCGCATTTCCTGCATCTTGGGACATTCCACAAATAAAGAATCGCAACCCTCCGGCAGCATCGCGGGCAGTTAAACCAGGGGCGTGTATTTCCGTAATGGCATCGCGTATGTTCGATATGTATGAACTGGTTTACATCGTGCCAATGGCCCTCTCTGTCCCAGTATCGGTAAATCAGGGTGACATTGTGACGTGAGGTGTTCATGCCAATAGTCGAGCCATCAGCCCATTTCAGCGTCAAATTCTGCTCATTACTTAGGTGCCCCCAACGAGCGACTTGGCGCACGTCGATTTGATGCTTGCCAAATGTCTTGGCATGGCGAGCAGGACGCCCGGCGCTGTAACGTGAGCCGCCACGGCTCATGTGCGAATTGCCACGGAATACGAAATCATTAGGCCAAGTCCCTTTTTCCAGGAGCCATAGAAACTCCTTTCCCAGTCGGCAAAATCGCCAGCAGCGCGGCTTTGTTGTGCCGCAAAGTTTGCCTTAGCTGCGGTGAGATCGCCCCCTTAGGGGCTTCCACATGTAAGCCATCACAGTCACGGGTCAGGACTGCGCCAGCGGCCCAGCACAAAAGCAGGGTTTCCAGCGGATTCATATGAGCAGGGTTCATAGCGTGAAACTCTCCCGTTCCTCGCCATCAGTGACACCAACTTCATCAGTCGCGCCAGTTGCGCCAACCTTTTTATGTGGCGTGAATGGCGCAACTGGTGCCGATGTGGCGCGAATGGCAGGAAGTGCCCATGTCGCCGGAAGTCCAAACCCGCCCCTCTGCGAAACAACGCCGACCTTTTGCATGGCCCTTTGCAACGTGCGCCAAGCGAAGCCCGCGTTATCGCCGTGCCGCTTTACATCCTTGGTCGGCACGGGACCGCCTGTCAGCAAGTCGCGCAGCCAGTCCACAGCATCGCGTGCCTCGCTGGCGTCAGCGTCCCGCTGCTCGGCCTCAGCCAGCAAGTCGCGTGCCGTACCGTGGATGGCATCGCCCCACCGTACCGATGACGCCAACACGCCGGGGAATCCGCACAACTCGCCTTGCCGCAGTTCGTAGGCGAAGCCTCCACCATCCGGACCAATGTTGGATTTCGCCCGCAGCAACAGACGGCGTTCCTCGCGCTCGCCTTCGGCCTCTTGCTTGGCCGTCACCATGACAAGGCGGGCCAGCGCGGCAAACGCCAGCGAACCGGTTATGCGCTCGACCGGATCGCGGCCACTGGTGCCCTTGCTGAAATGCGTCACGCCCAGCAGCGCAGCTCCGAGTTGATGCGCCATGTCCACCACGGGTTGCAGCCCTCGGCGGACCTCCGCGTTTTTGTGGCTATCGCCGCTCACTGCCGACACGATGGGGTCTAGCACGATCAGGCGCACGTCATGGATCGTTGCCAGCGCAGCCCGAAGGGCGTCCATGTTGCACGCGGGATCGAAGGGATAGCGCACGCCATCCTCTTGCACGCCGCTGACCATATGCACGCGCGTCATGTCTGCGCCCGCCGCACGCAAGCGCGGGTTGAGCGTGTCTGCCACGTCATCCTCGCCAGACCAAATCACGACGCTGCCGCACGTGGCGCGTGTGCCATCGGGCCATGTGCTTCCGCTTGTGATGATCGCCGCGAGCGAAGTCGCAAGCGTTGTTTTGCCCGTTCCTGGCGCGCCGCCGATCAAGTGCAGTTTGCCCGCCGCCAACCAGCCATCCCACAGCCAATCCACTGCCTCGGGCTGCACGTCGCTGCCACGGGTCAGCATCACGCGCGGAGCTACGCTCGCCGCTGGTGGTGCGTTATCCACACGCTCAATAACGCGCGCCAACTTCAACACGTTCCCGGATGTTGCGCCCGGATGGGTCGCCAGCCAGTCCACGCAGTCACCCTTATCTGGTAGGCCCAGCGTGGTCACATCGATGCGCTCCACCGTGCAACCCAGTGCGTGCAGCTTGGCGATGACGTCATTGGCGTACTTACTGCCAGGTTCGTCGTGGTCTGGCCATAGGACGCAATGGCGGCGTTCTAGCGGTGTCCAGTCGGCGCCGCTGGCGCTCGATGCACTGCCCGATGTGGTGGCGATCACACCCAGCTTGTGGAGATGATCCGCGCACCATTCGCCTTCCACGATCAGCACTGGCGTTGCTGGATCGGCCGCAAGCACTTCGGGCAACAGATAAAGCAGCTTGCCGGTGGCGGGTGCTGACGGTTCGCCTGCAATGTATGTAGATCCGTTCCAGTACATCGGGCGAATCACTTTCTCGCCGCCGTCTTTGCGTGCTCGCCAGCGCCAGAACGCCGGGTTGCCGTCGGCGTCGCGGTACGTGTGCAGGGCTTCGGCGGTGAAGTCGCCATTGATCGCGGCGCGTGCAAGTCGCTGCGCTGCTTGCTTGGCCGTTTCTTGGGGAATGGCATTCATGCGCGCACCCCCAAGCCAATCAGATCCCGCACGGCAGCTTTGAAGTCCAGGTCACACAAGCGCATGTGGAAGCCCACCAGATCGCCACCGCCGCAAGATGCAAAGCAGCGCCAATGACCACGCTCGCCCGTGATGTGAACGCTCAGGCTGGCGTTGCGATCTTCATGGAACGGACACGCACCCTGCGCCCAACCAGTGGCATTGGGCCTACCTAGTTTCTGGACGCGCTGCGCGTAATAGGTGGCAGGATCAGGTAGACGGTCACGCCAGTTGCTCGGCAAGTGATCGGTGCGTGATTTGTTGCCATACAAGGCCCGTGCGGCAGATTGCTGTTCTTTGTTGAATCGCTGGGGCTGGCTCATTGCGTCGCCCCGCACACCAGCACAATCAGGATGCCAGCTAGCAATAGTGCCAGTGGGTATAAGTTCGGGCGGCGGCGTGTCATGCCGCCTTCCCCTGCGTGTCGAGCCAAGCCCTCACATGCTCAACTTTCCAAGCGGTCGTGCGAGGGCCAAGTTTTACAGGGCTCGGGAACCTTTTATCGCGAACCATTTGCCAAAGCGTGCTGGCACTTACTGGCACCAGTGCAGGCAAGCCAGGATCGGTATCTGTGGGTTTCTTGCCGATGATCTGCGGCAGGCGAACGAAACCTGTTTCGGGGAGCAATGCGGCCATGTTGCTTTCCTTCGCCCGTCGCCGGGCTTCGTTGAACATGACATGGCAGGTTATGCATGAAATCGCGTCTGAATAGGCGCAGATGTCTGCGCTTGCAGCAACTAATAGGTGCGCATGACCCCGCAAAGCCGCGCTGCTATGCGGTTTTCGGGGCGCAGATAACTCCGCTATCTCGGACCAGGCTTTAACCCATCGACACGCAGTATTTGCGCCATCATTGCCGCCATGCGCTTTGGCACTTTGCGCTCATCGTGGAGCCAAGCAATCACCATTTTGTTAGTCGGCGCTGTGCTTGGGTCCGTAGGGTCGTATTTTTCCCACCAACGTTCTGCAGCAGCCTCAAGGTCTTTAAGTAATTTTGTCTCATGCGATCCCCACGGCCATTTTTTTTTGGTGGCATCGTTGTGGCTAGCTGACTGTCCTTCAAGTTGCGCAACCCTCAAAGTCAGGCGTTCTATATCCATTATTCGGCCGCTTCTAGCTTCCACTTGTTCCAACAATTCCTGGGGGAATTGATCAAAGACGCATTGGGCCCACTTACAAAACAACTCGGATTTAATTGGATCGCACAATTCACCTGCAGCGATTGAGCGTCGAGCTATTTGAGTGCGTTGGTTGTATTTATTTCGAAATGGCGAGCTCATCAGAGCTTCGGATATGTATGATGCACCCTCATCGTTAACCGATTCGACGCTGACTACCTCGGGATTTTTTTTAAGTGAAAGGGCTATGGCCTCATCGATAGTCCATATGGCCATTTTTCCCCAATAGGTGAAATCTGCTTCAGCATGAGGTTTATGAAAGAACAATGCTTGCTCATCGGCAATTTTCTTTGCCTGCAACACGTCAAAGTCTTTCTGTTTCGCAGCTTTAATCAATTCTTCAAGCTGCTCCACAGACATGCCTTCGAGTTCGAATTTTGCCTCGGTTATCGGATTAAGGATAAGGTTATCGTTGTTTAACCGTGGCCTCGCTAGATGCAAATTTGAAGGGGGTGGAGGCGCGAGAGTTCCAAAACGTCGACGCAAAAGATATTCAACAAGTTCCTTTTTTGACTTGATCGTCACGGCTGCGCACACCTCTGCGCCCTTCAAAGGGAGCCGCGCCAGCCGGGGAAGGTGCCCGGTTTTCGGATGGCCGTCCTAGGCGCGGCGTAACTGATTAGTTTGAGACTAGCTAGCCCTGCGATTAAACGGCAGCACATTGCCGCCTGCGCGTAGGCCATCTAGATAGTCAGCCCATGCATGCATCATTTTGCGGCGCTCTGCAAGGTGCGCAGTGCGGTTATAAGCACGTCCATTTGGATCTCGCACGGCATGTGCGAGTTGGTGCTCGATGTAGTCAGGTCGAAAATGCAGAACCTCATCCAGCACCGTGCGGGCCATCGCGCGGAAGCCATGGCCGCTCATCTCTTGGGTCGAATAGCCCATGCGACGGAGAGCCGCCAATACGGCGTTGTTGCTCATAGGGCGTTTCGGGCTGCGGGCGCTCGGGAACAGGTAGCGACCACGGCCGGTAAGCGCCTGCAATTCGCGTAGGATCTCCACGGCTTGTGTTTGCAGCGGAACCAAGTGCGGTTCGCGCATCTTCATTTTTTCGGCAGGGATGTTCCATTCGGCCTTGTCGAGGTCGAACTCGGTCCATTCGGCTTGGCGCAGTTCGCCGGGGCGCACGAACACTAGGGGCGCCAGCCGTAGCGCGCATTTCGTCACGAATGATCCCTGATAGTCATGAATTGCGCGGAGTAGGGCACCGATGGCATTTGGGTCGGTGATAGCAGCCAGGTGCTTTGGCTTCACTGGTGGTAGCGCACCTTTTAGATCGGCGGCAGGATTGCGTTCTGCGCGTCCGGTGGCGATGGCATAACGGAATACCTGTCCGCAGTTCTGCAGTACGCGGTGTGCCGATTCGACGGCGCCGCGGTTCACGATGCGATTCATCGTAGCCAGTAGTTCTTTGGCGGTGATATCAGCAATAGGACGATTGCCAAGCCATGGGAAAATGTCGTTCTCCAAGCGAAGCATGATGCGGCTGGCGTGTAGATCTACCCATGACTTGGATTGCTTGGTGTGCCATTCGCGCGCAACTACTTCGAAGCTATTGGCTGCTCGTTCTTCGCCAGCAGCTTTCTCAGCTTTGCGATGTGCGCTTGGGTCAATACCTGCAGCAAGTTGTTTGCGTGCGGCATCGCGCTTCTCACGTGCCTCTGCAAGGCTCGTGTCGGGGTACGTGCCGAGCGACAGCCGCTTTTCCTTGTTGCCGAATCGGTATTTGAACCTCCACCACTTGCCTCCGGATGGCGCGACTTCGAGATACAAGCCACCGCCGTCGAACATTCGCTGCGGCTTGTCTGCAGGCTTGACCTTGCGGACCGCTGTATCGGTGAGCATGGGGGCAACTCCCTGGGGCGTCTCGGCTGTTGCCCCCGATGTTGCCCCCAGTTGCCCCCGGATTTCAATGGATGGGGTTGGACGGGATCAGACAAGAAAAAAGCCGGAATCTGGGGCATCCCTGGATTTTCCGGCTTTGGTTGGATGCCGTTGAACGGCTAATTGGTGGAGGTGGCGGGAGTCGAACCCGCGTCCGAAGGCGCTTGACGCCCGGTACTACATGCTTAGCTCACTGTTGGATCTCGTCCCGCGACAGCACAGAGTGCGAGGCGCATCGAAGGACCAGCCCGCTTGATTTAACCCTGGCCGGCAGGCGGCAGCTTTGGGCGATCCTGTGATAATGACCCTACATCCACTAGCACAGGCACACGTGGGTTCGGGGCTAGGCCTT
>DATEJI010000087.1:0-1393 GCA_035278105.1 Saccharimonadales bacterium (SeqCode)
AGCCATCCTCCGAAACGAGAAAGAGCCTCACCGTTTGTTGCGACGATACGGATCAATGCCTCTAACGTATCACCGTCGCTGCCTGTAGTGGCATTCATTGGATAGTCACCCCATTCATGGACAGTAGAAAAATCGTCATGCTGGAGAGTGAGCGCCGTTCAAGCTGAGCGTGCGCTATTTGCCACATCCAAGCTTCCGTGTCAGCGGCGCTGAAAATTATAGAAACGTTGGTATGATTCACGATCTGATCTTGGCGTGATTGCTTAGGCTGCAGGAAAATTGATCGCTGTATTCGGCTCAGTTGACTTTGTGCGGGAAGAATTTTCGGCCCGTAAAGGGAAATTTCATGGCGATGCAGACTGCGTTCCACCCGGTAGCGCAAGCTGGTAAGGTTCATAAAATATATTATATTTTTATATTTATGTAATTTTTATAAAATTCCTGATTGATGTTTTTCGGGTAAGATTTTGGAAAAATTGATCTCTTGGTGTATGTTCGAACGAATGGCGTTCCGTATCTGAAATTACTTCGCATAATTTAGTTAATTTATAAGGGTGTTGGCGATCGCCGTCTAGAGGAGCAAACGTTTTTGCTCGGTATGTGCCGATAGGCAACAACTGGGTGGAGAAACGGATCCGACCGTGGGCAGTCGGCCGGCCCAATTTGCTATTTTCCAGATCGCTGGATGCAGGGCAGTGCCTGGTCGTCATCATGCGTATTATGTGGGACCCGGACCGGCAGGTAGTCAGGCCGACGGAGATCAATTGACGCGCCACTGCTGCATCGCTGGCACCCCCTCTCGACCGCAGCCTAAATTAGCCTGTTACGACGAATACGTTGGCCTCTATGAACGGCTAGTACACCCCTCAAACTCGATGCGGAAAGCTTGGCGATCGCGAAGGCGCCGGTCTAGAGTCCGAAACATTGGGGCGCACTTAAGCCATATCTCTATAAAGGGGTGAGGCCGCGCACGCCTCGCCGATGTGCGGGCGTTCATAGCCGCCATTTTCGTTCCGATCGCTGCCCTGGCGCTCGGCGTGTGGATTGGAACGGGCTTGGCCCTTATGGCAGCATCGCTTTCATCGCAGGGGAGCTGCCATGACGAAACCGAGCGGCTCGAACCGTGCACTAGCTCGGCGCAAGCCGTGATTCGCGTCTTCGGCGGGCATTGGATCACCTTTCCTCGCTTCGCCCGGTCCAGCCGGCATCCTCGCCCCCGGAGCAGGGCCAGGATGCGTGGCCTACCATTGATCAGATGACGTTTTACTTCTTCACGCTGATGACTTGAGCTTGGGTCACCGACTTTAGCCCGTCTACGCCGAATTCAACGCCCCAGCCGGAGCGCTTCACGCCACCGAACGGCACCATGGGGTGCACGGCGCCGTGTTGGTTG
>DATEJI010000088.1:0-1561 GCA_035278105.1 Saccharimonadales bacterium (SeqCode)
TTATCGCGTCGGTGCCGGAGGAGAAAGTTTATGCCTGAGAACCGTTACCCTTGGCTGAGTGTACAGCGTAGTGGTTAGAGCGAAGTGTAGGAATAATTGTAAGTGTCTTGGTAGCTGCCGGTGATCTGCTTGGATCTATAGCGCCTGACGGGTTTATGGTAATGACCGATCCAATCGAGCATTTGGCGAATAATGGCATGCGAAGCCACTTCGAGCACTCTTTCGTAAGGCATACTGCTTACTACCTTATTGGAAGGCTTGCTACTGGGTTGATCGGGTTGGCTGCGCTAGTAGCGTTTACTCACGTACTCAGTCCTGCCGATTACGGTCGCTACGCGGTCATCCTGGCAATTACCGCCCTTATTGCGAACGTAGGCTTTCAGTGGTTGAGGCAGTGCTTGGTGCGATTTGGCACGGGCGCTGGTGAGCGGCCCCAGCCCCTGCTCGGCACATTGGGTGCGATGTACCTTGCCATTTTGTTGACGCTGGTAGTCGTTTGCGTGGCATTGGCGCTGTTGGTGCGCAATCATAGCCTGCGAATGGGGTTGCCGGTGCTGGAGCTTGTCGCCATCTGGTGCCTCACGGCGTGTCAGGCTTGGTTCGAGTTGGCCGCTGATTCGGCGCGCGCGAGGTTCCAGCCGTGGCGTTACAGCACTGCGACATTTGCGCGCGCACTGTTATCGGTAGTACTTGGCGTTGTCGCCGCGCTGCTGACACACCAAGTGTTGATGGTCGTGTTCGCGATGGCAGCAGCCTATCTCTTTGCGTCCGTTGTGACGGTACCACCCTCGTTTGCAGGGTTGCTGCGTCTAGGCCTAGCCACGTGGCGGGAAGCTCGACGCTTGGCTGCGTACGGACTGCCGCTTGCTTTGGCGCTGGGGATGACGTTTATCCTGGATAGTGCGGATCGTCTCATGTTGGCAGGTATGCGCGGTTATACCGAGGCAGGGGTCTATTCTTCAGCTTATAACTTGGCACTGTTCTCGATCGGCACCGTACTGTCAGCCTTGGGGCTCGGGTCGTTGCCGCTTGTCGTGGGAGCTTTTCGGGACTCCGCTAAGGATGCTGCTAGTGTTTTGCTGGGACACAATTTCCTGCTCGGTATTGCAATCGGACTGCCTGCCGTAGTTGGGATCGTGATACTTGCGCCGGCTTTGGACCGGTTATTGCTTGGCAATTATGTGGCTGGCCGCTCCGACATCGTAACCGTGATCATTGCCGTTGCTATAGGACTGGCAGCAATTCGCTCTTATTGCGTGGACCTTGTATTCATGCTTCACCAGCGGACTTGGGTGCAAACCATTGTGATTGCGGTTTCGGCGTTGGTAAATATCTTGTTGAACTTGGTGCTGATCCCACGTTGGGGGGCGATCGGCGCCGCGTCGGCCTCGTTGATGGCATTTTTACTCGCGTTCCTCGGAAGCTGGTTTCTCAGCAGGTACTACGTGAAGATGCGCGTAGGCCTGCGAGACGTTGTCAAAATAGTATTGGGCTGCGGCGTGATGGTAGGAGTTCTCTTGGCTATATCGCCGGACACCGGCCGATGGCCGAGTGTGGTCCT
>DATEJI010000089.1:0-1411 GCA_035278105.1 Saccharimonadales bacterium (SeqCode)
CTCGTAAACACCCATGTTAGTTTCCTTTCTTCATTACATAAAAGAGCGGGGAAGGAATCATTACGTTTCCTTCCCCGCTCCAACTAACCGGGCATTCTGTAGGAGTATCCAACAGGTTGCTACCCCTAAACCTAGCAGATGCGACCACCCAAGGCCAGCATTACACCCGCTAGTTGGGCTACCCCATGACAGACGCCTCGGCGCTCGTGGAGGACACGAAACCGTGCCCTGATGGGTCAACCCTTGGCAGGCTTCGCGGAGGGCTCAGCGGTCGCGTCAGGGGCGCTGGCGGGCTTGCCTCGGCGGGCCTTCTCCTGGGGTTTGACAATGTAGGTGAGCTTCAGAATTCCACTCAGGATTTCCTCACCAGACTCGTCAAGCCCAGTCTTCACCACGCCTGATTCGTCGCGCGCAACACGGCGTGCCGTCTTGTGAAGGTGTCGAGCGGCAGTCTGAATAGCGTTAGAGACAGTAGACTCGGCGCGCTCATCAAGGTTAATGCCGATGGTGATAGCGGGCTGGTTTTCACCGCCGATCTTGTTGCCGTCGGCAATCCACGCGTCAGTAGCCTCAATAAGCTGAGACAGTGGCTCGGTATACTCGTTGCCGGTGAATTCCTTGACCTTTGCCTCGGGCTTGGTGTACGTGGTGAATTCGATGTCAGACATGGTGGTTTCTCCTATGGTTGTCCGGTTAAATTTGATGGAACCGGGGCTAACCTTGGCTAGCCCCGGTTCGGTTGATAACTCAACCCTACCACACTCAAACAAGCTGTCAACACCAGGTGTCAAGAAAGTTTGAGTTGGAATGGCACATCGGATAGGACAATGCCCCCGGCTACCCGCTTAGGGGCAAGTTTGCCGTGTAGCACCATGCCCTCGTGCAAGTCATCGATGCTCAGAGCGCTGGACACGGGAAGAGGCAAACCAGCAATACGATTAACATAGTCATGCCTAATAGTGCAGACAATTTCATCGTTATCGTTGGTTTCACATGTCTCTTCATGTTCGTTAACCTCAGCCACCCGCTCTAAATATGCCTTTGGCCGAATATAATAAGCATCTAGGAAATTATATTCGTGTTTCCAAGCGCCTAATTCTGTTGGGTGAACATTGATGGAATCCGGAATAGAATCTTGTAAGAGGTGCAATGAATCGGTGTCCGCGTATGCGAATGTTCCATAATTAGATTGCGCCGCGCGTATTGTAACATCACGTGCCCAAGCTGTAATGAAAACACCTGCCGCGGTGTAAACAGGTGGACGTGTCTCAGGTGCGCCTCTTTTGAGCTTAACCACACCGTCCTCAAGCACGGGAATTTTACCCGTAACATTTGGGTTTGATGCAAACTTGCCGTAAAGCGAATTAAGATGTAATTTCGCGATTTCCCTTTTTCCGCCTTTGGCATTTGC
>DATEJI010000090.1:0-1073 GCA_035278105.1 Saccharimonadales bacterium (SeqCode)
ACGCTTTGTGCTAATTAATCCCCCCTCCCATCGACATCAAAATACCGGGCGTCAGCCCGGTATTTCTGTTTGAGGACCTGTAGTACGCTAGTTTTGTTCTTGCAAAACAAAAAAGGAGCGTACTATGCTAGACCAAAACAGTGTTGCCTTGGACAAAGCTACTGTCCTCACCACCATTTTTACCATTGTTGACGATGTGATGAAAGGGTCGGCTGTCATTCAAAGGGCTTTGCGGCGGCCCGGCAGGGCGCCGCACCTGAGCGACAGCGAAGTGGTGACCATTGCTTTGTACCAAGAACTCATTGGCGAGCCACGAGAAGACCACTTCTTCCGGCTGCATCGGTGGAGCTTACTACCGTTTTTTCCGAAGTTGAATGAGCGTTCGCGCTACAACCGGCGGAAGCGTGACATGTGGTCGGTTATTCTGGCGGTACGGCTCAGCTTGCAGGTGGTGCTGGATGCGCTGGAACGGGAAGCAGTCGGAGCGGTTGACTCCGCTCCGGTGCCCTGCGTCGGGCGTAAACGCGACAAGTCGCACAGCGACTTTGTCGGCGTTGCCGACTACGGTGTTTGCAGCTCAAAGGCTATGAAGTACTTTGGGTGCAAGCTGCACGCAGTGGTCAGTCTGGCTGGAGTGGTGTTGGGGTATATGCTCACTTCGGCTGCGCCCTACGACAACCAACCACTCACCGAATTGCTTGACTCCATGCCGCACCGTCCGAAGTATCTGCTTGGTGACGGAGCATACAATGACGAGAAGCTCCAGGATTACCTCAAGCAATACAGTAGCCTCATTTTGCTTGCTCCAACCAGGGTGAACCAACAACCGAAACGGACGAAAGAACAACAAAAGACGCAGAACAGGCTTCGCCTGATCTGCGAAACAGTGAACGCCCAACTACAGGAACAACTACATCTGAGCAAACACTACGCCAAGAGTATCTGGGGCTTCATGACCAGGGTAGCCACCAAGCTAACCGCTCACAGCATTGGGATGATGGTCAACAGGATGTGGGGACGGCCAGCCTTGCGGCTGGCGGAGCTTGCGGTCTGAGTTGATTCGCACAAAGCGT
>DATEJI010000091.1:0-8028 GCA_035278105.1 Saccharimonadales bacterium (SeqCode)
TCGGGTTCCGGCGGCATCGCCGCGCGGTAACGCAGCCAGGGCGAGCGCAACTGCATGAGACAGCGGTTCACCGCGATGCGCCGGATCCACATGCCTACCGGCGCCTCGCCGCGGAAGGCCGGCAGGCCGCGCATCACTTCCACAAACGTGTCCTGGAGCGCATCCTCGGCAAGCTCGGGTTTCACCAACAGCCGGCGGGCGAGCGTGTACACTGTCGCGGCGAATTGCTCATAAAGGCGTGCTTGGGCGTCGCGCTCACCGGCACGGGCACGCGCCAGGATTCCGGCCTCCACCGCCTGATTAAACGAGCCGCTCATGGATACTAGGATGCGCGGGCGGGCCAATAAGTCGCAACTCATGCAGAAAAATGTTCCGGCCCCGGGAAGATTTCCCTATACTGTGCGCCCTTGCGCGGCCCGTGCCGCGCGCCCTGGCCCGGATGGCGGAACTGGTAGACGCGCGGGACTCAAAATCCCGTATCCCTTAAAGATGTGTGGGTTCGACTCCCTCTCCGGGCACCAATTAACTAAGTGCGTCCAACAGCAAGGATGATTGCAACCACTGCATACTGCAAAATCCCCCTTCCCCCCTTTGCAAAGGGGGGAGCGCGCTTGGCGCGCGGGGGGATTTATCACGGAAAGTCATTTTGTTCAGTGCTCCAAGACGTCGTGGCTATGAACCGTCCCTGGTGTGCTGACCAGCCGCCGCTTCCCTGCGGCGGCGCTCGGGCGAACGCAAACTGTGTTTGCGCGAAACTTCGCGCTCACACTTATTTTTGCGCCATGTACAGCAAGCCGCTGTCATGTACCAGGATTCCCGCTTTCATCACGCCCTGGGGTAAGCGATAATCCGCCAACTGCAGAGGACAGAGACATGTTTCAAATAGATTTCGAACGCGAAACCGATGGCCGCTGGCTGGCGGAGATTCCAGCGCTGCCCGGCGTGATGGCTTATGGAAGCGATCGCGAAGAGGCCCGCCGCAAGGCGGAAGCATTGGCCTTGCACGTTCTGGCGGAACGGCTGGAAAACGGTGAACGCCTGCCGCAGGCTGCCGACGAAACGGTTGCGAAGCTCTTTGCAACGGCATGAGCGTATGGCCGGCCACGCGGGCTAACCGGGTATTGGCCGCCTTGCTGCGTATCGGTTGGCAGATCAAACGGCAGCGTGGTTCTCATCGAACGCTCAAACGCGAGGGCTGGCCGGATTACGTTTTCCCGTTTCACGACCGCGACGAAATCGGACCACGCATGCTGGCGAGAATCTCAAAGCACACCGGCCTGAAACCCGAACACCTCTGAACCGCGCAACCGACCTCGACGCAGACGCCCGAGCAAGCATTGCGGCGTGGAGTACGCCGTTTTCGCTTCTGGTTCTTGTTTGGCAGCTTAAGGGGAATTCCTATGCTATCCGGGCGCACGCCTAGCGTGCGGCGTACCGAGCTAGTCGGTCTGTATCTAGTGGAGTCGGGAGTTGACCAGGCTAAAGCACTGCCGCTATCCCATGCCCATCTGAAGAACGAATGGCAGATATGGCGGAATTTTTGTGGAGATACCCAGATAGGACTTCTCGAAACACCGTGCTTTCGCATTATCCACGTCTGCAAACACCTGCTCAATAACCGCGAACTTGTTATTTTTTTGGTGCGTAATGACCAACATCAGATTTACAGATCCCGGAGCCAGAAAATAGCAGCCGCCTCTTTCGTCAAGATGAAAGTGATTGTTGAATTGTGAAAATTCACTTGCGTATATTTGATACTCCGATGTATCACGGTGCTGTTGCCATAAGGTCTTTGCATCCGAATAGGACTGAGGCAGATTTCCCGCGAACACCACGCTAGGGTTAGCGAGTATAAGCACCGCCGCGATGAGAAGTTTTACGAAAATACCTGTATTCATTTCAGCTTGTCTCATCTGCGTCGCCTAATTGATACCAGTCAGATGGTAATTTTGATTGTATGATCGTAGCCACGAGTTTCCACTAAATCTTTGTCGTAGCTATTTAAAACCGCGGCCTGAACTAAGCTGCCTCCGTCTCCAAATCAGCCAAAAGCAGAGCGCGGAGATTGCCCCAATTACCGCGTGAACACAAATTCGGCGGACCGCATGGTCATTCCAGCCAGCTCTCGCAAACGCTTCGAGTCCTGATTGTGGCCACTCCGTCACTGCAGCCATTATCGCCCCGATGATGAGGCCGGCGGAGAGTGCGGACCATAAGTTGACCAGTTTCAAACGCGTAAGTAGGAGGAAAGCTGGCAACGCAAATACCACGATAGCCAAGAAAGAAGCTGCGACCCCCACAAGCAGCAACAACATCAAATAACCGAGTCCTCGCAACCCGGATTCGTCAGTAGCAAAGGTAAAGGCCGCGAACAGTACTGCGGAAACAACCGCGGCAACCAGGAACGCACCCACAATGGATCGCTGATCGGACCAGTTCATTGACTGCAACCGCACTTTTTAGCGGCATTGTTTGTCTGGCGACCCCAAACATACTGGTCCGCGAGGGAATTGACCAAGTGTGAGAACACCAACGGCGACTGAACCAGAGAAAGCCCTTCGCCATAATTTTGCACGACCCCATTGGACACTTCGCGTGCGACATATCCAGGAGAAAAGCCGTTGGCGCTGTTGGTGACGTTCACGACTATGGGATTTCCAGTGTTCAGGTCCGTCGTTATATAGGAGAGGATGGGGTGTTTATTCCGAGGGCCTGAGCAACGTTGGGCGTGCCACTGGCCGAGGCTGGAGAAATCGAATTCCCAGGTGCAGGTGAGTTAATCAATGCCTGCAGCATATTGGCATCTGAGCAATCTGTGGGCACCGAGACTTCGTAACTGTGATACAGAAGGGAGTTAGTAAACCCGTTTGGGCCTAAATAGGCAGGAAAATTTGACGGCGTAGGCAGCTCGAATGCTGGACCACCGGGGTAGGCACAAAAGGTCCATCCACCGGAGGATGTGCAATATTCTCCCAAGGGATCAAAATTTGTAACCGGGTTATTGCCGCTGTACGCATAAGTGTTGACCCCGCCCGCCAATCCAATCGGATCGCTCTGGATATAGCGCCCGATCTCCGGTTCATAGTCACGAAACATGTTGTAGTTGTGTCCGGTTTCGGCATCGTAGTACTGGCCGGGGAACCGCAGGTTGTAGCTGAACAGCCCAATGCCGCTGGGATTGGTGTTGGGATAGCCGTTACCGAACGGATCGCTGTTCCATTGCCATACAGGCTGCTGGTTGGCGTTGGTAATCGCGCGCGGCGTGCCCAACTGATCGGTCTGGACGTAGTAGAGACCGGTGGATGTGATGACAGCAATCGGCCGGTTGTTCAGCCAGATGTGCTCGGCGACGAGGTTCCCGTACTGATCGTACTCACCGAGCAGATGGCCGGCTTCGTCATAGACGAAGTAGATGTAGAGGCTGCTCGTGCCGGTGGAAGCGATCGTAGTTCCGCCGCCCCCGCTCGTGCCGTTCCCCTTGCCTTGGCCCTGGTTCTTGTAATTGCCTATCTGCTGCGCGATGCAGGACTTGTCCTTGTTGTCCACCACCCCGTCCTGGTTGCAGTCCATGCCCGGCGTGATGGGAATCTGGCCTTTGAGGGCTTGCTGCAGGGCTATCAGGTCCAGTGGGTTGATGATTCCGTCGCCGTTGGCATCGCCCGGGATTACCGGGGAAGGCTTTTGCACACGCTGGCCGAGCCCGTTGTAGAGATACACGTTCTGGTTGGCGTCGTAGCCCGTGAGCCGGCCGGCGTCGTTGTAACTGTAGCTGTGGATGCTGTCATTGAGCAGATTGCCCGCGGCGTCGTATTGCTCATTGGCGCTACCCACGGACAGAAGTTGATTGCTCGTGATGGCATAGCCGTAAGCGGTATGGGTGCCGTTCAAGGTTTGCTGGAGCCGGTTGCCATCGGCATCGTAAGTGAAGCTCAAGCTACCGTACCCGCCGCTGGCCGCGGTGAGGCGGTTCAGGGCATCGTAGCCAAAGCTCTGGCTGTTGCTGCTATTCAGGTTATCGGTGATGGCGACGATGTCGTCGGCGGCGTTGTGCCCGAGTGTCCAGGACAGGACACTGGGATCCGTGAGCGCGGTCAGCCGGTAATCCTGATCGTAGCCGCGGGTCTCGGCGAGGCCGTTGCCATAGGTCAGGCCGGTGACGGGGCCGAAGGGTTCGTAAGTAATTCCGCCGACCACCGTGCCGCCGCTGCTGGATTGCACCGAGCTGATGCGCTCGGCGGCATCCCGGTTGTACGTCACCTGCGTGCCGTCGGGGTACGTGAGGCCGGTGAGGTTATTGTCCGCATCGTAGGCGTAGCTGACAGTGAAAGCGTGACCGCCGATGGTCACGGTTTTCTGGATGAGATTGCCTCGGGCATCGTACTGGTATCCCGTGCTGCCGCTTTGGTCGGTGATGGCTGTGAGACGGCCGACGCCATTCGTGCCTTGGTCGTAACTGTAGGTCACGTCTTCGGCCGCGTTCGGATAGGTGATGCCGGTCAGACGGTTCAAGGCATCGTAGCTGTAGCTCGCCGTGATGCCCCGGGCGTCAATTTTTGTGAGCCGGTTGCCGTCCAAATCATAGCTATAGGTGGTCTTGCCGGTGTCGGGGCTTTGCTGCTCGGTGACGTCGCCGAAGGCGTCGTAAACGTAGTGGGTATTGAGCCCGCGGGGATCGGTGACATCGGTGATCCGGTCCAAGGCATCGTGATTGTAGGTAATGTTGCCGTTGTCCGGGTCCACCGAGGTCACGAGGCGGTTCAGCGGATCAAATACCTGCTCAGTCACATGGCCCAGGGGATCGGTGATGGCCGTGGGGTTGCCCAGCAGGTCGTCCGTGTACTGAGTGGTCTGCCCCGCTCCGCCGATGGTCTTCACCAGATGGTTGAGGTCGTCATACACCCGGTTGAGCGTGCGGGTAACGTGGCCGGTGGGATCAGAGGTCTGCTCCGCAATCCGGTTGCCGAGGGCATCGAGAGTATAGGCGAGAGTATCGCTCAGGTTATCGCTGATAGCGGTCAGGCGATGCGCGGCATCGTAGGCGTATTTCAGATACGCGCCCGTGGGTAGTGTGACCTGGGTGAGGTTGCCGGCAGCGTCATAGGTGAATGCGGTGATCGCACCGGCTACGGTGCGGGAAGTCAGCCGCTGGCGTGCGTCATACGCGAGGTCGGTTTCGACCCCGTTGGGATCAATGATGGTCAAGGGGTAACCATTGGCATCGTAAGACGTGATACGGGTCACTTGCCCGAGCGCGTTCGCAACGCTGGTGAGGTTGCCCTGACTGTCGTAGCCGAAGCTGGTTACGTGGCCGAACGGATCGGTGACCGATGACAACAAGCCCTGGCTGTTGTAGCTGTAGTTCGTGGTGCGACTGATACTCGTGGCCGTGTCCGTGATTGTCTTGCTCAGCATCCGGCCGGCACTATCGTAACTGTATGCCGTGGTACGGCTAGGTTCGGTTACCAGCGTGGGCTCGCGCAGTGTTACATCCCATTGGGTCGTGATAGTGCGCTGTTCCGGGGTGCCGACGGCTTCGGTGCGCGAGGTCTCGAGACCCGAGGCATCGTGCACGTAATCGGTGACATTACCGTCGAAGTCCGTGACGCTGCTCACCTGCCCATTGCTGTCGTAGCTGATGCTCTGGCTTTTGTCTCCGCATTCGGTGCAAGGCGCCGTGGCACTGCTGAACTCCGGTGCATCGTCAATGCTGGTGAAGGTCAGGGTGCGCACCTCGCCCGTGGGCTCGGTCACCGTGGTGCTGCCGTCGCTGTTGTAGGTGAGACTGAACGGGTTAGCATCCGTACCGCCAACTGAGGAGTTCGCTCGACCCTCCGAGTCATACGTCCAACTCGCATACTGGTTGCCATTCTGATCAACGATACCGGTCAGCGCATGGGGAGAGCTGCTGTTACCGTACTGGTACTGGATCGTAGTGCCATCGGGATACGTCACCTTGGTCAGATTGCCGTTGGAATCGTAAGTATACGTGTATACACCACCGGCAGGGTTGGTCATGGTGGCGATTTGGCTATTGCTGTTATAAGTGAATTTTAATTGCCGGCCAAAAGGACCCATGACACTCGTGACTAGGCTGCCAGCATACTGGTAAGTTTGTATTAATCCCTGAGGGTCCTCAACCTCCAGCAAATCTCCACCGGCGTCATAAAACTCCGCATAGCCGTCATTGCGTATGTATTCATATCCCGTTCCAAAATAAGCAATTGGCGCAGGCAGATTCACCATTGTGAGTTCGCCCGTTGAGCCTGCCTCGGCATTAAAAACAGAACCTACCGTCGGCAGTACGTTATTCGATACCGGGAAGGTGAATTGCTCCTGGCTGCCGTCGGCATGCCAAATCGTGATCTCCTGCGTGTAGTCCCCATTGTTTGCATACATTGCTGGACATTGATACTGAGCGCCATTCACCACACAAGCCGCTGTCAGCACATATGGTGAAAATTGCCCAACAAACAGATGCGCGCCCAGGTTAGTGTCCCAGCCTGATCCGGTATTCTCATTTACGGTTGGGTAATTCGGACCGCCGCCATTTGGGTCATTAGCGAGTGCGCTGTTATAGGAACGTGTAAAAACCAGGGGGAAAGGGCCGCCCCCTCGAAAATCTGTTACGCCTTCGTAGGTGTTACCCGAAGCCGGATTGATGGGATCGCCGGCGCATTGGCACTTGCGCGGCTTGCCCATGATGCGTTGAGGAGATGACACACAGGACCCTTTCTGAGAATTCTGCACGTAACCAGAGCAGTTCGCGTTCGCGAAGGGGATGAGGCACCAGCCGGGATAGTTGTCGTCCAGAATGCCGCCGTTTAGACAACCGTATTGCCACGTGACGTACATCCAGCCATGCCAATTGTTGGGCCCGTACTTGGCTGAATAATCTACCTCGGGCACTTCGGCTTGGGCATAGCTCCAAGGATAGTAAACCATAAAATCGTGAAAGCTATTTTTAGAATAGACCCCTGCCATGCATGACACGACCAAGGACTCGTCCTGAAAATAGGTTTGGGCAGTTATCCGCTGGCATGCAGTGGTGTTGCTTTCGCCAGAACCAGTCCCATAAGCGATGTAGTCTTGGGTCGCGGTGTAAGCGGATGCGCCATTACAAAATGCGAAAAGACAAATCGTAACCAGCCCTACACGGAGCGCATACCATGAGAATAATTGCATTGGACGCCTCCCTTTATGTTTGATCGAACCCTTATTGATTGCCGATAAAACGTTGCAAACCAACGCATTCGATAAATCTTGATGCATAGTCCAATTAAGCAATTCCGGAACTGAAGACATAGACGCTGAGGAACAAGAAACCCAACTTGACGAAAAGTGTTGCTTTCATGACGATTCCCCCAAGATTACCCTGCCCTCTAGGCGTGATGTCTGATGAGCTGATCTGGAAAAAGACACCCCATTGAAACCGCCTTCATTAGAATCCCCCTGTTGCAGCCGAGTTCCTTGAATTGATTATGGTAAAAGTTTAGCTGAAGAATGGAGAAATGCCATTCGGTTTCTGGCATGCAGTTTGCTTTGAATTAGTCCGGACCTAGGACTTTCTCCTAGAAGCTAGACCACATCGCAGTCTTAGTCGCTGCATTCATCCAATACCCTTCAGCGTCTGCACAGGTCTCAATTCACAAATTACTGAAATTGAGTAATTTGCGTTCGTCGCCCCTCGCGAGTACCGGCCTATCGCCTCGCGCCGGTTACGAAGCAAAGCGATGCGGTAGCGCTGCGGCTCCTCGGCGCCTTATGATGCCGCACGGCACGCACCCGCGTGTGTACAGGTCGCAGGCCCATGAATAACACCAATGACTCATCAGGCATGGACGCAACACCCTACTCCTCCGCTGCGCTGACCGCAGCGCAGGTGCTTGCGCGCCAGGACCGCATCCCGGTGTGGACGCTGCCGCGCTGGTATCTGGTGGTCATCGGTATCGGATACTTCTTCACCTTCTTCGACATCGCCGACATCGGCTATGCGATGCCGGCCATCGCGGAGCAATTCAAGCTCTCCGG
>DATEJI010000092.1:0-364308 GCA_035278105.1 Saccharimonadales bacterium (SeqCode)
AGACAAAGCCGCCGACATGAACACCGACGACGTCGCCGCTGTCAAAAAAATGGTCGCCGGCACTGCCCGTAGCATGGGCGTCGAAATCGAAGGATAGCCATGGAAAGAACTGCCTGCCCAACCGAGGGAACAATCTATAGAGCACAGGAGACACCGCTACAGAGTGCTTTCAGGACACTCAGAGAAGGATTGTCTCTCGCCACTATAACCGGTCGTCACGAATTTATGGTGCAAATCAGCGAATACGATGATGCTGCAAAGGTAGTCGGACGAGCTGCTGTGGTATCAAACTTTATTGGGCTAGAACAATAGACCGTTAATTGTGGGAGGCTACTACACAGCCGCCAGCACCACGAAAGGATAATAATATGGCAAAAGAAGACGTAATTGAGAACGAAGAGCTGCAGCAAGTCGAAGCTATTGAGGCTCCAGAACCTGCAGCAACCGAGACGACCGCAGAAAAATCTACTGCCAAGGCGGGCAAGCGCAGCGAAAAATCACTGAAAGAAGCCGAGGCAAAACAGGCCAAAGAAGAGCGCAAAGCGCACCAAAGCGAAGCAGCAACCGAGGCCGAACAAAAGCCGAAGCAAACGGCCAAGCCGACTCGCAGCCACTTAGAGCGCCAGGGCAAAAACTTCCGCAAAGCGGCCGAACAGATCGACAAAAGCAAGCGCTACAAGCTGGCCGAGGCGATGGAGCTGGCCACCAAAACCAGCCCGGTGAAATTCGACGCCAGCGTGGAACTGCACATCAACCTCAGCGTTGACCCGCGCCACGCCGACCAAAACATTCGTGACAACCTCGTGCTGCCGGCCGGCACTGGCAAACGCGTACGCGTGGCCGTGTTCGACGACGCCACGGTAGAAGGCGCAGATCTTTCCGGCACAGAGACTATTATCAAAGCGCTGGAAAAGGGCGAGATCAACTTTGACGTGCTCATCGCCACGCCGGCGAACATGCCCAAGCTTGGCAAATACGCTCGCTTGCTGGGCCCGCGTGGTCTGATGCCCAACCCCAAGAGCGGCACAGTAACCACCGACCTCGCCAAGGCAGTGAACGAAGCCAAAGCTGGCCGCGTGGAATACCGTGTCGATAGCACCGGCATTGTACATTTGGCAATCGGCAAGGTCAGCTTCGGCGCCAAAAAGCTCGAGGACAACGCTCGTGCCGTGTTCGCCAGCATCAAAGGCAACAAGCCAGCAAGCGTAAAGAGCAATTACGTCAAGAGCATCCACCTAGCTACCACCATGGGACCTTCGGTTACAATCGAAACAAGCGAGTTATAAGGCGTATAGGTCTCGATGCACGCTGGATCTGTTCGTTTTCGTTGCACTTGATCGAAACGACGAGCAACCCTACAATAAAAACGTCTCGGCAAACGAGGCGTTTTTATGTATTAAAGAACGGACAAGACACTGCATGCGTGAAGCCCATGGTAGAAAAAGAGAAGTAACTCCTGGCGTAGTAGCTGCAGGTGTAGTTTTGAGTGGACTCTGCGCGTATGGCGGCATAACAGTTTACGGCGCTGTGCATGACTACAACAATACCACCGGTGTGGCAGATAAGTTGAGCGCCAGCGATCACGTAGCGCCCCGCGTGAGTTACGAAGAAGGATGCACAGTAGATATGCCGCCCGTGGATTTTCTCTTCACTGGCGTGGATTCTATACACAATCCTGTAGATCTCGGCTCTGGGCGAAGTATCGGCTCGCATAAGTATGGCTACTTCACCTTCGATGGTGAACACGCCACCATGCACGAATTTACCGTCAGCAGCTTGACGCATCTCAAGCCAGATGGCGTAACTCCTGGTGACTGTCACGAGATAAGCGGCCCACTCGCCGAAGTATACTTGCCCGCCGACACCGCTCACCCGCGCACCTATTTTGCTGTGCCAGGCGAACACGGTGGCGACGCGACAGATCTCATTGCTCCATCACCGTTACCGGGAGCAGAGGCGGGCATTGCCGACCTGCGAACACAAGAACAAGAGTTGTTGCTGCACATTGCCATTGGCCAGCCAACCTACAAAATGTAGGATCTCCGTGGATACAATAAATGATAAACTGGCTTGACAACGCACGCACAGAACAGGCATGCTTACAATAATACAAGGGGGAGGGTAGTATATGTTCGACATGCATCCCGCGAGGGCGCACGGATGGCCGGCGCGCGAGTGGAGCCGAATGGAGGTTACAGCAGTTGCTTCGGTGGTTGTGGCGGCGCTGAGTGCTGGCGCGGCGTATCTTCGAGTGAGCGAAGGCGACCCATATCACACAGCGTCAGCATATGAGATAGCTAGCGGACTCAACGGCCTCGACCACATGGCGGAGCACGTCACCGTAGAAGAGGGTTTTGACCTACCCATTGGCCCTGATGTAGCAGATGGCGCTCATGCAATTTACAATCCGATTCGTATAAGACCGAACGTGTACGCGTTCGTGGATCACATCGATCAATCCGGCCTTGTGTCGCTCCATGCGTTCGCGTACGACGGCGAGCTCATTCCAGACACAACGCACAGCCGGGAACATGCCCACGAAATCATTACGTCGCTGGCTGAAGTGTACACTACCGTGACCCAACCCGACGGGCATCACGAAAATCAGTACATGGTGGTGATGGGCGATCTGCCCGGTCCGGTTGAATCGATACTGCAAATTCCACCGACGCTCGACCCCAGCGAGCAGGCAACGGTGCGCAGTCAACAACTCAGCGAAATTGCCGAATCAATTGTCGGTAATCCGTTCAATCCTTAAAAGTCTACTGCTAGACTTTCATCGCTTTGTTGAGCGCGGTAATCACTCGAGTAAACCCGCGCACACCGCCGCGATACGCGATGTAGCGGCCGCTCCACGCTGGGTCGTACTTGGCCTTAAATCGATGTAAACCGCTGAACGAATAAAATCGGTCGCCGTTGGCATATAAAAATCGCATGGCGCTATCCACAACCGAGCGTTCTTCGTCGCGTGTATCAAGTCCGGCAAGCGGACAAAGACCGAGGTTCAACCGCTGAAAGCCCCGAGCGGCGACGTATTCGATAAACTCCATAAGCAAAAAGTCGTTGGCGTTACCGAGCGCCTGGTGCGTGTGTCGAAGCAAATCAAAGTTAGCCTCGGCTGGGTCGCAAGAATCCACTTGATTGATAAACGCCTGGATCGTGCCGGCGGCATCGCGAAGCACCATAACTGGACAAATTTGCATGTACTCGTCGCTGTAATAGCCCATGAGCAGGCGGCGCTCGGTGCGGCCAGGCTGAGCAAGCCAGTCGTCCGAGATCGTGCGCAGGCGCGACAGCACGGCGGTGTTGTGCGGTGGCAACAGCACCTCGCTGGTGTAGCCTTGCTTTTCGAATTTATTGCGGATTTGGCGGAAATACTTGCCGCGTTTGATCTCGGCTGAGAAGTGTGCGAGGTCGAGCACAGCTTCTTCGCCAATTTTTTGCAAGCTGAAGTCGCGCGCTTTATAGAGCTCGCTATAGCGCGGCTCGGTGTGAATGAGCGCGATCGTCCAGTCGTTTGCTCGACAATAGTCTTCGAAACTGGCTAGCAAGGCGCCAAAATCGTCCCGCCGACCAAATGGATCGCCCACCGCCAGCGCCACACCTCGGCGTACGGTGTACGCCACGCCGGCGGTGTGCGCAAGGTTAAAAAAATACAGCTTGTCGTGCGGCCAAAGCTTAAAGAAGTCTTCGCTGCTGCCGTTATACTGCTTGAGAATGTCCGCTGCCAGCTCGCGCTGGTGTTGCTCGCTCACTAGGCGAGCGCGAATCGGCTGAAACAGCGACACCACCGCATAGCCCACAGCGCCCAAACTAATAACACTCAACGAATCCATAAACAGCTTGGCGCGGCGCGTGTATGGCGTGAGCGAGTGGGTCGTGGTCAGATCGAATTGGTCGAGCGTGCGATGTATGGCGCTGCCGAGTGAGATCTGCTCATGAAAATCATGCTTGTCCATCAGCAAAAACCCGCTCACGCCGTATACGAACGCCACTGCCAGCACCAGGGCAATAAAACGGAGCGAAAACGCGAAGCTGCGCACATCGCTCTTAACGGTAAACTCGCGCCGAAACCACCACAAACCGAACACCATAAGCAGCGCCAGCAGCATATCGCCAAGCGTAAACAGGTTGTGCGTATGATGCGTGGCGAGCAACCGCAGTACGCCGCCAGCTACAATAGCACCGTAGACGATCATCGTCACCAGCCACGCAGTGCGCTTGCGACGGCGCAACAGCAAGCTCAAATACAGTAACGTCAGACCGACAAACAGCGGAATGCCCACGACCAACCCACTAACATGCACCACGTGGCGCGAAAAACGAATGTGCACTTGATCTTCGAATGTACCGGCGATAATCAATAGCCCGTGCAGCGCAACACCGTAGGTAACGACACGCAGCGCCCAAATGCGAAAGGCAGTCTTGCCACTCATAGCTTGCATGTATTGTAGCAAGAAACGCCTATGCTTGGGTACTATTTTGCCTGTTTTTGCCTGCGCGAACTGTGAAAGGAGTGTGTAACCCTAACTGTCTACCGCGTGGTCGGCTTTGAGCTTTTTGATGTCGCCATTTCTGATAAGGCCGATTTCGGTTTGACGCTCTTCTTGCAAACTATCGACGTCCACGCCCTCGATGATATCGCGCTGGTGGTAGCGGCTGCGCCGGGCGGCCACCGATCGGTTGAGCTTTTCGAATACCACCTGGCAAAAACGCTCGCCCGGATACAACCGCACCGTCTGCGACTGTGTGTTGTTGCGCACCGGGATAACAAGCTGACCTTCGTACCCGCTGTCGATGATGCCGGTCAGATCCACCGAAATCCCTTTGCGATTCGTGCTGGAGCGTGGATACATAACAGCCATGAGGTCGTCAGGAATCTTGATCGACTCCAGCGATGACACCAAAATATGTTCGCCAGGCAACAAATCAAAAAACTGACCTTGCTCGAGCTCCACAATATCGAAGTACTCCGGACGCTCCTCGGCAAAATAATCCATGTGCAGCGCTTCGCGGCCGCTTTTGGTTACATGCCACGACTTGGGCACCAAAAAGGTAAAGCCCAAACGCAGATCAACCGAGTGTGCCTGCAACTGGAATGTATCGAGCGCCGGAGTAAACGTCACCGCACCCTTTTTAACGTATGCTATAATTTCTTGCCTGGTGAGTACTGACATTATGTTGTAACCTCATAGTGTAATAATACGACGTCGTCGCTGAGTTTGGTGCAGGCCAGTAATTTGAGCTTGTGGTCGCTCGAGTGCACGCTGAGCGGTACACCAGCGCCAAACAACTGCGGCTCGATAGTTAGGTACAGCTCATCCACCAAGCTTGCTTGCAAAAACATATCGTAAATCTTGCTGCCGCCGCAGATGGCGACTTGAGTATGACCTTCGGCTTCGAGGCGACGCAAGAGGTCGGCCGGCGGCTCTTGGGTCGTCTCGACACCTTCGACGTTGATTGGCGTGCGCGAATAGACGATGTTGCGCCGCTTGGGCAGCGCCTTGCCAATCGGCCGAAACGTGTTGCCGCCCATGATAACAACGCCAATCTCTTTGGTGGTGCGCCAAAAAAAGTGCCGGTCTTCGTCGCTCGTCCAGGTAGTCGGCAACTCGTTGGTACTACGGCCGATAAAACCGTCGGCGGTAAGCGCAGCGATCAGCACAACCTTCATCACAGTACGATCCTCAAACCTTTTATAGATGTGCCGGGGTGATATTGAGCGCTCAATTGGTCGTTTATTTCGTCCACGAGCTCTGGATCTTTGGCTTCGGCCCGGACAAAGGCATCCTCTGGCAAGCCTAGCGTGATCTTCTTGTGTTTGGTGGAGCGCGCGATCATCTCGGTCGCGGCGTCGTAATGGATGTCGTACACGTGCGCGTTCGCGATGCAGTGCGTATACATGCCCGGCTGCACGCCCAGCTTTTGCGCTAAGATGCACTGCAGCAGGCAGAAACCGGCAACATCGTGTGGGAAACCAAGAATCATATCGTTGGAGCGGACAATGTTCATCATGTGTAGCCGGCCGCCGATGATATTCACCGTGAACGAATACGGACAAGGCACATTACTCTTGCTGACGCCGCCCAGCCCATCGCTGGATGGATCCCAAGTGATGACCACGCCGTGACGCGAGGACGGATCTTTTTGCAGCAGCTCCACCAGCTTGCCGAGCTGATCGCGTCCGAAGTGTCGCCGCCAGCGGTAGCCATACGCCACAGTTACCACATCGCCGGGGTTGGTAAAATCGTCCCAAATACGGGTAAAGTCGCGCAAAAAAATCTCTGGCTTGCGCGCGCCCGAAATAAACCAGACTTGCTCGGCAATAAAAATCTTAGTCGGAATCTTGCGAAGGCTCAGCAGCGGAAACCCGTCTTGTTGCACATCAACAGAAAAACTGAGGCCCGGCAGCGCGGCTGTTTCGTGGCCGGTACGCTGATTGGTCTCGCGGACGCCCTCCGTCATGATCCGCTTGAGCATTGCCTGGTACATCTCGTCAAACTTTGCCATCTATTGTGATTATAGGGAACACCAACTAAAAATGCTACACGAGGAGAGTGCAGCGGTTGCACCTCCTGATTGTAAGAAGAGCCAGGTGATCCACAGGACATAGGTTCAAGTGACCTGGCTCTTATGCCAGAAGGAGTGCGTTACACGCCGAGGACAGATTGATGTCCTCCGGCTGCACTACGCCTGACCCTCCTTCTGGCATAAGAGCCAGGTCGCCATGCTCGACAATCGGGGCAATCAGTTTGCATAATCTGCCGGCTTGTGGCTAAATTGGTAGCATAGGGTAGGTGGCGGCCCGCGACTGTTATTGGAGGCAAGGGGTATGAAACGCGCAACGGGAACATTTATCGTTATCGAGGGCACCGACGGCTCGGGTAAAGCAACGCAGTTTGCACTACTAGCCGAGCGACTGGCTCAGGCTGGCTATCAAGTGGCGACGTTTGATTTTCCACAGTACGACAAGCCGTCGAGCTACTTTGTAACACAATACTTAAATGGCAACTACGGCTCGGCCGATGAGGTCGGACCATACACTGCCTCGCTGTTCTATGCACTCGACCGATTTGAGGCGGCGCCGGCTATTCGCGCGGCGCTCGACGCCGGTAAAGTCGTGATCGCCAACCGTTTTACCGGCAGTAACATGGCACATCAGGGCACGAAATTCCGCAATGCCGAAGAGCGCCGTGGCTATTTCATCTGGCTGGACAACCTCGAATTCGAAATGTTGCGCATCCCGCGTCCGGATATGAGTTTTGTGCTGCGCGTGCCGGCCGAGATCGCCCAAACCTTGGTCGACCAAAAAGACGCGCGCACCTACACCGATAAAAAGCGAGACATCCACGAGGCCGATCTCGCACACCTCCAGCGTTCGGTGGAAGTCTACGACGATCTTGCCCAGTTGTTTCCCAAAGATTTCCAGCGGATTGACTGTGTGCGCGACAGCAAATTGCTGGACGTCGAGACGATCCAAGCTATGCTGTGGGGCAAGATCAGTCCGCTGCTGCCACCGCCGCCACAGTTAGAGGTGCCGTTGCCAGCCGCGGCAGCGGCCGTCGCGCCCAAGCCGCAGCAAACCTTGGCAGCAATTGTGGACGAAAATCCTTTTGTGCATCGCACCGAGAAGGGCGAGCTGGAGATCACCAAAGCTGGGCACGAATTCCTCGAAGAAGCCGTTACCGACACCACAGGCAAGGTGTACGCCTTTACCGATAAGTTGCCCTCGGGCGCTATCGCTGCTGCGCTAGCAGACATTGGCCGTCGCGCCGGCGCTGTGCGCACGGCGCTGCTCGACACCTTTGCCGAAGCCGCCGACAAAGATAAAAAGCTCCTCCAAAGTGTCATCGACAATTACGAGGACGATTCCGTCCGGCAACTCGTTGGCCAGTATATCGTGGTCGAGGACGCCAGCATACTGCTAGCCACAAAGCTAGAGCAAGGCCGGCTGGCCACCTATGCCGAGCAAGACGCGCGCCACATCGCTTTCGAAACGCGCGACGCCCACGGCGACTACCGCTATTACACGCCGCGGCAATTGAACGCCGAGGTGCAAACCGTCTACCGTCGGCATATGGATCGTCTCTTCGATATGTACGCCGCGCTGCTGGACCGGCTGACTGCACACCTTGCTGGGCAAAGTACCGCGCCAGCGACCAAGCAAGACGCCGATTGGCAGCAGGCCATCCGCATGCAGGCTCGCGACGTGCTTCGGCCGATCTTGCCGGCGGCCGCGCAAAAAACCGTTGGCCTGTACGCCTCCGGGCAGGCGATAGAGAACCTGATTGTACACCTTATGAGCGATGAGTTGCCCGAGGCGCGCTGGGCAGGTGCCGACATCTTGCGCGAAGCGCGCAAGGCAGACCCTGGAGTCCTAGATCAAGCCGATGCGCCCGAGCACGGCGGCGCGCTGATGGCGTATCGCGCCAGCGCGCGCCAAGCGGTCGCGCAGCTTGCCAAGGCGCACTTGCCAGAGAGTCACGCTACCGTCAGCGCGCCGGTAACGCTTACCGATATCTGGCCGCGCAACGAGCTCGACATCGTACCTGACATGCTCTACGAGCACAGCGGTCTGTCGCTCGCCAGCCTACGCACCGCAGTAGACGCATGGCCGTACGACCGCAAGCTAGGCGTGTTCGAGGCATACATCGGCCAACGGTTTGATCGACAGCAGCGGCCAGGCCGAGCACTCGAGAAAGCGCACTACAGTTGGGACATACTCTGTGACTACGACACCTTCCGAAATCTCCAGCGCCACCGTATGATCGACGACCTGGAATGGCAGCAGCTTACGCCTCGATTCGGCTACGACGTGCCAGCGCTCATCGAGGAAGCCGGGCTTACCGAGCAATTCGAGGCGTGTTTCGAACTGAGCCTGGTGCTCTATAGCTACCTGCAAGAAATCGGCCACCCGCTTGAGGCTCAATACGCCACGTTGCTCGGCCATCGCATGCGCTGGAAAGTAACCTGCAACGCTCGCGAGGCGCTCTATATCTTTGAACTCCACCTCCAACCAAACGCTCACCCCGGCACCAGCCGCATTGTGCGGCAAATGTACGATGCACTCAGCCAAGTTCATCCGCTTACCGCCGAGGCCATGCGCTTTGCGCGCCAAACAAGCACACCTGAACTTACTCGCGCCAGCGTCGAACGATATAATCAGTTCAAGCTAAGTTATCTCGATACAGAGTAAGCACAGAGGCGACAGCGAGCGAGCTATATAAATGCCGCACTCTTGCAATGCGTTCATTACGCGATGCTAGCTATGTCGTAATGTGCCTCAGGCCGACCTTCTATCTCTTCGAGCACTAATGGCGCGGCGCGGTAGGCAACGAATTCCAGCCGAGCAGCATTTCGCCGAGCGACTTCGTCTGTAGAAGGAAACGCAGCCAGCATGGCTGGGTCATCGCCGAAGCGGTCGAGCGGCGCAGGTATCTCCGGCCGTGCATCCACTTGTGGTATCGGGCCGTATAAAATTTGGTGCAAGCGTAACAGATGAGCAGCGTGCTCAGCGCGCGCCGAAGGCAGTTCGCCTGCGTACAAACTGGTGAGCAAATATTCTCTCATGGCTTACCTCCTAGCATCTCGGATAGTGGTGAATCGGCGACGTCTGCCCAACAGGCAAGACGCGCAGCGTGCTCATCGAGTTCAGGCGAATCAGCATAGCGAGCCACGACGTCTGCGTATGAATCGCTATCTCCATCGCTAACGCGAAGGTCAATTGCTCCATCCGCTAAGCGCAGGCCCTCGCAGCCTACCGCACGCAGCAAACGCGCCGGCATGCGCTGGGCGACGCTCGCCGCTTCGCCCAACAGCGCGTCGCGAATCGTGTCATCCGACGCATCAGTTGCCTGACGGAAGGCAATTTCGCGCGCTGCGGCGCCTTGTACTGCATGATATCGTCTCGACATATATCTCCTTACCATAAAAAAACCGAGCTCTTGGATTGAGCTCGGTTTTGTGTTAGTTACTTAAATTATTATGGCTCAATCCGCACACGGACAAACGCAAAAAAGAAACCATAAAAGCCTTTATCTTGCAACGCACGAATTTGCTGGATGATTTGAACCATGCAATTACCTTACTCCGCTCACCGCGCGTCGTCAAGTGGTTGTAAGAAAAATCACAAAAAGTGCTTGACGCGAGCTGAAGGAGGGTGTTTTATAAAAGCTATGGTCAACAACCTGAAGCAGATTGTCCGCATTCTCGTCCTCAGCCGTCCCGGGCTGTGCTTCAGTATAGTTGAAGCCTGAGCGAACAAACGCCAAGCACAGCCCGAAACCAACAATCAGGCTTCAACGCCTGATTTTTTAATATTTGGAGACTTACGTATGTACCGAGGTGAATTCTCAACAGCGTCTGAAACAAGTGATGGATATTTTGCCCAAAGACCGGAAGTTGCGGCAGCAACCGAGCTTCTACAAGCCTACGACTACTGGTGCATGTATGGCGACTGCCCGCCTGATATGGACGGTGAGTATGATATTCGGCGCACCGATCCTATGCCACGTGGTACTGGTCTAATCGACGCGGCGCGCTACCACTACATGCCTGATGGCAGTCAGCCAGAGTTCTAAATCTTGACGTTCCGAGTAGTACGGCGTATCATACAGTTTTATGACCAAACGACCTATGCTGACCGGTCTTGCGTTTATTTGCTCAAGGGAGCTCGGTTAGGCGCGTTATACAACGAAGCAAACACCGGGCGCACCATCGCCCGGTGTTTTTATGTAACCATGACACCACAAGAAATCGTCGAACAAACAAAGCAGCTTATCGCTATTGCATCTACTGGCGATAATCCTGTTGCGCTGCGCCAAGCCGTCGATTTTGTGGTCAAGATGGTAAACCAGCACTGCCCCGATATCACCACCGAACGGTTCGATCGAGGCAGCAAGCCGAGTTTCTTGGCGTATCGTGGCCGCATTCGACCAAAAAAATTCGACATACTGCTGAACGGTCATGTTGATGTTGTGCCAGCCAAGCCCGAACAGTTCAAAGCCTACGAGAAAGACGGCCGGTTGTATGGCCGCGGCGCACTGGACATGAAGGGCACAGCGCTGGTACTCGCTGAAGCGTTTTGCAAACTTGTACACGACGTGCCGTATAAACTCGGCCTGCAAATCGTATCCGACGAAGAAGTAGGCGGCTATGATGGCGTACGCCTCCAAATTGACGAAGGTGTTCGTGCCAATTTCGTCATCATGGGCGAATACGCCAACGATCGGCACACGATATATAACGCCGCTCGTGGACTCTGCTGGGCGGAAATTCTTTTTAAGGGCAAAACGGCCCACGGCGGACACCTCTGGAACGGCACAAACGCCGTAGTAAAAGCGGGCGATTTTGCCGGCGCCGTACTTAAACGCTATCCCACACCCGACAAAGAAGCCTGGACAACGACCGCCAGCATTGCCAGCCTATCAACCACCAACGAGACGTACAACAAAGTACCGGATACGGCCGTGCTCAAGATAGACTTCCGCTTCACTCAGGAAGATCCTGTGTTCCAAAGCAGGGAATCGCTCGAGGCGTTTGTTCATAGCATCGACCCGGAGGCACGGATTGTAAACCTCGCCACGTTCGAGCCGGCTGTTAACGTAGAAAGACTCAACCCGTACGTGCAAGGAATGAGCGCCGCCATGCACAAGGCAACCGGTGTTAAACCTCGATTTTTGGGCCGGCCAGCCAGTAGCGATGGGCGACACTTTGCGCTGGTGCATAACGACATCGTAGAATTTGGCATTTACGGCCAGGGCTCGCACTCCGACCACGAATATGCCGAGATCGCGTCCTTTGCCGAGTATCAGCAAATACTGCACGAATTCTTGCGCCGGCCTATTCCTTCACAGCTCCAGCGTGAGACAATCCCAACCACGCCGCTGCACGAAGACCTACTGCGCCAGCTCGTGGCAATGCCCACCGCGACGAGCGACCGCGCCGGCAACAATAAGGCGCTCGTCTTCGTGGAGCATTTTTTGCAAACACGCGGCATGCATGTAGAGCGGCTTGAAAAAAACGGCATACGCTCCATCATCGCCACCACCGCGCCGCACAACAAACGTCCCAAAGTGCTCCTCAATGCTCATATCGACGCCGTACCCGCAGATGAATCCATGCTGCGTCTGCAGCTTAAAAGCGGCAAATACTACGGACGCGGTGTGATGGATATGAAGCACGCTGTTGCCGCGTTTCTTACCGTAGTCGATCGCCTGAAGGACGAGCTAGACGAACATGATTTTGGCCTTATGATAACCAGCGACGAAGAGATTGGCAGCGCCAACAGCGTCCCGCTGCTCTTGTTCGAGTACGGCTATCGGCCGGAAGTAGTTATCGTGCCTGACGGCGGCAATGATTGGAAGCTCGAAACATTTGCCAAAGGTGTGCAGTGGATTGAACTACAGGCATCCGGCAAGGCAGCCCACGCCTCACGTCCATGGGAAGGCGAGAGTGCCATACGGCGTTTGCTCGCCGCGCTTCAGGAAATAGAAACGCTGTCGCTCGCAGAGCCGCAGCCCACCGATACCCTTATCAGCGTTGGCACCATCGCGGGCGGTACAACGGCGAATCAAATTCCGGCAAGCGCATCAGCAATGCTCGACATTCGCACCGGCAGCACAGCCGATCACGAAGCCATACCGCGTAAAATACACGAGATTTGCAAGCGACACGGTGTTATCGACACCAGCATGTCGAACGAACCGCCATCAGTAACCGATCCGAACCACCCGTTGGTCAAACCTATGATCGACATAATCACTGGCATTACGGGCCGCACGCATGGCACAACATACGACTACGCCGCTACCGACGGACGCTTTTTCACCCAGGCAGGCATTCCTACTATTGTCATCAATCCAGCCTGCGGTGGTATCCATACCGAAAAAGAGTGGCTCTCCCGGCGAGGATTTACCCAGTTCTGCCTGGCGATCGAACAGTACGTCCGCCAGATAAGTAAAACCAGCCGGCCGCTTTCTGCGCCAGTTGATGTCGCGGAGTTGGCCAAACGACTCAACAGCGATAATAAACCGGCGTATATCTGGTATGCCAATTATGGTTCTGGGCTTTCCAAAGAAAACTTTATGTGTCAGGTGCGCGGTGGCACGCCGAAGGACTCCACGCGCACATTCGCCGGCTGCAGCGATTCGACTCCTCCACAGCGAGATCAGTTCATGTCGCTACCCTATGCACTTTACTTCGCCGGCGACTGCGCTGCCTGGGGCGGAGGCGGGCATATTAACATCCAGCCGGAACTAACGCACTCGGCGCACACCATTGCGCGGGCCTATCTCATCACCGTCGAACAGTTTGAAGAGATTGTCGCCCAACAAAACGATCGTCGCATCGCCAAGCCATTACCGATCAAGCAAGCAATACTCCAAGGGCACGCGACGGTCGGGCGCGGCACCGGGCACTACGATGAGCTCGTTTTTTGCGGCATTAAAGACGACGCGCCAGTCTTCACCCTGACGGCCGTCCGGCCCGAACTGCCATACGTTGCTCCGTCCCAGGTGTATGCGCGGTTGCTCTGCAAAGGGCTCTCGGAGAATACCAACCTTGACCGCCAAACCGCCATCGACTACATGCTTGCCACGCCCGGCATCGCAGGCAACTACCAAAAACAAGAGCTCGACCGCCTCTTCAAGGAAGCTACCGATATACGTTGACGATCAAGCCCATCTGGTGTAAAATATATGGGAACATTACCGAAGACAGTAGCTGCCCGTTACAAGGCTTAATCCGCTACCGAGGAATGAAACAAGTCTATTGTTTTTGAGCCTTTTAAAAGTCTTTGGTGATGCGAGCGCCAAAGACTTTTCTTTTGTGCTCGAAAATCGTTCATTAAAATCTAGGTCGAAGATTTTACCAACTAAAAGCAAAGGAATTTAACCTATGGCTTTAACCAAAGATAAAAAGCACGCCGTCGTTGCAGAAGTCACGGAGAGCCTGGAATCATCGAAGATGACCGTTGTTGCCAAATATCAGGGCACAACCGTGAAGGCTATCCAGCAGCTCCGCCGCGATGCGCGCGCTAGCGGCACGAAAGTTCGTGTCGTTAAAAACCGCTTGGCTGTCAAGGCGATTAAAAACGTCGATGCCCTCAAAGCTGTCGACACCAGCGCACTCACCGGCCAGCTCCTCTACGCTTTCAACAGCAAAGACGAAGTTGCACCAGCGCAGGCGCTCGCCACGTTCGCCAAGCAAAACCCATCAATCGAATTTGTCGGCGCCATTACGGCGCAGGGCGCATTCATCGACGCCAGCAAAGTCAAGGCCTTGGCCGACTTGCCAAGCAAGAATGACCTGATCGCTCAGGTTGTCGCAACCTTGGCCTCACCGCTCAACGATATGGTTAGTGGCCTTTCCGGCAACCTCCACGCGTTGCTCGATGGCATCGAAGCGAAAGCACAAGCATAAATTAAGAAGGACTAAAGAAATGGCAGATTTAAAGAAACTCGCCGAGGACCTCACCAAGTTGACCGTCCTCGAAGTAAACGAACTAAAGACCATCCTGAAGGATGAATACGGCATCGAGCCGGCTGCTGCAGCCGTGGCTGTCGCCGCTCCGGCTGCTGGTGGCGAAGGCGCTGCTGCTGCCGACGAGAAGGCCGAATGGGACGTCGTCCTGAAGGACGCTGGTGCTCAGAAGGTTGCCGTCATCAAGGCGGTGAAAGACCTGACCGGCCTCGGTCTTGGCGAAGCCAAGGCGTTGGTGGACGGCGCTCCGAAGCCTATCCTCGAGAAGGCCAAGAAAGAAGACGCCGAAAGCGCCAAGAAGGCTTTGGAAGAAGCCGGCGCAGTCGTCGAACTGGCCTAGTCGCTACTCGACATCACAAAACACCCGCGGGATTATCTCAGCGGGTGTTTTTGTGTAGCCGTCCGCCAAGCGAGACAGTATACCGACAAGACAGATGAATCATGAGCTCTCGCTCAACTAGGTGCCCCTTGGCGCTTCATAGCTTGGAGCAGGAACGACGTCACGATCAACCATATTCTCACATAGCTCCTCAAAAAAGAATTCGCCGGGGTGCGCGGCCAGCAGCTTTTTGATAGCGCGGAAGCCGGGCATGAGCTCGTGGTCGGCCAAAGTAGCTTCGTCCATCCACATAGAAGTGCCGCGCGCAGGGTCGGGATCTTGGGATGTCTGCCCGCTCGTACCGTCGAACAGGTGATACAGCACCTTGCTGATCGTAACGCCTTCCACTTTCGACTCCAGATACACGATGCCGCGATGGGTGAGCGGCACGCCGGTAACGCCAGTTTTTTCTGCCAGCTCGCGCTGCGCGGCCGCTAGCGTTGTTTCTTCGTAGTGCAGCTTACCAAGCGGAAATCCGCTGCGCCCGATGTACGGCTGAAAGCCTCGCTTGTACAACAGCGTTTGCCCGGCCTCGTTAACCAAGTTGATGGCCGTAACAATATGCGGCTGCAGCCGGCCGGCCATCCGCTGGTGACTCAGGCGATCAACATGCTGCAAACCTTGCGCCGTCAGCGTGTAGCGCTTATCGTGCTTAACAATCAACTTAGCTCGCATGAGCTGCTCAAGATGATACGAAAAATGATTACTCTCGATGCCCGCCGGGCGCAAGCGCGCATAGTTCAGCCATTCGGCATAAAGTAATTTGCCCAGAATCTTCTGCTGGATGTGGTGCATGCTTCAATGTAATCTTGCTGCCGCTTGACTGTCAATGGAGCCAGCTCCAACGTGCCTGTTGTTCGCTCAAACAGGTTTGACTCGTACGGAGTTGTGACAAAAATACTTGCCACAAAATATACTGTCTATATTTACAAACCCTAACAACCTATCCTGTTTTTGGAAGCGCTTCCACCTAACAACCCAACAACAGGAGAAGCAATGAAAGAAGTACCTTCCAATCAGCCCGAAATGCTCGACATCGTCGACCAGTACGGTGAGCCAACTGGCGAGCAATACGACAAAGCTACCGTGCACCAAGAGGGCATGTGGCACCGCGACGTGCATGTCTGGATTACCGACGGCGTTAACTTGCTGGAGCAGCAGCGCAGATGGGACAAAACGATTATGCCTGGCGAATGGGATATCTCGGTCGGCGGTCACGTGGCCGCGAACGAGTCATATCTCGAAGCCGCCCAACGCGAAACGCGGGAGGAGCTCGGCTTAGCATTTGACGAAGACCGATATATTGGCATCGGCAAGCTCACCATAGAGCTGCCCATGGAGAATGGCGCCTGGACGCACCGGATCGTCGGCGACAACTTCGTGGTCGTGGAGCAAAATCTGACTGTAGACGATTTGACCTTGCAAGCGTCGGAAGTGTTGGGTGCGCGCCTGTATCCGATCGACCAGCTCGAAGCGGACTTGTCCGCTCCCGAAACGGCTCGCTTGCACGCGTCGCAGCCTCCGGAGCTGTGGGCACTCGGCCTGACTGCGATCCGCGAAATAATCGAAGGAGGCGCGCCGATGTAGCAACTACGATGGGGCTCGCCTAGAGCGAGCCCCGCTCTATTTGGGGACATCTTTTTAGACGCTTACTCCGGCAACCTGTCCATGTTTTACGTACAAGTCGTCAGTTATCCACATACGAACAGTTCGTTTTGACTTGACTTCTTGTTCGTGATAGGCTTAGGTGTAAGTGTATAGAAACAAACACTGCTGGAGAGATTGAGAGACTTACCACAACTATGGCAGACGTAGCAGACAAACAAATCAAGCGCTTACGTGCGTTAATCCAAGAGGCAGAAACGAATTTAGCGGCGGCGAACGAGCTGCTAATTAGTCTTGTTGGCGACGACGACCGCGTTGCTCCAGTGGCGAAAGACGACAACCTTGGCAAGGTAGTAGAAGGCGTGTTCGACGGCCAGAACATGGTCGGCTCCGATGGCAAGACCTATCCCGTGCCAGCCAACTACGCCAGCAAATCCAAGCTGGTGCAAGGCGATATCCTCAAACTCACGGTTGCCGACGACGGCACATTCATGTACAAGCAAATCGGCCCGATTCCGCGCAAGCAAGTGGTCGGCGCGCTTAAGCTCGAAAACGGCCACTATTTTGTCGAGGTAAATGGCAAAGATTACCGCGTGCTGCTCGCCAGCGTCACATATTTCAAGGCGAAGCCCGGCGACCAAGTTAGCGTCAACCTGCCCGAAGACGACAGCAGCGCCGAGTGGGCTGCACTCGAAGCCGCCTTGTAGTGTTTGTGATATACTCTCAGCGTTGCTTCATATAAATAGGAGAAGACTGTGGGTTTATTGAGATATCTTATGAGCGGACAACCTGGCAAAATATATGAGTGCGGCTTTCGCCCAGATTTTTTGGGTGGTGGAGAAGTGCAGAGTTTTCGCGAAGGTGTAGACCTCGACAACGACACTGACACCGGCGCCTTCCAGGAAGGCAGTCCATACGATGACATGTCGCGAGCAGAACTGGCCGCGCACGTAGGCGTGCTTGGTGTGATGGGCGACACCGCAGAAACTCCAGGAGCTCGGGAAACGGCTCTGGCGGAACAAGCGGCGATGCTAGAGTACGACGCTTGGAGACATGGAACGGACTCTATCATCCAAGATAATGGCGCAATAGATCTCGGCTATGGCCGAGTGGCTGAATTTATCGATCCGGCATTTTTCTATAACGGCAGCCAAGAGCTTTAAAAGTCATGCGTCTTTCAGAATTTCGCGGAGCAGAAGGTGCAGCACAAGGAGATTATTGTAGCGGCGAGGGAGACTCAGACGGCTACACCGCTAGTGACCTGCGCGCTTTTGTCCAACAACAGATGCGAGAGCTTACTGCGGAGATCCCACCCGAAGCCGATTCCGCTGCAGATCCCTTCACATATGCCTCGTACGATGGTTTCGTCATCATTGATTTGCCGTACGATACACGATCTCTCAATGCTCACATTCGAGAAGCGCTTGGTCAATTGCCGCTCGAGGCGCTGCACACGCCCATCATTGACGAGACCGGCCCGCAGCAGGTTTAGCTGTGATGTAGTTTGACTATAGAAATCCGTCAGCTTAATCCGGAAGTAATTTTTAACCCAAGCCGCTTCATCCGCGGTCTATAGAGTTATAAAAGGAGAACTATGTCCCGATTTCATCCAGAGAATATTGCTATCCATGTTGCCGCGCGCCAGGCTTTGGCGGACGCCAACACCGAATATGCACGCGTAGAAAGAGAGTTACCGTATTCTCAGATCGACCCGGGCAGCGGCGACGTACTCCAATATCCGCTGGACGTGGACACTCGGCCACTTGTGCCGCGCACGCTTACCCCGGGTGAGCTTGTGGACCGCAGTTATTCGGCATACCAGGACCCGAGCCGCGAGTATCCACAACATCCCGCTCATTTTTTGTACGAGGAGGCGCTTACGCCCGGCCTTGTTGCACTCAGTGCTGGCGTAGATTTTTCGCCTGAGCGCTTATCCGACATGCAACTGTATTTTACCCCGCTCGTACCAGATGAGGAAGGGCTTCGCGGCCAGTATCCTCATGTTATTCACAATGGTGAGCTAGTTACGCTTGCGTTGTCTCCGGAGCAAGCCGAAAACATAACAATTGCCACGCCGGAGGACGTTGCGCGCCTCAGGGAGGCGGCTCAGATTTTTGATCCACGCACGTTCCCCGGCACCGAAGATCTATAAGCCTGCCCGGTACAATTAACAAACCGGCTGTACCTACTACGGCCGGTTTGTTATATACTAGCCCGGTACAACCAATGCGGACGTTCCGATTTTAGTACTGAACAAGGCAAGGGAGGGCACATGTCACGGTTCTACGGAGAGCGAATACCAGAGCATGTCACGGCGCGAGAACAACTCGCCCGCGCGCTAGGAATGGAGGGTCAGCCGCAACAAGACTTTTTGGGCAGTCAGGTGCCGAGTCTTGGCGTCGCCCTAAGACAAATAGAAATTCTTAACAGAGAAGAGCCAATCGTAGAAATTACTGCCGACAGCGGAGATCGGTGTTGCTACATCGTTGGATCGCAGCCTACGTTACTTGTACCAAAACCAGAATGGCTTCTGGAACAACAAGCGAACGCAGAATACACTCCTCAGCACGCACGGGCCGATTTTGACGATTCAGAGGTCAGCCCATATGCTAAATACTTCGAGCTGTCATCAGCTAGGTGGGAAAACCTGATTGGGTTCGCTGAGCAGCCAGGGTTTTCGGAAACCGACCTGACCGATAATCATATTACCTTCAGACCGCTGGTACCCGACTATAACGAACAAACTGGTCGGCGAGAATTCCGCGAGCAGTACTTCGTCACCAGACTGGGTGGCCGGTGCGTCGAAATCCTGCTTAGTCCCGAAGAGGCAGCGGCTGGCATTGCAGTGGCCGACCTCGAGGAGCAACGACGATTTTTGGACGCCGCCGCATCAACGATAGTCGACCCAAGAAGGCTCACCGGCGAGTACGAATACCTTTAGACGCCTGTATAATCCAGATTTGTAGTGCTACAGTGACAGTATGGCCAAAGGCCGCTCCCACATAAACTACGAAAATCTCCGGCGAGCAATCGAGGCACGTACATATTTTTGCAAAAACTACGGCTTGCAGCCGCCTGCATATCCACCAGAGCCGACCACACATCCACTAGAGATAGAAGACCCTCTGGATGCTGATTGGGTCGTCAGTCAACTGCGTATTGCAGAGCCGCCGGAAATTTTTGCGCTGCTCAGCGAGCAGGCAGTATTCGATCCACGGCTTGTCCTGCCGGAGACTTAAAGTGCCCCGCCTGCATGCAATAACACAACAGCCGGGCGCGAGCTCACGGCGTATAATAGGCGGTAAATGGGGCAAGCACTCTACCGGACACACCGGCCTACGAGTTTGAAGGGTGTCGTCGGGCAGGAGCACATCACGACGGCGTTGACGCGTGCGTTGGCAAAGGGCACGATAAGCCATGCGTATCTCTTTACCGGGCCGCGCGGCGTGGGCAAGACGAGCATCGCGCGCATCCTAGCGCACGAAATCAACGGCCTACCGTACGACGACTCAACACATCTGGATATTATCGAGATCGACGCCGCCAGCAACCGACGCATCGATGAAATCCGCGACCTGCGCGACAAAGTGCACATCGCACCCACCAGCGCCAAATACAAAGTGTACATCATCGACGAAGTCCACATGCTCACCAAAGAGGCGTTCAATGCGCTGCTCAAAACACTGGAGGAACCGCCGGCGCACGTGGTGTTCATCCTGGCAACCACCGAAGTGCACAAGTTGCCGGAAACCATTATCAGCCGCACGCAGCGCTTTTCGTTCAAGGCCGTGGAGCAAGATAAGGTTGTGGCGCATCTGCGAGAGATCGCCAAAGCCGAAAAGATTGACATTACCGATGATGCGCTGGAGTTGATCGCTCGGCACGGCGAAGGCAGTTTCCGCGACAGCATTAGCTTGCTTGACCAAATCCGCAACACGGGCGAAAAAATCACGCTTGTCGATGTGCAGGCTTGCCTTGGCCTGGCGCCAGAGGAGTTTATTCAGCAGCTTGTCGACGCGCTTGAGGCGCACGACGCGAACGCGCTCGCCAGCAGCTTTGGCTATGGTTATGAGCCGGCCCAAATTGCGCGGCAGCTTGGCGCTGTGTTGCGGCAACGGCTGCTTTCGGGTACACCCGTCGGCAACAAAGCGACCACCATCGCGCTGCTCCAAAAACTGATCGACGTTCCCGCCTCGCCAAACCCGCATGCGTATCTCGACATCGCGCTCCTAGACGCCGGACTCGAGATTGCCGTCAACACCACGCCACTTTCCGAGAGCGGAACTACCTCTCGCCCTCCCGGAGGAGTGTTCACGCATCGTGAACCTTCTGCTGAGCCTAACGTTTCGGCCGCCAGGACCCCCACCCGCAGCGAGGAAGGGGCGGACACGCTGACAGGATCCCACAGCAAAGCTGATAACCAGGATGACACCAAATCTAAAATCATGAAAGAAGAAGTGGCGAAGCCGGAGGTGCAAATCGAGCCGCATCCGAGCGCCTTCCGCAGAACCGCCGAAGCTGCAAAGGCCGAGGAGCCGAGCGAAATCAACCAAGCAGAATCCACCGAGGGCGAGTCGGTGGCAAACTCTGCTCCCAACGCCGTCCTCACCGACGCCGACTGGCCCAAATTGCTCGCCGCCGTAAAAGTCAAGCACAACACGCTCTACAGCATCGTCCGCACAGTACGCCCACATTTTGAGCCGGGCAAAATCGTGCTGGAATGTAGCATGCCATTTTATCAAAAACGCCTGAACGAAAACCGCAACAAAGAGATGCTGGGCGAGGTGCTCAAAACTGTGACAGGCCAAGACTTGCGTATCGAATGCATTGTGGGCGAAGGTCCATCGCCAGATGATATTCCTATTACAGTACCTCAACTTCCACCCGAAGATGCCGTCGTACATGCCGTAGCCGCCGAATCGGTGAGCGCGCCACCGCAAAGCGAAGCAGTCAAAGCCATAAGCAATATCTTTGGCGGCGCCGAACTGCTAGAATCGTAGGCAGGATGGACGACCAGGGGAAAACGCAAGCGCCGCACAATATCGAAGCCGAGGCGAGCCTGCTCGGCGCTATTCTTATTGACGCCGATGCCTTGGTAAAGATTGCCGACCTCGTGGGTATCGACGATTTTTATGACCCGCGCCACGCTCGCATATATGAAGCGATTATTGCGCTGTACGAACGCCGCAGTCCGATCGACGTGCTGACTTTGAGCGACCAGCTCAAGGGAAATGGTTTCTTGGACATGGTCGGCGGCGCATCGTACCTCACCGAGCTAACCAACTTCGTGCCGACGGCTGCGCACGTCGAACAATACGCCGATATCGTAGCGCAAAAAGCGCTGCGCCGCCGACTCATCAAAGCGAGTCAGGAGATGACCACGCTCGGCTACGACGAATCAAAGCAACTGCGCGATCTGATCGAAGAAGCCGAGCAACGGTTATTTCAAGTCAGCCAGCAGCATGTCAAACAGAGCATTGTGAGCCTGGAAACGATTCTGGCCGATAGCTTCGATCGGCTGGACGAGCTCCACAAAGACAAGGGCAAAATCCGCGGTGTGCCCACCGGCTTCCGCGATCTCGACAATGTGCTGGCCGGACTCCAGCGCAGCGATTTGTTTATTCTGGCCGCTCGTCCATCGATGGGCAAAACCGCGCTGGTGCTCAACTTGGCGCACAACGTCGCCATTCAAGCCAAAGAGCCGGTGCTGTTCTTTTCGCTCGAAATGTCTAAAGAGCAGTTGGTGGACCGCCTGCTCAGCATGGAATCTGGCGTTGACGCTTGGGCGCTACGCACCGGCAACCTCACCGACGCTGATTTCGAAAAAATCGGCCAGGCGATGGGCACACTCAGCGAGGCCAAAATTTACATCGACGACACGCCAGGCATCACGGTCAGCGATCTGCGCACCAAGGCGCGGCGCGAGGCACACCAGCATGGGCTCGGGCTCATCATCGTCGATTACCTCCAGCTCATGAGCGGCGGCGGCAAGTTCGGCAGCAGCGACAACCGTGTACAGGAAATTTCGGAGATTTCGCGCGGTCTAAAAGGAGTGGCGCGCGAACTCAACGTGCCGCTGATTGCGTTGAGTCAGTTGAGCCGGTCGGTCGAAAGCCGCAGCCCACAGATACCGCAACTCGCCGACCTACGCGAATCCGGCTCTATCGAGCAAGATGCCGACGTGGTGGCCTTCATCTACCGCGAAGATTATTACAACCCCGCAACCGAAAACAAAAACATCACCACGATTCTGATTAAAAAACATCGCAACGGCCCAACCGACAATGTCGATCTCTATTTTGAGCGCGACAAACAGCGTTTCCGCTCGCTCGACACCAAGCACGCCAATCCGTTTGCAGAGTAAATGATCGCCGTGCGTCTCTAGCTCATAACGTGGAGACTATGAAGCCGGGAGCAAAGAAAAACCCTGCATTTCAGGGCTTTTTCTTTGTGCTCCGCGCGGAACGCTCCACGTTATGAGCTAGAGACGCACTACGAATGCTATACTGGAAAGAACATGCGAAAAGCCTCGTTTCCAGATTTGCTGGCACACTGGCGACCACTGCTTATAAGCGGCGGGGGTTTACTGGCCATCGGCATGCTGTTGTGCCTTCGGCTAGGAACACTTCTGGGCGGCTATGCGCCGCAGGAGTTCGAGGCGCTGCAAAACGGTCGTAGTTTTCTGTATATTTTTCACCATCCGATAAATGCGCCGTTCACAATCATGGTCCGCCTCTTGTTATTTGTAACCAAGCATCATCAATTGCTGGCGGTACGTTTGGCAGCAACGATATGCGGCGCAGCAACGCTGTTGGTGTTCTTTTTGCTGGTTCGCCATTGGCATGGACTGCGTACCGCGTTTTTTGGCACGGTGTTGTTCGCCAGTGCGCCTTGGTTTTTGCACGTTGCACGTTTGGGCACGCCGGATGTCATGCTGTTTGGTGCACTCGCGCTGGTTGCGTGGGGCACCTGGCTCAAGCAAACGGGCAATCCGCTGGTGTTGCTTGCAGGTTTTATGCTCGCCACCGGTCTGCTCTATGTGCCAGGCATGCTATGGATCGTGGCAGCCGGCGTACTCTGGCAATGGAAGACGATCGACCGCGTGTTTCAAAAAAACCTCTGGGCCGTCACGCTGGGCGGCTTGGTTTTTTTGGCGGCGTTGATACCACTCGGCCTAGCCATATACCATGCGCCGGCGCTTGCAAAAGTTGTCGCCGGTTTGCCCGCGCAAGGCTGGCCGCAGATCCTGCCGAGCCTGCACCGGCTGGCGGATGTGCCCTTCTGGCTGTTCGTGCATGGTCCGGCTGATCCCTTGCACTGGCTCGGCCGGCTCGCCGTACTTGATGCATTTGCCATGGCAATGGCGGCGCTGGGTGTTTATTTGTACACCCGGCATATCGGGTTAACGCGTGCCCGGATACTCCTCACTATGCTGGCGCTCGGCGCAGCGCTACTGTCGTTGGGTGGACAGGTGAGTCTAACGCTTATCGTCCCGTTCGTGTACCTACTGGCGGCTGCGGGCGTTGGCTTCTTACTCGATCGCTGGTATCTGGTGTTTCCGCGCAACACCATTGCGCAAAGCGTGGGTATTGGATTGATATCGCTTGCGGTATTGGCCAGTTGTTGGTATGGAATCAGCCATTACTTTGTAGCCTGGCCGGGCGCGCCAGAGACAAAAGCCACTTTTACCGTTCCACCGTCTGTTACAATAGAACAATAAAGGAGAGCTGGCATGAGTCGTTTCGACCAAGCAAAGATGTTGCTGAAGGTAAAAAAGTTGCAAAAAGAGTTGCAAAAAGAGGTAATTACCGTCGAGAAGGGCGACGGCGCCGTCAAGGTTGAGATTACCGGCGAGCAGAAGATCAAAAAAATTCACATCGACCCCGAGTACGTCGATCTCGACGACATCGGCCAACTCGAACGCTGGCTGGAAGACGCGGTTAAGGAAGCAATCCAGGCCAGCCAAAAGCTCGCTGCCGAAAAAATGCAGCCGATGATGGGCGCACTCGGCGACCTCGGCCTGTAATCATCCAACCACTATGCCTATGTTACCCCCGGCGCTCACCGATGTTATCGATGCACTGGGCAAGTTGCCCGGTGTTGGACCGCGCACAGCCGAGCGCTATGCGTATTATCTGGTGAAAGCCGACCCGTCGCGGGCGCGCGATCTCGCCGCAGCGCTGGCGAGCCTCCATACAGGTATCGACGTGTGCAGAAAGACCTTCGCACTCGTGCCTGCTGGCCAGGAATTGTCCGATCTCTACACCGACCCACGGCGTGATAAAACACTTGTGGCCGTAGTTGCCGAGCCGTTTGATATTGTCGCGCTTGAAAAAACTGGACAGTTTAATGGGACATATCACGTGCTCGGCGGACTTGTTTCGCCGATCGACGGCGTCGGGCCAGAGCAACTGCACATCGCCGAGCTCATCACGCGGATCGACGACGACCACGTGCAAGAGGTCATCCTGGCCACTAACGCCAGCGTGGAAGGCGAATCCACCGCGCTCTACATTCAAAAACAGATTGGCGACCGCCCAGTGCAGGTCACACGTTTGGCGCGCGGCTTGCCCATTGGCGTGGACCTCGAATACGCCGACCAAATCACGCTCACCCGAGCCCTAGAAGGCCGCCAAGCGTTATAACTTCGAGCCTACTCCTCGCCTGTATCAGTATTGCGCTGGATTTCGGCGACCTTGGCCGCCCACTGTACTAGTGCGTCAAATTCTCGCGCGACACCTTCTGGATCAGTATGCACTCGATGGAGTAAACTCCCTTCAGCATCAAGCGCTGGACCAGTATCAACATAGTCCCAAGCACCAGTATATAAGGTCGTCCCGTCGTAACTTGCACCTTCACCCGGCTGATTGCCGAGTTCACGCCTTCCAAGTCTCATACTTCTGCTCCTTTTATCGCTCAGAGTATACCACACATTTACTGCAGACGCCTGTGTGCCTATAATGACAACATGACCTTCAACTTCTGTCCACAGTGTGGCAAGCAACATAGTGTTACCAAGCTCGATGACACCAACTATGAGTGCACGAATTGCCAGTGGCATTTTTGGAATAACCCCAAGGCTTCGATTTTTGTCGTACTTGTCCGTGAGGGCAAGATGCTCGTGAGCAAACGTGCCATCGAGCCTAACAAAGGCCGATACGACCTGCCCGGCGGCTTTGTGGATTTTGGCGAAGATTGCCAAGCGGCCGCCATCCGCGAAATGCGCGAGGAGCTCGGCATTAGCATCAAGCGCGAAGACCTCGAACTTATCGCCGCCTACCACAACCGCTATTCCGACGACATCTACACCGTGGACATCGGCTTTGCCGTCACGATGTGGGACGGCGAACCAACAGCCGGCGACGAAACCGAGGCAATCGAGTGGAAACCATTCACCTTTATCCACGACCCAAGTTTTTGCGAGCCATACTACACCGACCTCGACAAACTGCTCGCCGCCCGTTTTTCGTAACACTCTATCTGAGGTACAATAGGTAAGACCATGCAACGATATCCTGAAGCTGACCAGATTCGCGCCATATTAGATGCGGCCACGCACATCGTGATTATGCAGGCCGACAACCCGGACGGCGACAGCTTGGGGAGCGCCTTGGCGCTGGAGCAAATCCTGGGCGACCTAGGCAAAGAGCCGCATTTGTACTGCGGCGTGGATATTCCGTCGTACCTCAGTTATTTGCCGGGTTGGGATCGAGTGAACAAAGAGTTACCGCAGCAGTTCGACGCCAGCATCATCGTGGACACCAGCGCCGACAGCCTATTTGAGCAATTGCAGAAGAGCGGGCAAAAGGGCTGGGTGGCCAGCAAGCCGAGTGTCATCATCGATCACCACAACGTGCAAAACTCCATCGCGCACGCCAACGTGGTATGTAATCATCCGGCCGTCGCTACTGGAGAAGTCATCTACGAGCTCGCCCAGCAGCTCGACTGGCCCTTGAACCTCACCGCCAAGCAGATGATCGCCACCAGCATCATGGCCGACAGCATGGGTCTGGTGACCGAAGCGACTAGCGCGCGCAGCATTCACGTTATCGGCGAGTTAGTGGAAGGTGGTGTCAGCTTAGCCGCGCTCGAAAACAGCCGGCGCGAACTGATGCGCAAAAGCCCAGAACTTCTGAAGTACAAGGGCGAGCTACTGCAACGCATCGAATTTTACGCCGACAATCGCGTGGCCAGCATTACCATCCCGTGGCCAGAAATCGAAACATACAGCCCGCTCTACAATCCGTCTATGCTTGTCATCGACGAAATGCGCGGCAGCATCGGCACGCAAGTTGCGATAGCATTTAAGACCTACAGCGATGGGCACGTCACTGCCAAAATCCGCGCCAACTTTGGTTATCCGGTGGCAGGGAAGTTGGCCGAGCATTTTGGCGGCGGCGGCCACGCCTACGCCAGTGGCTTTAAAGTAGTGAGCGGCCGACTGTTCAACGAGATAAAATCAGAGTGTATCACCTATGCTACCGAACTTTTAGACAACCTTGAACGGGAACAGCATCATGAAACTGTACAACACGCTGACGCGTAAACTCGACGAACTCAAACCGCTAGACGGCCGCACGGTACGCATATATAGCTGTGGGCCGACGGTGTACGATCACGCGCACATCGGGAATCTCAGTCGGTACATCGTCGCCGACACATTGCACCGCGCGCTGCAACTTGCCGGAAATTTCGACGTGCTCCACGCCATGAATTACACCGATGTCGACGACAAAACCATCCGGCGCAGCCGGGAACTCTACCCGGACCTTGACCCGCGCGAAGCGCTGCAAACATTGACCGATACCTATATTCAAATCTTTACCAACGACATGACGCGCGTCGGCAACGACGTCGCTCGGCTACACTTTTTGCGGGCCACTGATCCAAAAGTCATCTGGGGAATGCAAGACCTCATCAAACGCCTGCACAAACAGGGCTTTGCCTACATCGCCGACGACGGCGTGTATTTTTCCATAGAAACCTACCGCAAGTCCGGGAAAACATACGGCCAGCTCTTGGAACTCGGCGCTTCTAATACCAGCGAGGCGCGCATTCAAAACGACGAATACGACAAAGAGTCGGTGCACGACTTTGCGCTCTGGAAAGCGCAAAAAGACGGCGAACCGGCGTGGGATTTTACACTAGACGGCCATAATTTAAAAGGTCGGCCGGGCTGGCACATCGAGTGCTCGGTGATGAGCCGACAGGCGCTGGGCCAACCATTCGACATTCACACCGGCGCCGTAGACCTCATCTTTCCACACCACGAAAACGAGATTGCCCAAAGTACAGCGCTGGAGCACGATCCATGCATGGCTCAAATCTTCTTCCACAGCGAGCACATTCTGGTAGATGGCAAAAAGATGAGCAAATCCGCGCACAATTTTTACACGCTGCAGGATATCATCGACAAAGGGTTCGACCCGCTTGCGTTCCGCGTCAAGGTACTGCAGTCGCACTATCGTAGCCCGGTCAATTTTACCTGGGAGAGTTTGGAGGCCGCGCAAAATCTGCTCTTTAGCTTGCGCGCCTGGGCCGACCTCAAGCATCAAAAAGCAGCCGCCGGGCAAAGTGGTAGCGCGGCGTACAAGCCAGCGCTCCAGCATATTCTCGCTGCGCTGCGGGATGATCTGAACACGCCGGAAGCACTTCGCGAGCTTGCGCAACTGGCAAACGACGGCGAAGCAAACGGCGTTGACTCCGAAAAAATCCAGCCACTCTTGAGCGTGCTCGACCGGCTCTTTGGCTTGCAACTCGCAAGCCGACCCAACATCACACACGAGCAAAAAGATCTGATCGCCGAGCGCGAAGCCGCACGCCAAACCAAAGACTGGACCAAAGCCGATAACATCCGCGACAAACTGGCCGTAGCAGGAATCGGCCTCCGCGACACGCCGGGCGGCATTATTTGGTATCGACTATAGCTTAGCGCTACAACTGGAACCAACACTCAAAACCAGAACCACTCGTAGGTTGAGCAGCATCGCCAGCGGCCGGTTGCACATAAATAGCGGACTTCAAGCTTTTTTGTTGCCGGCGATTTCTTGGTACGTCGATTCTTCAATAATGTGTTTCGTGCGCAAATAGTCAAGCACAGCGATACGGATGCAACCCATCACCGGAATCGCCACCAGTCCGCCAAACAGTCCGCCAAAACTAACACCAATAATAACCGCAGCAAACACGAGCAGCGGTGACATGTTCGTGGAGTTGGCCTGGATTCGCGGCTGAATAATGTAATTTTCGATCTGCTGATACAGGATATAGTAGGCCAACACGATCGCCGCCGTCCACGGTGAGTGGAACAACGCCACCGTGGTTACAATAACAGCACCGATGCTATGCCCGATCAACGGAATGAGCCCGCAGATAAACACCACGACCAACAGCGCCGCCGGATAGCTAATATGGAGCAACACCAACGCCGGCAACAACATGCACGCGGCAATAAAAGCCAGCACAACTTGGCCGTTCACATAACCCTTCACCACTTTATACATATCGAGCGCCAAACGATCGACTCGTGAGTGATGATGATCCGGTATCAGATCGCGGATAAACCGCAGCCAGCGTGGCCCCTCAATCAGCATCATAAATGTCAGCACTAAAATCGTCAGCACCGAGAAGATGCTGCTGCCCAAACGCTGGACACCTCCGAGCGCGGTACCACCGATGTTGCCGAGTCGATCGGACAATTGGTGCGACAGTTTATCGACCTCGCCCTGCAAATTATACTTTGCAATAAACTTACCGATGCTGCCGTTCTGATCGCGAGCATTCTCAACGATGCTGGGCGCGGCTGCAATAAAGTTACTCGTTTGGCGAACCAGCGGCGGCACGATCAGCGCGATAAACCCGGCTAAGAAGGCAATCACCACAAAAAACGAAATAGCCGTGGCGGCGGCGCGGCTACCTTTACGTTTGCCGGGCAAGCGCTCGGCAATCCAATGCACTGGAGCATTAAGCGCCAACGACAAAAAGAAACCGGTAAATATAAGAATCAGCGCATGCTGGGCGCGGCGAAGGGCGGCTAAGGCTACAATCGCAACCACAACCAAGATCAGCACACGAATGACCGTACGGTTCGAAATCGTAAATTCAACTCGTTCGCGTGTAGACGTGGACTTTGAGCGGATCGTAAACATCTACTTCCTATTATGCGCTCACCGTACCCGCTTATGCAATGCCCGCATGTACACGTCGAGCGTACGCTTGCCAACGTTGGCCACATCAAACTGCGGCACATACGACCGCTGCCACTTGTGCGCTGCATTGCGAACCAGTGCGCTGGAGAGTGCCAGATAGAGCTTCTGGGCGAACGTTTTGGTGTCCTGCGGATCGAATAAAGCCTCGGGCCGCGGCGCTAGCACGCTGGCGTACCCAGGATTATTGCCAGCCAGGACGATACCGCGGGCCGCGGCCATTGCCTCGAGCAGGACGATGCCAAAACTTTCGCCGCCGGTGCTCGGATAGATTGCCACGTCGGCGGCAGCCAGGTAGCGGGGTTTGTCTTCTTCTGAGATGTATCCCACAAACTTCACGACTTTTTCCAGATGTCGCTCCATTGCAAACGCCTTAAGCTTAGCCTCCAGCGGACCGCCGCCGCACACAATAACCCGCGCCTGCTTTGGCCAATCGCCGCGGCGCACTAGGGAAGACACCGCTTGCAACAGATACTGACAGCCCTTGCGCTCCACCAAGCGCCCCAAAAATACAACGTTCAAACCTTGCTTGTGCGCGGTTAGCGGCTTGGCGTGTGTAAAACGAGCGACGTTGATGGGGTTCGGCACCACCTGGCTGTCTACACCGAACGTGCGGCGAGCAAACGCGGCGGCTGGCTCGGAAACGCTCATCATAGTATCAAAGCGTTGCAGCGAGCGCCGCAGCCACAACCCAAGCATTCGATTGCCCAAACCCACCAAACCGGAGTGCGGCGCAATGTGAAAAGTGCCCACCACAGCCGTGTGCGGCTCGGCATTGGCAATTATTTTGGCGGCGAGCATCGGGCTATATGGCACCTGGACGTGCAATACGTCAAAGTGCTCACGCGCCAGCAGTTCGCGAATCGGTCGCACGCGCGCAGGCAAAGGAATGGCCATACGATTGCGATTAAACCGCACCCGCACATTGCGACTCAGCGAGTGGAGCTGCTCGATATCGCTCCGCTCGGTCTCGCCAACCAAATAGTGCACATTATGGCCCTGGCTTTCTAGCCAGCCGCCCAGCGTCAGCACATATTGTTGTACGCCGTCCGGCTTATCCAGCGAATCGTCAAACACAAAACCGATTGTTAGTTTACGTTTTGCTGCCATGTGCTTTGCGCTCGGCAATCGCATCTTCGTAGACTTCTAGGTATTGATCGACAATCCGCCCATAGGTGTATTTGGGGATTTCGCTGGCCGCCCATTCACGCCACAGTTTGCGCAGGTCGCCTTCGTACAGCAATAGCTCCAAGCGACGAGCGAACTCTGCAAGATGCTTCGGGTGTACCAGCGAGATCGCGCCCAAGCCGTTCAGCACCGATTCGTACCCTGGGTTGTCGCCGGCAACCGTCACTAAGCCGCAAGCCATAGCCTCAAGCAGCACGATGCCAAAACTTTCGCCATACAGCGACGGCGCGCAGAACAGATCAGAGGTTTGCAACAATTTAATTTTCTCGGCATCGCTGATGTAGCCCAAAAATTGAACGTTCTTGAGCTCAAGGTCTGCCGCCAGCATCTCGAGCTTGGAGCGTTCAGCGCCATCGCCACCGATAACTAACGAGACATCAGGCCGATGCTCTTGGAGCAACTTGAAGGCGCGCAGCAAATACTTAACTCCTTTGCGCGCATCCAGGCGACCAACGAACAAGATCGTCTTGTGTTTGCGCTTGTCGGCAAAACTACGCGGCGGCGAAAACTTGGAGGTAACAGCGTTTGGAATAATCGCCACTGGTTCGTCGGTCAGGCGGCACACCAGCTCGGCAGCAGCGTCCGACACCGCGGTGAGCGCGTGCAGATATTTGAGCGACGATTTCGTGTACGGTGTAATCATGCGCGCAATGGAGCGGCTCATGATGTCCTCGGGCATTTTGGCGTGGAAGGTCGCAACATTGGCCGCTTGCGAGCGAGTCAAAATCTGAAAACTCAGCATCGGCACCCACGGCTCGTGAAAGTGCAACACATCGAACTGCTCGTCTTCCAGCATTTGATGAATTGTTTCATTGACGCTGGCCGACACCTGGATAGTGGTATGTGTCGGCCCGTTAAAGTCGGCCGCGCCACCGATAAAAATCGTATGGTCGCCGGGCTCGGCATCATAATCTTGCGGGCGTGGCGTAATAATATAGCAGTCGTGGCCGCGGCGCAGCAGCTCCTCTTGCATGGCACGCACAATCTCCTGTACGCCGCCACCCTTTGCAACGTTATACGGGCAAACCAGTCCGATCTTCATATCTTCCTTCTATTGTACCATGCTCAGCGTTTTTGCTTGAGAGCTAACACTTTGCGCAGTTGTGGTGGAATAAATGCCGCTGCTTCTTTTTTGTTGGCGACTACGCTGGGCGCATGGGTTTTGAGGTCGAGCAAGGTGCCATCGTAGTCGTTGAAGATAATGCGGAAGTGCTGTTCGACCACCTTATTGTCGAAGTAATAATCGTCCTTGGAACCGATGTGCCAGACCGGCAGATCAACCTTGACCTTGCAGTTATCGACGCGCAAAAACTCGTTGGTCGTTTCGAGGTAGGTGCGCACGTCGTTGGCGTGCCAAAGGTCGATTTCCATGTCCATCACCGCGTTGAATTTATCGGGCGAGCCAATACTAGCGGCAAACTTCTTTTTAGCGTTGTGCGTGCGGCTGTACGCTTTGCGCAACACCCAAGGGTTGAGCGCAATCACCCGAAACAGCCATGGAAACGGCGGCAAAGAAAGCAGCCGCGTGCCGGCGCGGTACGACCACAACCGGCGCTTGGTAAAAATAAAGTCGTCGTGGTGGGCGAAACCCACTGCGCTCACCAGCAAATCCACCTTTTTGGTCAGTTCCGGATAGCGTTGCAACATGCGCGTCACCACCACAAAGCCGTACGAAATGCCAATAATCGTCACTCGCTTGCGCTTGTAGCGAAGTTTTACAAACGAAGCTAAGTAGTCAGCCATGGCGTCGATGGTCGGCTTGCGCCCGATCTTATAAAAGCTATCCATGCCGCCAAAGCCAGGCAGATCCGGCACGCACACCGCGCCAAAGGTATTAAAATTTTGGATGAGCCCCCACCAGCGCTCCAGCAGGGCATGGTGGCCATACACCACAAGTATCTCGCGCTCTACGCCTTTTGGCGCCGGCACATACATCATCCGCCCCTGTAAGCCATTCATATTCAGCGGCTCAATATAGGCCGCCGGATCGTTTATCTGTTTTGCCATATAGTTCAACTCTACGACACCAGTTTTGATACGACAATAGGAAAGGCAGTAACAACCTAGCTCCTGTCGGCAAGAAGTGCATTACACGCCAATGACATATGTCGCCTAGGTTGCACTTCTTGCCGACAGGAGCTAGGTCCCCCTCAAAAAAAGTACGGCTACTTGTTCGAGGGTCCTCACAACCGCAACGTTGCATGCAGGTTGAATCAAACGCCCAAATGCGGTAAAATTACCCTGTTCTTTTGGCAACCATTGGGGGTTGGCCAAGTGGTAAGGCACCAGGTTTTGGTCCTGGCATTCGGGGGTTCGAATCCCTCACCCCCAGCCAAGATGTACGGATAGGCTCCAAAGCAGGGTTTCCTATCTGTAGATCTTGGGGTTTAACCATCGAAAGGGCTTCTTGCAATTGCGGGAGGCCCTTTTCGATTGGGATTAGCCACTCAAACGTATTCAGTTCTACCACTCCGTCGTAAAGTGTGGGATGTGTGCCGAGTGCCAGCAACACATCGCGTTTAGCCACAACGCCACCTTTCTCGAAACGCTTGCGACCGTGAGCAATGACATCTATTGTCTTATACATCGCATCGCGCCAACTTTCAGCGCGATTATTTGTGGCAGCCACAGCATCTTCGGCGTCTTTAATTTGGCTCAGTAGCTCTTTGGACTTTTCCTTAAAGGTCTCTTCTTTGATGAGCTCCTTGCTGGCCATATCAATCAACTTGTCGTGCTGTCGGCGTAGTTGCTTCAAGTTTTTGAACTGCGAGTTTTCTATAGCTTCGCGCTCTTTGGCTTCACCGGCGTTCATTTCTTTCATGGCTTCCAGCGCCCATTCCTCAAACAGCGGGTGGATGGTGTACTTGTCGAGCAAATCATAAAGCTGCGCGGCAATGTTCTTTTCTTCTACAGTTTTGCGGTTATCGCATGGCCGCTTGCGTGTGCAGTGATAATAGACGTAGTGCAAAACCTTGCCGTTCTTGAGCTTTTTGTATTTGTCTTGGGCAGTTATTTGGCAACCACACTCTTTGCAGAATAGAAAGCCGCGATACTCAAACTCCTTAACAACCGATTGGCGTGGCTTACCCTTTCGACCAAGTATGATCTGCGCTTTGTCGTACTCTTCCATACTGACCATTGCCGGATAAGTAGCTTTTTCATATTGTTCTGGCTTGTTGGGCACGGGTATCAGGCCAGTGTAGCGAATGTTCGTAAACATCTTGTAAAGAGTGTTGCGATGCATCGGTGTGCCACCTGATTTGCGACGCATTGGCGAGCGGTAGCCCCATTCTTCGTTTGCAACTTTCTCAATCATAGGCACACTGTACGCGCCGGTCAGCAGCATATCCCACATTTCGCGTACCAATTTGTACCGCTCCCCATCGACAACGGTAATCCCTTGGTCGGGATTGTTTGGATTTCGAGCGTTCAAGTAACCTGGCATTGCTCGGTAGGTAAGCCACCCGTTCTTACGCTGCTGCTCATTGCCGCGCTTCACGTCTACGCTTAGCTTTGCCGAGTAATATTGTGACTGGCTCATCATGTTTTGCAGCATCATGATGCCGTCCGGCGAGTTGTTGAAGTAGTAGGAGCCGAACTTGAGGTCTTTGATTGCACCGCGCCGTATGGCATAGGTTATAGTGGCGGCGTCGATTTCGTTACGACTCAATCGGTCAGGGTGCCAAGCCACGATGCCGTCGGCCTCGCCTTTACTAATCATTTCAAGCACTCTGCCGAAAATTTGCCTACCGGGTTCAAAGGCGCTACGGCTCTCTTCAAACTCAGCAACTATTTTGATCTTAGGAAACATCTCTCTAAGCTTGCGCTTTTGAGCAGGTATAGATAAGCTTTGGCGCTCTGCGTCTTCTGAAGATTTACGCACGTATAAGATGTATCGGAATTCATTCATTGTTTTATCTCAAACTAAAAGGACGGCTCGGTTGTTGACACAGTCCATAGCAAGAAGCTATTTCCTGATACCAAGCCGCCCTTACAGGCCGGGAAATAAAAAACACTTCTTGCGTGTTATGGATTGTGTCAACATAGCTATTATACCATTTTACACGAAAAACTGTTTCCATACCTCGTCGGGAATGTTATCAACCCCACCCCCATCTCCTACATTGTTTGGGTCAGAACTACTATATTTCTCTTCTAAACCCCATTTAGGGAAGATATGCTTACTTCGTCGGTCGCCATAAGTCGGCTGTTCGATAGCAATTAAACCGCTATTCACCAGTTGGGGTAGCATCTGTTTGCGCAAATGCTCGTCGTTCAGGGTTGTCTGCTCCTTGCGCATGTAATATGCACTTAACTCCTGGCTACTCAGGCCGACAAAACCAGCTCTAATATCGCTTCTGTGCTCAGGGTCGTCCCGCTTTTTTAAGAATGCAGGTAGGATGAAATTTTTGTAAAAGCTCATCACCGCAGGCGGTACGTTGAGATCTTGGCTTTCAAGTACAGTGCTCCATAGTTGAAATGCGTGGTCAATATCAGCCTCACTAGCAACAATCGTTCCGTCAGGTTGCCGTCGATGCCAAACATTGAGTAACGCCACCGCTTTTATGAGCTTCATCAAGTGACCGCTGTCTCGCATATGACGCGGTTTTAGTTTGGCAAAAGTCTCATAAAAACGCTTTTCAATTTTATCCGGGTCGGCAATTAAGATGTCATCGACCAGCTCATCGCGAATTGCTACAATCCTAGCTTTTAACGCTATGCGGTCTGGAAGTGCCTCTATATCGCTATCAAACTGAGTGCCGTTTGCATTGCGTTGGAATTGCAGGTGAACACCTTCCCTTAGTTTCGCCTCAGTAACCTCGGGACTTAGCAGGATAGCCCTAGTAGCCTCCTGTTCATCCAATTGCAAACCTGCCGAGCAGAAAACTGTAGCCGGGAAGCCGCGTATAATGGTTTGCTCTGCGCGGTTAGCACCTTTTTTATCTTTGTTGGTATTACTAAACTTCAGGTCTCGCTGGTCATGCGATAGCACCGGCCGCAGTCTTTTCTGTAGCTCAGGATTGGGTTGTTCATAGAAAATCAGAATTTTCCGCTCAAGCGACACCACCTTAACGCCGAGCTTTTTATCTACCTTACCTTCGCTATAAAAGAACGATGTAGGGCTAGCACCACTGCGCTCAATCTTGTCCTCCTCGGGGAAAAGCCTGGCAATTTCGGTGGTCATGTAGGTCTTACCCGATGAGCTTGGCGCGTTAAAACTTACATTGAGCTGACTACTATCGGTGTATGCCGACAACATGCAAAGAAATGTTATTAACTTATTGTCCCTGTCGTATTTTATGGTGTGCGTCAAGATAGCTTCCAGATCATCTAATGTCATTTCGCTTGGCGGGACGGTCAGCTCACTTGCAGTGTTGTTACTGGGCGGTAGCTTTGGTTTTTCCAAGTTGTTTTCCATTTTCATTCTCCTTAAGTTTTTCCAGTTCGTGCTTTCGCTGAGCTTTTACGATCACGAAACGCATAATAGCCGCGCCCGCCTCCTGGGCTTGCTCGTCGGTATAATCCCGACCAGTCTGCGCTTTCAGGAGTAGTTGCAGGCTTTTAATACGTTCGTCGCTCAAGCGCATGAGTTATCTCTCGGAGTAGATCCGGCTTTTCAGCATTTTGGTGTTGTCGAAGAACGTACGCGCTTTTACTTCCAAAGAATTCTCCCAATAACTGACCACGGTGATGCCAAGCTCGTCCGATTGCTGAAATACAAAATATGCCCGGCCCTCAGCATCCCTGCTGATCTCCTGTATTTGGAAACCGCAACTGACTAACGCCGCCGCGAGCCCCAGGTCGTGGATTCTCGTAGTGGTTTGCCCATTCATTTCCATCTCCCAAATTAAATTACCCCTCCACAATACCGAGAGGGGTTCATTCAGTTTTCAGCAGAGCCTTTGTCTAGCTAATCAATCCTTAAGAGCCAGCCGTTTTTAGGGACGTTGTAAATACATTTCTTGCCAATTACTTTTCTGAGTTTGGCGTGCAGTGCGGGCACAAGTTTGCCAAGCGTCTCATCGACATCAGAATAATCATCGCCCGCGAATACATCCGGGTCTTCCTTGAATACCTCTTTAGTCCGCAACACTTCAGGTTTTTTCATAAAAACACGAAGAACTTGTAGCTGCTGGAAGCCCAAGTAAATAGGCTGACCTAGGTAAGTCACTTCAGTTCCTTTAATTACGAGCCCATTGTATCTCAAGGTTTCGCTCGTGCGGGCGGGTGCCTTTTTCTGCTGGCCCGCTAAAGCCTCGCGTAGCTTCTCGCGATTCACATGGGTCAATTTGAACCGTAGATACCTTTCGGCCATATCGCTTGGCAGTTGCCTAACGACCTCATTGACCTCTTGCCTCAGTAGTGGCGTTTTGCCTCTGATCTTGGACTCTGGCACACTAAACGAATATGGGTTTGTTGCGAGACGCCAAAAAGGCGGGGCGGCTTAAGAGCGTCCAGGTTGAGCACTACGTCGTGGCGGGCGCGCTCCCAATCAAGATACTCGGGGCTTAGCGTTATCTCATATCCGAAATATCCACGCCGCCCGTACTGGCGCAGATCAAATATAAGCGCCTCTAGCGAAGTCACATCGAAATATCGATCAAGTTGTGCCTTGGATAAGACCTTATTCTCGACACCATAAGGGAACTTGGCCAGCGCCATTTACATCTCCATATTCATAATTTCTTATATTCTCCAACATAACAGATGCAACATCAAGCATGAGAGGTTAGCGCAAACTGGCTATGCTTGAGCAATACAGGGGTAAATTGTATAATTGGACTTGTCTTACTATCAAAACAAGTCAGGAACGCAATTATTTTTGCGGCTCGCCATGTAAAGCGGCACCGCATAAGCATTTTGGCGAAAGCTGACTTGTGAATGGTAGTAAGACACCTTGCGGTGTCGCTTTTTATTTTCACCGCAGAAACTAAGTAAAGGAGTAAGCGATGGAAATAATATTTTTACTGGTAGTGCTTGGACTGGCGATACTGCCTGTAGCGGCTTTTCGTTTTTTCCGTAGAAGCAAGAATACAAAGACAAAGGAGCAACGCAGAGCCGAAACAGTCACAGCACTCATAATCCTAGCAATACTTTTAATCTTGGCCGTGCTGCGGCAGTCTATAAAACAAGATAGAATTAACGACGTTATACAAAGCTCGAACACCACTCAGACCCAGGAACGTTAAATTACGTCCGTTATAGCGCGACGTCAGCCTGACAAGAGTATTCCTTGCTTCATGCTTATCTGTTGTATCCAAAACTTTCATTATTTGCTTTTTTTGGATAGAATAAGACTATGTTTTCTACAGACGAAATAATCGAACTTATAAAGGCGCATAAGTCGGGTAGTGATGAGCTTTTTGATAAAACAATTCAAAAACTCGTGCGCAGTAGTGAGCAGAAGGGCAAGAAAGGCGTCGCCAAAGCACTGCGCGACATCTACTCAAAACCTAACGAGATGTATCGAAAAGTCACACAGTCGTCGCTTAAGCAGATGCCTGTTGCGCCGAGCTTCGAAGTAGACACGCTTCCAGATGTGTCGCTTGATGACGTGGTGCTATCAAAGCGTAACGAGATGGTTGTGGACGAGATAATTCAAACCTGGAACAGTCGTAAAAAACTTAAAGCCGCCGGAATATCTCATAGCACAAAGGTGATCTTTTACGGCCTACCCGGCACAGGAAAAACGTATTTAGCAAATGCGTTGGCAGGCACCTTAAACCTTCCGATAGTGCATGTAGACGTAAGCAAGCTTATATCGTCGTTTTTGGGTGAAACGGGTAAAAATGTAACCGAGCTGTTTTCTGGTAAGGAGCAGCAGATTTTATTCTTAGACGAGTTCGAGTCACTTGCGAAGAACCGTGCGGATGAGATGGATATAGGTGAAGCTAAGCGAATCGTGACGGCTATTCTCCAGAACGTAGATACCCTTAACGACGATGTGTTGCTTATCGCAGCTACGAATCATATTGAGATGATTGACACTGCCATTCGCAGGCGCTTCACTTACGAGATTGATATGGACGATATCGACCTAGCCTCTCGAAGGAAAATGTTCGATCTATACCTTAAAGGCCATAACAAAGTAGAAAATAGTACGATTGATACGCTTGGAGAATTGGCCACTGATTTTACCGGCCATGATATTCAGCGTGTATACACGAAGACTATGCGGCGATCGGTTCTAGGCCTCGATAAGCTATCGTTCGAGGAGCAGATCTTCAGGCAGCTAGTAGAGACGAAGTACCGTAAGAAACGATTTAACTCAAAGGATACTGCTGACGTCACTGAGCTAAAGAAAGTGGTGAATGTGCTATGGAGTGTAAACAAGAAGTATTTCACTTACGAGGTACTGGAAAATATGACCGGCATACCTCATGCGACCATTCATTACTTGGTAACTAAGGGGGTAGCGAAATGAACGATAATTTACCGTTCGTAATACCGAGCGCACAAAGCACTAAAGCCACCAAGAGCGGTGGCAAGGGTTACACATACTTTGGTAACCCGGCTGACTTTACGACGCATAAACAGCGCCGTACTAAGGAAATGCAGGAAATCACCAAAGAGGTTAAGGCTGAGAAGCCGAAGATACCGAACCCTGAGCAGCTTTCATTTTTGGATATTGAACTTGATCCTAAGGCAACAGCAAAAAGCAGTATCCCTGTAGAGCTGTTCGATGATTACGGTCTGGATGTAAATAAACGGCTTGATACTAACGAACTAGTAATCTCAGGGACTGATGAGGCACTTGAAAAGTTTGAAAAAGCGATGACAACTTTCGAGTACGTGCCCCAAGAGAACGATGACGGCAACTTCAAGAACAAAGAAGCCGCTTTGCTTTCCGCGATCACAAAAATTTCACGGGTGAGTAAGGAGAAAAAGCTAGACGGTATCATAGAAGACGAAAACCTCGGCGTGGCCTATTTCTACAAATCAATATCTGAGGTCAATGCAAAGAAAATTGCTAAAGATTTGATCGAGACGCGCGGCATAAAAGCTAAGTACATGGTGTCACCATCTGGTGCCAAAATCTTGACGGGCGAGTTCTCGGCTGATGACGTCGATCTTATTATCAATGATGATTTCGAAAACCCATTCGCCAAGTTTGAAGTCATGCATCATATTGGTGTGGTAACAAAAAGCATTAACACTACATATCCCATCACAAAAGCAGACATAGATATAAGTGGTGCAAAAACAGTTGTTGGCATTGTGGACGGCGGAATTGCAGAGCTCGATGTGCTCAAAGATCTAGTGGTTGGGCACAAAGACTACACGTCTAATCCCAATAGTGATAAACATCATGGGACACTCGCAGCCAGCAGAACCATATTTGGCAACGATATTGAGGATCAGTTATTTGATAACAATAAACTCGTCGCACATGCCAAGGTTGTAGACATCAAGGTTATGGAAGGTGATGACGGTCCAACGGAAGTTGATCTAATCAGCTACCTTGAGGATGCAATAAAATCGTTCCCGGATGTGAAGCAGTACAGTATGTCCTTAGGCCTTACAGACCTTTGCTCACACAACAAGAAGTCATACCTTACCCGCGAACTTGACGCGCTTCAGCAAAATTATGGGGTAGTGTTTGTTGTGTCGGCGGGAAATCGAGACGACTTCCATACCCGGCAGTACCCAGACGTCCTTTTAGAACCAGAGTCTTGTCTTAATTCGCCAGGAGATCTGACCAACGGTTTATCAGTGGGCGCACTCGCAGACAAGGCTAACAAAGACTCATTAGCGCAGATTAATGAACCGTCGCCGTTTACCAGAACAGGCTTTGATGGTATTCGAAAACCCGACCTTGTGCACTATGGGGGCAACTCGCGATCGTCTGGTATATGGCGCGACCAAGGTGTTAAAGGACTGAGTGTTGTAGAGAATGAGTTATATGAAAACGTAGGAACCAGCTTCGCTACACCGGTAGTAAGTGGTGAGCTTGCACAAGCTCTGGCAGTTATTGACGAGTCGGGCTACAACAATGCGGTTGATCTCGCCAAAGCATTGACCGTTCATTCAGCGAGCTATATACCGAACGAGACTTCGTCTATCAACCCTAAAGATCTGGATAAAATCGTTGGCCATGGCGTTCCTGACGTTAGCAACGTACTCTTCGCTGACAAAACTAAAGTAGTTTATGTAATTACTGGTGAGATTGGCGGCATCCCCCCACGATCAAAAACTCGCGAAGCAGTACGCAACATTAGTTTTACTATTCCAAATGAGCTAAAAAGCTTAAAAAGGCAGCTAAACGTGCGAGCCACGCTTGCTTACACTGCGCCTATTGACCCAAATGACGAAGTCGATACCGCACAGAGCGATGTGACAATGACACTCTACAAGGTGAACTCAAGGAAAAAGCTTGTTAATTCAGGGAAGGCAGATGACTCCGACTTTAGCTATAAGCCTAAGTGGTACACCGTAAAGTGCCTAGAGCGAACTTACTCTTCGCGATCTTATGACGGTGGCGAATGGGAGTTGCGCTTAACACTCCAGACGCGTGGCGATGCAGACGACGACAGTTTTATGCAGCCATTCGCCTTAGTGGTTTCTATCGAAGATATTGGCGATGGCGATGGGCGCGTAGATCTCCAGCAAATAATTAAGACCAGTCACAAGCAATACATACGTATTAGCGAAATAAGAAACAGGCAGAGGGCGACGACTAACTAAGCTCATCCAAACACTGCAAGACCCGGGTTTTCCCGCTTAAGAAAAACTATTGTGGGCGGATACACGCCGCGCTTGATGCAACGAGGTTTTAACGTACCTTCCTTCATAAGCTTCCGAATTTCCTTGCGATCCATCCCGTGACGTACTATCAGAGAAGTTTCGGTGATATGACGCTTATTTTTGTCATCAGTAAAAACATATCCTGGAATAACCCCAGATGAATACGCTACCTGGCAGTCTATGCATCTCATACCTCTTTTGTCATACCAGAAGTCTCCAGCACCTCCGCCCATACAAAGTCTGCATAAGCGGCCGTCAGCCGGAAACGCAAAACCCTCTGGACTTTCTTCGAGTTGTCGGTCTAATGATTTTTGAAATTTCCAAATGTCAAAAGTGAGCTCGGCAAGCGCATAGAGGTCTCTATACAATTGCTGATATCCCTCTTCCGTTTTAAGTTCTATGCCATCTTTTTTAGCGTTTTTGACAAACCGCTCGAATTCTTTATCTGATAATTCCATCAGCTCCTCCTTACGGTTCCAATATATTCCAAAAAATCGAAAAAATTCTTGGGTTGAACCTATCGCAGCGTGAATGAGCAAGCGGTATACCTAGCCCCCCTACCCATCAAACAAAGTAGGAACTGCCCCTAGGAAATGTAGGCTTCTATCTGTTGAGAGTTAATAAGTAGGTGTTTAACCTGGGCGATGATGCCCAGCCATAAATTATTCAGTAAAATATATTCTGTAAAGCGGTTCGGCCATTGGGTAAGACAAGTAAACCGACCGGACTCTCACCGGTAAAAGACGCTCACATGAGGCGTCTTTTACCGTGTTGCAAGTCCCCAAAGAACTACTGACGATAAAACGACCCGTGTAGCGAGATCGGAATATGCTTTGGCGTGTAGGCCGTAGCGATGACTCGTAAGTTTTGTGCGTCAAGCACTACTAAGCAAGCCACATGCTTGTGCGTGTCGTGGCACACCACCAGCAATATACCGTCGTCTTCTGATTTTGCCGTTGGAGCGGGTACAAATACTGGTTCACCCGGCAGTAAATGTTTATCTTGCCATCTTATTTGCTCACGTGTATGAAAATCATACTTAATGACCGCATCGGCCAGCCGGGGCGAATCTTTATCCGACTGCACACCATAGGCGTAGCGATAACCCTTGCCGCCATACTCATGGTTGATACCTGGCAGCTCAAAGTTTATGCCCAAATCTTCCATGGTGGCCGATGATGTAGCAAAATCGAGTACCACGCGCCGCAGTGATGACTTGTTCTCATCGGCAATGCCCGATGTTGCCATGGTGGACAGGTAGAAGTCGTCGATAATCTCGCTGGAATTGTAGCCGCAGAGGTCGATGGTAAGCTTGCCATCTTCTTCATAGGTGTTAATGGTATGGAAGTAGAAGAACTTGAGATTACTTTCGATTTTCGTAAGCTCACCAGTCTGGCGGTCGAAGATGTGGAATATATTGGTTGCCTGGTCATCCCAGTGGAAGCATTCATAGAATGATTTGTTGGTTGCGCCGCTACCCACCAGTTGTGGGAAGGACAGATACAGCGGCATCTCAATCGTGACAAAATAGCGGTCAGTGTTACCGAAGCTGTGGAAGTAATACAGCTTGGAGCGGGTCATGACCTTATGAGTCGTGTGCTTAGCAGATTCATCAAAGGCGATAATCTCATTCTTTACCACTGGCCCGATATGACTAATCATGTTCCAGACACGCCCATCACTGGTAAAGGCTGGATGCGCGGCCATCACCCCCTGTTTTGTCGTGGTTAGGGTTGAAAGGGTGTCTAGCTCTTTGAGATCAAATTCGTTCAGTGTGGCAATATCACTAGTGGCAAAATAACGCTGGCCGATTTTAACCACGTTCACCGGCGTATTGCTTGGCACGGCACTAAAATTGGCAAAGAAGCGGCGGAAAATGGAGCGGCAAGGGTCAGAGGCAGTGCCCCAGGTGACAGTCTCGACCTTACCTTTAGCCTGATCGTTCATATACTCCGGCGACTCAATAAATTTTGATTGGTAGTACACCTCGCCATTACTGATCGTAAATCCATGGAGCATTCCAAAACCATCAAACCAGTGCTGTAAGCTCGTCTTGCCGACCTCGAACAGTGCCGGGCCATTGCGAACTAGCTTGCCTTGCAACCATTTTGGCAATGTGCCTTTGACTTCCAGTTTGGTAAGTTCGGTTTCGCTGGGCTGGGAGGCGTAGTAATTGTCGAGCATAGACTTTTTATCTCCATCATAATTCTACCATTCTGTTTCTGGATTGAAGCCCTTTAAGAAAATTATCTGCCCGAGACTTCTCTGATCTGGCCGATGAACTGTTCATATTCGACATCCTTCAAGGTTCGATCCTCCAACATGATCTCCAGCCATAAAAATTTTTGCTCTAGGTTCTAGACAAGATATTATAATAGCGTTATAATACTTCCATGATTCAAAGCATTCAAAAAATAATAAGAATAGGCTCAAGCGGAGGTGTAACCATCCCTGCCAAAGATCTTAAGCGCCAGAATATCACCTTTGGCGATGAAGTCGAAGTTATCGTTCGGCCACTGCATAGCACAAATGCCGAAGACCAGAAGGTGCTCAAGGCTGCAAAAAAGATCCTTAGCGATTACCGAAAAGATTTTGAGAATCTCGCAAAGCGATGACCACCCTGTCCTTAGAACAATTGCTGGAACTTCATGCGTTAGTGGTTGAAGCAACGGGCGGAAGCATGGGCTTGCGGGATCTTGGCCGACTTGAAGCCGCAGTTGCTACCCAAACGCAAAACGTATTCGACGAAGAACTATATCCCAGTATTATAGACAAAGCTGCGGCCATGATTCGTGGGATCATTGCAGACCATCCATTTGTAGACGGAAACAAGCGAACAGCTATGCTAGCAGGCCTAAGCCTACTACAGATTAATGCCATACGATTTATAGCCCAGCCCGGTGAAATCGAGGACTTTGCGGTTAAGGTGGCGACTGACAGGCTGGATGTTCCTGCGATTTGCGCATGGCTCCATAATCACACAGAGACCAACCACTAAACCCCGCTATAAATCTAGCCGTTCACGAATTCGATCAATTGATCGCGCATGGTTAGCAGGAGCTTCTAAAGTTCGTCCTCCAACATGAGCCCCAGCCATGAATGTATTATCTCGTCAAGTCGTGCATCGCCACGACTTTTCATTTTCTTCTCACTCATCCTTTTATACTCAATCTGATATGCTGTAAGCATGTCTAATATCGTCAAATTCTACTTTTGGCGACGAACAAACAATGACTGGTAAAGCTATACGCCTATCAAGAATCTTCAACAATTCTTCACGTAAAGCAATTATTGTCATGCTCGACGACATTTTACTTTCAGGCCCGGAACTCGGCTTGAGGCGTGTCGATCAAAAAATAGAACAAGTCAAAGCCGGAAACGCTGACGCGGTTCTTGGTTTTCGCGGCCTACTCACACGACATGCCGATATTCTAGCTGGCAAACCCACGCTTATGAACTTAACGGCCAGTACCACACGTACTACTCATACACGCAAAGTCCAAATTGCTAGCGTGGAGCAGGCCGTCCAGATGGGTGTTGACTCTGTGGCCGTGCATGTCAACATCAGTTCAAAGTACGAAACAGAAATGCTCAAGATCCTGGCAGACGTGTCGCGGGACTGCGAACGATTTGGTATGCCGCTCCTGGCTATCATGTACGCGCGCGGCGAAAAAGCTACCGGCGAAGATGACAATTATCTTGAGCTTCTTGAGAGCGATCCAGAAAAATATGCAGAAATTATCCGTCACGCCGTGAGAGTTGGAGTTGAGTTAGGTGCCGACATGATAAAGACGTCGTTTACAGGTAGTGCCGAGTCGTTTAGAACGGTTGTCGAGAGCGCCTCAGGCACTCCGATTCTTATGGCGGGCGGACCAAAAATTCCCATTCCTGAATTTCTGGAGAAAGCATATGCAGCAACTCAAGCCGGAGCATCAGGAGTTTGTGTAGGCCGAAACTTATTTCAGCGTGACGAAGGCGAAGAAGTAACAATTGCTCTACGATATATCGTCCATGAAGGCAAAACCGTTGAACAGGCAATGAAGGCTTCCGGACTGCCTGACAAAGCCGTATAAAAGCTTGGAACAAGTCACTATCCCAGCCACTATTTGGATTGGATGCTCGATATCTATCGAGAAATTGCATAGCACTTAACGAGCTCAGCAAAGCATCACAACCCTTTCCACCATCGTTGAGCAGATGTCGATAGGCGTCATACGTCGCAACGTTTATGGTATACTTCCTCTGAAGTTTGCCTTGCACGGGCGTCCATAGCAGCACCAAAAGACAACATGGAAGAACTCCAAGCACAATCTCCTGAAGCATATACTCATCTCTTACACATTGATCCACAGTTGCAAGGGGGGGTTAGTCGTGTGCTGCTTGGGTTGGGGCATCGATCGATTACCACAGAGCAGACGACCGCACAACCCGAGACATCAGATGAGATAGCGCACGGCGAGCGGGTAAGTCAGATGATGGCCGAAGCCGCACGTGTGACCACTTTGGCGTCTAACCGCTTGGGCAATGAGACCGATAGCGAGACTACTATGGAGACAACGTTTGTTGCAGCCATGGACATCGCGTTAGACGAAGCGCAAAAATCCAAAGCCGCCAACGATGCGCATGGTGCCACGCGTGCACTGGAAAATATGCTGGTGATTGGGATGTTACTTCGTGTGAATAGCGATTCACATGCATTCGAGCACGTCGCCACTGTGAAAAAGCGCGTGTGCGAAGCCGTCGCCGCCGGCATGGGCAGTGAGACGCTGTCCGCAGTACACGACATGCACGGTGTCGTCGCTGACGGTGGCGTTGGAAACATAATTGACGGCCCGCGCCTGCTTCAGGACGAGGCAAACCTCTTGCGTGCTGCCACCGCCACTGATTTCGACGACAGTTTTGAGCACCCTAACCCTCTGTCTGGCGAAGCCGGAGAGCAACGCCAGGCTCAAATCGTTGATAACCTAGACGCCGTCGCTCAACGCCTTGGCTCCGTTCGCCCGTGCAGGCAACACATCTAGCGGTCAAGGCGGTAGCTGCGCTGGCCAATAGCGAACTCGCGCCGACGGAAGCCGACGATATCAAGTTTACGATTGCGAGCGCGTACTCCTACGCACGATATCTGCAAGGCAACGATAAGACCAGCGTAGAGCACGCCCTGCAGCAGAGCATGGCAGCTCTCGGTCAGCGACGCCAGACCGAATCCGACTACCGCTCCAACGACCTGATGGTCCCTAGCCTTGACGAAGCTTTGGTACAGCTTGCCGCAGCCGGATACTGGACCGAAGCAACCGCGCTCATAACTCCCTCTGCAAGCGAAATCTCTGCCAGCCCGGGCGAACGGCAAGGAACCATCCTCAGTGACTGTGTCGATCGGCAGCAAAATCTTTCGGACGAGCAAAAAGCACTGTTAAAAGACTACTTGGCCGAGGTACACACCGCAAAGACGGGCGGCGCGCCGAGCGGCATTTTAGAGGCCGACGCCAACGATTTGCTAGCCATGCACCGCCAACTCGAGCCTTTGCGCAAAGCAGGTGTAGCCATTGATTACACTGAGCACCTTTCGGAGTGGATACGTTTTGCAGAGAGCATCCCACTCGGCGCCCAAGGCGCAATCATTCGCAGACAAACCGCAGACCGGTTAAAGCTGAACATTGGCGAAGATCCGGTGCAGGCCATCCGCATCTTTGGTGAAATTACCGTAGACCAAACACAGATGGCCGCCAATCAGAACCAGGGTCGTATGCTCTTGCAAAGACTTATCGCCGCTGAGGATGTCAAAGGTTTTCCATCAAGCAAACCCGGTAAAGTACAAGAAGTATTTTTTAACGAGCAGTTGGGTAGCATGTATCAGAAGCTGCACAGCCTGAAAAAAGCCGGGGACACCGCTGGCGTTGCCGCCTTCATGACCCACTACGGGCTGGAGCCAGATTACGACAATAAAGACCCGAAGGCTCTATTGAGCGACCTCAAGCTTAGCACGGCCTCGCTGCAGGCCGAAAGTCGCGCTCGCGCCGCCTGGCTTCATCAATACAGTGGTCAAGGCATTAAAGCGGTCAAGCTTATTGAGGCATGGAAGTCGCGCGGACTAGCCCTGAGAAATGGCGCCAAGGACAATCCCAACGACATACTCGCCTTTATTGCCGAGCGCGGCGCTGATGCGTACGCCGAGGAACTCATAAACGCCAACGCCACAGACATTACCCTAGATGAGTTTAACGCGGTCAAAGGCCCGATAGTAGAAGCCATGGGTTTGCGGTATTCACCTCAGACTGCCTTTTTTGCAATCGAGCATGTTATCAAGTATCGACGAGAGCATGGCGAGTATCCACCCAAGGCTATCCGGCAAGCGCGAGGCGAGTTTCTGGCCAATGATGCATCGTATACCGCCGAGATATTAGACGTCCAAGACCCACGAGGTTTCACCATCGGTTACGACACCGGCTGCTGTATGACAATAGGTGGCGCTTCTGAGTCGTGCATCTGGGCGGGGTATGAAGATCCTCGCTATAATTTCTTTGCCGTCTACGATCAAAACGGCAAGCTGCGGGCCCAATCGTTGTTGTACTTTTCTGAGCTCGAAGATGGCCAGAAAATTCTCGTCGTCGATAATATCGAAGCCAACCAGGGAACAGATTCGGCATCGATTGCTCATGTCTACCGGCAAGCATTATCGCAATTTTTGAAACAGCAGAACATCACGGTTGACGCAATTAATCTTGGTGTCGCCCACACCAAAAGCGAAATGCTCAAAAGCTTACCTGACGCAGCCGTGGCGCCGCCGACGCCTTTGAAGGGTATATATACCGACGCACATACGCAAAAAGTATTGTGGACAGCCGGCGCAGCAACATAATTTTTGAGATGCAAGGGGTTAGCAAAAGAATCGTTCGCTGTTGCAGCCACCTATAGCGAACGTGCTATCGCGTGTGGCAGAGACATAGCAGCACCTCGGCAAACCCCTGGGCGAGCACATACAGATTGCCAAACAAAGCGGCACCGACCACTACGATCCAATGGACTGCTCGGAAACGAACTGACGACGTCTGTGTGCGGTAAATGTGCCGGATTGACGTCCCTCGGCAGCAGCCATACAATGCAGGTAATAGCACTATCATTGCAATCTAAACTATGTGCGACCGAAAGGAGGGTGGGACCTACTGTCGCATGTGTACGCTCAAACAAATAGTTCGTGCACGTAAAAAAACAAGGGTGGGACATTCGTCCTTTAACATTTACAAAGTGATGAAAGGGTTTTTTATGCGTATCGCATTTGTTGTACGGTGTTCATTACGTTTGTTAACGGTCGCGAGTGTGATTGCGGGCACTGCAGGCTGGGTGAGTCCGTTGACAGCCGAAGCCGCGGCTGGTAGCGTGACCCAGGTTGCGACCGCAGTGGTTAATAGCGGAACCTCATTGGCTATGTCTGGCACGGCCAGTTGCACTGGCGGTGGCACGGACAGCATCCAAACGGTGCTGGTGAGCCAAGGACTCACCGTGGGCGCCGTAGGCACGACGTCAAATACATTTGTCTGCGACGGCGCTATGTATCCGTGGGGTATTCAAGAAGGCACTACGTTGGGCAGTTGGGTAGCTGGCTCGAATGTGACGAGTGTGGTGGCGTTCAGTAGTTCGCTCATCACGACGAATATGGCGACACTAACGCCGCCCAGCGGTACAACATTTACCGTCTGGGGTAGCGGCGACGTCGTGAACGGTACGACCGCTTATGCGCAAGGTACGACCAGTTGCACTGGCGGTGGTACAAAAACTGTTCAGCTCCAATACAACGAATACCAAGCAGGGGTTTCCGCAGGCGGCAGTGCGAGTGTGAGCTGCGACGGCTCAGCCCATAACTGGCGTATCTTGATGAATGCCTCGGGAGGTAGTTGGTCTGGCGAGTTAGGTACAGCCGTGGCAAATCTACAGGATGGCAACAACCAAACGATAGCCACGTACACAGGCCAGGTCAGCTTGGCGGCATAGCGAATTCGGCGGGCGTGTGGTATGGCACGGCACAAAAAGTGCCAGCAGCGCCACATGCCTCGCCACTTCGTTACGTAACCGAATGCCGAGCCTGCGCAATGTGGGGATAGGACTACCACAGGGGAGTGAATGGGGAGTTCAAAGCCCGACCTCTCAAGCTAAAAATAGGCTCATCACGAAACGATTATGGTATAGTTTATGTAGTATGCGTGTATTCCTTGGGGCCGGATAATGCCAAAAAATAGAAAGAAAAATAGTCTTGGCAGCATTGTGGCGTGTATTGTTGTAGCGCTCCTGGGACTTGCACTTACCATCATAATGCTGCTGCAAGGCAACAACATTGCGCTGTTCGACTCGAAGGGGATGATTGCGCACGAGCAGCGCAGCCTCATTGTTACTACCGTGGCTATACTGCTGGTGATTGCTATTCCGGCATTATTCCTTTTTTTCTTCACGGCGTGGAGATATAGGGAGTCGAACCGTAAAGCCACGCACGATCCAGATTCTCATCACGGCAAGCTATTGGTCCCGATCATTTGGTTGACCCCGACCACTATTGCGGTTGTGCTGGCGCTCATCATGTGGCCGGCCGCCCATAGGTTGGATCCAAAAGTAGCCATTGCCGCCGATGCTCAGCCGCTCACTATCCAGGTTGTGGCCATGCGCTGGAAGTGGCTTTTTATCTATCCTGAGCAACATATTGCCACAGTCAATTTCATCCAAATTCCGGAACATACACCGGTGACGTTTGAGTTAACGGCCGATGAAGCGCCGATGAGTTCGTTCTGGATCCCCAACCTAGGCGGGCAACTGTACGCCATGACCGGCCACGAGAATAAGATTAATCTTGTCGGGGATACGCCCGGAGATTACACAGGCAGCTCGGCCGAGATAAACGGTGCCGGCTTTGCCGATATGAAATTTACGACGCGTGTCAGTTCAAAGGACGCATTTGATGTTTGGACAAGCCAGGTACAACGGACGCGCACTACACTCGATACCGCCGCTTACGCCCGGCTCGTAAAACCAAGCCAGAACAACCCGGCCACGTTCTACTCGCTTTCACAAAACGACCTGTACGATACAGTGCTCATGAAATACATGGGGCCCGATATGCATATGGATATGGAGATGTAGCAGTAATGAAAGAGTTTTGGCTTGGTAGATTAGACCTGCACGCATTGCCACACGAATGGTTTACCATTGGCGGAACCATAGGCTTTATTGTGCTGCCGCTTGTGGCCCTTGCAGTACTCATTCGCGTAAAGGGCTGGAAATGGCTCTGGGGCGAGTGGCTGACTTCGGTTGATCCAAAGAGAATTGGCATTATGTACTTCATCGTGGCCGGGTTTATGTTGCTGCGCGGCGGACTGGATGCCTTGATGGTCTGGTTGCAGCAGGCGCTGGCGCCCAGTACCAGCGTGCTCGGCGCTGCACATGGCTACCTCTCGTCCGATCACTTTCAGCAGATCTTCACGGCTCATGGCAATATCATGGTCTTTTTTGTGGCCATGGGCTTTGTATTTGGGCTCATAAACTATATCGTGCCGCTGCAGATCGGCGCCCGCGATCTGGCGTCGCCATTCTTAAACACATTGGGATTTTGGTTGTATGTGGGTGGCGTCGTCATGGTCAATATGTTCTTCGGGTTAGGCGGAGAGTATGCCGGTACGGGTTGGCTGGCGGTCGCCCCGTTGAGCGAGCTCCAGTTTAGTCCGGGGGTTGGCGTTGACTACTGGATATGGAGTCTTCAGATCTCGGGCATTGGCACAACGCTGGCCGGCATTAACTTTATTATGACTATCCTAAAAATGCGCGCACCAGGCATGACCTTATGGAAGATGCCGCTGTTTACTTGGGGTTCCTTGTGTAGCATGCTTATGGTTGTCGCCATCTTTCCACTGCTTACCGCTACACTTTTTTTGATGTTTTTTGACCGTTACCTTGGCATGCACTTTTTCACCACGACTTTCGGCGGAAACGCCATGATGTATACCAATCTTATCTGGATGTGGGGGCACCCCGAAGTATACGTCCTAATACTGCCGGCATTTGGCGTATTCTCTGAAGTTGTTACGACATTTAGCCGAAAACGGATTGCCAGCTACACGTCACAGGTGTTGGGTATGCTCGGCGTGACGTTGTTTGCACTGTCGGTATGGCTTCACCACTTCTTCACCATGGGTGCCGGCGCAGACGTCAATGCATTCTTTGGGGTTATGACGATGGTCATTGCCATACCAACCTCGGTGTTAGTATTCGGCTGGATTGCGACGATGTACAAAGGTCGCATACGATTTACCGTGCCAATGCTCTGGTTCCTTGGGTTTGTTGGTATATTTGCACTTGGTGGTATATCGGGCGTCGTGTTAGCAGTGCCACCAGCCGATTTTCAGCTACACAACAGCTTGTTTTTGGTAGCGCATTTTCACTCCAATGTGATTGGCGGTGTATTGTTCGGCGTTTTTGCCGGCATCAATTATTGGTTCCCTAAATTCGCTGGATTCAGACTGAACGAACGCATCGGCAAGAACGCATTTTGGTGTTGGATCGTCGGCTTTTGTTTATCTTTCATTCCGATGTACGTACTCGGTATCATGGGGGCAACTCGACGGCTTGACCATTACGATGCATCCACGGGTTGGCAACCACTGTATATCATGATGTTCATTGGCGGCTTAGTTATTGCAGCCGGTGTCGCTTTACAGATTATTCAAATAATCGCCAGCTTCCTGCAAAAGCGCCGCTTGGCCGACCCGACGGGCGACCCGTGGGACGGGCGGACGTTGGAATGGGCGACGTCGAGCCCTCCGCCATCCTACAACCTTGCGGTTATTCCCGAAGTTACAACCAGGGATGCTTTTTATGAATTCAAGCAGCATGGTGGTTTGCCTAAGGCCAAGTATGAGGACATTCGGGTGCCTTACAACACGGCTTCGGGTATATACATAGCCGGATTTGCCTTTGCCGTTTGCTTTGCCTTTGTCTGGCATATTATCTGGCTGGTCGCAGTCGGCATAGTTGGCGTAATTGTGTGTGTTATTGCGCGGACCTTTAACGACAACATCGAATACACGCTCACTGCCGCCGAGGTCGAAAAAATCGAAAAGAGCTGCAAAAAGTGTGACGCATCGATAGAGCTGGAAGAAGGCGAAGACATGGGCCTATGGGAATTTATTACAATTGCCAGTGCATGGGCCGTGGAGTTCGTTGGATTCAAACGGAGGGCGCGTGGAAACTAAGCACGAACTAAAAAGCCACGAAGCAGCATCCGATGACCGCGTCGGTTTTGGCTTCTGGGTTTACCTTATGACAGACCTCTTGATGTTCACAGTGCTTTTCGCCTGTTTTGCGGTGCTCCGTAACAGTACCTTTGGCGGTCCGACTGGGCGTGAACTCTTCAGCCTGCCGGCGGCTTTAACTGAAACGCTTATTCTGCTCACGAGCAGTTTTACTGCCGGGCTCGGCATGTTGGCGGCTCGCAAGGGCAGCAAGAAACAAGTGCTCGTGTGGTTCGGCATTACATTTCTCTTAGGCCTCACGTTTTTAGTGCTAGAAATCAAAGAATTTGCCGAGTTTGCCCGCGAAGGCAATACCTGGCATAGTAATGCTTCACTCTCGTCATTCTTTACGCTCGTTGGTACGCATGGACTACACATTACGGCGGGACTATTGTGGATGGGCGTGACCCTGGTGTTCATCTGGAAGCGCGGACTCGACTCGCATTTGGTGCGCAAGCTGACATTGCTGAGTCTTTTCTGGCACTTTCTGGATATCGTCTGGATCTTTATTTTTACTGTAGTGTATTTAATGGCGTTTTTAATATGAACGAAGAACTACACACCCGCAAAGCCGAACCTCACCACGGAACCGTCGTGTCGTATGTTGTCGGATTCATATTGTCCTTAGTATTTACACTGATACCGTATTATCTGATCGTCCATAAATCTTTTGGCAAGCACGCACTCATTGCAACGATCCTCGTATTCGCGGTGCTGCAAATGGCTGTACAAATGCTATTTTTCCTGCATTTGGGCAGAGAGAAAAAGCCGCGTTTTAACCTGGCTTTCCTTGGCTCAACCGTCAGTATTATTATGTTAATAGTAGTTGGCTCACTCTGGATTATGAGCCATCTGTACCATGGCATGTCCGCAATAAACGTAACTGATAAAATAGTTACCGACGAAGCCATATATCAAGTTAACGGCACGCAAGCCGGCACTTGTCCAGGAGGAACCGGCAAAAACTACGAGATAATGATGATGGACGACATGGCTATTCCCAACCATGTCGATGCCCACGTATGCGATACGCTGATAATCATGAATCACGACGGCACGACGCGCAACATCGTCTATGGCACAGGCGCGGGGACATATGCCGGCCAGCTTGGTCCATCCGTTCGCAAGGGACAAAGCGTGGCCATAACGCTGACCGTCCCAGGCACGTACACGTTCCACGATCAACATCTTAACAAGCTATCGGGCGAATTCACAGTAGCGCAGTAACGGGTGAATGTAGCAATACGAGTCCGCCTAGTACTCGCTGTGCTTCATATTCAATATCAGCAAAGCTGCTGCGAGCGATTTGTGCAAAATGTCGTTTTATTTCATGAGTACCTTGATGCTCAAGGTCGAATGCCGTTTCCACTGGTCTTTGCCGCGATGGTTGGAAGTCCGCGCGAAGCAGTACACCCATAAACTGTGTGACACTCTCGGCATCATAGGCAATACCAAGTGCCTCGAATAGCGCTACTACCTGTTCTTCGAGCTGCGCCAGTGCCGATGCAGCTATTTCCGGTTTAGGTTTTTCTACGCTGAGAGATTCGCTTGCCTGCACTGACACGACAATGCTCTGCAGGAGTAGTGCGACTGTTCCTTTTTTCTCGTCATCAAGTTTATGCAGGCGTTCGGCTACCGCTGTGGCAATAGGGGGCACTGTTTCGAGCTCGGGTTGCGCATTGACCTCTTGCTTTGCGCCGTCAAGCTGAGCTTGCTGGGCTTCAGGGGACGACATGACAAACTCCCCGACCTCGCCAGTGTCCTGGCCTTCTGGCAGTGCGATTAACGCTTGCAGAGCCCCTGTAAAATCGTCATAGAATTCTAGCGGCGTTTCTTCAAGTACGTCGTTCCACGATAGTGTCGGTTCTTGCGGCTCAGTTTCATGCATCTGGGTTCCTTGCGCCTGGGTCGGAATGTACGCCTCGGGCGTCACCGGTACGGCAGCAATATTTATTTGTTCCGTCGCCTCATCACGTGCAAAGTTTGGCACAGCAACATAAGGAAGGGAAGGGGTCGACACCTGTTCTGCAAGGATTTCTGCGATATCGGTAGGATCATTGAACGGCGGCTGCTCGGGCAGGGCGCCATGGGATGATACTGCAACAGTCATGTCTTCCGGCGGTGCCACGGGTCCCATAGCCACAGATTCTTTAATCGCATTTATGACGGCCACAGGCGGCGACACGTAATCGGGATTAGCCGCTGTGACTGCATGCAGTATAACCTCTCTCACGGCCACGTCTCTCGGTGACGCAGTTTCTATGTTATGAAGAGTCGTACTACTGGGTGTGGCTTCTACTGGACGATCATTATGGCGACGATTGCGGCGCTCGTCCATGTGGACAATTGCCCGAGGTGGGGCACGTTTATCGACGGGGGAGAGCGATATGGCTTCGGCGACAACCGCTGGAGCGATGACGGCCGCGGGCGCTGGTTCTGTCGGCGCTAGCTCAGACGCAGGCTCTGGTTTTGCTTGCGCTTCGACCTTTTCTTTGATTTTTCCTTGATGACGCGTGCGCATCGACGACCACTTGTGCGATTCTATAGACTGCCTATCCAGGCCCGTGCGCTGCATGGCAACTTCCTGTCTTCTTACCTGGATAGCCGCTTTGGCCATCCTCTCTGCCAGTGCCGGGTTTCTTGCGGCAATCTCCGCAAAATGTTTGCATACGCCTATCAATACCGCCGGCGTTAGGGCATCCGGGGAGATTTTGTCATGTGAAGGCGGCATCTCTGGTAGTATTATACCGGTATTTGTGTTCGTTTCTTGGGCCACGGCGTAGCCCTGAGCTTGCGTGTAGTCCGCCAATTCCAGATGAGGGACAACTCCCGCTCCATGCATTTGTTCCAGTTCGGCAAATGGCGTCGGCCCGATGCGCTCGGGCATGAGGCTAACACCACCGTCAAGCTCTGACATACCGCTCCACCCCTACAGCGCCTAGCGTCTGCCGGCACCAAGCCGACTAAGCATAGTTGCACGCACTGCCACGTAGTCCTCCTGGCCAGGCTCCATCATGAGAAAGCTGAGAATACCTTCAAGCGCATCTATATGGTGTCTGGCTGCAAAATTAACGTAGTCTGCTAGTGTAAGTGGTCCATCGCTTCCTTGTACCTGCGTGCCGTCGCGCCCGATGAGTGGTACGACCCTTGGATCGCCTTCCAACCCCGCATGTGCAAAAAGCCTCACCGACAGCTCTCTACCAATGTCTGGATCGCCTTCGGTCTCGTAAAAACGATCGATAAGCATCGAGTGCTCAAACCCTGCATAAGGAGATGCTGTTTCCTGCGGCCCAGGCGCTACAGCTCCTTCGTTATAGTATGCCGATGCGACCATACGCTTCGTTCCCCATATACCATGATAATAAACCCTGCGTCGAGTAACCGCAATTGGCAGGACGTGCGTTGATTGACCACCATTTCGATCCAGGCGACACCGTGTCATTTAAAGTTGGAACGCAGCGCCTAAGTTGCTATTATAAAATGTATGGATGGGCAACCTGACGCACAACGACTGATCGACCGCATCGTCTACCTGGCATCACTGGTATCCGAGCCACAAAGTGTCGACACAACACTGGATCAACTCCGCATCATAACCACCAAAACCTCGCAGCCGTCTGGGGAAGACATGCAGACGCTGAAGTCGATTCAATCACAGCTCGAAGATTATCTCGTGCACAAGGAGCGGCTACGCTCTTTTACCGAAGCATCGTTGCGGGCAAATGTCGAGCACCATTTTAATGCCGATGATCCAGCTCGCGACGCCCGAAAGGCCGCGCTGACGCGCATTGCCATTACTATCGCTGCCTGCGTGCTGATAACGGGCACGCTGTTTGTGACGCGGCTGATGAAAGGGCAGGTGGTCCTTGCATTCCTTATTTGTACGCTGTTCTTTGGGTTGGCGCTGGTGTTCCAGTCGATCAAAAAGGACCTCGTCACGCAACTGCAGGGCTCGGTGAACTATCTTATGGCGGCAACTATCGGCACAGGTTTGTTCGCGCTTAATTTTCCGATCATCGCTGGAGATAGTCATCTGCAGAGCCTCAAGCTCTTCCAACACGGCGGCTTTTTGGAGGCATCGATTCCTGTGTATATCTGCTATTATGTCGCATTTTATTTATATGCGCGGCAGTTGAACGTGTCGATTCCGTGGCTGTTCAAGCCACTGGGCGCGGCGCTCAGCGCAATCGCCGTAACGGTGTTCTGTGTGGTCGTTCCGCATCCGGTCGCCGTGCCGGACGAGTTGTACTTCGACTTGGCAGTTATTGGATTCGGCGTGAGCGTGTACTTCTCGGCCGTTGCCGCAGTGCTCGGTTTTATGGCAGTCCGCAAAACGACGGCGGTGTATAGCAAGTCAACACTGTTTCTTGCGATTTCCATGGTGCTGCAAACCGCAGGCAATGGTTTTTTTGTGGTATTCGTAACGTTTCGATCGGGCGACTTCATGGTGAACGACCAAAAAGGCCAAGTGCTGACCGCCTTTCTTATCATGTCTGCGCTAGCGTTTCAATATATCGCGGCGTACAAATCCAAGACGATATTGCACGCGTAGCTTTGCCTAGCAACAGATGTATCTTGATCGTGGTTTGAAAAATGCCGTAAACAGTATACAATATACGTATTATGCGCGAACTAACCTTCCTCACTTCAACGTCTGTTTCCGAAGCGGCAAATTATCCACCTGGCGCGTACCGCCAGATTGATGGGATCAGCTTCCCAGAAACGACACTTTGGATCCCAGAATATGCTGGCGATGACACTGCAGAAACGGCCACGCCGCTCACTTACGAAGTCACCGATGACATGGCCGCAGGCATCGCTTCGTATGTCGAGTTATATTACCGGCAGCACCCCGAAGCCTATCGGAATTGTCACATCGGTATGGCAGCAATGACCGGGGAAGGTGCGCCTGAACAAATCGACGCTCTGGCTATCGCGCATCAAATCATTCACCGCGGCGAGCCCGTAACAGACCTACCCATAGGCGGGCGCGGCGTTATTGGCTACATGGTTGGAGACGAAGCGCTGGCGTATCACAGCGTGGTCGGCATTACGCCAGGCATCGGCATCCAAACTGATACAGAAACGCACGGGGCATTGAGTTTAGTCTCACACCAAGCCAACCTTGAGCTGTATCGGCGTGTCTATCATCCCGATATGCAGCTCTACGCAGACTACTAATCTTCCTCGTCGTCTGGCGCGCCGCCCAAGACGTGCTTGCCGAGTTCGTAACGGATAAACGGAGCAAGCACGAGCTGGACGTTTTCGGCATAGATGTCGTCGAGCGCTGCTTGCTCGGGTGTGGTTTCGGCCGTATCAGCACGGAGTTTGGATAACACTTGTCGAAACACTGGCCCAACATCGGTGAGCGTCTCTGCGTAAGGAATCGTCTCATCTGGCACATCAGACGCGTTATCTACCACCGATGCCAGGCTATTTAAAAACTGCACGAGTGGCCTATACGGAGTGCGCGAACCGCCGGTGAGTGGTGTTGTCTCTATCGCGCATATTATCGCTCTGTTATGTATCCTCGCATCATGCAACACCGCAGTGATATAGTGACGCGCAAACGTCGGGCGTTTTTCCTGGTACATATGCTTCGGCGACCCACTGTACTCTCCGGCTTTCAGCCTGTTATTCAGCAAAACCGAGGCGAAGGGATAGCGATAGATGATTGGGCTGGCCATAATGCGGTGCATGAACCGCGGCTCGTCGGGAATGATGCCTTCGGTGATAGCTTTCTCAAGCATGTCCACTACCAGCCCGGCGTACGGCTCAATATCTCGCGGCGTGGCTGGCAAGTCAGCAATATGCTGCGTGGCAATAGTGCGCAGCAGCGACGATACGAGATTGCTAGCCATCGCGTCTGATACGTCAGCGTCAAAACCTCGTGCAGTCGCGAACAGCGCCAACAATTGATCGCGGACCGCTTCTGGCGCTTCGCCATAACCCCGAAAGCTGGCAGAAATAAGACGCTGCGCCAGCCGTCGCACGCCCACCAGATATCGGTGCGGCGGGGTTGCGCCGTGCTGACGCATCGCGTTGGTGAGCGTAGCAAAATCGGCGAGCGTTTCGGCTCGGCCCGCCAACGCATGCGCGATATTGTCGGGGGTAAGCAGCTCGTAGCTGTGATCTTGGGCAAGCGCTTGTATGTGCGGCTCGATGGGCATGCCTATACGCTGCGGCCCAGTGTAACACCACGCCAGTCGCTCTCGCTGGCCGCCGCGCTGCATTGTCTCGCGAAACAAAAATTGCGCCTGATGGAACAAGCCAAGCCGCTCCTCGCGCCGCGCGCCGGTTGGCGTCGTAGTCATTGTAACGACGTCAGCAATACGGGCAGGTTGAACTCCATCCCAGGCGACATCGTAATAGCGGCACGGCGCATGTTCGGCATGTTCGTCGGCAGTAGTAGCTAGCAGGCCAAATAGGTTTTGGACACTCTGCTCGTACACCGGCAAGGGTGCGAGCGGAGCTTCGGCCGGATCGGGCGTGCGAGGAGTCTCGGGTGTCATCGTAGAACTCAACTATACAATAGACAGCATTAAAATTATATGGCCTAGACCACAAAATAATGATACGATTACTTTATGATGACTGCTTACGAGGAGCCTTCACTACAAGAGCCGGGCGCCGAGCTCGAGTTGTTTGCCCGGCGCGAGCTCGCTCTGCAGGCTGTAGACGCTATTACCGAGGTGCTTGAAGTCGATGTAACGGTAGGTGCGCTGATGCAATTGTCCAGCGCCCAAGAGTCAACCGTTGTTCGCCTCGCCGCCAAACGCGCGCTGCGCTGCGTAGAAGCGATTGGCCGTCCCGACTCCGAAGTGGTCCGCCGAGTTGGCCAGGCTAATATCTACCACTATGTTGAAGGAGTTATCGAGTTCGGCGCCAGCGAGCGTACCTACTTACAGCTTATGGACACTTTCGGCCTATGCGCCGAAGAAGTAACTGCGCTCTACGCACTGCGGCGCGGCATTATGGAAGAAACGAACGGCGTCATGCCCAGTTTTCCGAGATTACTGCGAGCGCTTACCACGGTTGGCTTTTCGCCGCAGGAGGCAGCAGCCGATACCGATGGCGCGCTTACCGCGCTCAGCGAAGGCGGATTTTTCGTGAACTACTTCGGCGGTATAACGTACGATCGGCCACAGTTTTCCCCGCACCTGGCAGGCCAGCAAGTGCCTATTACGCATAGTGTAGACAGCACTGTTTCGTCGCCTGAACTCTTCACGTGGCTGCGGCAGAAATTCGAGCGACTTCCTCGCGAAGATTCCGAGGAGTAGTCTCGTGCCGTCTCGCCGAGCAAAACTGTTTGCTGAACTAGGACTCCTGGCCGAAGACCAGCCAGTAAATCCGTACGGCGTACTCGGCCTTGATCTGGATGCTGCACACGCCTTGCTGCGCGAAGATGCATCTGGGGGAGCGCTCCGCGACGTTACTCGCGCACTATTTCGCGTATTCTCACGACGCTACCATCCAGATAACTCCGATACGGGCAACGAGGAACGGTTCAAAGCTGTAACCGAGGCTCAACAGCGGATCACCGACGCTTCAGACGCCGCATTGTTGCGATGGGCAAAGGCAGAAGGAACGGCGTCGTCCACGCAACTGAATAAGCTCCAGGCGCAACGAAAAGAGATTGCCGAGCGAGCAGCAGCGCTGCTGCGCCAAAACATGGATCTCGGCCATCACCCGCATCATTTTTTGCAACTTGAGTGGGCACAAGGGTTGCTACTCCAACGTAACGATACCGCCATCTTACTGCGTGAGCAGCAAAATGGCGGGTTGGAGATCCGCCGCGGCGAAACGCCGGGCTTTAACAAATCTCCTACCAAGCCTACGACGTCGTCGCAAATAACCGATTTCAAACATTTCTTGTGGGTACAACGCTCATTTGGCCTACAGCCCAACACAAACATACATACCTACATAGACGAAAGCGGTCGGGCATCAGTGTTGGATGAGGACCTGAGGTTCCTCATAGATATTTCCGATCCCGTGGCCGCCTACCGCAAGCACAGAGCCAGAAAGGTCATCCGCACAGATGACAGGTGGGATCCGTCCGACTTCTGGTCGCGCTCGCCATACCCACTGTTGCTCGCTACACACACGCCAGCAACAAGCACTGACAGCGCGATGGACAGCAGCGGGGAAGTTATCCATTTTCCGGACTGGGCCGGCCTCAAAACGACTGGCAAGCGCATGGCCTGGGATCTGCCTATGGAAGTAGCCGGCACGTGCAGCGACAACATGCTATTTGAGCGGACAAAGCACAATAGGATCATCGGCGCTATCGCTGTCACCGGAGGGAGCGCCCGCAAAACGACGAATCTATTTGGCATGGCGCCCGTACCTTTAGCACATTTCATTCAACAAGACCTTGGCTATTCGCCACTCATCACGCCAGGCAACTCGCTGCTCTTATACGACACGGCAAACCGCACGCCACTTATTACCGACACGCAGGTTGTGGGGATGCTTGGTAGTAGCGCACAAGCTGCTTGGCGGCATACAAGCGCAGAATAAGCATGGGCTAATGAACAGCGAATTGAATGGACGCAGTACCACGTTGGCTCATATCAGCCACTCCTCGGCCAGCACCAGCTTGTATATGATACGATAGTCATGAAGTACATGATAACCACGACGGCTTAACTTTGCTTAAAACATACTACAACTTGACCAAGCCAGGAATTATCTACGGCAACGCGCTCTACGCCGCGGCTGGTTTTTTGTTGGCTGCGCGAGGGCACGTCAACCTTTGGCTTTTGCTTGTGACGCTGGCAGGAATCTCGCTGGTAATCGCCTCGGGATGTGTCACCAACAACTACGTCGACCGGCACATCGACCAGACCATGCGACGCACCAAGCAGCGCGCTCTGGCCAAAGGCACCGTGTCGGGCTCGGCAGCCATAACGTATGCCGCGGCGCTTGGCCTTGCCGGGTTTGGACTGCTGGCTTGGCGAGTAAACTGGCTGACAGTCGGCATCGGCATGATTGGCTTCCTCGATTATGTAGTACTGTACAGCTTTTGGAAGCGTCGCTCGGTATATGGCACGATTATAGGTAGTATTTCGGGGGCGACGCCTCCGCTGGCCGGGTATACCGCCGTTACCGGGCATCTCGATATCGCCGCGGTGCTGCTCTTTTTGATCTTAGTTTGTTGGCAGATGCCGCATTTCTACGCCATCGCGTTGTATCGGCGCGAAGAATACGCGCAGGCCAGCATCCCAGTCTGGCCGCTCAAACGTGGTGAGCACTCTACAAAAATACAGATGGTGTTTTACACGGCAGTATTTGTAGTGCTGTGTGCACTGCTCACTGTGTTTGGCTACACCGGCTATGTGTACCTCGCAGTCGTGACACTTTTTGGCCTAGCCTGGCTGTGGCGCGGTGTGCAGGGTTTTCGCACACCAGATACCAACCGATGGGCACGTAAGATGTTCGGCTTCTCGCTGCTCATGACTATCGTGTTGTCGAGCATGCTGGCAATTGGGCCGTTGCTGCCATAAAACTCGTGTATACTATAAATATGCTCCTGCCGATTCACATTTTTATTGCGCTGGCGAGCGTGCTAACTGCGACGTTTTCTTTTGTGCGGCCGTCAAAAACCAGCATACATATCTCGTCCGCACTCGTCGCTGCTACGCTGCTGACGGGAACATATCTGGTTATTTCCATGCGTGCGCCACTGGTACAAGCATGCATCACCGGCATTGTGTACTTGGCGGCAGTAGCGTTCGGTATTGCCGGCGCGTACTATCGCTTGAGCCGCCTCAGCAAATAGCCACACGTCCACGGCTTTGTGCGAATAGGACATTTTACTACAGTAGAGGCATGGTACAACAATGACTCATACAATCGCGCGAAAAACTCGCCGTGTTGTGCGCCGGTTGATCCGCTATATTTGGCACATCTATCATTCGCTGTATTTTCCGCCGGCAGTTATTTGCGTCGCGATTTTGACGCTTACGGCGCTCGGCTGGCTTTCCACTCGCCACACGCTGCAGCACGACCTTGGCACAGCCAAAACCACACGCATTACTTCTACGGAACGTCTCTTGCAAAGCAACATGGGCTCGTACGAAGAGATCTTGCGCGGCGGTGTTGGCCTGCTGCAAGGTTCCGACGAGGTGACCCGAGCCGATTGGCAGCACTACGTTTCGGCGTTTGATATATCTGATAAATATCCGAGCGTGCAGGTCATTGGTTTTGCCGAGCTCGTAAACAACGACCAACTGCCGGGCATCGTCGCCTACATGCAAGCGCAAGGGGAGACATCATTCACCGTCTATCCGGCAGAGCCGGCACGCGCCATGTACCTACCTGTTCTCTATGTCCAGCCCGAGCGACCCAGTAACGCTGTTGGCTTCAATATGCTCAGCGAACCGGCGCGCCAAACCGCAGCGCTGCAAGCACGCGATACCAACAGCGCCACCATAACTAGTCCGTTGAGCTTGCTTGCCGGGCAACATAAAGACGACCAGCGAGGCTTTGTGTTATTCGAACCATATTACGGCGCGTCGCAGAGTCTCAACACCGTTGCCGGAAGACAAGCCGCCATCCGTGGGTTTGTGTACGCCTCATTCCGTGCGGATGTATTTTTTAAAGACCTCGTGGCCGATGACCAAACACCCACAATGGGCTTGCGCGTCAGCGAAGGCGAAAGCCAACTGTATCAATCAGGCAACTATGCGTCACTCGCCAAAAAGCACGGTGTAGTGAAGGTTACGCGGCCGCTGCGAGTATACGGGCAAGCATGGAACGTCCAATACGTCTTTAGCAGGAGCGGGCTCGCGAGCCAGCCGCAGCTCAACCGGCCAATGGCGGTAGCGCTGGTCGGCAGCTTTATGGCCGTAATGGTGCCGCTGATCGTTTGGCTGCTGCTGCGTGCCCGGGCGAGTGAGCTCGTTATGCAAAAAGAGCACGACATTGAGCTCGCCAAAGACGAACTATTGTCTCTGGCATCGCACCAGTTGCGCACGCCGGCCACCGGTGTTAAACAATACGTTGGCATGCTACTGCAAGGTTTTGTGGGCGAGGTTACTGCTGAGCAACAGCGCATACTCGAGAAAGCCTACGCCAGCAACGACCGCCAACTGCAGGTGATTAACGAGATCCTGCACCTCGCCAAGATTGATGCTGGCCGCATTGTGCTCGCCCGCCAAGTGACCGACATGCGCGAGCTGCTGGCCGACATTGTCCACGAGCAGCAGTCCGACATCACTTCTGCGTCTCACAAACTCATCACGCATATTCCCAAGCAGCCCGTTACGCTGAGCATCGACCCGCATATCGTGCGGATGGCCATTGAAAATCTACTCAGTAACGCGATAAAATACACGCCGCATGGCGGTACCATTACGATCACCATGCGGCAAACCGCTCGCGACGTCCACGTGAGCATCCAGGACACCGGCGTCGGCATCGCCGAAGAAGATTTTATAAAACTCTTCCGACAATTTTCGCGCCTGCCAAACGAAATGAGCCAGCAGGTTGGCGGCACCGGCGTTGGGTTATATTTGGCCAAACATCTTATAGAGCTGCATGGTGGCACGATCCGGGTCAGCTCAACCGTTGGCCAAGGTACGACATTCAGCGTCACATTCCCGAAAGGACTGGGGTGAAATATTAGATTTTTCACTGTTATAGGCGAGCTTACAGGTATAATGGTGGGCACTAGGAGTGCGAAAGAGTAGATGAAAACGGCAAAGAAGCAAAGTATTCTCATCGTCGAAGATGAGCGTACCCTCAATGAAGCATACCAAATGATATTGCGTAGCGCCGGTTATGTGGTAGAGGTGGCGTTCGACGGCAAAGAAGCACTCGAGAAATGCGCCGATTTCGAGCCGGCTCTGATTTTACTCGACCTACGCATGCCGCGCATGGACGGCATTGCTTTTCTCAAGCACTACCAGCTTAAAAAGAACCACCCGAGCGTCAAGATAATCGTTTTCAGCAATTACGACATGCAAAAAGAGATCGACGAAGCATACAGCCTGGGCGCCGAACGATACATTCTCAAGGCCTGGGCGTCACCAAAAGAGCTCGTCCAAGTTGTCAAAAACGCGCTTGAGGATGCATAAAACTGCCTTTATTCTACGTTTAGGATGAGTATTTTTAACGAACGGAATTTCATATTTTTGGTCTCAGTGCTTGCGGGTCACAGAATATGCTCTAATGTAGCATATTCTGAGCTTCCGAGGCACGTCGACCAAAAATATGAAATTCCGTTGTGGTACGGTGGTAGCGACGTCTAAATTGCCAGATTCTGAAAACTATCTTCGCCGAGCAGGCGCTCGAGCTTTTGCTTGTCGAGCGTGTAGGTGTGCACGCTGTATTTCAACACTTTTTGGCGCTTCAGCTTGCTGAGCTCAGTGGTGGTAGTTTCGCGGGTCAACCCCACCAAGCTGGCAATAACGCTATGCGTCAGCGACAGATCAATAACAAAGACACCTGGTTTTATTTCGCGGCCGTAACGAAACATCAGGTAATATAGCGTGAACATAATCTTCTCGCGCGCCCTTGATTGCTCAAGCGCGGTTACACGAACCAGCATGCCGACGTAATTTGTAGCGTAATATTCCATCAGAAGCTGCATATACTCAGCCTTAGTGGCGATAACTTCCATCAGATCACTCCGAGGTACGGCCAGGACTTCGCAATCGGTGAGCGCCTCGTAGTAATACAACGTAGTCGAAGACCGTTTGAAAATCCAAGAGGTAGGCAAAATGTCGTGTTGCGTGTGAAAGTTAACGATTTGCTCTTCGCCGGCAGTGTTGATGCTGTACACTTTGAGCGCGCCACTCAAAATAACGAACGCTGTTCGCGGCGCCTCCCCCTGATAGAGCAAAATTGCATGCTTCTTAAATAATTTTTTGCTCGCTACCGGTGCCAATTGAGAAATAAACTCTTCCATAGCGACATACACGGACACACATCCGTAACTTTATTGTAGCACCTAAGCCCCGGCGGAGCGGTGTACAAATTATTACATTTTGTTGGTAGATTTATTTACAGCCAACGAACAGAAGCACGCGTTATCATATAGCTGCCTCAAGGAGGAGCACCTTACAAGCACGGGACGAATGTACATTTGACAGGCTGCCGCATCTATATCCTGGCTACGCATGAACGATGTAAGGAGGTGTATATGAAACAACTTTTCACCACCAAAAACGACCTGAATGGTCGCATACATACATTCTTATACAAAAAATTCGCGCAGTTTCCTGAACTTTGGAACGAGACTGGCGCTCCTTACAGAGGAAGGTAATACGATGTCGAAGACGAGACACATTACGCCAACTCTGAACAAGCAGCGCAAAACAGTGCCGTACGCGCGCGAAAAAATCTATCGGCTTGCCGAGTACATGGAGACCTCGACCGTGTAAGGTGTCGCTCGGTTGCGACACTTATGCGATTCGCGTCCCGTGCCCATCTTCGTCCGCTCGCTCATCTTCCTGGCGAATACCCGCGGCAGCATTCGTGCCATACTGATAGGCCTCGTCTTCGTCAGGGTTGTCGTCCGTGGCGGGATGTTGCGCGTCCTCGGGGTGCGCGCCAGGTACATCGTCTGGTTCGGAGAATGGCGGGCGGCCATCTTCATCTAGTTTGAATTCTTTGTCTTTGTCTTCGTCGTCGAGCTTATAATCGTCTGGCATGTTGTTATCCTCTTACAGGTACATCTTAGTGATCGAGCGTGTCGTTGGCAAGCCAGATGTTCTGCGCCAAGTCGCCGCCCACTTACTGATACGAGATATACCACGGCGTAGGCGCCTGCTGCATCGTGCCCAAAGGATCGAGCATGGGCGCGTCTTTGTGATAGAAATTCTTCCAACCGAATGAGACATTCGGGGGCGGTGCGGTAGTGATAGCCTGCCAGGTTGCTTGTTTTTGCGGCTGGGAGCCCTGACCGTCCATCTGGATCACATATGCCAGTTCCGGATGCGCCGTGTTGAGGTTCTGACGATCAGGGAGCATATCGAGCCGAAATTCATGCAATACAAACAGTTTTTGCGGCAGATTATTGGCGTGAGTGAGGGCGGCGAGCCAGTCGGCAACATTGTTTACCTCTTGCGCGCTCACGCTGCCGATTTGTGCCAGCGGCAATTGATTGGGCGCCAGCCGCCACTCTGGATCCAGCGCCAAACCAACGTTCGGGCGGCGCAAGAGCACTTCGTATTCTTTCGCCTGCGTCAAAAAATCGCTGCGCCCCGGCTGCAAATCCAACACCACGTACACGCCCGCATCGCGCGCAGCGTCGATCCAGGTTTGCAGCAGTGCAGGATCGTTCTCGCGCGAGTAGTCGCCGTTATCGGTTGGCGTTGCCGAAGCGACCGTCGCAATAATCTCGAAGGTTGGATACACGGGTGCGGACGACAGCGGCTGATACTCGGCCGCCAGACTTTTGATGCGCACAGTAGCGTCGGACAGCGGCTGCTCGCCAAGCGCCCCCAATGCTTGTGAATCTGGCGCGCCATACAGTGCTACCATGCGATAGGTGTTTGTAAGCGTGCGCCCACCGCCTGGAAAAGAAAAGGGTGGTGGAGCCGGATGTCGAGGCGGAGCCACGCTAGCACTACCACCAGGAGTAGCGATCGACACCCGAACCGAAACCACTGTATGGCCGGCGTTGCTTATAACCTGACTAAGGCCTATTGCCGCGCAGAGCAGCGCCACAAATGTGAGCAAAAGTGGCGGGTGGATATGTCTCATTGCAAAAGCAACCCTCTTTCGTACACCTCAGTATACCACCGCTCAGACGGAAACGTGGTTACGCATCGCCGATGTGGTATACTAGAGTGGCTAGAAGCTAGCTAGCTGCATACGGTTCTAGAAAGTTAATAATACATTGTCGCTTGAGGAGCAGCTAACTGGAACGGATAACCGCCAGCTTACCTCGGTGCTAAGAAAGAGGACAAGCTACAAAATGGCTACCAAACTTTTTGTCGGTTCACTCAGTTATGGAGTGGACGACAATCAACTGCGAGACGCCTTCGCAGCAGCCGGCACCGTAGTGTCAGCCAAAGTAATCGTCGATCGTGAGACAGGGCGCAGCAAAGGATTCGGCTTTGTCGAAATGAGCTCCGACGAGGAAGCCCAGAATGCGATCAAAATGCTTGATGGCAAAGAAATCGACGGGCGCGCGGTAGCGGTGAGCGAAGCTCGACCGCAAGAAAACCGTGAACGGCGCCCGATGGGCGGCAATCGCGGTGACCGTGGCGGTTTTGGTGGCGGCAATCGCTACTAGAGCTTAGACGCTTGCAACAAAACGCGCTTGGAGCAATCCAAGCGCGTTTTTATTGGTAGTACTCTCGAGTGAGGTACGCGCGGTAATTGGCCGACTGACGAATGCATTCCTGCATTGATCGGCAGACGCCGTCGTCGTGCGCGGCGTACACAAAGAAGATTTTTTCCTTCAGTGCCAGATCGCCATCCGAAATATTTGGCGGCAGAACGCGAACAGGATAGCCGATATAGCTGACAATCGGAATTTCTCCCAGGCCGGCAAGCTGATTTTGTCGGTAGCGCGCGTAAGCAGCGGCCGTAAATCGGCCGGTAGCAATGTGGTCACTGTGGTCGGGCGCGACCCTGCTCACAACGTCGCCCTGCGTGCGGATTTCGGCCGGGTGATAGAGCGTCATGAGCTCTGCTAGCGCGGCCGTCAAACTCTCGGAAGTGTAGGTTGACTCACCATCAATGGAATGGATCCTGGGAATTACACCACGCTCAAGCCGCGTCAAGCTCTCGAAGTGCGACGTCGGAAAGCCCGAACCATCGACGTTACCGTCTGGCAAATGCATAAAGATGAGCGAAAGTTTGCTATTGCCGCGCGGATTGGCGATGGTGATGATTTGGTTGTCGGCGAGCTTCACGAGTCGCTGCACCCAAATGGTATTTGTGCCAAGCATGGTGGCATAGGCAGCTTCGGCCCCTTGTTCGCGGCCGATCCAATAAAACGGCCCACTACCAGCGTCGCCCGCCGTGAGGTACACCGTGCGGATGCAACGCCCAGCTTGGATGTCGTGCTGCACATCTGGGTTCATAAAGAGTAGATCGTCGTCTTGGTGCGCCACGGTAACCATCACAGTGGGTTGGTTGCACGATGTATAGGGCAGATCATCGGTAGATATTGGCGCCACGGTGGCTAAATTCTGCTTGGAAGTGGGCGCGGCTGGCGCGCTCTTGTGCGCACCACGATCGTAAAAGAGCAGCAGTTCCTGCGGATGCATCGTGGTGCCGGCTATGGGAATGCTGGCATTCGGCTTGCCGAACCTGTTAATTATGGTGTCTAACGAACACTTCGGATAGCCAGTAAGGCTTTGATCGAACGTCAACAAATAAGCAAAGCTGACTTTTTCTGGGTTGGGCTGCCAGGCCTTGCTGCTCAGCACACTGCGGGCAGTCGTACAACTCTCCAGTGGCATAACCTGCAACGTATCGTGAGCGGCCAGTTTAGTCGGAATCACGCGCCAATAATCGCCCATAAGCACTTGCACCGGATGATTCGAAAGCGCCTGAGAAATAAGCACATTTCGTTTGTCGAGCGGCGCAACAGCAGCGCGCTCGTCGTTGTACGAGCGATGCGCCACCACCAAGCCCGAGGCAATTCCCAAACACAAAAGCAGCCCGGCGCTCACCAACACCTCGCGGCGAATCTGCACTGTGCGAAGGAACGTCGCCCCAGTCAAAAACAACGCAAACACAATAATCGAAAGATAGCGCGCATCAACAGGATAATAATGGTTGCTTACCACGAAGACAGCCGCCGCTACCACTGTAGTCCAGAGCATCATCAGCGAAATACGCTGAGCAACACTCGAATTTTGAGCGTCATACGGCCGCCAGTTTGCTTTTACCAATCGATACACCGCGTAGGTGCCCAGCACCAGCAAAACACTGTTTACCAGCAGCGCGACAACTCCCCAACTCAGCAGCGTTTGCGCAGCCTGGTGCGGTACAGTGCGCAGTAAACGAGTGTCGTTGGCAGGGTCGATGCCGAGGTTGGTTAAGAAGCCAGCCACGCCATATACCACGCCATGCCCGATATCTTTGACGGAGTGAGTCGCGCCGTACGGACTGACTTGCGAACCAGCGGCAATGTGCGTCCAGCCAGCTCCGCTGATGACACCGAGCAAACCGGTCGCTACCAAAAACGCGATCAGGCCAGCCAGCAGCCAGCGCACTGCAAGCGTCACAAACGACCAGCAGCGCACCAAACCATACCACACACAAGCCAGCAGCGCGCTGCCGATCCCGAACGCCAAAAAGAGCTTGTCGCTCGCTGCCAGCACGCCAAAGAGCAACGCGCCTGCGGCAAATCGCCAACTCTTCAGGCGAGTCGCACGCACCACCAGCGCAACCGCCGTTATATAGAGTATGTACTCCAGGTTGCGCGTGGTAATCATCGCCATATTCACCGGGAGCAAACCACCAGCGTACGGTTGTGCCGGCACCACCGCGAGCACCGAAGCCAGCGCGAGGCATAGTGTCCCAAAATACAGCGCGCGGCGCTCAATACGATACAAAAAGAGTGCAAATATCCCAACTGTCAACAACACGACACCAACCGTCACCCACGTAAACGCCGCCGAGCGTGCGCCCAATAGTGAAATCAACCAAAAAATCGGCCACTTAAATAAGAAGGAATGTTGTCCTGGAAAATTCGCGCCCTGAAAGGTGTGATTGTTCTCGAACAAATAGGCATTCACCGTCTGATCAGCGTTGCTCTGTTGAACGGTGGCGCTCAAATAGGCCCAAACCACTGTCGTGCCCAACAATATAAGCAGCGCCACAACCGCATACGTAGCGGCAAACGCACGCGAACGGAGCAGCGTTGGCGCGTGCTCGCACAGCCAGGCGCGTACGCTACCAGCAAGCGCCAGCGCGCGGTTTTTCGGCTGCGACTCCGTGTCTTCTGTAGGGCTGGCCGCCTCGGTTGCTTCTGCGTCGGTTATTCGTTCGCTGGTAACCGCCGGCCAGACGTCAGCAGGAGTCGTTGCTGGGGTTGCCGAGCTCGGTTTCTGCTGTTTCGAAGGCCAGGCCGTTTTGGAGCTAGACTGCTTCGCCGGGACAGTTTTTTGCGGTCTCTTTGCCATTAGTAGGTAACCGGTTCGTCCTTCGTCTTAAATATTTTTGTGTTATATAGATAAAAATTCCAGAGTGTAGTCATGCCCAGTGCTCCAGTGCGAATAATCACCGCAGGCAGCATACGGGAAAGTGCCTTCGTTGCCAAGAGGGTAAATCCAAAATTAAACAGCACGAGCAGTGTTACTGCGATAAACTGCGACACCACCAAGCGGTGATGCATGCGCGTATCGCCAAAAGTCACCAGCTTTTGTAGCCAAAACGACACCACCAGCCCAATCCAAAAAGCGAATCCCACGGCAACCACAGCGCTTGCGCCCCACGCCTGCGCCAGCACAATCACCACCAACTCCAGCACATAGACACTGCCGCCAACAGCGATGTAACGATAGAGCGGACGTTGCAGCAGATTGCGTAGTTTATTCATGAAGCCTCACTGAATTATCTTGATCGATGATATACAGTGGCCGATTTTGCGTCTCGGCGTGAATGTGCGATAGATACAATCCGATAATCCCTTGCGAAACCAGCAAAATACCAACCAAAAACAGCAAAAAGACCAGCACGAACGCGCCACCGGTTATGTGCAAGCCGAACGGATCGCCAATAATAGCATTGACCAGCATACCGACTGCCAGCAGCACCGAAACAGGCAGAACCACCGCGCCCAAATACGCCGCCCAGTGCAGCGGCGAACTGCTCAACGACACAACACTGTCGATCGCCAGCTTAAACAGCTTGCGCACCGAGTAACTCGCATCGCCGGCCAGCCGCGGATTCGCCTTAAAGTAAAGATAGTCTTGCGGATATCCCAGCCAATCGACCAGGCCGCGAGTAAAGCGATTATGTTCGGTCATGCGCGCAAACTCACGCTGAATGCTGCGGTCGATGAGCCGGTAGTCGCTCAAACCTGGCACCACTTTTTTGCCGGCCAAGCGATTGAATAACCAATAAAATAAATGCGAGCCAAGCCGTTTTACCACGCCTTCTTTTTGATTGGCGGTGCGTACGCCGGCGACGATTTTGCTGCCGGCCTTCCAGCGAGAGATGAATTCCGGGATCAGCTCCACCGGATGCTGGCCGTCGGCATCCAAAGTGATAATGGCTTTTCCACGAGCCTCATTCACTCCAGCGCTGATGGCGATCTCTTTGCCAAAATTGCGCGACAGGCTCACCACGCGGACTTGCGGGCTGTGCTTGGCGATCAGATGAAGCTTGGATAATGTAGTGTCACTACTGCCGTCATTACAATAGATAATCTCGTACGGTTCAGAGACATGCTCGGTAAGCACTTCTTGCAAAGAAGCGTGGAATGCTTGCAGCCCGGCGCTCTCGTTATAGAGCGGGACTACCATTGAGTAGGTAATCTCGGAGGATGTATGCATGCCCGTTTATCGTGTTTCGTTTGTTGCCTTCATTATACCAGATCGTGCGTCGTTCAGCTAATGCTCAGAAAGCAGATCTACAATGCTGACTAACCAATAACGAAAGGACCTCCATGAACGTACTGACCCGCGGCGTGCGCAACGCCTTCAGGAACGGCATTCGCACCATTGCCATCGTGGGCATGCTCGGGCTGAGCATTGGTCTCAGCCTGGCAATGTTGTTTGCCAACCAAGCTATTAGCCAAAAAATTAGCGACGTACAAAAGACAGTGGGCAACACAATTACTATTTCGCCCGCTGGCATTCGCGGTTTTGAGGGCGGTGGTACGCCGCTCACCGCCGACCAAATCAGCAAAGTAACCTCCACAGCCCACGTGACGAGCGTGGACGAAACGCTTACCGACCGCCTGCAAAGCAGTAGCACCAGCCTCACCTCGGCGATAGATGCAGGGAGCTTTGGCAGGCGGCAAGGTTTTATCGAGCGGGATAACACGCAAAATGTTATGGGTCAGGCCGATGGCAACACTAACATGCCGGTTATTAGCGGTGATTTTAAGCCGCCGATTACAGTGATTGGCTCCAGCAATCCACTTGGTAGCGTCGCCAACAACAATGGCAGTAGCGCAACGCTCACCAGCGGTAAAACTTTTGACGGCACCAAAGATGCGCAGGTCGCCCTCATCGGTAAAACCTTGGCTACCAAGAACAGCCTAAGCGTTGGCTCAACCTTTACCGCCTACGGTACAACCTTTACGGTAGCGGGCATTTTTGACTCGGGCAGCACCTTTAGCAACAACCAAGTCATTATGCCGCTGCCGACTGTCCAGCGCCTCAGCAGCCAAAGTGGCGCCGTGACCTCTGCGACTGCTCACATCGACAACGCCACTAACCTCGACAGCACCACCTCAGCTATCAGCAACGCGCTCGGCAGCAACGCCGATGTCACCAACGACGCCACAACCACTAAGGCCACGCTCAGCTCGCTGCAAAATATTAAAAATGTCTCGCTCTTTAGCCTGGCTGGCGCGGCTGGTACTGCGGCGGTCATTATTTTACTCACAATGATTATGATCGTGCGCGAACGCCGGCGAGAGATTGGCGTGTTAAAAGCCATTGGCGGCTCCAACGTCCGCGTGATGCTCCAGTTCGTGATCGAAGCGGTAACACTCACGGTGCTAGCGGCCGGCGTCGGCATTATTATCGGCAGCGTGGCGGCAACGCCAGTTACCAAAATGCTCGCCAATAACACGAGCAACAGCGCAGCCTCGTCGAATGGTCAAACGCTGATGCAAGGGCCGGGCGGCGGTGGCAATTTCCGCGTGAGTTTTGACAGACGGTCGGTTACTCAAGGCGTCAAAAATCTAAGGGCCAATGTCAACGGCAGTATCGTTGCTTACGGCTTGGGCGGCGCCTTACTGATCGCTGCGGTTGGCAGCACTGCCGCCGCAGGCTTGATCGCCAAAGTCCGACCCAGCGAAGTTATGAGGGCAGAGTAGGAGGAACCATGCTAGAAGTTAAAAACCTGGTCCGCACCTTTACGAGCGGCGACACCACCTTAACAGCGGTCAACGACATCAGTTTTACCATCCCGCAAGGCAAGTTTGCGTCCATCATCGGACGCAGCGGCAGCGGCAAAAGTACGCTGCTCAGCTTGCTCGGCGCGCTCGACAAACCCAGCAAAGGCGACATTCTGGTGAACGGCAAATCGCTGGTCGGGCTGGGCGACCACGCACTGATTGCATATCGCTGTAGCGCAATTGGCTTCGTCTTTCAGAATTACAACCTCATCCCAAACCTCACTGCGGTCGAAAACGTGATGTTACCAATGGAGTTCAATGGTTTGAGCCCGCGCCAGCGCAAAGAACGCGCCATGCAGTTGCTCGATCAGGTCGGGCTTGACGGCGCCAAGCAACAGCGCAAACCCGGGCGTTTGAGCGGTGGAGAACAGCAGCGAGTGGCGATTGCTCGGGCGCTCGCCAATAAACCGAAGCTTATTTTGGCCGACGAGCCCACCGGCAATCTCGACGAACAAACTGGCAAGATGATTTTCGATCTCTTGCACCACCTCAGTCGCAGCGAGGACACGACTATCGTGGCGGTAACGCATGATCTGTCCATCGCCGGACGCACCGATATGACGTTTCGACTGTCGGACGGCAAGCTTGTCGAGAAATAGCTTACAGTGGACTACCACGAAGTAGGTTTGCTACGCACGAAAATACCTCGGCTCATTGGCAACCGAGGTATTTCTCGCAGTTGGCGAAGCCTATTTGTCTTCTTCGTGCTTCGGTGTATGTTCCTTTCGCTTGTGCTCGGTTTTGGTTTTTGAGTCGTGCGCTGCGGCGCCCGCGTGTTCTTGCGCTGCGGCTTTCGGTTCGTCGTGCGTGGCGCTCGGCGCAGTCGCCGGGACAGGCGCACTAGCGTGCGTAAAGAAATCACGTACCTGGAATAAAAAGTATGCGGCCACCACCGCACCGACAGCAGCGCCGAGGAAATTCGTAATGCCACCACCAACGTTTGAGAATAACCGCAGCACGGCCACCACCGCCTCGAACAATGCAGCGTAGAACAGCAAATTCCAGCCGCTCTTCTTCATATTTTTGAGTTGCGGCGTTGCGAGCAACATAACCACGCCCACGACCGCCATAACGATAAGCGTCAGATAATAAAACAGCCCGAGATGCGGCGTAGTAACGGCTGCCGGACCACCGTAATACGTTGAGAGGGAATTAATGACATCAACCGCGTGGTCGACAGCATGCCCGAGATGCCACAGCGCAAACGCGCTCCATAGTTCAAGCACCCCAACAATCAACGCAATCCACCACAGCGCGTGCGCCAAAGCCTTGCGGCCATTCGGCGGCAGACTGAATGGTGCTTTTTTGTTGAGTAGCTCATCGAGCTGCAGTTCAAATTTTTCTAATTGGCCCATGATAGACTCTCCGTTAGTAACTATACCACTAGCATACGGCCAGTGAGCGGCCTACGCAAGCGAACGATGGCAGGCTTAGGCAGGATGCACGGTGTGCTCCAGCCGAACAATTCGCCGCTCGTGGTCGCGGAGTTGCGTCGCCGTCGCCTCGTTGGCAGCATCGAGCGCCTCGGCTACCGCCGCGCTCAGGGCGTCTATCTTGGAGCTGAGCTTGTGGTCGAGCTGATCGATCTTGTGGTCGAATTTCTTTTCTAGCTCAATAGTTTGCTGCGAAACTGTTGCAGTAATAAATTGCTTCAGATCGGTAATAACATCTTCAGTCATAGTGGTGCCTCGTTCGAGTGCTATAAGCTTGCGGCACGCTGCCTAAAATCGCAAGCAGATTGTCAAATTAGAACGACTTACGGATATGCTCGAAGCTAAAATCCCAATCGGCATCGGACTTTTTGTGCGGATTAAAGATGTTCTCTGGGTCAAAAATCTGTTTCACGGCTTTGAAATACCCGAGCACTTCGCTGCCAAACTGCTCCTTCAGCCATGGCCCGCGCACCAAGCCATCGTTATGTTCGCCCGAAAGCGAACCATGATACGTGAGCACCAGCTCATCGACCTCTTTCATGGCCGGCAGCAGCTTGGCGCGCTCTTTCGGATCTTCAATTTTCATGAGGGGAATGATGTGGAAATTACCATCGCCAATGTGTCCTTGAATAGTCGCCAAGAGCTTGTACTTTTTGACCAACTTGCGGAGCCGTGGCAAAAATTGCGTGAGATATTCGGGGTTAACCACGAGGTCATCGATGAACGGTGCAGTGTGCTTGTCTTTGACTTTTTTGCGCAGCAAGTTGAACGCGTTGCGACGCATAATCCAGAACTTTTCGGCTTTGCCTTCGGTGGGATCTTCTTCGAAGCCGTTGATTTCGTAGCGGGCGCGGTATGTTTTAAGTTCGCGGTGCAGTGCTTGTATCTTGCCGCGCACCTCGTCTTCGGTTTGGCCGTTAAACTCTATCATTAATACCATTTTAGGAATGCCGCGCAGTAGCTGAAACCCGTCCGGGATCAGGCTTATCAGCAAATGAACGAACTTGGCCAAACCCAACATCTTGAGGAAGTAGGGCATAAATTTAATACTGAGTAGCAGGGTCGCGTCGTCAAAGCACTCAAAAGTCGCCGGTTTATGCCCAAGCACTTTGGGAATGACCTCGCCGAGCGCATCAATATCGCGCAAAAACAAGACCAGCAGTCCAGAATGCGGTCGGCGCGGCACGAGTTTGAACTTGATGTCGGTAGTAAGCCCAAGTGTGCCTTGGCTGCCAACGATAAGTTTCTGTAAATTGAACACACCGACGTCGCGGTCCCAGACATCCCACAAATTGTAACCCATCGAGTTTTTGCTGACGCGCGGCTTGGCGGCTTTTATTGTATCGTAGTGTTTTTCGCACAGCTCGAACACTTGCTTGTAGAGTCGGCCCTCGAAATCGCGCTGGGCCATTTTCTTGACCAATTCCAAACGGTTGAGTGGTCGTACAACGTACTCGTTGCCATCAGAGAACACCACCTTCAGCTCACGCACAAAGTCTTCGGTTTTGCCATACTCCAGCGATTTTTCGCCGCCAGAATTATTGTTGACCATGCCACCAATGGTACACAGATCGCGACTGGCCGGGTAGGTTGGCATGAGTACGTTGTGCTTGAGTGTAGCGGCATCGAAATCTCGAAAATACACTCCCGGTTGCGCATGGCCTTCGCTGGCGGAAACGCTCTCTATCTTCGTAAAGTGTTTGGTAAAGTCCGCCACGATGCCTTCGTTGATTGCGCCGCCGGACATATCGGTGCCGGCCGAACGCGCGGTGATCGACAGCCACGGATTGTCTTTTTTGTGCTTGGTTACAAAGGCAACAAGCTTCTGAACGTCCTTGCTGTGTTTGGGCATCACCACCAACTGTGGCTTCAGTTCGAACAGGGAAGCATCGTGGCTGTAAAATTCACGCGCTGCATCACTGTCGTCCAGTTCGCCACTAAAACCAGCGGCCACCAACTGACGCTTCATTTCATCCATAGCCTTAGCTTAAGCGATATGGGCCTGCAAGCGCAAGGTTTCAGACTAGTGAGCTGCGGCCGCAGCTTGCTTGAACGCCGCGTAGGCTGGTTTCTGCGAACCGTCGTAGCGCAGCAAGCCAAAGAAGTTTTCGTTGGTCGAAGGATCGGTGCCAGCGTCCTGATACGAATAGTAAAAGAAGGGGCCAACCCAGCTATACGATTTGTACAAGCTTACTGCATCGGCAAGCAACTTGGCTTGCAGTTGATCGTTCACTACATACGGATGTGCGTCGAGCTGCGGATTTTGCAGCGTCGCAACCGGGCCCGGGCCATCGGTTGGCGCGCCAAATTCGGTAATCCAAATCTTTTTGGCTGCGTCGCCGTTCGTTACCATGAGCTGGCGTAAGCTGTGGTTATCGGCCGCCATTTGGTTCCAGGCGTGGTCTGCGGCGCTTAGCGGGCTCAGTGGAAAGGTGTACGGGTGATCGGCGACCGCATCGAAGAAATCCTTGCCGCCAGCCTTATAAATCCCGGCCAAAAAATCGATTGGCGCAACGGCCGTGTTGCTATTCGGCTGCGGCGACAGGCCGCCAGTCAGCACATACGATTGATTGTCTTCGGCGTGCAGCGCAGTGAAGGTTTGCTTGAGCAGCGCCGTGTACGCTGTGGGATTCGCGCCGGACGCCCAAAACTGCGGGTTGTTCGGCTCATTCCAGATTTCCCAGTCGTGCACGCCGTTTTGCTTGTAGCGGTGCGCTAATGCTGCGGCAAAGGCTGCAAACTGAGCTGGATCTGCCGGCGGACACTTGTCGTCATCGGCGCAGGCAGCGTCGCGAGCCCAGGCCGGCGTGTAGGTGATGATGCCCAGAATGCTGAGATGGCGCTTCGTGGCTGCAGCAACAATTTTGTCGTACGTAGTCCAACGATATTCATGGCTATCCGTGGGCTGGATGAGACTCCAGTCAAAATCGAACCGTATCCACTGCGCGCCGGTGGTAGCAATGCCATCAAGCCTGGCATTGAGCGCCTGACTCGACAACGACGTCAGTGAACTACCGGCAGCGATGCCGTAAGAATGCAGCGGTTTTGGCGCCGTAAGCACGTGCCACTCGGTGACGTTCGAGCTGGTAGTCGTTGTTTGCGCGTGCCACACGCGCCATCCCAGACCCAACAACAGCCCCAGCACCAGCACGGCAAGCAAGCGCAACGTAATACGCCGTGTTGCGCGGCGTGAGGAAGGGCGCTGTTTGTACCTGATTTTGTTTGTGTACAAGTGGTGATCCGGGTTAGGCGACGCGCTGCATCAGCGCTCGTACAATTATCAACATGTAGCGTACCACACTTTTGCATAAGAGGCCAATTTGCATAAATACTACATAATATTGTATAATTATTCTGGATATTTCGTATACATATGAACACCTCGTCGTTCGCATTGACCCTCAAACACACTGCGTCCCGTCTGCTGCATGCATACGCCGATGCTCGCGTGGGCGCCACCGAAGCCGAAAAGCGCTGCCACAAGCAGAGCGACTCTATTCTTTTGACATTCGACGATTACGGCACTGGGGAACAAATACAGGCACTCTTGTCGATACTCAAAGAGAAAGACACACGAGCAGTCTTCTTTTTGCAGGGCGACTGGGCGGCCGCACAGCCTGAGCTCGTCCAGCGCATCCAGAGCGCCGGGCATATCGTGGGCAATCACACGTTTTCGCACGCGGTGCTGCGCAGTCTACCATCGGCAGACATGGTGCGCGAAATCAGCACCGGGCTGCCCGGGCCATGGCTCCGACCACCAGAAGGTCGCTACAACAAACGCGTGCGCCGGATTGCCGCCAGTCTCGGCTGCGCAATCTGTTATTGGAGCATCGACAGTCGCGACTGGACCGGCGCTTCTGTCGAAGCAATGCGCCGCACTATCCTTAGCGAGCTGCATCCGGGCGCTGTTATTTTATTCCACCTGCACGCGCCGCACACCATCGCCTTGTTGCCGCAGCTCATCGACGACATCCGCGCCAAAGGCTACCAGCTTACCAGCCACACCGAAACGTGGAAACCTACTTATAAATAAGCACGTCGCCGGAGCTGTAGAGCAGGTTCTTGTTGGCGTTCAAAAAGTTGTAAGGCACGTGCTCGTACAGTAAATCGCCTTTATAGTAGAATGGGATTTCGTCAAAGGTGGTGTTGCCGCTGCTGAGATACACATAGCTATCCACCGGTATGGCCGATGGCACCAGCACCGGCTGGGCGAATATGGTGGAGTTAGTGTAGGCGATCATCTTGCGCCGCGCAAACTCATCGGCATAAACGCGAGAGCCTTTAGGTGAGCTGGCGAGTAGCCATTGATCGGCGGTTATCTCCTGCTGATGGGTGTAGTAGGCTTCGTAATAAAATCCGCTGTTGCTAAGAGCCAGCGTCGGCTTAAAGCCGCCGGTCAGTGCCGGAACAAAGCCAGACAAGATAGCGAAGAACGCCACCAGCACCAAGGCTACGGCGCGTGGCCGCCAGCGCTCACTGATGCGCGCGGCCCGGGCAATCCAAAGCAAGCCTACCACGATGGGCAGCGCAAGCAGCAGCAAGCTTTGTTGTATCACACGCAAAATACCGTAGTTAATGACGTCCGACGGCAGGATGACTTGCATGGCGATGATACACAGGCTGGCGATGCCAAGCATCAGGTATTGCGGTGACAGACTTTTGAGCGCCGCGCGCTTAAGGGCGACGATGGCCAAGCCAGCGACGATCAAAAGCTCAAGCAGCAACGCATAACCCTGACGCACCGCATCAAACAACGATCCAATAAGCTGCGTTGGTACATGTAGTGCGCGCATGGCTGAGCCTTCCGCTGGCACAGCCGGATTTTTGGCCAGCATTGGGAATTTGGCAATCGTGCTATCCGGATAATAGGCGTTGCTTGGCGCGTTGCGCGTCTGCTTCATTCGTGCCAAATATTGCGCAAAAAGATCGGTCGAGGCATTGTTCTGGGCGGTCAGGCTTACATTGCCAGCGCCGCTATTACTCGACGTTTGATGATCTATGATCCGGCGAATTTCCTGCACACCGCCGGTAATCGTGCGGGCGATATTATCCGAGGTGTGCGTTGCCAACGTTCCCCATGCGAACAGCGCAATCACCGCGCCCGCGAACATCGCAGGATGATAGATCGACACATCTGTCTTGCGCCGTGGCCCAGGTCGCTTGCGAAAACGATTCAGCAGCAGCGTTGAGCCGTACCCAAACACTAACGCCGCACCGATCACGCTCAGCGTAATGTAGCTCGTTGAGTAATGCGACAAAATCATGCCCAGCAAAAAGATCGCGCCGAGCGTTCTTTTGTGCCAGCCGCGCAGCGTTTTATCCAATCCGGCCAGCAACGAAAGCGCCACAAACAGCAGCGCGATTGTTTGCCGGTTCAGCATGGTGATATCGGTCAAGAAAGCCGGGAAACTCATAAATGTGAACACTGCCAGCAGCGCGATTCGTCTATCAGTAAACTTCTTGAGCATCACATACAAGAGCGGCGCGATCGACGCAAACAGGAGCTGATACACAAACTTGAAGACGTATGGATCGGCAATGCCGGTAAGCCGCTGGAAGATGGTTGGCAGAATGGTGATGCTCAAACAGGCGTTGTAGGCGTCCTGATAATATTGCATGTGCCAGGCACTGTGGCGGAGCGTTAGCTCGAAAACCTGATATTCCTGCATGATGTCGTGGCCGGTGATATGCCAGCCGCGCATCGATGTGCCAAGCAGCAGTGCCAAGCAGATGCCATACAATGCCGCCGGATACCAGCGCACCGCTTTTTTGCTCCACACTAGGAACAGCGCGTACAATCCAATACCACCCATCGCGGTGAGCGCCAACCAGTTGGAGCCGCCATTGTTGAGCGTGATCGCACCGCCCGTGGCCAACACCGGCAACACAACGCTTGGCGCAACAAACGGCCACGCCTTGAGCAGCTCTTTCCATCTGAATCGCAGGTGCGGTCGCTTGGGTCGCGCGCGAAATGCCGATAGCACCACCAGCGCAGCAGTTACGCCACCGATCGCCAGACACAACACTGTGGTCGTGAGTGGCTGGCGGTTACCGAACAATGGCAAAAGCTGATTAACGCCGAGGCCGATCACCATCAGCAGCGCTAAGCTTAAGCCCAGCGTATACCCCAACAGATGCGCCAACGACGCTGGCTTGGCATAACCTACCAGCGAGCGGAACGCAAAATAGCCGGGCGCTAGCGCCAAAAAGCCAATCGACACCAGTGCGCGCACAAACGTGCTGGGCACGACCAACGTCGTTAGCATCCATGTTGCCACAATGGCCAGGCCAGGGACCCAGCGCCGCCACTGCAGCGTCTTAACGATCCCCATAGGCCTCCTTCACGTGCGAGACATAACCCCGCAACAATCCAACAAGCACCATAGCCTCCTCGGCCAACTGTAAATAAGGGAATAGGAGATACGTTGGCTTGCGATGACGAGCAGCGTAATACGGCCACCAAAAATACAGAAGCTGCGGCGCGAGCAACAGCACCCCCGGCACAGCAAATCTGTTCACCGCCACGGCAATGCCCACAGCTCCAAGCATCAGCAACGGAAACGGAAACAGCGGCGGCGTGATTTTATTAACGTAATGGAACCGGAAGTTCGCCAGTCCGCGGCGATATGGGCGCAATAAATATTGAGTGAGTGACATCATGGGATCATGAATAATTTTAGCATCGCGGATCGCGTAGAAGTGTTTGTTTGGATAGCATTTTCGGATACGCAAGCAGACATCACGGTCCTCGATGCCAGTCATGTCCGCACGCCAGCCGCCGACTTCACGGAGTGCGGCGATTGGGAACGAACTGTTGGCACCATACAACTCGGTTACTTCGGTCCATTCTTCGTCCGACGACTCAAAACGACGCAAGCCAGCCATAACATATGCCTGCAACCGACGCATAAACGAACGCTTGTCGGTGGCAGTAGCACGTGGCGCAAAGCCGCTGCCGGTGGCATCGCGGTATTTTTTGGGCACGCCGCCGGCTTCGCTCTCGTCCACCAAATAGCCGCCGACACCAATAACGTCTGGGAAACTATATCCTTTGGCGAGTTGCCGCAGCCAGTCAGGGCTGGCGATACAGTCATCATCGAAGGCGGCGTACACATCACCTTTTGCCGCCGCCAGGCCGGCATTCCGCGCTTCGGAAATACCGACGTTATGCGCCAACACGATACATCGAACAGCAGGATACTGGGCGACGATGTGGCTAGTGTTGTCGGTAGAGCCGTCGTCTACTACAATGATCTCGCGCCTGTCCGCTGGATAATCTTGCGCCAGGAGCGAGTCCAATGTCCGCGCAATCGTCCCAGCTCCGTTGTAGGTGTTGACTACGACGCTCATAAACGGCAATCTGGACGACGCACGTGTCATAGTCATAGTACGTCCTTTCGCTCCGCACCCATGCCACGTATGAATGCATCGAGCTGTTGTGTGCGTGTTGCCCAGGCATACTCGGTTTCGGCAAGTCGGCGGCCAGTGTGAGCCAAACGCGCGCGCTTAGCCAGATCGAGCAGCAGTGCGGTGAGCGCATCAGCCAGCGCGCGCTCGTCGTCGGCAGGCACCACTACGCCGGCGGTGCCGTTTTTGCAGTAGAGCGCCAGATCGCCAACATCACTTACCACCGGCACCGTGCTCATGGCCATATATTGAAACACTTTCATGTTGCTGGCCGCACGCACGGTGGGTGTGTCGGGCTGGCAACAAACGGCCAGATCAGCAAACTGCGTGTACTGTTGTGCTTCGAGCATGGCGGTCCAGCCGGTGAACCTCACGGCGTGCTCGATGCCTAACTCTTTGACGAGCTGCGTGGCATCTTCCAGCGCACTGCCGCCGCCAACAATCGTCACCTGCACATCAGGCACAGATTGCACCACCAACGGCACCGCGCGAAGCAGTGTCTCGATAAGACTCAGACGATTAACCGCTCCAAAGTAATATACGCCATGGCGTGGCGCCTGCTCGGCTGGCTTCGTGTAATCCTCGGGCTCTACGCCGTTCGGCAGCACGAGTATCGGCTTATTGGGAAAACGCCGCCTGACGAGCGTTTCTAAATATGTAGAGGTAACCACCACTGCCGAACAATAACGCAGTGCCAAGCGCTCGCACCAAGCAACCAGGCGATATTGCAACGCAGCTTGCCCTTGCGCCTTCATCACTTCGCTTCCCAAGTCGTCCAAATCTAGCAGCACCGGCTTGCTCGCCAGGCGCGCCAGAATGCCGACAATAGTAATCGGCGTCGGCTTGTACAGATACACGACATCCGGCCGCGTGCGTAGAAACGCGGCGAACGACGTACACAAATAGGGCAGCAAGTTTGCCATGGCCGACTTGGTTTTCGGTTGCCAGGGCTGCACCAGCTTGGCATGCGAAATTGCAGCCTGCGGGTCGGAAGTAAAGTTGTTGTATTTATCGGCCGAGGGCAAGATGACCGACACGTTCCAATTTTTGACGCCAAGATGCCGGGCCAGCGCCACCAACCGGATAGACAACGTGCTAGCGGCAGAACCGGAGCCGAGCATGGTCAGCTTCATAGTAGCTCCTTGACGATCTCAGCCAGCGCAGCCGCCTGCCGCTCCCAGGTGTAGGCGTCGTGTACGCGCTGAGCGGCCGCCTGTGCCATGTGCGCCCGGGCGGCCCGACTGCTACTCGCAACCGTATGCAGCGCATGGGCAAGCTCACCCGGCTGATGCGGTGGCACCAACAAGCCGTCTATGCCGTCATGTATCAGCGATGGGATCGGCCCAATCGCCGCAGCCACAACCGGCACATAGCGTGCCCAGGCTTCGAGCATCACCGTAGGGAAGGCGTCGTTGGCGGTTGTAGGATACATCACCAGCGCGGTGGCGCGGCGAATCGTCGCCTCTTTTTCGGCACCGGTTTGCGCACCCAAAAACTGGACGCAGTCTTGGAGTCCGAGCGCAGCGGCAAGCCGCTCGTAGCGCGGCCGATCATTGCCGTCACCCATCACCGAAAGCACAAACGGCGCGGTGAATTCACGCTGATACACGGCCAGTGCGCGGAGAATATCTTCGAGCCCTTTCCACGCGTGCGTGCGATCGAGCGAGCCAATGAACAAAAACTCAATCTGCTCTGGCTGCGCACGCTGCTGCACATCACGCGCCCACACCGCGTTAGGCAGCACACGCACTTTGTGTTGCAGCTTGGCCGGAAAGGTAGCTTTGACAAAATCCGACACCGCCAAAATGCGCGCGGCGCGGCGCAGGGTGATTGTTTCGTACCAGCCATACACTTGCGCCACCAGATTAAACAGCGGCGAGTCGCCCTTTTGCAGTGTCGCTGCGTGGTAGGCGAGTATAAATGGCGTTCGCCCAGCAGCCAGCGCGCTAGCGTCGGCCATCGAGGGCACCGGCGTGTGTGCCAAGATAAAATCCGGGCGCTCCTTGCGAATAATCCGGCGAATGGCAAATGGCCAGAATGGATTGATGGGCGTATTCGAGAGTTTACAGAGCGTCCCCAAGCGATATATCTTCATGGCATCAACAACGTCAATTATGGACTTACGACCAAGATAATTCGAGGTTACTACTACGACTTCCCACTTTTTAATATCACGTAGTGCAATGCCGAGCTGGCGCGCATAGTTCTCCAGTCCGCCAATTTTGGGTGCATAATATGGAGCGACGACGAGTAATTTCATAGGCCGTACACCTCTTTCAGGGCCACGGCCTGGGCGCTCCAATCAAAGACGGAGGCATCGAGTGCAAGCACCTTGCCGGCATCGGCTTCGCCCAGCAACGTTTGAATGGCTTCGGCGATCGCGGCGGCAGTCGGCTCGCACACCAGGCCAGTCTCTTTCTGCACAAGATGTTGCGCGGCGTTATCTTGATGGCGAACAGTCACCACCTTCAGGCCGGCCGCGTATGCCTCAAGCACGGTAATGCCGAATCCTTCGCGGATCGAGGGCGACACAAACACCTTCGACGATTTCATCAGCGCAAACAGATCATCAGACGATTCCAGCCGCCCGGTCATAGTCACGTGCCGCTCTAAGCCAAGCTCGCGCACGAGCGCCTCGAGCTTGTGCTGCTGCGGGCCGGTGCCAACAACGACGCAGTGTATGTTCGGCCGGCTCTCGCGTAGCTCGGCAACTGCGCGCAAGAGCAAATCAACATTCTTGTGCGGAATCAGCCGACCAACGTAGATAACATCACTCGATAGCGCCGCAGGGGCGACCGCGGCGATGCGCTCAGCGTCAATCCCGTTACTCACCAGCGACAGTGGGCCTTTATAGTGCAAGACACTGCGCAATTGCTCTTGTGTATGCGCCGAAACGGCGATGATGTGATCGGGCATATGCACGCTGAGTCGCTCGATAACAGCGGCGATGGTACCGCCTTTAAAGCCCAAATATTCTCGCCAAGCGCGCAGGCCAACAACCTCGTGCCACGTGGCAAACAGCGGCTTGCGCTTCAGCAGGCTCACCACTTTGGCGGCAAACAGCGGGAAGTACGGCATGTGGTCGGTTTCCAGCACATCGAACTGATAACGAATCAGTTTAAAGCACGCCGCACCAAACAATAGTCCTTCGGCAATCGAGCGCCGCTTGCCGACGTACAACGGATGAAAGCGACACAGCGCGTGGAACGTCATGCCCTCGTGCTCGTAGGTGTCGCCGCCATCCCACCATTTCATGGTGTAGATGTCAACCTGCTGACCCAGACGGATAAGCTCTTGCGCGAGGTGAAAAATGCGGACTTCTTTGCCTCCTTTATGAAAAGGAAGCACCGCATCAGACACCAAGGCTATCTTCAACCGCTTGGTGGTCATGGAGCAACTCCCTATCCGTAATTGGCCCGTACACCGGTTTCCAACGCATATTCCGCACGTAGGTCACCATAATGCGCGCACCGTCTTTGAACGGCCTAAGGCTGGAGTTACCCAAGCGCGAATCGTACGAAACCGGCACGGAATAAATCTCATAGCCGAGGCGGGCCATTTTGGTCATCATTTCCATCTCGATGGTAAAATCCTGCGACTGCAAGTGATCGCGTAAGTTTTCGATCACGTCGCGCGACCACGCATAGTAGCCGGTCAGTACATCGGTTACCTTCACGTTATAGGCGGTGCGCACCAGGCGCGAGTACACTCGGTTGCCGAAATGGTTCATTTTCTTCATCGAGCCTTCGTGTATGCGGCCGTGCATACGCGAACCGATGATAATTTTGGCGAAGCCGCTGTCGATCGGCTCGAGCAGGCGAGCGATTTCTTCCGGCTTGTAGGTGTCGTCGCCGTCGAGCATCACCGCGTAATCTGTATCTGGCGGCAAGGCATAAAAGGCAGCGCGCACGGCGTTGCCTTTGCCTTTTTTTGGTTCGTGCAGCACGCGAGCGCCAGCGGCGCGGGCGATAGCGGCAGTGTCGTCGGTGGAATTATTGTCGATAACCAGAATATCCAGCTCGTATCCCAACGAGGCTAGCTTTTTGTGCGGGAATTTGCGAATCAGATTGCCAATGGCGTCCGCCTCGTTGTAGCAAGGGATAAACACGGTTACTTTTTTCATGACTTCATCCTGTAGGCGATGTGCTCGCTTCTTCCTTCAAGTTGCACATTGAGCTGTCCAGAAAGGTTTGGCGCGGACATCGTGTACGTAACCGAGATGTCGGCACTACTACCATCGGCTATGGTTACACTGCCGCTGCGGAGCACGCTGGTTTTTGCACCAACTTGGAACACCACACGATACGCATATGTGGTCGTTTTGCCTTGATGATTGGCGATGTGAAACGACACGCGCTCGGCCTTGTAGGCTGGCGAATATAGTGGCAAATGTGCGCTGTTATCGAAGTACAACTCGGAGTAGCGCTCCGGCTGGTGTGTGGTTGCAAGGGTAAAGGCGTGAGCAATTGTGTGGCGATGGATCAGAGCTGCGGCCGACGCGCCAATGCATAGGAGGGCGACTATCGCGATGATAACCACCCGGGAAGCAAGCACGCGTTGTAATACAGAATGATGGTGCGACATCCGTTGCTCTCTTTGCCAACAGGATCCACACCATCCATTTAGCAATTAGTCAACACAATACCATGTATTTGGCAAATAAGCAAGGCTTTTTTGTATTTATCCAGCGCACGTTGGGCCTTGGCAGGCAAAGCGTTGAACCCGAAGTTAGCGGGCTTTATAGAACCGCCAGGCGTCCTCGATCATCGCCTGCAGCGTCGGTTTTTCGGGCGTCCAGCCGAGCTCGCGACGAGCCTTGTCGCTCGACGCCACCAAACGCGCTGGGTCGCCTTCGCGTCGCGGTTTTATCTGTACAACAAGCGTATGACCAGTCACTTCCTGGGCAGCACGCAACACTTCTTTGTTCGAAAACCCACGGCCGTTGCCCAAATTGTAGATCGTATGCGCTCCTGGCTGCAGCCGCTCCAACGCCAACAGGTGGGCGCGCGCAAGGTCGAGCACATGAATATAATCACGGATGCAGGTCCCGTCGGGAGTGGGGTAGTCGTCGCCAAACAAGCAGAATGGCTGGTTTTTGTCGGCCGCTGCCAGAGCGAGCGGTATAATGTGCGTCTCCGACCTATGTCGTTCGCCACAAGTACCATACGCGCCAGCCACATTGAAATAGCGCAAGCTCGTGGCAGCCAGGCCATGCGCGGCGCATTCACTACTGATTGCCATATCCACGGCCAACTTAGTCATCCCATATGGATTGGTGGGATTTTTGGGGTCGTCTTCGACAATCGGCACATGCGCCGGATCGCCGTACACTGCCGCAGTCGAAGAAAAGATGAGCTTTTTGATACCGAGCTTGCGCATTGCTTCCAGCAGCTTGAGCGAGCCAATGGTATTGTTCTGCCAGTACAGCTCGGGGCGTAACACCGACTCGCCAGCGGCGATCAGCCCGCCAAAGTGCATCACGGCCTCGAATCCGTCTTCTGGCGACAGCACCTCGCCAGCGTGCAAAACATCCGCCGTGATGAGCCGAACATCGCTCGGTAAAGCGTCGGCGTGGCCCTGCGACAGATTATCGAGCACAACTACATCATGCCCGGCCTCGCGCAGTAAGGTCGTCACCACGCTGCCGATATAGCCAGCGCCGCCAGTCACCAGAATCTTCATAGCCTTAGTATACTATGCGACTTGTAATGCGCGGCTCAACGGTGTTAGACGGAGGAACAGGCTTGCAACGCAGGCGAGCATTCGTCTGCTCCATGCGTGCATGCGCCGCCATGAGCTCATCGTGGCTACCGGGCGTAACATTGCGCATAAAGTGTCGCACTACTTCGGTGCTCAGCCACTCTTCTACAGAATATACTTGCATAAATACAACAATACAATTATAATGTAAGTATGTCAAATACTCCGTTCTCCCGGGAGCTTACTAAAGCTGGTACGTACGAAGACCACGCCCTGTATCCAGTTACGTTTTGGTTACCACAATCGATGCGGAACTGGTTGGCGGAAGCAGAAGCGGCAACTTGTACGGAAGTAAACGATGTTATGCTTCTCCATACGGGGATTAGTCTTGCAGTGCGGCGCCATATTGCTGAAAAAGTAGGTGGTCAAGCAGTTCTGTTAGATGAAGCCGGCATGGCGCACGAGCTCCCTGCGCGCCAAGAAGCCTTTGCTATGACAGACGAGGCAATTGCACTGACTATGGCCACACGTCCACTCGCACGGGCTTATCTGGAATACATGGACCACTACGATTATGCAGACGACGCCTTTGCCGACGGCGTACGGATTCTCATGCGCGCAGCAGGCGCACATGCGGTAGGCATGGGAGTAGTGTGCGAGGGTGTAGAAGATCGTGTGTTGTTCTCGCGCGCCATGCTTCCGATCCACAATCTTCCAGACTGTTCTCGAGAGGCATAGCTGATACTGCAATACTTTGACATAAACGTTTCTATAGTATAAAATTATCTTTTGTGAGTAGCCAGGTTATGGTATAGTGCGCTGTCTGTTAAAAGCAGCACGGACCATCATGGCATACATTATGAAGCGAATCCTACGCCTACTCTCTGATACCAAGCAGCTCTTCATTGATGATAGCTTGTTCCGCAATGCCGCGCTATTGGTGGCCAGCACGGCGGTTATGTCGGTGCTAGGTTTTGGATTTTGGCTGTTTGTGGCGCATTTGTATTCGCCATCGGAGATCGGCGTGGCGTCGGCGCTTATATCAGTCACCACGCTGATTTCGAACATCAGCTTGCTCGGATTAAACGCCGGCCTGGTGCGTTTTTTGCCAGGCTCCAACAATCAAAGCCGCGACATCAACGCGGCAATTGTTACCGTTGGCTTGGTGACTATGCTCATCACTGCAGCGTACCTCCTGATCGGTGGGATGTTCGGTGTGCATCTGTCGTTACTTTCGGAAACCTGGCACAAGGCAGCCTTTGTTATTTTAATGGCCACGGTGAGCCTCAACATGCTCACCGATGCTGTGTTTGTGGCAAACCGCCGCGCCGAATATCATACGGCGGTGTACGCGGTGTTTGGTTCGATAAAACTGGTGCTGCCTATTTTCTTAATTCCTCTTGGTTCGCTTGGCATTTTTTTGGCCTATATGCTGGCGGTGATTGTGTCGCTCGTACTCAGCTTGGCGTTTATGAAACGTGTGGCGGGCTATCGGCTATTCGCCCGACCAGACTGGCGACTTTTGCAGCGCACGCGCAAATTTGCCACTAACAACTACATCGGCGTAATCGTAGCCGGTTTGCCAGCGCAGATAATGCCGCTGCTTATTATTCGGGATATCGGCTCTGCGGCGGCGGCGTTCTTTTCGATGGCGTGGACGATGGCGAACCTGCTGTACGTAGTGCCGTCAGCGGCAACGCAATCGCTGTTGGCTGAAAGTTCACACGATCCGCAGCAAAAATCGACCAATGTGCGGCGGACGGTCAAGCTGCTCGGTGTTATTTTGCTGCCTGCCGTCGCGCTGGCAGTGCTGGTGGCACCGTATTTGCTTCGGATATTCGGAGAGCAATACGCCACCGGCAGTACAACAATTTTCCAGTTGCTAGCCGTGTCGACGATCTTCATCGCGATTAACACTGTGCGCAACACCAGCCTGAATATCGAGCACCGATCATCGGGCATTGTCCTCGCTCAGGCCAGCGCCACGGTGGTAACGCTGGGCAGCGCGCCGCTGTTACTGCGGTTCGGGTTGCGCGGCGTGGGTGTCGCTATGTTGTTGGGCATGGTGGCGTCCAACATCTGTCATTACTTTATCTATCGCTACAACAAGCACCATCCCAAAGCGTTGCCTACCGATGCAGACACCAGCTCGCAACTCGCCCTGCAATCTGTTGCCAGCGAGTTCGCCCTCACACATCACAACCTGGGGCAACTCTTGCAGGCATACGGCATTCACACATTCGTGTACAAAGAGTTGGGCAATGGCAGCAGCAGCCGGACGATCCTTATCAAGCAGCAAGAACAGCTTAACGTACTGCGCATTTATGCTGAAGGCAAAGCGGCGGGCGGGTTGATCCAAGAAGAAATACGATTCACCGCATACTTGGCAAGCCAAGGCGTACCGGTGCCACGCATGTTGCCCAACAATCAGGGCGAGCTTATGTCCGAAGCGATGATAGACAACAAGCGGCTGCACTACGTGCTTATGGAGTTCGAACCCGGCAAGCATCCCGCCCGCTATACCGCACCAATTATTTACGATATGGCCAAAAACCAAGCCAGCATTCACGTTTACGGCCAGCACTATGCCGCCGAGCCACTGCCCAAGGCCAACGTGCGCAAACGAGCACATCGGCGCAGTTGGTTGGAATCCATGCCGCCCATCAGGTTTGCGCCGCGCGGCTTTAGTCATTTCGACTACGACGCCAGCAATATTCTGGCAGACGATCGCCGTGTAATGTGCATCTTAGATTTCGAGGGCATGCGCCACGGCCCGCTGGTAGCCTGCATGTTCTTTACGCTGGCGCAGATGTACGACTCTCAGCCGGATATCGCCAACTTGCAACTGTACATTACGGCGTATCAGCAAATCCGCATACTCAACCGGCTCGAAAAATGGCTGCTTCGCGGCGCGCTGCTCTTGCATTGCAAAAAGCCCCAGCTCCTGTTCGTCCACATATAGCGCGGTACGGTATAATTGGACGAAGGATATACCGCCAAATGAGCATAACAAATACGATGCAAAAACTGGACTGCTGGCAACAACGCAGGTCGGCGATTAGTTTTGTGTACGCGCTATGTAAAAAGTACGGTGACGACAGCGGCGGCTATCAGGCGGCACTGCTCACGTACTATGCGTTTTTGTCGTTGTTTCCGATGCTATTGGTGCTGGTTACTATCTTGCAAATTTGGTTTCAGGGCGATACCACATTCCAGCATGAGGTCAGCAAAAGCGTCGGGCACTTTTTTCCGTTATTGGGCGACCAGCTAGAGCATAACATCCACGGGTTGCGTGGCGCTGGCGTCGGCTTGATAATTGGCATCGTAGTAACGTTGTACGGTGCGCGCGGTGCGGCAGATGCCTTCCGATACACAGTCGATAACATGTGGCAAATTCCCAAAAACAAACGCGCTGGGTTTCCGAGGAGCATTTTGCACAGCTTCGCTATTTTGTGTGCCGGCTTTGGTGGTTTCGCGGCCACATTGGCGGTCACGATTTTTACGACCGATCTCGGGCACGCCACCTGGGTTAAAGTGCTGGCGAACGTCGTTGGCTTCGGCATTCTAACCGCTGTGCTTGGCTATGCGTTTCGCATCGCCACACTCGGCCGGCTGCGGCTGCGCTACATGCTGTTGGGTGCGACCATCGCTGCGGTGCTCATTCAGTTGCTGTTGAGTTTTGGTGGGATTATTCTGTCGCATGAGCTGCACAAGCTCGACTCTTTGTATGGGACATTCGCCTTGGTGCTCGGCATGCTGTTTTGGATTTATCTTATCGCACAGGTCGTGCTGCTGGCCGCAGAGGTAGATACCGTCCGGCATTTTCACCTCTGGCCGCGCAGCGTTACCGGCAATCAGCTCCAAACTGGCGCCGACCGCGAGGCTTACACGCTCTACGCACAAACCGATAAATACGTTCCCAACGAGACGATCAAAACTAAGTTCAAGCGCTAGGCCTGCTGGCCTTGCCATTGGTGGTCGACCTGCGCCTCGTAGTAGTTCTGAAACGGCACAGCAAAAGTAGTGAGCATCGCGATACTCATGTTCGGGGCAGCGCATACTTGGAATCGTTCGTTAAATGGATAGGCCTCGATGGGTTCGCCTGGGCGCTCTGGAAGAGCGGTGTATATTTCATCGAATGTATCCGGCGTCTCTGCAACGAGCGCATGGCGGAACTCTCCGCTGCCAGCCACCGTACGGCTCCACTCACGATAGCCAGCGCTTTCGCCCATATCTTGGAGCAGTTGCCACGTCGGTGATTCGGCGCCTGCCGGCACCTCCAGCAAGCACGCCCAGACATCGCCTTCATCCGTTGCATACTCCCATAGCCTCACGCCCCGGTCGTTGACTTCGATCGTCTCGCCGGGAGTTACCGGCACGAACTGCCGTTGCCGCTCGACCCACACGCCGCCGCATGCGGCCGCCGGATCTACCGGATATTCGATACTAACAGGTTTGGAAGCGGCCTCTAATCTCATAGGGCAGTATAATATCATCACCAGCCTCGAGTGTCCACTCTATCGTCTGGGCGCAACTTCTGTATAATGCTAAGCATGAGTAGTACAAACACAAAGATCGTTATTGTCGGAGGCGGATTTGCCGGTGTCAAAACCGCGCTCGAGCTGGCAGGATGCACGGGCTGCGAGGTGACGTTGGTAAGCGAGCACAGCCATTTTCGCTATTATCCCGGCCTGTACCATACCGCCACGGGCGGACGGCGCGCTGGATCGCGCATCGCGCTCGAAAACATCCTGCAAGGCTCAGGTGTTCGTTTTGTGCGCGCCCAAGCGACCAAACTCGACCGCAAGCACAAGCACATCAAGAATGCCGATGGACAAAGCATCCCGTTTGACACATTGGTGTTGGCACTGGGCAATGTCACAAACTATTTCGGGATTACAGGCCTGGCAGACTATTCGTACGGCATTAAATCCACCGAGGAAGTTGAACGATTTAAGAAGCATCTGCACCAGCAGATCGCCGAAACCGGCGGGCCGGACCTGAACTACGTCATCGTCGGTGGCGGACCAACGGGGATTGAGCTGGCTGGCGCGCTGCCGGGCTATCTGCATCACATCATGCAAAAACACGGTGTGCAGGGCCGCAAGCTACACATCGAACTGGTCGAGGCCGCGCCCACACTGCTGCCGCGCTCACCCAAAGAAATTTCTCAAGCCGTGGCCAAACGGCTGCAAGCACTGGGCGTCAAGCTGATGCTCGGCACTGCGGTGCAAGGCGAAACTGCCGACATGCTGATGGCCGGCGACAAGCCGCTCAAAAGTCACACCGTAGTTTGGACGGCGAGTGTGACCAATCATCCGTTCTTCAAAGACAACTCGTTCAAGCTTACTGATCGTGGCAAGGTCGAAGTCGATGAGTTTCTGCAAGCTGAGCCGAACATCTTCGTGCTAGGCGATAACGCCAACACGCCCTACAGCGGCATGGCGCAAACCGCGCTGCACGACGCCGAGCTGGTAGCAAAAAATATCAGGCGCGCCACCGAAGGCCAGCCGCCAGAGCACTACACGCCCAAAAAACCGATCAGCGTCATCCCAGTCGGCCCACACTGGGCGGCGGTGGAGTGGGGCAAGGCTCGCTTCGCGGGATTCTGGGGTTGGGTACTTCATCTTTTGGCAGATCTGATAGCATTCCACGACCTCGAAAGCTGGCCCAAAGCCGGCGAGCAATGGATGACCAACATGCAAGAGTCCGACGCCGACATCTGTCCTACCTGCACCAGTAGGTAGTCTGTGCATGATATAATCCCACACACTAATCGGAGCTAGCGTATGGAAGGCCGCCAATTTAGAGAAGCCGTGCACGAGACAACCGACCCAGAACGTCCATTTATGACAGTTCGACAAAATAGTGCAGGGTACAACGGCTGATGCCGAATATCATGTGGATGTGCGAGTGCGCAGCGACGAAACGGCGCCGCTATCACTCGAAGCGGCAGGCGCAGACCACGGCCTTGACATGAGTGATGTAACGTTGCCTGCTGCGTACTTTCACCTCGAAACACGCACCACGTCAAACGACACTGATCCGCACTCTGTCATCATGCTTGATGTAAGCGACTGGCAGACCCAAGTGAGCGACTCAAGTGTACCCCGCGAGTTCCCGACAGGCCTAGGCAGGCTCGTGCTGCCGTGGGGCGAGGTAGATCTGCCGACCATCGGCGACCGCGAAATTGGACGGCTGCAAGAAACATTCGACCTGCCGTACACCGAGTAGCGCACCACCTAGATCGCCGAGCAGCGCACCACGCGCTATACTATAAAAACCATGAGAGCGGAAAAAAACGCCTACGAACACGCATTGCAGCGGCTGAACAAGGCACAGCGTGGCGCTGTCGAGACAGTTGACGGGCCGGTATTGGTGATCGCTGGGCCGGGCACCGGCAAAACGCAGCTACTCGGCGTGCGCGTGGCCCATATTTTGGCGCAGACCGACACCTTGCCGCAGAATATTTTGTGTTTGACATTCACCGAGAACGGAGCAGAGAATATGCGCGAGCGCCTGAGCCGGTTTATCGGTCAGGCGGCCTACGACGTTACTATCAGCACCTATCACGCGTTCGGTGGCGACCTTATTCGCCGGTATCCAGAAGTATTTGCCGAGACGCGGGCGCAACAGCCGGCAGATGAGCTTACTCGGCGGCAAATCTTGCGTGATATCGTCGAGGGCCTGAGCTACAAAAATCCGCTCAAGCAGCTCGCCTGGCATCTTGGCGATCTCGTAAGCACCGTGAGCGAGGTGAAGCGCGCACTACTCAGCGCCGAGAGTTTGCGGGCGATCGCGGGTGAAAACAGCGGGTTTATCACCGCGGCCAACGCCGTGATGCGTCAGGCGTTCGATGGGCTGAGCAGCCTAACCGGCGGCGCGCGAAAAGTGCTGCCGCCGTTCGAGGCGCTGCTGGCCGGCCTCGAGCCGCTCATCCCGCGCTCGCCGGTGCATAGCGACCTCGGCTCGCTTGCTAACCTGGCGGTGCGCGAGCTTACAATCGCGCTCGAGCAAGCCCGCGCCAGCGGCAAAACCACCACGCTCACCGCGTGGAAAAACGCCTGGCTGGCCAAGGACGAGCACAATCGTTTTGTATTTGACGGCGAGTTGGTGAACCGCCGAATCGAGGCATTAGCCAGCGTGTTCGAGGCCTATCAAGCGGCGCTCACCGCACACGGCTGGTACGATTTCGATGATATGATCCTCCGCGCCATCGACGCGCTGGAAAAAAATGCCGATCTTCGCTACAGCCTGCAAGAGCAATACCTCTACGTTTTGCTGGACGAATTTCAAGATACCAACGCCGCGCAGCTTCGCCTGGTGCAACTACTCACCGACAATCCAGTGCACGAAGGCCGCCCCAACGTCCTGGCTGTCGGCGACGACGACCAAGCGATCTACGCTTTTCAGGGCGCGCAGTATTCCAACATGCTTGATTTTTACCAGATGTACCGCGACGTAACGGTCGTTCATTTGGCCGAAAACTACCGCAGCCACACAGATATCATTACCACGGCCGAAAATATCTCTACGCAAATTACCGCGCGGCTCAAGACCCAGTTCAGCGAAACACCGACTAGTTTGCGCGCCGCGAAAAATTCGGTGCCTGCGCGCGCTCATCTTGAGCGCCGCGAATTCTTGAGCGACGTCGCGCAGTACGATTGGATCGCGCGCCAGATTAAACAATTGGTAGATAGCGGCACGCCAAAGGTCGACATCGCCGTGCTGGCGCCCAAGCATAAGCAACTGGAGCCGTTGGTGCCGTACCTGGCCGAGCTCGGCATTCCCATGCGCTACGAGAAGCGGGAAAACATTCTGGAAGCGCCGGTGGTGCGCGAGCTTATTACTATGAGCAAGCTCGTGCTCGCCTTGAGCCGGCAAGATCACGGCGCGGCTGACGCGCTTTGGCCGCAGGTGCTGAGCTTTGAGTTTTGGGAATTGCCGCTGAGCGAGCTGTGGCAGCTCTCCTGGCAGATTGCCGATCAGCCCGCCAGCGAGCGCACATCGTGGACCGAGGCACTGCTGCGCTCGTCAAATGAAGCGTTGCGAACAGCCGCGCTCCTACTGATGGGCCTCAGCGCTCGCGCGCCGCTCGAAACGTGTGAACAAATGCTCGACTACCTCATCGGCACCGACGCCTTGCTGGTCCACGAACCCGCCATACCAACTGTGCGCTCGCCCTTGCGCGCTTTTTACACTGGGCAAGCGGTGCAGTTGGCCAATCCTTCACTGTTTTACGACACTGTGTCGCATCTAACTGTACTGCGAGCGCGGCTGCGCGATCACCAAGCAGCGCAGGAAACAACACTGACACTCGCCGGGCTCATCAACTTTATAGAGATGTACGAAGCTGCCGACGAGCGTATGCTCAACACCAGCCCGTACAACCAACAGGCTGACGCAGTGCAATTGATGACCGTGTTTAAAGCCAAAGGACTGGAATTTGCGCACGTTTTCTTGCCCAGCATGCAAGATGATGTGTGGGGCAGCACGGCGCGAGGCAACAGCAACAAGCTGACGCTGCCGGCCAATCTCGCACCCATTCGCCACGCCGGCGCGACCGACGACGAGCGCTTGCGGATTCTGTTCGTCGCCATCACACGAGCAAAAATTGGGCTGCACCTCACCAGCTTTGCGCGCACCTACAGTGGCAAAACCACTCGTCGATTAAAGTATTTAGACGAGCAGCCGCAACCCGACGGCAGCGTACAAAGCACCGTGCTACCCAAACACGCCCAAACGGTTGTGACCGACGAGCACGAAGCGCCGTCATTGCGTTCGCTGGAACTCAACTGGCGACAACGTCACGAGCACGCACGCACGAACACTACACTACAAGGTTTGTTACAGGATCGGCTCAAACGCTATCAGCTCAGCCCCACACATCTGACGTATTTCATCGACCTCGAATACGGCGGGCCTGAGCAATTCTTCTTTCGCAACATACTGCGTTTTCCAGAGGCGCCCACCGCCAGCAGCCAATTCGGCGACGCCATACACGCCACGCTGGAATGGACGCAGCATCGCACCAGCGAACAGGGCAGGGTGCCTGGTATTTCCGAAGTAATCCACTACTTTACCACGCGCCTGGCGCGCTGCACACTTACCGACCAACAACGCGCGCTGGAGCAAGAGCGCGGCGAAAAAACTCTGGCCGCGTGGCTGGCCAACCGCGGGCATATCTTGACGCCTACCGATCGCGCAGAGCACAACTTCAAAAATGAAGGCGTGTTTGTCGGCGAGGCGCATCTCGCTGGCAAAGTAGACCGCATGGAGATTAACCCTCAGGACCACACCATCACCGTAGTCGATTACAAAACCGGCCGTGGCTACAGCCGCTGGGAGGCCGTACCAAAGCTGCACAAATATCAACTACAACTCTATTGCTACAAGCTGCTGATTGAGGGTTCACACAGTTTTAAAGGCTATACCGTTACCGCCGGCCGGCTGGAGTTCGTTGAGCCGGACGACAACAACCTGATCCACACGCTCGAGCTCAGCTTCAAAGACGAGGAGCTTACACGCACCAAGGCACTGCTGATGGCTCTGTGGCAGCGTGTGCATCGGCTTGATTTTCCGCAAACGCAGCAGTACAGCGCAACACTCGCCGGCATGAGACAGTTCGAGGACGATCTCATCAACACCGTTAATCTGTAAACATAAAAACAACGCCTGTTCGGAAGGAACATACGCTATAATGAAGGCTTTGAAAAGCCATAAGAGGAAAAGAGCGCGATTGCTCAGGTTTGATTAGCTATGTCCCGACTTCCCACACCCGGCAGCGACGACGACATCTGGGGCCAATTGTTAAACGACTTTCTGCGGGTCGAGCACAACAAAGACGGCACGCATAATTATCCTGTGACTGCGGCAGGCAACGGTTTGGGATTGTCCGGCAGCACCATCCGACTGGGCGGCGCGCTCGATAGCAGCAGCACTATCGCGCTATCGGGCAATACGCTGGCGTTTACGAACAGCGACACCGACAAAACCGAAATCAACCCCGCCGGCTACATCAAAACCACACGCGTTAGCGGCTCCAACAGTTTTATAGAAGGCTGGCGCAGCGGCGAGTTGAACCCACGATACTTCATCGATGCCTTTGGTTCGCTCCACTTTGGCGGCGCGGGCGGCAGCGCGCCGCAGCACGTACTCTCCAAAGATAGTGGTAACAGCGCCTGGCTCAACTACGCCAACATCGTGGGGCCGGAATCGATTATCATCATCGACTCCGACGGCTCGGCCGGCTCCAACGCCGAGTCCACCATGACGCAGCGTGTGAAGGTGCCCGGTGGCGGCAGCGAGTTTATCGACCGCTATGCCAACCACTACGTCAGCTCAGGCGATATCGGCTTTGGCGAGTTGATTCAAAAAACCGGCGCCGGTGTCTACCGCGAGTACCTCTTTGGCTATTACGACGCTGCCGACACCGATCCGCTCAACCAAATCAAAAACGCCGAACGCTTTTACAAGATCATGCCGCAAGCAGCGGCTGGCTCCACCAACACACGGCGGCGCGGGCAAATGTATCTTCGCCCGCCCGACGGTTCCACCAACCCTTCGGCGCACTTGCATATTGGGCAGGGGATTGGCGGATCGACCACTGGGTCGGCGCCGCTCAAAATAGATTCCGGCAGTTTGCTTTCAACGCCCGAAGATGGCGCCATCGAGTACGATGGTTCACATTATTACGCCAGCGTGGGCACACAGCGCCAGCAACTTGACCGCCAGAGCGCACTGTTTACCGCTACGGCAACCGTGAACAACCAAAATTCCACGGCCGAAACCAGCCTCTTCGGCACTGGTGTGGGCAACAAAACGCTCAATACAAACTTCTTGGTGCCGGGGCGAACGCTGCGCTTGAGTCTTTCGGGATTACTCACCACGGCGGCGAGTCCGCCAACCTCGGTGTTTAAAGTCAAGCTGGGCGCTACCACCATTTGCACCACGGGTACGCTTACGCTGCCGGCCAACATGACCAACCGCTTGTTTTCCATCACAGCAACCATTACCTGCCGCACCTCCGGCGCGAGCGGTACGGTTCTCGGCGAAGCCTGGCTGCAGTTCATGACCGCCGCTAGCGGCAGCCCGACGTTTTACGAAATGGCCAACACCGGTACCATTAGCGTAGACACTACCGCCGCACTCACTGTTGACGCGACCCACACTTGGGGCACGGGCGCCTCGGCAAGCTACACCGTCTCGAACAAACTTGCCATCATCGAGTTACTCGGCTAAAGGTCGAGAGACCTTGTCGCGACAAACCAATACTCGGGCCGGTCACGTAAAAATTATACTGGCGATGTACGCCCGCCGCGCCCATTATCGCGCCAGCACCAATAACGCCAACCACGCCCAGCGTCGTGAGCGCCTGACGCGGTATTCGCCCCGGGCGCTCGCCCTCACTATACAAATGCAAGTACACCAAATGTATCGCCTGCGAGGCGAGCGAGAATAGAAACAACGCCTGCAGCAAATACGCCGTATGCTCGCCCAGTGCCTCATTCAAAATGGCCAGCGCCGCGGTTCCAATCACGACCAAAACAAAATACACCGTAGCAAACACCTTGAGCTGCTTGAACCGATTGTGCCGCGGCTTGTGCGTCGCGCCCGTCGCCTCCCAGCCAAGCGGCCGCCTGATAACCAGCAAATATAGCGCCTGCGCAAAGGTAAACGCCGTACACATCGTCACTAATATCGTTGCCAAACGCTTGCGCCGCTGACGAAAGACATACGGCATCACCACCAAACGCAACAGTATCTGCGGCACAAAGAAGTACGTATAGCCCCAGTGGTAATCCGGATGCCGAATAAGCACCAACAGCAAAAACTGCAGCGGCATACACAAAATACCGATGGTGTAGAGATAATACAGGCAATTAGAAAAATAGATGAGCTTTTGTGCCGGCCGCAAGACCTTAGAAAACACGGTGAAGCGCGAGAAAACCAATCGAAAACTGCCCGTCGACCAACGATTCTGCTGCTTGTAATAACCGTAGTAAGTGTCCGGGCATTCGCCGGTGGCAAGCTGCACGGGCACGTAGCGCACGCGAAACGGCCGACCGTCTTCGCGCACGTGGTTCATCATGCGCAGGCCGGTGTTTACGTCTTCGCTGTGATCGACCTCGGCAAAACCGCCGATGCACGAAAGCGCGCGCCGGTTGTACAGCGCATTCGTACCCACGCAGATCGCACTGCTAAACCGGTTGCGCGCCACTTGGATGAATCGATAAAAGTCACGTTGCACGTACCCAGCGCCAAAGGCGATCTTGGACTGCGCAAAAACGTGCTTGGAGGTCTCGAAATGCTGCGGCGTCTGCACAATACCGATGTCACTGGCGGTGTAGGGGACCATCTCGCGGAGCATTTCCCGGCGGCAGACAAAATCGGCATCCAGCACCAGCACATGGTCGCTGTCTGGCGTGTGGGCCAGTGCGTAGTTAAGGTTGCCGGACTTTTTGCCGCGGCCAGTTTCGGGGCGATGGATATAGCCTACGCAACTCTGAATGGCGATCTGGCGATATTTGCCCTCGGGCGTGTCATCTAAAATATACACCTGCTTGTTGTCGTAGTGCAGTGCGGCAGCGGCAAACGCAGTCCGGGCCACGGTCCAGAGCGGCTCGCCCGCCGCCGGAATAAACACCGTCACGCTCGGCGCCGCGGCAGACGCTTGCCAATATTGCTTAACCAGTCGAGCATGCGCTTTGCTGCTAAACCCCGGATACAGCGCAAGCAGCAGCGCATTGACTGCGAAATACACTACCACGAGCAAAAAGAGCGGGCTCATCAGCAGCAAGATCGGCTCGGCCTGCACAAACCGCGCATACCCCCACGCCAAACTCAAAACACCGAACGCATTCGCCGCCCCCAATAAGCGAACTAACCACACCTGGTTCTGTTCGATGACATACTCATACTTACCCACCCGTTTTTTAATCCGGAACATAGCCACCTTCGGTCGATCTGCATGCTTACAACTACCGACCAGGGCCCGAAACGACAGCACCGGGCGCAAATGCCCACACAGAGAGACTATCCAGAGAGCCCTAGTCGTACATACTGTAGCACAAAAAGCGAGCATGCAAAGTATAACAGCATGGTAACTAAAAGAGCTGCCGATAGGTGGCAGCTCTTTTGTGGTCGCTTCTTACGAAGCTACTTTTTCTTGGTTTTTGCCGATACACCAGTCGCCGCAAGCAAGCCGCTCTCCGGCGCAAAGAGCAAATCGTACAAATTAAACCCAAGCACAGCGCCAAGCACTGGCCCAAGTACGTACGTGCCCCACACCCAGGTGTGCATTCCCAGCGCAACCGCCGGATTCAAAAGCCCAGCAGAGGCCGACGATGCCACCAAAATGCCCAAGATAAGCGAGACGCCCACAGTAGCCGCAGCCTTGCCATTTTCCCAGCGCTGATACACGCTGGCAGCCCAACCAAGCGAGAACACGAACGTGCCCACTGCCTCAGCAACCATCACACGGCTTTCGAAATGGCCGCTGTTGTGCCAGGTGGCGTTTGCCAAGTACGAATAGAGCAGGTAAGCGCAAATACCGCCCGCCAGTTGCGCGGCGATGTATACCAGCGCCGGCAGTGTTCGCACCTTGCGCGCACTCCACAGACCGAGCGTAATTGCCGGGTTCAACTGCGCGCCAGAAACCGGCCCGAGCGCCAGCGTAGCGCCAATCAGCACTAGCCCAGCAGCCAGCGCCACAAAGTACGGCAGCCCAACCGATGAACGCCCCACCGTAAGCACCACGCCCGTCAAAATGCCGGTACCCAAAAACTCCGCCACAATCATGGCGATTTTATTTCTTGAAAACATACGTTCCCCTCCGTAAGATTTACTGCTATCTCAAGCGTAGTCTACTGGGGCGCGTTTGTAAAGAGGCCATCTTCGGTAGCCAAAACGCCAGCAAGCACGAGTGCTCCCGCGGTTTCTCTGTGCAGTTGGCGAGATAACTGCACGTCAGTAAATTCCCGCGGCTCAGCCTCGCCCCAGGTCGCGCCTAAACAGGCGTCATAAAAGACCAACCCCTCAACCATGCCGAGGTGCAGCGCTTGTGCATCCACCTCTTTATCAATACCATATGACTGCAGTAAGTGCGTGCGGACCGGTGCAGCAATTGCCTCGTACACAGTATCGACCGCGTCCGAACCCAAAAAATGCAGCTCTTGTGCCAGCACCCGCTCTTCAAACGAAAGATTAGGAAGCTCGGCAGCATACGCACGGCTCACGTCCACGGCATGATGTCCGGCGTCAACTTCGGTAGGACCGAATGGCGGCATGTGTATCTCGAACCGTTGGCGGTATTTGCGCTCCGCCACGATGGTGGCAAAAAGTTTGCCCGCACGATAATCGAACCGACCGCCCACGTCGAACGGATAGCCTTCGTGCAACTTCTCGGCCAATAGATTGAGCAGCGGATCGTCGGCCGGTCCGTGCTCGTGAAACCGCACCGCCAGCTCCCGCATCCGATCGTCTGCCGCATGGAATAAAGAAGGGATGTCGGCGACGTCGGCATCCCTAATGGGCAACAGTGAATCAACAAAGCCTGGACTGGTTTCTCGGTGGCCCGAGGGTTGGTGCGACTTGCTCATCGGCTCTAACTCCTCGTAGTTATAAGCAACGGCTACCGTGCTCGTTGACAAATAAACACTAGCGTGCTAAGCTCTACTCTTAGCAACGTAAGTGTTTGGGCGTCAGTACGCCCACTTGTAATTGTATGATAACGGACGGACATCACGAACGATATTTATCACAAATTCCTCTTGAGGAGTCAAGGTACGTAGGAGGTACCGCTATGGCCGAAGTACAAACAGATATACCCCTTATCGCCGACGAGCAATGGCGCGACCGCGAGGAGACATTTGGCGAGCTGCCAAGAGATGAAAACCACCTGGTGGTTTGCAGCGACGAACGGCTGATGACTGCTGAAAGTCGTCGTCGCCTGGAAGAGCACTCTGGTATCCAGCCCAATGTTTTGTACAGCCGCGACTTTGGCGGTATCCATGGCATTGCCGCCGATGCGGCAGTCGCCATCGTGGCCCAAACCGGCAGCACTGAGGTTATCGAGCCGTTTACTGGCGACTTTGAAGGGTTCGTTGCGCAAACCATGAGCCTTTTCAGGGCTGCCAATGAACATGCTGCGGAAGGACGAGGTATCGTCGTACCGGTTGACCACAGCGACGAGCATAACGACCACGCCGACACGCTCGATATGGACGCCGAAACAGGGTTGGGTTGTCTGTACGACAAGAAAATCGGCACGGCCTTACTGCTTGAGGCAAGCAACGAGGCCGTGCAAGCGGTCGGCCGGAGCGAATTCCAGCGTACATTCGGCGACGCGGCAGTGTACGACCACGTGGTGGAAGCCGCGGGCAAAGTGTACGAAGTGCTCTTCGGCTCGGATCCGGAAACAACAGTTACGCGCAACGACATCGCTCGGCTCAGCGGCCTCGACGACCAAGGCAAACCATATGTCGCCATCTTGGCCGGCGACCACGCACCTGTCGATGAGGTAGTCGAGATCGCCAACTACGTACCCGAAAGCAGCGCAGCGCCATCTACTGAATTGCCAGCGTTCGTAACCGACATGACCGACGTTACGCGCGCAACCATCGAAGCCTACCATCGCCTTGGCATTGAGCTGGACCCCAGATATCTGTTTGGCGCCAAAATCGTCAAGCGAGCAGCCGTGCGCGCTGCGCTCGCTGGCGGCGACCCAGAGAGAATGGCAACTACGGTACGCGGCGACGGGCAAGCAGCGCTAGCTTACGTGCGCGAGCAGCTCGGCAATAACAGCTAATCAGTAGCTAACCGCGGGCCATACAAAACACCTCCGTGCATGGGGGTGTTTTTGTGATAATACAAAGGATTGGAGATTGACTATCAAGCTCTAACGAACAGCGCGCGGAGCATATATGTATCTGACGCTGTTTACTAGACAGGCTGATCGCCCTAGAGTTATTGATGCCGGCGCGAGCGGCGACGCAGCTCGGCAACTTCCAATCGCACACCCTGGCGAGTAAGCATGGTTTCGGCGCGGTCGAGTTCAACCTGCGTCTTGGCGTCTTTGCGCATTTGCAGCGCCTTTTCATGCGCACGTTTGGCTTCTTCAACGCTGATTTCATCGCCATGAGTGGCCTCGTCCACCAAAATCCGCACGCCTTTGCGGCTGATTTCCAGCACGCCACCAAATGTAGCGAAATGCTCTTGGTGATAGTCGGCTTCTCCTTTGGTGCGACGGATGGTTATCACGCCAGCTACCAACTGTGCCAGCAGCGGCTCGTGGCCGGGCAGCACGGTAATCACGCCATCAGCCGTAGGCAAGACAACCGAATACGCATCGGCTTTGTACTTCACGCCATCGAGCGTTACGAGCTCTAGGTTCATAGCTGGCCTTCTTCTTGCGGTGGATAGTCAGGTGCCCGTACCAACACCGCAGCGATGTCTCCAGGCGGCAGATCGGTTAAACGACGAGTCGGCTCACTAATTACAGCATGTTCTAGCCCCGTTGCTGCCGGCAAGTCACCCCCATCTGCCAAAATAGCTGCACGTTCGGCGGCACTCAAAGATGACCCGTCCGGGAAGCCCCAGTGCGTCACCAAAAATTCTCCCAGCCGCTCGCGCAACCGAGCATTGATGTCACTAAAAACATTATCGCTGAATTCTCTGGACATTACTTCACCTCGCTAATGTCGCCCTTCATGTAGAAGGCGCTCTCGGACTTGGCGTCGTGCTTACCGTCCAGAATTTCGCGGAAGCCCTTGATGGTGTCTTTTAGGCTCACATATTTACCGGGGTTGTTGGTAAAGATTTCGGCCACAAAGAATGGCTGGGTCAGGAATCGCTGGATGCGACGAGCGCGAGCCACCGTTTGCTTGTCTTCGTCGGAAAGTTCTTCCATGCCGAGGATGGCGATGATGTCTTGCAAGTCTTTGTAGCGCTGCAGAATACGCTGGACTTCCCGGGCCACGGAGTAGTGCTCTTCGCCGACGATTTCGGGGTCGAGGATGGTCGAGCTGGAGTCGAGCGGGTCTACGGCCGGGTACAAACCAAGGTCGGTCAGGGCGCGGTTCAGCACAATGGTGCTATCCAAGTGGGCAAAGGTGGTCGCCGGCGCCGGGTCGGTAAGGTCGTCGGCCGGCACGTACACGGCTTGCACCGAAGTAATCGAACCTTGCTTGGTCGAGGTAATCCGCTCTTGCAGAGCGCCCATCTCTTGTTGCAAGTTGGGCTGGTAACCCACGGCACTCGGCAAACGGCCGAGCAGGGCAGACACCTCGCTGCCTGCCTGCGTAAAGCGGAAAATATTGTCGATGAACAACAACACGTCTTTGCCTTGGTCGCGGAAGCCCTCAGCAATGGTCAGGCCGGTCAAGCCCACACGCAGGCGGGCACCCGGCGGCTCGTTCATCTGACCGAACACCAGGGCAGTGTTCTTGATAACGCCGGATTCTTCCATTTCGTGGTAAAGATCGTTACCCTCGCGAGTGCGCTCGCCCACGCCGGCGAACACCGAGTAGCCGCTGTGGAACTTGGCGATGTTGTTAATCAGCTCCTGAATCAACACGGTTTTACCCACGCCGGCGCCGCCAAACAAACCAACCTTGCCACCCTTCACGATTGGACAAATCAAGTCGATCACCTTGATACCGGTCTCAAGCACCTCGATAGAGCCAGACTGATCTTCGAGCGCTGGTGCAGGGCGGTGGATCGGCGCCTTCTGCTTGAAGTCGCTCTTTTCCTTTCCGTCTTTGCCGTCGATGGTTTCACCGATAACGTTGAACATGCGGCCCAATGTGGCGTCGCCAACTGGCACACTAATCGCTGCGCCAGTGTCGGTAACGTCATCGCCGCGTTTAAGGCCGTCGGTGCTTGCCAGTGCAATCGTGCGCACCACATGCTCGCTTAAGTGCTGAGCGACCTCCAGCATCAACGCTTTGCCGTTCAGTTGCGTTGTAAGCGCGTTGTTGATAGCCGGCAAATGCCCGCCCGCAAACTCCACGTCCACCACCACGCCCACCACCTGTACCACGTGGCCGGTCGTCTTTACTGCTGTCTTCGTTTCTGTTGTCATTAGTAGTATTCTCCGTATCCTGTTAATCGTTCTCTTATGTCTCTATTATGGATGTGCTCCTGGAGCATCTGCAAGGTGTCGAAATTACTCTCCACCGCGCGTACCGTGCTATCGTAGAGTCCTTGCACAGTAGCCGCACGGGCCAGACGGCCATATTCAAGAGACGCGTAGTACGTGCTGCCTGGCGGTTTGAGGTTTGCGGATATAATGGGCACCTGCATAGTTATGGCTTCGTTTAACAGATCCGCTTGCGTGTCCGGGATGTCGCCTCGCTGCTCAGTGGCACCATCGGGTGCGATGTTAACTAACACGGCGGCGTCGACTTCCAACTCTGTAATGAGCTGACTCAAACTGCGGTAGACGAGCTCGTCGTAAGCCAAGGCGTCGGCGCCACGCAGCTCGCTGAGCATCTCCTCTGTTTCTGGACTGGGCAAATGGAACTGCGAGTATGCTTCTACATGCGGATGATCGGAATCACAATCGAGAAGCACGTGCAGGCCGCGCAAGTATGGCTCCTGCCGCTCTGACCCCAAGAGAACGAGGGTCGGCGTTTCTGGCCGGGTATCAGAAAAATGTCTGAATTTCATGCTTGTTCTCCTCTGATGACTGCTTTGGCGTGGAGAGTTGCTCGCAGCCAGGTCTTCATATACCAATCGGTGAACTCGATGCAGCCTTCTGGGTCATTGATAGAACCAGTCGGTTCAGCGATTTCTGGATGCTGAGCCCGTAAAACGGCATACTCCTTGCCTATAAACTCCTCTGCCAAAGCGTCGAGCCGGCTGACCTCGGGCACAGCGAGAACGCTATCTGCTTCGGCGGGTCGAGCATAGCAGATTGTATCTGCTTGCGGCGCCAACACAGAGTTATTTGTAAGGACCTCGCCAGCTTCGAATCGACGCATCAAATCCGCCTCAACAGCCGCAGGATCACCGTCGTATCTGCCACTTAGTTCCATCATTTTAATGCCTCCGCGCCGCCGGTGATTTCGGCCAATTCTTGGGTGATGGCGGCCTGGCGAGCGTTGTTGTATTCGAGCGTCAGGTCGTCGATGATCTCGCTGGCGTTGTCGGTGGCGTTCTTCATGGCCAGCATGCGCATGGATTGCTCGCTGGCGACCGCCTCCAAAAACGCTTGGTAGAGCTGCGACTCCAGTAGCCGCATGGGCGCAGCGCGCAGCAGGGCGCCAGCGTTTGGCTCGACATCGGCGTGAGCTAACTCGTCGTCCAGTTCAACCGCTTCGAATCCGGCAGGCAAGAGCCGTTGGATCTGCACCTGCTGGTTGATGCTTGAGATAAACTTGGTGTAGATGATGTCGACCTGGTCGATCTGGCCACTAGTAAATAGTTCGACGACGCTGCTGAGTATCGGACGCAGGTCATCGGCAGTCGGCCTGTCGGGCATTTTTTGGTACACGGCCTCGACATCAAGCCCGGCGATGTGCGAGGCAGCCGTTGCTGCTTTGCGGCCAATGGCAACCACGCTCGTTGTAGCACCCTTATCGCGACTGGCTTGGGTTTCGTGAATCATGGTGCGCACCACGTTGGCATCGTACGCGCCAGCCAGGCCGAGGTCGCTGGTGATCGCGATCAGCAGACGCTTCTTAACCGGCCGCTCGACAAACAGATAGTATTCACTCTCGCCAGCGCCCAGTTGGCGCAAGCGCGTCATAATCTCACGAGCCAGTTCGGCGTAGGCGCGCGGTCGTACCACAGCCTCTTGCGCGTGGCGCAGCTTGCTGGCCGCTACCAATTGCATGGCTTTGGTGATCTGGCGCGTGTTTTTTACGCTGCCGATGCGACGCTTAATTTGTTGTCTACTGGCCACGTAGTCGCTCCTGGATTGTTACATTCAAACGCGCCCACTCAGCCATGCGTTCAATAAACGCGGCAACTAGTTCACGCGCCGGTGATCCCAGTGGAGTAGCTATTGAGTCGCCAGTCAAAAAACTCACCGTCTCTTGTACCGCTTCGTGGACCTCATCAGGTTCGCTGCTTGCATTTGCATACATTGCGTCTAGCAATTCATCAGCAAATTCCTTCGAAGGGAGGTCAGCGAGTCGGGCGATACGATCCGCATCAAGTAATTCTTCCCGCCGGACAGCGCGCAATCCCTCTGCCGAGGCAGGCCTAAATACTACGGCGTCACCCACTTCAGCAGGCTGAATAGCAACCTCCGCGCCTCCTGCATCGATTACGCCACCGACAAAATGAGCAAAACGAGCGCGGGCTTCTAAGTCGCCGTTTACTTGTTCAACATCTCCAAAATGCGCGCCCAGTTCCAGCACTACCGAAAGTGCACGCTTGAAGTCTATGGGCTCCGTATACCCATGGTGTGACAGCGCTGCAGCAGCATCGCTGGCAGTCTGCCAAAGCAAGTCAGGGTCCTGGACAGATGTCGCATCTTTATACTCAGCGGCTGATACACCCCACACTTCGGCAAGTTGTTCGCCAGCCGGCCGAGGAGCATCAGAAGCGCCAAGTACTTCTTTCATTACTCTGCTTGCTCCTTCTTCTTGGGCTTGGCGGCAGCTACGTAGCTTTTGGCAACTTTTTCGGCAGATTCGAGGACGGCTTTTTCGGTGGCTTCGTCTGGTTTATCACCCTTGTTGAGGGTTTTTATGACCGCGCCATGCTTGTCTTCCATGTAGGCGATGAGCTCGGCTTGCACATCTTTGATTTTGTTAACCGGCACGTTGTCAAAGGCGCCCTTAGTGGCGGCCATCAGGCTGACCACTTGCTCGGCGATGCTCAGCGGTTGGTATTGCTTTTGCTTGAGCAGCTCTGTCAGGCGCTGGCCGCGCTCGATACGGTGCTTGGTTTCGGCGTCGAGGTCGCTGCTGAACTGCGCAAAGCTGGCGAGTTCACGGAACTGCGCCAGGTCCAAACGCAAGCTACCGGCCACGCTTTTTACGGCCTTCGTCTGCGCAGCGCCACCCACGCGCGACACGCTCAAGCCCACCGAAATAGCCGGGCGGATGCCCTGGTAGAACAGGTTGGTCTCGAGGAAAATCTGGCCGTCGGTGATCGAGATAACGTTGGTGGGGATGTACGCCGAGATGTCACCGGCTTGCGTTTCGATAATTGGCAACGCGGTCAGAGAACCGGCGCCAAGATCGTCGTTCAGCTTGGCGGCACGTTCCAAAAGGCGCGAGTGCAGATAAAAGACATCGCCCGGATACGCTTCGCGCCCTGGTGGGCGGCGGAGCAGCAAGCTCATTTGGCGATACGCCACGGCGTGCTTGGTTAAGTCATCGTAAATAATCAGCGCGTGCTGGCCGTTGTCGCGGAAGTACTCGCCCATGGCGCAACCGGCGTAGGGCGCCAGATAGAGCAAGGGAGCCGGATCGGCTGGGCTAGTGGCCACCACAATGGTTTGGTCCATCACGCCTTCGCGCTTCAGACGCTCCACCAAAGCAGCGACCTTGCTGAGCTTTTGGCCAACGGCGACGTATACGTTGATGACGCCGGTCTTTTGCTTGGCCTGGTTAATCATCGTGTCCACGGCGATGGCGGTCTTGCCGGTTTGGCGGTCGCCGATGAGTAACTCGCGCTGACCTCGGCCGATCGGCACCATGGCGTCGATGGCCATCAGGCCGGTCATCATCGGTTCGTGGACGCTCTTGCGCGCCATCACGCCGGGCGCCGGGCGTTCCAAAAGACCGCGCTGCTTGGCTTTGATGGGGCCTTTGCCATCGAGCGGCTGGCCGAGCGGGTTGACCACGCGGCCGACCAATTCGGGGCCAATCGGCACATCCAGCACGTGGCCGGTCATGGTCACTTTGGCACCGGCGACGATTTCGGCGTCGTCACCCATAATCACCGCGCCGATTTCGTCTTCGAGCAAGTTCAGCGCGAAAGCGGTCACCGTGCCGCCCTTGCGAGTTTCGATCTCGATTACCTCGTTGTAACCGGCGTTGCGCAAGCCGTACACCCAGGCCACGCCGTCACCCACACGAGTCACGATGCCGGCTTCTTCGAGACCTTTGCTGCTGCGCAGACTTTGAATAGCGTCGCGCAGTTCAGCGGATAGTTCTTGGATTGCTAATTCACTCATCGTATTCCCCTCCGGGTAATAAGACAAACCGGAGCATGCCGGCGGCATGCGAGTTTGCTACTCCGGACTGGCCATTCAGACAGTGCTTGTTGCCCGATTGGAGCTTTCTTTTCCCTTGTAATCATACTTCTTCTCCTTGGCGGCGTTAGATGCTTGCGAGTTGTTTTAGTTTGGTACGGACGCTAGCGTCCAGTTGCGCGTCGGGCGTTTTGGCGACCAATCCACCGAGCAGCGATGGATCAAGGTGCTCGGTCAGCTCCACACGCTTCGCGCCAGTAGCCTCACGCATTGTCTGTTGCAGTTGCTCGCGGACTTGATCGGTCAGCTTGCGAGCGCTCGTAATATCCACTAGCAGATGGCCGCTTTGCTCGAACAGCTCGTGGGCGATGTCGTTGACGATCAGATCAACGTCTTCTGCCAGGTTCTGCTCCAGCAAATAGGCGGCCGTCACCTTGAGCCAGTGGCCTTGCTTGCTCGGCTCGGCCAGCAGCTTGGTAGCTACTGTCCGGGCAATGACGCGGCGCGAAACTTTACTATTCACCTACTGACTCTCCTTGGCTAGCGCCTTTTGTACCAGTTGGGCGTCTTTATGAGCGTCCAGCTTCTCGCCGATCACGCGCTCGGTAGCCAGAGCAACCAGCTCGACGGTATCACGCTTGAGCGCCTCGCGCGCCTTGGCGATGTCGACATTGAGCTGATCGCGAGCGTCGGCGACGATTTGCTCGGCGCGTGCCTTGGCTTTGCTCTCGGCTTCGGCGACCGTACTCGCTGCCTCTTGGTGCGTGCGGGTCAGGATATCGTCGGCGTCTTTGCGCGCTTGTTCCAGCATCTCGGCGACTTTCGCCTCGGCTTGTTCCAGCGCCTCTTGCGACTGTTTAGCCTCTTGCAAACCGGCTTCGATTTGCGTACGACGGTCGTCGATAGCTTTCGTAAGCGCCGGATACACAAATTTCGCCAAAACGCCTACCAAAATCAAAAAGGCAACGCCCTGCTCGACAAACAACTGCCACTGAATGCCCAAAGCCTGAAACAGGCCGGGCGAAGAGCTTTCTGTTGCTGCTAAAAGGTGTAGCATTACAAGGTATTCTTTCTTCCTTACTTAAGAAACTTAACGATCAAGGCTACGACCAAACCGATGATGGCCAGGGCGTCCACGAATGACATGGCCAAGATCATGAGCGTACGGATCTTACCGAGCGCTTCGGGATTGCGGCCCGCCGCTTGAACGGCACCTAAACCAACAAGACCCAAGCCAATGCCACAACCGGCGGCGGCCAAGGCGTAGGTCAGACCAAATGCTAATGATTCCATTAATAACTCCTTTTAATTACTTACTCGCTTCACCTGCGGCTGCATCGTCATGCGCGTCTTCTCCGTTGGGAAGGCCCAAACTAATAAACGCAACCGTCAGCATAAAGAACACATACGCCTGTACAGCGCCAACAAAAAGCTCAAGACAATAAAACAACGGTAGGGAAATGGCCGCAGCGTAGCTACTGAGGTAGGCGATAACCGCCAACAGCACCTCGCCGCCAAAGACGTTACCAAAAATACGAAGCGACAGCGCCAGCGTCCGAGAAAACTCAGCCACGATCTCGAGCGCGCCTTCAAAACTGTGCAGCGGATCTTTGAACGGGCTCACCAAGTAGCGGCGAACATTGCCAAAAAAACCGTGCTTTTTAATAGCCCATGCCTGCGCGGTCGTCATCGAGATAATCGCCAGCGCAAACGTCATGTTCATATCGGCAGCCGCACCGCGGAACAGCGGCGTGCCGTGATAGGTTATCGAACCAACAAACGGAAACACGCCCAACCAGTTGTTCAGCAAAAAGAAGAACAAGAGCGTAACCGCCAGCGGTAACACCTTGCGCGCGACTGCTTTGTCGCCGATGACTTCTACCGTGGTGTCGTATAGGCTTTCGAACATCCACAGCACAGCGTGCATCAGCTTACTGCGACTGCCGCGCTTCAGCGCGCGCACCGTGGAGAACAAAATAACGAGCAACAGCGTCGTACCCACCACGCCCAACATCTGAGAATTAGTGACCGGAAGCGGGCCAAGATGAAACAACGTCTCCGGCGCGACACTCACCTTGGGCACGGTTGATGCAAACATCATCTTTTTTTATCCTCCATCTTTTGCACGGCTTGGATTTGCTTTTTGACCAGTAGCGCGCCGCAGATAAACCCAACGATCACGGCCAGCAACGTCAGCCATGGCTTAGTGCCAAGGTGCAAATCGGCATAAATACCGAGGAGCGTACACAGCACAACAGGTGTGGCGATCCGCCAGGTCGTGTCCAGGAAGGCAAGTGCGACGCTGCCGACCCCGAGGTGAGGGTCTCCACTAGCAGAATCAGTCGTCTTGGCGGCGGCTTGCTTCATTTCTTACGTACTATATCAGATGACCCCTGTGGGGCGCAACTGTTTCTGGCTTGTTTTTAGGAGCTTTAATAGCCGCGGCCGAATGTTCGCTGCCAGAAGGACGGAGAAGGACCGTGTAGCATGTCCTCGGTGATTGCCGGATGCTGGAAGTCGTTCGCGGCTAGTTCAACGATCGGCGCAGGGTATTCAATTTGGAGCAAGCGAACTGTGGTCGGCATCCGCAAACAGTCTATGATATTATACGTTCATGGACGCAAAAATTATTGTGTATGGGGCGGAGTGGTGCGCATTTTGCCATCAGGCGATGCGCTATTTTGACGACCTCAAAGTAAAATACGTATATAAAAATGTCGACCTCAGCAACGATGACGCCCGTCAGGCGGTCGAAAAGTCTGGCCAAACCGGCATTCCGGTGCTCGACATCGACGGCACTATTGTTGTCGGCTTCGACCGGCCGCGCATCGACGCGGCGCTGAAAGACAAAAAGCTCATCGCCTAAAAACGCTGAAAAAGGGAACAAATATATGCGAGAACTACAACGCAAAGAATTTTCCGACGGTCTGAGCGCAATTTCTGATGGGCTTGATTTTTTGGGTGACCTTTTTAGTGATGACCCGCTCGGCGCGTTGTTTGACGGATTCGACTTCGGCATGGATCTGGAGCAACTAGCTCGAGACCGGCAAGCAGCGCTAGCGGCGCAGTATGGGCCGCCGCTCTTGGTCGAAGCGCCCGAACCAGATGAGCATCGGACTGGCGATCCAGAGTACGAACCGCCCATCGCCGAAAAAGTTCAAGGATTTATAATGAGCGACCCCGAGCTCGCCCGGCAGGTGCTACGTTCTATGCGGACGGGCGAGCCGCTCGATTTCGGCCCAGTCCATGCCAACGACGACTCCGTCGAAGAAAGACAGCAAACAGCGATGTCGATGCAGGCCTTGTTTTCCGAAGGGCTCAACGAAGGCTCTGCATTATTTGCCGACGCTAATCCTGTTGCAAGAGCTGCGCAAAGCGGCCATTTCATGAGCCTTTGGCATCGCGTGTCCGACCATTACTTGCTTGATGTAAGCAGACAACCAGAAGCGCACATCAATCACCAGCTCGACGACTACGCTCGTGCGGCACTCGACTACCAGATGCTGCATCCTCAGGAAGGCTAGCAGTGGCATTTGAGGACTACCAAAGCAAGCTCTCGGTGGTGCTTGTGTACACCGGCGACAGCAAAGGCAAAACCAGCGCCAGCCTCGGCCTGATGGTGCGCGGGCTGGGCAATCGGTGGAAAGTCGCATTCATTCAGTTCATCAAATACTGGGGCGTGGGTGAGCACGTGTTCATCCGCGACATCATGCCACTTTTTAAAGATCAGCTATATTTTTACAAAGGCGGCAAAGGCTTTTATAATGCCGGCGAGCTCAGCGCCGACTTTATAACGCCAGCGCAACACCAAACCGCCGCGCGCGAAACCTACGCCGAAGCGTTAGCCTGCGCCACCAGCGGCACGTACGACCTCGTTATCTGCGACGAGATAAACAACGCTGTGCACGACGGGCTGCTCACACCAACGCAACTCAAAAAACTCATTACCGCTAAGGCAAAAAACACCAGCTTGTGCCTGACCGGCCGCAACTTTCCGACGGAGCTGCTGCCGCTCGTCGACATCGCTACCGACATGCACAAACTAAAGCATCACTTCGACGACAAATTCCTTGCCAACAAAGGTATTGATTTTTAGCCCCACGCGCCAAGACGTCTTGACACCAACAGAACCCGTACTACAGTAAAAGTGGGGCAGCCCACGAATGCATTAACAGCAAAAGGAGGCGAACACAATGGCACTTATCAGATGGAATGATCCGTTTAACAACATGGGCATGCAGAACCCGTTCGATGATCTATTGAATGGCGTATGGGGCACGGCGTTTCCAGCGGCCACGCACGGCGCGCCAGTGATGGATGTGTACACCGAAGACGACACGTCGCTCATCGCCGAGGTGCAATTGCCCGGCTTCAAAAAAGACGACGTTGAGGTCCACGTGCACGACGGCATCCTCGAAATCAAAGGCGAAAAGCACGAAAAAGAAGAAAATAAAGACACGAAGCGCAACTACATGATGCGCGAAAGCCACGAAAGCTTTTACCGCAGTATCCGTCTTCCCAAAGTTGCCGATGGCGATAACGTTACCGCCCAGTTCGCAAACGGCATGCTCAAGGTAACGGTGCCGTTCAAAGAGTTACCCAAACCCAAAAAAGTCGCCATATCCGAAGGCGCCAAGAAAAAATAGGCGAAGAAGTGGGAGGCTTAGAGTTTTCCGACACGCCCGAAATACCCAAAGAGCACCAGATGTACTACGATTGGCAAGCCGGCCAAGAAGCGGGTGGCGAGGCAATTGTTGAGATACATCACGGTTATGTGCGCCTGCTGGCTGGACGGTACGCCGATTACCTCAACCACGAACGGCCCGGAGCGCTTGAATTTGCCGATCTGGAGATGGTCGGCGATCAAACAGTACTCGAACAAGCTGCACGATACAATCCAGTGGATGAAAGAAACTCCACGTTTCTTAATTATGCTGGCAGTGGAGTCTTTGGCGCCATCACACGAGAATTTTATAGCTTGCGCGGAGCGACAAGGCCAGCTAACACTGCGTATCACCTTATCAATGGACTCGCAAAAGCCCAAAAGATTGAGAGCCTCGCCGGCGACCATATGAGCGACGCGGCGCTCGCGTTATACCTTGAATATGAGGAAGGTGTTACCCTTGGGGTCGACGGACGAGCGATTGCGTTATATTCCAAGGAGCCACACAATGTTCCTTCGTTACGCTTTTTTATGGAGGTCATGGAGGCGGGTTCGTTAGAAGCGCGACAGGATTATGAAACCGCCTTACAGCATTCGATTCTAGTCAGCGACCGGGAACCGCCAACCGAACCGTTGTGGGAGCGTGGATTGCCGCTGGACTATCCGATTGCTTCCGCGCCAACGGCCGATGAGCTATTTGATGTAGTCGCCGTACGCGCGGCTATTGCAAGCGCCTATAGGGAGCCAGGGCGCACAAAACGCGACCAAACGGTGCACGGACATGAACTCGCTGTCCTCAACGCCATATATGGAATAGACCACGAAAATCCAGGCGTATTTGGTCAAAAACGTAGCTTTAGTGATGTTGCACGTGAGCTAGACCTTACGCATGAAGGTGTTCGGACTATCCACGCACGAGCACTTAATCGGCTGCGACCGTATCTCGAAGAAACCGAGGGTTCGGGAGACTAATCCAAATGCATAACCTTGAACATCCGGACACAACCGGCCGCGAGGCGATCAACCAAGCATTTTACGATTGGCGTGCCGGATGGGAAGAAGGCGGCGAGAAGATTATCGAGGCGCATCGTGGCTTCGTGGTGCAAGACGCGATGCACTACGACGATTACCTCCGGGATCACGGTCCGTGTGCCATCGAGACCGAGGACCTGATTTTGGCGGGCGAGCAGGCCATTCTCAAAGCTGCCGAAGGCTACGACCCAGACAACGAGTTCAACGCAACATTCCTCGCCTTTGCCGGCAGCAGAATCCACGGCGCGATTACAGATGAGTTTTACAATATGCGCGGCGCGACACGACCCACGCACCACATACACCCGCTTATCAATGGTTTCGCAAAGGCTGAAGGAATCGAACAAATGGCTGGCGAGCGCATGAGCGATGCGGCGCTCGCTGTGTACCTCGAGTACGAACAGGGGCGCGTTATCGACGCCGATGGCAATGCTATCGCACTCACGTCCGAGGAAACGTATAATGTTCCTTCATTGCGCATGATTATGCGAGCCATGCGAGCCACATCTTTGGAGAAGGTGCAGGCGCACGATGCCGAGATAGAAGGCGGTTTTATAGACGCAAACAGCGAACCGTACACCGAGCCGACGTGGGAAAGCGGCTTACTTATTGATCGGCCGATTGCTGCTATACCGACAGCCGACGAGCTGTTCGACGTGGTCGCCGTGCGCGCAGCCCTGGCAATCGTCTATCAAGAAATCGACCAAGAAACGCCGCGGCAAAAAAGAAACCGCGAACTTGAGCTGCTGGTGCTCAAGCGTTTGTATGGCCTCGACATCGATACGCCGAACGACGTGGGGCAGCCGGCTGACTTTATAGAACTCGGGCAGGACCTTGGCATTTCACGCCAGGGCGTGCATTTTATTCACCGGCGGGCGCTCAACCGGCTGCGGCCGTATCTGGAAGAAACAACTGACGACACTGTGCGGCATCAAGAAGAACGAGCCGAAACCTGAAAAGACAGCATCTTGCTATCAGCGCCCAGCGCTGATACTATTATGTCGCTTTGGAAATTCCGAACAAATACACTGGGGTCGACGGGCAAACCGACATCAACCAGGCAATTCGTGATTGGCGCGGGGGAGACGATGCGGCGGGGGAGGTGTTCTCCCAGGAATATCACGGCTTCGTTGTGCACCAATCGCAAGAATACAAATCTTACCTAGAATATCCTGGCGCTTCCGCAGTTGATATGGGCGATCTGGTCAGCGCCGGTTACGAAACCGCCCTCGTCATCGCCTCTGAGTATTACAACCCGGACATCGAAGGTGCTGAGTTTCTCTCCTACGCCTATAGCGGCATTCGAGGAGGTATACGCGATGAATTCTATCGCTTGCGCGGCGCTGTTACTCCTCCAGTTAGCTCGATCGACCTCATGAATAGATTTGCGAAAGCAGAAGGAGTAGCAGAAACCACCGGTACCAGCATGACCGACAAAGAGCTCGCTGAATACATCAGATGGGAGGAAGAACGGCCGATCCGCGCAACCGGGCCAGCCGTTGTCAAAAGCTCACATTCGCCGCATAATATACGCTCTCTTCGGCTGTCGATGGAGCTAATGCGCGCTGAATCCTTAGAAGACGTGCAAGCACAAGAGATGACCGCACAAAAGGAGCTTATCGCGGCAGGCATTGATCCTCCTGACGAGCTGCCGTGGGAATGGGCAACGCCGCTGGATATGCCGCCACCGCCGACGCTGGATGAAATCGTGGACGCCGCCGTTGTCCGTGCGGCTGTGACCGAAGCTTTTCAGCCCCGCGAGAATGAAACCGACTACGCCCGAGCAAGCAGAGAGCGGGAGCTCAGGGTACTGCAACTCCTCCATGGACTCACCGACGGCGAACCGCACTCGTTTTTGGAGGTCAGCCAAGAGCTCGGGGTTACGCCTCAAGCGACTCGCAAAATACACAATCGGGCGCTTGATAAGCTCCGCCACCTTCTTTTAGAGGACTAGGACGCAGCCTGGTGTACTTTTTGCCCAGCGCACGGTACGCTAGAGGGGTATGCAACCTACGCTGTTTTTACTGGTCGGCTACCCAGGTGCGGGCAAAACCACGGCCTCGCGGTATATCCACGAGCTTACGGGCGCGGTGCACTTGTGGGCAGATCACGAGCGCAACACGCGCTTTGCCAACCCGACGCACGATCATGACGAAAACCTCAAGCTGTATGCCCAGCTCAACAAAGAAGCCGAGGAGTTGTTGCTGGCGGGCAAGAGTGTTATTTTTGACACCAACTTTAACTTTTACAAAGATCGCAAGAAACTAAAGATTATTGCCGCCAAAGCCGGTGCGCGAGCGGTGGTGGTGTGGATGACCACGCCGAAAGGCCTGGCGCGCATACGCGCCACTGTACACGCGCATGACCAATCAACGCGCATCTGGGGAAACATGCCGCTGGCACGATTTGAGCGCATCAGCCACAACTTGCAAGCGCCGACGGCCGACGAGCATCCGATCACACTCGACGGCACGCATCTCACGCCCGATATGGTTGCGCGCGCGCTCCGCAAAAACCGGCTGTTGCCCAGGGCATAAACGCGTATAATGGGCGCGTGAGCAAACGGCGTGCCAAACAATATATCTCCCTTGCAACTGTCGCGATTGTGCTTTTATTTGCTGCCTGCCAGCACTTCGGCTGGTTCCAGGCGGCCACGCAACCGGTGGCGCAAAATAATCCGGGGCTGTATGCTATCGATCACTACGTCGACGGCGACACCATCACCGTTACGATGAGCGGCAAAGCCGAGACGGTGCGTTTTATCGGCGTTGACACGCCCGAGACACATCGACCAAACACGCCAGTGCAGTGCTACGGCCCGGCCGCGGCCGCCTACACGAAGTCGCAGATTGCTCAAGCCGGCGGCAAGGTCCGGCTAGAGGCCGACCCCGAAAGCGACAACCGCGACAAATATGGACGGCTCGTGCGCTACGTGTATCTGCCGGATGGACGACTGCTCGACAAATTGCTCATCCAAAACGGCTACGGCTTTGCGTACACCTACTATCCGTTTACCAAGTCTGCCGATTTTGCCGCTGCGCAAGAAAACGCGCAAGTTGCGCACAAAGGTCTGTGGGGCAATTGCCATCCATATCAAGAGTCAAATGGCCGGTGGCAAACCGAAGCGGCGAGCTAATCGTCGCAAACCGCGCCAGATGATTCCCGGTAAGCCGAGCAAAAAGCTCGAAATAATGTAGATGCTGCCCGGCACAAAAATCAGCGCATACACGCCTGCTTGGTGCCAGCGCGGCATCACAAACTGCCGCGCCCGCTCGTACGTGCCGCGCCGCTGGTGATATCGCTTGGTACGCCAACGCCGCCGCATGTACTCCCAGAACTGTGGCCAGTTGTGATACGCCTGACCTTTGGTGCGCACACGCAAATGATTATCGTGTGCCACGCCCCAGCCAGCGGCGCTCAACAACAAGGAGAGGTCTTGATCTTCGTGTACCTCGGTGTTATTCGGACAGGCAAGCGGCTCAACGCCCAGCCACGCCTCGCGGCGCATTGCCATATCGGCGCCCCACATCTGCGGCAAACGGAAGTATGCGTCGGTCCACCAAAAGTACATCCGCGTCCAAAACGTACTGCGCGGCGCATCGACATAATCGAGCGAACGGGTGATCGCCAGGCCGCTCAGCCCGCCGAGTTTTTTGTTGCTTGCGAACATGCGCTCGACTTCGGTAACCCAACCCGGCTCGAGCATCACGTCGGCGTTCAGGCGCGCCAAAATATCGCCGTGGGCGTGCTGAAATCCCAGGTTGCGCGCTGGCACCGATCCTTGAATCGGCTGGCGGAGCAACGTCACAAACGGATAGCGCGCAGCAATCTCGGCCGAGCCGTCGGTTGAGTTATTATCCACCACAATAACCTCAAGCGGCCGCGTTGTTTGCGCAGCGATCGATTCCAAACACGCGCCGATATGGCGCGCCTCGTTATAGACTGGTATAACTATACTAACGCGTAAGCGCTTTTTAGCCGGCGATACACTATGCACAACATAAAATTATATACGAAAACCCTGGGGCGTGGCTGTAAACGCGCGTGGCGCAGTTTTGCGAGTTTTTGGCAGGGGCGATGGTGGCACAAAGTGATTATCGTTGTGGCGGGCTTGTTACTCTTCGCACTGGCGGGTATGTATGGCATCGCGCAGTGGTATATTCACAGCGAGCGAAGTAAGCCACTCGTGCTGGGCGTGTCGTTCATCCCTGATTACGCGCAGAGCTTAGGTCTCGACCCGCACCAAACGTTGCAGGCACTCACCGGCGACATGCACGTGCGCAGCTTCCGCCTGGTGAGCTACTGGAGTGACATCGAAACACAGAAAGGCACGTACAACTTTAGCGAGCTGGACTGGGAATTTCAGCAGGTCGAAGCGGTGCACGGCACGGTTAACCTCAGCATCGGCTTGCGCCAACCGCGTTGGCCAGAGTGCCACCTGCCTGATTGGGCTATGAACGAACCGACAAGTGAGTGGCAAGGCCAGCTCAACAATTTTATGACCGCCGTAGTGAACCGCTACAAGCGCTCGCCGGCATTGGCGACTTATCAGCTCGAAAACGAATACTTTTTAAAAAACTTCGGCACCTGTACCAATTTTGACCGCTCAAGGTTGGTGCGCGAGTTCAACCTCGTCAAACAACTCGATCCGGCGCATCCTATTATCTTGTCGCGCGGCGATAACTTCCCGGATTGGCTGATCGGCCAGCCGCAGCCCGACATCGTGGGCATGAGCGTCTACCGCCGTGTGTGGGACGGAAATTTTACACACCGCTACTTCACCTATCCGCTACCGTCGTGGTACTACGCTTTTTTGGCTGGCGTGCAAAAAATCTTGACCGGCAAGGACAGCCTCATCCACGAAATGCAGGCCGAGGCTTGGCCGCCAAACGGCCAGAGCATCACCCAAACCAGCCTGGAAGAGCAGAGCAAAACGCTTGACGCACGCCGTCTGCAAGATGAGATTAGCTTTGGCAAAGCCACGGGTATGCGCACCATTTATCTCTGGGGTGCCGAGTATTGGTACTATCGGCTCACTGTATTGCACGACCCTAGCGTGTGGGATACGGCCAAGCAGGAGTTATAACAGCGGCAACCCGGCCGAAAGAAACTAGGGGGCCTAGCTAGCTCGGAGTCAAAAAGGTAGTGAGGTAGTCGGCAAACAAGCTGTGGCCTTTGTCGGAAGGGTGCACCAAGTCGCCCAGCGCCCAGGTGCCGTAGGTGTTGGTGTCAGCGCCCTCGGCGCGCGGACCGAGCGTAAAGTCCATCACCGTTACCAGCGAGGTCCCGCCCGGGCCGTCCGTGTCGGCACCGGCAATATTCCACGCCGCGTTCACATATTGCGCCCAGGGATAGGTGTAGCCACTCTGACCTTGACGCGGCGGCATCATGTTCAGCACGATCGCCGGGTGCGGCGTTGCGAGCACAGCGCGAAGCTGCGAAATCAGCGTAGTGAGGTTGGTTTGGAACGTCGCCGGCACCACGCCGTTCCACTGATCGTTCACGCCCAGCGTAATAATAATGAGCGACGGGTTGAGATTGCTAATGGCCTGAGCCGGCCCCGAGCTGCCATTTGCCGTTACCGAGACCCAGTTCGAGGCCTGCCAACCGTAATGCGCGGCATCGTGCACCTGGATGCCTGCGCCATAGTCACCGTTGTATTCCACCACGCCCTCGATGTTGCATTGCCCGGACACCCACGCCAGCGTCAGCGTATGCGCACCAGCCGAGCCCAAGCTGATGTGCGTAATCTGCCCATCCAAAATCGAACCGCCATTCGTAGAAACAGTACTAGTAGAGCCGCCATCCACTTGCCAGCTAAAGCTGCCGCCAAACGGCACTTGCATCCACATAATATCCGCCATATCGCCAACAAGATTGTACGTAATCGACTGCCCAGCGCCCGAAAACTGCACGAATTGGCTCTTTGGCCCGCCCGTAAAGCCGGCCGTCGGCGAGCCGGCAATGGTACTCGGCCAGGTGAACGAAAACTCACCAGAGCTATTAGCGCCCAAAAAACCGCGGCCACTCGTAGTAACGCCGGTAGCGGGAAACCGGGCGACAAGACTTGCCCGCAAGCGTTGCAACCAACGGCGCGTTTCTTGCGTGGCGCCTTGGCCCTCAGTGATGCTGTCACCCAAGCACACCACGTTGCAGCGCCCATAGTGCCGGTTCGCCAGCGCCGTGAACCAGCGCTGCAACGCTTGAGCACGCTGCGTGGCAAGTTGCTGCTGACCATAGGCGCTGAGTTGCACCGCCGTGGCCGCACTCGCCAAGTTCGTTTGCGCCGCGGCCGATAAATCGGTAGCAGGAATACCTCCCGCCGGTTTTGTATATAATGCGCTCAGCGTGCCATCAGTTCGAAGCTTGAGCGTACCATCCGCCGCGTGCTCGACCTCCAAAAAATTATTGAGGACTGTGCCCCAAGTGTCGTCATCGCCGCCAGGAGTGGGGAGCCGCTGCGCCACGCCGAATACGCTCCTACTTATCGTACCTTCATTATACGCATCATCCGCAAAAAACGCCTAGCATGTATCGACGCGCACTGTAACCTGTTGGCAGCAAGCCCTCCTTGCGGCATACTAAAGAGATAATGAAAAAGAAGCAGGCCACGGCCAAACAGATTATCAACCGCCGCGCCCGGCACGATTACGAGCTGGGCGAGGTGCTCGTGGTCGGCGTGAGCCTGGCCGGCGCAGAGGTCAAAAGTTTGCGGATGGGCCACGGCCAGTTGCGCGGTGCCTACGTTACGGTCAAAAGCGGTGAGCTCTGGCTCGTCAACGCCGCCATCATTGGCACGCGTGGTGTGCAGATTACCGAGCACGACCAAACGCGTAACCGGAAGCTGCTCGCGAAGCGCCGCGAAATCGACGCGCTCCTGGACGCCAAGCAGCAAGGACGCACCATCGTACCACTCGAGCTCCTCACCGGCGGCCGCTACATCAAACTGCGGATCGCCATCGGCAAAGGCAAAAAAAAGTACGACAAACGCGCCACGCTCAAGCGTCGCGAACAGTCGCGCGACATCGAGCGCCGGCTCAAAAGCACGCTGCGCTAGCTGTTTGCAAGTTATGCACGCTTCCGATATAATCAGCTCATTCGCGCGCCTCGCTAGAGGGTAGTGACGCGACGTACATTCAACTATCAGATGAGAAACCGAAAGGTCCTCTCATCTTTAATCCGGGGTAGCTCAGCGGTAGAGCGGGTGGCTGTTAACCACTAGGTCGCTGGTTCGAATCCAGTCCCCGGAGCCATATAGAACGAAGCTCGTTTTGAGGTTTGTTCTTTTTGTTTTCACCTCTGTTATTTTCATCATTTTGTAAAGTTTGATTAGACATTTTCTACCTCCCCAAGATTTCTCTTGTTTTTAACGTTTTATTAGCGATTACCTTCACAAAGTTAGTGTAGGCAACAGATACAGAATCGTTGTTAAAAGTGATGGAGCTGAAAAGTTTGATTATTATAAGGCGTTTTTGCTCAACCGTGCGGGTCTTGTAGATTTCAGCGGCTTTCTGTGACAAGTTTAGGAGCGCTAGACGCTGTTCTAGGTCGCTTGAGTTGCGCGCTGCAACTTTATCGCGTTTAGTCTCCATCTCGGCTTTCTGTTCCATGAAATTACGATGTTTAGCATCATAAGTCTCACGGCTAATGTCGCCTGCAAGCTTATCGTCATACAGCTCACCATCCATGCGTGCTATGCGGTCTATCTGAGCCTCAAGCGCTTTTAGCGTTTCTTCGCGTACTGCACTCTGGTCAACGCGACGCTTACGCAACTCGTTGTTGACCCACTCGATTATTTCAGGGGAAGGACAAACCAAGTCTTTGAGCATAGCCACAATCTGTGCTTCAATTCGATCCTCACGAACAGTCTTCGCGTCCTTACATGCGGGCTTCAGACGTTGACAGCGGCCATAATAGCGACCTTTCTGCAACTGCCAGGTTACAACACCAGCGCAGTTCTCGCACGTAATCAGGTTCTTAAAAAGAGGATTGTGCTTGCGCAACACGGCCGGACGCTTACCATGCATTTTTGCCTGAACTTTTTCAAAGAGTTCTTTGGTGATGAATGTTTCCTGTCTACCAGGATAGTCTTTACCGTCGAAGCGATTAACCCCTATATAAAAGGGATTTTGTAAGATGTTCTGCATCTGGCTTTTACCATATGGACGCCCCTTGCGCGTACGCACGCCGCGCGAGCGCAGTTCTTCCGCAATACTCGCAAGAGACTGGCTGGGGTGGAGGTAAAGCTCGAAAATGTCGGCCATGATATGACTTGTCGCCAGATCAGGTATATGTATCTTCTTACCATCCCTACTTACCGTCTTATAGCCAAGTGGCGGAACGCCCGGTAGCCAACCCTGCGCCAGTTTTTCCGCCCAACCTTTCATGGACTCCTCACGTAAGTTATCAATGTAGTTCTTTGCCATAACGACACGAATACCCCAGTTCAACCATTCCTGAGAACGGGCATTCTGATGTAGAACAAGGCTGTCTTTAATGAAGTGTATTCTGCGTTCCGCATCAGCCATCAACCAATCGTGCGTTTCCACGGCATCATGAAAATTTCTAGCATGACGGTCAACTTTTTCTACAATAAGACTTTTTATTCCACATCCTTCAACGAACTTCATGGCCTCGCGAAAAATACGCCGCCGCTCGGCCTTTGAAGCCGACTCAGCAATTTTAAAAACCTTTATCAGCGAGAGCGCATGACTATCACAGTAATTGTGCATCAGCTTCTCTTGTGAATCGAGAGAATAGCCTTCTTCTTCCTGGCCTTTACTTGATACTCTGGCTATGCCTACCGCTTGTTCGCGCCCCGCCATCGCTTAATCCTTTTGCTCACCCGGCTCTTCAAACGCCTCAAAGAAAGTCAGTAATTCATATCCAAATTCTTTAGCGTCTTCGTAACTAACTGCGTCTAGCTGACTGGACAGTATCTCCTGCAATGCCTCAACGCTGGCATCTAACTGAGTGTCTAATCGGTCAGTTACAGTTGTCATCTATTACCCTCGTAAGCTATATTGATTACTAACCTGATAAGGTTAGTATACTATCCCTATCAGGTTAGCTACAAGATACATGAGCACTTTCTACAACAGATTTTATTGGTAAGACGATGTACCAACTTTTTTTACTCTTTCCCTCTGTTCTTTCTATTTTCTTTTCTCTCCTTCTTATATATAAATATATTGAAGCGAAAGGCGACCATTATATGCCCGGCAATAAGCAACTCAACCAAGGACAGATAGATATCCTTAAAACTATTTATAAGTTTCGCTTTGGAACTCGTGATTTGATAGCAGCTAGTTTAAGCAAACAAAATGGCAACCCAATATACTCAAGATTAAGCATACTTGAAGAGCGAGACGTGTTAGCAAGGAGGTATAACTCAAGCTATAAGCTAAGAGGGCGTGCTGCAGAATACTACCTCACCCCGTCAGGCTTACGAACACTACGCACGCAGACTGAGCTAGACGGCTTAGACGATAGAGCTATCAAAGCCAGCTATAAAGACAAGAACGCCTCGGACGGCTTTATTCGCCGCTGTCTTACCATATTTGCTTTAAGCAATCACTTGGAACATGCGTATGCTGGCCTACAGACCTTTACTAAGCGTGAGCTGCCAGAATATGATTATTTTCCTGCACAGTTACCAGACATCTTTGTTTCGTATAAAACAGAGGCAGGTACGAAACACTTTTTTATAGAGCTATTTACTGAGGACACTCCCTCCTTCGCCGCCGATCGGCGGCTTCGACAGCTTATAAAATACTATGAGGATGATGAGTGGAGCGTTACTGAGATGCCATTTCCGACCATCCTTTGCGTGGGCGAGAATGCCAATGTTGAGAAACGCCTGCGTAAGCAAATAGCTAGGGCGTTAAACCGCGCCGATAGTCACATAGAATTTTGCGCAGTCAATATGGCGACTCTCTTAAAAGCGACTAAGGAAATAGAATTGGACACTCTAGGGCGCTAAGGCAAGCCTTAGCGCCCGCTTGGTACAGGCGCCGAGCTGGCATCAGTGCAAAGTTGGACTGCTATTGCCCACGAAGCGTTTGCTCATATCTTGGCCGTACCAAGCTGTCGGCTTTGCCGACCAGTCCCACAAGAAAAGCCCAGAGGCTACCAACGCTGGCAACCTCCGGGCAAAACTAAAACGAATGAGCTTAATACTCACTCGCCAGCATCACGGTTATAAGCCGAAAACACTTCTTATCTAAAGGGTCACGCCAATACCCCGAATTTATGTCGCAGTAGTCTATTTTCCAAAAGACTTTCTCTCCATGCCACTCAATAGAACCGAAGTCATGCTCATGGTGTGGGTCATTATCTTCTGTAAAGACGTCAAATAACCGTATAGCTTTGATTAGATCAGACAAATCATCAATCTCTTTTACGCCGGGCGTAAGCATATATTCAAACTCACTCCGACGAAACTTATCGTTCAGTCTTGCGATCTTTGCGGCACGTTCTAAATCTACATCCATGTAAAACCTCTCGTAAAGTTATTTCTGAACTTTCGAGCGTTCGACCTCCCGCTCTGTCGAACGGGCAAGGTCAGAACTGGACGCATCAAGGTGGAGCACCCCACGCGCTGAACGACCTTGAGGCGGCCAGTTATGGCCTTACAATGGCAAGACAGTGGGAGGGCTAACTTACTTCTCTGCCATAGGCAAGTAGGTTTGAGTTCAACAGATAAGGTATACTGATTATATGAAGAACAACACACTTACTGCGCTTAAAGGCGTCCGCGTCGGCCATGCAACGCATTTGGACAAGCTGACTGGCTGCACCGCAATTATTTTCGATAAGTCCTATCCCGCTGCATATCAAGGTTATGGCGGCGACATTGGCAGCTTCCACACCGATAGCTTGCGTGTCGGCCAGCGTCGGACGCGGCAAGGCTTCTTTATTGCAGGTGGTAGCCTCAATGGTTTAATGAGCGCTCAAGAAATCATGCAAGCCATGATCGAAGACGGCACCGGCAACAAGGTAGCAGCCATTCACAACCCCAATATCAGCGGCGCAATCGTCTTTGACCAAGGCACACGGATAGGCCAGTATGACCCGAAATATGGCCGTGAAGCCTATGACAATCTTTCCAGCGACCCAGTGCCAAGCGGCAACGTCGGTGCTGGCACAGGCGTTTCCGTCGGCAAGTTTCAATGGCTCGAAAAAGGCACCAAGAGCGGCGCAATGAAAACTGGCGTTGGTAATGCCCGCGTTGACTTAGGTAATGGCATCATCGTTTGCGCGCTCACGGTGCTTAATGCTGTCGGTAACGTTGTGAGCCCAGACGGCACCATTCTTGCAGGCAACCGTGACGAGCACAAGAGATTTAAAGACTTTGACGATACCATAGACTTCATAACAGGCGACCCGGCCAATACTACCATTACAGTAGTCGGTACTAACGTTGATCTGGGGCCGCGCGAGAATTATGAGAGATTAGCTCATTTTGCCACGCATGGGCATGTTAGAGCGATCTATCCAATCCATACTTCAAAGGACGGCGACACAGTGTTTGTGTTCTCCACGGAAGAAATAAAGCAGCCATTCAACAAGTATGGCGAGCTATTTCAAGAAGATCACAATCCCAGTGGCTTTACAGTTGACGTCATCGGTCATGCTGCGGCCCAAGCTGTGCAAGAGAGTATTTATGACGCTTGCCGAAGCGCCGAGACAATTGAGTTCAAGAACGCTTACAAAGGTGTGATTCCCTCGGTGAAGGACTTTAAGTAGGCTTGGTTGAAGGCTAAATATGGATATACAAACAGTCACCATAACGGTATCAAACCTCCAAAAGTCAAAAGAGTTTTATGGGGGAATATTAGGATTTACAGAAGGCGATTATTGGGCTCCTACCAACTGGCAATCCTACCGCATCAACGGCAAACTTTTTGGCATCCGCGAAAAAGGCGGTTTTGTCCGATCAGAATCGTTTGACATTACCAACTTTGAAGTAGACGACGTTGAGAGCCTATGGGCCCAAGTAAAAGATAAGGCGGAAGTTGTAGAGAAGCTTGCGCCTACACCGTGGGGCTCGTATCGATTTGTGATTAAAGACCCGGATGGGTATTCGGTTGCATTTGTAGCAAGGCAGGAGAAGTAATGGCCTACCTCGTAATCGCATACCCAGAACTTCAGCAAGCCGACTTCGACTGGATACAAAACTATCGTAAGGCAAACGACCCGCGTTATTTTTCTGTGGTAGAACCGCACATTACGCTCGTGTTTGCAATTAGCGATATTGATAAAGATAGTTTCGTCAGCGAAGTAAAACAAAAGCTGGTCGGAACTGAAGCTTTTGACCTTGAGATTAAAGTGGCAACAATAAACCAGAATGACGATGGCAGCTACTACCACGAGTTCCTTGTGCCTGATACTGGCTACTCAAATATCGTTAAGTTGCACGACAAGCTATATTCAGGCTTATTCGCTCCACACTTACGCTTTGACATCGATTTCATACCCCATATTGGTATTGGCAATAGTGATAAGGCGCAAACATCAAAGAAGCGTGTTGACGATCTCAATAAACAAGAACTGGCGATTAAGGGGCGTATCGGCAGTATTGATGTCATTGAATACGCGGATGGAAAAGTCAGCACCGTAGAAAAGATTAGATTGCCACATTAATCCGAGCCAATTCAGTAACTTTCATTTGTACTCAAATGGAAGTTGACCTGTTTGCCGCAGGCAAATAGGTTTGGGCCCATCAGATAAGGTATTATTAAGGCATGAAGCCAACACCCTCCACTCCTCCCTCCCGCAAAGACGAATATAATTACTTGCCTGAAGGCCTGCCAATACCGGAGGATGACGGCGCATGTAACCATTTGCTCGGTATGGAACTACCGTCTGTAGAACTGCTATCCACCAGCGGTGAACTTGTAGATCCAAGCAAAGCAACTTCAAAGTACGTAGTCATATTCTGCTACCCAATGACCGGCAGCCCTACGAATAAGTTGCTATGGGATAACGAGGAAGAGTGGAACGCCATCCCCGGTGCTTGCGGCTGTACATCACAGGCGTGCAGCTTTCGGGATACCATATCTCTGTTCAAGGACCTGGACGCAACGGTGTTTGGGCTGAGCAATAACTCGCCCGACTACCAAAAAGAAGCAGCCGATAGGCTTGAGTTGGAGTATGAACTTTTAAGCGACGAGCAGATGAAGTTTGCCGCAGCGCTTAAGCTACCGACGTTCCAGTTTCATGACCTGACGCTGCTTAAACGAGTAACACTGATCGCGCAGAACAACAAAATCGTTAAAGTCTTCTATCCGATATTTCCGCCGAATACAGACGCAGGAAAGGTGTTAGCGTGGTTGGGGAAAGAGGTAAAATCTGACGCCGTGGGCAAGGCGTAGGGTTTAAGTGAAGTATGACTGTCCTTGCCACCCTGCTTAACCTGCCCTGGACAATGGTAGGTCTTTTACTGGGGGTACTTTCGCTACCCCGGCACATGCGGATCAACAGGGAGCCGCTGGCTCTCATAATAACTGTGCAGAGTTTTTGGTGGCAGACGTGGCTACCCGGCTATAAAGGGGTACGTGCCACAACCACCGGCGCCATCGTGCTGCTCGGAAACAAACTAATGGCTAATGACCTAGAACACGAACTCGTGCATGTGGCTCAATACCAGCGAGAGCCATTTGTGCATGCGTTCCTCTATGTGTTTGCGTCCTTGCGACATGGCTATCGCAATAATAAATACGAGATCGAGGCCTACAAGAAAGCCGGAAACGTTTATCTCGAAAAGGTAAAAACACAACGATGATCCACGTGCTCTATTTCAATGGTCTTGGCTCTGGAAAGATACGTAAGCGCGAGCAACTTGCGCTGCGCTATCTTACCAAACACGGCATCACTGTCACGGCCGCACAGATTGACTGGTATGCCGACGAACCATTTACTGCGCTGTTTGAGCGAATGATTAAACTCACCGAGGAACAGCTCAAAAAGCACGGTAAGCTCGTGCTGGTTGGCTCTAGCGCGGGCGGTAGCCTAGTGGTGAATATCCTGGGCAAGTTGCATAGTTCAAACTTGTGTGGTGTGACCTTATGCAGCCGATTGCATGAAGCGCCGCTGCCGTGGTGGGACAAACGCAATCTGGCGCTAATGGCGCATATCGGTACATCGCAGCCAAGCCAGGCGTTCTTTGACTCAGTCACATACTGCGGCGATGTAACAATCCCAAAGCTCACCAAACAAGACAAAGAGCGGCTCATTATCGTGCAGCAATGGGCAGACCTTGTGGTACCGCGCCCAACCATGGGCATAGACGGTGTGCGCATTTACCGTGTCCCCGCCCTTGGCCATAGTTGGGGTATTGCAATGGGCGTGCGGCGATTGCCGGAAATCATCAAGCTGCCTAGCGCACCAGAGTATGATAAAGATATGGCTGAAAAGAAATTCACAATTGAGCACGATACGACCTGGCAAAGACCGGATCAGGCTTACTTTGACTATAAAGATGCCGCGGAGGGACTTGATCCCGAAAAGTTAGAATGGGACGGCAAGTACAAAACAGTCCGCGAAAAGCGTGATATTGCGGTCTTCGGTGCAAGCATTTACACGCTTTCCGGCGAACCTACATTTGTGCAGATGAACACGAAAAGCGCTTCCCCGGACGCATTTCTGCTTCAGAAATCATCGACGGACGAAACTTCAGCAAACATAGCGCCGGTCGAAATAACCTTCTACGGCGGTAGTAAGATTGGCGCACCGACAGAGTCTTTAGCCGATAGGCTAAGCAAGCCTGGCGGGAAGTTCCAAGAAAAATTACCACCAGGCTACTGGCTATTGGTGCACATTGGGATAGGGCTTGAAGTGGACCATCAAGCAGTCACCAATAAACTTCTTGAGATGGACGCACAATTTGGAGTTTTCTCAGTGCAAGAAATATCAAATCACCCCGACACCATAATGAGATTTGTTACTTACAATCCCGATTGTAAAACGATCGACGTAAATCTTGGCGATACTTTCGATAAGCTAACAAAATCCAACATACCCGGAACAGTCACGCAGGTCAGGGGATTCCCGCCAAAAAGGAGCTAGAAACGATATGAGTCAAAGCGTATGGGCGGTTGAGGGTAAGGACAAGAACTTTCAACATTACCGTACAGATCAGCGGTGGCAAGATCTCCGAAAATGGGTAGACGACGCTTACTACGGTCGGGGGCTTAATGCCGTACTTGATAAAAATTTTGTAGAACAGCTACAAAACCACGACTTTTTTGCGCGACTGTGGGAATTGGAGCTGGCCGAGTGGCTCTATCTTGCTAGACTTAAGCTCATACCGACCAAGGGCAAAGGGCCGGATTTTTGCGTCGAACTGCCCGATGGCCGCAAAGTATGGATAGAGGCTGTCCTTGCGACAGCCGACGAAAAAATGGACAAGCAATGGCGCTCACGCATCGGCGAACCCGGTTTAGCTCCCATGTACCATTTCCCTAAAGACGAAAACTGGCTTCGGTATGGTTCAAGCTTGTACACCAAAGCCACTAAGATAAAGGCAAAATATATAGATAAGGGCATGGTTGACGCTAACGATTTCATGCTTATAGCCATTTCAGCTTTTCCGCCCGGCGCTTTGCATTCTGATATTGAGCATTTTATGCGAGCCGCGCTCCCTATAGGCGATCCCGTTGTTCATTTCAGCACCGACGGCAAGCCACTCGACCCAAACGTGACCCGCTCTACTCACACAGACAAAGTCGAGCACACCAAAGAAAATGGCACTCCTGTACTCAAGCAGTTCCTCTACCCAGGTACCTATTTTCCATTCATTGATGGCGTACTGTTCAGTGAAGCCTCAAACCTTCAAGGATTATTAGGCGTCGTGTTTAATAGTCGTTTTGATGATACAACTAACACACCTCATATATTCCCAAACCATGCCTCGCAGAAGTCGCTACCCGACACACTTACAGACAACTTCTACCTACATGAATTCGCAGAGGACAACCCGGCTTTTATGAGCCTGAGGATGATTGACCCGAAGAAAAAGCTCACGTAGCTCAGTCAAGAACTTCCATTTGCCGTGCGGCCAGCAGTCATTCATAAGCCAAAACTTAAAGACCTTTAAAAAGCGTCTCCAGAGTAATCCCCAAGCCCTTAGCTATCATTTCAGCAGCAATGAGGGAGGTATTTTGCTCGCCTCGTTCTATGCGGCCTATGTATGTCATGTCTAGGCCTGCCTTATCACCGAGCGCTTCCTGCGTTAGCCCTCGCTCCAGCCTAAGCTGGCGTACACGTTTTCCAAACTTTTTTACAACAGGTTTTATCATCTACGTTAAGAGTAATTGGCCATGCCTAATAACTCTACGGACGATATGTATTATTTGATCTGTAAAATTGACTTGTGTGAAAGTATTTTTTGTCATACTATTACGGTAAGCTTCTATGAAGCGACAATTCGTAAGACCTAACCCTTTGCTTGCAAAGGCATGGTTTTAAATCCAAGGTAGGTATTAACCCCGTCGTTAGTATCCTACCTTGGTCATGGCTCGAAAGGGTCATGGGGCGCAAGTCCGCTAACGGCGGGCTTTGTGTTTCAGCCCATAAGACGAAAACCAGTAGGAACTTATGACGAAACGACTCAAGTCAGCCGTTGCGGCTGTTTTATTTTTGCCTAAATCTCCACCTTGCTGTGCAAGGGTTGGCTATGGCGATCGTTAAGTTGCCTAGAGAAGTCAAGTTTGACCGTCCGCTTAAGTGCGCTATATGTAGCGTAAATCTCACTCTGGACAAAGCTACCGCAGGGCTGATCGACCACCGCGGCTGGCAAACCTTCGCTTGCGTGTCTCACTTTTCCGAAGTTGAAAAGCTCATATTAGGCTGGGCCGACTTTACGGCCAGAGAGCGCAATATACATCTTCAGCAAGGTCAAGAACCTCAAGATTTAATATACGGTGCCGGGTATCGAAATGCATGGCTTGATTCGTGAAGATCGGTCATTTGGTGCCAATCCCGGCGCAAAAGACCTAGCGCGTCATCTCTATACCAGGATGGCTTGTGGCACCATTGTTATTGTTGCCGATAATCCCCGCACATTTCTTGCACCGTTGCGCAAGCAGTGGCTTAAACTTGGCCGAAAGGTTCTTAAGGAGAGTGCAAGCACCATAAATGCCACGCGCATTTATGAGCTGAGCGAGGCGGTGATTCACGTTCAAACGCTACGCTTTACGATTCAGTGGCCGCCAGATAGTGAGCGTACGAATGTGTATATCGCTACTGCGGAGCAATTACTTCGCTGGGCACCTGAGTGTCGAACGCTCTATGTGACCTGCGATATTAAGATGGAGGAGTTGCATAGGATTACCGCGTTGATGCCCCAGGGGGCACTTGTTGTTATGTGCAGAATCAGCGGCAATAAGGCGGTAAAATCCTGACAGCATATTTTATTTCAGTATGCCTTTTTTGACCGCATATGCTTGAAATTTTTGGCAGAAAACAGGGTCAACACTCTTTAAGTTAGCAACCCATCCTTCCGCGCTACTTTCACTCATACGCTTACGCGCAACGTCGCCAAACAATTTAAGTTTGAGCTGGCGCGTGAGCGACAGATGTTTATTAACTATGAGACCGCAAACCACCTGACGTTTTGAGGAGGGCATAATGAGCACCTTTGCTTTGTTCATTTTGAGACTGGCCCGTGACAATGTTAAAGCTATCTCATTAACCACTGCGTCTGGCGCAACAATTGTACCCGACGCCGCTAGATCGTCTACATAGTTGCCGAAAGCTATACCTTGCGTTTTAAGACTAGCGTATAGATCAGTTAAAGGCTGTAGAAGATACAGGTTGCAAAGGTAATTACTTGTTGGGAACCCCTGCGCCACCTTCCCCTTAAAACAAAGTACGCCCGCAAGCCGTACACAAATATCCGGCTCAAGCTGTAAATGTTGCTGCATGGCGTCAGCGACCTCTTGCTGGGTGATCGAGTCGAAGCAACGCTTTATGTCTATAGTAATAACGCACGACCTGCCTACATGTGGTCGTGCGTATGTTACGTAGCTACGCTTTTTAATGCCGCCGTGCATGAAATCCGGCCAGGCATTAAATAATCGACATAACTCCTTATTCATGGCGCGGAGCCATAGCTTTAATTCTTTATTGGGGGTTGCGATAGGACGGACGCCGCCGGCTTCTTTTGGTTGACACCATCTGTGCGCGTGTCCGGCGGATGGATAGCGGTCGAGCAATTGAGTAATTCGGTCAGAGGAAGTCATATCTTCTCTATATAAACACGTAACGTGACGTGTTCAAATAGAGGAGGCCAAAGTGTTTTGCAATGATTTTCGCGACTGTTTTTAGTAGCCGGTCGAAACCACCGCCCAGGTCGAAGTTCCACTGAGTGAATTCCGTCTGAGACTTTGGCGTTGTGCGTTTATACTTAGTACGCTTCGCCTTCATCGTTCGCTCCTTTCTCCGCAACTGCGGTGTCCCATTGCCGAGTTGTCCGAAAAGTCGTTGAACGCACTTTGGCCCTCTAAACCACGGATTGCTAGTTGTAATACGTGGCTGTCCCAAACAGTAAACTGTCTGTTAATTGTAGTCGTCCTATATGTGCTATGTAAGTAGCTGAGGCAGAAACACATTAAAGGGCGACAATTTATGGCATTGTTGCCATGTCACAGTCGGCAATAAGAAGAAAGAAACTTGAAAACGTACCAGATACCTTAGTATCCCCATAAGCATTTTACCACTAACGCAAACATATGCTGTTGTGGAAAAGTACGCTTAGTTACCGCAATGCTCGGTAGTCCACTGCGTAACTGCTCGCTCGGCAGGCAGGCCATTTAAAGCCAGAGAAAGGGTTTGTGTCGGCTCTTTGCTCATTTTGGTGAAGATATCCTTCATAGCCCTGACTTGTGGCTCGATCTCATCAGGTGCTACTGAATCGAGTTTCTTAAAAGCGGGAATGAAGTCGGCCGCATTGTTGCTGGAAGCTTCCGGAAACAAAGCCGAGCTGTAGGTGTACTCATCACCACCGGTATGTCCGAGGGCGACAGTTTGCTCCCTATAAACCTTACAGTATGCGGTGACGGAGCGTTTCGGGTGGGCCAGATTGCTTAAAATTACCGCAATCACTACCAATGCTAGGAGGACAACACAAACGCCAATGCGCTGTTGCGGGCTCACTTTGCGCAGCCGGGCGAAGATTTTAGTATGCATAAAATCGATTATAGCATTATGCTTGAATCAAATTGCTAATGCTTATCTTTCATTGTAGAATATACATTTTTAATCATCCTCTTGCGTCTCTGTGATACACTCATCCCCAGAACAGCACAGAACTTGAGGGAGATTGTTAATGAGGGTTACGACTGTATTTTCTACTCTGGCAGCCCAGGCGGGCATGCCCTTCTTTTTTGCTGCCGCACAGGACGACGCAGCGCCGTTTATCAATTTAATTAAGAATGCAACGGCCATTTTAGCAAGCGTAGGCGGCACTTTGGCGATTGCCTACCTCGTATATGGAGGCATATTGTACATAACTTCCGGCGAGGATGTGCAGCACCACGATAATGCAAAACGAGTGCTCAAACACGCCGTGCTTGGCCTTTTGATCGTAGGGGGCGCTACGGCAATAGGTACGGTAGCTTCTGCAATTTCGGCTAATGCTTTCGGGAAATAAGATGTATGGGTTTACTGACGGCCTTTACATCCCTGGCCAACGCTTCGGCCGCTTCTGACTCCATACATTCATATGTCGTTCCGACGCTGACTGTATTGACCGCCATTGCTACGGCGGCGACTGTCTTTATCACGGCCTATGCTGGCTATCTTTATATCACTAGCTCGGCCAACCCGGAACACTTAACACATGCCAAACGAGTATTGCGCAACGGTATAATTGGCCTGTTTATTGTCATGTCGGCGGCGGCAATGACTGCGCTTCTAAATCATGCATACACAACGCCGGCACCAGGAGCAACTACGGCTCTACCAGCCTTACAAGAAATACAGCCGCAAAGCGCATCCGGAGGCTGGTCGGAAATACTTATCGATGCGATTACAGGATTTTTTGCCTCTATAGTGACGTCAATCGCCAGTCCGGTTTTAAATCTGCTAGAGAAGCTGACGAGCACAACGCCCCTTATGTCTACTCAAGCGTCAGTCTTTAATTTATGGCGCATCATACTCGTCATCGCCAACGGTCTATTCGCCTTGGTCTTAGTTCTGCTCGGCTTTCGGGTGATGAGTGCGGAACTCCTGGGGTTAGATGAAGTTGACTTGCGTAGCATGGTGCCGCAGATATTGCTTATTTTTGGCGTGATGAATGGGTCGATTTTCGCTATAGATGCCGTGATTGGGCTGAATAACGCGATAATCACCGCTATTCATGCAGGATTTCCCGACACTACAGTGTGGGGGGCTTTGGCATCGTCAATGGCACGCCTTAGCGGGTTGCCGCTCGTATCGCTCATTCTCTTTGTAGTTTTCGTAATCTTGGCGGTTATGCTCGTGGTCTACTATATCGGCCGTCTGCTTGTGTTGTTTCTTGGTGCTGCGCTGTCGCCTTTTGTAATACTCCTGTGGTTACTACCTGGCTTCCGCGATTTTGCCAACAACCTAATCCGAACGTATCTGATGGTGGTTTTTGTCTTAATCGTGCATGTCGTCATATTACTGTTGGCGGCGGCGTTGCTTGATGGCCTAGCTAAAACCAGCCCGACAGGCATCCCTAATCCATTTATGGCCGTCACGGTCGGCATTGCGACCATACTCGCGTTACTGCGCACGCAAGGAGTGCTTGTGCAGATGTCGATAGTGAGTTCGGGCACAAATGCTACCCGCAAGCTAGGTAAACAATTCGCCGGTGGTGTCAGTTACACGATGAACAAGGCTAACCAATATGCAGCAAACCAGCTAGAAGGCATGAGAGCAAAATATCTAATTAACGTCTTGGGAGCAGCAAAATGAAGACCGCAGCAGTACCCGCACAAATAACTACCGTAGAAGATACGGTCATCGGCAGCATTACTCCTGTTCAGCTTGCTTTGATGACGGTGCCTCTATGTATCGGCTTTTTAAGCTACGTTGCATTTCCGCCTGTTCTTCACTTCACAGTATACAAGCTAGGCTTAGCAATACTCTTGGAGCTTATCGGACTCGTAGCTTCTATACGCATCAGAGGTAAGATACTACTTCAGTGGGCCGTTATTGTCGCACGGTACAATATGCGACCACGGTACTACGTGTACGACAAGAATGATCCCTATCTACGCAACACTGCGCTGCCAGTAGAGTATGCGGAAACTAAGCAGGACGAGGCACCAAGGGTATCTCAAGTAGAACGGCCACCGCTCGACATGACACAAGTTGTAAAGCTAGAAGGTGTTATGGCTGATCCGCGAGCAAAGATGCGTTTTGTAATGGGAAAGGAGGGTACGCATGTCGTTATTCACGAAATCAAAGAGTAAGATGTCATCTCGTCGTCAAATTTCTATCAAGTCTGTAGAAGACGATGTACTAGTTCTGCCAGGAAATAAATATCGGGCAATTTTGGAGGTTGCACCAATCAACCTTGCGCTCAAAAGTATTGCCGAGAAGGATGCAATCATAGAAAACTATCAGAGTTTTCTGAACGCGCTGCCTTGCTCGATTCAGGTTCTTATTAAAACTCGAAGGCTTGATGTAGACAACTACTTAGAGCAATACGCGGACCTCCAGAAGAAAGAGACATCGGCAGTCTATAAAGCGCAGCTTGAGGACTACCAAAACTACGTGAAGGAACTTATCAAAAAGTACAAAATTCTTTCCCGGCGTTTTTACCTTGTGATTCCTTACGATGGACGGGATAAGCCGAGCTTAGAAATGGTTAAAGACCAACTTAATCTGAACGTCGGTATCATCGAGAATAATTTGGAAGGTCTTGGCATGAAAGCAAGGCGACTTACTAGTATGGAGATACTCGACTTGTTCTATACCTATTACAACCCAACACTCGCCAAGCTTCAGCCGCTAAAAGCCGAAACTATGCACATGCTGGCAACACAATATATTTGAGGCATTTTATGAATAACCCTATAAAAGAAATCACTACGTACAAACAGCGCCGAGCCGACCAGCCGAAGGAGTATGTTATATCCTTTGGCGAACAAGACCCGATGGACGTTATCTCATATGGCGGCATGCAGGAAGAAAAAGACTACTTGGTTATTGACGGACGCTACGTGCGAACCATACTGATCTCGGCATTTCCCGCGCAAGCCAATCACGGCTGGATGGATAGCCTTATTAACTTCCATCACGACGCAGATATCGCATTCCACATTGAACGGGTGCCTACAGACATAGCGTTGAGCAAGATAACGCGCAAGATTACCGAGATGCAATCCGCTGTAAATGCAAAGATTACCACTAATTCACCAGTGCCGCCGCATCTAGCCGAACCGCTTGCCTCGGCCACAAAATTACAGACGGGCCTATCAAGAGGTGAACAGCAACTTTTTCAGGTTAGTATCTATGTAACTATAAACACGGAGAAGCTTGAGGAATTACAAAACGTTACAAAAATGCTTATATCAGTATTGGCCGCGCGTCTATTTTTTATGGAAATTGCTACCTTTCAGCAGGTTGAAGGTTTGCAAACAATCCTGCCTCGTGCCGAGAACATCCTAGCTCAAAAGCGTAACTTAGACAGTTCTACCGCAGCCCTAGCATTTCCCTTCGTCTCCTCGCAGCTCGTACAGGAAAATGGAATACTGTATGGCGTAGACGATAAGACCAAATCTTTGGTCATGGTTAATCGTTTTGGTCTGCACAATGCCAACAGCATAATGTTTGGCGAGACGGGCGGCGGCAAGAGCTTTACCTCTAAGGTAGACATTTTGCGTAACCTAGCCCGAGGCACGCAGGTAATTGTCATTGACCCTGAACGTGAATATGAAAAACTCGCTAAGTCCGTAGGCGGAACCTACATCAATCTGTCGCCAACGTCTAAAAATCACATCAATCCTTTTGACATGGCTGCGACGGCACATACGAAAGATCAGCTTGCCGAGCACGCACAAGACCTCACAGAAATAATCGCCCGCATGGTGGCTAATCCGGATAAACGAGATAATACGCCCGCCTTAACTATGGAGGAGCGCGCAGTTGTCGATGAAGTAATCCTTAAAATATACAAGGACGCAGAAGGCGACAAACCACCTACGCTGCAAAAATTCTATGATGTTGCTCATAACAAAGGCCTTATTTCTCTTTGCAAACGACTAGAGAAGTATCTTACAGGAACCCTGGACGGCTTGTTCAACAAGCAGACCAACATCAAACTTGATAATCGACTGGTAATCTTTGACATCAAAGACCTAAAAGAGTCTGTCCGGCAGCCCATGATGATGGTCATTTCAACCTTTGTGCAAAATCGTGTTAAGGCTGACCCTAAAAAGAGGATGCTTGTCATTGATGAGGCATGGCTTTTGCTGCAAGACGAGGAAAGCGCCCGTTTTGTCGCGGAGATGGTGCGCCGCGCACGCAAAAACTATCTTGCTGTCTCAATTATCAGCCAACAAGCCAGTGACTTCCTAGAGAATAAATACGGCCGCACAATCGCATCACAGAGCGCGCTTCGGATTCTCCTAAAGCTTGACACTACCGCCTGTGAGGATGTCGCTGAGGTGTTTAAACTGAGCGATCACGAGAAACGATACTTACTTGAATGTAAGCGAGGTGACGCGCTTATTATTGCCGACCAGAATCACGCCGCAGTGCATATCACGGCATCGGATAAAGAGTACTCACTAATAACAACCGACCCGGCAGAAGTCTACGATACATGAACTGGGCACTGGTTGCGCTTCGATTCTTGCTGCCGCCGAAAATACTGAAGATTGTTTTTGGCATACTGGCGTTTCTAATTGCATTACCTATGATCGGCTTGGTTGTAGTCGCGGCTGCACCTGAAACTATAGTGCTTAAAGCTTTTGATAGTCTGACAGGCACGGGAGCGGCGGGTATCAAGCCGTCTAGCGTCGCGATAATGGGAGATTTTTCTTACCCGGGTGATAACTATGCGCCGGGTAACTGTACGTATTGGGTTTTTGCGCGTCGTGCCCAGGTCGGCTTACCAATACCTAACACTTGGGGCGACGCAGCAACATGGGCGACGCGCGCGGCGAAAGATAGCTACGTGGTTGACCATACTCCCGCCCAATATGCGATTATGCAAACCCCGAATTCTGCTGGCGGCTTAGGTCACGTTGCTTTTGTTGAGAAAGTCGATGCGGACGGAACTTGGCATATTTCTGAGATGAACGTGCTCGGGCTTTACATCAAAGACGACAAGGCAGTGCCACCCGACAAGGCTACGGCGTATAACTTTATCCATGAAAAGGAAGGGCGATAGCTATGCAGCATTTGACATCCGTAATGCAAAGTCTGCCCTGGATAGGCTTAGGACTCGCATGCTTGGTATTGCTGACTCTTTTTCTCGCCATACTTTTGAGATTGATAACGCTACGTAATCTATTGAAAAAGCCGGTTGTTTACATTGAAGTTACGCCACCTCCGGCAGCAGATAGAACGCAGCAGTCTACGCAGCAACTCTTCTCAATACTTCATGGTATTGGGTCTAGGCGTACAATCCATGAAAGGTTGAGGAGGCATCAGGTAACACTTTCCTTAGAGGTCATTTCAACTAAAGAAAGTGGCGTGCGTTACATCATTCGCGTCGGAGAGCAGGAGGCGCGCGCTTTACAAGGCATACTAGCCACCTACTTGCCGAGTGCGCGCGTTCGGCGATTAGACGACTATTTGTCCGCAAATTTAGACTTCCGAACCGCAAGAGTAATAACCTTCAAGCAAAGAGGTGCCTATGCCTTTCCCTTGAAGCAACAGCCCCCACTGGATGAGCACGATCCTATAGCATATCTCACCAGCTCCATTGCCGACCTCTCAAAAGATGAGCAGATCGTTTTGCAGCTAGTCCTAACGCCGACCTCGATTCGAGATGCTGTTGTTGTATCGAAGAAAATCTTATCTAACGAGGATTTGCTCAGTCATTTAAGTTGTCGTAAACGCATGACTATTGCACAAAAAGGGTTTGGCGTTCTTGGCAGAGCGCTCTCTTTTGCCTTTGAAGCCGTAACGGAACTTCTTCATGATAGCTCACGCCGCCCCGCGTCGGTTGCCGCAAAAGACACTCTTGATAAACAGCAGGTTGCGATGCGACTGAAGCCGGCACGCTCAATCAGTTCCTTCGAGCAAGAACTGATGAATTCTGTTCAGACTAAAGTTAGTCAGCCGCTTTATTATGCAGAGTTTCGCGCACTGTTGGTAGTTAGTAGCCAGCAAGCCGCCAGGTTGCGAACCCGCACGCTCACCGCTCCGATCGCCTCATTTGATACCAATTACCAATCCTTACGCGCCCGCCCCAGCTTTCCGCGTTGGATTAAGGGACGATACAGATTATTCCTGTTTAAAAACCGACTGCCTTCATTCTTTAAACATAATTCAAATGTGTTTGCAGCTTCTGAGCTTGCCGACCTTTATCACTTCCCGCACTCGCAGACAAATCAAGCAAGCGGTGTTGTTAAATCTCTAAGCCCAACTCTACCAGCACCACTCAATATAAAACGCCTCGCAGACGGAGCGGGGTTCGATGTCATAATTGGCCAAAACGAACATCACGGTATTATTACGCCCATCGGCCTTATCGAACAGGAACGCGAGCGACATAAATATGTAATTGGAGGTACGGGCAACGGTAAGACAACGATGCTGCAATACGAGATAGTGCAGGACATGCAGAGCGGTAAAGGGCTGGCCGTAGTTGATCCGCATGGCGACATGGCCGAAACTATGCTCCAACACGTACCGCCGAATCGTGTGAAAGATGTAGTTTACTTCAACCCTGACGACTTAGAACACCCTATCGGTCTTAACCTGCTTGAGTTGACACCGGGCCTATCAGGCAATGAGTTACTTCGCGAGAAAGACATCATAACGGAATCCGTTGTGTCTGTATTTCGTAAAATTTTCTCAGAGGATGATAGCGGCGGCCACCGCATAGAATATGTGCTGCGCAACACCATTCATACCGCTCTAACTGTGGAAGGTGCTACTTTGTTTACAGTTTTAAAGCTTTTGCAGAACGCAACTTTTCGGAAAAGCATTACCGATAAACTGGAAGATGAAGATTTAAAGGACTTCTGGAAAAATGAGCTAGGACAGGCCGGGAACATGCAGCGCGTCAAAATGAGCGCCGGTATCACGGCCAAGATTGGCCGCTTCAACTCAAACGCTGCTGCCAAGTTTATCTTAGGGCAGAAAAAATCTACGGTTGATTTTGAAGACATTATCAATAGCGGCAAAATACTAATCTGTAACTTCTCTAAAGGATTGTTAGGTGAAGACGTATCAGAACTATTCGGTATAACTGTACTTGCCAAGCTTCAGTTAGCAAGTCTGCGCCGCGCTCGATTGCGTCGGCAGGAACGCCGCGCGTTTTTCCTGTACGTGGATGAATTTCAGAACTTTGCAACTCCCTCATTTGTGCAGATGTTGTCAGAGAGCCGTAAGTACAGACTCTTCATGACAATGGCGGAGCAATCCACCTCCCAGCAAAAAGATCAGCAAATGCTGGGCATCATTTTAGCAAACGTCGGCACTGTAGTATGCTTCCGCACAGGAAACCCGCAGGATGAGCGATTACTGCTACCACTATTTAGTCCCTACGTCGGGCCGGGCGAGATTGCAAACCTGCCGTCATTCAATTTTTACGCCAAGCTTTCCGCTGTTCATACTCAGGAACCCCTATCGGGGAGCACGCTTCTTTTAGCAGACAAGGGGAATGAAAATATAGCACATGAAGTTATCCTGTACTCACGGAGGCATTACGCTGGCAAAGCAGAAAGCGGACCAGAAACTCCGAAGGAACTGAGTAAACCTACAACGAGTGCAAAGCCGAAAGAAACGACCTCCAAAACTAAAAAGGAGACAAAAATCCCAGGTGGCCGCTAAGCTTTACCGAAAGGATCGGGAAGGTCACTGAGCGCTAAAGTAAAGTCTTCCTCCGGGTGAGGCGGATCATCGGCAGAAATTTGCCGCGCTTCGTCATAGAGCTTCATAATCTTCACGGCCAGGTTGGGGTTCCGACTGGCAATGAAGGTAATATTAAATGCTAATGCATCAACGTTTGCCCCATGCGCCCGGCTTGCGACGCCGGTCGGGCTGTTCTCGGACACCTTAACTTTTGTCGATGATGCATCATCCATATTACCAGCATACGGCATTTACACCCCTAGCCCAAGCATAACTAAGACATCATGTTAAAATAATGCTATGGCAACCGCCGACGATACAACGCGAAAAATAGGTAAGAAGCTGAAAGAACTTCGGCTTGAACGCGGCATGACGCAGGCAGCCGTTGCCGTTAGAGCAAAAATGCATCCCAATTACTACGCAAAGGTTGAACGCGGCGATCAAAAGCCCTCTATTGAAATTTACGAGCGTATCGCAAAAGCGTTAAAGGTTACCTCGGCGGACATTTTCCCTTTTTGACAATAGCTACGCAGGCTTATCAGACATCAGATTAAAGAGCTTATCTCGATCAACTAGAACGCAGTTGTTACTATTAGCTAGTCGCTGAGCGATGCTACTGTACTTACTGTTCGTCACCACCATTGCTCGGTCGCAACCATAAACCTTAAGCGCAGCAACCACTTGTCTCACAGCTCCGGCCTTTACTAACCCACTGTGGCGCTTCACCTGAATGCCCCAGCATGTTCCATTTTTCTTGGCCACAATATCAACACCCATATCGTAACGCTCGGTAAGCTTTATGCCGTGGAAGCCGTGGCGCTTCAGGAGGTTAGCGATGTAGCGTTCAAATTCCAGGCCATCCATCAGGTCTATATTGGAAAGTGCAAGATTCTGCCGGCGAGTGCGCCTGATTCTCAGCAATTTTATAGCCAGTAGGGCAATTAACAGGGCGGCCATACCGAGGTACACATAGACCATCAATGAACTGTATTTCCATGCTGCAATGCCAACTAAAGTCACCAGAAGGCTTATATCAAAAAGTCGGGATTGTTTACGTCTGGCCATCTAATCTGCCACCTTGTTATTATCTTCCAAGATTTGTTCTATCTCTGCAATATCAAAGTCCAATTCATCATCAAAAGTTTGATTGACGGACTGGATGCCGAGCCAAGCTAGAATAGACGAAGTCAGAACTGTTAATTCAGTTCTGACTTTTTGTATAGGCAGGCTAGAATTGAAACCCCGGCATTCTAAAGATATTTTGTCATGAGTCTTTTTTGCGACCTTACTCCAGAGAGCAGTGGTACAATCACAAATATGAACCAGAGCATCATCATCTTATGTGGCGCTCCTTTCTCGGGCAAGTCAAGACTCGCAAAACAGCTCAACAGCGAGCTTGGATTAAAAATAGCGTCTTACGACAATGATATTTACGCTATCCACAAGCATAAAGTGCCGAAGGGAACTACACCAGCCAAGGAGTACGAAGCAATACAGGCCACTGCTCGCAAACATTTAGGCAATCTACTCTTGCCCGGCGAGTCAATCATATACGACGACCTGTGTCTAGAGAAAGACGATCGCAACAAACTCAAACAAGTAGCTGACGAATATGGAGTGGGATACATATTAGTTTTTCTTGACACTCCAGAGTTGGTTATTCAACAAAGACGAGACGCCAATCTAAAGACGCTCGCCCGCGACCACATCAGTGACAAGAAGCTCAAATTAGATTTATCTCTGCTCGAAAGGCCAGGAGCTGATGAGAACCCGATAATCGTCTCTCCAGACACGCCATTTGAAGAGGTCGTGAACAGAATCCGTCGCAGGCTCTGAGAAGTAAAAGATTTCTTGCGAAGCGCGTCCACTGGTACGAGCTTATCCGGTTTCCAAAAAGAAAAGACACGGTTGATACAATACAGTAACGCGCGTGTCTTATCTACCTAAAATACTACCACAACAGCTACAAGATGTCAATAATTTTCTGGGTTTTGGTTATGATTTTAAGATGTCTGATGTTATGTGCTTCAGTACAAATATAGAACTTTGCCCGTGCGATTACCCGCGTATAGTGCATCTTGCTTCTGGCTAAGTCTAGGGCGATATTTTCGGATTGCTTACGGGCAGTACGCAGATTATTCTCAATAGTTTTCTTAGAATCGCCTCTTGGGCTCTTGATTTCCCATTTCGTACCGTTTACGTCAATATCGGGAGTCTTCTTTCTCTCTGGACGCAAGAATGTGACATCTGTCTTGAAGTGATGCGCCAAAATCAGTGCCGCCGACAGTTCGTGGTCTTTCGGCACGTCTGCTAGATCAGTTTGCACGATAACCTGATACTTCGCCATATCCGCCCACTATACCACAGCCGTCTCTGTTAGGTCATGCTTGATGATGGTTATAACTTCCTCTATTACGGTGAGCCAAGGTTAGAACCAAGTTTAACAGAGGTAAATGCCTCTGTTTTTCGTTTTGGGGTACTATATGGACATGAGTAAAGCCAGTAAAATCATCACCCTCAACGTAACCGATTATGATGCCGGACGGAAGCCAGACCATAAAAGAGTAGGCAAAGAGCTGGACAACATCTTGAAACAGTATTTTATGAACAAAGAGGTGGTCATACGCTGCATTAGCAGCCAAGACCACGAAGGTCTATCTCTTGATGAGCTTACAGAGACCATAGTTAAAAGTGGAACTGATAAATACGACGCACAACGGGTGGGCGTAGGCTACGAAGAATTCAATCGCAAAGGTATACGCGTAGATTTCTACGGTGAAAATGTGAAGATTACAGACGATCTTGATTTTATGCCACAGCAACTATGGGAGATGTATCATAGCGCCATTGGCGACCGTGGCTACGGTGTTCATGTCGATTTAGTGCTAATCTATGATGAGGCACAGCTCGATATGGTAATGAACTTATATGACTTTCATCCTACAAGTGACGGGTACGTGTTTAAGAATCCTGACGATAAGGCATCCGCACTGTTGGGCGTCATAAAAGTTACCTCGCAGCAGACATAACTGCAGTTCTAACATCCATCACTGCGGAGAGCCATGAAAGGACCTAGCATCCGCTGGATCCTTTTCATAAAAATTATTCTTTTGCTCGGCTAGTTTAATTTGGGTTGAATTCTACCGTCCACTCTATGCCAAATTTGTCTCTGAACATCCCAAAATATGTACCCCATGGGCTATCGCCAAGAGGCATCTCAATGGTTCCACCTGATGTAAGCCCAGCGAATATCTTGTCAGCTTCGGCACGACTTTCCGCGTAGACCGATATTTTTGACCTGTTTTCGTTTTCACTTACTGGGCCCATACTTTCAGGAACATCATTAGCTATTAAAGTATTGCCACCAATCGGCAGAGCAATACGCATGATTTTATTTGCATCCTTGGCTTCTATTGGGAACTCAGGGCTTTCTAAATCTTTGAATCGTATAATACTCACGAACTCTCCACCAAACACAGATTTGTAAAAATTGAAGGCTTCTTCGGCATTGCCATTGAAATTAATGTAAGGATTGATCGTTGGCATGTAGGTTATTCCCCTTCAAGTCAATTATTTAGTTTCAGTTCTATTGTAACAGGCATAGATTCTATGAAGTTGTGCAGTACATCCACTAGAGGAGTAAAGCATAAGCACTTTTTGAGTGAACTTAGAGCTCTACGAGAAGATATAAAAGAAATCTATGACGGTAAGTACCTGGTAAGAGAAATAACTGCCGATAGATAGGCGAGTCATGTGCTATTTTATTTCGGCGCCCTTAATCATTGAGGTCAGAACCTTGCTATAGTACCTATCATGATATTTGCACTTTTGCTGTCTGCCGCTGCCACTCTGGGTTCCGTGGTTAATCTCACGAAAATAGCGACTACTACGCACTCGCCGCTTGCACCTAAGTCTTTAAGTGAACGCGCAACGCTTGGAGTTTTATTGCTTACACATTTTAGAACCACCTTGCTCGTATGCTCGAGTCTTTTTGCAGCTTCAATTTACTTCTTCATCGCGCCATCTGCAAGCTTACAGTGGTGGATTATCGGAGCCTGGACCTTAGAATACGTCGGCGTCATTATTGCCGCCATGTTACCAGCCAAAGGCAAGACTTTTCACCTACATCTGGCAGGGGCACAAGCTATGGGGAGTGGTATGCTTTTGCTTGCTTTTGCATTTTGGAAGAACTACACCGGTGCTGGCTCGGCCGTAGAACTAGTAATCGGAATTACTATGCTCATTCTAGCGTTTGGCACATATCTTGATAAGCGACGATTTATCTTCCACGAGCTGGGATTTATCTACTTAAGTCACATCTCAATCGTTGTTGCAGCACTCTTACTTAAGTAGCGCATAATCTAGTAAAAATCCAGCAAGCATTGACGCTGCTGGATTTTTAGGTTTTTGCATCAAAATGGAGTATTCTTAAATGAGCAACTTATTCTTACGTCTGTTCTGATATTATTCTGGTCAATTAATAAAATAAGCACAGTGGAGATACCTCGTAATGTCAAAAGACAAGGGCCGTAAGGCAATCAAAAAACCCAAGCAAACCAAGGCAACGCAGTAGTCCCCGAGCGCTATGATTTCATTCATATGGCCTTCCCGGGAGACAATGCTTGCTGGCACGGGTGGCTCCGAGACGTTTACTGCAGGCCACGTTCGTGAGCTTGTACGCAGAGGTATTGACGCCCAGGTAGTTATAGTCGGTGCGGCAATCACGCAAAGCAGACGAGACTTCCCCGATGTACCGCTCCTGAATTTAGTCGATCAATCAGAAATTAGTGATCTGGCAGGTACGGTCGTCTTCGTCAACCGAGCGTACGACGTGCCGACGCGGCATAAGGCAGCGATCATCCTACACTGTGCCGTTCCGTCAGAAGTCGAGCAGCACGAAAGAAAAAAGGACACTGAAGACAAAATAATTATCGCCACTAGCACCTATAATGCACAACAGTGGGCACTATATTTAAAAATACCAAGCAACACCATTGAAGTTGTTATGCCATTTGCTGATCCAATTTACGGGAACGTGCGCAGATCAAAACCAGGCAAAAAGATCAGAGTCCTGTATGCAGGCAGGCTTCATCCCGAAAAAGGAATTTACACGATACTCGAGATGATGCATCAGTACGAAATGGGGGTACTTGACGTGCATATGAGTATTGTGATGGCGGGCCAGCATGTTGAAGAAGGGCGAACAATTGCAAGAATGTTACACGGGTATACGTATGCGAAGCTTCTGGATCCGCGCAGAAGCGTTACTTCCATGGCAGCATTGCTTGCAAAAACAGATATCCTATTAATGCCGTCGGTATTTGCCGAGCCGTTCGGCATGCTCTCTGTCGAAGCACAGCACAGTGGCTGTCGCGTTATTGCGAGCAGCCTTGGCGGTTTGCCGGAGACTAATTGCGGCTTACTGACTTTGGTTGAAGAACGTAACCCTCAGGCTTTAATAACCGCAATAGGTGAAGCGGTCGCACTCGGATTATCAACCACCAAAGAGCGGAGAATGGCTATCCGCGAGTTCACCCTTGGCGAGTCTGTCGACTCGCTCCTACGATATCTCCCTCGAGAATCAGCAAGCATAGGTTCAAGACCAGCAAGCTGAACAAAAATCCTAGCGCTTAGAGACTTCGTGCATCCCCTCTTGCAGCAACTTGAGACCGGGGGCGTTGTGACTTCCGATTGGGAAGATATGGAGCCAGGAGTGCATAGCCGACCTCCCAGAAGATACTTTAGCCCAGCCGAAACGCCAACGGGCGAGCGTTTTGTCGCAGCCTTGCAGCCACCGTTGGATTGCCCGCTAGAATAGAGTGAGTGGTTTTTAGCCTTGAGCTAGCGAAGCCGTCCGTATCATTTGGGCTGTTTGGTTTTTTGTTATTATAAGGTTCGTGAGAAAACCTCGGCCCACACTCATTGGCACTACCGAGCTTTGGTCGGCACGGCTCTGTTTTGATTCCTCATGCGACCCGACAGACCTGCAAAACGTGGTTACGGAATACGTTGCGGAGTCGGGGATCACTGTGGTCGGCTATTATACAGACGAGCCGCCGTCGCTCACACTGCTGCGCTGGCCGGAGACACGCGAAGGATATCGCAGCCCGACCATTCCCGAATGCGATATCGCGCTCTACGGACTGGCAACAAAGCTGGAAGCTGAAGACACGATGCAAGACGTCATACCACCTGACGCGCTCCATACCATGATGGGCCGCAAACGCGACGGCTACGGGGCAGGAGAAATAGCCCCATTGCGCGAACTCGAACGGCTCGACCTCGTCGACTTCGACGTCACCGAAGCCCACATGGTTTCCGCGCGAACGATAGAAGGGAATGAGGTCGAATCTTATGGCGAGCCGGTCGGTATTCTACTGATGTCTCCCGAGCACGAAGCAGAAATCCACCAGATAGGTGAGAACCTCGAGCAATGGCATTACGCAATTGAACGCGGGCGACGTACCACCAGCGCAGAAGGGCGAACCGATTTTTACGAAACTCCGTGGGCATCTCGCCAGTAGATCAGGGCCGACAAGCCAGACTGCACTCATATATCCAAGCATGCGCTAGACTTTCAATTGAATCAGAACGCACTCAGCCGCTACAATAATGGTTATGGCAAAAAACCGGCGTGTCCTGACCGCGTACAAAGTATTCTTTGGATTGCTCGGACTGAGCGCCATCGTTACGGAGATTGTCGTCCTTGTTGCAAGAGGCACGTTTAATCCAGTAAATTTCTTTAGCTTCTTTACTATACAAACCAATGCCTTGGTGTGCATAACCTTTTTCTTGAGCGCCATATTCTTCCAAAAAAAGCGGGCGAGTTGGCTTGCTACGCTCCGCGCAGCAACTACGGTGTATATCTTAATCGTTGGCGTTGGCTTTGCGGTGTTGCTTTCTGGCGTTGAGGGCTTGGTGCTATCAGCGGTGCCTTGGGATAACATCGTGCTGCATTATATTATCCCAGTAGTAGTCTTGGTTGATTTCATGATTGATCGCCCGGTGCTCACGACCAGTTTTGTGAAAAACACATGGTGGCTGCTGTTCCCGATTGCTTACGCAGCGTACAGCCTGATTCGCGGAAGGGTCAGCGGCTGGTACCCATACCCCTTCCTCAATCCAACAATAAAGGGCTATGGGGTGGTGGTTGTGTCTATCTTTGGGTTGGCCATCCTTGGAGTGTTATTGGTGTGGGGCGTCAGCAAGCTTTCGAACAAACCGCTGCGAAATTCATGACCGACCGGGCCGAGCCGGCAACGGCAAGCACTTTTGTTTTTTGTGGCCTCTGCGCTTATTTTGCAGCTATTAGTTGCTGCATAAGCGGCCGTTTACCTTTTACTTATGCAGCGGCTTGCCGTGTTCCGCCAGGTAGGCTTTGACCTTCTCGAAAGCACACAAAAGCTGCTCTACCTCTTGCAGCGTGTTGGCGGAGGTAAAGGTAAGCCGATGACATTCGTCGCCTTTGCGCACCATGGGATAGGGAGCGGTCGTCACCAGAATCCCTTCATCAAAGAGAATATTTGCCGTGGCTATAAGGTCGTCGGTGTCGCCAATCCACACCGAGGCAATGGGAAAGCCGGTTGTATTCATCACTGTAAAGCCGAGCTTGCGCAGGCCGGTAATGGCGGCGTCGGTGATGTCCCACAGGCGCTTGCGGTAGTCGTCACCGCGTTTCTCGTTAATCTCCAAACCGGTCAACAGTGTGGCAAGGGAAGCGGTCGGGCATGGGCCAGACAAGTCGTATGGCGTGGCGAACGCCTCTAAAAAGAGTTTCATTTTTTTGGAGCAACCGATAAAAGCAGCGAGCGAAGAATAGGCCTTGGAGCAACCACCGACATACAAAATATTCTCGTAGTCCATGCCATAATAGTTGACGATACCGTTGCCGCGGTGACCGTACGGTGCATCGCTGGAAGGGCGCTCGCCAACAACGCCAAATCCGTGCGCGTCGTCTACATACAGCATTGCATTGTACTTTTTGGCCAGCTCGACAAGTTCCGGAAGCACGACATAGTCGCCGGTCATACTGTACACGCCGTCAACCATAATAAGTTTGCGCGGGTTGTCGCGATGCGCTTCCAGCAGCGATTCAAGGGTTTTTAGGTCATCCTGCTGGTAACTTGCCAGTGTTGCGCCGCTGTCTCGCGCAATCTTAGCCGCCTCGTACATAGTCTCGTGGGCAGACTTGTCCAAAAACAGCGCGCCGGTTTTACCAACCAACGCCGGGATTACGCCAATAGATATGAGCGTCACTGTTGGCAGAACGAGCGCCGCCTCGGTACCGATAAGCTTGGCAAGCTTGGTTTCGACCTCGTTGTAGATGTCCGGACTGGCCACGAGCCGGCACCAGCTCGGATGCACGCCCCACCGCTTGATGTTTGGCAGCACTGCCGTTTCCATCTCCGGGTCGAGATCAAGCCCTAAGTAGTTACAAGAGGCAAAATCGATTACCCAGTGTGCATCGCTCACGCGGATCTTTCGCCCTTGTATCTCAAGCGCATCGACGTTATACATCTTTGTTCTCTCAAAGAGCTCGCGGATTTCCGCACGGCGGTTTTCTTGCAGATTTGCGGCAATCATAGTATCTTCTACTGACATATTTGTTCCTTTCAGCTTTGTGTCATCTTGCTCATAACGTGATCGTATATCCGGGCCGAGTTATCCAATAGGGCGAATGACTTACTGGAAAATGCTTGACGGATGGCCGAGGCGCAAGCGTGGAAGTCTCCAACGATAATAATACTCACCAGCCGCTCGCCGTTATCGACATATCCCGAGAACCCGAGCGGTAGCACCGCATACGGTTGGCTCGTCGTGCGCCGTGGGTCAAACAGGTGAGCTTGCACCCAGTCCATGAACTTCGGTAGCTCGTGCTCGGCAACACCGTCTATCGTTGAGACAGCACGGACCGACGTATAGACGCCTGCGCCAAGTCGCCGCAGCGCATACTCTGACGGCGTCGATCCCAGCCACCGCGCATTGCACTCGGTAATCAGGATATCTTCAGGGTTCATGAACGCATCAAAGCCGACAAGTAGCGGCTCGCGGGCCGCATAACCCTCCTGCTGGATGGCCCGAGCGGCTGCGTCGAGCATAGCGCGCTGCTTGGCATTGAGCCGAATACGCGGATCAAAGATATTGCCATACCACGCCGCGTCGTGCGTCATCGTGGCGCGCGAGCCGTCGTAGGTAATCGCCGTATCGGTGATGTGGTATATGTGGATTGTTTCGAAGTAGCTGCGGTCGACCGCTTCTTGCAGCATGCAAGATACGTTGCCCGGATATAGTTTGGCAACGGCAACGACTTCGGCCCGATTGGCGGCACGCACCACGTTCGAGCCACCGCCCAGGCCATCCAGTTTGACGTATACCGAAGTTTGATGCGCGGCGAACTCTCTATCGTACAGGCTCGCTGCTTTGGCCACGGTCGTCACAAAACTCCGCGGGATGGCAAACCCGTACTGCTTTGCAAGATTGGTAAGCGTGGTTTTGGCATTGACGCGTATGCTCGCCGCCAAGTGTTGCTCGTCTGGAAACGCACGCTGCGCATTGTACGAGTAGCAAATAGAGGCGACGGTCTGCAGATCAGGCCGCGCCTTGAGCAGCTCAGCGCTCTTGGCCGCAAACTGCTGCGGCGGAGCATACACAATATGCCGAGAAAACTGCACACCCAAGTTCGCGTATACATCGCGCAGCCACTGGATGAGCTGCGGCTGCGCTTCGTATGCTGCATCTAGCATAAAGACGTCGTCTGGCTGCGTGGAAGGTAGCACGGAGCAGGTGTACACGCTATTGTCGCGAACATACTGCACATCTTCCTTGCGAGCAGCGGACGATAGTTCGGCATATGGTTGCTGCATGGTCGACTCTTCGGCGTCGAGTGCATAGAGCATTGTCCGGTCGTACAGCGGCTTAGCAGGGCCAAAAAATACAGACATACTCGAAGTTACATTCCTTTTGATGTGGCTGCTTCGGCCGCCAGCGCTACGCGGTCAATTTTGCCCGACGAGGTTTTTGGCAAAGTGTCGCGGCAGATAAAACGGTATGGTACCATGTACTCAGGAATCTTACTCGCCAAAAAAGCTGCGACCATTTCGCTGGCGACTAATTGTCCGGCTAGCGGAGCGTAATAGCAGTACAGCCGGTTACCGTATTTTTCGTCGGGCACAGCAACAACGACAAACTCATCTAGACTGTCCATCTTGGCAAGTGCCGCTTCGATTTCTCCGAGCTCGATGCGGAATCCTTTTACCTTCACCATGTGATCTTTTCGTCCCCGATAGTGCAACAGACCATGCTCGTCGCGGAACCCATAATCGCCCGTCCGCCAAAAGTACGCTGGATACGGATGGAACGGACTCTGCACCAAACATTCCTTCGTCTTCTCTGGCAAACCAAGGTAGCCAAGTGTCACGGTGCCACCACGACACCAGAGCTCACCGAGTTCATTGGGCCGACACGACGCGTCTCCCGCTTCATTCACAACAATGATTTCGGTGTCCTCTACCACGTAGCCCAAGGGCACCGAGGTATCGTCTGCAGGTAGTTCGTCGATCCAGTAATAGGTAATGATGTTCGTCTCGGTCGGGCCATAGATATTGGCGATGCGAGTACGCGGCAAGGCCTCTTGCAAGCGCCGCAGCGACGGAGTGGGGAACGGCTCGCCAGCGTACATTACTTCGCGAAGACGTATATCCGCCTCGGCCAGGCCGCCTCTGTTCATCAGCGCGATAAAAGTCGATGGCGTGGTGTAGAGCACCGTCGCGCCGTGCGTTTGCATCAGTTGTACGTAGTCGCTATGTTTGGCGTCGCCGGCGCGCTGCTTGTTCCAGTCGTAGCACACCAAGGTAGCGCCGGCCGCCAAGGTGTTAAAGATGTCGAATACGGAGAGGTCAAACTTAAACGGCGCGCGGGACATCACCACGTCGTCCGACGTCAGTTTGAACTCTTGCTGCATCCAATCAACAAACGTACGAGCGTTGCGGTGGGTCAGCATAATGCCTTTTGGTACGCCGGTCGAGCCGGAGCTGTGCAAAATATACGCCAAATCGTCGCTAACTTGATTGATGAGCGGCAGGTCAGTAGTGTCGAGCTTGGCAATATCTGCAAGCGCCACGTCTTTTTTAGAGAGCGGCGCGGCGCTGTCGCCCATAATGACGACGTGCTTAATATTCTTGTGCGCCAGCAAAGCCCGATGCGCTTCGTACTGGTGAGCGTCGATAACAATCGTTTCAAGCTTCGTGTTGTCAATGATGAGGGACAAGCGCTCGTCCGGCGAATATTCATCAAGCGGAATGTACGCGCCGCCAATGGTAAGAATGCCCAAACAAGCGGCAATGCTATTTATGTGCACCGGCGAAAGTATGCCGACGTACGGCTGCTTGCGGATATCGGGCTTGGTGCTCGCAAAAAAGTGAGCGAATTGGTTGCTCAGGCTCTTCAGCCCGGCATACGAAATAGTGCGGCCAGTTTCCTCAATAACCGCTGTTTTATCGGGAGTGTTTTGCGCTGCGAGGGTAAAAACGTCGTGTAATAAATATCTCATAATTTCATGTGTAAATAACTAATGTTTCGGTGATGGTTCCTTGTATATACTCATGCCGCTTGTACGAATGCAGCTTATTGAACGGAAAATGCTCCAGATGCGACAAGCCAATGGTTTTTGCTGGGTCGATGACAACTTTCTCTTCGAATCTGTTTAGGTGGTCGAGATATGCCTGGCGCGTTCGCCGAGCCTCCCGTGTGTCGGCCCACGTGGTAATGAACAGTACGTCGCCGGGGCGCACAATATTGTTTATGGCGCTGATCGGCTCTTTGATGTACGCCAAGATATTAAAAAGGAACATAAAGAAGCAGCCGCCCTTGGGTAGTTCGTCCCTCGACACCGCTTCAAAGCCCTTCGCAATGTAATCGATGTCGCGACGCTCCTCAATCATGTACTTGATCGAGTCGTTGAAAAAAATATGCGCAAGCGGCTCAATGCAGACGTATCGCTTGGCGTATCGCAATGCGCTGCGCAACTCCCAGAGCTCGCCGCCGCCTACTGCCACAAAATTCATTTCGGCAATGTTTGGGCACGCTTGCAGCGCTTTTGTTATGTTTCTTTTTTCTTCAAGATGATAGGGCGCGGATGTTTTCAGCGCGGACGGAGAAAGCATACGATAAAAGTATTCGTCGCTCACATTATTTAGATCTGGCGTTTCAGTCAGGGTAGTCATAGTTTGTTGTAGCCGTGAACTGGCATATCGTAATGCCTGAGCTGCAAAATTGCAATGGTGAATATCAACGGTGTCTTCTGGCTAATTCACCTGCGCCGTGTAGGCGTTATGCAGCTTGTTTTGGTCGGCGAATGAGCATAATCACATTCACCGCACCATTTGCAATAAAAATGTAAACCGGGTAGACAAGCAGCGCAAACGAGAGTTTCCCCACCGCAAACACGGCAAACAAACCACCCAGCGCGGCGAGTAACCACGACGAGAATGTTTCGCTGTGCGGCTCCTCCCAGGTTTTGATGAGCGTTAGCACCGTACCGACCGCATCCACGCCAACGGCAAGGAGCAGCGCGATGATTGGCTGCTTGGTGAAGTACCACAGTAACAACCCGATGGCCGCTAATATCAAGCCACAGATATCCCGCTTGCTCAGCCCGCCCACTCCATAGGGAATAGCCAGCAAAAAAATGCTGAACGTGGCCAGCGTGTCTGCCGCGGGCAAACACAACGACCACGTGGCACCTTTGGCAAGCTGCGTAAAAAACGCAATGCCGCCAAGCACCGACCAAATAAGAAACGAGCCGCGGTGCGGCTTTGTTTTGTGGCGCACGATATCTCTGTCGTAAGGAATAACGCCGAGCATTGGTAGCACGCCCGACAAAAAGCCGAAAATCTGCAACATGGTTGTATTATGACACATCGGCTTATCGAGCCTGCCCGATATTTGACGACATACACTAAAGATGATACGTTTTGCTAGTGATTGAAAACTACAGAGATCATCCGACGTTCAACCCGGACTATGTGTACAAGGTCCAGGAGACGGGTGCGGAGGTGCCGGCTCCATTTCCGGTGGCAGTGTTCGGGATAGGAGCTGAGCTGCCTTTCTTGGGCATCGGCAGCGTTATCGGATCGGTGGAAACCGTTTTTGGCGACAACCCGGTTGACAACCCCGTCATCGAAGTCCAAGACACTGCCGACGGCACAGCGCACACCCTCCTCGGCAGAGAAATCTGGTGGTCGTACCCCATTCCACCGGAGTTCGCCGACCACGTAGCCGACGGTAGCCTCCCCATAAACAGCGTCCGCTTATACCTGGAAGAACTCCGGCCCGACGAGATATAAGCTTCCAGAAGTCTTCTGGTAAGCCGCTTCGGAAGCCGCTTATTTTTTGGTAGAGTTAAAGCGTAAGCGTCGTTGCACAGGTAGGCAATGGGCGCAAAAGGAGAAGCATATGGCTCAACCGGCGTACGATTTTAGCGGGCTCAAAGCGTTATTCATCAACTGCTCGATCAAAAAGGACAAAGCGCAGTCGCACACGCAGCGGCTGATGGACAAAGCAGCGCACATTATGACAGCCGAAGGTGTGACAGTAGAGCAGATCTACGCGCTGGAGCACACGATTGCCTTTGGTATGATAAAAGATGGCGCCAAAGAGGGTCTGACGGACGACTGGCCACAGATCCAACAGCGTATTATGGCAGCCGACATATTGGTGCTTGGCACGCCGATCTGGCTGGGCGTCAAGTCGAGCGTTGCTACGCTGGTAATCGAGCGCATGTACGCCTACAGCGGCGACCGTAACGCCAAAGGGCAGTATCTCTACTATGGCAAGACTGCTGGCTGCGTGATAACCGGCAACGAAGATGGTATTAAGCACTGCGCCATGGACATGCTGTACGCCATGCAGCACATCGGTTTTATGATTCCACCACAAGCCGATTGTGGCTGGATCGGTGAAGCTGGCCCAGGCCCGAGCTACGGCGACACCGAATGGGACGGCAAGCCGATCGGCGACGGCAAAACACCTATGGGCTACGACAACGATTTTACCAACCGTAACGCTACCTTTATGACCTGGAACCTCATGCACACAGCCAGCATGCTGCGCGCCAACAAAGGACTCCCAGCCATCGGCAACACCACTGAAGGCTGGGAGCATGTCTCGAACGCCAAACGCGACAATCCGGAATATCGCTAGCGTGGCACCGAGCAGCTCGTGTACGATACAGTTATCATTAAGACAAGGAGCCTCGCTATGACCCAAGTGCAAAAAATAACACCGTTTTTGTGGTTCGACATGAATGCGGAGGAAGCGATGGAGTACTACACCGGCGTTTTCCCAGATTCAAAAATCGAACATATCCAGCGTTATCCCGACGAGTCGCTGGACGAGCATTTTAAAGGTATGAACGGCAAGGTGCTTTCCGGCACATTTACACTCGCCGGCCAGCAATTTATGTGTCTGGACGGCGGCCCGGTATTTACGTTCAACGAAGCGGTTTCGTTTCTCGTTTCGTGCAAAGACCAAAAAGAGATCGACTATTACTGGAGCAAGCTCTCACACGTGCCGGCGAGCGAGCAGTGTGGCTGGTGCAAGGATAAGTTCGGTGTCTCGTGGCAAATCATTCCCGAAAATATGGGCGAGCTACTACGCAGCCCGGCGGCCATTCAAGCCATGATGCAAATGAAGAAAATCGTCATCGCCGAGCTTGCGCAGGCAAACGCGTAAGTAGTAGCGCAACCGGCCAGCCGCGAGTACGAGGCTTACTCCAGGGATTCTGCCGAGCTTCCCGCGCGCAGCCGGTTGCAAGATACAGCGTTGCAAGCGTCGCGACGTAGCTCTGACGACCCTCGCTGTTGTGCGAGGGTCGCTGGCTTTTTGTACAAACCATTGCGAAATAGAGGCTAAAAGAGTATCTTTATCGCAGACATGTCCAGAGAATACGGTGACGTGCCCGCTCCGTGGCAGCCGCTTGCTATCCATCCTGTCGATTTGCCGCTCGACACGTTGCGTGGCGCCATGGCATATGCGGTTGACCAAGAGATTGACCTTGGTATTTGCTGGGGAGGTGACCCAACGTACTACGATGACTACACCACTGGCACGATTCATGGCGTGAACCAATTTTTGGTATATGGTGAAGGTGAAACCGACGTATGGGAGCTGCCTCTTGATGCACCGGAAATAAAACGAGTCAATCCGACAAGCACCCATGGCCAAAGATACCTTGCAGAGCGTCAAAGCAACATCGAAATAGATCCTCGGTTATTTTCCCGCCTGCTGGTATCGGATGCCGAGATACGGCGGGCCGGCACATTTACGATGGAGGCGCTCCTTCGTACCTTCAACGTTCCCGCCGATCAAATTGGGCAAAGCGGGATAAACCTATCAAACGTCAGTCGCAGCCAAGCAGGCCGCATCGTCGATATCATGCGTAATCAGTACACCGACGGCAACTGGCGCGGAGCCGTCCAGCTTGGCTTAGCCACCGGGCACATGCATCGGTTTTTAGAAAGAGCGCGCCGGGAAAGCTACGACGACCCCACACGCCACACGGTAACGATTGCCGACGACCACATCGGCGACGAGCTGCTGGCAGGGTACCGCACCGACATCGAGCTTCTGATTGCACGAGCCCTTCAAAAAGGCGCAGACGAATTGCAGGCGAGCGGGCGGCCACACGCTGCCGACCACGTAGACGCCTGGCGCTCACTCCACGAGCAACACCTCACGCTCGATGCCTTTCCGCCCGAAGTAACCATCGTCGACATCCTCACACGGCCCAGCTACCTAAACCCTCGTCCCGACAAAGGCGTGCCGCAAATCTTGTCGGTAGGGCACGCCTTAAACGGAACCGAAGCGCGCAACTGCTTTATACGATACGAAGATGGGAGTGTCTACGCTGTAGACTTTCCAGACCGTATACAAGGGGCACGACCTATCCGTGGCCACGAAGAGGACGGATATCTAGGCAACACGAACGAGGGCCTTCGTATTGGCGGTGACAGCCCGTTGATTACCTGGGTCGATTTCAGAGAAGCTATAGAACACAATGTTCCACCCGATCTCGTGGAAGAAAAACTACAGTGCCAATCGCACAGGGAAATGCTCGACGCATATACCGCCACTCTTCGCACTGCCGCTACGTTTGTAGACGAGCACGCGCCGGAGCATCTGAGCGAGGAGCAACGCGCGGCAGTAAAAAACCAACTGGCCGCAGTGCTCATTGCCGCCCGCAGTCTGGAAGGAGCACAGACGAACGTGGGGAGCGGCGTGTCGTTGCATGATTTTTCAAAGCACGGCTATGGCAGCAAATGGGACATTGAAAAAGAGACTGGCATATCGCTCACCTTTGGCCAAGGGCTCGATGAAGTATCTAAGGCGGCATTCGAAGATTTTGGCCAGGCCATCAACGGATACGAACTAGCGCACTTAGCCGAAGCATATATCGGGCATCCAGAATTTGCAGTGCACATCGCACAAGTGCGTCGGCAGCGTGAGCTTACCGAAGACGGCACATATTACTATCAACAGATGTCCGAAGCCGCGGCGCGCCTGATGGGCCAAGGTCCGGTAGCGCAATTGGCTGGTGAATTCTTTGGCTTTGGCGGGAATACAGCCGAGCCGTTTAAACCGCTCGAGGCTGGCAGCTCTGGCTCTTCCATCCAGGGTGAGCTTTAGTAAAAGTAACTGCTGCCGTGTATTTCTCGCTGTTGCAGCATATGCTCAATGCGCGCCTGCGCTTCGGTGATGATATCGGCAGTCATGCCGACTGCCGTCGGAATCAAGCCATCTACAAACAGCGCCGGACAGCGTAAGCGTGCAGCGTGCAATACGGCAACAGATTCGCCACCAATCTGAAAGACTTCTGGCGGCGCGAGCTCCCGCGATGGCACAACGTGCTCGCGCAAGAACGTCGGCTTACCTTCGCTCGTTGTGCCGATATACCCTTTCAGGTCTTGCATGAATTCATCGCTGCGCAAGGCTGCACAGCGCTGGGAAAGCCGCACAAGATCGAGCTCATCCAAGCCTGCACCATCGAGCGCTTGCGGCACAGAAGGCATAATAACGTGCGACTCGAATTCTCGCTGCGGGTCACCGCAGACTTCGCTGGCCGTACCTGTCGCAACATGGTGCTGGTGCAGGCCGCGGAGCGTGGCACGGACAACACCGTACGCCGCACTCAACACGTTCGAGTTTACTCGCTCCGCCGTCCAATCTCCATCTGCAGCAAACGAAGCCATGCGCTCCGGCCTCATAGCGTAACGAGAATGGCCATATTTGAGAGCACTTTGCCGGTTATATGCTTCCATTGATACCAGGTCGATGGCCAGATGTTCCTCCGGGGGTAAGCCGTCGGTCGCCGCCTGGGTAATAGGCGAAAAATGTCTGCCGGGAGGCGGGCTGAGGTCGTTCACCAGCAAGCCGCGAGGGCGGATAAACCTGTCTCGCCGCCAAGTCTCGGCCACCTGTCGGGCGCCAGAGCTGGTGAGCTGTTCGATCTGCCCGGGCTCAGACAAGCGTTCCATGGTGCCTTGCATAACCAGACCCAGGCCATGATAGCGAGCCCGATCCAGATCTTCGTCCGAGAGACCATGCAAGGCGTCGAGCACTGGCTCCACGGCCTCGCAGTTTGGCGTCTCAACACCGGCGCTATACAACGCTTCTTGGGCGACATGCGTTATATCGGTCCAGGCGGCTGGTTCGGGATGGCTATAGTTGATCTCACGGCTGCCATGCATACTGCCCGATTGTATCGCAAACCACGCCGTCGTCACAACGGCCCTAGTCGAACGCAGATATAAGGCAGTCGTGACCATGTTGCAAGATACGGATAGTAGATATTATCAGTTCTCGCTTACGCCGACATATCCACCAGCGTCCACGAGCACTCGCTGCGGTCGAACGTCAGGCGGTAATCACGTTGGCCGTCGGTCATGTCAAAAATTTCCAACGCCCGGGCGCCTTTTTGCACTAATAAGCGCAAGCCTTCCATAAAGGTGTATTCGCGGCCTTTCCACTCCATGCGGCGCGGGTAGCCTTTGAGTTGCCGTTCGTGGCCACGCTCAAAGTACAGCTCCGGCACGTTAATCTCTTGGTTGATAACAATGCGATTCGTTTCCATAAGGTCAAGCTCCTAACGGATTAAGGTTACTAAAGAGGAGGGCGTGAGGGTTTCTCGCCTGGACGGATAAAAACGCGCGCTCGGCAGAACCAAAGTAACCGTCCTGATACTGGTTCAGACTGGCCGAATACGTTTGCTTGATAGCGGGAGCAGGGACGCGGTGACCGCGTAAATGCGGCTCGTGTGTATACACCCGTAAAGTCTCTGATAAGCCTGTGAGTAAGAAGGCGAACCGCCAGCACTCACATTGCTAATGGTTAGTATAGGCTCGCAGCAGGCGGCGGCGCAATACTGAAGCCGTAGTGAAATCGACAAACTTTTTACATTAGCGCAAGTTGCCTGGCTTGGCAAGCTTGTCTCTCGGTTTTACAAAAATAGCAAGTAGTGCCTACGCAGCAGTAATCTTGGATGTGATTTCGGCCTGTAAGTCGGTAATCTTGACGCGCTTTTGTTCGGTGGTGTCGCGGTCACGCACGGTGACAGTGCCATCTTCTAAGGTGTCGAAATCAACGGTGACACACACTGGAGTGCCGATTTCGTCTTGGCGACGATAACGCTTACCAATGTTGCCGTTGTCGTCGAACTCGCACCGAAACTGCTGCGCCAGTTCGGCATACACCGCCTTGGCTTTTTCGACCAGTTCTGGGCGGTTGCGCAGCAGGGGGAACACAGCGACTTTAATTGGCGCAATCGCAGGGTGTAGCTTGAGCACCGTGCGCGTCTCGTCGCCAATCTTCTCTTCGGTGTAGGCATCGGTCAGCGCGGCCAAGAACAAACGGCCTACCCCAATTGATCCTTCAATAATGTGCGGCAGATACGACTTGCCCGACACTGGGTCAGTATAGGTGAGGTCTTTGCCGCTGCCTTTTTGATGCTGCGTGAGGTCGTAATCGCCTCGGGCATGTACGCCCTCAAGCTCTTTAAAGCCGAATGAATATTTGTACTCGATGTCATATGCTTCCTTGGCGTAAAATACCAAATTTTCGTGTTTGTGCCAGCGAAGATTCTCTTCTTTAATGCCGATGCTCTTAAAGAAATCCCAGCGATACTGGCGAAGTTTTTCGTACTCTTCCATTTCCTGGTCGGGAGCAGTGAAGTACTGCATTTCCATTTGCTCTAGCTCGCGAGTGCGGAAAATGAACTGGCGCGGACTAATTTCGTTGCGGAAGGCTTTGCCGATTTGCGCGATGCCAAACGGAACACGCACGCGACTGCTGGCCAGAACATTGGTATAATTGACGTAGATCCCCTGGCAGGTTTCGCCGCGCAGGTAGCTGGGGTCGCTGGTCCAATCTTCCGCGAAGTTGCCCAAGTTTGACAGTACCAGCAGGTTGAAGCTTTTGGCGGCGGTGAAGTCTTTTTTGCCACATTGTGGGCACGCAATTTTGTCACGATGCTTGTCGAACAATTTGTTAATCTGCTCGTCGCTCATTTTTTCGTCGGCCTGCTCGCCCAGATCTTCGAGGGCATGGTCAACTCGGATGCGGTGATGGCAGTTTTTGCATTCAGCCAATGGGTCAGAGAAGCCATCGACGTGACCGCTCGCCTTCCAGATGGCAGGGTGCATGAAAATACCGCTGTCCAAGCCCACGATGTCCGGGCGCAACTGTACCATGTACTTCCACCAAGCGGCTTTCAGATTATTCGCCAGTTCAACACCGTACGGACCGTAATCGTATACACCAGCAAAACCACCATAAATTTCGCTGCTTGGATACACAAACCCGCGCCGCTTACACAACGAAACAATATTATCGAGCGACACTCTACCCATTACCGTTCCTTTCAAACCTGGCTGGTCTCACGCTATCTGCATACAAACCGTTGCTTTGCACTGTACCATACTTTATGATAGCAATAAACAGAAGCTCAAGAAGCGTCTAACCGGTAGATAGCTCCGCATAGCAAGAGAGCCTTTCGTGTTTAAGGAGACTTTTTGTCTTTTTAGGTCCTGTGGCTCTTTCTATTTTTGTCTAGCTCTTTATGGTAGCTCTAGCTTGATGGCAAATACGATCACAAGCCACCCCACCTACACCATATACCTGGGTTGCACAACACCTGATCCTCTGTACTACAGGCGTAGCGCGGAATTTTACATCTTTTCTTTAGAGACAGTATCCGTTACCATGAGACCATCATGGCAACACTGAAAGACTACCGTGACGAGCGGTTACGCAAACTAGCAGACCTCAAAAAACTTGGCATCGATCCGTACCCGGCAAGCACCGAGCGCACGCACAAAGTGGCGCAAATTATTGATGACTTTGCCGAGCTGGAAGGCAAGGAGGTTAGCATCGTCGGCCGGATTGTTAACATCCGCAAGTTTGGCAAAATTGCATTCATCGTGGTGCGCGATATGTCCGGCAGTGTGCAGCTCTTTTTCCGCGAAGGTGTCACCGAAGGGCTGGACGCTGCCAACGGGCAGCTCGGGCTAGAACAACTGCCGCTGCTTGACACCGGCGATTTTATTGAGGCGCATGGGCCAGTTGTCAAAACCCAAACCGGCGAGATATCAGTCGAGGTGCACCGCCTGCGCTTGCTCACCAAAGCCTTGCGCCCGCTGCCGAGTACGCAAGATGGTTTTACGAATAAAGAAGAGCGCCTGCGTCGCCGCTACGTGGATACGAGCGCCAACCCAGACGTCTTTCAGCGTTTTTTGCGTCGCAGCAATTTCTGGCAAGCCACCCGCGAATTTTTGATGAGCGAAGGGTTCATCGAGATGAACATCCCGGTGCTGGAGCTCACCACCGGCGGCGCCGATGCCAACCCGTTCGTCACGCACATGGACGCGCTCAATCAAGACTTTTACTTGCGCATCAGCCACGAGCTGCCGCTTAAGCGTCTGCTGGTCGGCGGCTACGAAAAAGTCTTCGACATTGGCGCGCGCTTCCGCAACGAAAATTACAGCGACGAACACCTACCCGAGCACAACGCCATGGAATGGTACTGGGCGTACGCCGACTGGGAAATGGGCATGAAGCTAACCGAGCGTATGGTGCGCTATGTAGCCGACAAAACCTGGGGCAAGCGCACGTTCACGCTGCGCGGCGCCGACGGCACGCACACTACCGAGGTTGACCTTGGGCCAGACGGCCAAGATTGGCCGCGCGTCAGCTTTGTCGAAGAGATCAAGCGCGTCTACGGCCTGGACGTCTTTACCTGCACGCTTGACGACGTCAAAGCACAGCTCAAAGCGCACAATCTGGAGGTCGAAAAGCAAGATAACCGCGCCCGCGGCATCGACAAACTCTGGAAAAAAATCCGCACCAGTTACGCTGGCCCAGCATTTTTGATCGACATTCCAACTTTTTTGCAACCGCTGGCCAAAACCCAGCCTGGCAAACCAGAGCTGACCGAGCAATTCAATCTGCTACTGGGCGGCAGCGAACTGTGCAAAGCGTTTTCGGAACTGAACGACCCGATCGACCAACTCAACCGTTTTACCCAGCAACAAGCCATGCGCGACGCCGGCGACGACGAAGCACAGATGCTCGACATCGACTACGTCGAAGCGCTGGAGTACGCCATGCCGCCGGCTTGTGGCTTTGGCTACTCTGAGCGTCTCTTTTGGTACCTAGAAGGCGTCACGGCGCGCGAAGGCGTCATCTTCCCACAGCTTCGGCGCGAGATCGACGACGTCACCCGCAGTATCTATCCAGACATTCACTTGTCGTAAGTGTCAACCGCGGGCGTTGCCAGCCCCCACAAGATCTCGAACATTTGCCGCTGCGCGCCAGCGATTTCTTTGTTGTGCAGTTCGACACCGAAGACGTCATCGTCCTTCCAGTTGTAATACGCCACAACGTCGTCGTATGTAATGGTGGAGTGCCGAATGGTCAGCAGCTCCGGCGCAATGCGCCGCGCTGCCCAATTTTGCAGCCGACCGTTGTTGTGCTCGGCGTACCACGCCGCTTGTGTATTCAGATAATGATCGCACACGACACCGCGAAACTTCAGATCGCGCTCGTTGCAGCGCGCTGCCCAGCGCTCAAAAAACACGAGGTTAGTCTTGTTCTGCATGTTTTCGTATAAAATGACTAGGTTTTCGGTGGTAGCTTTGGTCTCGTTCCAGAGCATTTGCTTCACGCCATCGGCACCGTGGTAAAACTGGACGTGCGTCAGCGGCGATCGCAAGGAGGTCTGCTCGAGCTGCCCGTACAACTGGTTCATCTCGGCCTCAAGATCGCGATTTTCTTGCTCGCGCTTGCTAATGACAATCTGCAAGTTGGTAAACGGCGCGGGCTTGTACAAGTGGCGTTTGTAGTGCGTTTCTATCTCGACCAAATTACAGGCTTTCAACTCATCAATCAGCCGATACAAACGTATGCGCTCAACGCCAGCATTCCGGGACAACTGCAATAAATTTTGCGGACCGTATGCCTGCAGGGTAAGATATATGTCGGCCAGCTCCGAACTAAAGCCGAGCTTGCGGAAATATTCGTGCATACGTCGAGCATCTATGAGCATGGCCCTATTGTCTAACATGTGTGCGTTTTTGCACAGCACTTATACAACGCGTCTACCTGAACCGTACACTCCGCTAGTACCTGGCGCAAAAGCCCGGCTAAAGGAGCAAGCGTATGCGATTTGAACAATCAGAGCCACTCGAGACCAACCGATTTGTGGACGAGCACTTCGGCGAATGGTATCAACAAGGTCTGCCAGCGCATCTGGCGGAGCAATTTAGCGAGGGTCGGTGGCTGCCTGAGAATCTTCGGGACTTTGAGGGAATGGAGATGCCGGGCTTCGAGCAGGCGCTCACGCAAGCCTTAACGGAGTGCCACGAGCCGCGCAATGCCTATCACAACCTAACGCATGCCCAACGGGTGACCGAAAATGCCGCCGTTGGCTACGACGGCCTGCAACGCTTGACCGGGCAAGAGTTGCCGGAAGGCTTTCTGCAGCCAGTGCTGCTCGGTACGGCAAAGCACGATCACGGACATCCGGGCACAACATTCTTTAGTGATGCCACAGCGGCGCGCATTCCGGAAGGTGCAAGCACCGACATGGCGGTCGAGCGCTACAGCGCCGAGCAAAGCAGTTTATTTGTTGCTGGGCACGGCGGTACACCTGAGCAGCAACTCGTGGCTGCGTATGTGCCCTCGGCATCAGCATATGGCGTCGCCGAAGAGCAGGGGAAACGGCTTGGCATTGAGCAAGCCGCAAATCCGGAGGGAATTGCCGGGCGCATGATGCGCGCCGTGGATGTCTTGCCCGCGCAGGATTTCACCTATGCAAACCTGGAAGACACTAGCGTTGTGTATGGCGAGAAAATGCCTGGCGGCAAAGAGCCGCCCGCAACACTGGCCGCTTACTGTGAGCACCGGACCGGTTTTTTGGCCGGTTATGTGCTACCAACGCTTGAGCGGCTCGACGAAGCCGCCGGCGTGGATCTGACCACCTACCTTGGCTGGCGCGAGCGCGTAGAGCGCCAGCTAGATCACGTGCGCGAGCTACAAAACGGCCACTCGCCTGTGCTCGAAGCCATTTTGCGTTCTTCTGCCGAAGCGCGGTTCGACGGCCACATTGAGTAGTGTATGTGCTTACGCACGCCGCTTCATCGATAATCGATAAAAGACAAAGCGTGTATACTAGACTGCATAGGGGGTGACATGCCCGAAAAACCGCGCTCTGGGATACATCGAATTGGGCATTCATTGGCAACTGGCTCGCTGGCGGGCGTGTTGGTCATCAGCGCCTGCGGCGGATCACCACAAACGGCTGCCGAAGCACCGCCGAATACGCCACCAGCCCGGCCCAGCGCCAACGCAACAGTCGGTTGGTCGCAACAGTATACAACGCAGCCAGATGGCAACCTCAACACAACAATCTGGAACGCCGAGACTGGCAACAACAATGGCTGGGGCAATGGCGAGGTGCAGTTCTACAGCAAACGGGCAGAGAACGTACGCGTGGCCGGTGGCGATTTAGTGCTACAGGCCCGGCCGGAGCGCTACCGCGGATTTGCCTATACTTCAGCGCGTATTACTACCAAAGAAAAGTTTAGCTTTACCTACGGGCGTCTCCGAATCGTCGCCAAATTGCCAACCAGTGCTGGTGTGTGGCCAGCACTATGGCTCATGCCCGAGGACAACAAATACGGTAACGTGCCGATCGCACCAGCCGATGAGCCACAGCGCTGGCTGGCAAACGGAGAGCTGGATATCGCGGAAGGCAGCGCGCAAGGCGACAACATGATCTCAGGCTCGGCTCACGCACTGCATCATTACCCAGGCCATCATGAAAGAACAGGTACTGCCGACATAGCAGATCCAAACGCATACCACAGCTTTGAACTCGACAAAACGCCCGACCAGATTATCTACAGTGTGGATGGCCACCCGTACTTTACCCTCAACAATCCGCACACGAGCTTTGCCGATTGGCCCTACGACCAGCCATATTATCTCATTATCAACATTGCACTCGGCGGCAGCATGAGCGAAAACTTGCGCGGCACGTACCCACCCGACGGCATCAACACCAGCGGTGCGCCGTGGACAATGCGCATCCGCTCTATCGATTACTTCCCGCAGCCCTAGAGCTTCAGCATGACTACTCTTGGGCAAGCAACGCGGCGAGTGCAGCATTCACCGGCTTAACAGATAAGCCGCTTGCTTGTATGGCGCTCATCTGCGATTTGAACACGCTAGGCGTCACCGCGTAGCCTTCTTCGCCAGCGCCGTCGGTTGCCGGGTTGGTCGTGACGCCGTGATACACCAACACCAGCCAGGCATGCTGGTTTTTGGCGTCGGCGAGCCACTGCTGTACCTGCGCGGTGGTGGTGTTGGCATCCACCAAGCGGCCGTGGATCTGGCGAGGGTCGAGATTGGCTTTGGTGTTGAACTCGCCGTCGGTAGTGCGATGCGATGACTCATATTGCATCACGGTGTCGATGTTTCCTGAAGTATATGAGCCGTAGGGGCTGGCGAAGTCGGTTATAGGATAGGTGCTGCCCAAAATCTGCTGCAGGTCGGTCTTGTTACCAGAAAGCTCACTCTGAATGGTGGGCGTGTCGAGCTGCACCATGTCGGAATGATGATACAAATGCGATCCGATCTCGTGTCCTTTACTTGCCAGACTGGCGACTTGCGCTTCACTCAGGTAGCCGCTATCGCCGAGCGTGTCGCCGTTGAGATAGAACGTGGCCGCGAAACTGTCGGTCGTGAGGATAGGCAGGGCATTGGTGTACTGAGAAGCAGAGCCGTCATCAAAAGTGATGCTCACCATACCTTTCGTAAACGTGCTCGGCGTTTGATCGCTGAGCGAGTTGAGCACCACATCGTCAAGTACGATAGTCCCCTGACCACTGGTCGCAATGGTGAACTTGAGCGATTGTACGCCGGCGGGCGTTACAAATGCATCGCTGTAGTGAGACCAACTATTGCCGGTAGCGGGCGCAGACATTAGGCTAACGTCCTGCGTGGTGCCGTCGGCTAGCGCCTCGGTGACATAGGCATACACATAGGTAGTGCCTTTTTGCCAGAACGAAAACTGATAGCGCTGGTTGCTGGCGGGCGTGGCGTCGGTGGCAGTCCAACCGGCTTCGTCGTTTTCGGAGGTGGTGGTTATCGACACGGCATGCGAACCACTGTGTGCATCGGTAGTGTATGCGTAGGTGGCGATGTCCGGCCCATACGTTTGAGCCTGCCAGCCAGCGGGGGCGTTAGCATTGCCTGAGCAGGTCTGCTCGAACCCACCGTTGGGTAGACCATTGACAAACGTGGGCGAGCAGGGCGCTTCCTGAATTAAGCTGACATCATCGAGGTCGAGCTGGCCGTTGGCATTCAATACATGAAAGACACTCGCGCGCAACGTGTTAGCCGGAATGGTCACTGTCGCCGCACTTTGCGCCCAAGTCGTGGCCGCAGGTTCGGTAGTCAGCCACCGATACTGCACGGTGCCGTCGTTCATCTCAAAGCGCGCCCACAGATTAGTGCTCGTGTTGGCGCGATACCAGTCGGCATACTCGTAGGTCGTCCCGGCGGCAACTGGAACAGCGTTGAACAGCCACTTGGCGTCGCCGTCTTGGTAGCCGCTGACGTTCACGCGGACGGAGCGGGTGTCGGTCCGCCCCTCGTTCAGGTATGTAAATACCGGCGTGTTCGTCCCCCAACTGTTCGGGAACCAACTGCTCGGCTGCGTGGAGTCGGTGCTACTAGCCGTAACAAAGCTACTGTTGGGCACAAGATTAACACTGTCGGCGTGCGCTGCGGGCGCAAGGCTGGCTACTCCCACAAGCAGGCTGGCCAGCAGGCCGCAGGCAAGCTTTAGTCGTTGTTTTATGCTATGCATACTCACTCCTTTAGTCTTAAGTAGCTTCACGTTGCGCAGCGCCGCTCCGCTCCGGCGATACCCAGGTCGTTCGCTCGTTTACTAAACTCTGCGGCAGTGTATGTAGCTTCTTAATAGTACGCAAAAGCGCTACATACTCTACCGCTGATAACACATACATCAGAAAATACATACTCAGTGCGTATGCCGACAGCTTAAGTCGCTCGCGCACGCTCAAGTGTGCCGAGGACCAGACGTTCAACAAAATGTAGCTGGTAATAACCACGTACGCCATCACAAAAGGAGCTGGATCACGGAAGTACACACTGACCGCCACAATGTACAGCACAATGAACGGCTCTAGCAAAAAGAGCGCCTCCTGCAAAAGTGCCAGCGGCAAGATAAACCACGTCAAGCGCCAAGCGTACTTCCGTTTGGTAGAGAAAAACATCTGCGCGTTTTTGCGGAACGTTTGCAGCCGGCCATACTTCCAACGAAAGCGCTGGTTTATCAGTGATCTGAACGACGGTACTGCCTCAGTATAGGTAATGCAATCCGCCGCGTACACCACTCGGTAGGCTTTGTTGCCTTGTTTCAAGATTTTCATGGTTAGGTCAATGTCTTCGGTCATGGTGTTGGTGTCGTAGTACATCACAATATCCAGCATGTTGCGGCGAAACATCGAACCGATACCGCCGATGATATATTCGATGTTAAACACCGTCTGCGCCTTCTTCATGTGATACGAGATAAGATACTCGAAACGCTGAATCAAACCCAGCGGCGTGCCGCCGGTCAGAATGTTCACATTGCTCGCCAGCGCCACAACGCGCGGGTCGCGGAAATAGCCGACCGCAAGCCGCACGGCATTGGGCGCAATAAGTGAATCGCCATCCAAACACATGACCAGCCGGCCAGTCGCCTGAGCTGCCAGTGCATTATTCAGCACGTCGGCTTTACCGCCATTGGGTTGTGAAAACAGCGTAAACTGGTGACCGTCTTGACAGCGACGAGCATACCGCCGCACAACCTGCGCGGTGTCGTCGGTGGAGCCATCGTCGGCAATAACAATCTGCAGCTTTTCGGCCGGATAGTCGATGTGCCGCAGGCAGTCGAGCGTTTTTTCGATCACCGCCGCTTCGTTATGCGCCGGCACTAATAAGGTTACCTTCGGCTCGTAGGGCCAGTCCGAAAGCGCGCGTTTATCACGGCGCACGCGCTGCACAGCGTACATATCACCACCCACCAAGTACAAAGTCATGCGAATAAGATTTGCCGCGCTAATACCCACAATACAGTATGTCAGCAGCCGAGCCGCCGCTTCTAGCATCCGTACGCCTCTTGCCGGTTCACTTTAAAAAGGGCGCGCATACCAGCGCTCCAGCGCTCGTTTGATACATTTACTGATAATAATAAGCGCTGCGCAGCCTAAGGCAATACCGATGGCATACACCGCCAAAGCACGATGTCCGGTCGCAATCGGTAAAGCTGCCGAGCTGCCGACTGTTGACGTCGCTCCCAGGATTTGTCCAGAACTCACTGTCTTACTCATGTCCACCCCCTATTACGTGTCGTTCGGTTTAAGCTGCGCGTATGACGGCAAAGGCTGTATTTGTTTCGGCGTAGGAGCGGTGCCCACAACCACAGTTGTACGATAAGGGTGTTTTTGCGGGTGCGTCTGTTAAAAAAATCACATTTTAAAAGGAACTCCGAGCGTTTCCGTGCTTGCAGACGACGCTAGCAGACGTAGTTACGGTCGAGCGTTGCGGTATATTGAGTGAGCATGAGCGGGCCGCCAGTAAAACTCTCGGCTTTGCAAGCGGCGATTGCCGCTCCGCGCTCACGTGAGCCAGTTGCCGCCCAAGCCGGGAGGTTTTCGCCCGCCCAATTGCCGGTAATCAGCGCCCATTGCCCGGGATACGAATAAAACCCGACGCGAGCAAACACCGTCTGGCGCTTGATGGCGTCGATCATGCCCACCAAGCTTTCGCGGTTGACGTACGGATCGTCCGACCAACTGTTCTCCGTCTCCACATCCAGCCACCACCACGCTGCATGGATGTTGTACTTGCTTGCCAAGCGCACGCTGTACAGCCCAGCATTGTAGCCGTAATTATATGCCAGACAGCGTTCATCGTGCGCCGCGCAGTGCCGCGGCAACGTGGCAAACTGCGCCGCTCTCGAGCCGCCCGGATAGCCGGTATTCACGTACAATGACACTGCGCGAAACCACGTACTTTCTTGCTCGAGGCACGGATTCGCATGAAACACCAGCCCGCCAGTCACGCCCACCACGCCCCACGCGGCCAAGCGGGACAGTTGGCTGTTGCAGTTCGGCCATGACACATCGTAGCCAGTCGTGCCAGGGGTGTAGTACGGCGGCAACGTATCGCTGCCGGGCGCAGCGCGAACGATAAATCCCAGTAGCAACGCAACAATAAACAGCAGAGGATACACCGCCGCCAGCCAGTTATTGCGCTTATCAGACATGCTTCTATTACACGCCATGTATTGTCAGAGGTCAAAGATTCCTCTGCCCGAGATTCTTCAAGCTGACGGCGTGGCCATTTACCGGGATTTTCTTCAGCAAAAACCTTATAATAGAGCTAATGATGCGAAAAAAGCAGCAAAAACGGATTGACGACGTCAGGTCCGCACCACAAAATCTGTTGGACTTAAATCGTCAACTGCCAAATTACGTCTATCAACCTGCCGGCCAACCCGCGGCCGCTGGCCGAGGCGAGCCACCGAAGCGGCGCTTTGGGTGGAAACGTTGTTTCAAATGGCTCGGCATCAGCGTAGTCACACTCGTATTAGTGGTGGGCGGCTATCTTGGTTGGAAGATACTGCACAACGAACTGAAAATCTTCGGCTGGAAAGGTATCGTCAGCCTAATACAACCAACCAAGCTGAAGGGCGAGGATAGCGGACATGTCAATATTCTGCTGGCTGGCAACTCGGCCGACGATCCGGGCCACAACGGCGCCAACCTCACCGACTCGATCATGATCTTAAGCATCGACACCAAAAACAAACGCGCCTTTATGCTGAGCGTCCCGCGCGATCTGTATGTGAACATTCCCGGGCACGGCTACGCCAAAATTAACGAAGCGTACGAGGACGGCGAGGCCGATCACTTTTCGCAGGCAGGCTACGCCAACGGTGGGATGGGTTTGCTTGAGGAAGTTGTCAGTCAGAACTTCGGCATCACGCTACATTACTATGCGTTGGTCGATTACGCCGCAGTGCGCCAGGCAGTGGATGCGGTGGGCGGCATTACGGTCAACATCCAGAGTTCCGACCCGCGCGGCCTGTACGACCCAAGCCCCGACCTCAGCAACAACTACAAGCCGCTCGTCAAGCTGCCGAATGGGTTAGACCAGATTAACGGCGTGCAGGCGCTCGGCTTGGCTCGGGCTCGCGGCGATTCCTACGGCTCATATGGTTATGCGCTGAGCGACTTTACGCGCACGCAAAACCAGCGGCTTATCTTGCTGGCACTCAAAGACAAAGCTACGAGCGTATCTACGCTGGCCAATCCGGTCAAGCTTGGTGAGCTGTTCGACTCGGTGGGCAGCAACGTGCACACCGATCTTACGCTGGGTGATGTCAAGCGCCTGTACCAAATCGCCAAGGGCGTTAATAACAACAATATTACTTCGGCAGGCTTGAACAACGCGAACGGCCAGAACCTGCTGGCCAGCTACAGCACCTATACTGGCCAAAGCGCGCTGATACCCAAGGCGGGCATCGACGACTACAGCGCAATCCAAGCATACGTACGCCAACTACTTACGCCGCCGACGCAAAGCAGTAGCTCGTCTTCTGGTTCCGGTGCGAGCTCAAGCACATCATCCTCCAGCGGCTCGCAATAAGCTCATGCTATTATAAAGGCATGTTCCGGGCCTTCGCGCTATCTGTCTTGTCACTGCTGGCGGTTACACCGTCGAGCACCAATTACACGCTCAAGGCTTACGACCTGGGCGGCGGCGCTGGTGGTGGCAGCAGTACCAACTACACCGTCAGCGGGCAAGCGGGCGGGCAAGCCAGCAACGGGCTACTCAGCGCCAGCTATGCGCTTCCGGCGGGCGTAAAGGCCTCCACCACCGTACCCGTGCCAGGAGCGCCGACACTCACCGACGACAACAGCGCCTACGATCGCTTACATCTAACGCTGAATGTGGGCAGCGCGCCGTCTGACACCAAGTACGTCGTTGCCATCAGTAGCGATAACTTCACCACAACGCAATACGTGCAGCTTGATGACACCATCGGTAGCGGCATCAGCATCAGCAATTATCAAACCTACACCGCCTGGGGCGGAGCGAGCGGGTTTTACATACTGAGTCTTACGTCGAACACTACCTACAAAGTAAAAGTTGCAGCGCTGCAGGGGAGCGGAACCGGCAGTGCGTTTGGGCCGATCGCCTCTGCGGCGACCTCGCAGCCGAGTGCGAGCTTTGGTGTGACTACCTCGCTAAGCTCGTCGCCGCCGTTCAGCGTTACATTCACCAGTTTGCCTGCGTCGCAGATAACGACAGGCAACGCCACGATTAACCTCTCTCTGAGCACGAACGCGGTCAACGGTGGCAGCGTGCTCGTCAGCGACCAGTACACCGGGCTAAAAAGCACCGCCGTCAGTACAACGCTTGCTTCGGCAACTGCCGATCTCGGTAGTGCCGGCAAAGGCTATGGCGCACAAGTAACGTCGGCGTCGCAAACCAGCGGCGGGCCACTGTCGGCGGCCAGCCCGTTTAACGGATCGGGCAACAACATCGGTGGGCTGACTACTGCTTGGCAATCGCTGGCCAATTTCAGCAGTTGGCTGACCGGTGGGACGCTCGGCGTCTCGTTGCTGGCCAAGACCGACGCCACCGTCCCAGCAGCCAGCGACTACGCCGATACGCTGACGATTTCGTTCGCCCCATTGTTCTAATAACGTCTATTTTAAGCTTGCAATTGTTCGCAAAAAGCGCGATACTTACGTCAGATATACGTAAGCATTATTAGGGGGATGCATGCCAAGACCAACACTATTAAGACACTTACCAAGAAAGGTGAGCTACTACTCATTTTCCATCCTTCTCCTCTTCGCTGCGGCTATAGCCGTCATTCCAACTCACTTTGCACACGCGGCAACACTCGGAGAAGTAATGGTCCGCTTCGACCGCCTGCAAACTTCAGCGCCCAGCACGGGTACCGTATGCGCCAAGCCAACCACCGTGGCCTCTACCGAAGCTTCGGTGCAAGTCGTGTTTCCGACTGGTTATAGCGTGAGTGGTACGCTTAGCAACTGGGCCGTCAGCACTGCCACGACCACTGGCTGGCCGACTGGCGGTACGGCATGGCCAGGCATCGGCACAGCAACCAACGTCAGCAGCCAAACAGTCACATTCCCCAGTGGCGATCTTACCAGCAGCAGCACGCTGTACTGTTTCAACTGGACAAACTCAGCAGCTCTATCTATAACCGCAAGTACCGGCAGCAATAACACTGGCACAGTCACCACTCGCACCAGCGCACCAGCCACTATTGATACAGCCAGCTACAGCACCGTTAGCATTGCTGGCGACCAAATCTCGGTGAGCGCCACTGTACCCCAATCGTTTACGTTTGCACTCACCGGCACCACCGATAGCCTCGGCACACTTTCTACCAGCTCTGTCACCATCAGTCCAACACCGGCCACCGCCACAGTGAACACCAACGCCAATAACGGCTGGATGGTTTGGGCAAGCGATACCAATACCGGCTTGAAATCAACCGTAGCAAACCACACCATTCCTGACAGCCCGTCGGCTGGGGCTGGAAGCAGCGCGACCTTGAGCGCTGGCACCGAAGGTTATAACCTTGGCGTCACCGGCACACAAACCAGCGGCAGCGGCACGCTTTCGGTCTCAAGCGGCTACAACGGCGCATCGGCTGGGCAGGGCGGTGGTCTGGATACGACGCTGCGCACGCTCGCCAGCTCAAACGGCACTGCTAACAATGCCGTCCTTACCCTGAAGAACAACGTTGCCATCAGCGCGCTTACCAATGCCGCCACCGACTACGCCGACGTGGAGACGGTCGTCGGGGCAGCGATGTTCTAGTCTCTGGTTATCTAGAGAAATCCCGCAATTTTAAAGAGAGCAGTGTGATGTCATCCAACCATAGATCGCCATGGTTGCGTACAATACGAGGATGGGGCGTTGTGGCAACCTTCATTCTGTCGATAGCGGCACCGGTGGTAGCACATGCCGTACCCGCGAACGATTTTAATGTTCAGGTGGCGCCGTCGCCGCTCGCCATAACACTCACACCTGGACAGAGCCAAACTTCCAGCCTGACCGTACGCAACTTTTCGAACCACTCCGAAACGCTTCAGCCAACACTCAAGGGCTTTTCCATAGATGATGCAAGCCAGAAGATTGCGCTGAATGACAATGTACCAGCAAGCATGCAAAGCTGGGTGCATTTTAAGCAGCCGACGCTAACGCTTGCTGCCGGGGCAAGCGCACCGCTTGACGTCGTTTTCGATACACCCTCGAACGTCGGTTTTAGTTATTCACTAGCTATTGTACTCAAACGAGCAAGCGCGTCGACACCGCTGAGCCAAGTGGGCACGCAGCTTCAGCCACAGATTGCCATTTTCTGCCTTGTGAATATCAACCGGCCAGACGCAACCAGCCAGCTCACACTCCCCAGCATTCGCAGCGCAAAGTCGCGCTATTCGTTTTTGCCAGCCAGCTTCGTCCTCACCATCGCAAACCAGGGTAATGTTATCGCCGAGCCGAGCGGCACACTGTTTATTCAACGCTCGTTCGATTCGCCAGCGCCCATCGTCGGCATTCCCATCAACCCTGGGCACGGCTACGTACTCCCCGGCACAAGGCGCGATTTTACCACAACCTGGACAGATGGATTCCCGGTATACATCACCAAAACGGTAAACGGCAGACCGAGCGTCCATCTTCACTGGGACTGGCGACATATAAGTGAGCTTCGGGTTGGGCGATATGTTGCAAAAGCAGTGCTCGTCTACAGCGACGGGCGGCGCGATGTGCCGATCATGGCGAGCACCACGTTTTGGGTCATACCATGGTGGCTGCTGATTTGTTCGTTCCTGGTACTGATCGTGCTCATCATGGGCGTTGTCGGTTGGGGTTGGCTGATATTTAAGGGCACAAAGAAGGTCAAAGGATATGCGCATCCGCGTAAAAAATAGCTGGTGGAGCGTTGCCTTGTTGGCCACGCTGTGCGTGCTGGGCGGCGCGGTTGCCCGTGCACACGCAGTTGGCACGCCGAGCACCAGCGGCATAACGCTCACTCCAGCGACGCTCACCTTGACGCTCGGGCACGAGCAGCAAGCGGCCAGCCAGGCGTTTTCGGTCACCAACCACTACAGCGTGCCGGTTACGCTTCGGTTTACCGTTCTTCGCTCTGGTGCCAACATTAAGACGCCGCTCGACGCCGCTACACTGTTAGCCGTGGCGAACGACAGCCTTACGATTCCGTCTGGTCAAACTGCCAAGCAGACGATTACGCTCCACGACGATCCCAAGCTGGCGCCGGGCAGCCAGCAAGCAACGCTCCAGGTTTCAGAAATCAATGACAGCGGCAGCCAAGTACACATTGCCGGTGCCATGCAAATGCCGATCATAACCGTCAAGCAAGACGGCGCGCTGATGCGCATTGGGCAGGGCAGTGTGCAAACACCACGCATGGCCTGGCAACTGCCTGGTTCGATAGAGGTGACGGTGCACAATACTGGCAACATGATCGCCATTCCGCACGGATATCTCACCGTCGCCGCTCCCAATGGCCACATTGTACAACGCGGCGTTGTGAATATCGCCTCGGCGGCTATAGCGCCGGGCGGGCGGGCGACACTTCAAACATCGTTAACGCAGTTACGCTCGGTTCGTTGGCCAGGCATGTATCGTGTCGACTTTTACTACGGCCTAGGGAGCGGGCAAGCTGGCAGCGTGGCAACTGCCCGGTTCCTCTATATTGCCTGGTGGCACGTGGCGCTGCTGATCGTGCTCGCTGTAGCGGCCGTTTTTGGTGTACGACTGCTGCTACAGACTGTGGACAGAGTCGCCCTCCAGCATAAACGGCCGAACTCACGAACCATCAAAAAGGAGGCCACATGAAGCGCCTTCGTCTCTTCGCTGTACTGCTGTGTGTAAGCGCGACTATGGCGCTCTTTGCTGCTTCTATGGCCAGCGCCACGGTCACGCCATACATTAGCTTCCAGGGAAAGCTCACCAATACCGACGGCACAAATGTCGGCGATGGCAGCTACAGTGTGGTTTTCTCGATTTACACCGTGTCTTCGGGCGGCAGTGCGGTGTGGTCGGAAACAAAATCGGTCACCGTCAGCGGTGGTTTATTCCAGACTAACCTGGGCGACACCACGTCGTTGCCGGGCAGTGTGAACTTCAACAGCTCATCGCTTTACCTCGGCATCAAGGTAGGGAGCGACGCCGAAATGACGCCACGCATTCAGCTCACTGCCGCACCGCAGGCGTTTAATGCCGACATGCTCGACGGCATCGACAGTAGCGGCTTCGTTCAGTTATCTCCTGGCTCGCAACAAAGCGGCAACATTAATGTCAGCGGCACTGTTACGTCGGGCGCGGTCAACGGTCTCACGCTTGCTCAAGCGGCAGACGGCTTCACCGTGGCGGGAGGCACAACCTCGCGGACGCTCACGGTACAAGGAGCGAATATCACCATCGGCAGCACCATTCAGCCAACGAGTGCTGGAGCGCTCTCCATTCAAAGCAATGGCGCCAATGCGCTCAATCTTGATGCTGGCGGGGCGGCGGCTATTAATATCGGCGTGAACGGAACAAGCGTGAATGGCATTAACATTGGCAACGCCACCAGTAATCCGAACATCGCCTTTAGCGGCTCCGGCAGCTTTGGCACCACCACCGGAGCGGTAAACTTGAACGGCAATACCACGGTGGTTAGCGGCAAAAACTTGACGATTACCAGCGGTAGCTTTAGCCAAACGTTTAGCGCAACAACTGCCAGCAATGCCCACGCCATCGCCGTAACCAACGCCAACACTGGCGCTGGTGTGGCGATCAACGGCATTAACCTCACACCCACCAACAACGCCACACCGTCTTCTGGTACCAACAGCATGAACGTTATTAACTTCGCGGCCGGCAGCGCGCTGGGTGGCAGCGACCAAACAAATGGCATCAGCTTTGCGTCCGCCACTGGCTACACCAACTTTATTAGCTCGCCAAGCTTCATGCTGAGTTCGAGCGGCGCCATCAGCGGAGTCACCACCATCAGCACCAGTAGTACCATCAACAGTAACACCTTCAGCTCCAGCACACTTACCTTTGGCGCGGCCAGCACGGCGACTGTCCAATCGGCCGCCAGCCAAGCGCTCACCATCACAGCCAATGCAGCTAGCACATGGAGCACCAGCGCCGGCACCCTGACGATCCAATCCGGCTCTGGCACCGTAAGCTTGGGCAGCAGTACTGTCCTCAATGCCAGCGGCGCGCTCACCATTAACAGCGGCGCGGCCACCACGCTGACTGTTGATTCCGGCACCACCGGCGCGCTCAACCTTGGGACGAGCGCCAACGCCAAGACCATTACCATCGGCAACACCACCGGCGCGACAACGATCGCAAACTTAGTGGGCGCCGGTACCAACGCATTTAGCGTGCAAGGGCCATCGAGTGCCGTGCTGTTCCAGATCGATACCACCAACAGTCGCGTATACGTCGGCAATCCGACCGCCGACGCCACTGGCGTGCTATTGGTGCTAGATTCTAAGAATACGTCTGGTGATCCCACCGGTGTGAACGGCAGCATGTACTACAACAGTAGCAACAACCGATTCCGCTGCTACCAAAACAGCACCTGGCAGAGCTGCTTGGGCACACCGGCCTTCAGCGACCGGCACACCTCGTTCTTTGAGCCGCTCACAACTGCCGCGACCAGCCCAACCGGTTACGGGCTCACCGTACCGACTTCATCCGGCACAGCCACCGCATCGCCCCAGGCCGAAAGCATGTACGTAAACTACGCTACAACCACAACGGCAAACTCGACTGGCGGTCTTACCACGCTGGCAGCGACGCAGACACAAACTCGCTGGCTGCCACGCTACATGACCAGAATCCGCGTCGATTCTTCGGCGGTAACAAGCGTCCGCTACTGGGTTGCACTGGGCAACAGCGCCTTGACCGGCTCCGATGGCACCGGGCAGTTCGTCGGCGTACGCTTTTCTACAAACACGAGCGACCCGGCCTGGATGTGCGCGTCGGACGATGGCACCACGCTCTCGACAACTACCACCGGCGTGTCGGTAACGGCAGGGTCGTACTACGACATTATCATCGACATGAGCATTTCGGGCACACTCTCGTGCTCGGTGGCAGCAAACGGCGGATCGTGGACAACAGTGTCAAAATCGACTAACTTGCCTACGAACAGCACTTCGCTTGGCCTGATGGAATCCATCACCACCCTTACTACGGCGGCAAGAAATATCGGCATCGCTTACGGTGCGTTCGACACAAAATAAAACCTCTCTCTTGTCTAGGCACTGTAACAGTGAACAGCTCTCGTCCATAATCGTAAGGAGCGGCTTGCGCGCGGCGGGCGGCGTATGTACTTGGCTACGCGCACGCCGACTCTATTTGCGGGCATAAGGCAGCTATTCGCTACTGTTGCATCACGTAATCATACACTTGCTTGGATATGTCGGCGATAAACTGGTTAGCCTGGCTTTCGGGTAGGCCGACCATCACGCAGATGGCGTACGGCCGCGTCGGTGCATACACAATGCCACAATCGCTTTCCGACCAGTTCGCGTTATACACGCCAATTTTGTGCGCCACGGGCACGCTTTTGGGCAACTCCGCGACAAGCCGATTAGTGGCGCTGGATTGCGTTAGATAATCAAGCAGCTCTTCGGAGTCGTTTGGTTGCAGATACGACGACAAATACAAGCTTTTGAGCACCGAAGTGTATGACTTGGCATCAATCACCGCTTGGCCGTTCTGTATGTTTTGGTCGATGTCGAGTTGGCTGAGCGATTGCTGGTCGCTGGTGAGCAAACCATTGACATGATCGAACAGCACGTGCGCTGCGGTGTTGTCGGATTGCGAGAGCGCATAATGTGCAGCTTGCCGAAGCGTCAATGTCGTGCCGGCACCACGCTCATACAGCGTGCCGTACGCGTCATCGAGTTCGCTGTTAGTGATCGTTACCGGCACGTCCAAATTGAGCTTGCCAAGCTCGGCCGCGCGGTAGACGTTCATCGCCAGCGGCACTTTAATCAGCGACGCGGCGGTCAGTTCGTTGTCGCCACCGATGCGAATAGACGTCCCACTGGGCAAGTATTCGAAATAAAAGCTCTTCTGGACAGATAACGCATCAAACTTGGCTTGCAGCGCTTTGCGGAGCGCCACAAAATTCATAATTACGTGGTTCGGATTGTCCATAAACACTCGCCTGGCAATAAGCGGGTGACTGCTGGCAAGCGCCGTCATGGGGTCGGCCTGCGAGTTGCCAACAGTGGCCCGCGTTACCAGCGCAACGTTACAGAGCAGCGACAGAACGCATATCACAGCAAGAACTCTGACCGATTGTTTCCCCATCTTCTTTTAGATTGTAGGATGGGTGCTGCGTCTAGGCAAGCGAATACGAACAAAACTGCTAACGGGCACCGTTGCCAGTCGAGGAAATAGAGGAAACGGACGACACATACAAAGCAACTGCTTGGACCGCTTCGTAATACGCGGCGGGCTCGGCAGCAGCGTGTTTTATAAAACCGATGTCCGACCCCAGATCGACCGCGGCCACGGCCAAGCGATACGCAACCAACGTTTGTCGGCCGGTAAGCAGCGAATCGCGCTTTCTGAGCAGTGCATCGAACGCTGTCAGTTGCTGCAGCCAGCTCGGCCTGGTCAGTTTGCCGATTTCCGGGTTCGCTTTTGCGCTGTACATAAAATCGAATGGCCCGTTTAAGAGCATGTAATGTAACCATGCATCAATCGTCAAAAGTAGCAACTCGTTCCACGAAAAAACAGGGAAGAGCGGATGTTTGGCGATATTCTCGAAGAGATCGTTTACATCGGTAACATACAGATCGACCAACGCCAGCAGCAGCGCCTCTTTGTTTGGAAAATAGCGATACAGCGAGCCGATAGGAATCTTGGCGCGCTCGGCAATGTCGTTTGTGGTTGCGCTGACAAACCCTTGCTCCTGAAATACCTTCAACGCCGCGGCCAGCGTTATACGAACACGCTCCTTGCCGCGTGCCTGGGAAGGCTTCACTCGGATTGCCTTAAATCTGTCAGCATCCTGCATCGCGCTTATTGTAGAAGATAGACAAAGAACGAACAATAAAATAATTTACAACGTTCTGCAGGTATGGCCGTTGTATAATGAAAATTTCGGCGCACTTTTGTGAGCTTGCACAACTTGAAACCTCGCGAATCAACGATCGTTTGTTATTATGAAAGGCATGGCCGACACGTCGATTCCGATGCGCTTAGTGATGGGCGACCGCTATTACCAAGAGCTGCTCACGAAGATTCCTCGCGCACAAAAGCGTATTGTGCTGGCCGCTATGAACGTACTTTCCGGCCCGCAAACCGATCGCGTGTTTCATCTGCTGCAAGAAGCTGCCGAGCGCGGCGTACCCGTGCAAGTGTTGGTCGACAACTACACGCGGCTATTGTTCATTCATCCCCCAAGTGCCGACCGCTCGGCACGTTTGCGCGTACAGCACACCTTCGAGGCGCTGACTCGTCTAGAGCAAGCGGATGCCAGCGTCTATTACTTTGGTAAAGTGCGGGTGCTCAATCCATTCAAAGGCCGCTGCCACGTCAAAATCACCGTGATAGACGACGATTTTTACTCCTTTGGCGGCGTGAATTTTACTGACGAGTCGTTCAAACATGTCGATTTTATGCTTGGAGGCCACCACGCGGGCGTTGCCAAACGCCTGGCGCAATTGGTGGAGCGCATCGGCACCATCCAGCCACCGTTGCCCGACGACGACATTGCCGTAAGTGCCACGCAACACTTGCTGTTCGACGGTGGTGGGCCAGGCGACTCTATCATTTACGAGCAAGCGTGCGAGCTGGCAGCCCAAGCGCAGCGCAGCTATTACGTCTCGCAAATGGTACCCAGCGGGCAGCTCGCGCATTTGCTGTCGGAGGCGGGCGGGCAAACCACCTGCTACTTTAATCAGCCGCATCAAATGCGCGCGCCAGCGCGCTACGGCCAGGCGTTCGACCAACAGCGGCATCGTATTCGCAATAGCTACCACGGACAGCATTTTATCCACGCGAAATTCATGCTCTTCGAGTTACCCGGCGGGCACAAGGCGCTGATAAGCGGCTCAAATAATTTCAGCTACCGCGGCATCGCCTATGGCACGCAAGAGGTCGCGCTGTACAGCACCGATGAGGATCTCTGGCAACAGCTCTTCGATTTCTTACAGCGGCACGTCGCAAAGGAGCGCTAGCTCCCGTACATCCGCCGCGTTCAAGCTGCGAACGCCTCGGCATTTTGTAGTGGCGCACAAAATGCCGTACACTAAAGTATGGTTGACCTAAAACTTGCGCTCACGTTCGACGACGTATTACTCAAGCCCCGCTATGCGGGGTTTTCTCGTGCCGAGGTAGACATCGGCACGCAACTTACACCACGCATCCGACTGCAAACGCCGGTTGTATCAGCGCCCATGGATACTGTTACCGAAAGCGCCTTGGCTATTTCGCTGGCCGAGGCGGGCGGCATCGGCATCATCCACCGAAACCTGACCGTTGCCGATCAAGTGGCCGAGGTACGAAAGGTAAAACGCCGTGGGTTGTTAGTTGGTGCGGCAGTCGGGTCGAGTCCGGGCTACGAAGAGCGTGTTGGTGCGGTCGTTGCAGCGGGTGCTGATGTGCTGCTCGTAGATTCAGCGCACGGGCACGCGCTCAAAGTCATCGCCGCACTCACGTACATCAAAGCACACCACAATATCGAGGTTATTGCCGGTAATGTCGCCACCGCCGAAGGTGCCAAAGCGCTTATCTCGGCAGGTGCCGACGCACTGCGCGTCGGCATGGGGCCGGGCGCCATTTGCTCGACACGGATCGTGTCCGGGATGGGCGTACCTCAGTTTACCGCGATTGTAGAAACAGCACGTGTCGCGCAGCGCCACAACATACCAATCATTGCCGACGGAGGCATTCAATATTCCGGCGACATTACCAAGGCACTGGCCGCCGGCGCCAGCACCGTCATGCTCGGCCGGCTACTTGCGGCGACCCAAGAAGCGCCTGGCAAAACGCTGGATCTCAAACCTCAGGAAGTGCCTGCGCGCTTCCGAAGCATTTTGGACGGTTCGGAAACATATCGGTTCAAGGAGTATCGCGGTATGGGCTCGGTGGCCAGCATGCAGCGCGGCTTGGCTGTGAGCTCAGAGGATGAGTTCCACGGCAAAAACTACCAAAACGACGTATTGATCGCCGAAGGAGTTGAGGGTTTAGTGCCGTGCAGCGGCACAGTTGAGGAGCTGATCGCGCAACTTACCGGCGGATTGCAATCCGGCCTGTATTATGTTGGCGCTCGCACATTGCCGGACTTGTGGGAGACGGCCGAATTTATGCAAATCACGCAAGCTTCGCTGCGCGAAAGCCATCCGCATGATTTGTTCATTACTGAGCCTGGAGCGAATTATCGTTGACTGAACTCGCCTAAAACTGTCGAGTAACACTAATCTGTTGTTGCAGCTCAGCGCCCGGCGCCATAATCGTAACCTGATGACTGCTTGTGCTGAGAATAATATAGTCGGTAGCATACAACGCAGCGTCGCCTGTGCAGGTTTTCGTGTCGCTTACTTCGTATCCAAACAACGGATCGACCGGCATATCCTTGATATACGCCGGCACAAGCGTCGTACACAAATTGAGCTGGTCGCTGGCCGAGCCGAGCGCTTGCGCTTTGTTGCTAATACCGTCGGGCAGGGTGTCGTGGCTGGCCTGGTATGCGGTAATCGCCTGCATCAGTTGCGCCACGCCCAGCCACCGTTTGGCGTTACGCTGTTGCGGGCCGAAATCTTGCGGACGCAAGATGATGGTACTCACCGCGAGCAGCGTCGCCACAAGTCCAATGCAAACCATCAGCTCAAGCACCGTAAAACCGGCCTGGTGCGTACCACCGATACGTCTCATTGCTATAGCGTACCACAAAGCGTGAGTGGGCTGGATAGTGAGGGGCCGGCTTTTTATATTTGAGGTACGGCTTCCAAATATGCTCTGAAGTAGCATATTTTGACTTCCGTGGTCAAATAAAAAAGCCGGCCCCTCACTATCCAGCCATCTTGCAGCATCTATACGGTATAATGTGCGTACGAGAGGTTATAGTGAAGTTAGTTATCCAGATTCCTTGCCTGAACGAGGAGCAGACACTTCCTGCTGTGCTCAGGGAGATACCAAAGAAAATCAAAGGTGTCGACTCGATTGAGGTAGTCGTTATCGACGACGGCTGCTCGGATAAAACCGTCGAGGTGGCCAAGGCACACGGCGTCAGACATATTGTGCATCATTCCCAAAAGCAGGGGCTAGCACGCAGTTTCCGAGATGGGCTCATGGCTTCGTTGGCGTTGGACGCCGATATTATCGTCAACACCGACGGGGATAATCAATATCCGAGTACGTACATTCCGGCGCTGATTGCGCCGATTCTCGATAAAAAAGCCGACATAGTCATCGGCAACCGGCAGACCGATACCATCGATCACTTTTCGCCAACCAAAAAACGCTTGCAAAAGCTAGGAACACGCGTGCTCAATGCCGCAGCAGGCACTAATGTACCTGATGCACCGAGCGGCTTCCGCGCGTACTCGCGCGATGCGGCCATTCGGCTCAACGTTGTTACGAACTTCAGCTACGCCATGGAGACGCTCATTCAGGCTGGGCGAAAGGGCTTAGCCATCGGGCATGTACCAATACGAGTCAACCCCAAGACGCGCGAGTCACGACTGTTTCGGTCCACCCCGTCGTATCTTGCGAAGTCGGGCGTTGCCATCGGCCGGGCATTTGTTATGTATCGGCCGTATGTCATTTTTGTCAGCCTCGGCATATTGCTTTTTGTGGCGGGAACGATTCCATTCGCACGCTTTTTGTATTTCTTTTTTGCCGATCACGTGCATGGCCTGAGACATATTCAGTCGCTGCTGATCGGCAGTGTGCTGCTCACCGCGTCGTTCATTTCGTTTACATTGGGTATTGTGGCCGACCTTATCCGCATCAATCGGGTGCTCATAGAAGAGTCGCTTGAGCAAGAAAAGCGCCTGCGATTCGACATTGATCGCCTCGCCGCATTCAAAGCGCGAAGAAAGTAACGCCGGCTATTGATAAATCAGCGGATTCACCACCGCATGTGCCGCGCGGTTCAGCCGAATAACCGTTGGACTCTGCCAATACCACGTGGTGTCGCTACGCACTATAAAGCTCATAACGCCGCCGCCTTGCACAAAAAGCAGCAGTACAACCAGCGCGGCGTACACTTTAACGCGGTGCCTTTTGCGAAGCACCCGGCTCAGCGCCTGGCCGCCGACTGCAGCGAGTGGAAGAAGCACCGGCAACAGATAGCGACCATTGATCGCGACAGGCTGGCCGGTTTTTAGATATTCGCGGAACTCGTCAAACGCCAGCAGTCCCACATACAGTAGCCCGAGCAGCACAAAAAATACTAATATGCCGTTATGCCGAAACAATCGGCGCCACGTAACCGCAAGCGCCAGCACGCTCGCCACAGCCACCACAACAAAGCCTACGGTGGGCAGCGGCAATGGCGGATAATTGTTGTAGTCGCTCGCCGGACCGTTAATCATAAAGAACAGTCGGTACATCATGCCGCACAGCCACCACCAAGGATAAATAAACGGATTCACATGTGCATTGCCCTTGGCCTGCGCGTACTCGTAGTCCCGAGCCCACGGCCCGTAGTTCATGCATTCGTCTTCGCCAATTACCGCGGCGCAGTCAGGGATGGGCGCGTGGTAACTCACCACGTTCATGACATAGCGCTGCATAAACAAAAAACTGGCAACCAAAAGGGCCAACAGCAGGCCGAGTTTCGCCTTGTTCGACAGCGCGTCGTGATCGCGGGCAAGCTCGCGTCGGAGTTCACGCCGTCGCCCGCGGAACGTTCGCCACGCATGCCAAGCAATAAAGAGTAAGCTGGCTACCCAGATGGGCAAGAATGCATACTTAACGATGCTCGAAAGCAAACCCACGATGATGAGCAGACTGAGCGTCTTGAGTGGCACCCGGCGCTCAGCAAGTTGCCGGTAGGCGCGGATCGTCAGCAAACACGTCCAAGCTGTGAGGGGCAAGAGCAGGTTATCGTAGTTGATTTGCCCGGCAAGCAAGGGGACGATGGGAATCAGCACAAACAGCGCTAGCGTCACGTTTGCCAGCGCACGCGACGTGCCCACCTGCCTGAGCACGCGGTAAAACAAGCCGAGCCCCAGCCCAAACAAAGCGACATTCAACAACCGAAGCACGATGATCTGGGCGGCCTGGCTCTGCGTGCAGGCTGCGATCAACCGATATGGAAAGCTCATGAGATAGTGATACAAATATGACGGGTCACGCGCTACCGCGCCCAGCGCCCCCGAGTTAGCTGGTTGATCGTGCAAAAACGGCAGCCAGTGATGGCTATATATTTTGATAATGCCGAGGTGAAAATCTTCGTCGAACGCCATTGGATAGCGCGCGGAGAGTGCGATCCATACGCTCTCAAACACAAAAAAGCCGAACACCGCGTATAAAAACCGACGCGACGCGAACACTGTAAAGACAAACGAAGTAAACCTTTTCATGCAGTTGTGTTTCATTATACATGCCAAGCTGAAGGTTACCGGAAGGCAGCCGAGCGGGAGCCCATGCTATACTTGTGGCATGCAACGGCGGCTGAAGGCGGTGCTGGCGCCGCTCATTGTGCTGGCGACGATTGGTGCGTTCGCGTACTACATTCACGCACATCCCCAAACCGTGCAGAGCTTAGAGCATATCGGGTTTGGAACACTCGCCGCGCTGTTGGGGCTCTATTTGTTGTTCTTTGCGGCACTGGCCGCGATGACTCGGGCGTCGCTACTCCTGTATCGGAAGTCAATATCGTTGCAAGAAAACCTTTTATTCAATGCATACTCATCGCTGGTTAACTTTTTTGGGCCAGGGCAGAGCGGGCCGGTTTTTCGCGGAGCGTACCTCAAAAAGCGGCATAGGTTGAGTGTTCGGCACTACATGTTTGCAACGCTTTTGTATTACGCCTTTTTTGCGGTCATCAGCGCCATGTTGGTCTGCATCGGCACTCGTCCGTGGTGGCAAACGCTGTTCTTGATGCTTGTCGCGGCGGCGCTGAGTATCGCAGTTGTGCTGTGGTATGCCAAACGCGCACGTGTAGGCAAGGGAACGGACATTGATTGGCCGAGCGTCGGTTGGATTTTCGCCGCCACTGTGGCGCAGTTGAGCTTACAAGCGATTATCTTCGGCATCGAGCTGCATAGCGTTGGCGCGCACGCCTCGGCCGGGCAGGTGATGGCCTATACCGGCGTCGCCAACTTTGCGCTGTTCGTGTCGCTGACACCGGGTGCTATCGGGATTCGAGAGTCGTTCCTGCTGCTCAGCGAACGGCTGCATCATATTTCGCACCAGAGCGTAATCGCGGCGAGCGTGCTCGACCGTGGTGTGTATCTGTTACTCCTGGGCGTGCTGGCGGTATTTGCTATTGCACTGCATGCCAAACGGCAACTTATCGGCAGTTCGGTCGATCACACCTAACCGTAGGCAGCAAACAGCTACGGCAACGAACACGCTTTCGCCGAAGTGCTATGATAGGTACATGAATTGGCTTGACGCCTTTTTGTTGGTCGTGCTGCTTGCAACCCTGATACGCGGCACCGAAGTAGGTTTTGTACGACAATTCTTTTCCACCATCGGACTGTTGAGCGGGCTCTTTTTGGGCGCCTTTTTAGGCCACCAGTTGGCGCCGCTGGCGCACACGGCAGACAATCGGGCGCTCATCAGTTTACTCGTCACGGCCGCGACCGCGCTCGGCTGGATGGCAGTGGGGGAGTATGTTGGCTGGCGAGTGAAGTTCAAGGTGAGTGAAGCCCGCATCGTCGACCGCACCGACCGCGTGCTGGGCTCGGTGTTATCCGTGGCGACAGTGCTGGCGGCCATCTGGCTGGCAACGGCCGTGGTACGCAACCTGCCCGATGGCGGCTTGGAGCGGCAAATTCGCACCTCTCACATTGTCGGCTTATTGGATCAGCATTTGCCGTCGGCGCCAAATGTGCTCACAAGTTTGGGCCATCTCATCGAGCCGAACGGCTTTCCACAGGTATTCACCGGTCTAGAGCCAGCGCCCAAGGCAAACCCAAAGATACCGAACATCGGCGAGCTAACCGCCGCCGTCCAGCAAGACGCCGCCTCGGTGGTAAAAATTGAAGGTCGCGGCTGCGGCGGCATTGTGGAAGGATCTGGCTTTGTGGCTGGCGAGGGCGAAGTCATCACCAACGCCCACGTCGTTGCTGGCGTGGCGCAGCCATACGTGCTCGATGCAAACGGCACGCACCGTACCATCGTTATCTTCTTTGATCCTAACCTTGACCTGGCTCTTTTGCGCACCACCAACTTAGCAGGCAAGCCGCTGACGCTGAACACTCAAACCGCCGCCGATAATACGCCAGCGGCGATTGTCGGCTTTCCAGGCGGCGGCGACCTGAATGCTTCGCCAGCGGCGATTGTGCAGACATTCACTGCCAACGGCCGCAATATTTATAACCAAGGACACACTGCGCGCGAAATTTACTCAATAAAAGGCAACGTACAGCAGGGGAATTCCGGCGGACCGCTGATCGCCCAAGACGCGTCGGTTATCGGTGTGGTCTTTGCCAAATCCACCAGCTACAACGAAGTAGGCTACGCGCTCACCATGCAGCGCGTCGCTCAGGAATTTGCTGCCGCCCGAGGCAACACCACGCCGGCAAGCACCGGGACCTGCGCCGAATAAATGCTATACTTGGTGCATGCGAACACCTGCCCTCAAATTGATACGCCGCCCGCTGACACTACCGAAGGCGTTGCCGTGGATACTGCTGATCGGCGGAATCATCGGCCTGCTATGTTCGCTGATTATCTCCATCGACGAATTCAAGCTCCTGCAAAATCCGTCGTTTCGCCCGAGCTGCGACCTCAACCCGATTGTGAGTTGCGGCTCGGTGATGAAGTCCGCCCAAGCGCATGCCTTTGGGTTTTCTAATCCGTTCATCGGACTGATGAGTTTTCCGGTGCTCATCACGCTGGCAGTGATGCTTTTGAGCGGCTCGAAAGAACACAAGCGCTGGTTCTGGCTTGGTCTGCAAGCAGGCACGTTATTTGGCCTGGGCTTTGTGCACTGGCTGTTTTTCGAGACGGTCTACCGCATTCACACCCTGTGCCCATATTGCATGGTGGTATGGGTGGTAACAATTACGATCTTTTGGTACGTCACACTGCACAACATCGAAACGGGCATGTTGCGCGTGCCCGCGCGGTTGGCGGGCGTGGCACGCTTTGCGCGTAAACATCATCTGGACATCCTCGGTCTGTGGTTTTTGATAATCACCGCACTCATCCTTAAACATTTTTGGTATTACTACGGCCACTACTTCCGCTGGTAGCGCTACTGTTCGTTGTAGACCGCTCATGCTTTTCTGCTACAATTGAGCGTAGCGATGGCAACGCCACAACACAAATTCATCACCAAAACCGCCGAAGCTCCGGCTGCGGCGCTGGGGCGAGCGGTGTTGATGACACAGGTAGTGCGCGACGCCAGCCTTAATAATCCAGTTGTTAAAAAAACAAAAGATTATTGGCTGATGCTCGGACCCGGGCTGACCACCGGTGCCTCCGACGACGACCCGTCTGGCATTGCCACCTACAGTCAAACTGGCGCACAGTTCGGCTTTAGGCTGCTATGGCTGGCGCCGTGGACATTCCCGCTGATGGCCATCGTCCAAGAAATGTGCGCCCGCATCGGCTTGGTGACGGGCAGAGGGTTGGCCGGCAACATCCGCGTGTTTTATAGCAAGCGGATTTTATACGTCTGCACAGCGTTGCTGTTCGCTGCAAACTCGTTTAACATCGGCGCCGACCTTGGCGCTATGGCCAAGGCCGTACAACTGCTCAACCCGCACCTCAATTTCGGTTGGCTGGTGGTGGGCATTACGATGTTCAGCCTATTGCTGCAAATATTTACACCGTACGTGCGCTACGCTCGGTACCTTAAGTGGCTCGCACTCATTTTGCTTTCGTACATCGTGTCGGCGGTGCTGGCGCATCCAAATTGGGGCCAAGTACTGCGCCATACCATCGTGCCGCACATCAGTTTTAACAAAGATGAAATCCTGCTGGTAGCGGCTATTTTGGGTACCACGATTTCGCCATATCTGTTCTTTTGGCAAACCAGTCAAGAGGTCGAAGAACAGGTGTTGGAAGGTAAACTAACCGTTAAAGAGCGCCGTCACACCGAGGCGAGCGAAGTGCGCTCCATGCGTATCGACGTCTGGAGCGGCATGTTCCTAAGCAACCTGGTGATGTTCTTTATTATCGCGGCGGCGGGCGGTATTTTGTTCCCGCACGGCATTACGCACATTCAAACCGCGGCGCAGGCAGCCGAGGCGCTCCGTCCGTTTGCCGGCAACGCTACGTACTTTTTGTTTGCCATCGGCATTATTGGCACCGGATTGTTGGCGATTCCAGTATTGGCGGGCGCCAGCTCGTACGCACTGGCCGAGAGTTTGCGCTGGAAGGAGGGCTTGTATCGCGATCTGGGCCAAGCCAAAGCCTTTTACGGTGTGATTATTATTTCGATGCTGGTGGGTTTGGGCATGAACTTCATCGGCCTCGATCCGATTAAAGCGCTGATCTACGCCGCCGTTGCCAACGCCATCGTGGCGCCGGTGGTCATTTTCTTTATCGTGCGCATTAGCAGCAACAAAAAATTCATGGGCGGCTGGGCAAACAAAAAGTACATCACTGCCATTGGCTGGGGCATTTTTGGAGTCATGCTCGTTACGGCGGTAGGCGCGATCATATCGCTGTAGTGCTACATATCATAATACGTATGGGGTGGCGTGTCTTTTGTTGCGTCAATGGCTGCCAGGTATTCGTGTATCAGACAGCTAGCTGCCGCGCGTTGGTCGATCTCTGGTATTAGATCTGGCTGCGAATACGATAGGATGTAATTTTGCAGATCGACGCCGCGGATCGCGCAATCGCCAATGCAGCAGGCTTCTTGCTGTGGATCTTCCAGGGCAGTGTCCAAGTTTGACAATGGGTGGATGTCGAGCTCGGCCTGCATAGCCTGTTCGGATTCTCTAGCCAGATATCCGAGCAATAATTCTGCATTATTACCTAAACGCTCACCGAACTGTACAACAAACACTGGTTATTGAATTCCGCCATATACCCTTTCGCTCAATTACTATGTATAGTATACAGGGCGATAAAAGCTAACTGATCTCCGGTGTTTCGGGCGGTACATCAAGCGTCTGCCGGAGTACAGCCTCCATACCGTCCGCACACAACGCCCAGCACCCCAGCATCGTTTCTCCTGGCTCCAACTCTACAGGGATCAGACCGTGGCAAGTATCGATACGCTCAAGCAGTGCTTGTCGGAAGCTGTCTGCGGCGGCTGGATCTATTTCGTACTGGCGGCGCAGACTTACGAGAGCTTCTCCGAAGGGTGTATCAGTCGATGCATCGATGGTGTCGGTACTGGCCGTTCTGTAATCTGGAGCTTCAGACTCTCCTTGGGAGAATGTGCCAAGCACATCAATATGAGCCGGGTAATCGTCGGCCGCCTCGTTGTATCGCATATCGAGCACAAATTCTGCATGAGTCGCGTCAAGAGCCCCTCTACCATCGCTACTCGGACAATTTGGCGGTATCCATGATACTTCTCTGAAACGCATAGCTGCTCCTTTTATTAACACAATTACTACATGCCGGGCTGCTCGCCGGCTTCGGGGAACGCAAGAGGAATCATATGATCCAGCGTTTCGAGATAGCGTTCGCCAGAAAGCGCGCCGCAATGTGGTGTGCCATCCGTGTCAAAAAACACACCGGGACAGTCGGCAATCCTTTCCTGCATGTGCTCAAATAACGCGTCTCGAAGCGCTTGGTTTTCCGGTTTCCCGAGCGCTACCATTGTTCGAGCAAGCGGAGCGTCCGGCTCATCATCATACACCAAGTCGGTTGTTATGAGCCGCGTAACAATTTTCGGCGGCATTCTAGTATCGATCTCTTTTATTTCCAGTCTATCGTCATCAGGATGCCCTTCGCCAACGCCAAAATCAATAGGAGTCTCTCTGAAAGTCGCAAAAGACCACGGGCTACTACTGTCTTCCGGGAGATAGACGCGATAGGACTGCTCAACCCCAGCCGCATCAACATACATGCCGTCTCGGTCTTCGGGTGGAGTAAGGTCACTCCAGGCAGGGCAACCTCGGGGTACAAATGGACGTCCTTCTTTTCCACGCATACAACGTGCTCCTTTTGGTTATTCGTGGCGCAAGGCCTCTATGGGATCTTTGCGCGCCGCCTTCAGCGCCGGCGCAGTGCCAAAGACAATCCCGACCACGATCGACACGGCCGAGGCGATGACGACTGCATGCCAGGAAACAACCGGCTTGATGTCGGTATACACATACAGCAGCGCTTCGGCAACCAATGATATCACAATGCCGATAACCCCACCCAGCGTGCTGAGCACCGTCGCTTCCAGCATAAACTGGGCGAGTACTTGCCGCGAGGTCGCGCCCAGAGCCTTACGCACGCCAATCTCGTGCATGCGCTCGGTAACACTGAGCAGCATGATATTCATAATCCCCACTCCGCCAATACAGAGAGAGATTGCCGCCACAGCGGTAATCCACTCGGTGAGGAGCTGGACAGTGTCACTTCCGAGCGCCTCGGTTTGTTTGGGGCTCAGCACGGTAAAATCCTGCTGGCCACCGTGCGCTGAGCGCAAGCGGGAGGTAATGTTTGCCACGGCCTGGTCCATGTGCTGCCGCGTATCGGGTTTAGCCAGTAACACATACACATTGGCGTTGTTGTGCGTGAGCGTGGCCGCGGTTTGGTACGGGATAAAAATAGCATCGTCGAAACTGGCCGTTGGCGAGAACGGCACGGCCTTAAAGCTAGCAAACACACCGCGCACCATAAACGTCTGGCCGCGAAAGGTAAAAGTTTGCCCGAGCGGCACAGGCTCGCCAAACAAGCTGACGGCAACTTTCGGGCCGATAACCGCCACGTTTTCGGTTTCTTCGTCCGCGTTCCAAAAGCCGCCTTGCGATACCGGCTGGTTGAGGATAGTCGGCAGGTTCGCATTCGTGGCTACAAGCAGCGCGTTGGTTGGTTTATGGCCAGTCGCTTGCACCAGCCCAGAGGCCAAACCCAGCGGCGCAGCCTGGGCAACATCAGCGGTCTGCTGCACAGTCTCGACATCCGATACGGTCAAACCGGGAACGCCAAGGCCAAACAGCACATCGCTGGTTGCCGCGCCCATTGTGCCGGTCTTGCCGATGCGGCCAGGCCGGACCGTAATAAGATCTTTACCAAAGTGCGTGAGCTGGGCGGCAACCTGGCGCTTAACACCTTCGCCGATGCCCACCACCAGCACCACAGCGACCACGCCAACGATGACGCCAAGCATCGTCAGCACGCTGCGCCACTTGGCAGCGCGCACGCCAGAAAGCACCATTCGCACATTGCCGCGCATCATCGTGCTCATTTTTTACTCCTGGCGGAACGCTTGGCTCGCGCCTTAGCCGTACGGCGAGCAGCTTTTTTAGGCACCAGCTTGGGCTGTAATTTGCCACCGGGTACCGCCTTCATGAGCGTAGAAACGCCGGCGAGCATGTCTTCCTCGGTAGTCGCATGCGTGCTGTACATAGTGCGCTGCGCTGTTTTGGCAATTTCGCCAATCGCCGTGCGCTCATCGTGTACAATCGCGCCGTCGTGCATGTACACAACGCGCGTCGCGTAGCGGGTGAGCTCTGGATTGTGCGTGACGAACAAAATCGTGTTGCCGGTTTTGTGGATTTCGCTCAGCAGTTCCATTACTAAGCGCGAGCTGGCACTATCAAGGTTGCCGGTCGGCTCGTCGGCAATAATAATCTGGGGCGAATTAATCAGCGCACGGGCGATCGCCACACATTGCGCCTGGCCGCCACTTAAATGCCGCGGATAAAAAAACTCGCGACCAGTCAGGCCCACGCGTTCCAGCATGTCCATAGCGCGCTTCACACGCGTGCGGCTGCCAATGCCTTTGTAGGCCAAGGGCAGGGCGACATTCTCCAACACGGTCAGCCGTGGCAACAGATTAAAAAACTGAAACACAAACCCAACCGTATCGCGCCGAATCTTCGCCCGCCGCGTTTGCCGCAGCCGCTCCACCGCGCGACCTTGCAAGGTGTACGCACCATGCGTCGGCCGATCCAGCAAGCCGATGACATTCATGAGCGTACTCTTGCCGCAGCCAGACGGACCCATCACCGCTATAAATTCGCCCTCGTCAATCGACAAGTTAACTCCGTCCAGCGCAACAGTGGTCGCGTCGCCGAAGCCGTACAATTTGCTAACGTCCTGCAATTCGATGATAGGCATTACTGTAAGTGTACCTTCCTATTTCTACCGTCCGCAAGGTGTTTTTGTGGTAATTTTTGCGGTATAATATCTGCTGGCGCGCGGCAAAGCCGTAAGTAAGGAGAGGTCGCATAGCTGGTCTAGTGCGCTCGCTTGGAAGGCGAGTACAGGGGCAACTCTGTCGAGGGTTCGAATCCCTCCCTCTCCGCCAAACAAAAATCCTGCCGGTTCTGCAAGATTTTTGTTTGATTGCTCTACTTGAATTTAGGCTTCGTGTCCGGAGACGTACGTCATGCAACCTCTTAAACTGTGAGATATCACACACATTTGACTGGCGTGCAGGTGTAGGCTTAGCATATATGACACCCGACGCCTACGAAGTGCTCGACGAAGCGGGGCACAAAACCGGCAAAGTGCTCGACCGCGAGACCGTACACAAGCAGGAGCTGTGGCACGAAGTTGTCAACGTGTGGATCATGAACAGCAAAGGCGAGGTGCTGCTGCAATTGCGCGCGCCCGGCATGGAGCTGGCACCAAATGTGTGGGACGTGGCAGTCGGCACGCACCTGCGCCCCGGCGAAGACCCGCAACAGGCAGCCATACGTTGTTTACATACCGAGCTCGGTGTCGAGGTTGCGCCAGAGCAGTTGCGACACCTCTTTAACATCAAAGCAGCCAACCTGATGCCAAACGGCACGAAGCACCGCGTGCTCGGCCATGTCTTCTTGTTGCGGCAGGACGTTACACTGCAGAACCTCATCTTCGACCCCAACAAAATCACTAAGCTGGAATGGAAGCCGCCAGAGCAGGTGATGGCCGACATCGGCAACGACGAAACGCGCGCGCAATACTTCCCACGCGAAGGCGACTACTACTTGCAACTCTTTGAAGGATTGCAGGCGGCCGCACCGCCCGAGATGGCAACGTAGCTTCGCTGCACGTCTGATATACTCAAGCATATGTCGGATACCAACAATCAGACCATCCAGGCATACGAAACGCATGTGCAGGAATACATCGATGGCAGTCCGCATGAGCTTACCGGTGTGGTGAAAGAATGGTTCGATACTATCATCGCGCAACTGCCCAAAGACGCGCGTATTCTTGAGCTCGGGAGCGGCTTTGGCCGCGATGCGGCGTATCTGGCGGCACACGGATTCCCCGTACTTTGCAGCGATGCAACACAGGCTTTTGTTGACTTCTTGCAGCAGAAAGGGCTCGCTGCACGCAAACTCAACGCCATCACCGACCCCATAGACGGCGGGCCGTACGACATGATTTTGGCATATGCAGTTCTGTTGCACTTTACCCGCGACGAGGCTAGGCAGGTAGCACAGAAGGTACGTGCCGCGCTCAAGCCAGGCGGCATGTTCGCGCTCACCGTTAAACAAGGTGAGGGTGAGCGCTGGCTCGACGACAAGCTGGGGGTACCGCGCTATTTTTGTTTTTGGCAGCCAGAGCCCTTGCGGCAGATGTTGTATGCGGCGGGCTTCCGAGACATCACCATCGCCAGCGACAAGGCAACTCGCCACGCAACCTGGGTACAGGTGGTAGCAAGGCCCTAATATGGAAGACGTATTCCATCTCGGCATCAAAGGGCTTATCACCAACCAAAAGGGCGAAGTGCTTTTGTTGCAGGCCAACCCGGCGGAGATTCACGGCGCCAACGATGGTAAAACGTATTGGGATTTGCCCGGCGGGCGCATCAAGCGCGGCGAGTCCGTGGAGGCAACGCTGGCGCGCGAGATCGCCGAAGAGACGGGCATCACGCAACTTACACGAATCAAGCCGCTGGGCATGACCTTATCTAACTTGCGCCTTCATGTTCATGGCCACAGCGACACTGTCGGCCTCGTACTCGCGGTATATGAGTGCGACGTGCCGAAGGGCAGCGAGGTGCAGCTTTCGCACGAGCACATCGGCTACGAGTGGGTAAGCAAACAACGCGCGGCAAAACTCTTGCGCACCAAGTTCTCTAAAGAGTTCTGCGATCTGTTGGCGACGTTGTAAGCAGACCTCCAATGCTTGCAAAAAAGAGTGCGTTACACGCCGAGGACATATGTCCTCGGGTTGCACTACGCCTGACCCTCTTTTTTGCAAGCATTGGAGGTCTGCCGCCACATCTCATCTGCAACATTTATGACTGTCCGCCGAGATATTTTGTGCTACGCTTTTAGCATGAAACTCACCAAATACGAGCACGCCTGCATTGTGCTGGAGGAGCAGGGGCAAAAACTAATCATCGACCCTGGCTCGTTCACCGAAAATTTCGGTGATGTGTACAACGTCGCCGCAGTGGTCGTCACGCACGAGCACTTCGACCATCTCAACAGCGACCATCTCAAAATGATTATCGAGGCTAACCCAGGCGTCAACATCTATACACCCAGCGACGCAGCGCACAAGCTGAAAGATCTGCCCGGCGTCACGCCGGTCACCGGCGGCGACATAGCCAGCGCCGGCCCGTTTAAGCTCCAGTTTTATGGCGAGCGGCATGCCAAAATCCATCCGACATTCTCGGCACCAGAGAACGTTGGCGTGATGGTGAACGAACGATTTTACTACCCGGGCGATTCATTCGTAGCGCCGGGCGTACCGGTGGAGTTCTTGGCTGTGCCAACCAGCGGGCCGTGGCTGAAGATTGGCGAGGTGATCGACTTTGTAGACACCGTCAAACCCAAAAAGGCAATTCCAACCCACAACGCGCTGTTAAGTGAAGTTGCCAATGGCATGACCGAAGACTGGCTCGCCGCCACACTCCAAAAATATAACACCGAGTATCGCCACCTCAACCCCAGTGAATCCCTCGAGTTCTAAGAAATGTAGCTGCCGACCGGTTCACCCTTGGCGATCTTCAGCAAGTTGTCGGGCTGCATCGGGTTGAAGACAACCACCGGGATGCCTTGCTCCATGGCCAGGCCGAGAGCGGCTTTGTCCATCACCTTGATGTCACCGTTTTCGACAGCGGTTTGGTAGCTGACTTTGTCGAGCTTTTTGGCGCCAGGGAATTTGGCCGGGTCCTTATCGTACACGCCGTCTACTTTGGTGGCTTTGAGCACGACCTCGCAGTCCAGCTCCAGCGCAAAGCTCACACCGGCTGTATCGTTGGTGACGTACGGTCGAGCAGTGCCGCCGCCAATGATAACGACGCGGCCGCGTTCCAAGTGCTTTTCGGCCAGGCGGAAGGAGTACGACTCGGCCACTTGCTGGGCGAAAATGTTGCTCATACAGCGAGTAAACACACCTTCGCTTTCAAAAATATCGGTGACGGCCATGGCGTTCATCAGGCCGCTGAGCATACCCATTTGGTCGGCCGTTACGCGCTTAATGCCGTTGCCGGCAACCTCGGCGCCGCGGACCATGTTGCCGCCGCCAACTACTAAAACGAGCTGGCAACCAGCTCGTACAATTTTTTCACATTCTTTGGCTAGATAACGGGCGACTTCCGGGTCGACACCAAACTCGTGCTTGCCGGCCAGTTGCTCGCCCGAGATTTTGAGAAGCACACGCTTATACATCGCTTTTAGGCTATCAAACTATGCACGAAAAAGCCATTTTTAAAGTGTCGATAAGATATACTAGTAGCATATGGTGAAACTCTATTCTTGGAACATCAACGGCATTCGGGCAGTGGTGCGCAAAGGGCTACTCAAACCGTTCATCGACAAAGAACAACCCGACATCTTGTGTTTACAAGAGACGAAAGCTGAGCAAGGCCAGGCCGAGTACGACCTGCCTGGTTACGAGGAATATTGGAACTCGGCAGACAAGAAGGGATATAGCGGCACAGCGATCTTCAGCAAAATCAAACCGTTGGCCATCATGAACGGCTTTCCGGAAGACATCATGAAAACATACGCCATGCACACCGATGGCTACGGTGACCCAAACAAAGAGGGCAGGGTGATTACCGCCGAGTTCGAAAAATTCTACGTGGTTACGGTGTACACGCCCAATGCCAAAGACGACTTAAGTCGTATTCCGCTCCGACGAGATCACTGGGATCCGGCGTTCTTGGCATATTGCCAGCAGTTAGAGCAGAAAAAGCCCGTGGTGTTTTGTGGCGACCTCAATGTGGCCCATACGGAGGACGACCTGGCAAACCCCAAACCCAACCGCGGCAAAAAGGGCTTTACCGAAGAAGAGCGCGCCGGATTCCAGCACTTTTTGGACGTTGGCTTTGTAGACACGCTGCGCATGTTCAAGCACGGCAACGGCTACTACACCTGGTGGAGCCACTTTGCCAACTCCAGAGCGCGGAACGTGGGCTGGCGCATCGATTACTTTTTAGTGTCCGGGGCACTCAAAAAACACGTACAGGCCGCCGGCATCCACGCCGACATTGTAGGCTCCGATCATTGCCCCATTAGCATCACGCTTGATGTATAAGATTACGATTATAAGGAGCACTATGCGCAGCTTTAGCGCAGGCAAGTGGAACGCACGAGGCGACAAGGTTGCGTACGACATTTATCCCGCCCAGCGTCCTCAAACACCAGAAAGTAACTGCCGTCATGCCTAAGTCGCGCAGCGTCGCCATCATCTACGGGCTCAACGAAGGCCCTTTTATGGGACGCAAGCTGGTCGCTGCGCTGCGTAAGGCGGGGCATCTTGTAGTAAACGATCCTCGGGAGGCCGACGTTGTTATCGCGCATTCCGGCGGCTGTTTTATTGTGCCGCAGCCTCGCGCCGGGCAGCGGGTCATCATGATCGGCCTGCCGTATTGGCCAGGCCGCTCGATACTGCGCAATCTCTATCGCAAAACGCGGCAAGACCTGCGCACGCATCATGCAGAAGGCGAGCTGGCCTATTGGCTCCGCAAAACACTGTGGAACGCGGTCTACTTTTGGAACATACCGAGCGCGGTGCGCATGGCTGTCGGGCGATCGCGCGGCGTATTTTGGACATACCGAGGTGTTACTGTGGTCCGCTACAGCCACGATTCGATGTGCACGCCAGATCTCACAAGCCTGCCGTTTGTGCATCGGCCCGTACTCGAGGAATTGCCCGGCCAACACGACGATTGCTGGCGCCGGCCCGATCCAATTGTAAACAGTATATAATCAGCGTATGGACCGCGATTATTGGCTCAAACAAGAAGCTGGCAAGCCGCTCTTCCCAGAACTGGAGTGGAGCCGGCCAGAGAACCGACAGTCAGCCGGCAAGCTGCTCATCATCGGTGGTAATCTGTATGGCTTTGCGGCTGTGGCCGAGGCCTATGCCGTGGCGGCGCAGGCTGGCATCGGCACTGCGCGGGTGTTATTACCTAACGCCGTGCAGAAAATCGTGGGGCGCGTGCTCGAAAACGGCGAGTTCGCGCCGAGCACGCCGAGTGGCAGCTTCAGCCAGCAGGCCTTGAACGAATTTCTGTTGCAGGCCCATTGGGCCGACGGCATGCTGCTGGCCGGCGACCTAGGCCGCAACAGCGAAACAGCGATTTTGCTGGAAAAATTTCTGCATAAACGGCCAGGGCCGCTCACGCTCACCAAGGATGCTGTCGATTACGCCGTCAGCTCACCGCACACCGTACTGCAGCGGCCGAATACACTGCTTGTGCTCAGTCTCAGCCAGTTGCAGCGGCTTGGTGTCGCGGCAAAGTTCGACCGCCCTGTAGCGTTCAGCATGGATTTGCTCAGATTAGTAGAGTGGCTGCACGAGTTTACTGCGGCACATGCACTGAGCATCATCGTAAAACACCTCGATCACATCTTTGTAGCGTGGGGCGGGCGAGTGAGCACCACCAAACTTGCCAGCGAACTGCCCGTATGGCGCGGCCAAAGCGCGGCCACGGCGGCCGTGTGGTGGCTGCAAAATCCCACTCGGCCGTTCGAGGCGCTGACTGCAAGCCAGTTCACCATTACATAAGAACTACATGAGCCGGTCGCGCGTCGCAATCCAAAGCGCGCCTTTGCGTCGCAGGCTCATCTCCGTTGTCACCAGAGATGTAATCGCGCGTGCAGCATGCGCGCGACTGTGAGCGGCAAGCTGCGCGCGGCGAGAATGCTCGGCAGATATATGAGCCGCCGATGGCAGCGCGTCTTCTTCGGATTGAGAGGCCAGGCGAAGCGCCTGCCGAGCATATCTGCGGGCTCGGCGTGGGTCGCCGCTTGGCGCAAAAGCCTCAACAGCGGCGCGGGTAGGCCAGTAGTTTATCTCGTGCTGGTCGGGGAGGCCTTCTCTGCCGCGGTGCAGCATAAGCCTTCCGATCGGAGGATCACCACGGTTCTTAAAAAGCATCCGAATACCGTGCAATCGTTGCGCTTGTACGCGCCCGGTTTCTCGCTCATATGCCAGCAGCGGCAAGAGTTCGATACGCCCGAGCACCCGCACGCTCTCCGGCACTTGGCGCACGGCTTCTATGTTATTGGGCTGGTCGCGCGCCAATCGCTCGTGAATAATAAGCGCGCCGGTCGCGATCACCCGAGCCCGGTACGCATCGTCCGTGCCACCGCGGCGGAAAGTGCTCGACGCTTCGCCACGCAAGCTCTGCGCGTCTTCAAAGTCGTTGTCGGCCAACCGCCGGGCTTGCTGCCAGATTTCGACTGCCTGAGCAAAATTGCCGAGCTGGTGCTCGGTTTGGGCGAGCGTGGTCGCCTCGTGAAAAGTGGTGGGTGATGTTTCGGTGGGCATTGGTCGTCCTCCTCCTAGCAGTATATAAAAACCGCGCGTTTTGTGAACATGATATTCGTCGCAGCGTATTGGGCAGGAACCTAGGCGGGCTGCTCCTCAAACGAGGGTCAGGCGTAGTGCAGCCGGGCGCATATGTGCACCAGACGTGGGCGCACTCGTTTGAGGAGCAGCCCGCCTAGGTTAATAACTTCACGCTTGTCAAAGCAAACGAACAGTGGGATATTAGGACAAATGGCAAAACACACATCGTTGGAAACACCGAACGTCTATCTATATCATCCGCTCGCGGCGTCGAATAATTTCCGCCTCATGCAAGATACCGTCCGGCGAGCACTCGGGTCCGATCGAGATATGTTTCGGCCGCGCGCCATTGGCCGCGCGGCTGTCACCGTTCTTGGCTCATACGATCTTGGCGTCGTCGATAGGCGCAGCCGTGGCGCACTTCGTGGCATGGAGAGTACTGAACTCCGGGATACGCTGCTCGACTCGTTGGCGGGCACACGCGAACTTGACGTCAGCGCACAGCCAGATGGTCTTGTGGTTCTCGGCAGTGAATACGAGCAGCATCTCGCCGTATCGCTACGCTGTCCAGAAGTAGAAATCCAAACATATGCCGTCTACGACAGGTTAGGCGAGCTCAGCGGCGTCTACCTTCCGGACGGCTCCGATACCGTTATCTGCCACCTCAGCCTCGGCATCCTCTATGGTGATCTGCCAGACCGCGTGCGAAACCGCGCAGAGTCAAAATTCCCCGAGACATTTGCATTCACCGGAGTTGCCAGCGTTCCCCAGGTAGAACCGCCGGCAGAGATACAGCCTACGCCGTTCGATCTTCAGCTCGACCTGGGCAACGATCCGTCCAGGTGGCCGAGCGCGTTGGATGGCGTGTTAGAATTCGACACGTAGAAACCAAGGGAGGGATCATAGCCAACGTAAAAGACCGACATGAAAGCCGGCCTTTTACGTTGGTGGGCGAGGAGGGAATCGAACCCTCACGAGCGAAAGCTCACAGGATTTTGAGTCCAGCGCGTCTACCAATTCCGCCACCCGCCCGGAAAACTGCCACTGGCAGTTTTTGCAGACACGAGCGAAGCGTCGTCCAAAAGAGTCGCTCCGCTGTACCTTCGAACGAAGTATAGCCATCAAGGCCGAACACTCCACCGATTGTGTAAGTTGGTAGGCTTACGAGAACAGATTGTACTATAATCAGAAAGATAAGGCGAGCATAAGCTGTATCAAAGCATGAATCCATTATTCGCAGATGAACCGTCCGAAGACGACGCTGAAGACAAACAGAGTTATGTGTTGCCGCGCGCTGGCGGGCGGAATGTGCAACCACCACACCGCGACGAGAAAAGCGCCAACCCGGCAGTAGAGCTTATTCGTAGCAAGATCGAATCCCTGTATGCCAACGAGCCGAACGCCGCGCAGGACGCGCAAGAGGCCGAACAGGCGAGCGGCCCGCGCTCCAAACACCAGGAATTCATGCACGAGCTGAGCACGAGCGGCAAATCGTTGGCCGAGATCCAGACTGCCTGGCACACGTATTACGCAGCGCTGCCCGACGAAGAAAAGCAGCAAGTGTGGCAGGAGTTTTACGCTGCCAATGCGCGCCAACCTTCGGCCTACACGCAGTACACGCAAAAGACTCGGACGGCTGCAGCCGAGAAATCTCGCAAAAAGCAGAAATCGGCGCGCAAAGCAGCAGCGCCAGCGCCGATGTTTCACGACGAGGCCCGCGCCAATATGGTTGTTGTGTCGACAGCCAACGAGCAGCCGGAGTCCAAACAGCAGGCAACGCTCTCCAGTCGCTCGCTACCGTCTAGCCGCCACACCGTCGCCAGCATCAAACGCGAGGTGCTAGCCAAAGTCCGTGCCCGCAGTAGCGCCCAGCTCAAAGCCAAACACCACTTGCAATCGCTCGCGTTCGGCATCGGCGCCGGCTTGCTGGTGTTGCTCGTCTTCTTGTTTGGTTTTTTCAACGAAGTGGTAATTGCGCCGTTTATTCAGCCGGGTAGCCATGCCAACGCTACGCCGATTATCCTCAGCACCGATGGAGTCGCCCCCAGCAACGCACCAGAGGTTATCATCCCCAAAATTAACGTCGAGATCCCGGTGATATACGGCACTTCCAACAACGAAAACGACATCGAGAGTGACTTGCTCGACGGCGTGGCGCACTATCCAACCACGTCGGTGCCGGGCCAGCAGGGCAATGCGGCGTTCTTTGGCCACAGCAGCAATAACATCTTTAATCCGGGAAAATATAAATTTGCCTTCGTGTTGTTGCACACGCTTGAGCCCGGCGATATTTTTTACATCACGTACAACGGCAAAGTGTACACCTACAAAATCTACGATAAGCGCGTTGTGGAACCGAGCGAAACCTGGGTGCTTAATCCGGTAGCGAGCAAAACGGCGACAGCAACGCTGATAACCTGCGACCCGCCGGGCACCAGCCTACATCGTTTAGTCGTGTGGGGCGAGCAAATCAGCCCCGATCCAACCGGCAACACCATCGCGCCAGCCACGCAAAATGCCCAATCGCCAACGCGACTGGCCGACAACGGCCCGACGCTATGGAGTCGCTTTTGGAGCTGGCTCACCTCTTGGTAAATACGAGGGTTACGGCGTCTGCAACGCAGTACTAGTAAGTGCGCCAGCCGCGTTCATCGTATACAGTGTGTGGTAATCCGGGCTAAAGAATGGGGGGAATGTCGAATTGGCCGCAGCGATGCTCTGGACGTTCGTGCCGTCAAAATCGAGCACCTCGAGCTTGCTGTCACTCACATAGGCAAGCCGAAAGCCGTCCATCCACAGCGCAGCGGTTTGCGGCGCGTCGATTGGCGCCTTGGCGGTAAAGGCATAACCCTTGCCGGTTTCAGCATCGTACACCGAGAATTGTTGCGCGTTTTCGACCGCAACAAAGCGCGCGCTGGTCGAAAACGATACGGTTGTCGCGCCCGGCGTCTTTAAAATCTGCACCGGGACGAGCACCTGCTGGCTGTCGAGCGTAGAAGCCGGATCTTGATAGACATACACCTTACCTTCGGACTGCGCGCCCACGGCCACATACCGCGTGCCACTATAATTAGCAAGGGCCAGCAGATCAGGCGTGCCATCGGCAACCTGGCGCAGCGCATAGGTTTTGTCGCCTTGACGCATGTGGATCACCACCTTGCCCGATTGTGCGCCGTCCGGCGTCACATACAGCAAGGTTGTGCCGTCAGATGTAAACGCTCTGACGTCCTGCAAAAATGGCGTCGGTGTGGACTTTTTGAGGGTCGCCGTCAGGACCTGCTGAGCGTTTTGATCGTACAGATAATACTGATCGTAGGCGCCGTCTTTCAGCTCGATGGTTGTCGGATTGAACCCCAGCGCGGTGGTAAGGTTTTGGGTTTGGTTGGCATCCTGACGATCGAGCAGGATGTATTCGCTGCTAGCCTGGCCGTTCTTTTGATACAACCGCTTGAGCAGCACATGACGATTATCGTCCGACCAATTCACGAGCTGCCAACTCGACGTCGTCGTGCCTGCCGCAAATGTCGTGGTCGGCACGACGTACGGCTTGGCCACTGGCTTGGTTGCCGACAGGTCAAAGAGATCGAACTGCTCTGGCGCGCTGGTTTGCACCAGAAGCCACTGTCGGTTTGGACTTTGCGTTGCGAAGGCTGGCGCAGGAGTGTACTGCTTGGTTACCGTTGTGCTGGGAGCGTAAGGGAACAAAAACGGATAATCGAACCGCTCGACACTGCCACCATCCACGGTGATGGCGCGCTGCCAGGTATGGTAGCCGTTCCGTTTAATCTGCACCGTATATGCGCCGGCCGCCAATACCAGCCGTGTGTTTGTTTGCCCTTTTTGCGCACCGTTAATGTAAATACCTGCGCCGCTTGGCTGCGACGATACGAACACCAAGCCGTTCTGGATAACTCGCCCATTCTTGTCGATGCCAAAGCCATATGCCTGATACAACAGGATCGTCGTCGCCAGCAGCAGGGCGAGCGCAAGAATAGTGTATCCGACGGCCATGCGGATACGGTGAGCTTTTTGTTTTTTGGGATCAAGAAAATCCATAGCTTGGTATCTATTATATGCCACGAGCGCAAGAATACTGCAAGTTTCGCCACTTTTGGGCCGGACCCCAACGAGCTAATCTTTCTATTTCTCCGCAACGCGTCTCGGTCCTTGCGCAGGTACGCATGGCGCGGTACTATACATGTAGCTTACGCTTTCCAAGGCGCAAACAGAGGGTAATCAAAAACGGTGAGTAAAAACATCATTGAGCTGAACGGTAAGCGGTACGACGCAGTCACTGGCGCGCTCTTGGGTAAGGCGCGACCGCATGCTGCAAAACTTGGCGCGCCCAAAGTAAACGGCCGCGTAGTGGATGGCTTCATTCGCCCAACCGCCGCCTCAGCACCAACAGCGCTCCCAGCCAAGCCAAAAAAAGCAACACTAGTGACCACACCAGCGAAAGTAGCGTACAAAAAAACAGCCGATATTACCGCTGCAGCGAAGATCAAAAAACCCGCCAAGGCTGCGATCAACGCAGCGCCGACGAAAGCTACTCACCAAACGCACAAAGAGCCAACGAAACATACGACCGCCACAGCGCAACCAGCGCACTCGCCGGCCAAGCCACTCGCCGCTCATGCGCCGCAACACGCTCGTACACTCATGCGGCGTGCAGTGCATAAGCCGGAATTTGCGCGCAAGCCAGCCATCAAACCTCAGGCGCCTGCAGAAATCGCCGCCGTGCCATCGTCCAAGCTTGCGCCGAAGCGCTCTGTAGCGAGCGTTGACCCCGGCCGTCTGGCCCGAGCTGCACGCACACTCAAACATGCTGCCGTTGTGCGCTTTCCGCGCCAGACACGCGCAGCCGGCGCAAATAGTTTTCAGGAGCTTTACCATGTGCCAACAAAGGTTGTGCCAGTCATCCCTGTAAGAGCAGCACCGGCCGCGACCCACTTGCCGCAGCAGCATAACCGTACCGATATGTTCGAAGCAGCCATGGCCCGTGCCACTAGTCACACGCAGCCGGTGCACCGCATTGCGCGCTCGCGCAAACGTCGCCTGGCAAATATTTCCGCTGTGGTGGCGACCTTCTTAGTTATTGGTGGATTTGTCGCATTGCTCAATGTGCCAAACATACAACTGCACGTGGCCTCTATTCAGGCCGGTTTTAAAGCTGCGATTCCCAACTACACGCCGGTGGGATACGCGCTTGCCGGTGGTGTGCGCCGCACTGGCGACACCGTGAGCATGGTGTACCGATCGGGCGAGAACAACTATACCGTCACGCAACAGCCCACCGATTGGACCAGCCAAACGCTTGTCGAAAACACGTTGCCACTGCAGCACGACTACCAAACCGTCCAAGCCGGAGAACACACCGTGTTCATCTACGATCACACCAATGCAGTATGGATAGCGGGCAATGTGCGGTATGATGTTATAGGCAATGCACCGCTCACCGCGACCGACATGCAGCAGCTCGCGATGAGTCTCTAACCTAAGAAAGGAGCAGCTATGTCAATAGACTACAGACCACCTTTCACGCGTATCCGCATAGAATGGGCTGGACCAGATGGCGTCCTCCATCCGGCAGATTTTACCGAATTGGATCAAGAAACAGAAGCGCTCAGAGAAACAACTGAGCGCTTTTTGTATGAGCCGGGAAGTGGTTATGATTCCGGCCTCGAAGCCAGGCGTCCAGAAACGCACCGAGCCATTGGCGAGGTAGCGTCTGGCGTTCTGACCGGCAAAGACGTGCAAGCGTATCTCGAGTTCACGCTCAGCCGCGAAGCATCGCAGTCGTGGCACACGGGTGAACTACCGCCGGCAGTCAGCTACGGCGACATCGTCCGCAACGAATCTTACGAACAGTGACAACAGAGGGTTTTTCTCTTATAATATCCGGCATGAAGCCTGCTCGAACCCGTTTTGCGCCCAGCCCCACGGGCTACATGCACGTCGGCGGCGTGCGCACTGCCTTGTTTGCCTGGTTGCTGGCACGCCAGACTGGCGGGCAGTTTATTTTGCGCCTGGAGGACACTGACAAAGCGAGGGAAGTAGTCGGCTCCGGCCAACACATCATCGACAGTCTGCACTGGCTGGGCTTGGATTGGGACGAAGGTGTGGACATCGGTGGCCCGTACGGCCCGTATCTGCAAAGTAAACGCTTACCAACCTACAAAGCATGGGCCGAGAAGCTGGTTGCCGCTGGGCGCGCCTACGCCGATCCGTACACTCCCGAAGAAGTCCAAGCCTTCCGCGAGCAAGCCCAAGCCGCCAAGCAGCCGTTCCTCTACCGCAATCATCGACCAGAGCATCCGCCCGTGTGGGATGGCAGTCGGCCGCTCCGATTCAAGAGCGATCCAAAAGCCTATACCTGGCACGACGCCGTTATGGGCGAGCTGCACGCTGGGCCAGAAGCCATCGACGATTTTATTCTGATGAAGTCCGACGGCTATCCAACCTACAACTTCGCGCATATCGTCGACGATCTGCTCATGCACTGCACGCATATCATTCGTGCGCAGGAGTTCATTTCTTCAGTGCCCAATTATCTCAACCTATACGAAGCGTTGGAAATCGAGCGGCCGGTGCTAGCCACCTTGCCGCACATCTTGGGTCCGGACGGCAAAAAGAAGCTGAGCAAGCGCGACGGCGCCAAAGATTTGCTCGATTACGCGCACGAAGGCTTTTTGCCCGAGGCGATGATTAACTTTTTGGCCAGCATGGGCTGGAACGACGGGACCGAACAAGAAATTTTCTCGGTGGCCGAGCTGCTACAAACATTCAGCTTAGAGCGAGTACAAAAAGCGGGTGCGCGCTTTGACGAGCAGCGGCTCATCTGGATGAATGGCTATCATATCCGCGAGCTGCCGCTTGACGAGCTGTATACAAAAGTTGGCAGTTTCTGGCCGCCCGAAGCCAAAAACGCCACCGATGAATACAAAAAGCAAGTACTCGCACTCGTGCAGGAGCGGCTTAAATACTTTGCCGAGCTTCCGGCGCTTACCGCATTTTTCTTCGCAGACTTGCCGTTAAACCCTAAACTCTGGCAAACCAATAAACAGCTCAAAAAAGTAGAGCAGCACGAACTGAACGCGCTTTTGGAGCAGGCCAAAATTACGCTCGCAGCCAGCGATTTCTCGAACGAGGATCTTACCAAGCGGCTCAACAACCTCTTAGAGCAGACCAGCCAGAAGCCCGGCGTGCTCTTTAGCCTTATCCGCATCGCCACCACACAGGCGCCCGCCAGCCCAGGGCTGGCCGACACCTTGCAGGTTCTCGGCAAAGACACTGCCTTGCGCCGTATCGACGCCATGCTCGCGGCACTATAAAATTCCAAAACTGGTTCCCGGGTGGTCATAAGCTGCTACAATAGTGGTTATGATTGATGGCATCCGCCCGCGGCGGCGTTCTCCTATGCATCCGATCGTGCGTCAACACGCAGCCAAGATCGTGGTGGGCGAGGGTGGCCGGAAACCCGAGCACGCAGACGAGCAGTCGGCCGGGAAGCTCATAGAGCCGACAGATCCGTCGTTCAGAACACCAGAGCAAGTTGCACGCGAAGAGGCAACACAACCCGAGGCACAGGATTTCGTTCCAACCGAGCAAAACGAGCCAGGTAATACTGCGGCCAAACCGCCCAAACAACGCCGTTCATTCAAGCAGTGGCTTGGCGCGCGCACTAAGAAACAATGGATTATCTTTGCCATTATCGTACTGGTAGTGCTTGGCGGCAGTGCGGCTGGTGCACTGATGTGGCGCGGCCAGCACAAGGCCACGCCAGTGGCTTCCATCAAAAAAGTGCAACCCGCACAGCCAGCGCCTGCCAAATCAACCACGGTAGCCTCCAATCTTACCGGCATGCCGGTGGTACCCAGCGCCAACCAAAATCCAGTTACAGGTATTATGATCGAGAACAGCACCTTTGCACGACCGCAGTCAGGGTTGGATCACGCTGGCGTGGTGTTCGAGGCCGTGGCCGAGGGCGGCATTACGCGTTTCCTTACACTCTGGCAAGATACTGGCGCGGATTACATCGGGCCGGTGCGCTCGGTGCGGCCATACTATATTCAGTGGGCCATGGGATTTGACGCGGCCATCGCGCACGTTGGCGGCAGCCCGGAAGCACTGGCCGATATGCAAAGCTGGAACGTCAAAGACCTCGACCAGTTTGCCAACGGCAGTTACTACCACCGCATTAGCTCACGCGAGGCACCGCACAATGTCTACACCAGCATGAGCGAATTGCAAGCTCTGGAGGCCAAAAAAGGCTATGGCGCCGCCAACTACACCGGCTTTGCCCGCAAGGCCGAGGCGCCAGCCAGCACACCCAACGCTACCAGCATCGACTTCACCATCTCCAGCAGTGATTTTAATGTGCACTACGATTACGACGCCCACGCCAACTCATACAAGCGCAGCGAGGGCGGTGCGCCGCACATGGAGCTCGATAGCGCCGGCAACCAAACGCAAATCGAGCCCAAAGTTGTTATTGCATTAGTTATGACACAAGGCATCGAGGCCGACGACCTTCACACCAGCTACGATACCATCGGCAGCGGGCATATGTTCGTGTTTCAGGATGGCACGCTCACCGAAGGCACCTGGGCCAAAACCAGCAGCGGCGCACAGTTTACGTTCACCGACGCTACAGGCAAGGCGATTAAACTCGACCCTGGGCAAACCTGGATCACGGTCGTCAATGCAGCTAATCACGTAGCCTACAAATAATGGACAGTTTCCAAAAATATCTCTCTCAGGTCCGCGGCCGTTTGTTTACGGTGCTTATTATCGACAACTTACTCGTCGTGGGCGACTGGTATTTGGCCGAGCACGTCTTTAAAATGGAAGCCGACGATCTGTTGCTGACGCTCATCGTTATTTCACTCATCAACCTTACGGTGTTGCCGTGGCTGAGCACGCGGCTCATCACGCAACCTACCAAGCTGATCTGGCAGGCGATTTTGCATATCGCGCCAGACACGGCCAATGTGCCGGCGCCGGATCTGAAGCGTCTACGCGTCGGCCGGGACATGGTCACAAATTTGGTCGGCCATATTTACCAGATGGCGAACGTTGTCGATTCGGTGGAAGAGGTCGCGCAAAAGAGACATAGCGACTTAAAAAGCGACTTTATCGCCAATAACTTGCCGCTGCCGCTCATCGTGCTCGACAAAAACCAGACCGTGCTGTTCGCCAACCGCGCCATGTGCCAATACGTGCAGCGCACCAGCGCCGAAACGGTTGGGCAAAACGTCTATTCGGTGCTGGACATGTCTTTTGGGAGCGCCGAAACATTCGATCGCTGGCTGGAGCACACCAAAGCCACCAACGTAGCGGCTACCAAAACCTGGGAGCGCGTGCGACTGCATGTGCCGACCGACGACAGCACGCTGCAGTTCGATCTGGCGGCGTTCTACAACAAAAACAACCCGGAAAATTTTGAAACGCTGCTGATTCTGTTCGATCATACCCAAAGTTACAGCCAGGACGATCAAGCACTCAGCTTCGTGGCGCTGGCCGTGCACGAGCTACGCACGCCCATCACGCTGATGCGCGGCTACATCGAAGCCCTCGAAGAAAACCTCGATGGCAAGCTCGACCCCGAAACCATCGATTTCATCCACAAAATGAAGGCTTCTGCGCAGAGCTTATCGGCGTTCATCAACAACATGCTCAACGTCGCCCGGGTGGAAGATGACCAGCTTACGCTTACATTGCATGAGGATCGCTGGCCGGAGATCGTACAAGCCGCCATCAACGATTTGTCGCTTCGCGCCCGAGTGCAGGGTGTGTCGCTCAAAACAGAGATCGCGCCCAACCTACCCACCGTGGGCGTCGACCGAGTCAGCATTTACGAGGTGCTGGCCAATCTGATCGACAACGCCATTAAATACACGCCGCCCAACAGCAACAAAAAAATCGTTATTAAAAGTATGATAAATTCCGAAGGGCTCCTGGAGACCACCATCACCGACCAAGGTGCCGGCATTCCGGCCAGCATTTTGCCCAATTTGTTCAAAAAATTCTACCGCTCGCACCGCAGCCGCAACCAAGTGGGCGGCACCGGGCTGGGACTGTACTTGAGCAAGGCGATTGTCGACGCGCATGGTGGCCACATTTGGGTGCGCAGCAAAGAGGGTGAGGGAAGTACCTTCGGCTTCACTATCTTGCCATACACCAAACTTGCCGACGAACAGAAAAACGGCGATAATAACGACATCACCCGTGGCGCCCACGGCTGGATTAAAAATCACTCACTCTACAGCAGGTAACATATGGACGAACAACCCGCCGCGAATCTCGGCCGCAAAGTACTGATTATCGAAGATGAGCATTTCATCAGCGAGCTGTATGTCCGTTCGCTGACGCGGGCCGGCTACGGTGTAACCGTCGAAGTCGATGGGCTGCGCGGCTATAATCTGGCTAAAACTGGTGAGTACGACATTATTCTGCTTGATCTGATGACGCCAACGATTACCGGCATCGAGGTGCTGCGCCGCTTGCGCGGGCCGGGCGCACCGCCGCTCAAAAGCAAAATCGTTATCACCACCAACCTCGAACAGCGCGACGAAATCCGTGCCGACATCGAAAAACAAGCCGACGCCTACTTGGTGAAGGCCGAAATCACCCCCCGCGAGCTTGTCGATTTCTTAAACACTATCAAATAACGCTGGTGCTTGGCTGCCACAACGCGCTGCCGCCACAGCCGAAGTTGTGGATTGGACGCTCACGCGCATCAGAAATCAGAAGTACTACTGCTCGCTATTTCTCTCCACTCGCAGAGTCAACTCGTGCACCGCGCCAGTCACTCCGGACTCAAGGAGCGGAGTAGACTGCAACCAATAGAGATGCGCGCCGTCTTTGCCTTCGGTAATAAGCACAGCTTGATCTGGCAAGTCCCAGATATTGTCGCCAAACTCCTTTATAAAGCCATCATCTTGTTGCTCTAACGAGCCTGCCACTACCAAACCACGCGCTTCCACCGAGCCCTCGCCGCTGCCGCATCCGTACGTATCTGCTTGCACAACCAGCCCTTCCTGCGAGTACTGTCCAGTTGTGCCATAGTCGCCAAAATAATGCGTTTCCAGCCGCGCCACCCCACCGGCAAAAACATTAATAAAATCGTTGAGCGCGTCACCCTCTAGTCTCTGTCGCTCGCGCCCGGTCGTATTGCCTCGTTCGCCGGATCCTTCTCTCATGGGATACTTCTAGTATAGCAGGCGCGGCAAACGGGCGAAACCTCCTAGCCGTGCGGCTAACTTCGTTCAATCAGCCCGGCGATATCCAAAAAGTTGGTAAACATGGTGTTGGTCGTGCGCTTGAACCACGGGCCTACCTCCCGCAAGTCGGCGATGAGCTTGTCAGGAAGGTAATGCTGGAGGGCAAGGTCGCCAGCCCTCCACACCGAGAGCATACCTGGCGTCACCTCAACGTGCGACTGCATACCATAGGCGCGGTCGCCAAATCGGACAAGTTGATTTTCACAGTCAGTTCCCATGCCAAGCAACTCCATGCCGGGTGCAAGCTCCACGGTTTCGTCGTGCAATTGGAACACGCGGAAGTAGCCGGGCATATCAGTGAGGAGCGGATCTTGTGTGCCAGCATCGGTAAGGCGGACGCCGTAGTGCTCGCCAGCGGCATTTGCGAAGGCAACTTCCTTAACCGGGCTTGGCACCACTTTGCCACCGGCCGCTAGCACGCCGACCTGCATGCCCAGGCCAACTCCAAAGTAAGGCATCTCGCGGTCCAATGCGTCCTGCACAAACGACAATTCACTTTCCATCCTTGGTGTGAAGTCGTTGGCACTATCCGGCCCGCCAAGCACCACCAATGCCTGATAGTCGTTGGGCGAGGCGGGCAACTGTTGCGCACAATCAAGATCGACAACGTCATACGACACGCCATGCTCCTGCATCACACCAGCCAGCAAACCCGGCCCTTCACGCACCGCATTTTTCACCACCAATAATTCTGCCATACGGCACATCCTCTCTTAAAACAACCTAGTATATCAAACGATGGCAGGCGACGGTGCAAAAATTATAGCTCAGCAATGGGTAACACTTCAGATACCGCGGGCACTCCGTGGCGGAGAGTGAGTTCAAAGCTCAACTCGACTATGTCAGGATTAACCGGCGACATCTCCTGCCACACAACTACCAGGCCTTCAGGGTGATCGGTAAGCGTCACCTCGCCGCGATCCGGCAAGAACCACGTGTGCGTTCCAAAGTGTTGCTGTAAGTCGCCCTCTCGAAAGGTCGAATCATTGACCCATAAATGTTGCTGAGGTGGCGCACCTTCTGGCCTTGGCCAATAGTCAAACTCACGTGCGGCCTCGACAATGCCCTCCATAGTATAGTGACGAGTATAGGGGCGTTCGTGCTCGACTTCGGTATGATGAAAATACGTCTCAAGCGTTGCTGCGCCACCGACGTATTCGCTGTTTATCAATTCAATGAGCGCGGTCGCCTCTAGTTGACGCAAAGCTGGGGATTCGCCCATGCACTCTGCTCCGTCTCCCATTCTTCTCATGCAAACCTCTAACTTCGAGAGTATATCACCCTTACACCTTAACCGCCAACACGCTACAATACATGGCACGATGAGCGACGACGAACAGGTAGCCAACCAAGATGGCGTGAGTGTCCACACGGGGTTCCCGAACCCGGCGGCAGATACAAGCTTGCACGGGCTGGACCTCAATACACTCCTTATTCAGCACAGCGCTGGCACGTACATGTTCCGCGTGCGCGGCAATGAGTGGGAAGGGGCGGGGGTGTTTGACGGCGACATCGCCATTGTTGACCGCGCGTTGAACCCGGGCTTGAGCGACGTGGTGCTTTGGTGGCACGAAACAGAGGGCGAGTTTGCCATCTCTACTCGCAAACACATGCCCACGAACGCCAAACTCTGGGGAGTCGTCACCGCCACCATCCACCAATTCCGCAAAAAGTAATTACTCATCCGCCTGCGACGACGTCTTGTCTCGAACGCGCAGCAGTTCATAGGCTCTTTTCTCCATTCGGGTAAGTTACTATATGTTGCTTCGGGGTGCATGAATCTTTACAAGGATTGATACTATTAAAGGATGCTGGTACGGAGTATGCGGTGGGTGTTTGCCCTGATTGATTGCAACAACTTTTTTGTGAGTTGTGAGCGGCTATTTCGGCCGGAGCTGGACGGTAAGCCAGTGGTGGTGCTCAGCAGCAACGACGGCTGCGTGGTGGCGCGTAGCAATGAGGCTAAACGGCTTGGCGTGCCCATGGGCGCACCGGCGTTTCAGTGGCGCGAGGTGTTCAAGCAGCAACGCGTCGGCACGTTTTCGGCTAACTTCGAGGTCTACGGCGACATCAGCAAGCGCATCACGGCGCTGCTTACCACGATGACGCCGCGGATTGAAGCGTACTCGGTTGACGAGTCGTTTTTGGACCTCTCAGCGCTGCCGATCACCGAGTACGCCGCCTGGGGCAGGGACGTGCGGGCGAGCATCCAAAAAATCGTCGGCGTGCCGGTGAGTATCGGCATCGCGCCCAGCAAAACGCTGGCCAAACTCGGCACCGAGATCGCCAAGCAAGACGACAACACCAGCGGCGTGGTGAATTTGATTGGAGCCAGCGAGGCACAGACGTACAACGCGCTCAACCGCGTGCCGATCCGCGATGTTTGGGGCGTGGGCCGGCAACTCGCCCCCAAACTTCGAGCCGAGGGCATTGGCACGGCGCTGGCGCTCGCCCGGCTGCGACCGCAGCGCGCCCAGCAACTCATGGGCGTGCACGGCCGACAGATGGTGGCGGAGTTGAATGGCACCGCGTGCTATCCGCTTGCCAAGCTGCACGAGCCGGCCAAAAGCATCATGCGTTCGCGCACCTTTGGCGAAGATACGCACCAAGCGCATGTGCTGGAGTCCGCCATTGCCGCGCTTGGTGCCAGCGCCGCGTTCGCGCTACGGCGTGAGGATTTGCTCGCGTGCAGGATCGGGTTCTTTGCCAACACGAACCCTCACAAGCCGGGTTATCAGCGCTGGGTGCGCGAGGTGCGTCTGGTCCAGCCCACTAGCGACACAGGCCAGATCATCGCCCGGCTCGTTGCCGAGCTCGGTACATGCTTCAACCCAGGCGCATCGTACCATCGGCTGGGCGTCTTTTTGTACGATTTACTGCCAGAGCGTGCATTGCAAACTGATATGCTTGGCCACATCAACCCCGATGCGCACGACCGTGCCAACGCCCGCATGCAAGCACTCGACCTTATCAATCGCCGACACGGCAAGGGCAAACTCTATTACGCCGCCGAGGACTTGAGTAAGAGCTGGCAGCCCAAACACTCCATCCGCAGTCCGCGGTACGTCAGCAACTGGGATGAAATTCCCTCGGCCCGGATATATACTACAAGCCATGGATAACCCAGACGCCTACCAACACCACCGCGTGCCGCATACACTGGCATATCAGTTTGGCGGTCACCAACTCGTTTCCGATCAAGTGTCGCGTGAGGATATCGGCGTGGTATGGCGCGAGCTGGAGCAAGTGCTAGTGCGCGGCGTTGTTGGCGATGTAGTGGAATTTGGCTGCTATGTGGGCACCACGAGTTTGTTTATTCGCCGGCTGCTGAATCAGCATAAAAATACTAAAAGGGAGACTCCTGCGGGGCGGAAGATGAGGTTACAGCCAGCGGGCAATAGGGAATTCCACGTGTACGATTCGTTCGAAGGGCTGCCAACAAAAGTGGCCGAAGACGCCAGCGCTGCTGGCGCGGAGTTTGCAGCAGGCAAGCTGGCCGTGAGCAAAAAAGAATTTCTGCAGCAATTCCGCGCCGCTAATCTGGCACCACCGATTATTCACAAATGTTGGTTCAAAGACCTCACTAGCGCCGACGTTCCCAAAACCATCGCCTTCGCATTCTTAGATGGCGATTTCTACCAGTCCATTTTGAGCTCACTCAAACTGGTCTGGCCACACATGCAGCGGGGCGGCGTCGTGCTCATCGATGATTTCCAACGGCCCGAGCTGCCCGGCGTCGAGCGCGCCGTGCACGACTTCTTCGGCGGCAGGCTGCCTACCTTCAGCGTCGAACACAACATCGCACTATTTACATACTAACGATCTATCAAGATGCGCCCGTTCTAACCCGTCAAGTCGAACTTACGCAGCAAGCGGCGCGTCGAACTCCCCAGTATGTGCGCCTCCGATAAAAGCACCCCATTCACCTAGATCAAAGGTGAGAATTGGCCCATCAGGGTCCCTACTGTTACGTAGTGCGATTACAGCGATAGCCTTAGTGACAGGGTCTCCTACAAACGCGACTTCTACGCAGTTGTCACAGTTAGGTCCACTTTGCTCGGATTTAAACCAAGCAAGATTTGTGATCTCTTCATCGCTGAGTGTATATACCCCAAGTTCGTTCTTTTCCATAGTATACCTCCATTACTAGCTTTTTTATTATATGCTACATGTAACTGATGTAAACGAATGACCATGCAGATACACATCATAACTGTCGGTAAGCCCAAATTACCATATGCCGTGGCTGGCTGTGAGAAATATCTTGGGCGACTCAAGCGCTACCACCAGGTGCGCGTTACGCATGTGGCCGATAAGTACGCATACGATGCGGGGCATCTGCTCCAGGCGGCTGGCTCGGCATATACCGTGGTGCTGGTTATTGACGGTGAGCAGCTTTCCAGCCCCGAGCTCGCGCAGTTTTTAGAAAAACGCGCGCTCAGCGGCCGCGAACTGTGCTGCATTGTCGGCGGTCCGGAAGGCCTGCCCGCCGAGGTTATCACGCAGGCCGACTGCCACTGGAGTTTATCCAAGCTGACCTTTCCGCATGATCTGGCCATGGTCGTGCTGGCCGAAACGCTCTATCGGGCGAGCACCATCTTGGCTCGGCGGCCATACCACAAGTAAAGAGCATGGGGGCGGCTTGCCGATTCGCTTTTGTCGCATCATCTCGGTGGTGTCTCTTTGGCAGCGAGGTTATACTATAGGCATGAGTTTTTGGCGCAGAACAGGACGCTCCGATTAAGTTATAGCAGTAGGATACACAATGATCGGCTCGTAACTTGCTGATCGCGCGTGATGCCGATGAGCACGACGCGTGCCAAGCCAAGCAACACCCACGACGCCAAAACACATGGTCGCCAAAAAGATTGGGTAGATGTACAACGCGTAATTGGCGGTAGAGCCCACCGCAACAATCCCGAGTACGCCGCCAATCCCGGCGAGCACCCACATGCTCATGGTCTCGCTGGCCGGATCTTTGTATGTTTTTATCATGGTGAGGACCAAGCCAGAGGTTTCGACGGCGAGCGAAATAAGCAGGGCGAGCAGGGCGTTGCTCGTGCAATACCAGGCCAGCAGCCCAAGTGCGACCAGTCCAAGCAATAGGCAACTGCGCGCCGTAAACCGCCCCTCGCCATGTTTGATCGACAGCGCGGCCACAATCACCACGCCGGCGAGCTGCAAGCCAGGCAACCACAGCGAGTTCGTTGCGCCCTTGGCGGCTTGCGCCGAAAAAAGCACGGCGTATTCGGCGGTCCAAATCAACCACGAGGCTCGATCTGGCCGCGTTTTGTGCCGGAGCGTGTCTCGAATGTACGGTATGTATCCGATTGCACCAACCACGCCAGCACCAAGGCCGCTCAACGCTGCTATATGTTCCACATTCCCCTCATGCTTCAGCGCTCAATTGTAACAACACGTGACCGTATCGGCAATATGATAAGAATATACGTGGCGGTCGGGTCCTGAGCCCGAAGGAGGGTCAGGCGTAGTGCAGCCGGGCACATATGTGCACCGCGCGTAGCGCACTTCTTCGGGCTCAGGACCCGACCGCCACTGCATTACTGCAAAAACGTTGCATTTATTATATAATTAGTTGCATGTCTTTGGAAACCAACCAGTGGACCGAGCTCACCAACGCGCAAGGCATGTTCTTTCACGGACAGCTTGATGCCGCCAGACAAATCGCTTTTAGCGCGACCGCCCACGAAGCGGGCATCGTCCCCATCCATGCCAGCCGATTTTCATACCGCGTTAAGGGTCACGCCGAGGTCGCTTCGGCAATACTGTGGCCCGACCCATACGAACAAGACACTATCTGCGCCGTGGCTGGACATGCCGACAGATCGGCGAACCAGGGATTCGTGCGCATCACATCCAGCCCAGAAAGTTACCTTGTTGAGGGCGTTGCACTCAACATGACATACGGCCGAGGTAGCAACCTGTTCGGCCGACAGCTCCACCTGCGCCACGATCTGAGCGAGCAGGCGCGCATACCACATGTCGTTACCGAATTCCTTGGCGCTGCCCGACACCATGCTGACGAGCAAAGCAAAACGGCATCACTATCAACTTATGTAACATCCAAACCAGAGCTTGAACTGCTCGGCATCGATGGCGACACCAGCGCGCGGCTCTTTCGTTCGCTCGGGTCGCTGAGCGCTAATTTGGTGGTCGTGGGTAGCACCAATGAAAAACCGTCGTTCGGCGATTCCACCTACGACTTGGCGCAAATCTTATACAAAATGGCCGTCAACAATGCTGTTACCGAACGTCAGACTTCCGACGGCTCAACAAAAAGCCATCTCGTTTGGGATTCGAGCGGCAAACTGCGCGGCGCTATCTTTTCCACACCGGAGGGTCTGGCCGCAGTGCGACGGCTAGATACGTATCCAGACACTATTTCTGTGGCGCGTGTTGCTCGGCCCACCACCATACACGACAGTCTTCTCTTTGTAGAAGAGTATGCCATACAGGCGCGCGGGGTGAGCTATAATGTCACGACGTTGCCCGTCGAAGCGTACGACATGCAAGCAATCATCAGCGCTGTAACTTCTATGAACGTAGCTGCCCAGAAAAAAACGCCCACCGCGAGCGTTGAGCCGCGAACGATCCTCAACTCGCAAGGGCAACGCTTGTTGGAGCAACAAATCCTCCAGCTTATCAATAATCGAGCAAACGAAGCCGTACTGTAACAAGAGCATATCGCGACAGCCCGCTGGCCTGTATAATGTGATAGTTACTTAAAAACAGGAGCGATTATGAAAGTGACCCTTAACCCGTATCTCGGCTTTAAAGGTGACGCCCACGAGGCGGTTGAGTTTTATCACGGCGTCTTCGGTGGCAAGCTCACCGTCACGACCTTCAAAGAAGCGCATGCCTCCCAGGACCCAAGCATGGACAACCTGGTGATGCACGCCCAACTTGAGGGCGACAACGGCTTTACGCTAATGGCCGCCGACACACCGCCGCACATGGAATACAAGCCCGGCACGAACATCACCTTGTCGCTGAGCGGCGACGACGAAGCAACACTTCGCGACTACTTCGAAAAATTATCGGCCGGCGGCAAAGTGACCATGCCGCTCGAAAAAGCTATGTGGGGCGACATCTTTGGCATGTTCACCGACAAGTTCGGCATCGGCTGGCTCGTAAACATAAACGCGGCGAAGGCCTAACATATGCGGGAAATCCCGGGGTTTAGCGGCGTCCATATGGAGTACGCCGACGTCCCGCCCGAAGCAAGGTATACTGGCGCTCAAGAAGCGCAGTTTGAGCAATACCTAACGGCGCTTGCCGATCCAACCGAGCTGACTCGGCAGTTGGACCAGGACTTTGTGCGTGTCGATGGTGTACTCGTGCTGCGGGACGGCGAACCGCCGGTCGTGCAACACGTCGTGGCCGTCCCCGGCAGGGAGGCTTTTCTTGGCTTTCGCGCCATGGTAGGTCGGCAAACCGAGCCGCACGGCGAAATCGAAGGTGCATGGGTGCCAGCGGATGACTACGAACATATCAGGCGGCAGGTTATCGCGCAATTGCCCGAAGGTATCAACGGATTGCCGGGCGAGCTCATCGCCGCCGGCGCAGTCAGCTTGCCGGCCGTACTACGACCGCCAAGTGAGGGCGGCGTACCGCTTGACCTCCCACCACCGTTGCATCCTTTGCTTGAGCCGGGCGAGCAGCCGTTCGAACCGTTGGTAGCCACCGGCGATCCACAGCGAGATTACCATGAGGTGCACGTTGTCGAAGCAATTTTTGGCGACGAACGCTCGATCATTGCCCGCGTCGGCCTCGTATGGGACGATGAGCGTGCCGTGCCGCTCGCCATCAACCAGCAGATAACTGCCTTGCGGGCAGGCGAACCGCTACCCAGAGGCATGTGGCCGATAGAGGTTGCCGAGCATCTACAACGATACGCTGAAGGGCAAACGGGGCTGTAACCGCGCCGGTCAAGCCGCGTAAAACTCTTGATGCACGGCACGCCATACGCACGGGGGTCTCGCACCCGACAGATCAAATAAATCACAGGTCTGATATATCCGGCCAACCCGGCAGAAAGAGATCCTGCCGGTCCATCTCAGATGGCACAATCATCTCGCCAAACGGTTCTACTTGGTGACGAAACCATATACCCACGATGTCGCGATGGCCGAATGCCATCTCTTCGGGCGGTGGTAGGGTTTGTTTGTCGAACCAGAAAACGTCAGTTACCTCATCGTCGGGTTCCGCCACCAGTTCACCTGCTTGGGCGGTACACACCATCACAATGTTGCCGTTGTATTCGTTCGTACGGCCGGGCAGAGTAGGAGGACCGTCCATAAGAGCGAACCGACGCAGCGTATCTGGCACGATTTCATATCCCGTCTCTTGCAGGACCTCAGTTTCCGCAGCCGAGGCCAGCGTTTGGTGACGCTCTACGTAACCGCCAGGTAGGCAGAGTTTGCCGCCTTCGGCAGGTTCGTCAGGCCGGCGTTTTACCACAGCCGCTATCTCGCCACCTTCATTCGTCAGGATGACGGCAACTGCGTTGTGCGAATACGTCGCATGATATCCCGATGGGTAGTAGCAATGGTGTGGCTCGCCCTCGGGTACCACCAGTGAGTGCGATTCATCAGCCAGATACAACGGGCCGCCGTACCGAGACGCAGCAGCTTCGGCCGCGAAAATTTCAGATTCAGGAATATCAGGCCCATCACTGAATACAGGGAATGCCGAACCTTCGTATTTTCGCCATAGGCTTTTAATACATCACACCACCGCCAAAGAAGCAATACCGGATTGGCGAAATATCCTCTTACAGAACGCAGGCCTTCAAAGCTACTGAGTTATGCAGGTGTAGTCCTCGGGGCGATCATTGCAATTTTACAAACAACGTGCAGCGACGCTGATGCCAAGATCCGTTACCAGTGGTACACTTGTGCTATGCGACACATGCCCGTGTGGGGTCCTGCACTCTACCAGCCCGAAAACTTGCAGCGATACGCTCGGCTCACAGGTGAGACGTGGGGTGCGTTGCTGCGGCGCAAACGCGCCCAAATCATCGGCCTTTTTGTGCTGAGCGTGTTTGGCGCGTGCCTCTTGATCGCTATAGCGGGCTGCATGTTCTACATTGCGATTTTTGTGCTGCACACCCGCGAACGATACGCCTTGGCCGTGGTGGCGCTCTGGATGCTGGCGTTGGCCGCTGGGCCAGGCAGCAGCAGCTTACGCCTGTTGTATTACTTGTTTGTCGATACACGCGACATCGCGACGGTGTTAGAATCGCAGATAGATCACGGGCGGCAACGCAACATCTGGTAGCACAGCAAAAGGCGGCAAACATGAAATACGAGGGCAACACCGGCGCAAACAGGACGGGGCAAGAGCTCATCGAGGGTACTAACATACTTGACTAATCAACCCTAGTTTCATATACTAATAACAGATATGAAATACCCTTCAACGTTACTCGAAGCAGTCCGTTATTTCTCCAGCCCCGATGTGTGTATTGAGCATGTTGCCACCCTACGTTGGCCAAATGGCGTTGTCTGTCCGACTTGTGGCCGCGTAGATGTCAGCTACTTGGAAACCCAAAAGCGCTGGCAATGTAAATCACGTCATGCCAAACGGCAGTTCTCTGTAAAGATCGGCACCATCTTTGAAGATAGTCCACTCGGTTTAGATAAATGGCTCCCTGCTGTATGGATGATTATTAACGCCAAAAACGGCGTAAGCTCCTACGAGATTGCCCGCGCTCTTGGCGTCACCCAAAAGACCGCTTGGTTCATGGATCATCGCATCCGAGCGGCTATGGAATACGGCACATTCGACAAAAAGTTAGACAGCCCCGTAGAGGCAGATGAAACCTATATCGGTGGCAAAACCCGCGAAGATAAAGGTCGCTTCAGCAACAAAACAGCTATCGTTGGCGTCGTTGAAAAGAAAAAGCATGTCGGCCAAATCAGGGCCTTCGCTACTAAGCAGGCTGATGCCACCAATACACTACCGTTCCTCAAAGAAAATCTGGAAGAAGGCGCAGTACTCCATACTGACGAAAGCAGCATATATAGCCGTGCCAAACGAACCTTTATCCATGAGTCCGTAAACCACAGCGAAAAAGAATATGCCCGTGGCGCTATCTCCACGACAACTATTGATGGATTTTGGAACCTGTTCAAGCGCTCATACAAAGGAACCTACACTCATTTATCTCCCGCGCATCTTGATCGATATGTTAAGGAACACACCTACCGCTACAACACACGAATGCTTACTGACGGGCAGCGATTTACGGAATGGTTCGCGAATTGTAATAGGCGGTTGATGTATAAGACTCTCGTAAGCAAAGCCTAAAATTGCCCCGCCCAACCCTCTATTTTGCCCCCAAGGGCAAGGGCAAAACTTGCTTAATCTGTATCTGTTGCTATAAACTTTCCGTATCCTCTACCCTTATAAGTAGTGGTGTAGGTGGGGTTGGCTAGGATTGTATGTGCCGATAACTCTAGAAACTAAACCGTACTAAGAATAAGAAGCTAAAACAAAGAAAAAACCTAAAAGAAGAACTACATAAACCAGACTTAAAAAACTAACTAATCTAACTACATACCTATATCTATCTAAAGAACTAATAAACAGCATATGACCGAATTACCAAAGCTAACTAAGAAGCAGCAAGAAATATTGAGATTACTGTACGGTTTCAGATTTTTGAACCGTATCCAGGTACAAGCACTGCTTAAACACAAAGACCCGAAGACTATTAACCTGTGGCTCCGTGATCTGCGAGCTAAGGGCTATGTTGAGTGGATATATTCAACCCACTTTGCCGAGAAGACCAAGCCAGCAATTTACTACTTAGGGCTAAATGGTGTGCGCTATTTGCGTACACTCACCAGAAAAAGCAAGGATGATGGCAAGGTGATAGTATCGCCAGCCTACCCACCAGAGGAACTACGCAAACGCTACAAAGAACCAACCCGCAGCCAAACGTATATTGACCGTTGTATCCTTATTGCGGATTGTGGCATTGCCCTACAAAAAGAAGACGCCGCCAATGAAGCTAAGGGTAAGAAACTACGCTATTACTACCAAACTGAGGCGAATTACTTGCTTGAGCGTAGCTACTACCATTTCGTGCTAGATATAGATGATGAACTCATTCATCCACACCTTATCTTCTGTCAGGACAAACTCAACAAAGATGGCAAGGAAGAAGCAACGCTCGAAAGTTATATCCTTGAGATATTTGACCCGACCCTGCCGCGTTACCGTATGAAGAAACGACTGGGCGATTACGTGAAGTTCCTTGATGATGAAGGGAGTGAATGGCAAGAGCAAACTAACACCGAAAAGCTACCAATCTTGCTGTTTGTCTGCCCTAGAATGAGCGACCTTATTTATGCCAAGCGACGAACACGGAAGCTTGTTGCTGATGCATGGTATTGGGAGGATGAGGACGTGGAGCGGCCACGGGTGCGGTTTACGACGGTGGACAAATTGAAACAATCCGGCTTGTTGGCGGAGGAGATTTGGGAGCAGGCATGAGCCAATGCAGAACTTTCGTTTGTACTCAAACGAAAGTCACCTATTTGCCGAAGGGAAATAGGTTTGGTTTAAGCAACTCCGACACGGGAGAATATCTTAAAAATTAAAGATTATGATAACCTTAAACTGATGGCAAAGAACACTTTACCCGATATGAACACTGGGCTTCCTCCTGAAGCACACCCTGACCCCGTGGATGATCTCGGCGAAGGAGCTGCTCAATATCGTGATATGGCCGCTGTGCTAGATGCAGCCCCCGCTACACATGATGAGCCTATGCCGGAAACAGCCGAAACGCCGACTACTATTGAGGCTAGAAAACTCGACGCACTTTTGAGGCGCCACAATGAACTCTTGGGTGCAGGATATGAAATTAGGCCCGTCGGTGAACTGGGGTTTGTTATCGATCTCAAAGGCGAGCCCGCCGTGACCGGAAATGATTGGGTCTTCTTTGACCTCGATGATACGACGATAGCCTACTCAAAGGCTAAAGAAGCACGCCTAGAAGCATACACGAACCACGTCACCCAAGAATTGGGTTTTGATCTCGATCCAGCAATCTACAAGCGAGTTTTAGATGTGACTGACAGGTTTTCCCGCTGGGAAGAAAACGGCGAAGATGCATACCACGTCAATGCTCATATTGCTTCAGCAAGCTGGATGACCAACCGCCTGAAAGGTCTCAACCCAGACGAAGCGCAACAAGCGGTATCGGACATGGAAGCTCAATTGGCGAGAATTAAACAGGAGCAATCTGGAGTGGCCGAAGCCAGACAGGAGGACGATCCATTCCATTTTGAGGGCAACAAATTCGTACACAAAAGTCTAATACCCTGGTCTCGCGGCATGGAAGAAGTCTTCAGAGTTTCTATGGTTAAGCCCCCTAGCTATGAAGGAGCCGTCGAATCAATAACTGCTCTCGGACGGCCTGTAGATGGCCAGGAAAAAGTTAATGTCGGTGCTTTCACCTATGGTGAACCACCCTTCCAGCTTACAAAAATCCTTGAGTTAATGCAGGCGCAAGCTGCTGCTGGCGAATCCTTGCCTTTTTCACAGATCTGGCTCACAAAAGCTCCAAAAGGCGATTTCGTGGCAGAGATAGCCGCCATGAGCGCATCTGAACAGGATGAGGTATTCGGTGGTACTCCGCATAGTCTGATAGTCGTGGATGACGATCCAAAGGTTCTTGAATCGCTGATAGCTCATCAGCCGACAGTTGAGACGTCTACGGCGGCCATGGTTGGCGTCATGCGTTCAATTCGAGAAGGTACAAAAACGGAAAGTCGGCCATGGGCAGGCAAGCCCGTTCCTGAAGTCGAGAACCCTTCAGCCCATTCCTATAACGCCGATGCAGCCACACTTGATCTTGCAACAAGGGTACGCATGGCTTTCGTGGACAAGATCGGCTACCGGCTTAAGGAGGATGATAACGAGCCGTCGCTTGACCCTACAGTAAGACAACAACTGGTGGCGCGCTATAACGGCTATGCCGACCAGATTAGTGCGACCTATCAACAAGTCCATGATTCTGGGAGGCTACCCTGGGTAATACGCTATGAGCATCTTGAGGCCTAAATATGCCTAAACAGCAGCAGAATCAAAACCCAGCAGCCGAAAACCCCGAAGAGCGTAAACATAGCCCCGCTTCGCCAAGGCCTGGCAGTCCAATGGAAAAATTCAATAATGCTTTACGCAAAATTCTATCCGTACCCAAGAATGATATAAAGAAGAAGTAGCCTACCTCCACAAGCTCACAAAACACATGTTGATTAGTCAAGTATATTAGTACCTCATCGAGGCGTACGAAATCTACGCCCCACACATTGCCCAACTGCGCGACGACATTACGCGCGTGGGCGGTGCCGAGCATCACAAAGATCGGCTCGGCTCGGGAAACCTGTCGAACACATTCGCGCTCAGGGTCGGCAACGAAACGGTCGCCGTCCGGCTCTGCTCAGATCCTTACTTTCGGCCTTGGCGGTATGCGGACACATACCTCGAAGGTTATCTTGCCGCTCCGGGCCTGCCGCAGCACGAGCAATTCCTTGCCAACGGGGAAGAATACGACGAAGCCGCGCTCGTTTCCGAGCTCATAGCCGGCACAGACTTGACGCACATCACGCCGGAGAATCTGAGCCAGGTTACGCACGAACAGCTTGGAACGTTTATCGACGCGCTCATCATCGGCAGTCAGACGGTTGAGCACGATCCCAATCCGGGCAATTATATGTACGACCCGTATGCAGCGTTCAAGGCGGTTGATTACCACTCACGTACGCGCGATGGCGTGCCCGAACGTTTAGAAGTTACTCGTTTAGCCCAGGCAATCAGCGGCGCGTCCATTCCTCTAGGATACTGGCCCCAAACGGCGGCAGGAAGGCAGACCCTACGCGATCGACGCGAAGCAAGCATACCGGTATTACAGCGGATGATCGAGGTCTGCGAAGGCCAATTCACCGGCGAAACGAGCAGCCACCTAACTACAAGCATCGAACAACAAATTACCCTCGCCACCACCTACGTTGCTGAGTACGACAGAGTGCACGACTGGTAACAGGTAAGCGTCGACAATACCTGCCCTGCGGAGCATCTTTAGGGTGGGCGGCTTGGAGAACCTAGACGCTAAAGAAGACACGAGATTCACGTTTGTCCGATTCCGTTGTCCTCCAAAGGAGCCTATGCTATCGTGGGCGCATGGAAAGCGCCGTTGCTACGCAATTATCTGCTGTCTACTTACCCCAGATCGCATCTTGAACCAATAGATTTTAGTCCTGCCAACAACGATCCACGGGACGCGCAGGTTGGCGACTTAGTCTTTTACAATTGGGGCCGAGGCGAAGGAGTTAGTCATGTTGCTATAGTAACCCAGATTGAGCCGAGTGGTTACCTGGATGTCAGCGACTGGAGTACGCAAGAGGATGGCACGCTACCTTCGCCGGTGACGATGCGAGGAATTACTTATTCAGCAGCGCATCGCGAATGGCTGCAGAAGAGGTACCCTAATGTCTCAGCCGAGCTGCTGCATATCGACACTACCAGGAGTCCAGGAAATCCGTAATGTAATGGGTAGGGAGGAGGTTGGATGAACAGTTATCAAAAAACCAAACTATTTAAGCAAGGCGTCGTGGATTATCTCGTTATTCTAATTCTGTGGTTTGGATTTTTTTAGTTTTACCTCTCGCCTTTATAGGACCAAGTTTTGATATCTGTCACGGCGTAGGCAGCACGTGTAGCACCGTTGATACTACCAGTTGGTACTGGTTTGGCGGCTACCATGCCGCTTTTGGACCAGAAGGGCCGCACTATCCAGCAGAATTTAAATATTGGCCGACAAGCACCTGGGAGATGTGGTTGCTCGTATGCGTCTCGCTTGCATTAGCTGTCGCTGTTTATGCAGCCATCCAGTCCGTTGTGGGTTTCTTGCGCAAAAAGTCACTGACTCGACGAGAATCACCAAAGTAAAATACTCACCTGGGCACTGAGTTGTTCTACCTTGACAACCTTGCCAGCCCCTACTTGACTTAGAACGTTTTTAGGAAAATATGGAGCAGATGAGTGATTGACTTGAGAAGATCGGGATCGACGAGGTTCTTGCTATCTGAAGAGCTGGAATTTTTTGGTCAGCGTCTTTAGGGTGTCGGTGGTGCCGAACGTGCATACGCCAAAATATTCAAGTTCAGCTTCAGGTGTGTTGCGCGTCGCTTCTTGCTGCTCTTCGGAACTTCCAACAGTCATCGTAGACGTGAAGTCATTGCAGGGCAGGCCTTTCTCAATAAGCTGCGCGCGCAGCGTTCTGATCTGGTTAGAGTTGTCCGCCTTCAAGACGATAAAAGGAAAGTGCGAGATGCTAGGGTGCAGCCCGCCATCGGCGTCGTGGTATTCCAGGAAACATAAATCATTGGTTTTGCTATATGCGCCGACCAAACCGGCGGTCATATGCCCGAGCGCATTGAGCAGCCGTCCAAGTTCAGCTTTTTTGTTTAAAACGGCTACGAATCGGTATGTAGTCTCGTCGGGTAAGGTCATCACGATACGTCCTTTTATGTCCTTGTTTTACAAAATACTACCTGAGTATACCTGAAGGAATAGCACGAAGAAAGATTTCAAAACAAAAGACCCTGCATAATACAGAGCCTTTAGGCTATGCGTTCTAAATGGTGACCCCTGCGGGAGTCGAACCCGCGATCTTCAGGATGAGAACCTGACGTCCTGGACCACTAGACGAAGGGGCCAAAATATGTCGATGGCAAGCGAGTAAGTTGGTGACGGCCGCTACTTGCAATCAGCCAGGAGCCAGCTCGCAACTCTGTAATACTAGCATAACAGGGAGGGGATCGCAAGACTGCGCCTTTTTATAGCGGCTTTTATGACAGCTAGATAGGCTGACGAGCGTTTTTCGTGTCGTCGCTTTGCAAGGCGTGCATGATGCCAGCGGCGACGTCTTCGCTGATAAATTCAACCGCCTCCTTACCAAACGCTGCTTGTACCGTCGTTAGCAGCGCGCCCTCGTTTGGCAGTGTGATAAGCTCGGGCTCCAAAAGCTCGGCATACCTAGCATCGTCTTCGTGAATAATATACGGCGGCGCATCAGAGATAAGGTATAACGTCGCCCGACTATTCCTCTCGGCTAAACCCATAATGATCCGTCGATTATAAAGATCACCACCCATGCGGTAGTCAGAACTTTCCATGTGACTTTCAAGCGGTTTACTCTCGATCAAGAAGGCTTGATCGCCTAACCGATTCGGGTAAACCGGGCCAAACCGATGATCGCCGGAATATTCGACAATCTGAGGTATGAAGTCGTGTGTCTCGGCCACGCCATCGCACGCAACCTGTATTGATTCCCATGAATCATCCGGCAGCTCGACGTCAAGACTGCCTAATGTTTCCATCACCGTCCGGCGATGGACTTCATCAAGGACACGGGGTAAGGCAAGGCGATTCTGGAATTCTTTCATCAGATGCCGCGCGGAGGATTAGACGTTCCGTCCTGCTGCAATGCAATAATAATGGCGCCCACGACGCCTTCACCCAGAAAATCGATTGCCTCCCCGCCAAAGGATTGCTCCACGGCCTCGCGTATATCTCCCTCGTCCGGAGAAGGACCAATCTGGGGGCGCACATAATTAATATCGCTGTTGTGAATGGCGTAGGGCGGGACATCACGCAGTACGAAGAGCGTCGCTTGCGGATCGTCGTTTGCGCCTGAACCGATCTCGATCCTCCGGCCGGCGACATCTAAATGAAGACCGTCTGTCTCCGTAAGCCCCATGGCTGGTAAGCTTTCTATTAGATAACAATCTGGCAGCTCGGTGACCGGACCGAAGTGATGATCGCCGGAATATTTAACTGTCGATATATCTGGTACCTCATCAGTTAGCGGCAATTGGTCGAGCGTACCTTCGATTGCTCCCCAAGAGTCGCTTGCCGGTTCAAAGCCCAAACCAGTGAGCGTTTCGTATGCAGTGCGGCGATGCACGCCATCCAGGATAGAGCGAAACTGTGCGCGATTTTGAAACTCTTTCATAACGACTTATTCTACCACACTGCGGCAAGCATAAGCGTAGTATACTAAGGGCAATGGTCATAGATGACTTTATGTTTCACGTGGCGAAGGTCTGGTATCGGTCATACTGGGCGCTGATGGTTGTGTTGAACACGGCCATACTCGGCGGTGTGGCGGCCGCTCATTTTATGCCTGGGTTCCACCACTTGGGGCATTCACTGAACCTCGACGACGGTGTTACGCTGCTTTTATCAGCTCTGACGCTCGGCTATTTACTGACTGCATATTGGATCGTCGCGCGCCTCGGCTTGGCGCTGGCGAGCATTGTGGGCACTATGCTCAATGCGCTGGTGCTACTCAACGGTTTGAATGATACCGACCCACATCGGGTGGGATACGTGTACGTTATGGCGTGGTTCATTACCGTGGGTCTAAACGGCATGTACGGCATTCCGCTACTCCTTGGCTCAGCGCTGGTCAGCGCTATTTATGTGTTGCTGCGCAGCGACTTTCATCTGACGTCCACGAGTGCAGAATCTTGGGTGTTCATAATCGGCGCGTTGATCGTCTGCGGGGCGGCCTTTCCGTTTTGGCGGACGCGGTTTATCAGCCGCGAAGAGCAGCAGATGAGCAAGCTTTCCGGCATGCTTAAAACCAACCAGGAACAATCCGAGATTCTTATCCAGTCAATTGCCGACGGCGTGATCGTTACCAATAACGATGGGCAAATTACGTTGATGAACCGCGCCGCCGCCAACATGACCGGCTGGACGGTCGACGAAGCCACCGGCGTGGATGTGCAGCTTGTGCTTAAGGTGACTAGAGACGACGGCAGCGAGATGCAGGAAAACGAGTATCCCTTTAAGTCTGTGCTCATACACAAGGCGTTCACGAATGAGGTGCTGAACATTACCGCACGCTCGGGGAAGACGGTGTTTGTTTCGCTGGTACTTTCGCCGGTGGTGACGGCGGATGGCAAAGTCTTTGGAGCGGTCGGCGTTTTGCGCGACATTAGCGAGCAACGTGCCGCCGAACGGCAATCAGCCGATTTCATCAGCACCGCCAGCCACGAAATGCGCACGCCGGTGGCGGCCATCGAAGGCTATCTGGCACTGGCGCTCAACGATAAAGTCAGCACCATCGACAGTCGAGCGCGGGACTTCCTCGAGAAAGCCCACGCCAGCACGCAGCATCTCGGTCAGCTTTTTCAGGATTTGCTCACCAGCGCCAAGGCCGAGGACGGCCGACTCACCAACCATCCTGGCGTGGTGGAAATGGGTAGTTTTTTAGAGCAGCTCGTTCAGGACCTACGATTCTCTGCAGAAAAGAAAGGGCTAGTCGCCGAGTTTATGATCGGTGCCAGCGAGACAATCGACGCGACCCAACAAGACGCCACCAACCAGGAGCCGGCTACGGGCATGAAGGTGGTCAAACCGCTCTACTATGTGTGGGCCGACCCCGATCGTCTGCGCGAGGTAATCACCAACTTGTTTGATAACGCCTGCAAGTACACCGACGCTGGCAAAGTGTCACTCGGCCTGACCGGCAACGGCGACGTTGTACAGTTTTACATCCGAGACACCGGTAACGGCATTCCGGCCGACGACATTCCACACCTTTTCCAAAAATTCTACCGAGTCGACAATTCTGCCACGCGGACCGTTGGCGGCACTGGCCTTGGATTGTTCATCTGCCGCAAAATTATCGAGCTCTACCACGGTCGCATTTGGGTGGAGAGCCAGCTCGGCAAGGGGAGCACCTTTTTCATCAACCTACCGAGGTTGAGCACGCAACGCGCCGCGCAGATGCAACAGCAACAGAGCAGCGCGAATGCCGAGCCGGCCCCGCCGCTTAAGTCAACTGCCAAAAACTAAACGACCTAGCTGCCAACTAGCTGCCAACTCGGGTTAAGAGCGCGCCGAAAGGATCGCGCTGGATGTCGAAACCGCCGCAGGGCAGTTGCCGGCCATCAACCATTGCATCGACGTCAACAACGCTTTTTTGCCCGGTGGCGAGGTCCGTGCCAATCTGATGCAACCCATCGAGCGTCAGAGTTGCCGCATATACAAACGCTACACCGTCTTCTGCAGTGAACTCAGGCAACGCTTGGGAGTCGACCCGCAGCGCATCGACACCTCCGTACCGGCGAAACACCGCCTGAGGATTACTCGACTGCACGTGCGGCTGAGCATCTTCCACGGCAAAATAAGTGGCGACACTGCTGTCGCCGGCCACAACCGATTCAATGTAGCAATTGCTGGTTGGCGAGCTTAGTGCGTTTTCTGCGCCACGAGCGCCAGGCATTGGACGGATGAATTCGTAGAAACCGCTCGCCATAAGCACACTAGCGGCGCAAATTCCAGCGCTGATGCGTAGCTGTCTGTTGCGAAGAATAGGATATTTGTTCATGCGTAACCTTCTAAAATATGTATAATACCACAAAATTGTAGATCGGCAACTATCCACAGCGGGTAGCTATTTTTACTCGACGTCGTGCTACAATAAGGTTAAACATAAGCAAACTGGTACAAACAGGGGTAGCAACTCAATGGCAAAAATACTGTTGGTCGAAGACGACAATAACCTGCGCGAAATTTACGAGGCACGTCTGATGGCCGAAGGATACCAAATCAGCACTGCGCGCGACGGAGAAGAGGCCTTGGTCGTCGCCAAAAAAGAGCAACCGGACCTCATTATTTCCGATGTCATGATGCCCCGAATCAGCGGGTTTGAGATGCTCGACATTTTGCGCAACACTCAGGGCCTCAGAGACGCCAAGGTTATCATGCTCACTGCGCTCGGCCAGGCCGAAGACAAGAGCCGCGCCGACAAGCTTGGTGCCGACCGCTATCTGGTGAAGTCGCAGGTTACGCTAGAGGATATTGTGAAATCTGCTGCCGATTTGTTGGCCGGAGCGCCGGCTGCCGGCACGATGACGCCAGCCACCGCGGCTGTAGCGGCGGAAGCGGCTTCGGCGGCTCGCGCATCAACAGCAGCATCGACTACTTCGCCGGCAGGCGCACCGGCTGCGCCCGCACCCGTTGTCGCACCCGCGCCAGCGCCCAATGCCGTGCCAACGATGCCTGTTGTAAACTCGCCAACGCCCGCGGCACCGGCCGCGCCAGCAGCACAGCCAACCGCCGACAGCACAGGCACGCCTGCAGCGCCGACTTCGCCCGCGCCTACCACATCTCCAGCACCGGCAGCTCCCACTCCCACTATAGCCACGCCAGCATCTCCGATGACGCCAGCGACAGCGGCAATGTCGACTTCGCCCGCGGTGGGCACGGCCCTAGCAGCAGCCGTTCCGCTAGTACCGACGGCTCCATCAACCTCCGCTGCAGCACCAGCACCACAAGTGACCGACGAAAAAATCGTTACTGATGCCGTTAATAACCTCGTATCTGCCACGGCTGCAGCCAATACAAAGCCCGAAGAGTCGTCTACCGAAGCTGCGCCAATCACACCGCCATCTGCCGGGTCCGGGTCCGCTGCACCCGCCGCGTCAGCTTCAACCGCAGCGAGCACCGCACCGACGCTCTCAGAACCAGCCAAGCAAACTCCAGCCCCGGCAGCGATTGAGGCCGCGCCGGATAGCACGCCAATCACGCCTCCCATCACGCCAACGGCAACAGCGGCCGTCGAACCAACAATCCCAGCTCCAGTAGACTTCACTCCAGGTCCCCCATCGGGGGCACCGACAGCCGCGCCAGCGGCAGAGCCCATAGAAGTCACGCCGGCCCCGCCGACCGAGCCGATAGCTCCCGCATCGCCCATTGAGACTGACACACCGAACGACCCGCCAACAATCCCAGCTCCATCGTCAGCCGAACCAACAGTGCCAGACAGCGACGATGGCATGGGCGGGCACAAAAAGATTATCAAGCCACTGGCGCCAGGCAGCGCGCCGTCGCAACCAGATCTCAGCACCTTGCTCGCTAAAGAGGGCATTACGAATCTGGATGAAAACCCGGTCGTCGCGCCTATCCCTGGCACGCAACCTATGCCGCATCAGCCCGGACATGTTATTTCGCCAACGCCGCTTGGTCCAAACGGCCAGCCAGTCGACCCCAACAGCATCTCGCTGTAAAATATAGGTATGCGCATCAATAAATTCCTGTCGGTTGCTACGGATTTGTCGCGCCGTTCGGCCGATCAAGCCATCGAAGCGGGCAGGGTAGTGGTGAATAGCCAACCCGCGCGCACCGGTCAGATGGTCGGCGAGCGCGACCGTGTCACCCTCGACGGCCACGCCGTGCACATGCCAGCAACGACGCAAACCATTCTTCTGCATAAGCCAGTTGGGTTTGTGGTGAGTCGAAGCGGGCAGGGGAGCAGCACCATTTACGACCTCCTGCCGGCGGAGTTACGCGCGCTCAAACCTATTGGACGGCTGGATAAAGACTCCTCCGGGCTTTTGCTGCTCACCAACGATGGCCAGCTTGCCTACGAGCTGACGCACCCAAAATTTCAAAAAACGAAGATGTATGAGGCGACTCTGGGTGCACCGCTCGCGCCCTTACACCACCAGATGATTGCAGATCATGGCGTCCAGCTTGAGGACGGCCCTAGCCGACTCCAGCTCGAAAAACTCGACGACACTGCCACGCGCTGGCGCGTCACGATGCACGAAGGCCGCAACCGCCAGATTCGCCGCACGTTCGCGGCGCTTGGCTACACAGTGACAGCACTCCACCGCGTGCAATTTGGCACGTACACGCTCGGCGCACTAGCCAGCGGCGTTTGGCGAAACGCTTAGTTCCAGGGCTCTGCGTCACGCAATTCGTTGTATTGCTGGTCCAGCTCAAATTGGAGCGAGTCGGTGACGACTGGTGCGCATACGTATCGGGTAGCGTCTTCAATATCACCCCAAGCGCTTTGCAGGTCGGAAGATGCCATCGGCGGCATGGCGATTTCGGCCGCCCATTCTTGCTCCGCTTGATCGCAGAGCTCGCGCACGGCAGGCCCATACTGAAAACTGGCGACCAGTTCGACGACCTCTTGCGGCCACAGTGCCGGTAGCGTAGCCAAAAACTCATGCAAGCTGTGCAGGCGGCCAGAGAAACCGATTTGCTCGCCTGGACCTTCGTATTTCATTAGCGCGAATAATACGGCGAACGAGCAGTACTGTCAATAGACGCGAAGGGCTATCCCCATGCCCGCAGGTAGGTCAGTCGAGTGCAGCCCGAGCACGTGTGTACCACGCGCAGGCGCACTGCTTGCAGGCATGGGGATAGCTACCGTCGCAGGAGTATCGCGTTATTGATTGCCATGACATTGCCACTGATAATCGCCAGGGGCTGGCACGCCGATAGGGGCGGTATGCGTCAGCAGCGGCAATGCAAAGCGCCTGGCTGTTTCCACTTTAGCGTAGACGTCAAGGAGTTTATCCTCGGCGATCTCCAGTAGCGCTGTGCCGAACATGCGCTCGTTCCGGTCCACTGCAGTCTGAAAAGCCGGAGACGCTTGCTCTAACAAGTCCAAATAAGCGGACATGTTTGGTTCCCAAGATATGTAGGGGAACTCTGAATGGCGGCGTGTAATCGCGCGCTCGTGCAATTACCTCGCCAACTCTCGGCTGCAGGAGTATGGCTCGGAGTGCATCGTTTGCCCCCGCAACACCTTTGTGAATACCGGCAACCGTTCGTAAGAGCACTTCCTCCGGCGTGGTTGGATCGAGCTTGAGCCAGTTACTCGTCCTAAAACGAGCAAGAGCCGACCGCAACGCAGCAAACCCGGGCGCACAGTGCTCGTTCCAAGCGTCGTTGACCGCGGCCGTGTGAACCCGATCTATAGCCTCGTTCTCTATCACGCTAAAATCCGTTGGGAAGTCGTGTTGCAGTGTTACTGTGCGGATTGGGTCCGGATGCGCGTAAAAGTTGGTCTGCTCACCGCCAAACGTTACCGAAAAATGGAGTGCATCTTCAATCGGCGCGTCGGAGCGAAACAACGGAAAATCGCTGCGGATAATTTCGTGCATCCCTGGGCCGCATGCGGTTCCATAGTCTTCTTCATCAAAGTCGTCTTCTTCGTAGCCGTTACGAAATTCCCGCACGTCGTCCACATACCGCAGGTGCGTGGCAATCGGACCGTCTTGCACCGTTCCTTCGAGTGCGCCGATACCAACGCGCCAGCCATCGTGATACGGTCGACCCCCTTGGGTCTCGCCAGAAATATATGGCGACACCTCGGTGCGCAACGCGTCTACATAACTGTCGTATTCCGTACGCAAATCAGTAAAAAGCTGACCTTCTACACCCAATTGCTGCAGGTGTTGCTCGCGCACGGCGGCTAGGTAGGCGGCCTCGTCGGCCTGGCGAATCACATCACTAAATCCAGCACTGGCGTGCCACACTTCTCGCATACTCATGCATTTTAGTATGATATAAAAACACTGTTTGTCAATACACTCTCATCTGTTATACTACCTCTTATGAGCAGCACTCACGTGCCAATTATAGCAATCGTAGGCCGGGCAAATGTGGGCAAGTCCAGCTTGTTTAATGCCGTCCTGCAGCGACGCGAAACAATCGTGGCGCACGAGCCTGGCACCACGCGCGACAGTATCACCGCCAAGGCAAGCTGGCGCGGCCAGGATTTTTGGATTGTCGACACCGCCGGCGTGAAAGACGCTGAGGACGAGTTCGAGTTCACCATTCAGGAGCAAATCCAACAAGCCACCGAAAGCGCCGACGTTATCTGGGTCGTTGTCGAAGCTGATGTGCCCATCACCGAGGAAGACCGTCGCGTGGCCAAGATGGCGCTCAAAAGCCGCAAGCCGGTTTTTTTGGTCATCAACAAAATAGACAAGGCAAAAGGCGCCGACCTGGAGGCGTTTCAGCGGCTGGGCGTCAAGCCGATCGTGCACACCAGCACCACGCAGCACCGCGGCATTGGCGAGCTGCTCGACACGCTCGCGGAGCACATTCCCAAGGCAACCATCAAAGAAGACGACAACCGCATTCGCATTGCGTTGCTCGGTCGCCCGAACGTAGGCAAGTCGTATCTGTTTAACACCTTAGCCAAAAAGCAGCAGGCCATCGTGGCCGACCGCGCCGGCACCACACGCGACATCAACCGAGCAGTGGTGCGGTTTGGCGGCCGCGAGGTCGAGCTTATGGACACCGCCGGCATCCGCAGGCCAGGGAAGATCGGGCAGGGGATAGAGCACTTTAGCGTTATCCGTTCGTTGAGCGCCATCGAGCAGGCCGACATCTGCTTGCTGGTGATGGACGCCAACGAGCTTAACGTTGGCCTCGACCAAAAAATCGCCGGGCTTATTAAAGAAGCAGGCAAAGGCTTGATACTCGTCGTGAGCAAGTGGGACGCCGTTGAAGGCCGCGACGCGTTTACCCGCGATGCGCTGGCGCCGCAAATTGCCACCACCTACGATTTCGTGCCGTGGGCACCACTTATTTTCACCAGCAGTGTGACCGGGCAAAATGTTACCAAGATTTTTGAACTCGCCCTAGAGATCGCCGAGCGGCGCACGCAGCGCATGTCGACCGCCGAGCTCAACCGCTGGCTGCGCGAAGTGGTCGATCGCCATCCGCCCGCCGGACTCAAAAACCGCGCGCCCAAACTCAACTACATGGTACAGGAGACCGACAACCCAATTCCAGCCTTCAAGATCTTTGGCAGCCACACTAAATTCCTGCATTGGAGTTACAAACGCTATCTGGAACGCTCTTTGCGCGAGCGCTACCGCTACGAAGGCACGCCGGTGCAACTGTGGTTTATCGAAAAGCACGAGACGCACAAGCACGGCGAGAGTCCAACCCGCAGTCCTCGATAGCCAAACCGTGCGTGGTATACTCGTGCTAGCATGCGCGAATTTTCTTCTGATTTGCCAAGGCAGGCACCACCTGCGCCCGAGCTGGCCGCATATGGTTACTTATCTGACAGAGCAGAGATAGCGCACGAGCTGGAGTGTAACCTCTTTGCCGGAAGTACAGACCTAGCTGACGGCGACCTTTCCGCAGCGGGAGAAATAGCAGCGTACAATGATGATGCGGGTACAGCGGAGCTCGACTTTGATGCCACGCGACTGAGCGCCCACGGCGCTGAGACGTTTTCGGTTTGGCGGGCGGCGTACAGCTCAGACTATCCAAACGAAGGCAGCGAACCAATAGACAGGCAAGCAACAGAGCAGCCCGTCATACCAGGGTACGCACCCACCGATAACGATACACCGCGGTTCGGCAGTGCCGGCGGCAACGACGATCCGCCGCCCACCAACGAAATACCCACCAGCGCCGAGCCAGCCGACAGAGGCGCCTCGCTCCTGCAACTCTATCGCTATGCGCATGCCATCGCCGAGGTAGAACCTGAGCGGGACGAGGTCGACGATCTACTCGCCGACCTAAAGATGACCGACTTGCTCACTAGTATCTCTAGCGATGATGAATTGCCGCTGGATCCCCCACTCGAAATCAACCCGGGCGAGGACAACGAAGCGTACTCCATCTCAGACGCACCGCCAAACCGCACACAAGAAAGAGCCAACCAGCACAACAGCGAAGCACTCGCCGCTACCGGCCTTGCATTCGTACCAAGCATGGACGGTCTCGAGTTGGAGATAACCGACCCAGCGCTTTTTACCGCCGCCATCCAAGAGCTGCACTTGCCCGAAGGCGAAACAGGCAGGGCACAGATACTCGATGAACTCACTACTACATTCAATAACGCCATTACCGACCTGAGCTTCGACGCCATAAACCACGACCGCGCCGCCGCCGTAGCGGCCTGCGGTGGCAAACCGCCAGCCAGTGGATATGTGGCTTTCAGCGAACTAGAGCCTTCTTCAGGGGCATTCGCCCAAAGCCTGTTCGAACATGCCGGTGAGCTGGCCACAGCCGTTGAACGCACTATAGGCCAAGCAGAACAGCAAGGCGAGGAGCACCGACTCGCAGAACACTTCGAGAGCTTCCGCCTACTCGCTCTTGCTCACGAAGAAGGTCTGGAAGTGGAAGCCGCAGTCGGTCGCGCGTTAGATCTCGTGGGCTGCAGTAGCTCGCTCATAGGAACAGAGCGTTATGTCCGCGCAGACGAGTGGACCGACGCATTTACCTACCTCGCACATCTCAACCAGATCGCGCCCCACGCTCGCTATACGCAGGAGCTGCACAGAATACTGCGACGTGACTTAGACAGAGCTCTGGAAGAGCCAGATCTTACCACACCCTCTGCCAGTGCCACGCCAATGGCACAAGAACACTGGTTTGACATGCGCGACAAAGCTCGGCAGCACTCTGCGTCGATATTGCAAGCGGCAAGCGCGCGTCTTGCCAGCATGCAGCCACCCGTTGCAACCGAGAGTCAGGAAGACTAACACGCCAGCTAGCAATCCCGAAACACCTTAGCTATACTAAAACGCATGGCACTTTTCCAACGCCGGCCGCAGCTCGGCTCGACCATTCAATACTACACGCTCGGGCAAAACAAAACCGTGCTGATAGTTGGTTTGGGCAATCCTGGCAAAGAATACGACGGCACGCGGCACAATATCGGCTTCGCCTGCGTGGACGCTTTTGCGGCAGCGAACGATGTTACTCCTTGGGTCGACAAAAAAGACTTCAAATGTCACCTCGCTACAGTCACGCTCGGCGACACTCGGACTATTCTTATAAAACCGACTACGTTCATGAACCTCAGCGGCGAGGCAGTTCATGCCGTCGCGCAATTCTACAAAATTCCTGCAGAGAAGATTGTGGTGGTGCACGACGAGCTGGACATTCCGTTCGGCCAAATTCGCTTGCGCATGGGCGGGGGTTCGGCAGGACACAACGGTTTGAAGTCGATCATACAAGCAGTGGGCGAGGGCTTCGGCCGAGTGCGCATTGGCGTCGGACCGAAAGAACCGCCGCAGATGGACAGCGCCGACTTCGTGCTCGCGCCGTTTAGCAAAACACAAGTAGCTGAGCTTACAAACCTCACGCGTGAGGTCAGCGCTATCTTAAGCGAATACGCCTACGGCGACGGACAATTGCTGCAAGAAACCCGCAGTTTTTTGGTGTAAATCGTGTTGCGTTTTAGGGGAGCGTACGGTAAGGTAATGCTCGCGCCAGTTGGCGAGCCCCTTATAATAAATACATTCGCCTCAGTAGTTTTGTAGGGTTACTTCGTTGGGATTGTAGCATTCTTTTGCCGTCGGTGATGTCTGGACCGCAAAAGTGCAGCTATAAAAAATGACCTGCAAGAGGGGGTGGGCACCGCTTGCAGGCCAATTTTCGGGGGCAACCAACGGTTGTCCCCAACACCCTTCAACCCACCCCAGCGATAGCGTCGAACTAAAACTCCATAAAGTTCGCGCCGGCAGCAAGCTGCCATCCTTATCAGACACGCTGGCCCACTACGTAGGGCCTCTGGGTAAACCCAGGGGTTGCTGCAGCAACAGACGAATCCGTGCGCAGCCAGTTAAAGGGGTTAGTTTGTTTTAGAACGCATGTCTGCCTTTTGTAAACGCCAGGCAAGCGCGCGAGGAGATAAGTGGAGGGTAACAACTTTGCTCAACGGCACGTTCTAAAACAATCTAACGAATTGTTAGAATGGGGGATATAAGGTGCGTAAATCGGCCAAAACCGTTTACAGTGCCCTACTTTAGCATTATGGACCTTTTATGTCAATACTTTTTGCAGGAACTTGTATGAAAGTCAAAGAGTTGCCAATATCTACCTCTGTTGTTCCGAAAAGATTGAGGAACATTTCACAACCCCCCAACCGGCTTTTTGTGGCCGGCGCGGCACTTGCCGAACTGTTAACGAGGCCCTGCGTAACCATTGTCGGCAGCCGCAAAGTCTCCGCCTATGGCCGCGTGGTGACCACCACGCTGGCGGGCGAGCTAGCGCGGAGCGGGGTAGTAATCGTGAGCGGCCTAGCGATTGGCGTAGACGGCATCGCTCACCGCGCAGCGCTCGAAGCAGGCGGCTTGACCATCGCCGTGCTGCCATCGAGCATTGAACAGATATATCCAGCGAACCATCGCCAGTTGGCCGAGCAAATCATCAAGCAGGGCGGGGCACTGGTGACCGAATATCCGGCCGGAGAAATTCCCTATAAAGACCACTTCATCGCCCGCAACCGCATCGCTGCGGGCCTATGCGACGCACTGCTCATTACCGAGGCTGCCGAAAAGAGCGGCACGCTGCACACCGCCAACTTCGCACTGGAGCAGGGGAAGGCGGTGCTAGCTGTTCCCGGCAACATCACCAGCCCCACCAGCGCGGGCACGAACAACCTCATCAAAACCGGCGCTATGCCAGTTACCAGCGTACAGGATGTGTTTCATGCGCTCGGGATTACCCAGACGATGGCAAAAGCGGCGCCGAGCAGCCGCGATCCGCACGAGCAAGCACTGCTGACGCTACTCGCCAGTGGCGTCAGCGACGGCGCCGAGCTTTTGGCCCGGAGCAATCTCCCCGTCAGTCTGTACAACCAAACGCTTACTATGCTCGAAATCCGCGGTGCCATCCGCCCACTCGGCAACAACCAGTGGGGGCTGCAATAACTTACTCTAACTACCGCCAACTTGTACGCTACAATAAAGTCATGGGCACTAAAACAATGATCTGGATCGGCCTGTTCGTGGGCGGCACTCTCGGTGGGTGGCTAGGCTCCGTGCTCAGCCACAGCAACTGGTTCAGTTGGCAAAGCCTGCTCGGCAGCGCCCTCGGTTCTTTTGTTGGTATTTATGCTGGGTACAAACTCAGCCAATACATATAAAGAATCTACATAAAATGAGCGGCCTTGTTAACCGCTCATTTTATACGCCGCTTGCTCTCTGCGGTCACACTCCGGCAAGACTCTACTCTAATAGAGGCCCAACTCTGCGCATTCTTGTCGTGTTGCGTCAATGCGAGCAGCTAAACCAGCAAGCGCAACAGGGCCTTCGATTTCTGCTGGAAACATTTCTGCAGCCGCACGTTCTGCTTCTACTCGATGATACGTCGCGGCAATATCCGCGTGATGCAATATATTCCATTCGGTAACTCGACGATCCGCCAAAGCATTATTGCCACCACTAGTCTCGTGTAGCAAGCGCGCATACAAACCTACCTCACCAGCGTCACCAGAACCAATACCGTGTCTCATAAGAGCTCTCCTTTGTTTTGCAACACGCCAAAATAAAAACCGCTCCTTGTTACAAGGTAGCGGCTGCTGTTCAGCGTCTTGCCTATTACAGTTAATACTTTTATGTGATTTGTATCACACCCGTATTCTGTTTTACTCCGTCATGCTTAGGTCGTCAAGCTTTTTGTAACAATTTTGATAGAAAACTTGCATTTCGGGGCAGCACTTGCGTATTATAGGACGTTGCATATAAGATATCTGGATAAACATGAGCAAAAATTTAGTCATCGTAGAGAGCCCGGCCAAAGCAAAAACTATCGAGAAGTACCTCGGCAAAGACTACACGGTTAAGAGTAGCTTCGGCCATATCCGCGACCTTCCGAAAAAGGGTCTGAACATCGACATTGAACACGGCTTTGCGCCAACTTACGAGATTAACCCCGACAAAAAGAAGGTCGTCAGCGAGCTGCGTGCCGCTGCCAAAGGCCACGAAATCTGGCTGGCAAGCGATGAAGACCGCGAAGGCGAGGCGATTGCTTGGCACCTCACGCAAGCACTCAAGCTCGATCCTAAAAAGACTAAGCGCATCGTGTTCCACGAAATTACCAAAACCGCGATTGAGCACGCCATCGAAAATCCGCGCACTGTGGATCTGCAATTGGTAGACGCGTACCAGGCGCGCCGCATTCTCGACCGACTCGTCGGATACGAAATTAGCCCCGTGCTCTGGAAAAAGGTCCGCGCCGGATTAAGCGCTGGCCGGGTGCAATCCGTAGCCGTGCGGCTCATCGTGGAGCGCGAACGCGAAATCCGCGACTTTACACCCGAAAGCTCCTACAAAATCACCGCGATTTTCGTGGTTGACAAGGACAAGCAAGACTTAAAGGCAGAGCTCGCCACCAAGCCAACTACCAAAGACGACGCCCGCACTTTCTTACAAGCCTGCACCGGTGCCACGTTCACCATCGAAGACATCGCGCAAAAGCCAGGCAGCAGAAATCCCGGCGCACCGTTTACCACCAGCACGTTGCAGCAAGAAGCCGCCCGGCGCCTGGGCTACAGCGTCAAGCAGACGATGACGCTCGCGCAGCGCTTGTACGAATCTGGCGCCATCACCTACATGCGTACCGACAGCACCACGCTTTCCGGCTTCGCCATCAAAGCGGCCGAGGAATTCATTCAGAAAAATTACGGCGAGAACTATCATCAAGTCCGCCAGTACAAAACCAAGAACGAGAGCGCGCAGGAAGCGCACGAGGCCATCCGCCCCACCGATTTCTCTCGCCAGCAGTCCGGCGATGATGCTCAGCAGCAAAAGCTCTATAGCTTGATTTGGCAGCGCGCGCTCGCCAGCCAGATGGCAGCCGCGCAGACCGAAAAGACAGAGGTAACCATTGGCATTAGTACACGCCCGGAAAAACTCCTAGCCAAAGGCGAAATTCTGCAGTTCGACGGATTCCTTAAAGTCTACGGCGGCGGCAAAGACGACACGCTCCTACCGCCCGTTTCTAAGGGCCAGCAGCTCGATCTAAATACAATGACGGCTACTGAGACATTCAGTCGGCCTTCGGCCCGTTACAGCGAGGCTACGCTCGTCAAAAAGCTCGAGGAACTCGGCATCGGCCGACCAAGCACCTACGCGCCAACCATCTCGACCATCCAAACGCGCGAATATGTCGAGAAGAAAGACCTCGAGGGTGCCGAGCGGCAAGTCCAAACCCTCACGCTGCTCAGTGGTGCCATTACCGAAGAAGTGACCACCGAAATCACCGGCGCCGACCGTGCCAAACTCGTGCCCACACCCGTCGCCGAGGTCACTACCGATTTCTTGGTCAAATATTTCCCAAGCATCGTCGACTACGATTTTACCGCCATCGTGGAAGGCGACTTCGACCATATCGCCGAAGGCAAAGAGTCGTGGGAGAAGATGATAACCACCTTCTATAAAGATTTTCATCCGCTCATCAAAAAATCCGAGGAAGCCTCGCGCGAAGAAGTTAGCCAAGCGCGTGAGCTCGGCGCCGACCCCAAAACTGGCAAGCCAATCATGGCGCGCTTTGGTCGCTATGGCCCAATGCTGCAGCGCGGCGAAACAGATAGCGAAGAAAAACCAGCGTTCGCACCGCTGCCTGAAGGCACCACGCTCGAAGACGTCACGCTTGAGCAAGCGCTCAGGATGTTCGAACTACCACGAACCGTCGGCACCACCGACGATGGACAGGAAATCAAAGCGAACATCGGCCGGTTCGGCCCATACATTCAGGTGGGCAAACTGTTCGTGAGCATTAAGCCGCAGAGTCCGTTCGACATTACCGAAGCCGAAGCGCGCGACCTCTACAAAGCCAAGCTCGAAAAAGAGGCCAACAAGTATATCCAGCAATTCGCCTCGAGCGGCATTAACGTAATAAACGGTCCGTACGGTCCGTACATCACCGACGGCAAAAAGAATGCTAAAATCCCAACCGATCAAGATCCCAAAAAGCTCACCGAAGCCGAATGCAAAAAGTTACTCGAGGAAGCACCTGCTCGCAAAGGCCGGCGCTTTGTTCGTCGCCGTAAGCCGAGTTAGTTTTTCCACAAGTTTGTTCGCTAAGCAAGATATTTTCTAGCGATATTTCTACAACACATAGTCATTGTTGCTGTCCATTTCGTGCTACAATAAACGTACGTTTGGGTAACGCTTGACATTTTTGTTTGTTAGTTTTATAGTTATGTCAAACGAAACAACTTAACAGATAGGGAACAGAACAAATGGCCAATACCGTCGCACCAAAACAGGTGCTAGATACCGAAAAATTCGTCCAGGATATTTTGCGCAGCGTCGAGCGTGACCGCGAGCGTGAGATTGTGGCGCGTCGGTTCGGGCTCTTTGATCGCCGCGAAACGTTAGAGCAAATCGGTGAGCTGCTCGGCATCACGCGTGAGCGCGTGCGCCAACTGGAAAAATCAGTCGTCTCTCGCTTCAAGTCACTTGCCGAAGCGGGTGATCTTCCGCATACCCAAGAAGTCGAGCACATGCTTTTGGCCGAGCTGCACCAAGCCGGAGAAGCGGCGCGTGTTAGCGACCTGAGCGCCAGCGTGACAGGCGAAAACACCAAGACAGACCAATCGCGCATCGTGTTCCTGGCCATGCTTTGTCCGCATCTGAGCATCATCGAAGAAGACGACCACTACTACCAAGCTGTTGGCGTGAGCAGTGTACGCGACAGTGGTGACATGAAAACTGCCATCACGAAACTACAGAGCGCCATCGAGCACGCTGGTAAGCCCATTACCATCGATGAAGCTGCTGCGGATGCTGGCATCGAAAGCACACCAGAAGCCAAGGCGCTTGCAACTATCTCGAAAGATCTAGCCACCCTCAACAGCCGTTGGGGTTTGGTAAAGTGGCCGATGGTCAATCCAAAAAACATTCGCGACAAAATCTACGTCATTCTCAAAGAAAATGGCAAGCATATGCACTTCAACGACATCTCCGAAGCTATCAAAAAGAGCGATTTCAAGCGAAAAGATGTGACGACGCAAGCCATTCACAACGAACTTATCAAAGACAAGCGTTTTGTGCTTATCGGCCGTGGCATTTATGCGCTGAAGGAGTGGGGCTACCAAAAGGGCACCGTGGCGGATATTATCACCGGCGTACTGCGCGAAGCAGGGGAGCCGCTGCACCGCGATGAAATCGTTAAACGCGTACTTAAAAGCCGCTTCGTCAAAGAAACAACTATACTTCTCAACCTGCAAGGCAAGAGCCAGTTCAAGCGCGTTGCCAAGGCTACATACGCGCTCGACAGCGAACAAGTCGCATTCGAGTAGCCCATGGGATCTACCCGCATGAGAGCGGTATGGCTGTGACATCATTGGGTTTAACTATCTTCAGTGCGCCGACATAGTGTGTCATGCTCAGCTACAAGGGCCTGAGCTTCGCCGTCGTCAAGAGCAATTAATCTACGACCTCTAGCGAGCGAAACGAAGCTTATAACTGGGTGCCGAAGTCGAAGCTATACAAAATACGAACACATAAACTAGAGTTCTCTTTTTAGGTAGTAATATCTTCAAAATATGTCCTAATACGTAGAATTCGACCAAGAGGTCACGGGCAGTTAGAAACGAATAGTGAGTGCAATAAGTACCAACGCAGGGAAGAACAAACGAAAAATGATAGTAGAGATCGATGCAATGGGCAAGCAAACCAGTAGCCGCGGCAACACAGTAGGATACACACGTGACGTCGCACAATGCATATTTTACGACCAATACTATATAGACTAGACTGCAAAGAGATAAGGCCCCTGCAGGGGAGCAACGCACGTTTGTCAAAAAACAGCACTAACCGCGCGACGTGCGCGCAAATTACGCAACGTATAAAGCATGAAACGCGCGAGCTAAAGCCCCCTCAAGCAGCGACAAGTCGCTGACCTCCAACCGCTGCAGCTACTCACTCGCTACTGGAGTCATAGCACTAGTGTCTCAGGTTTAAACCGTACACTATTCGAACCTTGAACCCGCACGTCTCCACGCGCGCGGCTGTTGTAAGTCTGTACTATTTGACTTTTCCACAGCAATGTCGTGAAAGTATTTGCTTTTTCGCCAATTTGATTATTTATATATATTTCCCCACTTACCTTGGCGTTCCCTGTTATTTTATTTAACTTTAGTTTGTTTTTGTATGTTTATATATTTTACGAGCCACTGGCTCTAACTATTATATGAACAAAACACGAACTACAAGGGCAGAGCGGGCTTTGTTTGCCACTACTTGTAATACGCGCGCTGGTCTACTCGCACATCTATATACGTAGTTGGCGTTTTATGCTCGCGCGCTAACTGCGCGGCCACTGCCAGATATGTTCCTGCTTCTACCCTACCATTACCTCGCAGATTGAATTTTATGATGTACGGCGCGCTACTCACCTGCACGTCCAGCTCGCTGGAAGCCTGTGGTAAGGTCATACTTTTAATGTGTAAATTTTTTGCGTTTAGCTGGCCGACTACCTCTGTTATAAAGGAGATGCTACTGCTCGGCAACGTGGGCTTACCCAAACCAACTGTAAGCCCACTTTGATCGGTAACCATCGGCAACTGCAGCGTGTCGAGCCGAGCGACCTTGCTAGCGAGGATCAGCGCCCGGCCGTTCTCATCGACGACATACACCGTGCCGCCCGTACTGGTAAGCAGGAGTTTGGGCGCTGCAGGCTGGACGTACACGATAGGTTGCGTACCCACAAGTGGTAACTCGATCGAAACGCTGGCTAATTCGGGAAACTGCGCTTGCATGCGATTGGCGATAGCGTGAGTGTCGATGGTGATTTTGTTTCGATTGAGGAGCGAGCCTGCGAGCATGTTGTGCGCCGCCTGCAAATAGATCGACGGAGCGCGCAAAAAAATTCGGCCGTTCTGCACATCGGCCACTTGCATGCGCGGACTGGTGCTTACTACCAAATTAGCAAGTAGCACGAGCATCGCTAAAGCTGCGCCGAGCAACACAGGCCCTCGCTTGAGCCAATTGACGTGCTTGCCACGCAGCATAGCGGCTGACGCGCCCTTGATTACACTGCCGCTCTTGCCGGCGCCAGCACGCGTGTCACGAGCAGCCTCTGGCCGCGCAGCACGGTTGGTGTGGTACGAAAAAACTGGTGCGCTGGCACGGACACTCCGCTCGGCTTGGCGCATGCGCGGCTGCATTGGTGTGGATTTTTTCTTAAAAAACATGGTGTTTGTTTGACGATACAGCGTTACTGCCGACTCTCGACAGACGCGCCTGCTGCCACTTCTAATAATACCATTGCCAGCAGATGCGCGGCATTGGGTCGCGCCAGCGTCGCCAGCTTTTTGCCCAGCGCGGCGGCTTTTTCGGGGTGGTCGAACAAGTCGGTGAGCGGCGGCATGAGCGCTTGGTGGTCAGTCACCAGTACATCCTCGTGCACCAAGCGCACTGCCTTACGATCTGCCAGCACTTGGGCGTTCTTGAGCTGATGCCCACCGGTCAGTTGCGGATTTGGCACCACGACGATCGGTTTGGCTTGGGCGGCAAATTCGGCGATGCTTGTGCCGCCGGCGCGCGTTACGATGACATCCGACGCAGCGCTATAGAGGTACATATTCGTAACAAACCCCTTCACCATCACGCGGTGCTGCTCCTTGGGCGGCAGCTCTTGTTTGTATTGGCGCCGGATATTATCTTCGTCGAGCCGGCCGGCAATGTGCACCACGTGCAGGTCGGGATATCGCGTAAACAGCGCTGGCACACAACTCACCACAGCGGCGTTCAGGCGTTGCGCGCCCAACCCACCGCCGGTTATGCACAGCACTTTGGCCTCAAGTGGAATGTCGAGTTGCTTGCGCGCCACGGCCACCTGCTCGGCCGTCAGTTCATGAAACCGGTGCGAGATTGGCACACCAACAGTCACGGTCTTTTGCGGGGGATAGCGCCGGTAGATTTCTTTGGGGAGCGCAACAGCGTGTGCCCGCGCCCAGCGAGCGATGATTCGGTTTGCCAGGCTGGGTAATGCATCGGAGTCGTGCGTGATATATGGAATATCCCGCAAGGCTGCAGCCAAGCACACCGGCACACTCACAAAACTGCCGCGCGTTAAAATCACATCCGGCTTTAGTTTGCCGAGCAACCGAAAGCTTTGCGCCATCCCAACGAGCACCCAGACCGCATCGCGTAGATTTTTGTACAACGTCGGCAGATCCAGCAACTGGCGCAAGCCTTCGCCGTGATAGCGACGAAACTTCCCTGCCCGCACCGTGTACATGTGGTCGATATTAGGATCTTGCTCGGGCACATCACCTAAAGAGTCGCCGGTTTGGCCAATGTAATCGATCTCGATGGCATGGTCGATCTTCTTCAGCTCATGCGCGACTGCCAGTACTGGAGTGATATGCCCCCCGGACCCGCCGCCGGTCACCACTATTTTCATAGCCTGTCCTTCCTATATCAGATTGACGTGGAATACTGTACAAAGTATAGCGCGAAATCTGGAATACCAAACCGACCACAGCCATCACGAGCAGCACGCTAGTACCGCCGTAGCTGATGAATGGCAGCGTGATGCCTTTGAGCGGCAACAGGCCGACCATCGCGCCGATGTTAATCAGCGATTGCGCCGCAAGCCAGGCGAATACGCCAGTAGCGATCAGGCGCGTAAAATCGTCCGGCGCTCGCTCCATCACCCGCTTAATGCGGGCAAAAAACGCAATCAGAATGCCCAGCAGTACGCCCGCACCCACAAAGCCAAATTTCTCTGCGTAGATGGCAAAAATGGAATCGTTTTCGGCCTCTGGCAAATAGCCGAACGCTTGCACGCTCTTACCCAATCCCAGGCCGAACATGCCGCCGCTGCCAACCGCGATGAGCGCCTGGCAAGCCTGATAGCCACTGGTCAGCGCGGCGCAGTTACTGGTGTCCTGATGCAAGAAAGCCTCGATCCGAGCGCGGCGATACGGCACAGCCGAGATGGCGAGTACAGCGCCAATCACCAATATGCCGGCAATCAGCGCCAAGCGTTTCATGGGCATGCCGGCAACAAACACCATGGCCGTCATCATGGCAGTAATCACCATCATCGAGCCAAAGTCGCTTTGCACGCCGGCCACCACAAGTCCGATGACTAAAAATCCGATCGCCAAGGGCTTGAGCGTTTGCCGCACATTATGAATCGTGCCCTTAGCGATGCGGTCGCTCAATAGTCCAGCAATCCAAATAAGTAAGGCAAACTTCAGGAGTTCTACCGATTGAAATGACAATCCCCCTACCCTGATCCAGCGATGCGCCGGATACTCGGGATTCGTCGGCAGCACCAGCGCAAAAAGCGTCAACGCCGCGGCTACCATAAGCAGCGGCTTGTGCCACTGCCGCCAACGCGTCAGCGGTACAAACGCGGTGACAGCGAAGGCCACCACGCTCAGCACAACGGCAATCGCCTGCCTCGTGACATAGTAGCTGCCGCTGACGCGGTTCTCTACCGCCAACCCTGGGCTGATGGCGTACACCACAATCAAGCCAATGGCCAGCAGCAGCGCACTGAGCATAATCAGCCAATAGTCAGGCTTGTGCCGCCTGGCACCTTGAACCTCCTGAGAAACGATACTTCGGCGCGTAACCGCACCCACCTATACGTACCTACCGATTAAAAAGAGTATCAGGCCGAGCACAGCGGCGACTTGGCCGATCACCCAAAAGCGCATCGTGACTTTTGTCTCTGGCCAACCACTGGCCTCGAAGTGGTGATGGATCGGCGCGATCTTAAAGATCTTCTTGCCGCCACGCAACTTTTTAGAAAGAATTTGCAGCGCGCTACTTCCCGCCTCGGCCACGAACACCAGGCCGATAACCGGCAACAACACCACCGTATCGGTAATCATCGCTACCACGCCAAGCGCCGTGCCGAGCGCGAACGAGCCGATATCTCCCATAAAAAATCGCGCCGGATAGATGTTGAACCAGGTGTAACTCAGCAGTGCGCCCACGATGCTCAAGCAGAATCCGGCCACGCCAAACCGACCTTCAAGCGCTGCAATAATGGCGTAGACGCCAAACGCCGTAGACGTCAGCCCGCCAGCCAAACCGTCTTCGCCGTCGCTGATATTCACGGCGTTTGCCGTCGCCACCACCACCAAAATGAACAGTGGCACAATCAGCCAGCCAACGTGGAGCTGCGAGTGCATCAGCGGAATGTGAATGCTGTTCACGTCGAGCTTGAAGTAGAAATACAAACCGCCGATCGTCGCAACGATAGTGGTAAGCAGCAATTTGATCTTGCTGCGCAAGCCGGCGACACCGGTGCCATCACCTTTGATATTAATAATATCGTCGAGCAGCCCCACGCCCGCCGCGCCCACGAACGCCGCCAGCGGCAGCCAGGTCTGCGTCCGACTTAGGTTAAATGCTAGCGTAACCGCCACGGTGCTCACCACAAATACAATGCCGGCCATGGTTGGAATCAGACGCTTGTGCTTCTCTGCGTGTAACTTCATGAAGAGCTTGGCTTTCTCGCCCGTCGTGGTCGTCGTGCGTGGCTTCTTCCACCAATCGTATCGATACGCCAGTGTGGTGTACACCGGCGTAATGAGCATGCTTACCAAAAAGCCCAAAAAACCGAGCAATAGCGTCCGGATGAGCGTATCCGTCTGTACAGAGATGTAAAGTGTTGTATGCACGAGGTGTTTCCTTTTATACGTTAGGTTTCATTATACACTCACTGCCCTTTCGGGGTCACGCCAAAATCATCGATGAGCATGTGCGCCAAGCCGGCGAAAATCGGCTGAGCTGCGGCAGTGCCAGCGTAGCCGCCGTTGTGCGGATCGTTCACTCGCACCATGATGACGTACTGCGGCGTGCTGCCGCCCACAAAGCCCAGATACGTGCCGTTAAAGTCAGTCTCGGAGTAGCCACCGCCCTGCTTGGCAATCTGCGCCGTTCCAGTTTTGCCACCCACCGCATACATGGTTTGATCGAAGGGCGGCCGGATGTAGTGCTTTTGCACCACATACTCCAACAGCGGGATAATCTCTTGGCTCACTTTGGACGAAACGACGTTCGTTGCGAGCACTCTAGGCTTGGTCGTCGCCGTCTTGCCATCGGCCGAGATTCTTTGGTCAACAAGATGTGGCTGATAATACGTACCGCCATTCACCACCGCCGCAAAGGCTGCAGCCATTTGCAGCGGCGTTGCGGTCATGGCCTGGCCAAACGCAGTGTTGGCGTAAGTCAGGTCGCGCGCATAGCCGTTGTCGGGGTCCGGCACAGTGCCAGTCGCCTCGTAGCCTTGTTCGATGCCGGTAGCCTTGCCAAAACGATAATGGTTGGTCATGTAGTTATACCACGCGTTACGGCCCTTGCTGTTGATGGCGGTGCCGCCTTTTTGGCTCATTTGCATCAGCTCCCAAGTCGCGCCGGTGTTGAGTGATAAGTTCAAGATGTCGGCGATACTCTTAACCCCTGCTCCGCCGTCTTCTTCGATGTTTGTGATGGTAAATCCGTCGACCGTCCAGTGTGCCGGGTCGTTGTACGTCTCATCAGCCGTGATCGCTCCTTGGTCGAGAGCTGCGGCTGTCGTCAGCGTTTTCATGATCGAGCCGACTTCGAGCGGTGAGCTAACCGCGCCATTGTTAAAAACGCTCGGGTCGCTCACACTGGCGTAGTTGCTTGGGTCGTACGTAGGCCAGTTGGCCATTGCTTTGACAGCGCCGGTGTTCGGATCGATAATGAGCGCGTCGCCGGAGTCGGACTTCGCGTTCTTCAACCCTTGCTGCAAAATTGTTTCGAGCTGTTGCTGTATGGCCATGTCGATGGTCAGCACCACGTTATCGCCCGACACCGGCGCAACGTCAACATTACCGCTATTGGCAGCTAGCGGCACGCCGTTTATGTCCGTTACCGCCTTGAGCATGCCGCTCTTGCCCGCCAGCTCACCATTCAGCGCTTGCTCGATGCCGTACGTGCCCGTTCCATCGCTATTCACAAAGCCGAGTAATTGCGATGCGAGCGAGCCGTTTGGATACGTCCGATACGTCACCGCCTGTGCACCGACACCAGGATACTTGTGTTGCAAAAGGGCCGCCTTTTTATCTGGCGTCACCTTTTTTGCCAGCACAACATACCGCGTGCCAGGCGTTTTGAGCTTTGACAGATAATCAGAGCTACTGCCACCCAACGTGGCGGCCAGCGTCTCTGCCACCGCATCGGCATGTTTGATGAGCGTCGGATCAACATACACCGTGTACAGCGTCTGATTGAGCACGATCGGCACCACCGATCCGCCACTGTGCGCCTCGATAAGCCCACGTGTCGCCGGAATCTGATACTCCTTCAGTTGATCGGCCAGTGCTGCCTTATGAAAATAATCGTAGCGAATCACCTGCAAATAAAACAGCCGCACCACAAAAATGCCGAAGGCAAGCACGATCAGCACAAAGCACCACTGCGCCCTGCGGATAGCGTGGTTCGGCGTTGTTGGTCCGGCTGGTTGCATACCAGTATTATACCGTTATTGGTTCACCGTCTCTGCGGGAGCAGTCGCCACCAGACTCTTGGCTTCGGCGCTATTTTGGATGCGCGGCACGGCTTGCAGGCGCGCAGAGGCAACCTCAAGGTCGTTGTGCTCGGCCGTCAACTGTGCCTGTTGCTGTTGGAGCCCGTTAATCTGGTAGCCGTACGCATTGGTTTTCGTCACCTGGGTGAGGTACAACATGCCGAGGACCAATGCCAGCACGATTAAAATCACCGTATTGCTTACCGGGCCAAGCGCCCGCTCTTGCGTGCGAAATACTACGCCGTTTTGACCGCGCGCAGCAAAGGCGGTCTTGCGGCCGACAGCCAATGAACTTGAATATGTCATGTTTGTTTTTGTTTCTTTCTTTTGTAGTGGCTGGCGGCGATTTTGGCCGCCAGCCTTCGGCCCTTTAAGCTAGATCGCGAGCGTCTTCACGCCGGATTTTCACTTTGTATGGGCTAGGGTCGGTTAAGTCAGTGACCTCTATAGCAGGCATTGGCTTTCGCCCCTTTCTTTGTTATGTTTGTTTCACTGCGGCGCGGAGCTTTGCACTCCTTGCACGCGGATTAAAAACGATTTCTTGCTCGCTGCCGCTCACGGGATGCTTGGTAAGTATAGACAATGTCGCATCGTAGCGTTCGCCGCCGGCTTCACTAAACGCCTGCTTGACCAACCGATCTTCCAGGCTATGAAAGCTGATAACGACAATCCGCCCACCTGGCGCCAGCAACTGCTCGATCCAAATCGGCAGCGCCGCTTCCAAAAGGCCCAGCTCATTGTTCACGGCGACACGAATCGCTTGAAACGTTCGCGTCGCTGGGTGAACTTTGCTGTGCCCTGGCCAGGCTTTGGCAGCGATAGTGGCGAGTTGTTGTGTGGTTTGTATTGGGCGCTCCCGCACGATGAGTGTCGAAATTTGCCGAGCTTTTGGCTCCTCTCCATACGTCTGGAGTATCTTCGTAAGTTCCTCGGCCGAATAGGTGTTTACCACTTTTTCGGCGGTTAGTTCTTGCGTCGTGTCCATTCGCATGTCGAGCGGTCCATCTTGTTGGATGGAAAACCCACGACTCGCCTGATTAAGGTGCGGTGATGAAACGCCCAAGTCAGCAAGTATCAAATCGAATTGCGACCCGCGAGCGGCAAGCTTTTGGCTTGCGGAGAGAAAATCTTTTTGGATGATCTCTACACCGCTTGTTGCAAATCGTTCCCTTAGGCTTTTTACAGCGTTCGGGTCACGGTCTACTAAAACGGTGCCAGTTGGATGTTTGGTTATTCCAAGTATTTCGCTTGCGTGTCCGCCGTATCCGCCGGTGAGGTCGAGGTAGCTATCCCCTTCCTTTGGGTTGAGATACTTAAGGACTGCTTGCAGCAATACTGGAATATGTTCGTTTGATGGTTTGTTGTCTTGGTGCATCCTTGCACTAACTATACCAATTTTGTTTTTGTGTTGGTGTTTGTTTTTGCAAGATCACCTATTCAGCAGCCAACTTTTTGTTTTTTGTGTTTTTGTTTTTGTGGTGACCAAATACTGGGTATGTATAGAAGTTATTTTTGTGATTTAAAAAATCATCGAACTTCTTACTTGGTATTTGGTCGTAAGTTGAGAGACTTATGTGTGAGGTGGAGTTTTGGGAGGTGTTCGTTAGAACGAAAGTACGAGGGTTTTTCGTAAGTGGTGCCCTATGCCCACTTGCTGACTGCCGAATAGCTGATCTCGAGTCGTTTGTTAGGTTTCTCTTGCCGAATTGTTAAGGTGCTTGTACCCGCGCCGCGACTCACGCACTGCCAGCCATAAGCCGCCAATACTTTCCGACGCGTACCGCCACGACGTCCTTATCGATACTTGCATAGTCGAGCAAATGCTGCTCCAGGGTGACGCGCCCTTGTTTGGCGTCGCATTCCCCTTCCGCCTTCCCCATCCGGAACTGGACGTTTAGGTCTGCCGTTTGCTCATCCAGGATATTTCCCTTTAAGAGCGGCTCGACTTCATCGTCCCATACCGTTTTCGGGTAGAGGTGCAAGTACTTTTGGAATCCTCTGGTGAGGACTACCCCGCTGGCAAATTCGGCGCGCAATTCGGTCGGAATGGTTAACCGCCGCTTGTCGTCCAATCTGCGTTGAAAGTAGTCTACCGTGGCCATTGGTACTTTCGTTAATTAATTTGCTAGTGGTGTTTTTGTTTTCGCGAGGGTGATCTATTTTGGATTACCCACGATTACCCACTGAGCTGATAATACTACCCACCCCTACCCACTTACAAGTAGATTTTACGGTAAAACGTAGCGTTTGCGACACCACTTATCCACAGTTACGCTATGCAAACGCAGTTATCCACAACATGTAGCGCCACTACTTTTGCACAAGACACTACAGGGTTCTCAATTCTATCGGCCGGATACTGTCGGAATCCGAGCCGCAATATCAAAGGTGATAGGCACGCGAGTCGTTTCTTCGCGCATGTATTGCCCTACCAAACCAAAACCTTGCGCGTACGCCTCTCGCCACAAGTTAATAATCCGCCCATCAGTCTTAATAACCGCAAAAATTAAAAGCGCCAGCATGGCGATTAGGCAATATTGCTTACGAAAGAAGTACTCAAGATGGAGATGAAACGGTCGGTGGCTGGTGGTGTTTGTTTTCATGGTGTTTGTTAGTGATAAACATAAACACTATAACAAATAATTAGTACTTCGTCAAATATATGTACTTATACATCCACTTTCGAAGGAAGGTTTGCTACACTAGAGTGCTATGAAAGCCATTCGACGCTTGCGCGAGCTCCCTATCACCGATCGTCCGCGCGAAAAGTTGCAGCGCAAGGGCGCTGGCGCACTTTCGGATTTTGAATTGCTCGAAGTGGTCATCGGCAGCGGCACCGCTTCTACCGACGTCAGCAATATTGCTCGGCAAGTCCAAAAGCTGCTGCAAAAAGGCGGCGACCGCATAACGCTGGACTCGTTGATCGAGTTAAAAGGCGTGAGCACCGCCACGGCTACTCGGCTGCTGGCCAGCTTAGAGCTCGCTCGCCGCCACCTGGTGCAAAGTATGGCGCCACTGCTGACGCAAACCGATATTCTGGCGCGGCTGCAAGATATTCGCACCAAGCAGCAAGAATATATGGTTTGCTTGAGTTTAGATGGTGGCCAACGACTGATTGCGCAGCGAACCATAACCGTAGGGACGCTTGATGCAGTTATGGCACACCCCCGTGAGGTGTTTGCTGATGCGATTGCCGACCGCGCGGCGTACATCATCCTTGCCCACAACCATCCCAGTGGCGACGTCACACCAAGTCATAAAGATATCGCGCTCACTCAGCAACTCGTTGCTGCCGGCCAACTGGTGGGCATCCCCCTACACGACCACCTCATTGTTGCTGGAGCAACGCATTTTAGCTGGCGACAGCATCACCTGTTGTAAACTTGACGCTTCATACCTCTGTTCTGGCCTGGTGTTGCGTTGGGGGTAACCTGTGGTATGATTCCGCGCGAAACACTAAGGCACGGGGGAGCCATGGGACAGTGTTATTTGGAGTTGCGTAAATCACGGGTGCGTGGCACCGACAGCATTGTGGCTGACATCATGCGCCACCTCCACACGCGGCAGCACCTCGGCAAGGTGGTTATTATCAGCGACCAACCAGTGGCAATTTTAAGCGCCGCTCGCAAGCAGTGGCTCAAGCTATCGCGCATTATCCAAAAGCAGCGCGCTCAAACGCTCAACGCCGACAAAATACTCAAATATACCTACACCATCACGCATATGCAGCACATGCAGTTTAGTGCCACGCCGCCGAATGAACGGCCAGAGGCGGACGTGTACTTTGTAACACCTGAGCAAACCGACACCATGCCAACTAATTGTCTGAGCGTATACCTCATGGCACCGCCTGGTGAGCAACAAGCGGCGGCGATGCTCGCTGGACTACCCAGCGACGCGCTGATTGTCGATTACGATCAATCCTTCCACTGGAAGCATTTTGATCTGAAACCCAAGAAAGCCCTCGAAGCTCGAGTCACCAGCGAATGGCAGCGTGTATGCAAATTTTTGCAAAAACATGGCATCGACATGTCGTCGCTGATAGATGGTGATATGCAAGATTTCGCGGCTATGGATGACGCGCTGGATACTTTGCTTGGCATTAGTTATACGTTCTTGCAAATCGCCACGGATTTCCAGCGGGCGCTTGAGCTTGCCCGGCCGTTGCGCCTCCATAAAGAAACGCGAGCGACATACGATTCGTTCGTGCTGCTTGCGCATCGTGTCCAGGCGCTCTCGCCTACCGCGTATACGCATCACTTTTTGGAATCATACAACGAAGATGATACGTTCTTTTTGTACGATGCCTGGCGGACCTGGACGGAGAAAAACACCGAGGATCTTATCTCGGCGAGCGTTCGGCACGAGACAGCCGGCCGTCGCCACTTAGCCAAGGCGCTCCGGCTCGCTGCTTCGTTCAGAGCGAAAATGTAAGTACTCTCTCTAGTTAACCGCACGAACGCGCGGGAAGTTGTAAGATACTCCTGTGCGGCGAGTGTTCGGCCAAAATATGACACGAGTATTGGAGGGTGACGCTCCAGGTTCGGTTGGACGATACTGTTCGCTAACAAAATACAGGCCGTCGCCGCGGCGCATGATGACCCGGTGATACTCCGCCGTCGGCTGGCCACCCTTGGGATTTGCGCGCACTACCAATAAGTTGCCTCGCTCGTTTGGAGCATCCGCCGGTTTGAAGAGCCACGAAAAACCATCGCCTTGCGATGGCGTGCGCTCAAATACATAGATTGCGTGGTCGTCGCCACACAACTCCAACTCTGCGCCAACGCCAATACTCCCCAAGCACAGAATACGCTCGTGTCGCACCATGCCTTCAGCCTCGGAACGGCCGTTTGCTTCACGCAGCATCCCCGATTGCGCTTCCGGCGGCAATACACTGCCCTCGGTTACTGGTGGAACAGCGCTGAGCTGATGAGTAAGCTCAATCGGTGGAGCATCAATAATACTACGTGGAGCGATATCAATCGACATATCAAATGAGAAAAGAGCCTTACTGGCCCTTTGGTCATGCTCATACTATGCGATTATGCTGTAACTGTCAAGCGGACTACTTGCGCGACTATCCCCTTACAGCACACCGTGCGAGTTACTGAGTGTTACGTGTTGTGAAGGTAGAGTTGCCATTACGCCAGACGGTTACCCAGACAATTACTAAGTAACGGCGCTGGCCGGCGCTCACATCGTGAGCACGTTGTTATCAACGCCAAGTGCAAACCGGCCCAACAGATAGTGCTCCTCGACGCCTTCCCGTCGAAGCGCAACGCTGAACTGCGCGAGTGCCTCTTGTGCATCAATGTTCACTAGCCGGAACGTGTCTGGGCCGAGCTCGCCACTGCCGTGATCGAGTAGTTGCGTTGGTGCGATGAGGTGGTTTGTCGTAACGCTCACAGGTGCACGCTGCAATTCTGGCGGGCGTTCGGGTGCAAACCAAGAGTGATCTGCCTGCAAGATAGGACTGCCGATTGCCAGATCACCATGGTACACAGAGCTAAACACGCCCACGGGATCTGGCAAGTCCGGGCTTTTCTGCACGCGTTCAGCGATATGCACCGTGAGGTTGCCCAGCGTCGCTAGCAACGCACGCCGGTGCGCGTTTTCTATTTGCAGCAGGTCGCTGGTGTAATCGCCACCGCGAAGTTCAAAAAAATAATATTTTGCCTTGCCGGTTGCCATGCAACTATCATATCGCCTATTCCTGAAGAGCGCCGTCATCATTCTTACCGGACGCCACATATTCCCGATATTCCCGCACCAACCTGAGGATGTCGCTGGCGTACAGTTCGACTTTTTTGGGACCAAAGCCTGGGACATATAAGAGCGTCTGCTCGGAGTCGGGTTTGTGGGCCGAGACAGCTTCGAGTGTTTTATCGTGGGCGATAATGTACGGCGGCATTGCGAGCTCCCGGGCTTTGGCAGCCCGCCAGGTTCGTAGCTTCGCAAAGAGCTGCGGGTCGGGCGCGAGCGCCGCCTCGTGCGCCTGCACTGCAGCCTGGTGCGCGCCACTTGCCTCGTCTGCTTGCCACTGCGCAATCTGCGTGGCGTAGGTGCTCAGCGCTTGTTTGCTCCGCTGGCGCAGATCAACATCAATCTGCTTCGCCAGCGGACTGACGCGCAGCGCCATACCATTGAGGCCGTCTAACATAAGATGTTTCAGACTACGCACGCGGCTCAGCGCCACATAGCCCATGCCCTCGACAAACGCGCGCGAAAGGTCGATGCGCGCCGCATCGAGCGTCATGCCCTGACTTTTATGCACCGTGATCGCCCAGGCCAGCCGAAGCGGCAACTGCACCAGTTGCGCCCGACGCTTGTCGCCATCCATGAGTTCCCACGTGTCGGGCTTTACGGTGATGGTGCGGCCGCTTGCCAGCTCAACCAGCGGATAATCGGTGTCCGGCTCAAACCCAACAACGGTGCCAAGTGAACCGTTGGCGTAGCGCTTGTCGGCCGCGTTTTTGATGCACATCACCTGAGCGCCCTGCTTCAAGCGCAACACCTCGGGCGCGAGGCAGGAGTGCTGTAGCTGCTCCACATATTTTTTGGAGCCGGACGTCTCCATCCAGTATTCATGCTGCTCGCCGGCAATGCGATCCAACTGCGCGAGGTTGACGACGTCGACATCTTGATTGACAGTTAACAGGCGCGTCTTCGTTGCAAATGGATCGTCCACCACATTCGCCCGTGCCCGAAGGGCGTCCAGTTGCGAACGAGTTAGCACGCCGGCTCGGATGCCGTTCAAAATTTGTGTATACACTTCGTCGTCACGCTGTCGATATTGTTTTTCTAGGTAGCAAACACTGAACACATTTTGTTGCCAAATTTCCGAGGAGATGACGAAACCACCTTGCCGCCCTTCCCTGCGATTGACCGGCGGCAGTTGGAAAAAATCGCCGCACAAAATGACTTGTATACCGCCAAACGGCGCTTCGGTTTCGCGCACAGCGCGGAGCATAGCGTCGACCATATCGAGCCGAAAATCGTGCAACATGCTGATTTCATCAATGATAAGCACGCTGGCTTTTTTGATGAGCTCCTGCCGGCCTTTGGCTAGCCGTGCGCTGGCGTGCGTGTCCAACGTATCGTGCACGCCAATACCCGACCAAGCGTGGATGGTTGTGCCGTTCAGATGCGTGGCGGCCAGGCCAGTAGTCGCAGTCACGGCCACGCTGACGCCACGCTGTTTGGCCCGCTGAATAAACTTGTTCAGCACAAAGGTCTTGCCCGTACCGGCCGCGCCGGTCAAGAGCACCGAGGTGCCAGATTCCAAAATCGCCAGCGCCTCATCTTGCGTCACGTCGCTTGTCGCCCTCCGCTTATAGCCAACCTATTGTAACAGCAAATCAGGATAGTCTACAGATCAAGTTCAGTAATAGCTTCGAACGCTGGATGTAGAAACCCATTCGCTCCATGGCTGCCCGTATCCCGCAAATGTTGAATATGGGCTGCTAGATCTGGGTACTCCATCCATTGCGCATTGTCGATAGGAGTTTCACCTCTCATGAGTTCAAGCTTTGTCTGAAGGTATAGCAAGTTCTGCTCAGGATCATCTCGCGCAGCGTTCCTAAAATCGGCCCCGGCCACCATCCCTTTCGGCAGCAACAATGTGGTGCCACAATCCTCACCGCAGTCAGAAATGACTCCGATTGGTGCGACGACGTCACTGTGACAGCGTAATGAAACGTAGGCCGTATCTGCGTGGGCGTCTGAGTGGATCAGTAAGTTCGGCAGCGTGACGACGCGCTTCGGCCGCAGACCAGATGTGTCGTTCCATCATGACAAGGCCACCTCGCCCATGTCAGTGTCAGTGGCTTTCAGCGGACGCTTTTTGATGATTTCGTAGCGTTCGCCGGTAAGCGCGCTTTCCATGTAATCGTCGTTGAGCAAATTCACAAATTTAGCGAGGTCTTTTGGGTTCATGATGATAATCGCGCCAGCGTCGTCTACCATAAGATCCACGCCGATCTCCTCGGCGTGGTCGATAATCTGCTCCTGCGTTAGTTGCCCGATTTCGATCTTCTGGAGCTTATTAACGAGCGCTTTATTGCCGCTGACGGCCGACTGCAGGTCGATACCTTCGGCAAAGCTGAGCTTGTAGTGCTCCTCAATCTCGCGCACTTTGCGCTCGGCCACGCTGTTCTTTTTGGCGTCGTAGCCGAACAACCGATCAAGCTTAGCTTGGTTAAAAATATACAAATCTTGCTCCAGAATCAGCATGTGCGCTTCGGCCGGAATTTTGAGCGCCGCAGCCTGGAACGGCTTGAACACCTTGCCAGCAACCATCCACGTGCCCTCGCCTTTCAGCATTTGGCCGCCACTGAGCGCTTTGGCGATGTAAAACGGCTCTTTCATTTTAGGATGACCGACCCGCACCAGCACGCCTTTGATACGCTTCAGGTCGTGCTCTTCATCGGTAAATAGCTCGATTTCTTCTTCGGCGCTGCGCACCCAGTACATGGCCTCTTTGAGTTTCTCGACGCGTTTCCAGGGCACGCGTTGGAGTACACCGGCTTCGGCTTCGCCGTCGTCGTAGCTACGCACCACCATGCCGTGCTCTGCGCCGTCCAGCACGTAGTCGAGCGTGTTATCGATGAACAGCGGCTGCAGTTGCTTTTCGAGTGTTGGGTCCAACTTCGTTCGGTACACAACGTTGTTCTTGTTGATCCAAAACAGCTCGATCACCAACTCTTCTTTATATTCAAATAGATTATTCGCCCAGGCGAACACGTCACTCTCTTGGTAATCGCCGTCTTTGTCCTTGATGACATCAGTGGTGGCAGGCGCTTCCTCTTTGGTGAGGTGGGGCGGCGTTTCCTCAACAGTTTGCGTGATTGCTTGATTCGTGTCTTCGTCTGGCATAGGTCACATTTTATCAGGGAGCGCTCCGAAATACTGCTGTAAAATTAGCGCCCCAGGTGTTGCTCGCGAGCTTTGTTCGCCCAATGATCGGCAAGCTCGTTGCCCGGATCGTTGTTGTGGCCGCGCACCCACACCAGCGTCGCCTTAGATGCGCGGAACAGCGGACAAACCTCACGCACGATGTCGAGATTCTTGATTGGCCCGCCGCTCTTGCGCCAGCCGTTTTTCTCCCAGGCCAGCGACCACTTGGTAATCACGTTAATCCAAAATTCGCTGTCGGTGTAAATCTGGCACGGCTGCCCGGCGGCATGTTGTAGCGCCGCCATAATCGCAAAACCTTCCATGCGGATGTTGGTGGTTTCGCCGCCATCCGGCTCGGTGCCGAGCACCACTGGCTTGTTATCTTTGATAACGGCGAATCCGCCCGGGCCAGGGTTCGGGCTTGCACTGCCGTCGGTATAATACGTTATCATGCACCTATCATACACGAGTGGTGCGGCACTGCTGCATTGTCAGCCTGCAAGATCCAAGATTGCTACGACTGCCTTTCGGTAAGCTTGGGTGTTCTGAACGTCGCCGCAGCCATACCCAGAATGGTCGCTCCGCTGGCGGGTTGTCTATCGATCTCACGTCCTTCGATGTTTTCCCTGCTCGCAGGCCTATCATACGCCTTGCCACCCTGCTGGCCTCTGCCTATAAGATGGCGGACACGCACCAGTTCTCCGCCTTCGTGCACGAGCGAATCGACGTAAACAATCGGATGATCGCTTCCGTCGGCGAGCACCTCCCGCCGGAAGCCACACTGCAAAATCATTTCTTCGTCTGATTTAGGGCCCGCCCAGGCGTTAATCTTGAACTCTCCAATCGTTGGAACAGTACTACTATCCCTCACGTGCGCGTTAATAACTTGCCGGACATCCGGTTCCTCAGTAGGATCGATTGCCAACTCGCCCAGGCGTATCCGTATACTTGCGCCCACCTGTACGGCGCGCTCGGCATCCCGAGTGCGCTCATCTGGCGATTGGGATGCGTGGAGGTGGCGCATCGTATTCCTGGACACTTCCTTGGCCACTGCCGCCAAAATGGCTTCGCCGCTCTCTCTGCTCACCACAAACTGCTCGGAACTTTCGGCGCCACCGCGTAACTCAAGTTGGGGCGGTGCCAATGCTGTAGCAGCATGCACTCTCAGCGCTTCCTGGTCCGCAACCATGCTTGCGAGGTCGCGCACGGCAACACGCAAACTTCCCTCAGGCAACTCCTGCCTCTTGGTGGGGCCTGGCGCTTCTTGGCCGGCCTGGCGAAACGATGCGACTTCGAGCTTCCCGGTTTCCACCGGACGGTCGAGATACGCTCTTGCTGCGCTATCGCCGATTCTCCCTTCTACGCCCAGCCTGACTTGCTGACCGTAGCTCGGTGCCTCGGCAACGAAAGAGCGCTCTTGAGCTACGTCGTCATGTTCTGTCAGGATTGTATTTGTAAACTCGACTTTGCTATAGCCTTGCATCATGCTTCCGTCGGTAACGGTTAAATCTACCGCGAGCGTGTCAACCAAACCGCGGTCGGCCAAATCCGAACCATAAAACGCCGCTGTGGTTAAAGCATAGACCGCCTCGCCAGGGCTATCAGCAAAATTAGAGTGTTGCAATTCAGAAAAATGTGGCATAGGTCCTCCAGTTTGTTGTCCGTTTGCCTTTAGTATACCCCAATATACCAGGCTGGCAATGGATGTTCCTGTGGCTAAGCGGATCAATCACTGCGCAGGCTGCTATCCCGCCGCGCCAAGAGTTACTGCAGGCCGCTGTTTATGTGTCGGATCCGTCGCCGACTCGGCGCAGCTCTTCGGTGGCTTTCAACGCCATCGCCAATTTTTCGCGGCTGGCGATGAGTGCCTTTTTATGCTGTGCAGCCGTGCCCTCCGTCTTGTTGGCTGCGGTGAGATAGACGCGAATTTCGGTGCCCGCCTCTAGCACGTCCTTAAAATATCCGCACGCTTCCGAGACGGCTTTTTCGATCTCCGCCTGCGAGCCAGCCATGCGTTCTGCAGGCACATCACGCAGCACTTCATCTTTGATCGTGTCGGAAGATTCCGCGTAGCCAGCTTCGGCTGCCTTGAGCTTCTCCAGGATAGCTTCCTCGTGCTCATTGGCAAGCTTCATTGTTTTTATCTCCTGCTGTTTCTTGCGAATTTCCTGCACTTTGTTGGCGTTATCGAGCATACCACTAATGATCTTATTGATGGCGATGCCTAAACTGCTGTAGGCGACAATCTCGACACAGAGTGGCGACGCCTTAGAAAGCGATACAACGCGAAAACTTCTGGCCCGCGGATTGTTATCGATGCGCGATAAAAACTCCAGATGCTTTTTAAGGCTTGTTAGCGTCGCACTGACGTCGCTGATCTGCGTACGTCGTTCATCGTTAAATCGCAGCGAGATAAGCACTTCGTCGTCTTGCCGCTCATAAAAATCATGGCCGTCTCTCATGCCGAGTTTTTTGAATGCGGCCAGCATCGTCTGCATTGTCACCACGCGCGACTGCAACAAAGCTTCATACTCACCAACAACTTTGATGGCTTGGTCGATGCCGCCAGCCTTGAACTGCCGTCGCAGTGCTTCCCACGAAGCAACACTCAACACCTCTTCAAGCCCAACAAGCCGCAAAAACGCCGAGCCATCTAACGGAATGCCGGTGCTGGCCTCTACATCGATGAGCAAGTCGAGCATCGTATCAAACGAAGGACTGATCTCTTTTTGCAACTCCTGCGGGGTGAGCTTGTTGCCCTGGCCTTTTAAGCTGTTGGCGAACGTCGAAAACCGTGCCACCAAGTTCGTCTTTTGAAAAAAATCGAGCAATATAACTAATGAAGCATGAAATTCTTTAACAACCACGGCTTAGCCCTTACTATCTCAAACAGCTTAACGATTTGACACACCGGTAACCCATCATACATGTGCTCATTGCCACCATTATACCCGAACCACGCCATGGCGTACAGTGGTAGTAACGCGTTCGCATCGTGCGTTGCGCCGCACAGCCTTCATGCTGTACGCTACCTACATAATGAGCGTCAGCCTGTATGTCTCGCCCGCATGAATGTGACGCTTTTGGTGATGATGCGCCAGAACCAGAGCGCATTCCTTTTGACGCGCTGGAGGCTGTGGATCGCAATCTCGAAGAGTTATCGTTTTACGCCGGCGGCGTCGAGTTTGGTCGCACCACTGCATTTAGAAGTGACCTCGACGATCACACATTTCTTACCGTTGAGACAAAAGACCGCGTTGGAACAGCGCCCTCGCGTCAGTTGTTGCTCAGCGTAGACTGTACTGGAGGTGAAAAAGCGAGCGGCACATTTACCATCTCTCGCGTCGCTGACGATCTATGGCAAGTACGCGGGCAGGCCGAGACGCCTTTTGATGCCGAGCGAGAGCTCCACGAACTAGCCGCCACGACCGATGCGCCAGATGGCATTCGTGGCCTGGCCCAACTTGTTGCCGTGCATTGCCCGATCGCCCCTTTCGACGCCGAGTTGCCGAATCTAACAGACGGACGATTTCGAGCTTTGTTCGAGACAGTGGACGCCGAGCTGGCAGAAGCGCGCGTTCCTCGATCGTACGACTTTAAGCTGTTTACGCAGTTCAACGATAGACCTGCGATCGTGATAGCACATGGCATACTGCCACTGCCAGATGGTAGCCGCCTGCCCGAAAGTGAGACACAGCTCAAGCTCAATCATGTAATAGTCGACGGTGATTTCGCCTACAGTCGTGTGATTTCGATGGGCGAGTTATACGCCAACACGATATTCTTCCCTCCAGAGCCGCTCCCGCCACTCACTGATATTGAGCGTGCCCAGAATCCGTTCCAGATTGTGCCTATTTTTCCTGACGATCATGCGCCTTCCTTAAGCGCCTCACACGCTGGCGAAGAGCTTCGTAGCGATCGCCTTGTTCCTTGCGGGTTTCAAGTCGTTTCCCCGTTTGCAGACAAGAGCGACTACGGAACGTTTCCGTCGTTCGATGAAGCTACTGAATCGGCCGAGGAGCTGTATCAAACTCGCCTTGCCGTGCAGCGTCATTCTCGGTCTCCCAGCGAAATCGACATAGATTACGTTTCGCGCATGATAGGCCGCCTCGTAGACTCCGAACGGAAACGAACCACCTAAAGATCGCCCAACATGTCACTCGATAAGCCAACCAATAGTTTTTCCGAGATTAAGATAACAGATCACTTAGACAGTCCGCAACATCGAGGTCGAGCGCGGCAAGGCGTTCCCAACAGAGCCTGAGTCTCTTAGCGCAAGAGGTGCGTTTGCACCATCGCGGCCGTCAACGGCGCAAGCGTGCCTATCAGCGTATCGATTCCTTGCACCTGCGCCAGTAAGATCGGCTGCGTGCCGGCAAATGCCAGGCGCAACAATTTAATGTGCGCGGCCGTACAGCGACCGTGCGCCGAGGTTGCTGGTGTAAACGACACTGCATCTTGATTAAAGTTGTACGTTTGGCCGGCTTGCAAGCGCGCGCCAGCAGTATCAGTGGCGAGGTTGGGCGTGTGGCCGCCAAGCGCTAGCATCTGCGTATTGAACCAAAACTGGATGAGCGGCAGCGGCACGGCCAGGTTGTCGAGCGCTTCGAAGGTTTGCTTGAGCAGATCAACATACGCCGGCTCAGCTTCGTCTTCGGTATGTTTGTGGAGAAACTTGATGAGCTCGTAGCCAAGCATGGTGCGATCCAGATCGCGCACGATGTTAGCATAATGCGTTCGCAGCCGCGCAGAGACGAGTGTACCGATTTCGCCCCTACCCCGGATATACACAAGCTCACTAACACTGAATAGCTCGATGCCGCCCGCCAGTTTGCTCTTCACGCGACGAACGCCTTTGGCAAGGAGACGCAACTTGCCGTATTCCGGCGTCAGCAGCGTGAGAATGCGATCGGCCTCGCCAAAATCGGTCCGCGTCAACATAATGCCGGTGGCGGTGAGCTGCTTCATAATGCCGAGCTCGCCTGCTCGACCGCGCGAATCAGCTCGCGCAAGCTTGTCTGTGGTTTATATAAGGTGATCGCGACGCCAAGATCGCGGGCAAGCAGTTCTGACACAACGGCGATTTTAGGCGGCACGATGAGCGTATGCACGATCACCGGCACCTGCTGCCACTCTGGGTAGGAGCGGAATTCGTGCAAAAACTCGATGCCGCTGTGCGTTGGGAGCTGCAGCTCCAACACCACGACGTCGGGCTGCTGTTTGTCTGCGGCGTCGATGGCCGCTTGCGCTCCTGTGGCGTGTGCCACGCTGTGGCCGGCATCGCTCAGCGCGCGGCTGTACATCTTTGCCAGTATGGTGTTCGGTTCGAGTAATAATACGTGCATTGTGGGTACAAAAATTATACAAAGTGTAGTTGCTGGCTGGGTTGAAATACCGCGCTCATACCTGGCTGGTGGTCGTAGCGGCCGACTCGCAAGCGCGTTTGCATAGAGCGCAAAATGGCGTCGGCCACAAAAAATCCCGCGCCGCTGCCTGCGCTGGCCGCAGTAAAGGCTTGCGTGGCATAGCCGTTTAGCTGTAATGCTCGCCGCCAGCTCGCCGCAGTGAACCCCTGACCTTCTGCGCTGTACATACCAGCGACAATTCCTCGCGGGGAGCGATGTGTTGCCAAGGTTATGACCTTTAGCTTACGCACCTCAGACGCGCCAACGGCCTCAGCCAGTGCGAAGCCTAAGCTCAGCAATGCCGCGCGCAAACCGCGGCCGTGCGCCATAACCGGCTCATATCTGCCGGCAATGCGCAACTCAAGCTCCACACCATGTTGCCGGGCGAATCGTTCCAAGTGATGTGCAGTATCGACGAGCGTGGATGACACCGAGACCGGCTCAAGCTCCAACTCTGTTTGACTGCGCAACAGCTCCAAACCAAGCATATAGCTATCCACGAGTTGGAGTGCAGCGGCCGCCTGAGTGTGTACATGCGCCGCGTCGGACAAACCACCGCCAATCATGCCGCCGTTCATATCCTCCAGCTCAGCCTGACGCGCGATGATGGTCAGCGGCACCTTCAGTTGCTCGGCAACAGAGAGCAATAGATCGTGCGGCTCTGTGTTCGACCCACCGCTCTCTCTGCGCATAGTTCCTCCGTATCTGACTTAAGTATACCAGATACGCTAACAACGACTATGGTGAGAAACTCAGATTGGCAAGGATGATGTTATTGAAATCGGATTCGTACGTATTCGCCTCGGTAGAGATCTCAAGTGTCACGTTGCGCACTGGCAAGATAATCATACTGCCCTGCTTGGTCTGCGAAAGCTGCCCGTCCAAGCGCGATCCGGTCACGCTCGATACCTTCGGCAAACTATACGGCTTGACTGTAAGCCGCCCAGCCTGCACCGCGGAGCTAAACTGCGCCAGCACTTGATCGTACGAACTGCCAAGGACTTGCACTCGCAAGGCGTACGTGTTCGTAGATGTGTTAACATTCGGTACAACGTTAGGCTGGAAATAGTTATTGACCGGCATGCTGCCAGCACCGTCTTCGATGACGTATGCGCTCCACGTTTTCGGATATTTGATGGTCACGCTGCCGTACTGGGATGGACCAACATAGGTTTTGAGTGGGCTTTTCGCCTCCTCGGCATACTGCGCGGCATCGCTGGCCTGCGCTTTTTGTACCGCGCTCGCAGCAACAACGGCAGCCTTTTGGTCGCTGTTGTTCTTGTAATCCTGTCGGCTCAAAAATGCCCACAGGCCAAAACCTGCCGCGCCAACAAACAGTACAATAAAGACAACCATGGTGATAAGCACACCACCTCCACCGGCCTCGCGGTTCGTGGCAAGTGATTTGTTCATACTGCTCATGGTATCGGAGTTTTTACCTTCGCGCAAGTCATTTTGAGCGGATGATTGCTACACCAAAACGACGTGTCTCTGCTCGGTGCTTGCGGGTCACAATATGTGCTTGAATAGCACATATTGAGCTTCCGAGGCCCGTCGGAAAGGCAATCCATTTTGCGGAGCACGGTAGGTTCCGCACACTCCTCTGTACTACTTATACTCATACAAATATACCGCATCGCGGACATCGGCCGGCGTTTTGCCGGGAATTTGAAACGCGAAGCTGGCGAGCTTAATCGGCTTGGTGTGCCAGCGCTCGATGCGCTCATCGAGCCGCTTCATCTGATACTGGATCATGAAGCTAAAAATACCGTCGGCCGGCGGCCAATGTGTCAAAAAGTAGTTGCCCCAAATGATCTTCACCTGCTTGCGGTAGCGCCAGGTGCGGATGCGCGAAATCAACACCAGTAGCGGACTGACTTCGATGCCCACTGCGTTCCATCCGCGTTCCGCCGCGGCGCGCAGCACCCTGCCATCGCCGGAGCCAAGGTCGAGCAGCGTCTGCCCTGGTTTGAGGTCAAGCAGATCGAGCGCGGTGTTCATATGCAGGCGCAACGTTGGCACGTACGGCGGACCAAAGATCACCGCAATGCCCACAATCAGCACCAAGCCTGCAGGCACAATGATGAACAGCCACGCCGGCACTTCAAGCATGAGGTCCTTCTCCTCCGGTTGCCTGCAGCGCAAGCCTGTGAATGGTGTTTTCGGCACTACTCAGCACCGACTCCATCTGCGCTATCAACTTGAGGCCTTGACCATACAGCGTCACGGCTTCGTCCACGCGCACATTAGGAGCTTGCAATTTGGCAAGTACGTCGTTGAGCTGCTGGCTCAGCGTCTGATAATCGACAGATTGTTTCTTTGGCACGCTAACTATTCCCTGCCTTTCATAGTAACGCGTTTTGTTCGTGCCGTCACGCGCGCGTCGTGCAGCTCGAGCTGGAATTCACCGCCAGCATGCAACTGCGCACCGCTGCCGACCAACGCGCCATCGAGTCGCACCAACGCATAGCCACGCTGAAGCGCAGCTTGCGGATTGAACGCCTGCAACAGTTGCCGCTGGAGCAACACGTGTTGGCGAGCAGCTTTTGCAATCTGCGCCGCGGTTGTATGCGCGAGATTGGCCTGGCGCGCCAGATGCTCCTTGCTGCGCCACACGACATCCTCTGCCAAACGCGCCAGCGTTCCGCGCGTTCGCGCTGCCTGCTCCAGCACTGCCCGGCGATCAGGAGTGAGGAGTTCCGCAGCATTGCTCGGCGTGCTAGCACGTTGATCGGCTGCTAGCTCGGCCAGGCTGATATCCACCTCGTGCCCGATGGCCACCAACGTCGGAATACGACTGGTCGCCACAGCCCGCGTGACTTGCTCAGCACTAAACGCTTGCAGATCTTCGGCACTGCCGCCGCCGCGAGTAATCACCAATACTTCAGGCGGATTGGCCAACTGATTGCACTGTTCGATCGCCGCGACGAGCTGCGCCGGCGCTCTGTCGCCCTGAACCTGCACATCAACCAGCGTTATGTCTATGCCGCGCCACCGCGCATGCAGCACCTTGATGAAGTCGCGGTAGGCCGCCGACTCAGCCGAGGTAATAAGCCCGATATGCCGCGGCGGATACGGCAGCAGGCGTTTGCGTGCTGGGTCGAACAAACCCTCGGCCGCCAGCTTTGCCTCTAGTAGATTCGCCGCCTTTTTGATTGAACCTTCGCCCACGGGTGCAAGCCGCACGAGGTTCATGCTAAAACCATACAACGGATGCAGCCGTGGGTTGCCGCTGACAGCCACCATCATGCCGTCTTCCAGCGGTCCGGGCAGTTGATACACCGTGCCAAAACACTTCACACTGGCCTGCTCATCTTTAAGATCGAAGTATACCCAGCGGTTTTTACTGATGCGAACATTCGCCAGCTCGCCGATAATCGTCACGATGGGATAGGCGTACTCCAAGGTCTGATTTACGAGCGCCACAAACTCGGATACGCCAAATGCAAGCTGTGTGTCGCTCATGCGCGCGCTTCCGTTTTGTCAGAGCGAAGCGTCTTGTGGTAAAAATAGTAGCCCGGCGCAAGCTGAATAACCGTGTTGATAACGCGGTACATCACTGTCACCGGCAAGCTGACCGCCGCAGGAATGCCCGCCGCGGCCAGCACACCGGTCATCAGTGCCTCGTAAATACCCACGCCGCCCGGCAACACCGACACCAAGCCGGCAAAGTTCGCCACCGCATACGCCAAAATCACCGCGCCAAAGTTCACCCACTCACCAAAGGCGATGTACACCACATATACCGCCAAAATCTCTGTTACATTGGCAACGAACGCCCACCAAAACGGCGCGTGTAAGCGGCGATAATTGCTTTCGATCAGTTTGTAGTTGTTGTGCAGCTCTTCCACCACCTGCTCGGCGCGCGCCATGCTGATGGTTTCCGGTCGCCCGGGCCGCACAGTGTGAATAATCTTGTTCAGTGCTCTGGTAAGCGTGCGGAACGTGGCGTGGATGCGTCGCTCCGATCCAATGATAAACACGAACCCTACCGTACCCACCACCACCAGCGTGGCCAACGAGCTCGTCACCAGCACCACCAAATTGTTCACTCGCCCGCCAATCGCCATAAACAACAGGCCAAAAATGAATAAAATTTCGAACGACATGAACAGCAAAATGAGTTTAATCATCTGTACCAGCGTCGCTTTGCCGCCGGTGATCTCGTCGTTCTTCATACGCACGCCAAAATACGACAGCCCGCTGACACCGCCGCTCGGGAACACGTGATTCACAAAGTTCAACTCCAAACTCGCTCGATACAAAAAGCGGTAGCCCAGTCGATTCCCCACTAAGCCAAACAAGCCCTGGTACATTCGCACCTGCGCGTGGTAGTTCAAGAGTTCGATCGGAATCATCAGCCCGATCATCCAACCGTTTACCTTGAATAGATTGTGGAATGTATCGACAATCTGATGCCGGATGGCATATACCAGCACAATCAGCGCCGCCACGGTCACAAGATTCAGGATCAGCTTCCAATGCCGCCCTACAAAAGAGGTTTTACCCATATGCCAGCAATTATACGGCAAAAGCGTTATACTGTTGGCAGAAATATGGTGTATAAAAGTCTATTCGTGTTGGGCCGCCAGCCGGCCATTGGCCGGGCGGAATTGGAAAGTTTGTTTGGTAGCGCGCATGTTGCCGTTGCTGGCGAGAACGCAGTGCTTTCTGATCTCGCGCCAGCGAATATACCGTTTGAGCGATTGGGCGGCACGGTAAAGCTCGCCCGCGTGGTCACGACGATTGCCAAAAACGATTGGCGCACACTGCAGGCCGAGCTAACCCGAGCTGCGCTCCAGCTTGCCGAGGATACTTTGGAGGGCAAAATCCAACTCGGTCTGAGCATGTACGGCATACACACCTCACCACGGCAACTTGTGGCCGCTGGACTGGAGATTAAAAAGCACTTGCGTGGCCGCGGCTATTCGGTACGGCTGGTGCCCAACAAAGAACAAGCGCTCAGCAGCGCGCAAGTGCTGCACAATCATCTGACCGAGGAACGCGGCATTGAGCTGCTGGCCGCAAGCGCTGGCAATAAGGTAATTATCGCCCGCAGCACGCGTGTACAGGACATCAACGCCTATGCGGCGCGCGACCAAAACCGGCCCAAGCGCGATGCGTTCGTGGGCATGCTGCCGCCCAAATTAGCGCAAACCATTGTTAACCTTGCCACTGCTGCGGCAGCGCCCAACGAGGACACTGTAGTGTTGGATCCGTTTTGCGGCACCGGCGTTGTGTTGCAAGAAGCACTGCTTATGGGTTACGGCGGCTACGGCACTGACCTTGAGCCACGCATGATTGATTTTTCGCGCCAGAACCTCGAATGGCTCGCCACTCGCGACCGCGTTGCCAGCCCACGGCTTGAGGTTGGCGACGCCACCAGTTACCACTGGCATTCTCCTTTCGCAACTGTTGCCAGCGAGACGTATCTCGGCCACCCACTCGGTAGCTGGCCGAGCAACAGTGCACTTCAGCAGATCATTGGCACTTGCAACGTTATCATCGAAAAACATTTGCGAAATCTGGCAACGCAAGCGCCTCGAGGTTTGCGCGCCTGCTTGGCCGTGCCTGCCTGGCGCGACCCGAATGGCAAACTGCATCACCTACCGCTACTTGACCATCTGGATGATATGGGGTACAATCGAGTGAGTTTTGAGCATGCTCGGTGGCAAGAAATGGTCTACTTTCGGCCAGATCAACTTGTGGCCCGCGAGCTGCTCGTAATAGTAAGGAACGAACATGTCACACGTTAAAGCAGGTGGAACTTCCAAAAATACGCGCGATAGCCAAGGCCAGCGCCTGGGCGTAAAGTTGTTTGGTGGCCAAAAGGTCTCCACCGGTCAGGTTATCGTCCGTCAGGTTGGCCTAACCAAGCGCGGCGGCAAAGGTACCAAAGTCAGCCGCAACTTTACTGTGCACGCGCTGCGTGACGGCGTGGTTACCTACAAAACGCGCCGCGTACGCCGCTTTACTGGCAAGACTGTTCGCCGCACCGAAATTACGGTCGAGTAGTCGTTGCGAAAATATCAGACAAGCGTCCGGCCGCACAGCGCCGGGCGTTTTATTTTTGAGGTTTGCTCGTTGCAACTTACTAGCGGCCCAAAGCTATACAGTCACAAGACCACCGAATCTACTGCAAACCAAGATGCTTTTTGATCCGATCAATAACATCGGTGATGACGACTTGTGACTTCACCAAATAATCGTCTACGCCCAGACTTTCGGCGCGTTTGCGGTCGCTTTCTTGGCTGAGCGCGGTGAGCATAATCACCTTGAGGTTGGCCGTTTCGGGCGTGTTACGCAGAATATCAAGCACGTCGAATCCGCTCACCTTCGGCATCATTACATCAAGAAGCACCAAATCGGGTTTAAACGCGGTCGCTGCAGCAAGTGCTTCTTCACCGTTAGCAACGCGTTTAACGTCGAAGCCTTCGGCCTGCAAGCGAACAAGATACACGCCGGCCAGTGCATCATCGTCTTCAACAAATAGGATACGCTTTGGATGAGTAGCTGGCTCGGCAGGTGCGGCTGGTTCCATAGCTCTAACGTTACCTTGTTAGTGCCCTTTTTGCAATAAGCTGGCGATGAAGCTTTTGAACATCGGGTGCGGGCGGTTTGGCCGCGACTTAAACTCCGGATGAAACTGGCTGGCCAGTAAAAACGGGTGGTCGATGCCTTCGATCATCTCAACCAGGCGGCCGTCCGGGCTCAGCCCAGCGGCGCGAATGCCCCAGCTTTCGTACTGATCGCGGTAGTCGTTGTTGCACTCGTAGCGGTGGCGATGGCGCTCAACGATTTCGGGCACGCCGCCGTACACCTCCGCTGCCTTACTGCCTTTGGTGAGCACGCACGGATAGTTGCCCAGGCGCATGGTACCGCCGGTGTTTTCTTTGCCTTTTTGGTCGGTCATAGTGGCGATGACAGGATATTTGGTGCCGGGGTCGACTTCGGTCGTATTAGCGCCGTCCAGCCCGGCGTTACGCGCAGCGGCGATAAGTATCATGTGCAAGCCATAGCATAAACCGAGCGCTGGCATCTTGTGTGTAAGAGCGTACTGCGCGGCTTTAATTTTGCCCTCTACGCCGCGCGAGCCAAACCCGCCGGTAATCACAATGCCGTCTACACTCTGCATATCTTTCGTGATGTCGTCTTTGTCGCCCAGCGCCTCAGCGTCGATCCACTTGAGCTCGACATTGGTGTCGTTCCACCAACCAGCAGCACGGAGCGCTTCGAACACACAAAGGTATGTATCTTCGTTGTCGAGATATTTTGCCACCACGCCAACGCGCACCGTGCGATCGTAACGCTTCATGGAGCGCTCAACCATGCTGCGCCACGGACCAAGATCGGCTTTTTTGACGCCGAGTTTGAGTTTCTCGCACAACACATCGGCAATGCCTTCTTGCTCCAGCGTTAGTGGCACTTCGTAAATGCTGCGGGCATTCGGCAACAGCGCGATGGCTTGCTCTTCGACGCCTGTGAACATGCTCAGCTTGCTAACAGCGTGGCTGCCGGCGGGCTGTTCACTGCGCGCTACTAAAATATCCGGCGTAATGCCCATGGCGCGGAGCTCGCGCACGGCGTTCTGTGCTGGTTTGGTTTTGGTTTCGTGGCTCGCACCGAGATACGGCATATACACCACATGCACATATACACAATTTTCGCGGCCGATACGGATGCCGAACTCACGAATCGCCTCGATAAAACTCTGGCTCTCCAGATCGCCAACCGTACCGCCAATTTCTACGATATGCACATCGAAGCCTTCGCTTGCCTCGCGGATGAAGCTTTGGACGGCGCTCATGACGTGCGGCACGATCTGCACGGTCTGACCTTGATATTTACCAGTGCGCTCGTCTTCAATCACCTTAAGAAGTACTCTGCCCTGCATCAGCGAGCTGGCTTGGGTAAGCTCTTCGTCCAAAAAACGCTCGTAGTGGCCAAGGTCGAGGTCAGTCTCTGCACCGTCTTTGGTCACAAAACACTCGCCATGCTCGCGCGGGTTGAGCATGCCGGCATCGACATTTAAGTACGGATCGCACTTTTGGAGGTTGACGTGAAGGCCGCGGGATTTCAGGAGGTTGGCGATTGAGGCGGCGGTGATACCCTTTCCTAATCCGGAAAGCACCCCACCAGTAACAAAGATATATTTAGTCGCCTTGGCCACCTCTCACCTCTTTTACTAATTCTACTAGATGGTACCCCAAATTAACTTCTTTGGCAAGAGAAAAAGCATAAACGCTCCGCCGATTCTACATAGGTTTCACCAGCCGTGAGCTGCGGATTACCAATGCGAAGTGAGCAGGTGGGTAGCAGAAGCTAATCTGAGCGTCGCGCGCAGTTTTCAAGGCGTTTACCCTTGAAGTGTTTGAGCACGTCGCTCAGATTAGCTTCTGCCCGCCAGTAGACGCCGGCCTGGCGCCGAAACGCTAGCTTGGCTAACGTCGTCTATGTACGGGCGAAAATGAAATATAACGACGTGCTCAAACACCTCAAGGGCTGCCGCGCCTTGAGAACTGCGCGCGACGTTATATTTCATTTTCGCTCCCGACCCGCTCATTGCAGGACGGTAATCCGCAGCTCACGGCTGGCGGGTGGGGACGATAGATGTTTTACTTCATAACCCACCAGCGTTACTGACTCACAAACTGCACGGCAGCGTCTTTTTGCGGATCTTGCTTGTTTTTAAGCTGATCGTCGGTAACGTTCACCACGTGGTCGGGCGTAATTCCCTTTTTATCGATATTCTGCCCATTCGGCCGATACCAGCGGGCGATGGTTATTTTAGCTTCGGCACCACCAGCCAGTTGGATGATGTTCTGCTCGCTCCCCTTGCCGTAGCTTTGCGTGCCAAAGATAGTTGCGACGTCGTTGTCATGCAGCGCACCAGCGGTGATTTCGGAAGCCGAAGCGCTACCGCCATCGACGAGCACTGCTGTGCGCACACCCTGCAACGGATTAATCCCATTCGATAGCTCCGTGCCGACGGTTGTGTTGCCGCGGCGCTCCGTCATCACCGTCTTGCCTTCTGGCAGCCACATGCTCGAGACGTTCACGGCTGCGGTCACCAAACCGCCTGGATTGCCGCGCAGGTCGAGCACCACGCCCTTCACACCTTTATCCTTAAACTCCTGCGCGGCTTGACGAGCAAGGCCCGAGGTTTCGTCTGTAAACTGCGTGATCTGCATGTAGCCGACGTCGCCATTTATGATGCTCCATTTCACGCTCGGCACGGTGATGTTGTCACGCGTGATGGTAAAGTTCAGCTCCTGCGTTTTGTTGCGGACGATTTTGAGCGTTACTTGTGTGCCTTTGGGTCCGCGAATTTTAGCAACCGCTTCATCAACATTAACGCCACTGGTGCTCTGCCCGTTGATGCTGACGATCAGATCTTGCGGCCGCAGCCCGGCTTTTGACGCCGGCGTGCCGTCGATCGGCGCGATGATTTCCAAATTGCCGCTCTCGTCCTGCCCTAGCTCGGCACCAATGCCGCTGAATGTGCCTTGCAGTTGATTATTAAACTCCTTGGCAGAAGCAGCGCTGAAGTACTCGGTGTACGGGTCGCCGGTGGCTTGGAGTAAGCCGCCCTTCAGGCCATCAAGCAATTTTGCCTGAGTCAGCGAGCCATCATAGTTGTTCTTAAGCGCGGTGTAAAGCTGGTTTACCGTTGCATAATCGAGCTGCGCTGGCAAGCTCTTGTTTTCGCTATGTAACGCCGCGATAGACAGCCGACCGTTGCCCACGCCCACGCCAACAGCAAAGACCACGACAATAACAAACCCATAGCCAGCAATTTTGACAGCGCGCGCCCAGGTTGGCGCCTTTTTGACACGGTCTTCACTATGTTTGTGCTTCACCACGTACACCAAAGTCCCCTCTTCATTCCGATTATGCTCTTGATTATAGCAAGCAGCGCCACGCCGCACCAGCATGACTAGCGAGCTGAAAATCTGCTGAACGTTAGCGGACGTGAATGAACCAAATGCTGCTGCTTGTGCCGAGTGTACCCGTCGAGTACAAGCCGTCGCCCGCGGCGTTATACTGGCTCACCACAGCTTGGTCGTTTACCACCGCCTCGACATACATAATGTGTCCGAAGTTGCCGGCAGTGTTCACCGCCAGCACAGCGTCGCCGTTCGGATCGTGATCGACGCGGTAGCCTAGGTTTTGGAAATCGGGCAGCGATTGGCCGATCCGGCCGCCACTGTTATAGACGTGCGGGAACGACGCCGCGGTGAGTGTAATTCCGGTGACTTGCGCCAAACGCCAAAAGGCGTAACTAGTACAGTTGCGGTACTGCCAACCGGCCAGATCGTAGGGCTGGCCATTCATACCCCAGTTGTATGGCGATTCCGAGTACGGACCGCAGTTGCCGCTGGCGTTGAGACACGACGCGTTTGGCCACGGATAATTGCCCGTGCCACCATAGTGCAGGCCGCCGCCAAACGAAGCCGCAATGATGGCCGCCTGCTTGGCATAGAGCTGCGACAGCGCCTGCTTATTGGCCTGGATTTGCGCGTTGTACGTCGCCTGCTGCGATTGATTCATCGCCAGTAAACTGTTTTGTTCACTCTGCGCCGCGGCAACCTGCGATTGCTGATCTTGCAGCGAACGCACCAATTGGTCGATCGCCGCTTTCTGCGTGGCAAGCTTCTTTTGAAGGTCGGTGATCTTGCGCAGCGTGTCTTGGATACCCTTTTGCACATCGGTGCGATATTGTTCTTTGTCCACAAAATCGCTCATGCTGCCGCTGCTGGCCAGCATTTCGAGCGTGGTCGGCTGGCCGTCGACATACATGGTCTTGATGGCGTTCGCTAGCGTGGTCTTGTCGCGGTCGAGCTCGGCTTGGTTGGCATCCATCTGTGCCTGCAGTGCTTGCTGCTGCGCTTGGTTGGTCGAGATCTGCCCTTGCAACACGTTGATTTGGCTCTGGAGCCGCGCGATCGCATCTTGATAGCTGCTTGCCTGAGCTTGCAACCCGCCGAGCGCTGACTGCGCCTGCGCATTCTGAGCGTTGAGATCGCTAATCTGTTGCTGACAATCAGACGCCGTACTGCAGGTGGCCGCGAATGCGCCAAAGCCGTGCGTGCCGATGCTGCTCAGCACCAACACACTCAGAACTCCTGCGAACCCAACTGTCTTGAGGCGTCGAACAAGCCTGTTGTGTGGAATTTTTTGTTTCATATTTTTATGTTCCGCTTGTGCTTTATATGATACCATGCTCCCCCTATCGGCGCAAATAACCCTCCTTAGAAGAACTCGGAATAATAAGAAACGCGCGCGTTATTTCGTCTTGAATTTGAGATACCGCTTGGTCGCAACAAAAGAAGAGGCGGCTCCAATGAGTATACCAAGCGCAACTTGGAGCGTCAAAAGCATCCAGAAATGACTGCTGAAATACGTGTGCGCGTAGTTAATGTCCAGCAGGCCAAGGCTCGTCGCCTGCAGAGCCGAGCTACTCGCCACAAACAAAAAGTGGATGATGCCTATCGAGGCCAGTGCCGAGATAACCCCATACAAAATAGTTTCGACCACGAACGGGCCACGAATAAACCATGTGCTGGCGCCCAAAAGCCGCATAATGGTCAGCTCGTCGCGCCGGTTAAAGATCGCCATCTGAATAGTGTTAAAGATAATCAGTACCGAGATGAACATAAAAACAGCAACCGCGGCAACGCCTGCCCGGCGTAACAAGCTTGTGGCGTGGGCGATTCTATCGATGGCTGCTTTACGACTGCCGTTGTATGAGGGTGAATCGCTCGTTTGCAGCTTGGTAACCGCCGGCTCGCTCAAATAATTTTTGATGTCCTGTATTTTGTTGAGGTCTTTGGGCTTAATCTGGATGGTCGCCGGAATCGGATTGCTGCCAATCTGTGTCACAGCGGCCAGCAGTTGCGTATTGCCCACGTTCTGCTCTTCGTAGACTTTCAAGGCCTGCTCTTTGTTGAGGTAGTTCACGCTCTTGACGTTCGGCAGTTGCTTGAGACGGGCGACCAACTGCAGAGCTTGTTCGTCCGTGACATTCTCTTGCAGGTAGACCGAAATGTCGATTTTGTCGGTGATCTGCTGAATGGTATTGGTGAAGGTCGCGTTGGTAATAACCGAGAACAGCACGATGGTTAGCGTAATAATCATCACCGCCATGGCGGCAATGCCGAGCCAGGCGTTACGCGCAAAGTTGACGACTCCCGTTCGGATGATACGGGAGAAGGTAATCATCTGCCGACTCATATTTTGTACGCCGCTCCTGCCCTATCGCTGGCGATTTGGCCATGCTGGATGGTAACGACTCGCCGCTTGAGTTTGTTCACAATCTCCTGGTTGTGAGTCGTAAGTAACACCGTGGTGCCGTAATGGTTAATCTTTTCCAACACTTTGATGACATCCCAAGCGTGCTTGGGATCGAGGTTGCCGGTGGGCTCGTCGGCGATCAGGATTTTGGGCTGGCGCACAATGGCGCGGGCAATGGCCACACGTTGACGCTCGCCACCAGAGAGCTCCAGCGGCATACGCTTTTCCTTTCCGCGCAAGTTGACGATGTCGAGCACCTTCGGCACCGTGGCGCGAATTTCGTGGCCGGTGGCACCGACGATCTCAAGTGCAAAAGCGATGTTTTCGAACACCGTACGGTTTGGCAACAGTTTAAAATCCTGGAACACCACGCCGATTTTGCGCCGCAGGAGCGGAATCTCGCGGTCCTTAAGTTTGTCGTAATCGATGCCACCAACGATAATTTTGCCGCTGCTCGGTTTTTCTTCACGTGTCAGCAACCGCAGCAGCGTGGTTTTGCCAGCACCACTTTGCCCAACCACAATCACGAATTCTTTTGGCTCGACATGCAAGCTCACGCGATCCAAAGCCGGCGTAGCCACCTTGCCATACGTCTTTGTTACCCTGTCCAAAAGTATCATTAGCAGTATTATAGCATTCTATGCGAGCCGGCTCTACTCGAGCCGTGGTATGTCATAAAAATATTCGCCCATGAGTGGTAACTGCTGAAAGGAGACGCGTTCCTCGGTAATGCCTAGATCGTCTGCTATCGCAACATCAGTCGAATCGGTAAAACCAGCAATAAGCTTCGCTCCTGGATATTCGCTCACCCGGCTGATGATGCGCGCACCAGCAGCCAAAATCTCGCCTTCGTCATGCACGACTCCATCGCGTACATAGCGACGCACTTCTCTGGCGATATCGGCAGGCACGTGTACTCCCATAAAATGAAAAGTCGATGTATCGCCACCGTCATACGAAATCTCATCGAATGTCGCGCTAAAACCAGCTCGGCTGTCCACCTCGTGAACACCCATGTCGAGCGCATGCTTACGCACCTCCAACCCCACAGCGCCGGCAAACAATGCATCTGCAATCACATCATCGACGCCAAGCGTAGTGAGTTCCTCTCCGTATCGAAGCGTCGTCCCCATGCGGCTTACTTGTTGCACCCACCGACCAACCTCTGGATCGGCCGGAAGAAGCCTAACCGTTATTAAGGCATCATCCGCCGCACCCTCCATGCGGACGCGGACGAAGGCATCGTTAACCTCCTCCGTGAATTGATAAAAGTGAGCCTCTCGGCTCGCACGTGCCGGATCTTCACCTTCCGGTTCCGGTGGCAATTCCCGCGACATACCCTCTCCTGTTTACCTACCTTAGATTAAAACATGAACACGATGGAATCTACAGATTTTTATCGCCGAGCGCAAAATCTAAGTAGGCGTCGATGAACGGATTTACATTACCGCCCAACACGCCATCCGGGTCGGAGGTTTCGTAGCCGGTGCGCAAATCTTTGACTTGTTTGTACGGGTGAAGAACGTAGTTGCGGATTTGGCTGCCAAACTCGTTGGCGCTGCTTGGGCCTTTGAGGTCGCTGATCGTGTCTTTATGCTGCTCCATTTGGAGCTGGATCAGGCGCGAGCGCAGAATCGTCAGCGCCGTCTCTTTGTTTTGAAGCTGGCTGCGCTCGTTCTGGATCGCCACGCTGATGCCGGTGGGCAGATGCGTGATGCGCACAGCGCTGTCGGTGGTGTTTACGGATTGGCCGCCGTGGCCGCCGCTGCGGTACACATCAATGCGCAAATCTTTGTCGTCCAGCTCCACGGCTTCGGGTTGGTCGATTTTGGGCAGCACGTCTACTTTGGCAAAACTCGTTTCGCGCGAGGCTGCAGCATTAAACGGGCTGAGCCGTACCAAACGGTGAACGCCGTGCTCGCCTTTCAGTTTGCCATAGGCAAAATCGCCGCCAATTTCGATGGTTACGCTTTTGATACCAGCCTCGTCGCCAGCGGATTCGTCGATGGTGTGCACGCGAAACCCGTTTTGCTCCGCCCAGCGCACGTACATTCTGAGCAGCATGCCGGCCCAATCTTGCGCGTCGGTGCCGCCGGCGCCGGCGTAGATGCTCAGAATAACATCGTGGTCGTCGTATGGGCCAGCGAACTTTAGCTCCTCTTTGAGTGCGGCAAGGCGCTGCGCTCCATCGGCGAGTTGCGTTGTAAGATCGGCGCGCATGCTAGCGTCTTGCATATCGGCAAGCTCTCCCAGCTCGCGTACCTCTTGTTGCAGCTTTTGCCAAGGCTGCAGACGACGTTCCAGCTTCGCCTGTTGCTTGACCACCTCTTGCGCGTGCGCTGCGTCCTGCCAAAAGCCAGCGGCGGCTATTTGCTGGTCGAGCTGCGCTTTCTCGCCAACTAATGTAGTAAGCCCGATCCGCTCGGTCGCCGCATCAACTTCAGCTCGCAAGTCGTTCGCTTGCCGTATGAGATCATCCATGTGTTCTGTATTATAGCGTCAATCCAAGGATGCGTCAGCAGCCGCTAGGACTTTTGCTTGCCCGCCACCCATAGCGGCGCGATTTGCTTGTACAGCTCGCTAGCGAACAGCTTTTCGCAGTTACTTAAAATGCCGAGACCCCAAATGTGATCGCTAAAGAGTGCTTGCGACGTCTCGACGATTTGCGACTTCGTAATCGCCTTGATACGCCGCGGCACGGCATAGTAATCGTCGGCAACACCGTCAAAAAAGTAGCGCCCACTGTAGCCGCCAGCAACGCCGGCGACGGTTTGCGCACTGCGCTGGAATCGGCCGAGCGCGTAGGCTTTGGCAGCTTCGATATCTTCGGCGGCGATTTCGCCGCGAAAGACGTTATTGAGCTCGTCGATCATGATATCGAACAACGCCGGCGCGTTTTTTTGCGACACCTGCGCGCCAAACCACCAGTTGCTGGAAAGTTTTGTCTCGCCGTAGCCACTGCTCATGCCATACACCAAGCCGCGCTCACGCGCCGTGCCCAAAATTTTGCTGTACAGCGTTTCGGTCAGCATCGTGTTCACTAAGTTGAGCGCGTCGGTTTCAGGTTCGCTCATACGGCGCAGCATAAAGCTATCGAGATAAAAATAGAGGTTCTTGACGCTTTTGTCGTGGATGTACACTGGGCTATTCTGAGCCTTTGGTTTCTCGTTCGGTAAGTCGATGCGCGCGGAGCCGACCGGCAGATTAATCGCCGACAGCACCGCCTCTACCGCTTCGTGCCGTTTGGGCGTCAGGTTGCCGGCGATGATAAACCGCAGGTTGCGGCAGGTGTGCGTGCGCTCGTAGTGCTCGCGCACGTCGCTGACCGTGACGTTGTCCATAAGCTTGAGCCGCTCGTCGTCGGTCTTGGCCATAAAGCCATACTGCTCGCGCAGCGCCAGGCTGAGATGGCGGAAGTGATTGTTGCTGCGCGCGGTCAGCTCCTCACGCACGTTGCCTACCTCGGCTTCGAACTCGTCGGCCAAAAACAGCGGCTTGGTAATGGCCAGCAGCATGAGTTCCAAGATGCGCTCCCACTCGAAGTCGGCACACTCGGCCTCGTAACTAATCTCGTAGACACTAGTGCTGGCGTTGCTGTAGGCACCGTTTTTTTCAATTTCTGCTTGGAACAGCCGACTCTTCGGAAACCGTTCGTTGGCGCCGAGCAACATGTGCTCCATAAGGTGCGGCGTTTCCCACTTCTCTGGCTTGACGAGATATTCGCCGGCGCGGAAATTGAACTCAAAGCTCATCACCGACGCATCGGGAATGTGAATGAGCAACCCTCTAGCGCCGTTTTTAAGCGTAACTTCAGTAACAACGTGTTTCATATGTCGACTACCTGCCCTACTTGCGCTTGCGGGCTTTGGTTTTGCGTTGGCGCTCGGCTTTGCGAGTTTTTTTGCGGACGGTTTGCTTTTTGACCACTGGCGCGTTCGCCTTTTTAGCGGCTTTGGTTTTGGTGGTCTCGAAGTCTGCTTCCTCGAATTCGTCATCGGCGTCCAAAATGCGATTAGCATTGCTGATTGAGCCGCGCGCCGCGCGAGTCAGTGTCGTTTCGGCCGGTTGCTCCAGCATACTCACATCTACAGGCTGAGCATTGAACACAAATTGCAGGATATCGTGGCGCAGCGTCGCTTGCATGTCGTCGAATAAGCGCTGGCCTTGGCGGCGATACTCCACCAGCGGGTCACGCTGACCGACGCTCATCCAATGAATGCCCTCGCGCAAATGTTCCATGTTTTCGAGGTGCTGCATCCATAAATTATCCAGCACTTGCAGATAGATGTCGCGCTCCACCTTACGCATAATTTCGCCGGTGAAGGCGCTTTCGCGGGCTGCATACAATTCCTTTACTTCCTTCACCAGCGAGCCTTCGAATTTGTCCGCCGTAGTGTCGAACAGTCGATCAAGCGACGGTTCGTCCAGCGGAAACGCCTCGCGCACGATTGGTTCGAACTTCTCGCTCAAGATGTCTGGCGAGCTGGCGAGCACTTTTGCCTCGTCTTCGATGAAAATCTTAATGCGCTTGGAGATATCATCGCTCTTTAGGATATCTTTGCGCATAGCGTAGACAGCCTTGCGGTGGCGGTTCATGACGTCGTCGTACTGCACGACGTTCTTCCGCTGGTCGAAGTGAAAGCCTTCTACTTTCTTTTGCGCGGCCTCGAGGCTCCGGCTAATCATACGATTTTCGATAGGCGTATTCTCGTCAACCTTCAAGCGTTCCATCAACCCGGCGATGCGCTCGCCACCGAAGATGCGCATCAGGTCGTCCTCGGTGCTCACAAAAAACTGCGTGGTGCCGGGGTCGCCCTGGCGGCCAGCGCGGCCACGGAGCTGGTTGTCGATGCGCCGCGATTCGTGGCGCTCACTCCCCAGCACAAATAAACCACCGAGCTCTTTCACGCCTTCGCCCAAGATAATGTCAGTACCACGCCCAGCGATGTTCGTCGCCAGCGTCACTGCACCTTTCTGCCCGGCGCGCGCCACAATGGCCGCTTCTTTTTCGTTGTTCTTGGCGTTTAAGACTTCGTGCGCGACGCCAGCTTTGGCCAGCATGTTACCAAGCAGCTCGTTCTTTTCGATAGACACTGTGCCCAGCAGCACCGGCTGGCCTTTGATGTGCAGCATCTTTACTTCACTTACAATTGCTTTGAACTTGCCCTTCTCTGTTTTATAGATACGGTCTGGGCGATCGGCGCGCGCCAGCTTGCGGTTGGCCGGCACCTCTACGACGTCGAGCTTATAAATCTGGTGGAATTCCTCGCTCTCGGTCATGGCCGTTCCGGTCATGCCAGCCAATTTCTCGTACAAGCGGAAGTAATTTTGGAAGGAGATGGTCGCCAGCGTCATACTCTCCTGCTGGACTTCCACGCCCTCTTTGGCTTCGATGGCTTGGTGCAATCCTTCGTTGTAGCGGCGGCCCTTCAGCAACCGGCCAGTGAATTCGTCTACGATAACAATCTCGCCGTCGTTGGTCACCACATAATCTTTGTCGCGCTTGAACAACGCTTGGGCGCGCAGCGCTTGCTCCAGGTGGTAAATCGTGCGAATGTTTTCGGTGGCGTACAAGCTGCTAACGCCCAAAATACGTTCTATTTTGTCTACACCTTTGTCGGTGAGGATGACGGTTTTGCGCTTTTCATCGGTCTCGTAATGCTGTTCGTTTTCGAGCTGGCGCGCAACCTTGGCGAACTGTGCGTAGGCATTACCACTGGTGACGCTTGGCGCGGAGATAATCAGCGGCGTGCGGGCTTCGTCAATCAAAATAGAGTCGGCTTCGTCGACGATGGCGTAGTGCAAATCGCGCTGACGGAGCTGATCGACCTCGCGCACCATGTTGTCGCGCAGGTAGTCAAAGCCGAACTCGTTGTTCGTACCGTACGTGATATCAGCCGCATACGCTTCCTGGCGCGTGGCGGGCTTGAGGTGGCGCATACGCTCGTCTTCGTGGTCTTCGTTCACATAATTCGAGTCGTACAAATATGAGTGGTCGGCGACGATCACGCCCACGCTCATGCCCAAAAAGGCGTACACCTCGCCCATCCAGCCGGCGTCGCGCTGGGCGAGGTATTCGTTCACGGTCACCACGTGTGCGCCCTTGCCGGTCAGTGCGTTTAGATACACCGGCAGCGTGGCAACGAGCGTTTTGCCTTCTCCGGTTTTCATTTCGGAGACGTTGCCTTCGTGCAACACCATACCGCCGATAAGCTGCACATCGAAGTGCCGCATACCTAGACGGCGGTCGGCCGCCTCACGCATCACAGCAAAAGCATCGGGCAAAATTGCGTCCAACGATTCTTTTTTAAGGCGCTTCTGGAGTAGCTCGGTCTGCTCTTTCAGTTTACTGTCCGACATCTTTTTGTACTTGTCGGCAAGCTCGTTGACCTCGCGAACGCGCTTACGCAGCCGCTTAATCGTCCGTGCCTGCGGGTCGCCGAGTAACTTTCTAAGCAAACTATTCATGAACATCCAAAACTCCCTCTTTGAAGCATCACCAAGTAACTGCGCAATATTGTAACGCATTTAACCAGAGCGCGCGAATGTTTTTGGTGTGTTTCTTGCTCGGAAAATGGTACGATTGAGCCGTTAAAGGATTTTTATATGGCGCGAGAATTTGCAGAACAACCAAACGACCACTTATTGGAATTGCATCGGACCATTGGTGAGACCATGCTGACGGTCTATCCAGATGTTGAGCCAGGACACAGGCTTGTCGTTCATCCACAAGGCTCTGCCGATCTACAAGATTACCACCACATGCGCACTATTGAAGAGACTGAAATTCCCACCCATGTTCGCAACATTCTGGGCACAGTCGCCCTGGATCCCCATGCCGCTGACATATCGTATCAGGAATTAATTACAGTGGTGAATCAGACTGTACATCGCAGAGATGGCGATACAGAACTCCCTCCGCTCTATGCCACGCAGGCACAGATTGCGTTTGGAAGAAATGAAACGATCGTTCCGCCCCCAGAGGAAGTAGATGTTAGAGTGCGGCAAGTAAACGTCAACTATCAAACTATGCTTGGCATGCCGCCCCACCCGCAAGAATTGACTGGTCGCATGGGCGTCGTGGCGGTTATGCGAGATATACGCCAGCCCGAAGGCGCAGAAACTCCTCTGGTGCGTGATACTATCCTTGGGCAGATGTGGCTACAACCGAACGAGTTGACTGTGGGTATACAAGAAACGCTTGATTACCTTAGAGGGCTGCATACAGATGGCGACATTTAGAGATTCAGGACTACCTGCGCGACACCCCGCAGCTCACCCGAGGCGACGTGCAAGATCTTTATCGACTACCTCGCGCATCAGCGGCAAACGGCTAGAAGCCTGGGAATCGGGCCCAGCTACTCGTAGCTTGTGATATATTATCAAACAGTTAACGGGAGATTTCCGTGCGTGGTTTTGGGCGTTCAGAGCGTACTGATTTGGAGCGGTTACGGCCAATTGATGAGTCTGACATGCCGGTGCTGTTACCGCAAGGTTCTGGTGGTGTAGGCCCCGAAGAATATACTCTGTTTGCTGGTCCGCACGAGCTGCAAGCAGCGATTGACGACGCGATGTTGGCCCGAACCGGCATTGCGCCAGAAGGCGATAATCGAGTTATGGTGCATGAGCGCACTATAGCCGAGGCGCGTATTCCAGAACCTGCCCGTGAATTTCTGGCGTCTATACCGGTAGAGCCCGGGACGGAGATCGTCTCGCACCGCGAGCAGGTTCTCACAGATTGGCGTGGTTCGGCAGCAGACGGCGCTCATGAGGTTTCGCGTGTAGCTTTTGTACGCCGTGAAGATATACCGTCAGGCGGCGTTATCAATCCGGGCGTGGGTGCCATACGCGAGATACGCCTTCGTTACGATGCAGATGAATATGGCGGTCCAATCGGGCGAATCGTGACGGCTAGCATCTGCGATTATGACATTCTCGAAACTGCCAGCAGCGAAGGCGCTACGCTGCAAGGCAGTGAGGGGCCCATTCGTTTGGAGCCCGAGTTTCATATTGCCATTTTAGGTGAGACGGTCAACCTTGGTGACCTCGGAGAAGTAGACTGGCCCGATCAAACTGAAGTAAGCCAGATCATCAATCACCTGCGACAATCAGAGTAAGCTAAAAATTGAGCGGCTCTAGTTCAGTACGCTAACTACCGATGCCGATGGTTCTTCGAACGCAGTTCCTTCGCGAACATTCACAGAATCGGGCATACTATTCATCCGTCGAGAATTTATGCCTGATGCACCTGAGGCAGTTACTGGCACTATGCGAGCAGGAGTTACTAGCTATCGAATAACGAGAGGGTTTCCCGAAGCCGACGACATTCTATACGGTGGTGGATTGGGCGTGCACGATTGGCGATATCGACTGAATGAGATCGATAATATTATCTACCCCTCTAATCGCACACCTGTAGCATTTGACTACCCGGATATATACAATCACTCACGAGATGAGTGGATCACCCTAGCCGAGCATGTTCGAGACACAGCGCTAGATCGCTAAACTGCGCTGCGCTTCAGACGAAGCATCAGGCGTTGACGCAGACGTGGGCTGGCGTGGAGTTCTTTGTATTTATGCAGCGCAGCCTTGAGCTTCTCTTCGACGATGTCGATTGCGGCGTAGATATTAACGGTGGATTCGGAAATTGCGATCGTCTCGTGCGGCAACGCTAAGATGACCTCGCAGGTGCGCTGGTTTTTATCCTTTGCCCGGCCCTCTTTTAGTTTTACTTGCAAGTGTGCGCTGGCGCGAGCATGACGCGGAATGTAGATGTCGAGCTTGGCGAGCTTTTTGGCAACGTACTTATGCAGGTCGTCGCCAATTTCCATGTGCACGCCAGTGATTTCATACTTTTTTATCATGGACTCTCCCTTCCAGAACGTTAGATCTGCAACTGGCCGCCCATAAACGGCCGGAGTATTTCGGGAACAATAATGTGACCGTCGCGCGTCTGGAAATTTTCGAGAATGGCCTTTAGCGTGCGGCTCATGGCAAACGCCGTGGCGTCGGCGGTATGCACGAGCTGCACATCGCCGCCACCCGAATATGCAGTTTCCTGCCCAGTTGCCGCAGCAAATTCACTAACAGGACGCTTTTTGCGGCGGATACGGATTTTGAGATCGCGCGCTTGGTAATCGGTCATGTAATCTGCCGTGTGCGTCTCGCGGTATTTGCCTTGGCCCGGGAACCAACAGTTGATGTCCACGCCAGCGGCGTTCGGCTTGCCAATGTCGGCGGTGCACTTTTGTAGCAATTGATACGGCAAACCGAGCTTTTGCATCAGATGCTCTTGAATGGCGATGTGCAGTTTGTGCTCAGCCAGGCCAGTCTCCGGCGTGGTGAACGATTCCATCTCCAGCTTGTCGAACTGGTGCATACGAAAGATTCCCTCTTCGTCCTTGCCGTAGGTCCCGGCTTCGCGGCGGAAGCTGGTGGCGTAGCCAAGATAACGAATCGGAAACATATCCTCGGGCAAAATCTCGTTCCAGTACATGGTGCACAGTGTGTGCTCGGCGCTGGCTTGCAGCCAGAGGTCATCTTGCTCGATTTTGTAGGTGACTTCTTCGGCGTTCAGGCGAGCGCTGGCGCGGTACGGCTCGGTGCGCAGCATGGCCGGCGGCAGCACGGGCGTGAATGGCTTGGTGCTGATGTTCAGATTGTTTTCGTCTACCAGCTTTTTGATGAGTTGCTCGTTGGTGAGCTCGCCCATCACGAACTGAATGAGCGCGAATTGCAAGCGTACCAAATCGCCCTTCAGATAGGCGAAGCGGCTGCCGGCAATCTTAGCAGCGCGCTCTTTGTCGATGAGATCGTGCAGCTCGCCGAGCTGATAGTCGTGGCGTGGCGTAAAATCAAACTCCGGTGGCGCGCCCACGGTTTTGACAACGACGTTTTCGTCCTCGCTGGCACCGACCGGCACATCGGCCAGCGGCATGTTCGGCACGGCGCGCAACATCTCTTGATATTCGACTTCGATGGGTTCGAGCTCAGCTCGTGCCCGAGCAACGTTTTCCTTTATTCGTCTGCCTTTTTCGCGGTTCTCTTCTGAGCTCGGTCCACCCTCTTTGCCAAGCCACTTCGAATGAACGTTCCGAGAGGCCAACTCGCTCTCGATATACGTTAACTTATCGCGGCGGATCTTATCTAACTCCAATAAATGCGAAATATCTACTGGATAGCCTTTTTGCGCAGCTTTCTGTGCGACCAAATCTGGATTCTCGCGGATATATTGAATGTCGATCATGTTTCCGTCCTCTTATGTTTCACGTTGTCTCAAAAAAGTTGCTCAACTGATTGACCGGACAGAACGAAAACGATACCTACAGCGTGCATGTGTCATCACAGGTAGTATAGCAAACTATAGTCTGAGACAGAGCGGTGTAAATGTACCGTCCTGATTTTGCAAAGCATACTGCACCACAAAGGCGAACGATCGAGACGAGGCGATCGTTGCGCTGCCCGTCGCAGCGCAGGCAGCAGCGGTTACAAGGTGTAAACTATCCGTAGTAACCGGCGCTTGCGCGCCAGTTTGCACAGTCAGCGCGGTGTAGTGGCCAAGCGCCAGCGGTTGTGCATGCGAGTTTGGTTGCCCGATAAGTGCGCCGGTCGCAAACCCAGTCGGATATGCGCCGTTGTTCGCGTTATAGTAGTTGCCGGTCGCATAATAGAGGGCGTAGGCGTCGGCCTTGCGTTGATTGTTGATTTTTTGTAGCTGAGCAATGGCGTCGACGGCAGACGCAGGGCTAGTGGGTTTCGGCGCAGCTTTGACCTCCGACATCACCTTCGGCTCAGATTGCCGTAGTACAAACAGCACCGCAGCAACTACGTAACCGCCGATTACCAGACCTATAACACTCCAACGGATGATACGCCATAGCCGCCGCGAGCCACTATGTCGATATGACGGATAGCTTGCCACGCGCTTACTTTTTTCCGCGCTGCGCGCTTGGCTTTGGTTTTGTTTGCAGGTGGTCGATGGTCAACTTAGTGCGCTCGCGCGCGTAAGCGCAAAACTCGCACTCGCCGCCCATAATGCTCTGCCCTACTGCTGGCATGTCGCCGTCCATGCAGGCTTTCATCTGCAGCAGTGTCGGCTCGATCCAGCCGTCGTTGCCTGTATATGGAATGAGCTTGGTGCGAAACTCCACCCGATTATAAAAGCCATCCAGATCCAGCCTACCGTTGGTGTATACAAAATACGCCGTGTCACTCACCGGCAACCCGTTTTGGCGCAACAACCACTGATACACCTCGACCTGGCGTTTGTAGCTGATTTGCCAATCGGCGTCCAACGAAACGTCTTTATCTTTGGCCGTGGCTTTGTAATCCACCACAATGACACTACCGTCTGGCGCCACCCACAAATCGTCCACACCGCCAAACACCAGCAAGTTGGTTGGCTGATGCAGCGCCTGCACACCCACGAACGTCTCGCGCCAGTCGTCGAGTTTGTCGTGCGCAAACGGAATGGCATCGAGTTTATATTCGAGCATGATCGGGTGCGGCTCGCCTTTTGCTCGGTACATGTCGAACTCTTTTTTGAATAATTCGTCGATGGCTTTATTGATGTTGAACGGCGGGCCGTCCGGACGTTTGATCTTCAGGCGCACATCCAGCCAAAAGCAACGCGGACATTGCTTATACAGCTCGATTTTGCTGCGGCTCACCTTGAACGGCGTTTTTTGCCCCGGCCGATACGGCACGGAACGCTCCCTCCAATAATTGTTCATGCTTGCTTATTGTATCAGGTCGTCGAGGGTCACGGTAATTGGAGATACGACTGCCCGGCTGCGTCTCTGAGCTCACGATCCTGGCTGAGCAATTCCTCGAATACGACTTTACTGGCACTGTTGGCGTCCGATAAGAGCGCTGGAACAAGGCCCTCGATGGCGGTAATGTCCAAGACGCCTTCGTCTAAAACGCGCAGTTCGACCCCACTTGCGCTGACGTGCATGCCCGCCAGTCTGCCAATCGTGAGTTTGGTGTTTTCTGGATGAAGCTTTTGATAGGCCAGGTTCACCGCTCCTTCCTCAGCGGCCGTTGCGATAACTCGCACCGGAGTCAAGTCCGCCAACTCTATGCCAGTTCGATTGGCCACCAGACGACTGAACTCTGCCTCTGGCAATGAAGCTGAGGTCATAATGCCGGCTACGCCCGTGTCGAAGTCGCTGTAACCTTCGTTGCAGCCTGGCGGATGTCCCCGCTTATACTCCTGGACGCTACTCATAATCTGCAGATATGTTATGGCGACCGCGCCAAGCTCTGGAGGGAGCGTGCGGGGCGCAACCTCAGTCTCGCCGTCGGTTGCGGTCGTGGCGAGCGCCACTGCGTTGGCTTCGCCAGCTTGCGTCTGTAACCAAAATGCTCCGTCAACCTCTGAAAGACGCCTGCCCACTTCTTTGAATTCTCGCATCATGCTATAGCCTCCTGTTTTACATTTTCTTCAGTATAGCAAGCGCTCGATGAGGACTGACTGCATTACTTATCTAGCGTCTTCAGTAGTTCTTTGGGGGTGTTCACAATAGCATCCGGATTCGCCGTTTGCAAGGATGCTTTATGTTGTCCGCTCCAGGTTACGCCGATCGCGCGCATGCCTGCGCGCTTGGCAGCGAGCACGTCGACCGCCTCGTTACCGACATACACGCAGTCGGCAGGCGCCTGGTGCATGCGCCGCACAAGTTTTTTTAGGCCGCGAACCTTATAAAACACGTTGCTGTACAGCACCTCGCCAACGCCATCAATATATGCTTCTAGCTTGCGAGCTTTTAAAAACGCTCGAACATTTTGCTCTTGGTTTGAGCTCACCACGTAGAGCCTGTTGCCCGCACTGTGCAGCGCGTGCAGCAGTTCTGGAATGCCCGAAAACGCCTGCACGGTGTGCATACGCGGCAGCATACGCGCCCGAGTTTGCAAAATCTGCCGCCACAAAAGCCAGCGTGGTGCACCGAGCGCCTGCACCGCTTGCAAAATAGGCACGGCGCGCAGCCGCTCCAACTTCTCGGCTGGTAACCTTGGTACGCCAGTCAGTTCGTAAGAAACATCTACCACTAATGCAAACGTATCGGCGAGCGTCCCATCAAAGTCGAAAATAATCGTCGCCATCGGTGCTTTAACGCATTGCTCCTGCAAACGTTTGCCAGGCCAACGCCGACGCGCCGACCAACATCAGTATCAGAAAAGCTGTCTCGGCGTACGCGGCATCGGCCCACTTGCCGCTGCGCACAATGCGCTGATGCGTCGCCCACACGCCAGCCATAAACAAAACGAACATACTGCCATATACACCGTATACATAGCCTGGAATATGGCCATTAAACAACATCGCCGCAACAATTTGCCCGGCGAACACCACCCACGGCAGTACAACGCTGACGATTGATAGGCCGCACAACAGATGGGAAAATCGGCTCATCGCCCCATTGTCACGCGTGACCACGGTTTCGGCGGCCAAACCAAGCAAGGCACCAACTATCGACAGCGCGAACAACAGCACCAGCGTAGCAATGTCCGAAATGCCACCGAGGAGTGCAATCGTAACCACCATCGCGCCGCCGCCGAAACCAAGGGCAGCAGAGCGCAGCGGATTGACACCTCGCTTCAACGCGTCCTCGTGCCAGGCTTGCGTGGCGTAGGCCATCACAAAATGCACAGCCGCGAACAGCGCCAAAACTACGGCGATAACCCACGCCAACCGCACGTCATGCAGATGGCGCATTGCAGATGCCACCACTTGATGGCCGTTTGCGTCGCTGGCCAATGTGTCTACCGAAAAGTACTGCGTGGTAAGCGGCGCGCTGGCGTTGTTTCCAAACAGCACAATGGCTAGGCCTTGCAGCAAATACAGCACGCCGAGCCATAAACCCCACCGCTTAAACTTTCCTCCTGCGCCGACGGACGTGGACGGTGTGGACGCAGATGGTGTCGCCGCCGCGGTCGACACACTCGTCTCGCTCACCGCTGGTGCCGCAGTGATCGCCTGGCGCGTCGTCTTACTATCGGTGGACGTTGATTTCGCAGCCCCGTTCTTGCTGGTTTTTGGCGTTTTTGCCCGAGAGGCGCTCGCCTTTTTGTTCGCTGTTTGCTTTTTCTTGGTAGTCTCTGTAGCCATGTCTTAACTATAGCATAACGCTGAGCGCGCATGCGTGGTACATCCGGTTCAATGTACCGGCGCGTACGGAATATGGCACATACCGATGCCGGTTCGCTCGGTAAATTTTTGGTGATAAGCTTCTGCGCGATAAAACGGCCCGGCGGGTTCAATCTGCGTCACAATCGGTTTATCGATCTGTTTCTGCACCACATTGCGCACTTGCACGGCCTCTTTATGCTGCTCTTGGTCGAAATAAAAAATAGCTGAGCGATAGCTATCGCCGATGTCCGGTCCTTGCCGGTTGAGCTGCGTTGGATCGTGCATGCGGAAAAACTGCTTGAGCAAGGTTTGGTACGATATTTTGTCGGGATCAAACTCGATGTGTACCGCCTCGGCGTGGCCGGTCGTGTGCGTGATAACTTGATCGTAGGTTGGGTTCTCGGTGTGCCCGCCAGTGTAGCCGACCGTGGTTTTCAGCACGCCCGGCACCTGATCGAAGTAATACTGCACACCCCAAAAACATCCTGCTGCAACCAGCGCCTGCTGCACCTTCATGCGTATAAGTATAACCGGTTAGAGCGCGTGACGCACGTCAACAAAATGCCCATCTGCTTCGCCGTCGCCGTTGTACCAGAGATATTCGGGCACCGCTTTGTAAAATCGCTGCGGGCAATTGCCCAAAAATTGTTCATGACGGAACGGGTGACGAAAAAAGCTGGTGTCGTAAGTCTGGCGTGCAGCCTGTATCTCGCGGCGAGTGCCCAGAGCTTGTGCGCGCATTTGCAAGTACAGGCCTTCGCCTTGGCCTTCGGGCGCTGAACTGTCGTACATAACCACGAATACGCGTGGCTCCCGTGCTATGTTGCGGCTGTGCTGATTTTGCCGCCACGAAACCCAGTACAGATTCAAATCATCGTCAAAACGGCCAACAACGGGCGTGTTCCATGGCCGACCATTCGGACACACCGTGGCAATGGCTACGTATGGCGTGGCGGCCAACAGCTTTTGCAACTGCGCTGATACTTGTGTGCGTTTCATTGCACACAAACCGTATCACTTGTGGCAATAGTGTGGAAAACTATTGTGCAAAAGCTGCACAACTAATACAATACTCCTCATGCTTACTGATACCGTGGCGATACGAAGCTACTTCGCCAAACTTGGCCTGGAGTCGGAGATTGCCGATATGTACCTCGCCCTGCACGCGCACGGCCCGCAAACGATTTCGGAGCTGTCGAGGAACTCGAAGGTTGAGCGCACGCGCATTTATCGATTGCTCGACCGACTGCTCGAGAGCAACCTTATTGAGGTCGAAACGCACTACAAGCGCGGCATTATCAAGCCCGCGCCGATCGCCAATCTGCACATCCTCATCAGCAAAAGAGAGCAAGAGCTCAAACATCTGCAAGACGAACTTGAACTCATCCAACAGGTGCTTGCCCGCAATTCGCTCAGTTCGCCCGCGACGCGCGTCCAGTTCTATCAAGGCCCGGAGGGTTACAAACAGATGCTTTGGAACGAGACGAAAGCCAAAACAGAGGTAGTCAGCATTCTCTACGAGAACATCCAGGTGCGCACGAAAGGTAAATTCCTGGAACGTTGGATGGCCGCAAGTAACAAAAATGGCGTGCACTACCGCGCTGTGGTAAGTAAACGCTTTCTGCAGACCGACAAAGAATGGTACGCCCACCACGACAACGAGCGGCTGAAACACTGGCAATGGCGCTACCTGCCCGACAGCGTCATGCCCATCACGCACAGCATTGATGTCTACGACGATGTCGTTGCATTCTACAACTGGAAAGATGGCGAGATATTCGGCATCGAGATCTACAACAAAGAGATCGCCAGTGCCCAACGTTACTTCTTTGCTATGCTCTGGGATAAGGCCGAGCAAGTAGAGGCCTAAAAAGCTCGTAGGCAGGCCGGTTTTGTACTTACTTCTGAGAAGTGCGTTACGCGCGGTGCGCATATGCGCCCGGCTGCACTACGCCTGACCCTCCTCAGAAGTAAGTACAAAACCGGCCTCCACGTAAACATCGTCTGACACAAGGCGAGTATCCCTTTATAACAAGTAAGCCCTTTGACGAGCCTAAATCGTAGTGCTGGTGTATTATGTAATAGTCTTACGTTAATGCAGTGGCATTTTTATAATGTTGCACACTCTGTGCGGTTTTGCTTGAAAAGGCACCGTGCAAACAGTTGGGGCAAAACCCACTGCAATGGCGTAAGACACCGCACGGTGTCTTTTTTATTTGGACACCGAAATACAACTTAAACAAGGGGTTCTTATGTCCAATCAACAAAAACGTAACTGGTTCGCCCGTCACAAAGTACTCACCGTCATACTAGCCTTTGTAGTCATCGGTATTATCGCGGCTGCAGCAGGCGGCGGAAGTTCAAACACCAGCGGTGGCGCTAAAGCATCAAACAACAACGCCAAAACATACCGCTTCGCAGACCGCGCAGACAAGCAAGCTAAAGACGTTGAGCTACTTCCTAACGAATCTGGCACTGTAGACGGCGTGAAGCTGGCTGTAACGGGCGCAGAATACAAAACAGCTATTAGCGACTTTGAAACTGCCGCCAACGGCAAGACCTACGTTATCGCAGACGTAAGTCTTGAAAACACGAGCGACAGAACTAAGCCCTACAATCCGTTCGACTTCCGCATTCAAACAGCGGGCGGCCAGGTACTAGACCCGACTGTTACTACTGTTAAGACGCTTGATTCAGGCGACTTAGTAACTGGCGGCAAAGCATCGGGAAAGATTGTGTTTGAAGTTCCTGTCGAGGACGGTCATCAGTATCTTATCTGGAAGCCGGGCTTGAGTTCTGACCGAGCTATCGTACAGGTGAAGTAGCTTCTTTAGCCTGCAACAGCAGTTCTTCTAAGGTTTTTCCGAAGACGTGCATCTCGCCGCGAGCATTCATCTCAAAAGCCGACGCTAAACACTTCTCAATATAAGCCTGGTCTAGTTCCGGGCTTATATTCGTTCTTAGAAAGTCTTCAGAAACTGTTAGCTGGAAAGCGCCTTCCGGGTCGCGCGGCGATTTACCGAGCGCCTTGTACTGAATCCAGTACTGCCATACAGTTTTGTAGTTTATGTGACCCTTGCCCTGAAACTTGAAATCGAGCGTGTAGTCGGTGTTATATCGTTTAATCTGTATCTTCATTTTGTTATAATGTCCTTATGGGTAAGAAAGCTTTTATGACTTTGTTAAAACGGGCTTCGCGGCCAGTTCCAAAAGAACTGGATAAACAGCTACACCCCGAAAGTTATAGCGGAAAACAAACTCGTCTACGTAAGCCTGCAAATGCTGCGGCGAAACGCAGTGGTAAGTCCCCGAAATAGACCTTTTAAGCTGACCCCAAAACCCCTCTATTGTATTTGTATGAGTATCACCGTTAGCCCACTCAAAGCTTGAGTGCGTGACTGTTGCGTGCGGATAGCCGCGCCGTTCGAGTGTGCTATAAGCTCTGTATTCGTCGCTATAGACTTGTGCGCCGGGTGTTATCTTTTCCTCGATTAGAGGCAATAACACACGTGCGCCAGTACTTCTAACATGTGTAGCTTTAATGTGTCCGGCGCGTTCGACAGCGCCGAAGACGGCCTGCTTCTTGCTGTAGCCGTACTTGTGTTTGTGCTTGCCGCCGATATACGTTTCGTCTATTTCAACGATGCCGCTTAGCATATCGCCGCCTTGCTGCATAAGCGAACGAATCTTATGTAGCATACGATGAGCCGTTTTGTAGCCAACGCCCAAGTGCCGCACGATTTCTTTAGCCGATACGCCGTTCTTAGCCACGGATACCTGATACATCACATAAAACCAGCTTGTAAGCGGTGTATCTGACTTGTGAAAGATAGTCTGCGCAAGCGGGTGTAGCTGATAGCCGCAGTGCTTGCAGGCGTAGCACTTGCGCCCGCGCACACGGTAAAACTTGGTGTCAATTACACCACATCTAGGGCATGTTGTTACGTCACCATACCGCATCTGGAAAATGGCATCTAAACACACATCGTCATTAGGAAACTCGGCGGCAAACCGCTTATACGTATAACGCATACCCTTTATTATACAACAAATGTACTTGTTGTAAAGACTGAGTTCTAAGGAGTTAGGTATGCACCTTTCCATAGTTTTGAGGGCGCACTTAACAGGGGTCAGCATAATCGGCTGGCCTTACTTAACTCACGTATGCTAAAATGTAGCTACGTAAGAGTCGCAAAAGCCTTCCGCCAGAAGGCTTTTTACTTTTTTATATCTGGTATCTATGGAGGGACTTGAACCCTCGACCTCGTTCTCCGTAAGAGTCGCGCTCTATCCATCTGAGCTACATAGACATACGATTTTGAGATATAAAAAAGAACCGACCAAAGTTTGCCCCAAAAGGGACACGTGGTTGGTCGGTTCAACCTACATTATACCAGATTGTCCTTGATTTATGCTAGTGCTTATTGTATGCGGTGCCGGTTGCCGTTATTGACATTTTTTGCTAAAATAAAAAGCAGGAAGCATTCCTAGAAATACTTCCTACAGTTTTAGATGTTAGAAGTGCCTCTTACCGGCAAGCCGGAGGAGGTTCTTCTATTTCTATGGTTAGAGTAATTACTACTTTCACCAAGTATTCCTTTCCGAGCTTTCTACCGAAGAACTAGGATTGACTAGCAAATGACCTTCGACGTTTACCGATTGCCCCTTCTTCGTTAGGCGTTCAGTAATTTTCAGATGCGGAAATACCACTGGCTATTATACTAGTGCATAGCTGCGAAAGATATTGCTTATGGCTTTATTTTGAGCTTACTTGTTATAAAGGGATACTCGCCTGACACAACTATTGACACATAAGCAAAAATAGTATAAAATGCTCCCGTTAATCTCTTTCGGAGCCTGAGAGCGACTTCGAATACAAGAAGGAGTATAGAGGAGATGAAGAGTTCCATTAAAGTAGCAGCCGCTACAAGCGTGACCGGTGTTGTTATTGCCGGCGCTCTGACAAGCACTGCATTTGCTTGGCACCCCAAGGGTGTCATCACCAAGTACGTACAAGATGTCACCACTGCCAGCCAAATGGTTGACGCCAACGACGCCGCGAGCGCCCTCAGTGTTAACACTGGCGACACGCTGCGCTACACTATCGTTGTTGAAAACGACGGTGCCACTGCAAGCAATGGCTACAACGACATGGCCAACACGGTGATGACCGACACATTGCCTGCCGGCGTTACGCTGGTCAGCAATAGTGCGACCACCAAGATTACCGAGAACATCGGTACCATCAAGCCAGGTGCGAAAGTTACCAAAACCTACGATGTTACGGTGACTTCCAAGACCGACGGTGATGTCATCACCAACAAGGCTTGCTTTACCGGTAACAGCAAGGCGAACGACAACCCGCAAAGCGGTTGTGACACGGCCGTGGTTAAAGTGAAGGTTCCTGTAACCCCCACCCCGACGCCGACACCAACGCCTACCCCAACTCCGACACCAACCGTGTCTGCTGCAAGCACCACCACACCGGCTGTGCTGCCAAACACGGGCGCAGGTAACTATATCCTGCCTGTCCTGTTAGTTGCTGGTCTTGGCTACGTGGCCAACATGCTTCGCCTGAAGCGTGCTGCTTCCCGCGCCTAGTTAAGACGCGAGGCTACAACAAGAGAGCTTGCTGGAATGCAGGCTCTCTTTGTTATATGCCGCGCCTCTAGGCCTGACTACAAACCGCCACTGAGTACACAATAATCCGGGTACAGTAGTCGCGGCGAACCAGGCGCTGGCGCGGTAGGTGCGCCGCATCGGTTGAGTGTCCCGCTTGTCGGCGGAACGCTGTTTGTCGTGCCGCCATTCAGATCATTATCGTTCACTTGTTGCGGCGTGGCTGTCCCGGCATTTTGGATCGGCGAAGAGACATTCGGATTGGTGTCCGCGCCGCCTGCCGGCACGCTGCCCTGCAACGCTGTTTGAGCAGTACCCATCTGCCCAGGATTTTGCGTCGCTTGTGACTCGGTTTGCACCGATAGCCCGAGCGCAGGCTGCTGAGAAATCTGCTCGGTCCCGCCGCTCTTCTGCTGATTGTGACTATTCGGCGTGGTTGGAGCCTGGCCGCTTCGCAATACAAAGAAAGCCGCCAGGGCCAGACCAGCAAAAAACAAGAAGACTACGCCAGTCATGCTCCACACAAACCGTTGCGAATGAGCAGCCACCAGTTTGGCTCGTATGGCTGCGCGTTGATCGGTCGCTTTATGAGACATATGTTCGCTTCCACTTAGTGTTTCTTCATTATACGCTGAGGACTCGGCTTTGCACTAACAGTTTTTGGCGCTCCTCTGCTCTCTCGTGTTACTTTTGCCAGCCACAACAGCGAACTTGTAAGATACGGCGCTAACGGACAGGAGTCACCAGATATAGCCAAACGTACGAATTATCGGCGAGTCTGCTGCAGGGCGGGTCACCTAGACTTTTCCAAGGCGGCGCTGCAAATTGTACCACTTGGCAAAGGCGTGCCAGATGCCGTCAACCGCAGGCGGGCGCGGGCTGAGCGGCTCTTTGGCGTAGCGTTCGGCAATTGTTTCGTTCTGGCCAGCAATGACCACGAGCTGCTCGATAGAAAGCCCCTGCCCTCGCGGCGCGTCCACGATAGCGCCCTGGCTGTCGTGCGCGAACAGCTTACTTCGCTTGCCATCGTAATACACGAGCGTATCACTACAAACCACGGTGCGGTCTTGCTTGCCTTCCATAAGACGCAGAAAATCTTCGGGCTGCAGCCAGCCCGCCATATAACCCATAAAAGCGCCCGGAAAGCCCTTCAGCGCAATGATGTTCCAAAACGCGTCGTTCACCACCACAGGCCGGCGCGCGAGCTTATAGGCGCTCTTCGCCTTTTTGAGCGCAATTTCCTGAGCATCATATGATTGGGTTTCGTCGACTGGCAATTCTAGTCGCTCCAGCTCGATACCTAGCGGCTCGCACGCTTGCTGAAGCGATTGGAACTTGCGCAGATTGCTTGTTACAAACGCTAGCGGAGTCGGCGGCGCTCCATCGCTCTTTTGTTCAAGACGATCGTAGCGGTAGTGGCCACTAATGAACGCATAAAAATACTGTCCGTAGGAGTCGGCACGCAGAAACCGCTCGTACACGTCTGGCTCGACATCGCGATACTGGTACACGCGATTCTCTTTGAACTCAATCTCCAACACTCGCGTTTTGGGGTCATATCCTACCGACACAATGTCCGACGACTCTACCGGCAAGCGCTGCACGTTATTCCCCTAACTATCAGATGAGATTAGCTGATTTCGATTACTTTGTAAGTCGAGGTCTCAGCCGGTGTAGTGATCTCCACAGCCTCGCCTTCTTTTTTGCCGATAAGCGCTTTGCCGATCGGCGACTCGTCGCTGATTTTGCCATTCAGCGGGTCGGCTTCCACCGTGCCAACTACCTGGAACTGCTTGGTGGTGCCGTTCTCGCTTTTCAGTTTTACGGTCGAACCCAGCACGACTTTGCTGTCGCCCTTAGGAGCGGTGATGACTTTAACGTTGGCAAGAATGTGCTCGATTTCGGCAATACGCGCTTCGTTGCGCTCTTTGTCTTGAAGCGCGGCAGTGTACTCCATATTTTCGCCTAAGTCGCCAAATTCGCGAGCAGTCTTAATGCGGTCGGCGATGTCACTCCGCTGGGAGACTAGATCGGCAAGTTCGGCTTTCAGCTCATCTACGCCCTGGGTGGTAAGGTGGAATAGTTTGTTCATTGGGTTCGTACTCCTTTTGTGTCTACGATCCTGACTGCAGAAGCGACAGGTATTATAGCAAGTTCGTTGTCTTTCCCGCGAGTAAATTTATCACCGCTTCTTCGTCGAGCAACTGCGCGGCTTGCTCGGTACGCTTTTTGAGCTCGAACTTGTTGCTCGCAAGCGTTTTGTCGCTGACAACGAGGCGATATGGAATGCCGAGCAAGTCTGCGTCAGCGAACTTTTCCCCAGCCCTCGCTTCTAGGCGGTCGTCGTATAATACCGCAACGCCAGCACGTGTCAAGTGCTCGTACAATTCGTCGCATTTTTTGCCCACAGCGTCACTTGCGCCAATGCGCGCAAGATAGACCTTGAACGGCGCGATGCTGTCCGGCCAAACTAAACCTTTATCGTCGCTGAGCAGCTCGGCCACAGTGCCCATCAACCGGCTCACGCCGATGCCATAGCAACCCATCAGCACTGTTGTTTGGACGCCGCTTTCGTCCGGCACCGCCAGATCGAATGGCGCGCTGAACTTGGTGCCAAGTGTGAAGATGTTCCCCACCTCAATAGCCTTTTCGGTATGCATTACCTTGCCGGTTTTGGGTTCGAGATCGCCTTCTTTGGCAACCTTTATATCGTAAAACGTGTCGGGTAGCGGCACGTCGCGGCCGAAATTGACGTTAACCGCGTGATAGCCAGTCTTGTTGGCGCCTGTCTCGAAGTTGCAGAGACCATGCAGGGAGTCGTCGAGGAACACGCGCAGACCTTTCGGCAGATTGACGAGGCCAGCATAGCCGATGCTGGCGCCGGTGAGTTGCTCAACTTCCTGCTCGCTCGCAAAACTCACTCGATTACAGCCAGCAGCCTCGCAGAGCTTTAGTTCGTTCACGTCGTAGTCGGAGCGAACGGCAGCGATAATGACTTCGCCCGTATCGGTGCGGTAGATGAGTGTTTTTGTGCTCTTCTCAATAGGAATACCCAGATGCTTGAGGAGTGCCTGCACGCCGACCACACCTTTGCCCAGTACTTCTTTGTATTCGGCTGGCGCTTCGTGCTTGTTAGGGCGCGAGACTTTCGACGGTGCAATCTCGCGGTTGTAATACGTACCATCCTCGGTGCGGAAAATACTATCCTCGCCCGCTTCGCTAAAGGTTTGAAACTCATGGCTGTATTTGCTAAAACTACCGCCGCTGGCGAGTACCATGACCGTGCGATCGCCGATTCCCACACGCTTGTAGACCTTCGTGTACGCCTTTTTCGAAAGCTCGTAGAGCTTGTCGTGCTGCGCTTGACTGAGGGCGAAGGAGTACATGTCCTTCATCAAAAATTCACGGCCGCGCATCAGTCCACTCTTGCTGCGCAGTTCGTTGCGGAACTTAGTCTGAATCTGATAGGCAAAAAGTGGCAAATCTTTGTAGCTGCTGACATATTTCTTGACGATCGGCGAAAGATTTTCTTCATGCGAGAAGCCGAGTCCAAGCTCGGCGCCGTTTGCGAGTGCCGTCTTGAACCAGATGTCTACTATTTCGTCATCCCACCGGCCAGTTGCTTCGTAGCGCTCTTTGACTTGCAGCGCTGGCATAGAAACTTCTTGTCCGCCGATCGCGTCCATTTCTTCGCGGACGATGCGAGCGATATTGTTCAGCACCCGCAGTCCAAGCGGCAGATAGCTATACACACCAGCCATCTCTTTGTGGATATAGCCAGCTTGGATGAGCAAGCGGGCGTTTTTGGATACTTCGTCGGCTGGGACATTCTTGGTAGTTTTGGTAAATAATTGTGACATTTTCATGTCAGTTGCTCCTTTTGGGGCTTTCTTTATAAATCAATACTTAGTGGTGGTAGAAGAGTTAAAACGGCCGACAGGCCGGCTTGATGAGCGTCGGCTTGTGCATGACAGAGCTGGCAGTAATGGCACGTTTCATTTGCGTACAGTATAGCACATGTGTATCTAATGCGCGACGAAAACATACAGATACAAAAACGCGATGCCATTCTTGAGCATGTGGATGCCAATGCCTGCCCAAAGGTTGCTGGTTTTCTCCCGCACATAGCAGAGCACCAGCGACAGCACGAACGTATCAATGCCGGCGACCCACAAAAGCCCGCCTGCGCCTTCCAACAGATGAAGCGATGCAAAGATGACGCTCACCAACAGCGTGACTATCGGAAACGACAACCGCCTACGCAGACCGCCGAACAAAAAGCCGCGGAACATGATTTCTTCCACCACCGGCGGCAACACCACTAGACTTATAAAGGTGAGCAACCGTTCCCAGGTGCCTATCACTGTATCGAAGCCGAGCTCTTGCTTTTGGTTGAGGTCGATATGAAACTGGCTGGACGCCCAGCTCGTTACCACCGCAACCACCGCTAGGTACACCACAAATCCAACGGCCATGTAAGCCACGTCGCGCCAACGCACAGCGCGCTGAAAGCCGAGCGCCGCCAGCGTCGCGCGCTTGCGCCGCACTGCGTACCACCACACTATGCCGAGCGTCAGCGACTCGGCCAACAAGACGAACAAGAACTGCCCCGCTACCGAGGTAAGCCAGTCGTCGCTATGAGCTCGGCTCCAGCCCAATAGCTTCGGCCCAGCCGCCAACGCCAACCCCGCTGCCAATTGGGCAAGCAAGAACGAGAGCAGTGTCACAATAATGGCTGCGACTGGCCCCCACGTAACCGTAGGTTTTTTGGGCGCATTCGCCTCCTGCACGCTAGGGCTAGAGGAGACGCCTGACATCGACAACCGTGATTAAAACGATCAGCAGCAGCAAAAATACAAAGCTGGCGCCGACAATGCGCTCTTCCATATCTTTAGACAATCGCCGGCCGAAGATGCGTGACAGCAGCAGCACGTAAAACCGTCCACCATCGAGCGCCGGAATAGGCAGGATGTTCATAATCGCCAAGCTGAGCGAGATAATACCCACGATAACGAGCACAAACTGGTACCCCAGTACACTGCCATCGTGCAGCACCACCACAATGCCGACCGGACCGGAGACCTGCTGGCTGGCGGTCGTGGTGTCGCCATGGAATAACGCCGTAAGCGCAGTGCCCAAACCCTTAAACGTCGCTGCCGAGAATTGCCAGAGCAGTCCAGCAGATTGCACCGGCGCAGACCATGTCGCGCGCGTCAGACTGTAATCGGCCGGCGCGACTCCTAGCGCGCCATCCTTGGCCGCTGCCGCTTTGGAACGCAGTTGCGCGGTGGCAGCGCGCATCTGTCCGGCCCGCTCATATACGATGCGCACGCGCTGGCCGACCAATCGCTTGGTAATCTCCGGCATCTTGGCCGCAGACGTTATGTTGTGCTCGTAAACAATGACTTCGCCGTTTGCGGTTTTCCCTGTTTGCACATCGCTCATTGTCGTAAACGATTCAGCATCGGCCCGCTCAATAGAGAGCAATTGATCGCGATCTTTGAGCCCAGCTTTTTGTGCCGGCGATCCTGGTTCTACATAGCCGATAAGCACCTCGTGCCGGATGATTTTGGTGTCGCTCTTAACAGTAAATTGGTTGTCGATGAGCTGCGGCATACCGATCCAGGCCAGCGCCATAAAGATAACGAAAGCCGCCAGCAAGTTCATCCCCACACCGGCCAGCATAATTTTTGCCTTAACGCCAAAGCGCGCCGCGCCGAAACTGCCCGGTGCGGTGGCGGCGTCGTTCTCGCCTTTAAGTTTTACAAAGCCACCAATCGGCAGCCAGTTTAGGCTGAACAAAAAGCCGCGCTTGGTTTTGCGACTCCAAGCCCGCGGTGGGAACCCGATGCCGAATTCTTCTACGGTGACGCCATTGCGGCGAGCCACCAAAAAGTGACCGAGCTCATGCAGCACCACCAACCCCACAAACAACAACAGGCCAATAATAAGCAGCAACACCGACATTATGCTTATTGTACACGAGCCGGCTCGATTTTGCCTGCAGGACAGCCGGTAAAACTGCTAAAACATCACACCCATTTCAGAGTATCGTAGACTCGAAGTCACAGAAATATACCCGGTACTTCCGGACTATATTCTTTGGCGCAGGGTTGGGTATTCTAGTCTGAAATGGGTGTGATGGTTTTAGCGACAAATGGACCGTTTCGGACTCGTGTGGTCACTCACGCCTGGCCCACTTTGGAGCTCCGTAGGCCCGCAGAAAAAACATCCACTCAGCCCTCTGGGCTGGATGTTTTTACGAAGGGCCGGGTACACTGCTCCAAAGTGGGCCAGGCGTGAGTGACCAGGCTGCTCGCAGCTATCCTACAGCGTCATAATTTCGGTTTCTTTGGCTTTGGCGCTCGCATCGACCTCGGCTTTTGCCTTGGCCATAGCGTCGTCAACCTGCTTTTCGAGACGTTTGGCGTCGTCTTCACCAATCTGCTTGTCCTTTTTGGCCGAGGCGATCGCATCCATGGCGTCGTGACGGACGTTGCGCAGGCTCACCATGCAATCTTCTACCTTGCCACCAAGGTTTTTGACATATTCACGCCGGCGCTCCTCGGTTAGCGCTGGAATCGGCACCCGCACTACACGGCCGTCGTCGCTTGGGTTAAGACCTAAGCTAGGATTGTCGCGAATGGCACTGGCGATCGCCTGAATGTTGTTCGGATCGAACGGCGTAATCTGGATAAGCTGTGCTTCGGGCGCAGTTACATTTGCCACCTGATTCAGCGGCATGTCCGTGCCGTAGGCCTTCACCATCACGCCGTCCAGCATGCTGGCGCTGGCGCGGCCAGTGCGCACTTTCTTGAGCTCGTCGCCAAAGTGTGTCACTGCTTGTTTTATTTTGTCTTCGTATTGCTTGATGTCCATGGGGTATCCTCGTTGTATTCCTGCGTCTCAGTATAGCACTCGCTTACGCGCTATGCCCTACTGCCAAAATTACGGACAGTCTCGTGGAGTCGCTCAAGGCGCTCAGCAAAATCTGCGAGCTCAGGGCCAGCTTCCGGCACTGGAGTATCCGGCGTATAGCGCGCTACAAACACGATGGGGTAATCGGGCATATCGGTAAACCATCGGCGCGTTGATTCGTCAGGTGGGAGCAACTCCATCCAGAGGTGCTCGTCTGGCGGTGCGCCCGCAAGCATATCAATAACCTCATTGTCTTCCGGTGTTTCGTTCGGAAGTACGTTCACCTCGATGCCTAGATACGCGCCCATGCTCTCTACAAGGTCAACCGCTTTTTGGCGCGGCACGCTATCGCTATAGCCGACAAAACTAACCACCCCACCGAGCGGGTCGCGCGGAAATTCCATATAGAAACCTTTTACAATTATTCGGTAACTTCGCCCAGCGCCATGCGACTAAACCGGCGCACAACGATATTTTCGCCAAGCTTAGCGATATGCTCTTTGAGGTATTCGCCCACAGTTTGGTCAGGATTCTTTACGAACGGCTGATCCAGCAAGCATTTTTCGGCAAAATGCTTCTTGAGCATGCCCTCGACTATTTGCGGCACCATTGCTTCGGGCTTGCCTTCGCCCTGCACCTTTTCGGTGAATTCGGCGTTCGCGCGCTCGCGCTCTTCGGCTGGAACGTTATCGCTGCTGACGTACTGCGGGCTGCTGGCAGCAATGTGCAGCGAAATGTCTTTCACCAGCTCGGTAAAAATTTCGTTGCGGGCGACAAAGTCGGTCTCGCAGTTAACCTCGACGACCACGCCAATGCGGCTGTCGTGGTTGTACGTGCCGATGACGCCAGCGCGGGCTTCGCGCTCGCCGCGTTTTTCAGCTTTGGTCATGCCTTTTTTGCGCATTTGCTCGAGCGCTTTGTCGAAGTCACCATTGGCTTCATCCAACGCGCGCTTGGCGTCGGTCATGCCAACGCCAGTCAGCTCACGCAAACGCTTAATTTCTTCGATACTCACTGCCATAGTTGTCCCTCCTCTTATTGTTCGTCTTTGTCGGTGGCGGGAGCTGCTTTGGCGGCCTTGGCTTTGCCGGCTTCGACAGCTTGTCGTAAGTAGTCGGCGACGAGCTGGATGGTTTTGATAGCATCGTCGTTGCATGGCACTGGATAGTTGACCAAGCTTGGGTCAGCGTTGGTGTCCACCAGTGCCACAATTGGCAGGCCGAGCTTGCGCGCTTCTTTGACGGCGTTGCTGTCGGCAGTCACATCAAAAATAAACACCGCACCTGGGCGGGCAGCCATGTTTTTGATGCCGCCGTACACGCGGTTCATTTCGTCGATTTCTTCTTGGTAGCGCTGTACTTCGAGCTTGCTGTATTTGTTAGCCAGCTCGCCGGAAGCCATTTTTTCTTCTAGATCGCGCAAGTGTTTGAGTCGGCCGCTGATGGTCGGCCAATTGGTTAGCATGCCACCCAGCCAGCGCTCAGTAACATACGGTTGCTTCACGTCTTCGGCCAGTTGCTTGACGATGTCTTGCGCCTGGCGCTTGGTAGCCACAAACAGCACTTGTTTTCCCTGGGCCGTAGTCTCTGCAATGAAGTCGAGCGCTTTATCCAAAGCGGCAACGGTCTTAGTAAGGTCGATTATATGACTGCCGCCACGCTTACTGTGGATGAACGGCGCCATCTTCGGATGCCAGCGGCTGGTCTTATGGCCAAAATGCGCGCCGGCTTCTAATAGTTTTTTAATGTCTACATCAACAGTAGCCATCGGTAGTTGTCCTTTCTCTTCGATTGGGTGCCTCTGCGTGCCTGCACGGCTATTCGCAAAGGAGGATTCGTTCCCAACCTGCTTACGTAATTGCCCTTGCATAGTATCAGATTACATCCTCTGTTGCAACCCTGAGAGATACAAGTGCGAGTGCTGTGGGCTTATCCTAGATCGTCAAACCACAAGTCGTCGGGTCCATCATATTCGCGGCGTTCGCTTTGTGTAGTAAACATCATCGCCTGCAGCGCCATCTCAAGCTCCGCCAGGTCGAGTGGATCCGGGTTGTGCTCGAACGGTGTTACACCGTCAGCAAATACCATGCTTACCTCATTTTGAACCGTAATGGTGCGCTCGTCAGCCTGGTCTGTTACGGCGTGGAATGTAACCCGCTTTTCTTCGGTACCCCAACGCAGCTCATCTGGATCTGGTGGCGTTTCCGACACAAGACGACGGGCCACCACATACCCATGCTCCGTGAATTCGCCATCATAACCTGCTGCGCACGGCGCCTCCAAGCAAACTTCGACATCATACGCCAGCCCGATCTCCGCCAGCGCCGCCAGCGGCACCTCGCGCACTTGCGGTCCGGGATCGTCTAAGGACTGTACCGCGAAATCGGTCATAATTTCGAGCGCTTCGGTCCGTTGCTGTGGAGCTATCTCCGATGCGGGGGGCTGACCCTCAAACTTACGATACATACTACTCCTTTATGATTATGATTGGCCATCGGTTTCTTGGATGCGGCGAATAGCTTTTAAAATGGTTTCTATCTCACCGAGCGCAAGTACTGATGCCTCGCGCAGCTCCGGAGGACCATCTTCTGTAACCGCGTAATTGCGCCAGCCATCTTCGTCAACAACGACACCCAAACCCGCCAATCCTTGGATGTTTTCTTCGCTCGGGTCATGGAAACCGAACCACACCACTTTTGTTTCTGAGCCATGTGCAATAACAATCTCTCCCGGATTCCCTGCGCGGTCGTAGAGTTGTACTTCGCCAATTATATCATCACGAACGGCGACAAGCGCCTGCATCGACGCGTAAGGATCGCATCATATGCTCTGCGTCGCCCTTCTTGAGTCAAATTTTCCACTGGCTCTTGCCCTGGTTTTGGAATTTCCTGCATGTCTGTCTTCTCTCGTCCTACTAACACCCGCAGTATATCATACGGCGCAGAGACCGCTATCTTACATACGCCTCTCTTGACCGAAGTACAACAGATGTGTATACTGAGGCTCTGACTATGAAGAAAAGTATTCACCCCAGCAACTATCGCCCGGTCGTGTTCGAGGATTTGAACAACGGCTTTAAGTTCCTGACGCGCTCCACCGTGGCCAGCGACGAAACTGTCAAGTGGGAAGACGGCAACGAGTACCCGCTTGTAAAGGTACACATCACCAGCGCCAGCCATCCGTTCTTTACTGGCGAAGAGCGCATTGTGGACATCGAAGGCCGCGTCGATAAGTTCAAGGCTCGCGCTCAGGTAGCCGCCAAAGCTCGTGAAGGTCGTATGAGCGCTGCCAAAAAGCAGCAAGCTCGCAAAGACGCCCGCGTCAAGAAGGCCGAAGCTAAAAAAGCCGACGCGAAGGCGTAGCTGCACTGCGCCGCAGGCCACCTGGATTCTCTTATTCAGGTGGTTTTTGTATACTGAGGTAATAGGAATCGTATGGAGCAAAAAGAACAAGCCTTGCGCGCCGAACTGGCTGAGATTTCCGAACGACTAAGCGACTCGGGCGTGTTTAGTTCGCCCGAGTACCCCAAGCTCGCCAAGCGCCGTACCGAATTAGAGCGGACAGTCGCCCTGTTGAGCGAGCACGCTCGGCTGCAGAAAGCCAAAGCCGAGGCCGCAGAGTTGGCCAACAGCGGCGATGCTGAGCTCGCCGAGCTGGCACGCGCTGAATTGCAGGACCTGGAAAGCAGCATTGTCGAGGCGAACACTGCACTGCAAGAAGCGCTCACCCCGAAAGACCCGAACGACGACCGCGACGTGGTCATCGAAATCCGCGCCGCGGCCGGTGGTGACGAAGCCAGCCTATTTGCCGCCGAGCTCTACCGCATGTACATCCGCTGGGCAGAACGCCACCGGTACAAAGTTGAATTGATCGACGAAGCACCGAGCGAAGTGGGCGGCTTCAAAGAGATCATCTTCAGCATCAAGGGTGAGGACATCTACCGCCAGCTCAAATTTGAAGCTGGCGTGCATCGCGTACAGCGTGTACCCGCAACCGAGAGCCAAGGTCGCATCCACACCAGCACGGTCACCGTCGCGGTGCTCCCCGAAGCCGAAGAAACCGACATCGAAATCAACCCCAGCGATTTGCGTATCGACGTCTATCGCAGTAGCGGCCACGGCGGTCAATCCGTAAACACCACCGACAGCGCCGTGCGCATCACCCACTTGCCCACCGGCATGGTGGTAACTTGCCAGGACGAGAAATCGCAGATCAAAAATAAAGAGAAAGCGCTCGGCGTGCTGCGCGCCCGCCTGCTGGCGATGAAGATCGACGACGAGCAAAAGCAGCTCAGCGATGCGCGCAAAAAGCTCATCGGCAGTGGCGACCGCTCCGAAAAAATCCGCACCTACAACTTTCCACAAGATCGCATCACCGATCACCGCATTGGCTACTCGCGCAGCAACATTCCCGGCGCGCTGAATGGCGAGATCGACGACCTCATCGAGCGCCTGCAAGCCTACGAGCGCCAACTGATTAACAACGAATTATGACCACCGATGATTTTCTGCAGACCACAGCGGCCAGCTTACACCAGGCGGGCATTGCCAGCGCGCGCCTGGACAGCCTCATATTGCTCGAAGATGCGCTCGGCCTAGAACGCGCGAATATTCTAGCGCACCCCGAACACCACATACCTACAGCCAAACTGGAACACTTGAACAAACAAATTGCGCAGCGCGCCACGCATCGGCCTTTGGCGTATATCAGGGGTAAAGCGGCATTTTACGGACGCGAGTTCACGGTAAACGAGCATGTGCTCGTTCCGCGGCCCGAGAGCGAGACGATGATTACCCTGCTCAAAAGCTGGTACGCTTCATTGCCCGAGGCGCCAAAACTGCTGCGCATTGCCGACATCGGCGCTGGTTCGGGCATGCTCGGCATTACCGGGGCACTCGAGCTGCCCAAGGTGCACTCTATTGCTGCGTGCGATATCGACCGCGACGCGCTCGCCGTCGCACTCCAAAACGCCTATCAGCACCGTGTAACGGCAATTCCCTATCAGATGGATCTGCTGGAAACGCCATTTGCCGATGAGTATCAAGTTCTGCTCGCCAACTTGCCGTACGTGCCAGAAACGCTTGCCATCAATCAGGCAGCGACCTTCGAGCCGAAGCACGCGATCTTTTCCGGTCCGGATGGGCTCGACCACTACAAACGGTTTTGGGCGCAGGTCGGCACTCTTGGCCGGCCGCCGCTTTGCATTATTACCGAGTCGCTGCCTGCTCAGCACCACGCCGTCGCGCTGCTCGCTCGAAGTGCAGGCTTTGTGCTGGCCGCACGCGACGGCTTTGCACAGCTCTTTGTCCGCTAGTTTGTGGGCGCGGCGGACAGCGTCGCTGTAAGTGTCATCGTTTTGTCGCCTCGCATAATCGTCAGCGTCACTTTGTCGCCAACAGCGTGTTTATTCACGAGCGACGACAGACTGTGGTTTTGATCGATGGTCTGACCATTAATGGCGGTGATAATGTCACCCTCTTGTACGCCAGCTTGATCCGCAGGACCGCCCGCGATAATCGAAGCCGAGCCCAGTGCCGACGACGGCGGAATGTACGCTCCGTGCGTGGCGCTTAAGTTATACTGCTTGGCAAGGTCGTTGGTGAGCGACACGTACTGCACGCCAAGATATGGTCGCTCTAGTTTGCCACTCGCTTCGACAGACTTAATCAGGCCGCTGACATCGTTAATCGGAATAGCGAAGCCGATGCTCTGCGCGTTGCCAGCAATTGCAGTATTGATGCCAATCACCTGACCGTCCAGATTAACCAGCGGGCCGCCGGAGTTACCTTCGTTAATCGCCGCGTCCGTCTGAAAGAGGTCCTCGAGATTTTCCGAGCTGGAACCTGTGCTGTCGCTGGCCTGCACGCTGCGGCCATAGCCGGACAAAATACCCGTTGTCACCGTGTTCTGGAATTGGCCAAGCGCGTTACCAATGGCCACCACAGTGTCACCCACTTTCATTTTACTGGAGTCGCCTAAAGTTGCCGGCGTCAGTTTTTTGCCCTTGGTGTCGCTGATCTTTAAAAAGGCAACGTCGAGACTGTCGCTTTGACTGGTGCGGCCAATCACGCTGACGTTATCGTATTCGGTGCCATCAGACAGGGTCACGCTCACACTGGTCGTGCCAGCAGGCACAACGTGCCGGTTAGTAATTATCAAACCGTCGCTAGTCAGAATAATGCCGGTGCCTGCGCCTTCTTGTTGGCCGCCGAAACCAAACACGCTTTGCATCTGCGTCGTCGTATTCACCGACACCACGCTTGCGCCCATGGTAGTCGCAATGGTGCTGATGAGGTCGCCTTGGCTCTTAAGCACCACCTGCTGTTTTTGGATAGTCGTGGCGCCGCTGTCGTGATTGCCAAGCCAACCGCCAGCGAAGCCAAAACCGGTGCTCAAAATGATGAGCAGTGCCAGGGCGAAGAATTTCACCTTCGGGTGCTCAGGCCCTAGCGGACGTGCCGGTTTTGCCGGCGCGCTAGCGGCGGGCGTTTCTTTTAGGGCTGACCACTCAGGCACGTACGGCTTTGCGCCGTCGGACTTTTTGTCTGCAGCATCGGCGCTCTTTGCGGTTGCCTGTTGGTCGCTTGTCGGTTGTATGTCTCCATCAATACTCATCGTTATACCCCCACGTTGCTTGTTTGATTATCGCAGCAATGCCCGAACCGTGCTGGTAGCGTTTACCGCCAGCGATGCGATCACGGCCAGCACAATGACTGCTGTGGTTATCATGATTTCACTACGCACCACCTTAGAGAGGCGATCGTTGTGGTCGAGATAATACAGTGCCGCCAAGCCGTAACCAATCGCCACCAAAAGCAGCGTCGGCTGCGCCAAAAAGCCATAGAATAACAACCAGCGGCCAAGCACCCACACCAACGCCGCACCAAAATAGGCCCACAAATAGGCCAGCAACTTGGCGTACGGCTCATCAAAACTATCGAAAAAGTGGCGAGCTGCCAGATAGCAAATCAGCCCCGCGCACAGCACCAACCAATACAACGCGCCAGATCCCAAACCAATAAACAGTGCCGTCAGTCCAAACAACAAGCCCAACAGCGCCTGCATCGACACAAACAGCGCACTCGACGCCGGCTTAATAACCAGCAGCCACACCGCATACAATACCGCGTAGGCAAACTGCAGCCCAGCGCTGGTGGTGTGCGCCATAAATAAAAGCAGCGATAACCCGACAATAATATCGACGGCGTTCGCCCGAATATTTGCCGGCCAAAAACGTGGACGCACTACAAACATACGCCACTTACTTAACAAAACTAAAGCCAAGGCTAGCTGAATAAAATTAATCCGAACCAACACAAACACGAGTAGCGCCAGCACGATATTGAGGCCGACGTGCGCCAGTCGCGAAAAGCCACCGGCCGGTTTAATTTTGGTTAGAAGTGGCCGCATCCTGACCTAAGATTACCACAAAATCGGCACCGGTCGCTTGGATGTTTGCGTCGGGCAATGCCTTGACCGCTTTCACGCCATAGCGCTCCTCGAGGTAATGCTGCGTGTACGGCTTCTTGCCGCCGGTGAGATCGACGATAACTGTCTTGGTATAATCCGACGTCGGAGCGTTGTCGGTCTTCACGACGTTATAACCATACGACTTCAAGTTGTCAGCCTTGGCCGTGGCCAAGCCGGGTGTTACGGTGCCGTTCAACACATCAATCGCGGCGGCTTCTTTGGCAATGTACGGGTCCTTGAGCGTGTTGCGCACATAATTTTGAATGTCGGCGTACACGCCAATGCCCGCTGTTGGCCGCACGATAGAAATACCGTTAATGTTATCCGTCACCACGTAGTTGTTCGGCGGATCGGCAAGCCCAACGGATTGAATGTTGCTGAGGTTGATACCCTTGACGATCTGCATCAAGCGCATGCCGTCGTTGATACTGAAGTCGGTAGACACGTTATTGCCAAACGTCGACATGAGCTGCGACACCTTGAGCGGATTGGTGTACGTGCCAGCCGACAAGATTTTCTCTGTTAATGCGGTAATGAACAAGCGTTGGCGCTCCGTGCGGTCGAAGTCACCGCGGGCACTGGTGTGGCGCGTGCGAACGTACATCAGCGCGCGGAGCCCGTCAAAATGATTCATGCCCGCTTGCACATTCAAGGTGTACGGCTTGTGCGTGTCTTCGTTGTACATGTAATCGCTTACGGCGGCGCTGGCGGGCACAGTAAAGTCCACGCCACCAACTGTATCGACTGCTTGCTGGAATGCTTCGAAGTCAATCATGCCGTAGTAGTTGATTGGGATGCCGAGCACTTTGGTGACTGTGTCTTCTGCCAATTTCACACCATCGGCTTCGGCCTTGGCGGTGTTTTTGGAATCGATCCCCAGATCGTGATATTTCTCGTTGGCGTAGACGGCGTTGATCTTCATCGGGCCAAAGCCTGTGGGCGTCACCCACAAATCGCGCGGCACGCTCATCATGGAGGCGGTTTTGTTGACCGGATCGATACTGACAACCAGCATCGTGTCGGTCAGATCCGGACCATCGTGATTACCGCCGCCCTTGCCAAGGAGCAAAATATTTATCCGGCCGCTTCCCTCGCCTTTCAGCAAATCGGGCGTGACATTTGCTTGCAGCGCAGCGGCCGTGCCGCCACCCTTAAAAACTTTGTGCACGTTAAAAAAGCCTTTGGTAAACAAAAATCCACCGCCAACAAGCAGCATCACTCCCACAGCCATGGCCGTGCGGAGCGTCCACTTGCGGATCTTGCCCAATTTAGTGAGACTCTTTTTGGCTTTTTTGTCTCTTCGGTGGCGTTTTTTAGTGGGTTCGAGCGGGCCGCCCGGCAGCGTCATATGCAAGAGCGACTGCTGCGGCACGCCAGGCATCGGCTTGGCTGGCGGTTTGGAAAGCGGCTGTTGAATATTGCTCACTGGCCGCCGAGTACCATGCAAACCTTCGCGACGCGAAAAATCATCCACACGTCGAGCAGACACTCCCATACCGCGCAAACGATCGGCACGCAGTCCGTGTCTGCCCATCTGGCGGTCATTAAATTGAGGTCTCGCCGGAGCGTTCAAGAATCCGTCAAGTGCCTGCCGCGGCGCGCGACCTGGATTTTTTCGAAACTCATGCATAGCAATGCTATCTAGTATACCCACTCCAGGCCGGAGCGTAAACCTACAAAGCTTACGCTCGTACAACGCAACAAAACAGCGACGAAACCTCTGTTGCTACCAGCCTTTCGAACGCAAAATGACATCGCTTTTTCGCGCCGGCAGAACGAAGAGATGAGAGGGTGGAGTATGTCTATCGCAAAGACGATAACGAGTACTGGAGCGAACCGCTCGCAGCGGAACGACTCACCTACCGGCAAGAGACGCGGGCAAAACGATTTTGCTGTTTGATATTACAACCGGTTGTTATGGCACGCTGCGCACGGGGGCAACCTTTCTTCTAACTACTACAAATAGGTGGTAGTTATGCGTAGCCCGAAAAACGGTCGTGGCCAGAAGGTGTTGTATCATGTCGTTTTTGTTTTAGGGTAACACTAGCAGTATATCGCCGTTATACATCGGAGTAAACAGTTGTTACATGCTGAGCGATAAAAATCACACACTGCTTTTTGAGACGTGCCAGCAGCCCGAGTACACGGCCTTTTTTACAACCGTGTTCCGTAAGCTGCCGGGCGCTTGCTACAATGGAGACATGGAGCAGCAGGCGGGAGTACAACAGCCAGTGAGGAAACGGCGCGCGCCCAAACCCTTATGGTTTATTGGGTTTGGCATAGGAATCGTCCTGGCAGCAGGTGCTGGCACCGCCTGGCGGCTGAGCCAGCGTGCGCCTGGCTTACTTCCCTCCACCATTACCGCCCAAATAAGGACCTTCACGCCGTATTTTTTCGTTGGCCAAGTGCCCGCTGGCTATGCAGTGAATAGCGCAAACATCACCTTCGATCAAGGTGTATTGTTTATTCCGCTTACCAAATCCGGCGCGCCGGCTATCACCATTTCGGAGCAGCTCGTGCCTAAAAGCGTATCCAGTGACACGATGCAGCAAAATGGCCAATCAGTGCCGACGAGCATTGGAAACGCCACGATTAACAGCGTGGAAGGACGCTTAGTGGGCACATTCATCGTCGATAAGACGCTGATTTTATTGAGCAGCCCAAGCGATAGCAACATGAACGAACTGACCGTGCTGCTACAGGGCTTGCGGCCGCAGCACTAGTCGTGCGGCGCGCTAGCGGTCGGTGCCGAACTGGGCTTCGATTTCTTCGTAGTCGATGTCGAGGTCGCGATCGGTGGTGCCAACGCGCTTTAGTATCGAGTCACCCCTGCCGGTCACACGGCCCGCGCCGGTAGGAATGTTGGTAGTAACCGTGCACTTCGACACGCCGTTGATGCGGAAATCGGTAGAGGTGCCGGCAGCATTAACCACCACCGTCATGCGATACCAGGTGCTTAGCGCTACGCTGACTCCTGTGTCGCAGGTCGTTTGGTTAGTGCTCACGCCGTCACTGTTGCTTTCGCAGATGCCCTGCCATTTGCCGCTGTTGATGTCGTCGGCGTAGCGGAAGAAACAGCCGTCGGCGCCGTCGTTAACCGTGCTTTGCTCTTCGAAGCCAAGGCGCAAGGTGTAGCGCTGAGCAGATGTAGAGAGTGCACTGGTAGAAGGTAGCCGAATGTCAGTCTCGTAGCGCCAGTAATCGTTGTTGCCGAGTAGGATTTCATTGTCGCCAGGCGAACCAATGTACGCATAGCCGGTTGCCGTCGAGCCACTGTTCAATTGGGCGATGCCCGGGTGGCCGGTCTCTCCGTTAGACGAGCCGATACCTGCACCTGTTCCCTGGCCGTAACCATTGAGTTCGCCCATGCCGGCCAGGTTCGCGGAGCCCAGCTCAAAGATGCGGTGATAGCTGCTACGGGCGTTTTCCAAACAGTCGCGCCAGTGGTCAACCTCGTAGCACCGGAATGTACCGGTGGCCGAGTTGAAGTACATAGCGCCAGCTACGCCTGTCGGATCGCTCACCTGTGCGCCGCTGGCAAAGGTCGTCTTGTTGCCGAATATTAGCAACATACCGGTTGTGTCGCCCGCAGAAGGCCCAATGGTAATTCTCTCGTTTGTGGTGTCTACGTTGAACCAGCTTGTGACGCCGCCCGTGTCTTGGACCGCAAAGGCGCTGGTAGCCGAACCTACCTTCGATACAATCCCGCCGGTGCCGGCCTGAAGTGTAAGCGACGAGGTGCTATTAGTGCCGCCAACGGTAATGGTCTCTACGCCCGCGCCAGTTGCCGCCGTGCCAATCTGAATGGTTTGGGTACCAGTCACGGCGCCGTTGCCGATGGTGATAGTGTTGGTGGCAGTCAGGTTGCCGAGTGTCAGCGAGCCGTTGGAGGTAGCGCCGGTGCCAGCCGTAATAGTAACCGCGCCGCCATTGCGTGTGCCCGAGCTGCCCGTTGCCGAGCCACCCTGGATAGTTATGGCACCGCCGCTACAGCTCGTGCCACAGGTGTTGCTTGTGCTGTTGCCGGCTTGCAGTAACATGGCGCCACCGTTAGAGTTCGAGTCGGCTGTGCCACCCGAGTAGATCGACAAACTGCGGCCATCGCCCTCGCCAACCGATGAGCTGTCGACCCCGATGCTCTTGCCAGCGACGCTGTTGTCATTACTAAAGGTAATGTTGTACGAGTTATTAGTGACCGTGCCACCAAGGTAGAGCGCGCTACCGGCGCTGACGTTGGTGTTGAGTATGAGCTGCGGCGTGTTGGCAGCAGCGTCGGCACTGTTGCCTTTGATGATCTCAAAGAAGTCAGATCGGTCGCCAGCGCCAGATTTAATCAGTATCTGGCCAGCCTGACCGTTGACAATTTTATCGCCCGACTGAATCGTAATGGTACCGCCATCGGCCGAGCTGCTTCCAGCCGCGCTACCGCTCTTGATTGTGACACTTCCACCACCGCCAGCGCCTGTTGTGCCGCCAGCGCTGCCGGCCTGCAGCGTCACGTTACCGCCAGCTACCGCGTTTGCGCCAGAGCCACCGCTACTGCCCTGGATGGTCAAGTTGTTGCCTGCAGCGTTTGTGGTGCGGCTTTGCAGACCGAACGTGCGGTTGGCTCCTTCGGCAAACTGAGCAGTCGAAGCATTAAAGGTGATGTTGCCGCTGCCGCCCTGGAGCGTGAGTGACGATGAACTGTTGGTGCTGCCAACGGTAATCGCCTCGATGCCTGAGCCAGTTGCTGCCGTACCAATCTGAATGGTTTGCGTGCCGGTCACGGCGCCATTGCCGATGTTAACAGTGTTACTTGCCGTGGATTGCCCGAGTGTAATCGTCCCAGTGCCGGCGCTGGCGCCAATCATAATGCCGCCCGCGGTGTTTGGCAGCAGTTGGATCGCCTGAGTGGTGTTGCTGCCGCCCTGCAAAATGGTAATGTCGTTGGTATTGTTGGCGGTCGAACCGATGGTAACTGCTTGTGTATTCGTTGCGTCGCTGGTGTCATTGATATGGATTGTGGCTCCCTTTACCGTGCTGCCCACTGAGCCAATGTTGAGCGTGCTGGCAAACGAGCCACCGAGGTTGACCGTTCCGTTTGGCGTGGTAGCGCCCGAACCAGCGTCGATTGTGACGCCACCGTTCGTGCCGCCACTCTGTGCGTTGCCTCCTTGCAGCGTGAGCAGCCCACCAGTGTTGGTGCCGCTGGCCGTACCTGCCTGGACGTTCACTGCGCCGCCGTTGCCGCCGGTAGCCGTTTGGCCGGTAATGCTGAACGAATTGCCGGTCGCCGCCGAAGCAGCGAAGTTAATGTTGGCTGCTTGGTTCGATTGGAAGCCCAGTGCCGTGTTTACGGCCACGCTGCTCAAGTTAGAAAGCGAGGTGTTCGCCGACGTTGCCGAAGCAGCGTAACCGCTACAGACGCTCAGTGTCGTACAAATCTGATACGTGCCGTTCGCGCTACCGACACCAAGTTGGAACGTGGAGTTGCCACTAAGCGTGCCTGTAGTTTGTACTGTAGCACCGAAGTTGCTAGTGGTGCCATCGCTCAAAACCAGTGTTCCCTGCGTGACCGTGCCACTGCTGGCAATCCGGCCTAAGGTGAGTTGGTTGCCTGCACCGTTGAACGAAGCGTTAACGATGCCGGTGCTGCCTTGCATCTCGAGTAGGTTGGCAGTTTGGCTGGCAGAGCCTTGAATGACTACACCTTTGTTGGTGGTCGCGCCGGTGGCAATCGCTACTTGCGCGCTCGAATCGCTCGTGGTCAGAGATTGCACGCTCAGCGAATTACCCGGCGTCAGGTTGCCAATACCCACGAACCCGCCACTGGACTGCAAGACGACATTGCCGTGGAATCCCTGAGAGCCCGCGCCAGCGCCTGCAGCGCCGCCGTTAATCAACACGTTGCCGCCTGCGCCATTCGTCGAACCAGAGGGAGCAGTGCCGCCTACGCCACCGGTGATAGATACGGCTGCGCCATTGCCGGCAGTCTGACCTGTCGTGCCGGTAGTGTTACCACCAATAGCTCCGGTTACGATAAAGCCAAAGCCCGAGACGCCAGCAGTCGTACCATTGCCCGATGAGCTGGCTGGCTGCGCGCCCTGGAAGCTCGCCGTGCCATCGGCGGCAAAAGTAGCCACCGTGCTGCCACCGCTGCCGGTCTTTACACTAAAGATGTCGGCGGTTTGGCCGCCAGTGCCCTGCACGATCAGGCTGGTGCTGCCCGCAGCGCTGCTGGTGATGGTGGTTGCGCCGGTCAGGCCAATGCCTCCCACGCCCTGCAGCGCAATCGACGTATTCGCCAGCGTTCCGATACTAATCACCCCGTTGTTCGAGGTACCGCCAATGCCAACGCCCGCATCTATAAACACATTACCACCAAAACGGTTGCTGCCAGAAGCATTTTGGGAAGGTCCACCTTGGATGACCACGTCACCGCCGGTGCGCGTGCCACTTGTGCCGGTGGCACCGCCGCCAACAATGCTTACCGAACCGCCGGTGGCCGAGTTGCCAGAGGCATCACCGCCACGCAAATTCGTGTTGGCGCCGGTAGCAGTGGAGCCGGTGGTCGTGCCGGGTTTGATGGTTATGGTGGTGGCATTGGTAGCGTCGCTCGTAAAGATGTCTTTGCTCAAACCACCGGCCAGCGACAGCGAGTTAATGTTCACCAAATTGCCCGAGGCATCAATACGCTGGGTGCCAGTACCCGCGCCGGTGTTAATGCCGGTTGTCGCGTTCAAGGTAGTACCCGTCAGCGTGCCGACCTTTTGCAGATTTGAGTACGTCAGTGAGCTGTCGAATGTAGCATTCTGCAGCAACCCTGTGCCGGAGATTAACTGCGTGCCGTTGTATCGCAATAAATCGTTGTAGCCAGTTCCAACATTCAGCGCGTAGAAAGAGTTGCCCGTCAGCGCCGTGACATTCCCCAGGCCAATGCCAATGGTGGTGTCGGAGCCAGGTCCGTTGTTGGTTGTACCTGCCGGGTTAACCGATATACCCGTGACCGTTCCCGAAGCGCCAGTGCCGTTACTGTTGGTAACATTTAGTGTCATAGCAGAACCGCTGGCCAGGCTTGTCGTTTGCGTGAGCGCGGCGCTGAGCGTTGTTGCACCACTGGCACCCACCGAAAGGATAGCTCCGCCGCTGCCATCCTGAATATCAAAGATGTCGGCCGTTTGGCCGCCAGATTTCGCCCTGATGATGCCACCCACGTTGTCGGTGCCGCTTTGAATGAAGAAGTTACCGGCTTGGGCGCTGGCGAACTGATTTTGGATGTACGCGGTGGAGCCGGCGCTGATAGCAAAACCACAGTTGGTGCTGTTTTGCAGACAGACTGTGCCGGTTTCATCAGGCAATGTCACGGTCCGTGCCGCAGTGGCGGCCGCGGAGGTGAGTGTCACCTGGTTAGCGTTGGATGCGTTACTAAAGACGAGCTTGCCCGCAAGCGTCGATCCTTGGCCGAGCAAAGCCTGACCGCCGCTGGTGTCGATGGTCAGCACCTTGGTGCCGGCCTGCGTCAGTACTTGCACGGCGGTGGTCGAGTTCGCAGCATTTTGCAACACCACGGCGCCGCTGCTGCCCACACCGAACATTACACTGCCGAGGCCGGAGCTATTGCTGGCACGAACGTCAAGTAAGTCTGCGCTAATGGTGGTATTGGCGTCCTGGATATCTACACCGCCAAGTGTGCTATTCACCTTGATCTTCGGCGTGGTGCCACCAACAGAGAAGTTGTAAGCCGTTTGCAAGGTTGCGCCCGCGCCAGCACAGTTGCCGCTGTCCAAACACACGATGCCGCTGGCGTCTGGCAACGTCACAGTGCGCGCCGCCGTGGGCGTGCCTGGCAAAATCGTTACCGCGTTGGCGTTGCTCATGTTGTTAAACACCAGCTTGCCATCCAGCGCACTTGCGGTACCCAAAATCATTTTGCCGTTGGTTGTGTCAGCGGTGAGCAAGCGATTGCCAGCGGCGTTTTGAATATTAAAGGCGTTGGTTGAATCGGTGGTGGCGTTTTTAAAGCTCAGCGTTGCGCCGGTGAATGTCTCTGAAGCGTCAAGCTTAGCGAGGTTGCTGTCGTTGCTCAGGTTGGCCGACGAAATCTGCACGCCGTTGATTTCATAGGTATTGCCGGTGGTAAGGTTGGCATTGCCGCCAATCGTCACCGTGCCGCCGCTCTGGCTGACGAGTGAGTTGCCGATGGCCTGCGTGCCCGTAAATACCGGCAGCGTGCCCACCGTGCCACCGCTGGTGGTTACGCTGGAGCCGGAACCAGCACAGTTGCCGATTGTACTACAGATTGTGTAGGTCCCGGCCGCCACTGTGCGGTCGAAGTTATATGTTACATCGGCCGTAGCAGTACCATTAAAGCCGACAGTGGTTACATGGCTGTTGCCAGTTGCGGTCAAGGTGGTGGAGGCGTTGCCTTGCAGGGTGAGCGTTTGGCCGGTCGCGCCGACCGTCAGTGTGCCGCCAGGTGTAATGTTCAGCGCGGCGGCGGAGCTCAACGAGCTGCCGTTAATGGTCAGTGTGCCGCTGAATGTAGCGTTGCCGTTGGCAGCCAATGCCAAAGCTGTGCTGCCGTTGGTGCGAATATTCAAGCCGTTGTTGTCGTTAGTGCCAAGGACGCCGGTGGCGCCAAAGCTGTTGCCGCTTTGTACAAAGGCCGAGCCGCTTCCGGTGGCGAAACCGCAAGCGCTGGCGTTGTTCAAACAGACTGTGCCGGTGGCATCTGGCAGTGTTATGGTGCGTGCTGCCGTAGCTGTGCCGGTGATCCTAAAATTGTTACTGCTTGGCGTTGAGGAGCTGCCCGCGAGGTACAGATCGCGGAATGGTGCCGTGCCAGAGCCAAGGTCGATAGTTGTACCGCCAGGCAGCAGTGAGGTATTGATTGCCACACTACTCAGGTTAGAGAGCGCTGTGTTGGCGCCACCGCCACCGCCACCCAAACAGTTGCCAGTACTCAAACAAACGGTACCATCTTGGTCTGGCAAGGTATAGGTGTGATTGCCAGTGAGCGCTCCCTGCACCAAGCTGCCGGTGAAGTTCGCACTGCCATAAGCCAACGCCAGTGTCCCGGTTTGCGAGTTGGCAACGCCGATGGTTGCCGTACCACCTTGCACAACCAAATTGCCAGTTGTGGTTACGGTGCTGCCGTTGTCGGAGATGCTTGAGTCGCCAATTGTTTGGCTGCCGGTGAACTTTGCCAAAGTGTTGGTAGTGCCGCCAGAAGTCGTCACGCCACCGCCGCTGCCGGAACAGTTGCCTGCAGTAGAACAAATGGTGTAAGTCCCGGCGGTGGCGCTTCGATCGAAGTTGTAGGTAACCGCTCCGGTGGGACTGCCGCTAAAACCGATGGTGGTGGTAAACCCACCGCCAGTTGCGGTCATGGTAGTGCTGGCAGTTCCTTGCAGGGTAAGCGTTTGGCCAGTGGCGCCGACGGTGAGCGCGCCGCCCGGTGTAATATTCAGGGCGCCCGCCGAGCTCAGCGAGGTGCCATTGATCGTTACCGTGCCACTAAACGTCGCGTTGCCGTTGGCCGCCAGCGCGATCGCTGTGCTGCCGTTGGTGCGGATGTTCAAGCCGTTGTTGTCGTTGGTGCCAAGGACACCAGTGGCGCCAAAAGAATTACCACTCTGTACAAACGCCGTGCCCGAGCCGATCAAAAAGCCACAGGAAGCAGAGTTGTTCAAACACACAGTGCCCGTCGCATCTGGCAGTGTGATGGTGCGCGCTGCCGTGGCAACGCCGGTAATCGTAAAGTTGTTCGTCCCAGGACTTGCCGAGGTGCCAGCCAGATAGAGGTTTCTAAATGGCGCCGACGTAGAGCCCAGATCAATCGAGGTAGAGCCTGGCAACAGCGAGGTGTTAATCGCCACACTCGTTAGGTTAGAGAGAGCCGTGTTGGCACCACCGCCACCGCCACCTAAACAGTTACCGCTGCTGACACAGACGGTGCCGCTGGCGTCCGGCAAGGTGTAGGTCCGACTCGCCGTCAGCGCGCCCTGCGTCACCGTACCGGTAAAGTTAGCTGAGCCGTATGCCAGGCTCAGCGATCCGGTTTGGCTGTTAGCCACGCCAACGGTCGCCGTGCCGCCTTGCACGACGATATTTGCGCTCGTCGTCACCGTTGTGCCATTGTCGGTGATGGTCGAGTTAGCGATCGTTTGGCTGCCAGTGAACTTTGCCAAAGTGTTTGATGTGCCGCCGACGGTGGTCACGCCACCACCGCTGCCCGCACAGTTGCCAACGGTGGTACAGATGTCGTACGTACCAGCCGCAGCCGTGGGCACGCGGTACGTAACCGTGGCCGTGGGTGCCTGAAAACTAATCGTCGTAGTGTTGCCGCCGCCAGTAACGGCGATTGTTGAAGAGCTGTTGCCTTGCAAAGTCGCAATTTGGCCCGTCGTGCCAAGCGTCAGTGTGCCTGTGGGCGCTATATTGAGCGCGCCTGTAGCGCTAATACTGCCACCATTCACAGCCAGGGTGCCGGTCAGCGTGGTGTTGCCGGTTACTCCAAGTGTGCCGCTAAAGCTCGCCGCATTCGAAATCGTTTGGCCGTTAATCGTTCCCACCGCCGTTACGTTGCCACCCGGCTGAACACTAAATTTACTCGTCCCGTTCAGTTGTAAGTCCAACAAATTGCCGGTTGCACCGGCGTTCGTGTTGTTCACAATCAGCATAGCGTTGGTAGCCTGGCTTGATGTAACAGTCAGCCGGCCAAAGCTCGGTGCGGCCGTCGTGTTGATGTCCTGAATGGTGTTTATCACTCCAGCACCGGCGGTGAAGTTTGTTGCATTGAATGTTGAGATGCCTTTGGTGCCCGTCGTGGTCGCGTCGTTTAAGGTGATGGTGCTACCGGCGGCGCTTGCGTCTGCAATCGTCAGTGCGCCAGATAGGCCGTTGAGCGTTGTGACACCGCTGCTGCCAGGGCAGGCGCTGAATGCGGGCGCTCCGGCAGTTGACATCAAACAAAGACCTGCCGCACCGGCGGTTACCGAGCTAAACGCTGCCGTGCCATTGCTAACCACCACGCCATTTACGGCGAGCGAGCTCACACCGGTGCCGCCGTTGCTTACCGACAACGGATTGCTCAGGCTTAAGCCGCCGGTTACCACTGCCAAGTCGCCGGTTACGGTTACCGTAGTACCGCTCTGGGTAATCAGCGAGTTTTCAATATTTTGCGACCCAGTGAACATCGCGATGTGGCCATTCGTACCGCCGCTACTCGTCACCGTGCCGCTGCCAGCGCCAAAGTTAGTAACGGTGTAATTTCCGCTGCCGTCGTTCGTTACCGACAGGTTGGCTGGCGACCCGCTTACCAAGCTGACTACGCCGCTGTTTTGCAAGGTGTTGGCGCTCACACTCAAGCCCGAGCCGACACTGATCGCGCCGGACTGTCCACCAAATGATGTCACTCCTGTCGAAGAGATAAGCTGATTGCCAACCACGCTCAAACCACCGCCCAACGTAAGCTGGCCAGCAACGCCACCGATGCTGCGCACCACCTCTCCGTTCGCCGCCAGTGGTACAAAAGCGGTACCATTGTAGTAGGCAAGCTGGTTGGTATTCTGATCGAAATACATCTGCCCAGAGGTAGGCGAACTTGGCTGCACAGATGGCGCGATCACCAAACCGTCGGTCAATTTTAATGACCCGTTGATGAGCACACTGCTGCTGCCAAAGGTTATACCTTGCTCATTGGCGATAAAACCGCTGAGCGGCAAGGTCTGTGTTTTGTACTGCGTTGCTGCGCTGTTCACCGTAGTGTTGTTGTGTGATCGCTTGAGCGAGGTACTCACGATCAGCCCAGTCGCCCCAAGAACGAGCAATAAGACTAACGCGAGGTCAGCCCGTTTGAGTATGCGAAGCACTGGATTGCCAACTTTCGCTGGCGGTGGGATACCGGATGGTGACTCCTGCAATGACGTTGGCTGCAAAGAGAGCGCCTCCGACTCTGCGGCTGGCTCAGGCATAACTCCTAAATCGCCCAGGGCAGCATCGGCGGGAACACCATTGCTCACATACCTAACATCATCGGTTGGTTGATTTTGGTTGTCCACGATGTTTTTGTTTCGGGTCTCTGCGATAACAGAGACATACTCCCTGTTCTTATCTTACGCCGCTTACGTTTTACGGGCAAGAGAACTTGATGTGCAAATTACTAAAAAGCTGTGGATAACCCCGCCAATCGTCTTGCTAACCAAGAAGTGCGTTACGCGCGGTGCGCATATGCGCCCGGCTACACTACGCCTGACCCTCCTTGGTTAGCAAGACGATTGGCGGACGACTTGTCTCCGCAACTCGTCAGACTGCCAACACCAAATACACTACGACCACGGTAAACACGAGCACGCCAATAACCGTTATGCCCACCTCGAGCAGACTCTTGTGCACCGCGTTCTCCGAAAGCGGATTGCGCCCGATAGAAATAATGCTCGACTTTACCGTTGAATACAGCACAACCGCCACAATCACAAACAGAAGCACCACCATCAGGCCAGCAACCAGTACACGTACCGGCGATACTTGGTGGCCAGCCAGACTGTTGGCAAAATCCTGCAACGAAGACGGTAGAAACGTCGAACCTTGTTGGCCAGGCACCTCGTAATACACTTTATCGACTTGGATGGGGATGGCGCCGATGTGGATCGTGGTTTGCTTACCATGAATATCGGCAACCGAACGCGTGCTGGTGGTGACATTTGCAAGATTAGCCTGCGCAACGCCAATCACCAGTGTGCTGGTCGTCGCCTTCATTCCGATGCCAGCGATCGGGGACGCGGTGATGCGATCGCCAACTTTTACCGAACCGTTAATATCACTTACTAGCGCGGCGGTCGTGCCGCTCGTTACCACTTGTACACTGCCGGTGCCGTTGGTTAGTTCAATCAGCGACTTGTTACCAGCAATGCCGAGCATTTGCTCTACTTTATCCGCGCTGCTGAGCTCGACGGTGTTCGGCGTCCTACTTTTGAGCCCTACCAAAGCGCCGGGCACGACGTTAGAATCGGTTGTCTGAAATCCTTGCGCAATCGAGGACGCACCTTGCGCGCTTAACGACGATACGCACAGAAACAGGATGAGAGCTGCCACCCCCATTGCTACGATTTTTAACCTTCTGCCAATGCCCTGGGCAAACAACATGTGAAGACCTTACTGGTTATGGTTATGATTATATCCTGCAATCTATCCGATACCAAAAACATACGCTACTTTTTGCCGTGCATAATGTGTCCCGTTAGGATATACTTGAGCATTGTAATGTCCGATCAATTATCCTCGATTCCTACACCTATCGTTGGGTCATCCAGCCAACCGGTACACGGCAACAAATCCTCGCGGCGCGAAGGTATTAAGAGCGTAATCTCTACCATGCTCGTCTTGTTGCTTGCGCCGATCATCGCCATTTTGTTAACGGCGTTCGTATTCCAGTCGTATCAAGTGGACGGTCCGAGTATGCAGACCACCCTGTTTAACAACGACCGCCTGATCGTCTGGAAAATGCCGCGCAGTTGGGCGCGGATTACCGGCCACGAGTACATTCCCAAGCGCGGTGACATCATTGTGTTTACTGACCCCAATCTGGCGCAGTTTGGCCAAGACCCAAATAAACAACTTATCAAGCGCGTCATTGCGCTGCCTGGTGAGCGCGTGGTGGTTGCCAATAACGTCGTGACGGTGTACAACTCGCAGCACCCTGGGGGGTTCGATCCCGATTTTACCTTGCCGTATCACCGCACTGCGCATGACACAGGTGGCAGCATCGACCTCACCGTGCCCGCCGGCCATGTATTTGTAATGGGCGACAACCGGCCGGATTCGCTCGACTCACGCATGTTTGGGCCGGTGCCGGCAGATCACATCGTTGGCAAGCTCATTCTTCGTGTACTGCCCATCGACGAAATGAAACGGTTTTAGATATGTTTGCGCTGCTTTGAACGTTGTCTACGGTCCCGGTGCGTGTGTGCCTGAAAATGCCCGTAGGCGCGAAGTAAAAGAACTCACCCAGTCCATCTGGGCTGAGTTCTTTTACGCAGCGTCGGGTACAGTATTTTCAGGCACACACGCACCGGGACCGTCGTCACACTAATTGCCGTCAAGTTGACCGCCATTGCGCCGATCAACACACGCTCAACCAAGGTTCGTCAGAATCTGTTCAAGCTCTTCATCGGTTTTAAAAGCAATTTCCAGCTTGCCACCGCGCGCCGTTCGACGAATATGCACCGGCGCATTGCCAAGTCGCTTACTTAAACGCTTCGTGGCTGGCGTTTCGGTGTTCATGCGCTCGCGTGTCTGCTGCGTCTCTTTGAAACCTTCTCTTACCGAGACCACAAACTGCTCGGCTTGGCGCACCGGCCAGCCGTGCGTCACGATCAATTTCAAAAGCTCTTCCTGCTTATCGGGCATGTCCTTGAGCGCCAAGATTGCGCGTGCGTGGCCTTCAGTAATCTTCTCTGTTTGCAGCGCTTTTCGTGCCGCCTCTGGAAGCTGCAAAAGTCGCACAATGTTGTTAACTGTCGAGCTGGCTTTGCCGAGCCGCTTGGCAATAGATTCGTACGTCATGTTGAATTGCTGATGGAGCTTCTCGATGGACACCGCCTGTTCGAGCGGTGACAGGTCCACACGCTGCACGTTCTCGACAATGGCAATTTCGAGCTGCTCCAGCTCTTTCGTGGTACGCACAATGGCCGGTACTTTATCCAGCCCGGCGGCCGTGGCCGCCCGCCAACGTCGTTCGCCAGCTACAATAGCGTATCTGCCTGCGCCATGAGGCGTGACCACCAAAGGTTGCAAGATACCGAACTGTCGTATAGAGTCGCTCAGTTGTTTGAGCATCTCCTGATCGAAATATTCGCGCGGCTGATGAGGGTTCGGTACGATGGCAGCGACCGCGAGCTTTTGGATACGATCTTGGTCGTCAAACAGCACTGCGGTGTCGACGCTTTTAGGAATGAGCGCATCAAAGCCACGCCCCAAACCAGTTTTAGCCGTTGACACGCTTTGCTACCTCCTTGGCGAACTGTTTGTAGGCACGAGCGCCCTTGCTCCATCGATCGTGTTCGGCAATTGTTTTACCAAAACTGGGCGCCTCTGCCAAACGGACATTACGTGGAATGACTGTTTTAAACAGCTTGTCACCAAAGTGATTGGCGAGCTCGGTCATGACTTGCTCGCTCAAGCTGGTACGCTTGTCGTACATCGTCAGCAATACGCCCAGCAGGTCAAGCCGAGGGTTGAGCGCCTCTTTCACGCGTTGCACAGTGGCCAATAACTGGCCGAGACCTTCGAGCGCGTAGTATTCCGATTGCACGGGAATGAGTATAGCATCTGCTGCTGTCAATGCGTTAATAGTGAGTAAACCGAGTGCCGGCGGACAGTCAATAAAGATGTAATCGTATGCGGCAACCTGGAGCGCACCGCGAAGCGCGAACTCGCGCTGCGGCTGAGCCACCAGTTCAAGTTCGGCTGCCGCGAGATTGGCGTTGGCAGGCAAGATGTACAAGCCTTCGCGTCCGGCAGGACGCACCGCTTGATCGAGCGACACCTGGCCGAAGAGCACTTCGTAGGTGGTCGGCTCCACGTCTTTGTCCAAGCCCAGCCCGCTGGTGGCATTGCCCTGTGGATCTAAATCGATGAGCAAGACATTCGTTTTGATATCTGCAAGCTGTGCAGCCAAATTCGTAGCAGTGGTGGTTTTACCGACGCCGCCTTTCTGGTTGATGACCGCTACGATTGTTTGTTTCATACGCCCTCTTTGGTCAAAGTATACCACCCCTTGCCTGCACTGGCCACCAGAAAAGCACACGAAGATAACTAGCCTGATGCGGCTAGCTATTGCAACGAATCGACATAGCTTACCCACTGATCGTCGGCGATCTTGCTGGCGGCGCGTGCAAGAATCAGCAGCCCATTTTTGTTGGCGATCACCGACTGCGAACCGTTTATCGCAGTGCCGACATAGATTGACGAAGCGGTCGCCGTACGCAGTTTGATACTGGTGCCACTGAGCTGTTTAGCTAACTGCATCATCTGCCCATCTGGATCGCTCTGAAAGCTGGCGGGCAACGATTGCTCGCTGACCACAACATGCACACTAGTCAGCATGTCGGAGTACGCAAAGACCGGATCTTTGTCTGGCGGGCTTACCCTACCCCAACCGCCGAGCTGCTGGATAGTTTTTCCTTCTGGCAGCACGGTTGTAAAGTTGGGCTGCGAACCGCCGATTGGAGTACTCGCTGCTACGTGATTGCCCTGATGCTGTGCGGCTGGCTGGCTGTGCAGCATATCGTAGCCAGTCGGGAACACCACAAATACCATGAGCAAGACGACAATACTGCACGCTACTTTCCACTGGCTACGAGAAAGCTTCGGCATGCGAAGAACACGCAGCTTTGCTACAAGCGCAGCAAAATCGGGCTTTGGCACGCTGATTTTTATTTCTATCTCTTTGGGCGTTGCGGATGACTGGGCGTCTCTTGATTGACTACTCTGAGTAGCTTTGGTCTTTGCCTTGCGCCAGCTAAGCAGCCCTCTCTCTTTGCGACGCTGTTTTTTTGCCGCCTTGGCTTGGCTCTCGGCGATGGCTTCGGCCAACTTGATCCGTTCCCGCTCTGCCCAGATGTCGGCGATATCGCGGTCGCCGCCGGCCGGTTTTAAACGCCCGTCTGCCGCGCGCTGCAATGCTCTGCGCGGCTGCTGGCGATAGTGACGCTCAACCTCTCTCATAATTTAAGGTCTTCGCCTTGTTGCGTTTGATCGCGGAAGTCGCGGCCGTGCATTAATCGTTTTGCTGGTGGCGGAGCATAGTGCAAACCGTACTGATATACCGTGGGCTGAGTATCGTCGGTGAAGCTAAAGGACTGCTCCATATTTATAGAGAATGCCAGATAGAACCAACGCGACAACTGTTGGTCCACGCCGCTGCCGTCATAGGCACTAACAGCGTACGCGTTCTGAGTAACCAGTGGCGAAATAGTAGTCGTAACCCCCCAAGAAGGTGTGCTTCCGGAGTCGAACGAAGACTGGTACACAAGCTGCCATTTCTCGATGTCAACGCTGTTGTTTTGGGCATTCGTAAGATATATAACGAGCTTCTCTGGGTCACCGTTGCCATTAAGATCGGCGTACTTAGAAAACGTAGCGCGCATAGACTGCGACTGTTCGCCATCAGATTGTATGACGCTTGTGCTAATGACATTCGTGCAATCGTCGCCACCCATCATGTAGTAATAGCCATTATAAAAGGCGGCTGTCGTACCGAAACGAGGTGTGGTGAAAGTATTAGCGCCCTGCGACCAGTTACTGGTAATCCCCGTACTATTAACAGAAGCGACGTAGGTAAAGCCAGCCGTGCTCCCATCCCCTAAACATGCCGCTGCCGCTGTGCGCCCACCAAACAAATAGATGTATCCATTCGCCGCTATACCCGACTGATACGTAACACCCTGTGGTAGGTCACCGGAGTTAGCCCACGAACCTGTGGATCCGCCGGATGGGTTTAGCTGAATGAACTGTACATCTATTTGAGCGCTCGTCGCGTTATCGCCCCCAATAACGTACAGGTACCCAGCGGCAACCAATGCCACGTGGTTGGCCCGAGCAGTCGTGAAGCCGGTCCCGAAGGCGGTCCAAACAGAAGTTATATTACCTCCCGACGAGAGATCAGGGCTATAATCTACCGTTGTTACATCAGCATTGCTGCCATTGATACCGCCGGTCGCATACACATGACTGTTGAATATGCCACAGCTCAGATTGCGCCGGGCAGCAGTCAGCCCTTGAGTAGCCTGTGCCCACGTGCCTGGCACGCCGTTTGCGCCAATCTGACTATACAAAACGGTGGCAGTGGCTGCGCCAGTATTATCTTCGCCCCCAACATAATACAAATAGCCGCCTGCCGCCATCAGGCATCCAAAGGCACGTGCGTTGCTCGCGGTCAGGTTATTGCCGCTTGTCGTCCAGGTTCCGAGTGTGCCATCAGGATTGATAGCCGTATATGCCACCGTATTAAGGTTGTTCGTACCTGGTGTCGTGCACTGCGTTGTGGTATTGCCCAGGCTAGCGCCTACAGTATAAGCCTGACATCCTCCAGCAACATACAGATATCCGTTGTAGGCCACCGACGCGGCACCGACGCGGTTGGTAGTATAAGCAGTTGGGCTTGCCCAAGTTCCTGTGCCCTTATTGCCTGCATTATATATTTCAAAGTACTCGCTCTTCGTAGAGGGGTTCGAACAGTTGTTAGCCGGCGAGCCTCCGTCACAGCCGCCCATGACGTATATGTAGCCATTGGAAAAGGCTGCGCGAGTATCCCAGCGCTGCGTCATCTGCGTAATAGATGGACTGAGGTTACTGGTTATGTTGCCGCTGCTCAGCGTTATCTTGCCGATTTGGATCGTGCCATACGTAAGTCCGGTGTTGCCATTGTGACCGCCTACGACATAGAGATAGCCGTTCATCGCATAGGCATCAGTACGTCGGAGCGGCAGGGCCGTGGTTCCGTCGGTTGTCATAATCCCTGTTGTGTTGGAGAAGCTGGTAATGTCGCCTCCTGACTGAATTTTGGCATACTGGATCGTACTAGCCTGACCTCCGGAATTCTGGCCACCGCCGCCACAAAGATACACGTAGCCGTTATAGACTGCAGCAGACATCAGAGCCTCGGCAGCACTAGAGGTATTGGGAAGTGATGCGGTCGTAGCCGTCCATGAACCTGGTGCCCCGGCGGCTCCAATAGTCGATTTAAATACGTTATTGTAGTACGTTGAACAGCCTGTCTGATTAGCCGGCGCTACGCAGCCGCCGAACACGTACAAAATACCTCTATACGCTGTTGCCGATGAGTAGTAACGAGCGTTGGCCGCTGTGACGTAGGTGTTAGCCGCTGTGCTCCATGACGCAATCGTACCGGTCGCACTTACCTGCCCGTAGTAAATAGTATTGACGGCCGACCCATTGGACGTTGCCGTATAGTCATATCCGCCCATAACATATATGTAGTTGTTATAGACCGCGATAGCCGTTGCCGAAAGTGCCACCGGTATAGAGGTAGTGGTTCCCCAGCTACCCGTAGAGCCATTGGCATTCAGTTTGGCCACCTGGACCGTGGCCGTCAAACTAGCGGCAACGCTCGTCTGACAACTGGTCGCTACGCAGCCGCCTATTACAAAGACGTACCCATTGACGATTGCCATCCCGTGCCCCCAAACGGCAGTCGTCAACGAGGGAGTATTTGTTGACGATGTTTTGACCGGGCTAATCTGTCCAGGAGTTGCGATTGTGTCGTATTCCTGCGCGTTCAAGGCGGTTGTGCATTGTATTGCGCTGGTGCTAATGGACGAGCAGCCAGCAAATACGTAAATCGTCCCTCGCCAGAAGATAAGGTTACCGCCCACCTGCACATAGTTCGCTACCGTTGTGGCGAGGTTCGACCAGTTGCCCAGCGTGCCGTCGGCGTTAATTTGGGCTATTTCGATGTCGCCCTGCGTGTTGCCGCTGGCCGAGTTACAGGTCTGGCTCACATTAAGCGTGTTGCAGCCGCCCTCCACATACATAAACCCATCGTTTACTGCAGCAAGTGTGCCGCCCATAGCGGTCCGAGCGGTCACTAAGCTCGTCCCTGATACCCAGGTTGCCGAACCCGCACCACCATAGAGGCTGCCATCCGATGCCAGTGGAGCAATGAGTACCGTCCCCGTAGTTGCGCCAGCCAAGGTGCCAGCCACAGCATACAGGTGACCGTTATAGGCCTTGAGGTCAAAATCATATCTTGCGGCCGGTAGCGTTGAGTCATCGTTCGTAAAACTACCGATGCTACCATCAGGATTCACCGATGCATACGATACTGTCGTTATACCGCTTGCTGTTGTCGAACTTGTTCGCCCTCCAGCCACGTACAGTTTACCGTTATATATGGCCGCACCCAAACCACAGACGCCCGTGGGCAGCGTCACACTATTAGTGTTCCAGTTAGCACTAAGCTGCCCGTTGGTCTGTATGCGGTTATAGTAAATAGTATTGCTTACGGAGGCACAGGTAGTGTTGGTAAGCGAGCCGCCTATGGCGTACATATATCCGTTATAAATAAGCAGTTGGAAATGAGAAAGCGCTGCCGGCAATTGTGTCGTTGTCGCCCAGGCGCCGATGGATTGATTCGCTTTGCTGTTTGCGGCATATTCTACCGTCGAGATATTAGAGGTGCTGCCTGCGCCTGCACCGCCGGCGACATAAGAGTAGTCGTCGTATATCGCCGCACCATTCGACCATCGGGCCGTCGCTAAGTTGTTGCCGTTTGCAGTCCAGTTGGTAACAACTACACCCCCGGTTACCTGGCCACGGTTAATGTTGCCCGTGCTGCCGTTAAAATCGATATCGGACTCCGCGTTGGTATCGCGAAAAAGGTCGCCACTGCTCGTCACTGTTACCGCAGGGTCGACAGTCAGTGGAAAGCTAGCCTTCTTCAAGCCAGTAGTCACCGTGGTAACAACCGCACCTTTTAGCTCATAGTGCGTCTTGGCCGAAGAAAGCCGATGATCGGACTGATATACAGTCGGCGTTGGCAGCGAAAAGAGATATTTATCTTTCTTGGCATTGTTACGCGCCTTCTGCAATAATGCCGCATCCTTGGCATTGCCTGTAGAAATACTACCCGTAATAGGGATACTTGGCCCATATATCCCTATTGACCCGTCTGGTTGTAAGTGGGCAGCGAGACCCTCATTGTCGAGATCCATGGTGTACTTCAGTTTCATTACATCGCCGTTCGCATGGCTTAATACAATGTCTTCTTTGACGCCGGCAGCCTGCATGGTATAGACCAACCAACCGGTACCATCTTGCAGCGGATAGACCACTCGGTTGCCATCCTGTCTTCCATGTAGCAGCGCAAATTGCGGTTTAATGACAAGCGACGCATTCGAAATCGGATCGGTTACTTGCAAGCCTTTTGCCGGATCTTCGTTGGCTGCTGCGCTTATGACCGGACCGCCGGTTTGGTTGATATTTATATCGGGCGAGTAGCCCTTATTAAAAACGAAACTTGCTGTCTTCGTGTCGTGCTCAAGTTTAGAAGCCAAGAAGGGATTCTTGCTCTGCAGTAACGTTTCTGCAGAGCCCATAGCGTAGGTATGTTGTACAAAGTAGGGTTGCAGCACCACTGCGATCTGAGCAATCACAATAATGCTCGCGGCCACAATAAGGCTCGTTCTGACCCAAACGTTTCGCAGTGGCCGCAGGATGTGTCGCATTCGAGAGTTTTGAGAAAATCTGCGGAAGCGGGGTATGCTCAACTTTACACGCAGTACAATGGCGGGCTCTACCTGCGTTGGTTTTTGGTATCCCGCTATAGAGTGCTTATGCCTCCTGGCTCGTAGTTTTCGTATGTCGTCCATTTTCGTTTTAGTCGACCACAAATATCCCCTAATGCTTATCCTATTGTACCATGCAGCTATAAGAAGTTACGCACCCCGCCCTACTACTGGTTCGAGAACGTAAAGTTAAGGTTCTCGAGATACGCGTTGGCGTTCGAGTTAGAGTTAACCGTAATGGCAAAGATAATGTAGTTGCCAGAGGCAAAGCTACAAGTGGACGGGTCGGTGGTTGGCGCCTGCGGGTTCCAAGTATTGGTTGCGCCGCTGCCGTTGCCTTCGATGTTCGCACTACCACTACAGCTCGTAATGCTGCTGCCGGTACTCTTGTAGATTGAGTATGCTACGCCGGCGTTCGTCGTGTTGTCTACGCGGCCGGTGGCCGTCGTCGTGGCGTTAACGAAGTTCTTAAAGGTCGTGGGTAGCTTGTACGTGACATACACCGTATACGACTGAGAACTTGCCTGCGGCGATGTCCATTTATAGAAGTTGCGCGCTTCGCCACTCGCACAGAGGCTGGTGTTGATGCTCAGGCCACCGCCGTTGCCGCAGAAGTCGGATGTCAGCGTGCCGATGTTGTTATCGCTGCCACTGGCAGTACCGTGCAGCACGGCGCCGGGGTATTCTGGCGTCAGCGTGATGATGCTGTTCGGCGCGGCGCCGCAAGCGCCCCAGTTGCTGCCGTCGTAGCACTGGATCTTGCCTTGCGTGGTGTCGAAGTACATCGAACCGGCCAGCGAGGAGTTGGTACCGCTAAACGGCGTGCCGGCGTAAGTGTCCAGCGTCAGCAGCGTCAGGCCTTGGCTGTTCGAGCCACCCACCCTCAGGGTACCAACATCTTGCGTGCCCGATGAGTTTTGCTGGACAATGCTCAGGTTGTCGATGTACCACGTGCGCGTCGTAGCTGCCGCCGTTTGGATGATGGCAACGTTCGCGCCAGCAGAACCGCTGGTTCCAGAAGTGATAAACGAGCAGGTTATTTTCGTCCAGGTACCGGCCGCAACCGTACGTGTAGTTGTGGTGAGGTTGATGGTTGACGTACTCGTGCTGCTGCCTGTGCTACAGAGCGCATCCTGCGTGGTCGAGGCACGGTTATAACGAACATCTAAGTCGGTAAAGGTCGATGGCGTGTTGCCAGACGACGCTTGCATGACATCGAAGCTCACCAGGTAGGTTGTGCTGGTGCTCAGCGCGCCGCCTGGGAGCACGTAGTCGGCACCGGAGCTCGCAGCAGTGGTCGAGATCACCTTCACGCCTGCCGTGCCGCTGGCGAATTCACCAGCGTTGGTGTCGCGGCTTACCGTAACTCCAGTGCCGAGGCCTGCTGCTGGCCACTGTGTGGTAAAGGTACCGCTAGTTTCGGCGCCGCCGTTGGTGGCAGCAAGGTTCTGGCCGTTGGTAGTGTTGCTGGCATCGAGCGTGAGCTGCGTGGCGCCGCCAGCGTTTTGAATCTGGAAGGTGCCGCTCGAACCCGTGCCCGTGTTGCCGCCAATCATAGCGATGATGTTACCACCGTTGTTGTTACCGGAGCCGCCGGCAGTACCCGCAGTCAGCAAGATAGCGCCGCCCACGCCGCCCGTACCCGTGCTTGTGCCATTGCCCCCGGTTATATTGACCGCGCCGCCGGCCGAGCCTGCGGTGCCGCTGGCAGTGCCGCCTTGCACGATAGCCGTGCCGCCGGTGGCAGTCCCTGTAGCTGTCCCTCCTTGGAGGGTCGCATTGCCACCGGCGTTGTTGCCGGAGCCGCCAGCGTTGCCGCCCTGCACAACAATCGCGCCGCCCACACTACCCGTGGTCGCCGATGCTCCAGCTCCGCCCTGCACCGTAAGCTGAGCACCAGCGGTGCCAGCCGTAGCACTCCCCGTTGCCTGCACGGTAAATGCCGTTGGGGCGCTGTTCGTCACACCCAAGCCAAGATATAAGTTGTTGCTGGTGTCGAAGGTCCCGCGCGTGGTACCATTCGTTGCAAAGGTGATGTTACCTTTCGCCTGCAACGCCGTAGTGCCGCCGGTGGCGGTGCCGCCGGTACCAATCGTCACATTCGTAGTGCCGCCGGAGGTGTTGTTGGTGCCGATGCTAATCGCTTGCGTGCCGCTGCTGAGCGTAGTACTGCCAATCTGAATCGTGTTGGCCGCGTTATTCGTGCCCATGTTGATGGTGCCCGAAGCCAGCGCTTGAATGTTCACGGCGTTTGCGCCGTTGCCGCCCTGGATCAGCACCGTGGTGCCGTTGGCCGCCGAACCGTTACTCGTTGCGCCCAGCCGCACCGTTTGTGTCGCGCCGGTCGAGGAGCCGATGTTCACCGTCGTTGCCGCTGCCACGCTGCCAGTGGCGCCAACGTTCAACGTGTCGCCCACGCCATCCACACTGAGTATGGTCAGGTTGCCCGAATCCTGCAACTGCACGAGGTTGGCAGCCTGCCCAGCATCGGCGCGGAGTGTTAGGCCGCCGTCGCCCGTATAGTGCAGCGCGCGGTTGCCGTTGCCGCCCAGGTTTAATACATCGGCGGTTTGGTTGGCAACCGCATACACCGACAGACCGATTGTCGTGGTAGACGCCGACTGAACCCGCAACTCTTCGCCGCTGCTGTTGCTCGTGCCGATGGCCACCACGTTGTCGAAGGTCGACTTACCAACTTGGTGCAAGTTGCCAAAGGTGTCGTACTGGAACTGAATCGTGTTGTTATTGTCGGTGATGCGCATAGTGTCCGCGGTCTGCGTGGCGCGCTGCTTCAGCAGTAAGGTGATGTTGGCGTCGTTCGCGCTTTGGATGGCGATGCTGGCGTTGGTTTGCACGCTGGTGGTGTTCAAAATATAGTTGCCCGAGCAGGTAGTCGACCCGGTCGCACTCGTACAGAACGTGCCGGTCTCGTTCGGTAGCGTGAGCGTGTTGGTGCTGGGGTTGGCCGGGCCGATCAGCGTCAGCGTGCCGCTGGCCGCGGTTGCACCTTTAAAAAGAATCGCGCCGGTGCTCGTACCGGTCACGCCCAACGTCAGGGCGCTCGATCCTTGAATCGTTACCGTGCCAGTAAAGTTCGCCGTGCTCGAGATCGTCTGCGAGTTAATGGCGCCGCTCGTGGTAATCGTGCCGATGTTTACCAAGTTGCCGCCGTTGCTAATGCGGTCAGTGCCGGCGGTTTGAATCGTGCCGGCGGTGGCATTGACGTTGCCGCTGGCGAGCGTCACGCCGGTTAAGCCGGTGAACGCACCGCCAGAGGTCAGCACTGCCGTTGGTGTGTTGATGAAGTTCGAGTAGCCAGTTGCCGAGGCAAAGTTAATGCCGTTCGTTGTTGCGTTGCTCACGCCCAATGTGCCCGAAGCGAAGTTAATCACATTCATGGTGTTCGTGCCCGAGCCAGCGGCCACGTTCGACGGCGTAATGCTCATGCCCTGCACCGTAATGCCTGCACCGGCGTTGGTGTTCGAAAAGCTCAAGACGTGTGCGCTGGCCGCGGCCGACGTCGTAAACGTCTGCGTAAACACGCCGCTGCCAGATTGCATGGTGATGTTCTGCCCGGCAGCAAGGCTGAGGTTGCCGTTGCTCGTTGTAGTGATGCCACTTCGCCCGAGCGTGACTGCCGAGGCTGTGCTTGTGCCAATCAACACAGTGCCGTTGGCAGCCGCTGCGCCCGTGCCGCCGTCGATTGTCACGTTGCCGCCAACGTTACTGCCGCTACCGCCACCGTTGCCGCCTTGAATTTGCACGTTGCCGCCAGCGCTGCCCGTGCTGGTGGTGGCGCCAGCGCCGCCTTGCACCGTCAACTGCGCGCCGGCAGTACCGGCCGCTGAGCTTCCGGTGGCGATAATCGCGAAGTTGCTCGGACTAGCCGCGGTAATGCCATTGCCCAAGTACAAGTTGTTGGTTTGGTCGAATGTGGCGCGCACGATTGAGCTGCTGCCGGTGATGATCTGCAGATTGTTCGCGTCGGTTGTCCCCAGCACCGCCGTCGCGTTAAAGGCGTTGCCGCCTTGCACAAAGGCCGCGCCGTTGCCGGTTGTGGAGCACGTCGCAATCTGATTGCTGGAGTTCCGGCATAAATACGTTGCCGTGTTAGCCGTGCCGGGGTTGGACACCACAATCGGCCCTTGCAGCGTCACCGTGCCGCTCGTGTTGCCAATGGTTACGGAGTTAGAGTTGGTCGTGCCAAGCGTGACCAAGCCGCTCGTGCCAGCTTGGAGCGATATCGCGCCCGTGCCCGTTGCTGTCGTGCCGCCGTTGATGGCGACGGTTGATGCCGTGGCTGTGCTGTTGCCGATCGTCACTGCGTTTGTGGAGCCAGCATTCGACGCCGTGCCGATGTTAATCGTCTCGCTTACCGCCGACGCGTTGGTATTGTAGCCAAGCGTGATCGTACGCGACTGCGCGCCAGTGCCAATGTTAAGCGCGCCAGTGCCGCTGTCGATGCTCACCGCTGGGTTCGAACTGTTATTGCCGATCTGAATCGTCTTGGCATTGGTGTTACCGAGGTTCAGAATCGCCGTGCCGGCGCCGGTCTGCGTGCCCGTGTCGATAGTAACCGTACCAGCGCTCAAGTTGCTGCCTGTGCTCGCGCTGCCAGATTGAATCGTAATACCAGCCGTGTTAGCCGAGGTAGAGGCAGACGTGTTCACCGACACGCCACCAGTAGCGCCACTCAGCGTCAGCGAGTTCGCACCGTTGCTCTGCACCGTCAGCGAGCCTGCGCTCGTCGGTTGAATGATGTTACCCACCGAGATATTACCGCCTGTCACCGTCAATGTTCGAGAGTTGGTGCTGCCGCCGGCAATGGTAAAGCCATCACTTGCCTGCGTCAGCATCAAACTGTTGTATGTAGAGCCGGTAAAAACGTTGCTGGCGCTAGAGAGCGTCAACGCATTGCTATAGGTTCCCGAGAGGCCGGCCGATTGCAACACCCCACTCCCGTTGATGATCGGCGTGCCATTCACCTGCAACACCGACGTGTAGTTCGTTCCAGCAAAGTTCAAGCCAATAAAGTTGTTGTTGGCGATGGTCGTCGGATTCTCAAACTTTATTGCCGAGATGGTGTTCGTGCCGCCGCTGGTGCTGTGTCCGACAAGCGTAATGTCCTGGCCGTTCACCGCAATAGACGATGCGCCAGCGTTGTTATTGGTGACCGACAGCGATTGTGCACTGCTAGCCGAAGTTGTGACATATGTCTGGCCAAACGTGCCCGTGCCGCTGGCCAGCGTGATGCTCTTGTTGGCAGCCAGATTGATGTTTTGGGTGGTCAGATCGCCAGCGCTACTCACGGCAAACAGCACGCCAGCCGCGCCACTGTTGGATTGGACCTGCAGCAGGTCGGCAGTTTGCCCGGACACTCCCTGAACGATTAATCCCTTGTTACTTGAGGTACCAGTGCCGATAGCTACCTGCGCGCTCGAGTCGGCCGTAGACAGCGATTGGACGCTCAACGTGTTACCCGGTCCTGCATTAGCAATGCCCACAAAGCCGCCGCTCGACTGCAAAATCACATTTCCGCGGAAGCCTGCGCCGCCCGCGCCAGCGCCCGCAGCGCCGCCGCTCAAAAAGAGGTTGCCGCCAGAGCCGTTCGTCGAACCGGACGGTGCCGTGCCGCCCGCGCCAGCGGTTAGTGAAATTGCCGCGCCGTTACCGCCGGATTGCCCAGTTGTGCCAGTAGTGTTGCCGCCAGCGGCGCCAGTGACTGTATAGCCAAAGCCGAGAACGCCTGGGTTTGTCCCGTTTCCGCTGGAACTCGCTGGCTGCACACCCTGGAAAATAGCCGTACCGTCGCTGCCAACACTCAGCACCGTCGTGCCGCCGCTGGCAGTTTTAACATCTACCAAATCGGCGGTCTGACTTGTAACACCTTGCACTACTAGCCCGACATTCGAAGTCGCGCCAGATGTCACGGTTACCGCCGTACCGCTGCCGGCTGCAGCACCAGTCAAACTGGTTGTGCCAGATGTCACGGTCAAGCTTTTGGCCGAGCCGACCGTCGTATTTTGGTTCAAAGAAATCGCGCCAGCGTTGTCGATCTTAAAAAATGTGTTCGACCCGCTTGAGTCCTGAATCGACACAATGTCTTCGCCCGAACCCGGCGTGCTGCCGCCGCGTACTACCAAAACCGGCACCGTCCCAGATGCAGCACCCTGTATAACCGCAGTACTCGTTCCGGCGCTGGCGCTAATGATGGTAAACGACGCTGTTTGCTGGCTGACTGGCGCGTTTTGGATGTAGCTGCCAGAGGTTCCCGGCGCAAATCCACAAGCCGATGCTCCCTGATAACAAACGCTGGCGCTCGATGCACCCGGGTCTGGCAAAGTGATTTGCGTCGCCTGCCCAAAACTTGTCGCAAGCGCCAGACTTGCAGTGTTGCTACCGCTGCCGCCCACGAGCGACATGGCCGCCGGAACAGCCGTCAAGCTCAAGCGCGGCGACATTTCGCCATCCCAAGATGGTGAACTGGCTGTGCCACCGATGTTCATCGTCAACCACAGCGGTTGTCCCCAGGGAATTGCCGTGGTGGCGTTCGAAAAGGCGTTGTTCGAGCCAAGGCTGGCAGTCAGATAGCCGTTCGCAACGTGGATGTACGAGCTATTACTCACCAGCCAATCTTCGGTCCAGTTTGCCGTGCCACCGCTTGATGCCGTGTAGATTTTAAACTCAACGTTGTAGTTACCGTCGGCCACAATCGAACCGTTATTGTTCATCAATCTGGCTTGAAAGTTAATCGTCGGCGACGTCGCCCGAGCTACTTTTGCCGGAAGCAGCACAACCGCCAGTACAAAAACCAAGCTACTGGCCAGCAAAACCCTCACTACAGGGCGCACCACAGGCTTCAGGTTTCCGGCTTTTATCCGCATGTTTGTGTTAGTTTTGGTTATTTTGTTGTTTGTTTCCCGCCTGCCACGTAGGTAGACTTTGGAGCACCTTATCATTATGGGATGAACAGGGTAGACTGCACAAGATATAAAACATCAAAACCAATCCGCGCTGCAATGCCAGCTTTTGGACTCTTAGTCTATCCACTTAAGCTGTAAATAAAACAACTTCTAAAAATATAACTTCTCTGTTCGCTCGTTTTTTTACTGATTTCGGTAGTTTTAGTTTTACAATTGTGCTGTAAAAAAATCAGCGGCAATTTTTTCGCCGCTGATTTTTCCACAGGCTACTAACTAGGCACTACACAATTTTGGTAATTTTGATTGAGGTCTGGTGCTGGCGGTGGCCGCGCACTTTGTGTACTCGCTTCTTGGCTTTGTAACGAATTGAGGTGACTTTATCGGCCTGCACATCTTCCGCGACAATTTCTGCCGTCACCTTGGCTTTTTCCACAGTCGGCGTGCCGACGCTCACACCATCGCCGTCAATCACAAGCAGCGGATCAAATGTTGCCGTCTTGCCGTCCACACGCAACAGCTCAACTTGCAAGGTCTCGCCTTCGCTTACCAAGTACTGCTTACCGCCAGTTGCAATGACTGCTTTTTTCATGCTCTTTGCTCTTTCAAGAATTTAGCTACCAATAGATGGTATCAGATCTAGCTCAATCTGTAAAGAGTGATGGGAGCGGCTATCCATAGCTGCTCTGCGCGCTTCACTAATGATAGAGCGAGGCTACGACTTCGTCTTTGAGCGGCAGCGGCTGTCCTTGCCACATACTGAGCACCGAGCCATTATCCGCCAAGGCCAAGATGGTTGGATATGACATAACATCGTATAGACTTGCCAGCGCCGCGCCATCACGAGTGCTGACGCTTTGCAGTTCGAGCTTGGAGCCGAGGTCATGCTGGCGCTGAAAATCACGTGCAAAGGTCTCGACATCGGTTGCATGTTCTGAATTCGGCCTGTAAAGGATAACCAGCTTCACAATCCGAGCATACCATAGGCTCCACGTACGTTCAATCGAACAACGGTCGCCCGTGTACGGGCGACCGCATCTCTGATAACTAACCTTTTACGGCTAGCTGCAACCAGTTGTTGAGCCGCAGCTCGTACAGACATAACAACTGCCTGCTCGCTGCGTCTGATTGCCGCAGTTATAGCACATCGGTGCTGCAACATCAGCCTGAGGAGCCGACGAAGCAATTGCCGACACTGCTTGCGCTGTGGGCAGCGATGTTGTAGCCAGTGGCTCGGCAGACACCAACGCTACCGGAGCGGTGGCGGCGATACTTTTTGCTTCTGCGACGCGCTCCGCCTCGACAATCTGCCCTTCAGGCGTTTGATCGTCTGTCAGCAGACTGGTCTGCGCTTCGGGCATGTCGCCGAGGCTGGCAAGTCCGAGCTCTAGACGATCGTCAAAGCGCAAGTAATCCAAAGCTAAACGACGCGCAATGTAGTCGGTGATCGAGCTCGCAGTGCGGATCTGTGGATCGTCGGTAATGCCGCTCGGCGCGTAGCTGGTGCTCATCATGGCTTTTACAAAACTCTTGAGCGGCACGCCGTATTGCAGACCGTGGCTGAGCGAGATGCTAAAGGCGTCCATCAGGCCGCGTAGTGTGCTTCCCTGTTTCGAGACGCTGACGAAGACTTCGCCGGGCGTGCCATCTTCGTACTCACCAACGGTAAAGAAACCTTTCAGGTCGGCGATGCGGAACTTATAGGTTTTGGCGCTGCGCTTGCGTGGCAATATCCGGCGCACGGCGCCCTTCACGATGATGCGGTCGTTGACTGCTTCGACTGCAACTGCTGGCGCGGGAGCAGCAACAGCGAGTGCAGGTTCCCTCTCTTGTTTTTCCTCGCCCTTCTTTGTGGACAGCGGCTGCGCAACCTTGCAGTTGTCGCGGTAGATGGCGATCGCTTTGATGCCCATTTGCCAGGCGTCGATGTGTAGTTGCTCGACATCTTCGACTGTTACGCTTTCCGGCATGTTCACGGTCTTACTGATAGCGCCCGAGATAAACGGCTGCACCGCAGCCATCATCTTGACGTGACCGAGATAATGAATGGCGTTGTCGCCCACTGCACAGGCAAAGACATCGGCGTGCTCGGGTTTGAGATGTGGCGCACCTTTGACACTGCTGGTTTCGTGGATGTGTGCCACAATGTCGTTTATCTGTTCGTCGCTGTAGCCAAGGTTTTGGAGTGCGCGTGGCACGGTTTGATTGACGATCACCATGCTGCCGCCGCCGACCAAATCTTTGTACTTCACCAAGGAGAAGTCTGGCTCGATGCCGGTCGTGTCGCAACCCATCATGAACCCGATGGTTCCGGTGGGCGCCAGCACACTGGCCTGCGAGTTGCGAATCCCGTACAGTTCGCCGAGCTCAACCGCTTCGTCCCAGGCAGCAGCCGCAGCGCTGAGCAGCTCTTCGGAAACCAAGTTTGCGTCGATCTTGGAGACTTCAGCCCGGTGCATGCGCAGCACAGTGAGCATACCTTCGCGGTCTTTAGGATAACCAGCGAACGGCCCGACTCGTTTGGCCATTTTAGCGCTCGTAGCGTACGCGTGGCCGGTCATAAGCGCGGTCACGGCTGCAGCTATGGCTCGACCTTCGTCGGAGTCGTACGGCAGTCCCATGGCCATCAAAAGCGCGCCCAGGTTGGCGTAGCCCAGGCCAAGCTCGCGGTAAGCTTTGGCGTTTTTGGTGATCTTTTCGGTCGGGTACACACTGTAACCGACCAAAATTTCTTGCGCGGTAAAGACCAGCTCTACGGTGTGTTTGAAGGCTTCAATATCAAAGCTGTTGTCCTTGCGCAGATATTTGAGCAGATTGATGCTCGCCAGGTTGCAGGCGGAGTGATCGAGATGCATGTACTCCGAGCACGGATTGCTCCCATTGATGCGGCCAGCGTTCGGTGCCGTGTGCCACTTGTTGATGGTGGTATCGAACTGCATACCGGGGTCGGCGCACTCCCAGGCAGCCTTGGCGAACTGGCGAAAGAGCTCCCGCGCTTTGACTGTCTTAACCGGCTTGCTAGTGGTGACGGCGCGGAGCTGCCAGTCCTCATCATGTAACACTGCTTTCATAAAGTCGTCGGTGACGCGCACGGAGTTGTTAGCATTCTGGTACTGGACCGAAAAGATATCCTTGCCGTCCAGCGTCATATCAAAGCCGGCGGCCTGCAAGACGCGCGCTTTGCGCTCCTCGATTGCCTTACACCAGATGAATTCCATAACGTCCGGATGGTCGACGTTGAGCACTACCATCTTGGCGGCACGGCGCGTCTTACCGCCACTCTTGATCGCACCAGCGGAGGCATCGGCGCCACGCATAAAGCTGAGCGGACCAGACGCCGTACCAGCACTCTTGCCGAGCGGCTCCACCGAGGAGCGGATCGGACTGAGGTTTACGCCCGAGCCCGAACCACCCTTAAAGATCATGCCTTCGTCGTGATACCAGTTCAGGATTGATTCCATGGTGTCTTCAATGCCGAGGATAAAACAGGCGCTGGCCTGCTGTGCTCGAGCCGGTGCACCGATGTTAAACCACACTGGCGAGTTAAACGCCGCACGCTGGGTTGCCAGCACATATTTCAGCTCTTCGCGGAAATCTTCGGCTTCGGTGTCGGTCTCAAAGTAACCTTCCTGCACACCCTCGCGAGTTACCGTATCAACCACGCGGTCGATCAAATCCTTCAGCGAGCGTTCCCGCTCGTCGGTGCCGGGCGTGCCAGTAAAATACTTCTGTGCCACGATATTGATCGAGTTCAGCGACCAGCCTTCGGGAAACTCAACATCTTTTTGTTGAAATACGACCTTGCCAGTAGACGGATTCGTAATTAACGATTCTTGCTTGGCCCATTTGAGCTGGTCGTAGGCTTTTGTGCCGGGCTTCGTAAAAAGCCGCCCGAGCGATAGACTGGTGGTTTGTCCCATAGTACCCTCACTTTTTTGCTGGTCGAAAAGCAGTCTCAAACTCTTCGACGCTTTAGGTTATTGTTTTTTGATTATTTGTTAGAGTTCAAGCGACGCTCAAAGTGTCGCCAGCTCCCCTCGGGCAGCTACGCCTCGTACCTATTTGTTATAGTACAGGCCTGCATGCAAAAGCAAGTGTAATCGATCCAGGGGGAACTGGTGGTTATACTTTGAGGGGGTCGCTTACTTTGCGCTTGCGGATATGCGACAATTCGCGTTCGAAACTCGCGATGTCTTTGAATCGCCGATAGACGCTGGCGAAGCGCACATAGGCGACTTCGTTCAGTACGCTCAGACGCTCCATGACCATATCGCCGACTTTTGCCGATGCAACCTCTGGCTCGCCGCACGCGTATAACTGTTGCTCGATGTCGGCAACCAAACGCTCCAATTGGACGTTCGTCACCGGCGTCTTCTCGCAGGCCCGATACAGACCGGCAAGGAGCTTCTCGCGATTGAATAGTTGCCGTGTACCATCGTTTTTGATGACGATAAGCTGCGGTCGCTCCAATCGTTCGTACGTCGTAAAGCGATAGCCACAATCAGGGCATGCCCTGCGCCGGCGAATCGCCTGGCCATCACTCGCATCGCGCGATTCGATCACTTTGGTGTCGCAAGCGCCGCATTGACTGCACTTCATGCGCACCTCCTTATATTTCTCAATGTACGATCACTATATATAGTGCTTGTGCTATTAACAATAGCGCCATGTATAGTGCCTTTGCAAGCAAAATGTAGTGTATTTTTTACGCTGCTTTGTCGGCGTCGTCGCCGCTCTGATCTTTATGGCGCTTGGTGAGGCGTCGGAGAAACGACGGCTTTTCGAGCTCAATGTCCAGATCGGTTCGAGATGCTGGCGCGTTCGTTTCCGGCGTTGTTAGTGCCGCAGACGGAGTCTCGGGTTTCTTTTCGATTTCATCGTCGTCTTGATCGTCTAAGGTCCAAATGTTAGGCACGGTTGTGTCGGATTTGAAGTCGGCAAGCGCTTCGTCGTGATGATCTTCAAGACTGGTGTCAATCTGAGCCATGTCGTCATCAGTTTTCGCTGGTGCAGCAACTGGCGTAGCTCCAGACAGCGTGTGGACCGGCGCAGCACTAGCTCCTGCGTGGCGCTGCGTAAAGTACGAAGCATCGAAACCAGTAGCGACTACGGTAATAATAATTTCGCCGGCGAGTTCTGGATTGATCGTAGCGCCGAATATGATGTTGGACTCTGGATCTGCGGCATTCGTTATGGTTTCGGCTGCAGAATTTATCTCATGCATCGAGAGATCATTACCGCCGATAACATTGAAGAGAATACCGCGTGCGCCATCGATAGAAACCTCAAGTAACGGCGATTCAATGGCCTGCTGCGCCGCCTGAATCGCACGGTTTTCGCCGCTTGCCCGCCCAATACCCATGAGCGCGCTGCCGGCATTTTGCATAACCGCTTTTACATCGGCGAAATCGAGGTTGATAAGGCCATGCACGGTGATGAGATCAGAGATGCCCTGCACACCCTGACGCAGTACATCGTCGGCAACCTTGAACGCTTCGAGCAGTGGCGTTTGGCGATCGATGGTCTGCAGCAAACGATCGTTGGGGATAATGATGAGCGTATCGACAGTCTTGCGCAAGCTGTCGATGGCGACTTCGGCATTCTTGCGTCGCTTTTCACCCTCAAACGCGAATGGCTTCGTGGCAAAGCCAACCACCAAAATGCCCATATCTTTGGCAGCCTGAGCCACCACGTGGCCGGCACCACTGCCGGTACCACCGCCAGCACCAATGGTGACGAAAACCATGTCGGCGCCCTCGAGTGCCTTTTTAATCTCATCGATGGATTCTTCGGCGGCGTGTTGCCCAACAAGTGGATCGGCGCCAGCGCCCAGTCCCCGCGTTGCATCCTTACCGATGTGAATTTTTATTGGCGCCTTGGAGTGGTGCAAGGCTTGGGCGTCGGTGTTGATGGCGATGAACTCCACGCCATCCACACCCGCTTCGATCATCCGATTCACAGCCGCGCCGCCAGCGCCGCCGACGCCGGCAACTTTAATCCGTGCAAATGTTTCTATAGCTGGTGCAACTTGTGGCATGCGCTCGCCCTCTCTTCACGTGATGTATAGCTGCAGTATAGCGTAGGCTTGGGTCGAGTTCAATAAATTAATTATGCGGCCAAATCTTGAGCGACGAGCCAATGAGTAGTTTGTGTGTGCGGCGTCTTAGCGGCGAAAACGGCGAAGCAGCGAATCAACAAAATGTAGTGTTCGATCGCCTGCCGGCGTGCTTCGCCCAGGCGCTACCTCTGGCAAAAGGAGCATATCGAGCAACATAAGGCCCGCGGCTGTACAATAACTTGGGTCGGCAACCGTGTCGATCAGCCCGCTGAGCGGCTGCAGTTTACCTACACGCGCGGCCAATTGCAACTGCTGTTTGGCGAACTCTGCAATGCCCGGCAGCTTTGCCGTGCCGCCCACCAACACTACACCACCGGGAAGTTTATGAGCGCGATGAATCCGGCCCAGCTCTTTATCGACATATTCAAACAGTTCTTCAACGCGGGCTTCGGTAACCATAGCGATATCCTCGGCCTTAAAAATGTGCTCTTGATCGTGCATTTTTAAGCGCACGTCGCGCTTGGTGCTGGCTTGGTGCAAGCCAGCGTATTGCACTTTGACCGCCTCAGCAATATCAAGATCGGTCTTGAGCCCGATCGCCAAATCGTTGGTGATGTGCTGCCCGCCAATCGGCAGGACGGCAACGTGCTGTACTTCGCCGTCTTCGAGCACCACCAGATTCGTCGTACCCGCGCCAATGTCCAGCAGCACTGTGCCGGCTTCTTTTTGCTGGCGCTGCAACACGGCCTCGGCAGCAGCCAGACTGGAAAGCGTGCGGTTGTGCACTTGCACCTGCGCTTTGTCGAGCGCCATGTCCAAATTGCGCAAGTTTGGCGTCGCAGCGGTCACAATGTGCGTGTCGACTTCGAGGCGCACACCATGCATACCCACCGGATCTTTGATGTTGTCTTGGCCATCGAGCCGATAATTTTGGGCAAATACTTGAATAATCTCACGGTTGCTCGGCAGTTGCACAATAGTCGCCGCTTCTTCCACGCGAATGCGATCTTCTGGAGTAATCTCGCGATTCGCCGTGCTGATGGCAATGACGCCCTTGGAATTGAGCCCGCTCACGTGTGTGCCATTGATGTTCACGGTTGCACCGCTCAACTTCATGCCGGAAAGCCGCTCGGCCTCAGTGAGTGCTTGGGCGATCGCATCGGCAACATCCTCTATATGCACAATCACGCCTTTGCGCATACCCAAGTTGGGCGCGCTGCCGTGGGCCACAATTGAAAGCTTGCTCGGATTATTTGGGTCGATAACACCCACCACACACCGTACGGTGCTAGTGCCTACGTCGAGGCCAACATAGGGCGTTGCCGTTTGAGAGCCGTGCATATACACGAAGTATACTGCTTACCCTTGCGCAGAGGCAAGTTCGGACAGTATACTTTATTACTATGGGGCGACATTCTGAAGTTGCAAGACAGGCGATCGAGCATGCTGGGCCATTGTTCGTTGGGGAAGACGGAACACTCCGCCCAGTGGTTGACGAAAGATACGTCATGCCCTTTCCGCAAGGTATTCAGGAACTGCCCGACACGTATTTGCTCCGCGCCGTGGATGAAAATGTAATCAGACCGCCGCACGAAATTATTACACACGACCCCTTAGAAATAGTCTCAATCGTAGAAGAATTGGCCGATCAACTATGCATTCCCCCCGATCATGACTGGCGAACGAATGCATTGCCTGGGGCTGCGCATGAAGGTCAACACGGCGAAGCTGCTCACTTGGTTTATCACCCATCACTCTATGGCGTTCGGGTGCTGTCCTACGAACATCAGATCGCCTGGGAGCCGTTCACCCTGCCGCTCGGACCATTCCAAAAAATTGAGTTGGCTTGCGTGGTAGGCTATCCAAGCGAGCTAAGTACATACGATAAAGGAGTGATTCGCGCTTTTGGCTACAATGGCGTGCAAGACGTAGCCGAGCACGCCCTCAATCGAGATTTAGACCTACCTTTACCACTGTCATATCAGCCACCTATGACCAAGTAAAGATTCATCACTATCTCTGTTATTAGGTTACTTTATAAGAGATAGTCTGGTAAAATGATATGATTATGCCTAAATATTCTGACGCAGTCCGGCGCGCGATAGAGAGACCTGGTCAACTCTCGAATATCAACGGTGTGTTTGTACCGAACAGGATTGACGATCTCACTATCGTTCTAGCCTTGCCGTCCAACATTCACGAAATGCCAGATGACACATTCATCCGAACATTTGACGAGACTGTCCCTTCTGACCTTTGCCCCTCCCATCGCATTTTTACTGCCGATCCGCAAGAGCTACCCGCCATTACCGGCGAAGTCGTTGCGGCAGCAACAGAGCGCTGGGGACTGAGCGAAGCTGGACAGGCGCAATGGCTAGATAGTATCGCACATGATGTGCCCCACGAGATGAAACATGGCTCCGTTTCAGAGATCATAGGAGGTAAGCCAATCTATAGCATTGGCCTTGCACTTAATCCAGATGAACAAGTTGCAACGTGCTGGGCAGAAACCCACACTATAGGTGAAGCGACAAAACTAGGCTTTGCAGCTTTGGTAGCTTACCCAGAAGATCCTTCGCTTGGAGATCGTATGTCGCTTAAGCACCTCGGATACCGTGGCGTAGAAGATGTTGCGGAGCGCGCCATAAACGCAGGTCTGCCGGTTCCGCTCTCGTATCGGCCTCCTACAACTTCGTAACTTGCACCGTCGAGTGCGATCCCCTACAATACTGGGGTTATGTCAAAGTATTCTCAAGCTATCCATCGTGCTATGGAAAATCCTGCCGAACTTCTTCGCGTTGGTTATAACGAATGGATGCCGAGCGGCGTTGAAGACGATCTAATCATACCGAGGATACCCCATCTCAACGAATTGCCTGATGATGCTCGTTTTCGCATATTCAATAATCAAATACCACGCGATCAATGGCCGGCCCATCGTATTTTCACTGCTGACCCTGCAGAACTGCCGGGCATCGTGGAGGAGTTTACGGCCGCTGCGGCTGGGGATTGGGGATTGGACGAAGCGACACAACAGGCCTATTTAGAGAGTGCCGCCAGGCATTTTCCCCATGAGGCTCAGCACGGTGAGACGTCAACTTTATTTGCAGGAGATGTCTTGTATAGCGTCGGCATTAGTGCTAACCGGAATGAGGGAGTGGTTAATTGGACTATGGAGACACATGCCATAGGAGAACTTACGAAGCTTGAAGCTGCGGCTTCGGTCGCACATCCTGAGTGGCTATCGCCTGGCGACCTCGATATAGGGTATAGCGGAATTGAAGATGTCGCACTTCGCGCTGCGGAGCAAGGACTACCTCTTCCGCTCTCGTATCAGCTACAACTGGGTGAGGATTTCGCAGCCGGTTGAGGTGACGAGCACGGTGTGCTCGAATTGAGCGGCCTGCGAGCCGTCGACAGTGAGGAGCGTCCAGCCGTCTTTGGCTTCGTAAATTGCCGGGTTCCCGAGTGTCGTTATCGGCTCGACAGCGATGGTCTGGCCGGCTTTGAGTACCGGGCCGGTGCCAGCGCGGCCGTAGTTGGGAATCTCTGGATCTTCGTGCAGTTCGTGGCCGACGCCGTGGCCGACCAGCTCGCGCACAATGCCCAGACGATACTTGCGCAGCGTGCGCTCGATGACAGCCGAGATATCACCCACGTGGCAGCCGGCGTGCACCACCGCAAGGCCGTCGGCCAAGGCTTTTTCAGTCCCTTTAATCAGCCGCTCGGTGTCAGGTGTGGTTTTGCCGCCAATACACACGGTGATGCCGGCGTCGGTAACCATGCCTTTATACTTTACGCCGAAGTCGAAGTTCACCACGTCGCCCGCCTCAAACGGCCGCGCACTCGGGATTGCGTGCTGCACTTGGTCGTTCACCGCAATACAAATGATGTCTGGATAGCCGTAAAAACCCAAGAAGGCTGGCTCACCGCCCAAACGATCCAGCTCACCACGCGCCAGTACCGACATTTCCTGCGGCGTCATGCCAGCCGCGCACTTGGTGCGCATCAGCTCAAGCACGGCGGCCAGCATGCGACCACTCTCACGCATTGCCGCGATTTCGCTGTCGGTCTTTGCCGCACTCACCATACCACCTCCGTTTTAATCAATACACCTGAGGATTGCGTCGTGAACGGCGCGAGGCTCCTCCGCAGCATTGATATCGCAAACTCTGGCACCTTCTTTTTTAAGGTGCTCGATAATCGGCAGCGTCACCGCGCGATACTCACTAAAGCGCTGCGAGATCGCTTCTTCGGTGTCGTCGGGGCGAGCTCGCTCCAACAACCGTGCTCGCACGACTTCTTCGGAGGCAGCCAAATGAACGACCGCACTCAGCTTAAAACGACCTTTGTGGACTTGCTCTAGCAGCCAGTCTGCCTGTGGTACAGTGCGCGGAAAACCATCCAAGACAAATTCTTGTTTAGTGTCGATCAGCTCTAAAACTTTGTCCATAAGATTAATCATCTCTTCGTCGCTGAGCAGCTTACCCTGGAGCATTTCTTGGCGGCGCTTGCCTGTTACTAACACACGCAAAATTTCGCCGGTGGAAATCCAGGCGTAGCCGTGCTCATCGGCCAGAATTTTGCCCTGCATGCTTTTGCCGGCGCCGGCAACACCCATCAGAATTATCATTACACCTGCAACCTTTCTTTGACGGCTTGCGCTATGCGAGACCCATCTGCGGCACCGTTTGACTTCTCTTTCACTTTGGCAATTACTTGGCCCATGGCTTGCGGCGTGGTCGCGCCTAGCTCTGTGGCGACTTCGTCGACGAGTTGCTTGAGTTCGTCGTCGGAGAGTTGCTGCGGCAGATAGGCTTCGATCACGCGCTTTTCAGCAAGCTCCGCCTCGGCACGCTCAGGACGGCCACCTTTGGTATACAGATCCGCGCTTTCTTGGCGCTTCTTTGCTTCCTTGCCCAGGAGCGCGATGATCGCTTCATCGGCTAAGCCCGTATCACGACTACCCGCGGCAACTTCGGCATATAAAATAACGCTCTTTAACCCCCGAAGCGTGGTCGCAAGCGACGTATTCCCGGCCAGGAGTGCTTTTTTCAGATCCTGGTCAATCTGTTGCTTGAGCATTGCTTACCGTTGGCCGAGTTTTATTTTCTTAAGCTTGAGCGCCTTGCGCTGCGCGCGGATGATCGCCTTGTTGCGGCGATCGCGCTTGCTAATGGGCTTCTCAAAAAACTGAGCTTGCTTGACAACGGCAATCACGCCGGCTTGTTGCACCTTGCGATTAAAACGGCGCAGCAGGTTTTCGAGCGATTCTTTAGAATCTTTGCGGGTTACTTGTATCATATCGGTTTTATTCTATCGTAACAGGGGTTTATTTGCAAGCGATTGCTAGACCATTTGCTTCTTTTGGGCGGCGCGCTGCGACTTGAGCACGATGCTTTGCAGCTCTTTAAAAATCGCGAACTGCTTATTGGTGTGATAAATCTTGGTGTTACCCTGCTTTTCGGAGATCAAAAAGCCAACTTTTTCGAGACGCTTCAGCTCGCGCTGAATGTTGCCGGCGTCCTCTTTAATAAGCTTAGCGAGTCCGCGGACATGCGTCTTAAAATCGGGGTATTTGGCATAGATAACAATAATCTTGCGCCGAACTCGTGATGTGATGAATACGTCTAACATAAGCCCTTATTGTCATTCGAACAACGTAGGTTTGAGTATAGCCGAGCCGCGGCCGGTTTTCAACTTATTTTGCCAATTTTGCTCATAAAACACCTATAATGCAAGTATGGGATTTGTCGAGGTGCTGGTTGCAGAGCAAACCTATCACGGGAGTGAGCCGCTCACCTACTCGCATGGCGAGCCGCTTGCTCGCGGCCAGCTTGTGTTGGTGCCGCTACGCAACAATCTGACGATGGGCGTGGTGGCTGGCGCGTGCAAAAAACCAGGTTTTGCAGTTAAACCAGTTAGCAGCGTTGTGGACGCGCCACTGCTACCGAGTACGGTTATGTCGCTGCTCGATTGGATGCGTAGCTACTATCCTGCCCCTCTGGGCATGACCACGCAGCTATTCATTCCCAAGGCACTTCCCAAAAAAGAGCGTGCGGCGTCTACGCTACAAGCCGCGGCTCACAGCACTGTGCTACCAGAGCTCACCAAAGAGCAGCAGTATGCCCTCAAGCACATCTCTGGCCCTGGTCTGCACCTGCTGCATGGCGAAACCGGCAGCGGCAAAACGCGCGTGTACATCGAGCTGGCGCGGCGCGCGCTGGAACAAGGCAACTCATCAATTATCCTGACGCCGGAGATTGGGCTGACGTCTCAACTGGCCAATGATTTCGGCCAAGTGTTTGGCGAACGCGTTATCCTGATGCACTCACATCTGAGCGACGCCACCCGCCGCCAAACGTGGCTGGAGATCCTGCGACAAACCAAACCAGTGATTGTGCTCGGCGCGCGCTCGGCGCTATTTGCTCCACTGCGGAGCGTCGGGCTGATTGTTGTCGACGAAGCACACGAAACATCTTACAAACAAGACCAAGCCCCCTATTATCACGCCACGACTGTTGCCGCAAAGCGCGCAAGCTTGGAGGGCGCCACACTGGTGGTCGGTTCGGCTACACCGCTGGTGAGCGATTACTACATCGCACAGGCAAAACAGCGGCCAATCATCCGCATGAAACAACTGGCACTTAAGAACGAATTTGCAAACAAAGAGATAGACATAATCGACCTGCGCGATCGTAGCCAGTTCACTAAAAGTCCATTCATATCCAATACACTGCTGGCAGCCATCGCCGAAGGTCTGGAGCGCAAGGAGCAAACGCTCCTCTTTTTGAATCGCCGTGGCACAGCGCGCGTGGTATTTTGCGACCAATGCGGCTGGCAAGCGACGTGCCCCCATTGCGATCTGCCGCTGGTGTATCACGGTGACACTCACCTCATGCGATGCCATACGTGCGATTACAGAGCGAGCGTTCCATCGAGTTGCCCGACGTGCCATAACACCTCTATCGTCTTCAAAAATATCGGCACCAAGGCCGTTGCCGATGAAGCTGCGCGCCTGTTCCGTGGCGCGCGGATTATGCGTTTTGACACCGACAACAAAAAAAGTGAGCGCATCGAGCAGCACTACGACGCCGTCAGGAGCGGCGCTGTGGACATACTCATTGGTACTCAAACACTGGCAAAAGGGCTCGACCTTCCAAGGCTAAGCCTCGTCGGCGTGCTGATTGCCGATACCAGCCTGTACATGCCAGATTTTACGGCTCAAGAACGAACATATCAGTTGCTGAGCCAGGTGCTCGGCCGGGTTGGGAGAGGACATCGGGCAAGTCGCGCGGTGGTCCAAACTTATAATCCAGAGAGCTCGCTGTTGCGCTCAGTGCTCGACAAAGACTGGAAGCTGTTCTATGCCAAGGAACTTACTGAACGGCGCGCATATCATTTTCCACCTTTTTGCTATCTGTTGAAACTTTCTTGCCGACGCGCAACCTTGGCGAGCGTACAAAAAACCAGTGCAGCGTTAGCGCGAACGCTTGCCCAAGCACATCCGCAAGTCGTAGTCGAGGGTCCGACTCCCGCCTTCCACGAACGATCGCAAGGAAAATACACCTGGCAGCTCATTGCAAAATCGCGCAGCCGCAGCCAACTTATTGCTATCATCCAGGCCCTACCAGCCGGCTGGTCGTACGACATCGACCCCATCAATTTGTTGTAATCATCTCTGTTAGTCAGGTATACTGGGTGGACATGACCAAAGACGATATCATAACGCTTCCGAACGAACATCTGCGCCAACGATCCAAAAAAATCGGTCTTGTCACTGCCGAAATACAACAGCTCATCGAAGACATGAAGTCGGCAACACTGGACTGGGAAGATAGCCGCGACCACGAGGTCGGCGTCGCGCTTGCAGCAATTCAAATTGATCGACCTCTGAGAATTGTCGTAATCCGTAATGATTTTGACAACAAAAATGACAAATCGTTTTCAGTTTTCATTAATCCAGTTATCACAAAGTGCGAAGGTGCCATCCAGGAAGATTACGAAGGTTGCTTGAGCGTGCCCGATGTCTACGGCAAAGTACCTCGCTACAGCAAGGTCCGCATTCGCGCTCAGGATGAACACGGACGCGAGTTTCGGGTGACTGCCGAAGGCTTTCTTGCCCGCATCTTTCAGCACGAAGTCGATCACACCAACGGCCTGGTGTTCATCGACCACATCAAAGATAGCCCGCATGCATTTTTCAGACTAAAAGAAGATGGCAATTTGGAGCAACTCGACTATGAAACAGAAGTCCGAACCAATCGTATTCTTTGGTAGCGGCCCAGTTGCCGCTGAGAGCCTGCGTTTGCTTCGACAGGATTTTGAGATCGAGGCAGTTATCACCAAACCTCGGCCGGCGCATCACCGTGGCGATGTGCCAGTGCTCACGCTGGCCAAAGAGCTGGGTCTTAAGACGTTCACTGTCGCCAATAAGGCCGAACTCGACGCGCTGATCGCAACCTCGCCAGTGCAAAGCCGTCTTGGCGTGCTGGTCGATTTCGGTATCATTATCTCTCAGGAGGTCATCAATTACTTCCCACTTGGCATCGTAAACAGTCACTTCTCGATTTTGCCAGAGTGGCGGGGCGCCGATCCAATTACCTTTGCCGTTTTGAGCGGGCAAAAACAGACTGGAGTCAGCATTATGTTGCTTGTCGCCGCCATGGACGAAGGGCCGCTGCTCGGCTACGGCGAATACGATATGCCAGAGGGCATCACCACGCCAGCGCTCACCAGCGACCTTACGTTGCTCAGCGACGCACTACTCAAACACGAACTGCCGCGCTACTTGGCAGGTGAAACAGAGGGCATGCCGCAGACCATAACCGGCCGTAACGTATCGTACTCTCGACGTCTGAGCAAAGACGACAGCGTGCTAGATTGGCATAAGCCTGCAGATGTTTTGGAGCGCGAAATTCGCGCATTTATCGACTGGCCAAAAAGTCGGACCAAGCTCGGACCAATAGAGGTAGTTATTACTGGCGCGCACGTTATAGATCTCCGTGGCGTACCTGGAAGCCTGACTGTAGTTGATAAACAGCTTGTTGTGCACTGCGGTGCTCAGAGTTTAGTCATCGACCAACTCAAACCCGCAGGCAAACCGCAAATGAGCGGCCGCGCCTTTTTGGCCGGCTATGCATCACAACTTTCTTTGTAGCATTACTGCTGCGGTGTCTGCGGCCGTTGTGGCCAAGGCTGATCTGACTGCTGGTCATTCGATTGCTGCGAAGAATCGTTCGGATCTTGCGACTGCGCGGCATCAGAAGAATCGCTTTGCTGCTGCGATGGCCCAGATCCTACCGGCACTACAGGCATGGCTGCAGGCGATGGCCCGCCTGGCATTGAACTCGGCATCGGAAAAGACTGACCTTGTGGTGGCCCCATAGGCGGCATCTGCGGTGGCCAAGGCTGACCAGTAAATACCTCTGGGCTCGGCCGATACTGGGGTTGCGGCGGCATTGGCACACCTGGCCGTGCCATATGCGCCATATTGCCCATATTCGGCGCTTGCTGCGGATACGGCCCAGCCATGTATTGCGGAGCCATACCGGCTGGCATGCCAGGCTGCGGAGCTGGTGCCCGCGGTGCTGCTAAAATCTGCGGCGCGACTTGCCGGATCTCGGCTTTAAGCGCCTCAAACTGGCTGGCAACCACATCCTTGTAGTTGGGAAAGTTCGTCTCCAGCCATTGGAGCGCGCCGGCTTCATCGTTGCGCTCAATAAACTGTTCAAACTCGGACAACTGAGCATCGCTCATCTGCTCGGCAAGCTTCATGCCAACCCGCATCTCAAGCGTCTCGTAGATGTGCGCGAGCAACTTCTTCTTTTCGTCGGGAGGCAGGCCGACCAATCCTAGTTCTCGCAGTAAGTCATCATCCAGTTTAATCATGCATATTCCTCTCTACGTTCATTCTAGCATGTTTAGGATAGGATGAAACTAAAGGCTGCGGGAAATAGTCTGACGAGTAAAGACTTCAATGCGATCGCCTTCTTGTACGTCTACTCGAGTAGTTGTATGAAAGCTCACGCCGCACATTTCGCCTTCGAGGACTTCTTTTGCATCTTGAGGCCCACGCTTGAGGTTGGTGATTTCCACTTCGGCGAGTTGCTCATCATCGCGCATCACTCGCCCAAGCGCCGAGACCACGAGCTTGCCCTTAGTGACTTCGCCGCCACAAATAACATCGGTCTTGGTGGTCTTGAAGATGCCGCGAACAATCAAACGGCCCAGTTCGGTTTCGACTACTTCGGGTGCCAACAGCTTACTCAATTCCTCTTTGACATCGTCAATGAGTTCGTAAATGATGTCGTACAAGCGCACCTGTACCTTGTCGCGTCCTGCCAGCCGTCGAACAGCCGGTGGCGCAATAACATTAAAACCATAAATGACTGCACCGCTGGTGCCAGCCGTGTGTACGTCGTTGTCGGTAATAGGCCCGACGCCAGAACTAACAATCCGCACCGCCACTTCTTCGGTATCCAGCGCCTTTAGGCTGTCGATGACGGAAGTCAGCGAACCTTGTACATCTGCGCGAACAATCAGATTCAGCTCGCTCACCTTGTTATTGCGGTTAATGATGCGAATCAGTTCGCTACTAGTCATATCGCCGCTGCCGCCGCTAGATCGTTTTTGGAATAAGACCTTTTCCGCTTCAGCGCGCGCAGTCTTCTCATCTTTTACAGCACGAAACTCGTCTCCGAACTCGGGCAGCGCTTTAAAACCAACGATAACCACCGGCGTTGAGGGCCCGGCGCTTTTCACTACTTGCCCATCAGTGGTTTGCAGCGTACGAATTTTGGCGTATGTTGTGCCAGCGACTACAACGTCGCCGGTCCGTAGCGTGCCTTCTTCTACCAAGGCATTCGCTACCGGACCTCGACCTTGCTCGACATGCGCCTCAATAACCAGTCCGGTTGCCGGACCTGCAACTTCGGCGCGAAGATCTTCAACGTCTGCCACCAGCAAAATCATATCCAAAAGATTGTGGATGCCTTGCTTAGTCTTAGCGGAAACTTCTACGGCTACGGTGTCGCCACCCCATTCCTCTACCAAAAGCTTTTGTTCGGCGAGCTGCTGCTTAACGCGGTTCTGGTCGGCGCCTTCTTTGTCGATTTTGTTAATTGCAATGATAATCTTGGCTGCGGCTTTGCGCGCAAAGCGAATTGCCTCTAGCGTTTGTGGCTTGATGCCGTCGTCGGCAGCCACAACGATAATTGCAATATCGGTCAGGTGCGCGCCATGCTCGCGAATCGCAGCAAAGGCTTCATGGCCGGGCGTGTCCAAAAACGTAATCTGACGTTTGTTGTGTGTTATCTGATACGCCGAGATATGCTGCGTAATCCCGCCAGCCTCGCCCTTCGCTACCTGAGCACCGCGTATCGCGTCGAGCAAGCTGGTTTTGCCGTGATCGACATGACCCATAACCGCCACAACTGGCGGCCGAGATACAGCCTGCTCGCTGACATTAGCGCGGCGACTGCGCACTGGCAACTGCACTTCTTGCTGCTTACGCGTGAGCTCTACATCGAGGCCCAGCTCTTCAACGATAATCTGTGCTGTGTCGAAATCAATCCGTTCATTCACGGTCGCCATCACGCCGTTTTTAAGCAACTCGCCAATCAAGCGCGTCACCGGCAGCGCCAGCTTTTCGGCCAGAGTGCCGACGGTAATCATGTCTTCGATTTCGATAGTTCTTGCCATCTCCGCACTCCTTTCTGCCGATTGCCGGCGTTGTTAGTCCTACCTACATAGGATTATTTTGCGCTTTTGAGACTCAAGGCGATCTTGCGGGCATCGTTGTCGATGTCCAACACTTTGAACTGCTTCTTTTCGTTCAGCTTAAAGATCTGCTGTGGGTCAACGGTTTCGTCGTCGCTCATCTCTGATACGTGCACGAGCGCTTCCACGCTGGGCGAAAGCTGCACAAACGCGCCGAATGGCGTAATGCGCGTAATCTTGCCTTCTACGATGTCGCCCTTCTTGAAGGCTTTTACTTCCTTCAGCCATGGGTCTTCGGTCATTTGCTTAAGGCTCAGCGAAAGACGGTCTTTATCGATGGCTATGATCTTCGCCTTAACGGTATCGCCAACTTTGACGTAGTTGCGCGGATCTTCGACTCGCTCCCAGGAAATTTCCGAAATATGAATCAGCCCTTCGATACCCTGTACGTTCACAAACGCACCAAAGTCGATCACGCCGGTCACCACGCCTTCGACAACGTCACCGACTTTAAGCTCGGCAAAACGTGCCTGCATGTCATCCTTAACTGCTTCTTTTTCGGAAAAAATAAGCTTGTTGTCCTTGCGGCTGACGTCGAGCACACGCACGCGGATCGGCTGGCTAACCAAGGCGTTCAACTTCTGCAAGATTTCGTCTTTGTCGGCACCAGAGACGCGCGGATAATGGCCAGCAGCCAACTGACTGACCGGCAAAAAGCCGCGGATGCCTTCCAGCTCCACCAGTAAACCGCCACGGTTCGCATCGTAGGGGTTTACTTCGACGATTTCTTGCTCGTCGAAGATGCGCTTGAGCTCGTCCCAACCGCGATCTTTGGCGGCGCGCTTCATGCTGAGTAGCGCGTGACCTTCTTCCATTTCTGGATCGATCACACTGACCGTTACGGTCTGGCCGGGCTCCAAAACCTGGCCGTGACCAATCTCGCGGCGCATAACAACACCGACGCCTTTCGCGCCGAGATCAACCCAGGCTTCGTGCTTGCGCACTGAGCTAATAACACCCTCGACGACTTCCCCCGCCTCGAGTTGTTTGACGTCGCTGCCCGCAAGCAGGTCGTCCATGGTTACGTTAGTAATTTTTGACATGTTCTAGCATGCCTCCTTATGATGTATTTCTGTCGTTCACCTCCGAGGTAAACGCAAGATTAGTTTCATTATACCTCTTTTGACTGATGTGGTCAAAGAGGACGTACACTTTACCTGCATACACGGAGCGCGAACAGAAGCCAAAGACCACTGTCGGGCGTGCATCGTGCATGATACACTACTACCATGTACCTGGGGATAGACATTGGCGGGACAAAAACGCTGGTCGCAGTCTTGGATGCCGATGGCGTGATTCAAGAGCGAGCTAAGTTTCCTACGCCAGAAAAATATACTGATTTTTGTAGCGAATTGGCAAAAATTGTAGATAAATTTTCAACAAAAACCTTCGTTGCCTGCGGTGTTGGCGTGCCCGGCAAAATGGATCGCAAGCATGGCGTTGGTCTTGATATGGGTAACCTTCCATGGCACGACATTCCTGTTCAAAAGGATCTCGAGAAACTACTGCACTGCCCGGTTGTTGTCGATAATGATGCGAATCTGGCCGGGCTCTCTGAGGCGATGCTCGTCAAGCACCGGTATAATCGGGTGCTGTATGTTACTATTAGCACCGGAATCGGTACGGGTATTATCGTCGACCGAGTTATTGATCCGGCGTTCGCCGACTCCGAAGGTGGCCAAATGCCGCTCGAGCACAATGGCAAGTTGGAGGCTTGGGAGGATTTTGCATCCGGAAAGGCGATCGTGCGTCGCTTTGGTAAAAAAGCCCAGAATATCACCGACGAAAAGACGTGGCGAATCATCTCGCATGACATCGCCCTCGGACTTATCGATCTTATCGCGGTGGTCCAGCCAGAAATTATTATTCTCGGTGGCAGTGTCAGCACCTATTACGGGCGCTTCCGGCACCCGCTCCACGAAGCGCTGGCCAACTATGCCACGCCGCTGGTTCCCATCCCGCCGATCAAAGAAGCCGAACGGCCCGAAGATGCGGTTGTTTATGGCTGCTACGATCTGGCAAAGAGCACCTATGGAAAAACTCGTTAAGCAGCTCCGGCGTGACTATCCGTCGCTCACCTTTGTCGAAGGTGAGGTGCTTTGCTGGTCGCCCGCCGAAGGACACATTTTTTACCCGTCAGATGATTCGCCAGCGGCCTTAAGCGGTTTGTTCCATGAGCTGGCGCACGCAGCACTGCAACACCGCGGCTATACGACGGATCTGGATCTGGTTCGAAAGGAGATGCTCGCTTGGCAAGCGGCCTCGCGGATCGCCGATAGCTATGATGTTCAGATCGACAGCGAGCATGCGCAAGACTGCTTGGATACATATCGCGATTGGGTTTTCAAACGCAGCCGTTGCCCGCATTGCAACAGTAGCGGTTTGCAATCTGCCAATTTGCGGTATGCATGCCTTAATTGCCAGCACACCTGGGGCGTCAGCGCCTCACGCTTCTGCAGGCCATATCGCTTATCTAAAAACAGAGCCGCGGCTTAAGGAGCCGGGCTCTGTTGGCGTATCTGGCGAGATACGCTTAGGCAGCCTTCTTGGTGCGGCGCGAAATGCGACCACCCTTTTGGCCAGCAGCGCGAGCGAGCTCGCGGTTTGCAAAAAAGCCACCGGTGCGGCCGAGCTTACCGCCCTTGGCGCCGATCTTTGCGTAAAATTCGCCACCGTATTTTGCTTTGTTGGTTGCGGCAGCCTTCAGGCCGCCAGCTTTTGTTCCAGCCATGATAAACCTCCCATGGTCCATTAGCATTTTCGAAGAGACCCGAAAAAGGGTTCGCTTTTTTATGCAGCGAGCCCTCTTTTTGTTTCTCTCGAAACTAATTATATAGTAACACGCTTATGCAATAACGTCAATTAAAACGTTTGCTCGTCGTCTTCGTTATCAAGGCGAGCCTGGCGATCTTTTTGGTCACGAAGATCGTCAAACCACATCCGCTGCTCTAGCTCTGCTAAAATTTCAGGGCTAGCAATCGTGCTTTTTATTACGAAATCCGTCGCGATGGCTTTTGATAGACTGCTGGCAAATTCTGAGCCAGGTTTTGCCCGCATGAACATAGAAACCAAGACCGGATCGAAAGTTATTTCTTCCACAGCCTGAGGAACCTCAATAATCATAGGCTGTTCACCTTGGAACGCGCTGTATTCAGTCGTAGGCATAGACATCATCTGTTCAAAAGCTGCCATATCAATTGTGCCTGGCTGGATATCGGAACTATACTCTTGTGTATAAAGCATATTATTAGTATAACATCTTTAAAAGTAAAAACAACTACATAACAGACGGTCGTCGCCTTACGGCACGTAGGTCTTAAGAACTACCAAGTATTGCGTGTTGTAGGGTGTAGTCACTATATAGATAAAGCCCCTCCTGTTCGGAAGGGCTTTATATAATTCGGCACCGTGCTATTTTCCCAGGGGTAATCCCCAAGTATTGTAACCGCGGCGAGGCTTAACTGCTGTGTTCGGCATGGGAACAGGTGTTTCCCTCGCGCCATGGGCACCGATTGGGCACATGAGATACCCCTTTCAGGGCTTCTCATCACATCCTTTGAGCAAAGCTCAATATCGCTTACAGCGAACCGAATGCTGCTCTTCCCAACCAGTGGTAGGGCGTGAGCCTATCGATGTCCATGTACGGAATAGTACGGATTGTATAAGGAACAACGTTTTGCGACAAACGATCTGGTGTCTGCAAGTATATGCCAAACACCAATAACTAGTCAATGCTTTCTCTCACCCTATCCGGCCGGAGCCAGAGTTGGGTGAGAGAACGTAAAAAGTCAATGTCCCTATTAGTACGCTTCGGCTGCATGCATTACTGCACTTCCACCTTGCGCCTATCAACCAGATAGTCTTTCTGGGGGATCATAGGGAAATCTCATCTTGAGGTCAGTTTCACGCTTAATATGCTTTCAGCGTTTATCTGGTCCGCACATAGCTACCCAGCCATGCCATTGGTATGACAACTGGTACACCAGCGGTGCGTCCACCCCGGTCCTCTCGTACTAGGGGCAGATCCTCTCAAATTTCCTTGCGTCCACAGCGGATATAAACCGAACTGTCTCACG
>DATEJI010000093.1:0-1912 GCA_035278105.1 Saccharimonadales bacterium (SeqCode)
CCAGCTGTATGGACGCAATGGCGTCACCCTCAACGGCAACGTGTTGGCGACCAGCAGCATTCCCGGACAGCGCGGCGGCATCGTGCAGATCGGCACCACCGGCACCAGCGATGGCAGCCTCAACACGCAGTACGGCTACGAGAACGTGCAGCCAGGCAGTGCTGGCGTTATCCAGTTCGGGCCGAATGCCGTGATCAATGTCTCCGGCGGTTCACCGAATGCCGGTGGCATGGTGAGCCTGCGCGCGCCACTGCTTGCCAATGGCGACGTGCCGATTGTCTTTAGCGGCACACCTGTCATAACGGGTGCGAGCACCGTCACCATCGAGCCCTATGCGGTATGGAGTACCGCCGATACCGCCAATAAAACCGCTGACCCCGGCAAATACTTCGATGGCCTGATCGATCCTGCGGGTTGGTATCAATACGCCGCGGACGGTTCCGTGCAAATGGTGACCGGTAGTTGGACCGATGCTGCCGGCAACGCACTTGTAGCACCAACCGATGCTGCGACCTTGAAGCAGTATTTGAGCCAGGACTACTTCACGCCCACATCGGCCAACGCTGCGCATCAAACTTTCTACGGCTACGTCAATGGTGATCCCACGCAAGGCACGGGTACGTTGATGAGTTACGTGGAGCAGCCGGGCTATACGTTCGGCAATCGCTTCGACGGTATTGTCAATGTGCAGGTGCGACCGGGTATTGATCTGGTCAATCCGGATGCTGGTACCAACGGCGGTGATATTTCGGTTTTGACCAATTGGAATCTTGGCGCGGGCAGTATCGATGCCAGCGGTAATATCCATCCGGCTTATCGCTACGGTGCAACGTCTGCTTCGGCTTCCGGCGAAGCGCCTATCGTTACCATTCAGGCGGTACATGACGTCCGTATCGACGCCAGCGTTACGGATGGCTTTTACCAGCAGAACAATGGCACATCGATTTCCGCGCCGGTCGTTCTCTCAGGTGACGGTTTGGCACAACTCTTCCAAAACGCAGAAGCAGCATACGAAGCCACCAATAACTACCTGCTCAATGAGGATTTCTATTTCCCAGGTACTGATCCGTTATGGCAAGCAGGAACCTACTATTCCTTCAATCCCGCATCGGGTGCTTATCAGAATCAGCCAATAAATTCGAGTTTCTATCAGCCGATCTTGGCGCCACTTTCGAATCAATCTGCGGCCTATTATCAAAACTATATGCTGTATATGGACGAGGTAGGGGCGAGCGGATACAGCAATAACGATATAACCACCCTTACGCATTGGGCGTTGGCCTATACGCTTGGGGATTACGACGGCTTCTTACCACCTGGGACTACGCCGACAACTGCTCCCCAGCCAGACAGCTATCCAAGCCAATACGGGACCTATGTCGCGCAATACCAAGCATGGCTGACTAGCAATTTCAACAATGGCAACGCTCAGAATCTGACACCTTCGCCGTTATTGTTGCCGTTGGCATCGGAAGCTACCGGCAATTACACGCTCTATACAAAGGACTATGGCACCTACATCAGCGGTTACGACAACTACCTGAATTACGTGTCCAACAGCGTTGGTTCGATCGGTACTATTCAAAGTCCTGGCACGGGTTCACAGCTGTTCTATGCACCTTATGCACCGGCAGGCAATTCCGCGGGGGTGCAGACAGCTGGCGGTACGGCAGATAATTCACCCTCCAACATGCCAAGCCTCGGCAATCCAGCGTCGCTTGCCGCTGCAACGCTACTCGGTGGCTCCAGCACGTCGTATCGCTTTGTGGCCGGCGCCAATTTCGGCGGTGTGGATCCGCTCGCGGTGGTCAATACGAATGCGGGCAACGTCACGCTGGATGGCCACTTCGCGGTGCAGTACACCGCCACGGGCGGTGACGGCAAGACATTCAACCTGCCGACCACTGTGCGT
>DATEJI010000094.1:0-1900 GCA_035278105.1 Saccharimonadales bacterium (SeqCode)
CCAGCTGTATGGACGCAATGGCGTCACCCTCAACGGCAACGTGTTGGCGACCAGCAGCATTCCCGGACAGCGCGGCGGCATCGTGCAGATCGGCACCACCGGCACCAGCGATGGCAGCCTCAACACGCAGTACGGCTACGAAAACGTGCAATCAGGCAGTGCTGGCGTTATCCAGTTCGGGCCGAATGCCGTGATCAATGTCTCCGGCGGTTCACCGAATGCTGGTGGCATGGTGAGCCTGCGCGCGCCACTGCTTGCCAATGGCGATGTGCCGATCGTCTTCAGCGGCACGCCTGCCATCACGGGTGCGAGTAGCGTCACCATCGAACCCTATGTGGTATGGAGTACCGCCGATACCGCCAACAAAACTTCGGATCCCAGCAAGTACTTCGATGGTCTGATCGATCCTGCGGGTTGGTATCAATACGCCGCGGACGGCTCGGTGCAAATGGTCGTCGGCAGCTGGACTGATGCTTTGGGTAACGCACTTGCAGCACCAACCGATGCTGCGACCTTGAAGCAGTATCTGGGCCAGGACTACTTCACGCCGACTTCGGCCAACGCAGCGCATCAAACGTTCTACGGCTACGTCAATGGTGATCCGACGCAAGGCACGGGTACGTTGATGAGCTATGTGGAACAGCCTGGCTATACGTTTGGTGATCGCTTTGCCGGCGTTGCCAATGTGCAGGTGCGGCCTGGCATTGATCTGGTCAATCCGGATGCCGGTACCAACGGTGGCGATATTTCCGTTCTGACCAATTGGAACCTTGGTGCGGGCACTACTGACACTAACGGCAATATCCATCTGGCTTATCGTTATGGGGCGACGTCTGCTTCAGCGTCGGGCATGGCGCCTGAGCTCAGCCTTCTTGCGCTGCATAATCTCAACCTAGATGCCAGCATCACCGATGGCTTCTATCAGCAGAACAACGGTCCGCAGCTCTCCGTGCCGGTGGTGGTTTCTTCTGGTGGATTGGCTCAGGCGTATAGCTCCGCACTAGCTGCTTACAATACGGCCGTTGCTTATTTGCAATTTGGTGATACGAACTTCGGCGGCCCAGGTACCGACCCGCTCTGGCAATTCGTTGACGGGGGCGCCTATTTCGTAAGTTCTCTTGGCGGTTACCTGATCTTCACCCAGGTCCAGGACCCGTTCTATCAGCCGATCGTGGCACCGCTGGCCAACCAGTCTGCGGCGTACTACCAGAATTACATGCTGTATATGGGCGAGGTTGGTGCAGGGAGTACGACCTTGGGACCGGGTATCACCAAATGGGCGCTTGCTTATACCGAGGGTGATTACAGCGGCTTTCTGCCGTACGCGCCGACTAGTCTTATAGCACCGCAACCCGGCGACTTTGCGCAGTACACAAGCTACGTGTCTGCTTATCAGAACTGGCTGACAAGTAATTTCAACAACGGCAACGCACAAACTCAAACGCCATCTCCCATATTGCTGCCTCTCCAATTGGAGGCGAACAGCAATTATTCGCAGTATTCATCGGACTACGGCGCCTATATCAACGGCTTCGATAACTACTTTACTTACGTCTCCACCCAGGTCGGCGATGTGAATAGTGGTGGTTCTCAGCTGTTTTATGCGCCTTACGTACCGGCGGGCAATCCGGTAGGTGTGCAATTTGCTGGTGGGTCGGCAGACAACTCGCCCTCCAACATGCCAAGCCTCGGCAATCCAGCATCGCTTGCCGCTGCAACGCTACTCGGTGGCTCCAGCACGTCGTATCGCTTTGTGGCTGGCGCCAATTTCGGCGGTGTGGATCCGCTCGCGGTGGTCAATACGAATGCGGGCAACGTCACGCTGGATGGCCACTTCGCGGTGCAGTACACCGCCACGGGCGGTGACGGCAAGACATTCAACCTGCCGACCACTGTGCGT
>DATEJI010000095.1:0-11714 GCA_035278105.1 Saccharimonadales bacterium (SeqCode)
ACCTATGACAGCCAGCATCGCGTGCTGACCAGCACCACGCCGCTCAACGAGACCACCACCTACGTCTACGACGTCAACGGCAACCTGGTTCATCAGACCGACGCGGACGGCTACACGCAAAGCTGGACCTATAACTATTTCAAGCAGGTGCAGACGCACACCGACGAAAGCGGTGCGACCTATACGTATACCTATGACGCCAGCTCCGGCCTGATGACCGCGGAGACCAGCAACTGGACCGCCACCGGCCCCAGTGGCAGCACCACCTCCACGCTGACCTACAGCTACGAAGCGAGCGGTGCGTTGGCGGGATTGACCGAAGTAGTGACCAGCGGCAGCAGCAGCGTCACGTCGACGTACGGCTTTAGTTACGACGCCAACGGCAATGAAACGCTGGAGACCATCAGCACGCAGGACGGGGGCGGCAATGCGGTGAAGACGCAGATCCTCGCCGCTTACGACAGCCACAACCGCCTCCAGGAAGTCACCGACGAGAACACCGCCGGCAGCACGCCGGTGGCGACGATGCGCACGGTCTACGTGTACGACGCCGACGGCAATCGTCGTGCTGTGTTTGCCAGCAGTGCGTATGACACCCAAGGCACGTCCTCGACGCCGATTGCCGCGACGCCGATTCCGCTGACGACTGGCGCGCCGACGCTCGGCACGGCGCTCGCCAATCAAACGGTGGTGGCGAGCGGTGCGGGTTTTGCGGCCATCAATTACAGCGTGGCGAGCAGCTTTACGGACCCGCTCGGCATGGGCCTCACCTATACCGCCACCGGCCTGCCGAGTTGGTTGAGCCTCAATGGCACCAGCGGTGTCTTCAGCGGTACGCCATCGGTGCCGACGGCGGCGGGCAGTTACACCGTGACGGTCACGGCGATGGATGTGCTGGGGCGCAGCGTCAGCGGCAGCTTTACGGTGACCGTGCCGGCAGTCAATCCGGTTTTCACCAGCGCGCCCGCCAACCAGACTGCCATTCCTGGCAGTACCTGGAGCTATCAGGCACCCGCTGCTACCGACGCGAACGGCTACGGCATCACCTATAGCATCAGCGGCAGCCTTCCGCCGGGTGTCAGTTTCAATGCGTCCACGCGCACCTTCAGCGGTACGCCGTCGACGGGTAGTAGCTATTCAGTGACTTATACGGCCAAGTCCAGTGCCGGTACGGCCACAAGTGTCAATTTCACTATCAATGTCCCGAATGTTGCACCGACATTTACAGGGAGCGTTAGCAATCAGACCTTGCAGCCAGGCGGAACGCTCAATTACCAAGCTCCTGCAGCCACAGATGCCAATGGCTATGGTGTTACCTATAGCGTCAGTGGCTTGCCTTCAGGCATCAGCTTCAACGCCTCGACGCGTACGTTTACTGGCTCGTTGACTACCCAGGGGAATTACAACATCACATACACCGCAACAGCGACGACGGGTGGGCAATCTGTCTCACAGACATTCACCATCACGGTGCCATCTGTCACTCCAGTATTCTCGGGTGGTGTAAGCAATCAAGCAGCCACTGTAACGTTGGGGATGAGCTATCAGGCGCCTGCCGCGACAGATGCGAATGGTGCGAGCATCAGCTATAGCGCAAGCGGCATGCCACCAGGCATTGGGTTCAATGCATCGACGCGAACGTTCAGTGGTACACCGACAACAGCGGGTACCTGGACCGTGACCTATGTGGCTACGGCGAGCACCGGGCAGGTCGCTTCCACAACCTTCACCATCACCGTTAATCCCGCGTCGGCACCTATCTACAACAATGGCAGCATTGGTGAGATTTATTGGCTATGGGGCTCTGCCAATTCCTGGCAGGTACCTAGCAACGCTTTCACAAATCCCATGGGACGATCGCTGTCGTATTCGGTATCGGGAGCGCTTCCGCCGTATACCACATTCAGTGGTAACGTCTTGACTTATTCACCTCCGTCGGGTGGATCCAAGATTGGCCACGTATATTCGTTCACTTTAACAGCCACTGATCCTGTGGATGGGCTGTCCGTAAGCCATACTCTGACAGTAGATTTACAAGCTTCCATACTTGCTGCCACGCCGGCGATGCAAACGATGGCAGTATCTTCGACTGCGTCGATAGCAAGTCCAGCATCCTCTCCCGTCCCTTCGCCGGCCCCCAATGTGCAAGCCGACTGGTTCACCTACGATGCAGATGGCCGTGTGCTGGTGGCGGACGGCGCGTTGCAAAACGGCCAGGTCGTCATCACCAGCGCCAGCAATTCGGCCGCTAATACTTACGATGCGGCTGGTGATCTAGCCACTTACACGACGAAGACCAGCTCCGGCCAAAATCAAACGCAAAAGAACATCTATAACGCGCTAGGCCAGCTCACGTTGATTGAACAAGTCGGTAGCAACACATCTTCGCCATACGAAACTCGCAATTACGATGCTGATGGTCGCCTCATTACGGATGTGTTTTATAACCTACCGAACCATATCGGAGCGGGTACCTACAACGGCTCTACGGTAACCTTCAACGATTCTGGCTGGGTATCGACAGCCACGTTCTATACCTACAACGCCGATGGTGAGCTCACCGACCAGAGCCAATACGCAGAAGAAGCAGCACAAAATCTGATTACGCAGTACGGCAATGGCGTAGGTAGTAGTGCTTATGCGACCCAAGACCAGGCTTTACCAACAGCACCATCCACAGTCGGTGCTAATGTAGATGGTGCGCTGTACCTGGTTACAGAAAATAGCTACACGGCAGGCTCTGGCTACGGTTATGACGCTGATGGCAACCTCCTTGGCTACCATACGATCAACGCCGGCAATTCAACCGTGATCAACTCAAGCCCGACGGCTAGTACGGCGGGTTACCAGAACACCTATATCAAGCAGAACAGCCTGCTGCTGAGCACCACCACTGAAATACCGACAAGCGGTAGTAATACCGTCATCGTCACCAATACCTATAACGACCTGGGTGAGCTGGCTGCGAGTAGCGGCATTGTCAACGGTGCGGCCCAAAGCCAGTCAATGGCGTATACCTCCGGCGGCCAGCTACTTCAGAAGGGCACGAGCAGCAATGGCAACACAACCACCACCACTTACGAATCAGTCAATGAGAACGAGTTGGATAGTGTTGATACAGCCGGTACGATCGATGTGCTCAGCACCACCGGCGGCTACAGCAATAGCGACGCTGGTACGCAAAGCTACACCGTGCATGCAGGTGATACGCTCCAAACGCTAGCGCAGGCTATCTATGGTGATAGCAGCTATTACTACATTTTGGCGCAGGCTAACGGCCTTTCGCCCACCGCTACGCTGCCGGCAGGCATGGTGTTGAAGATCCCGCAGGTGACCACTAGCGCGAACGCATCCAATGTGTACCAACCTTATGCACAGGGAAGCTTGCTCAGCGCCAGCACCACCTCGCTGTATACCACGGCGCAGATAATCGCGATGTCGATCGATGCGGTGTTGAATAGACAATCGGCACTGGCACAGACCGTGGCGGAGGTAGAAAAGCAACAAGACGATTACCAAGCACAGCTCGCCGCCCAGGAGCAGGCAATACGGGATGCACAGAACGCCATTAATTTGGAGAACAAACAGCTGGCCGCTGATTCCGATGCAATAAAGCAAAAGCAGGATCAGCTTACGGCTGAATCGAACGCGATGGAGCAGATCAAGCAAGCCCAGGCTGCTCTGCAAAGTGCAAAGCTAGAGGCCGAATACTTGTCAGGCGTCGCGGGAACGCAGCAATTTACCTTCGAGTCGCGTCTTCGCAGTGGCGATGCAGGGTTGGCCCCCATGGGCGGAGGTGGTGACGACTCCCAAGACATTACCGGCACTGGATTGAGCTTCAGTGATCTCGTGGCGCAGAATGACACGATAAATGCTGCACTGGGTCAAATCGTCACCAATATGGCGCTCGATACCGGCAATTTGGCTTCAGATGCTGCTCTAAATGGCATTCTACAAGGAGCCGGACTTATCCCTGATTTTACTCAAGGCGCCAATGACATTTCGTCGAACCTTAATAAATTTGCAGTAACTGTCCATGCGGATATACCTGCGAATCCAGGTTACGACTACAGCAATTACAACAGCAATAATAACTATGGCTCTGGTATCAATTTCCTCTTGATGGGGGCTGGTCCAAGCTTGGATCATCTTGCCGGTCAGCTGGGGCGCCAAAGTGATGCCCTTGGGAAACAATTGGATGTTTTGAGCAGCGCATTTGATCAGGCGAGCAGTGATTACAGCACGTTGACCACTAATTATGGGCAAGATAGTAATCAACTCGGTCAGCTGACCACCTCGTATGGACAAGATACCACTGACTATAGTCAGACTAGTCAAGCCTATGTCCTTTATAACACTCAGTCACAGCAGCAGGTCGCTCAGCTCGATAACGGTCAGGGAGCCACCGGCAGCATTAATGGGTCGGACACGCTCCCAACGATAAGTACCAATATTAGTATTGGCACGTTTACTCAGCCGTCGGCGTCCTCAACCTCGGATTTTTCTGGGGATGGCACTGGGTCGAATTCGATCTCGACGCTCGAATGGATTAATACGAATAGCAACCCAAACGACGGGTCTTCATTAGGGAGCTACAGTCTGGCCACTGCGGGGCCGGGCGTGACGGGCGATAACTCACAGTTAGGACAAGAAACTAGCTCGTCAGGTGAGGACACCGGGACAACACTTGGCACGACAGCTGGTCAGTCGCAAGGAGTACAAAGCGCTGGCGGAACGTCGGATAACTACAAAACAATTATCTCTTACTCAACTCCGTCCAATGGAGCAGCAGTCGAGGTGCATCCCAATGGCGTGGTCGCCTATGTAAACAGTCAAACGGCGCCAAACGATTATTTTGGCAGCGGTAGTACTACCGGCCCAACGTCATACGATCCCGGCGCTATACCGTCGTGGATTCAGTCGGAGAACGCTAACCTTACTTCACAGCAACAGCTTCAAGTCGCTGAAAATGCAGCCAGTAATTCCGCTCTCGCGCCCATGTTGATTGGTCCGATAGCGGCCGCTTCACTGGCTACAGGCGGTGCCCCCGAGGAATTGGGTGGCGCGGGACTGATCGGTTGGCTACCCAACATCGTAGGGGCAGCAAATGGGGGCTACTCTGGATATGTTTCAGGAGGGTGGACCGGTGCTGGTGTTGGGCTGGCGTTGGGCGGTACTCTCGGAGCGTCAAGTTCCGCAATCGCTGAGACGGTAAGCGCGGAGTATTTTGGGGGTAGTGCTTTGGCGAACTTTGCGACCTTTACTTTCTTGAATGGTGCTAATAATGCGACGGGGACCTTGTTGACCAATGTGCTTACTGGGAGCAATGACGTCTGGAATGATGTAGGCACAAGTTTTGGGATCGGGGCTCTGTCTTCAGTTCTTAGCTTTGAGGGCCCGTATCTTTCCACTACTTCGGGGGTAGGGCGAACGCTTACCACGGATTTATTTATGAGCGAGCTGACTGCAGGCTACACCCTGCTGGGTACAGCTATAGATCCGAATGCGACAAATGGGTTTACGGCGACGGCCCCCCAGGGAAGTCAGCATAGTCAGCCGAGCACCATTTCAAATGGCGGAACCTATCCTGGAGGTGGTCTTATTTATCTTCAAAATCCAATTCGAACGCATTAATTTTTTAGGGGTGAGGACGTGATTTTTAAATTTCCTGCCGCCGGGATTCGACTGGTCCGAGTAATTTTTATTACCATGTTTTACTTGGTGGTTCTGATTGTGGTCTACGAGCATGATCCAAAAGATGCGTGGAAAGTCATTGTTGCGCTGCTGGTTGTTGCTCCTTTTATGCTTGCTGCTTGTTACGCCACATTTGATATCGGGCTTGATCTTTTGATAGATGATGTCGGTGTTTTCCGGATTTTGGATGGACGAAAGTTCAAGCATTTGGAGTGGTCTGAGATTGAGGCCATAAAGGATGTTGTGATGGCCGGTGCGTACGGAAGACGTAGGCGATTCTTTCACGTATTACCAAAATCCGCTAAGAGGGGAAGATTTTGGGGGTCTGGAAAAATTGTTTTCAGCGATGAGATGGATAACTTTCCAGCATTCGTCCGTGTTATGAACGAAAAGCTTAGGGTTCATGCAGTCAGCGTTCAATGTTTGAAAGACGGTCAATTGCGTTCTTGCAATGAAATATCAATTTAGGAGCGAAAACCGGCCGGACCCTGAGCGACGTCCCCCACGGTTTTAAGTAGCGCAACGATTTGGAGTCCAATCCCGCAATCGAAGGAGATTGGACGTGAAGAACGTTTTACCGCGAAACACATCATCGGCTTCCTGCGCGAGGCACCGTGTGCCGTTATTTTTGCGGCGTCGAAAAGTTAGCTTGCTGTTGTGGCGCGCCATTCCATTTCACCGCTCAGTAAAATCGCAAGCTATTGCGCGGCGTCATGTTGCATTTGAAATCGTTCTAAATGGCGCCCTAGTGCGGATTTTGAGGCGCCCAATAGACCTACTGCGTTCCGCACAACGCGGTCATCGCAAGTAATTGCTAATGTTAAAGACTTGTCCATCACACTAGGGTGTGATAGACCGCGCTAGGGAACTGGAGGGGTTCCCGGCCAACTTGTTATCCAGCGGATCGAATGGACATCTCACAAGCGGTTACACCATTAACGGTTAGACCTTGGAGGGGTTCAAATGAAACGTCATCCACTTGCGCTTTCGCTCGCAGGTTTGCTGCTGGCACCTGCTTCCGGAGCGGTTTTCGCACAAAGCACTGCCCCGCAAGACCAATCCACACAGCAAGCTTCACAACCGAACGCCAAGCAATTGCAGACCATCACCGTCACGGGTTCTGCGTTGCCGCGTGTCGATACGGAAACACCGTCACCCGTGACGGTGATCAGCGCACAAGACATTGCGCGTTCGGGTTTTACCAATGTATCCGATGTGGTACGCGCGATTTCTGCCGACAACAGCGGCACCATTCCGCCTGCGTTCTATGCAGGTTTCGCCACCGGTTCGGCGGGTGTCGCGTTGCGCGGCCTCACGGTGAACTCCACGTTGGTGCTGGTTGATGGCAAGCGCGCCGCAAGCTATCCGCTGGTGGACGACGGCATTCGTTCGTTCGTCGACCTGCAGACGCTTCCGTTGGCCGCGATCGAGCGTATTGAAGTGCTGAAGGATGGCGCCTCGTCGATCTACGGTTCCGACGCCATCGCCGGTGTGGTCAACATCATCTTGAAGCCTAGCTTCCAAGGTGTAGAAGGCAGCGCCGAAATCGGCAATTCGCAACACGGAGGCGGTTTCCACAAGCATGCTTCGCTGGTGGGCGGTATCGGTGATCTCAATACGGATCACTACAACGCCTATTTCAGCGCGGAATGGGAGCAAGATCAGGCGATTCCGTTGAAGGATCGCAGCTATCCCTTCAACAGTTTGAATCTCACCGCCATCGGTGGTCCCGATCTGCGCGTCGGCAATCCTGCGAACTTCAATGGTTCCTCGGTCGGCACTGTACAACCGGCCGGCCCGACGGCGGGTGGTGCGGCGACGGGACTCTACCAGCCACTGGGCCCATGCACGGGTGGTACCGAATCGATAACGGTCGCTGGCGCGGGTACCTACTGCGCGCAAGATACCGCTTATCAATATGGACACGTGCAGCAGTATTCGAATAAGGACGGCCTGTATGGCCGCTTCACGTATAAGTTCAACGACACCACCAAGGCTTATGCTTCGTTGAGCTATTACCAATCCGTGGTGCACGAAGCGGGTACGCCGCCGCAGATTCAATCCAGCGTGCCGAACAACACTGACAGTATCCAGTTGCCGCCGGGGAATCCGTCCAATCCCTTCCCGGGCCAGTACGCGTACATCAATTACTTGTTCGGCGATATTCCTGCTGGCACCAACGTTGATACTCATAACCTGCGCGCCGTGATCGATGTGCAAGGAACCTTCGGGGACTGGAACTACGAAGCGTCGGTAGTGGGCAACCACATATGGATGGGCTACGAAAACCTGGGCTTTCTCAGCTACCAGGGCCTGCTCAACGCCATCAACAACGGCACCTACAACTTCGTCAATCCGTCAGCAAACAGCGCGGCCGTCCGCAATGCGATTGCGCCACCGGATATCGCGCAAAACCATTCGGATATGGACGTATTCGATTTTTCTGTGAACCGCCAACTGTTCGATTTGCCGGGTGGCGCCACGGGTCTGGCCGCCGGCGTGCAGTTCCGTCATGAAGGACAACTGCAGCAAGAGCTCAATCCGGGCGGTATCTACCAAGGTTTAGGCGATACCTTCATTACCGGCTCACGTAACGTAAGTGGTATCTACGGTGAGTTCGATGCCCCGCTGCTTGAGAGTTTCGAAGCCGATGTCTCCGGTCGTTTCGACCATTACCCGCGCGTTGGCAACAATTTCTCGCCGAAGGTCGGGTTGAAGTGGAAGCCCTTTGAATGGGTGGCATTGCGTGCCACGTACTCGAAAGGCTTCCGTGCCCCGCAATTCGGCGAGAGTGCCGGCAGTTTCAGTGCGGGCTTCGTCAGCAACTCTGTGGCGGGCCAGGGGGCGCCGGCTTCGTTCCTCGCCGCGCACGGCAATTCCAATTATGTAACCGTTCCCTACGCGCTCGAAGAAGGCAGCTCAGGCAATCCCAACCTGAAGCCGGAAAAATCGCAGAGCTTCACCTTTGGCGTGGTGCTGCAGCCGATCAGCTGGTTCAATGCATCGATCGACTACTTCAACATTAAGAAGAGCAACGTCATCGTGCCGGCGAACCCGGGTGTTGCCTTGTTGAACTACTACAACACCGGCACCGTTTTGCCGGGTTACACGATGCGCTTCGATATACCTGATCCGGATCACCCGGGCGCACCGTTGCGTCCAATCTTCGTGGGCGCCGATTACGTCAACGGTAACTGGTTGAAGACAACAGGTGTCGATCTGGACCTGCAGGTGCATTTCCAGTTCAGCGATGGCATTCAGTACATCAGCGAGATGCAGGGTACGCAGATCTTCCAGTGGAAGCAGGATTCCGCCGGACAGGTCCAGAGCTACGTCGGCACGCAGGGACCGTTCAATCTGTCCTCCGGTGCAGGCACGCCGCGTACGCGTGTCAACTGGGCCAACACCATCGAGTGGGGGCCGCTCAGCCTGACGGGCACGATCTACTTCGTCAGCAAGGAGTATGAATCGGCGCAGGACATCACCGGTACCACGGCATGCTTCGATGCTCTGGGGGCCAACGGGGGGCCGCTGGCCGGCAATTGCACGATGTCCTCGTTCACCTACGGCAATCTGGTGGGCAGCTACAAGTTGAACGATCACATCACGTTCACTGCCTCGGTGGACAACGTGACCGATCGCAAGCCGCCATTGGCGCCGCTGAACTACGCGGCGAACTTCTACAACCCCACCTACGACTATGCCGGCATCATCGGCCGCTTCTGGAACGTCGGTGTAAAGGTGAAGTTCTAGACCTGATCGGTAACAAGCCGCTGCATCGGGCGCGCCGGATAACCGGCGCGCCTTTTTCTTTGTTGGCATAAGCGCCACGGCGCTGGTCCGGCACGCGCGTTGTCGTGGACAATGGGTTGGGGTGCGTGAGTCTGCGGCCAAGTCATACCGTGGCAGCATCCAGGGGTGTTTTTCAGTTTTCGGCTGAACGTTCAACAAGGGGAAAAGCAACATGCGGATGGGTCTTGCTGCCAACGCGCTTCATCATGATCACGACGATGCGGCGCTGTTTCGCTGGCTACGTGTCTGTGAGCAGGGCATTCGCGAGTTGAATCTTCACTTGCATGCGGTAGGGCGTACGCATGCCGCCATCGAGCGGAATGGTTATCTGGCCGACTATCCTGGGTTGCTGCGTTACCCCTACGGCCGCGAAGGTGGCCTGATGAAGCTGGTGGCTGAAGTGGTGGGCATGCACGAGCCGCAGCGTACGCTGGATGGTGCGATCTATCTGATCGATCCAGTGGACCCTTCGTCCATCTTTCCCGAAGCCGTCGCGCTGAAGCGCCAGTGCGTGATCCATCAGAAACCGTTCGTTTCCACCGTGGCATCGGCACGCGATTGGATCGAAATGGAGCGTATCCAGGCTGGTTTTGCTCCCGATGCCGGCGCCGATGCATTGCATGCGTTGGAAAAGCAGACCATCGCCTTGATTGCCCACGATGCGATGAAGCCGCAGATGATGGCGTATGCCGCAGATCACTTTGATGTGCTGGCGCGTTTCGCGCGGCGTGTTGCCACGGGGACCACCGGCCAACAGTTGAACGAACTGGCATGGAGCCGCGGATGGCCGCAGGGCGAGAACTGGGTGGAGCGTTACCAGAGCGGTCCGATGGGGGGCGATGCGCAGATTGCCGATCTGGTGCTGGAGCGGCGCTGCCAGCGTGCGATCTTCTTTGAAGATCCGCATGTGGCACGCCAGCACGAAGCCGATATTCAATTGTTGGAGCGTGCAGTGACCACGGTGACGGATGAGACGGTGTGCATGACCTCGCCGCGTGTTGCCGCGCGCTGGGCGGATGCGGTGCGCAGGCGCGCGCAAATGTCCTGATTGCAAGCGCGCCGTATGATGTGTTCGCCGCCCGGGCTTTCGCTCAATGCTCCGAACTTGAGGTCAATGGCACTAATTCAGGCTGCACATCGCTAAATCTTCAATCGTCGTCCCGGCGAAAACCGGGACCCAGTGACTTTTGGCGCCCAAAGTCACCAGGCCCCGGCTTTCGCCGGGGCGACGATGCCTAAGTTAGTGCCATTGGCCCCTAAGGTAACCTTCCCCCATGTGCCTGATCGCCTTCGCCTGGCAAACCCATCCCCGCTGGCGCCTGCTGCTCGCCGGCAACCGCGATGAATTCCACGCACGCCCCAGCGCACCGCTAGCGCCGTGGACGGATATGCCCATCATCGGTGGGCGCGATCTCGAAGCCAGCGGCACGTGGCTAGGGGTCACCCAAGCTGGGCGGTGCTGCGTCGTGACCAACGTGCGCGATCCCAGTGATCCACAGCAAGGCACATCGCGCGGGCTGCTTGCCACGGATTATTTGGCCGGCATTGACGATGCAACACGTCATGCGAGCAAGTTGCTGGCACTCGCGCCCAGTTATCGTCCTTTCAATCTGCTCACGTTCGATGCCGAGCATGGTTTCTACATCGGCAATCGTCCGTCCTCGAAAGCACAGCCGATCGAGCCAGGCGTGCATGGTTTATCCAATGCAGACTTCAATACGCCGTGGCCGAAGACGCGTGCCTTGATGCAGCGTTTGCAAGCATGGCTGGATGCCGGGCATGAAGTCGATTTCGCACCGCTGTTCCGTGCCTTGGCGGATGAACGCCAAGCGCCCGATGAGCTGCTGCCCGATACGGGCATCGGTCTGGAGCGCGAGCGTTGGCTGTCTTCCGCATTCATTCGCGGCGAGCTCTATGGCACGCGTGCCAGCACTATCGTGGCGATAGATCACGCTGGCAAAGGCTTGATTATCGAGCGACGATTTGGGCCGGCGGGGCGCTTTGAAGGCGAAAGCGAACTGTCATTCTGACGCGTGGGCTGGGATGCAATTCCCGCACCGCCATGCATCGCGACGCTGGGATTTCATCCTAGTCTTACTGTGTCATAAAAATCAATGTAATATGTGTATAACTTGATGCCATGGGTGAGAGGCGATGAGGACGGTGTCAAACCGCTTCGAGAAGTATCTGGAGTACTTGGCGGAAGGACTGGGTCATGCTGATCGCCA
>DATEJI010000096.1:0-2404 GCA_035278105.1 Saccharimonadales bacterium (SeqCode)
CGCGCTGGGCTTCTATCCGGTGACGCCGGCCAGCAACGAGTACGTCATCGGCCGCCCCTTCGTGCGACGCGCCACGTTGCGCCTGCCGAACGGCAAATATTTCACCGTGATTGCTGACAATCTGGACGATGCGCATCCCTACGTGAGCGCGGTGAGCCTGAACGGCAAGCCGCTGAATCGCAGCTATATCCGCCAAGACGAGGTCATGGCAGGCGGCGTGCTACGCTTTGTGATGCAGGCGACACCCAACAGGACATGGGGCATCTCACCCGCCAGCCGGCCTTACTCGATGACTGCTTATTGAACGCGACGACAGAAATACAGGCACCCCGGTCAGACGCTGCTTGGTTGAAATGCGCCGCGTGCTGCCGTGCTCTCCACTAGATTCACCGGCCCAGTCGTCCGTATGTTGCAGGCGTTGCAATTCGTCGAAGTCCAGGCTGTAGAGAAGCAGCCGCGCTGAATGCAAACCGCCGAGGCGCTCCGCCACCAACTGATTGATACGCGAATAGTAATGCGCGGTGGATTCCCAGCTCATGCCACCGATGAGACCAAGAGTCTTCATCACCGCTCGGCTAATACTATTAAGTTGACAATCAAATTAGCCCCGAGCATTTCTGCACGTCTTTAAGGCATCTAAGCAAACCTTGCCAGTGAAAGGCTTCGCCAATATTCGCCGAAGAGCCTTGCGCAAGTCAGGTCGTTCCGAACATGAATGTGATTATTTGGCACAGCACCAAGTTCCTGTAGCTCTTGTGTGATTTCGACACAGTCCGAGTGGGAGATATCAACAGCCGTTCCGAAGTATTTCGTCTGGCCTGGATTGGAGTGAACCACACCTTCTGTGCGAAGCAGTTGGAGATTAAGGCGATGATATGCAAACCCCAAGAAAAGAACAATTTGCGAGTCGAAAAATCTTTTCCTGATATGTTCGATGTCGCTTTGACCCGGATCAGTTCCTTCGGTAAATGTTCGGATTTGTTGAGCGAGCGCGAGGACACCGCTGGGGCCGGCTTCCGCACCAAAATCAACCGCGCCGTTACGTTTCTGCCACGGGAGCGGACCTACAGACCCATATGGATGAAAGACTGCGAGTTTATTTAATAACGCTGCTGACTGATCACTGGATACTCCATAGTAATTTTGTAAAGCATAAAAGAGAAAGTGCTCAACACATCGGTCGTAGTTGAATATGATTAAAGTTAATCCAGCAAAGCGCTGCTCAAGCTGGGCAGATTTGCAGTTCTCCGTTAGAAGTTGGAAAAAAGAGTTAAACCATGTTGACTGCAATGATCCAAACTGTGGAGCACGACGTTCGCCGTAAGGATCAAAATAGAGGTGGCTTCCCTTTTCTGCTTCAAGTATGGATCGAACAATCGCGAGTTTGCCGCATAACTCTATTCGATTGTTGCCTTGATGGACATCAATGAAGTTGTCGATAGATGTCGCTTGTGGCATTGCATCTCTGATGCGCCAGCAAGCATATAAACAGGGGTTGATGTCCCGCCCTGATGGGTTCTGTTGTTGAACCGCCACACGCAATGCTTCACAAATCGTATTGTCGCCGCTGATCTGATTGAAACCGTGTTCGAATCGAATATCAAGCAACTGCGCTATGTGCCCTTTTAATTGCGCGCCGACAGGTAAGCCACATTCTGAGCTCGCACCAGCTCCAATGATTAACACGGTTTTCCGTTCAATCATGACGTGTAGGAAATGTAATTAACATCAGTGCCAAGCTATTCCACGGTCACGGCTTTGGCGAGATTGCGCGGCTTATCCACATCGGTGCCGCGCGCGAGTGCGGTGTGGTAGGCGAGCAGCTGCACCGGGATGGCGTGCACAATGGGCGAGGGGATACCGGCGTGGCGCGGGAGTGTGACTCACACATATGCTTTCGCAACTCCACCCCTCAAATTATTAACGTGTCGCCTTGTGGGCAACAGTCTAGTCCCGGTCAATGGTGCGGTGCGCGACTTGAAGCAATGAGCGCAGTGCCAAATTGACGGATTCGCTGGTAGGAAAAGCTTTTGCCAAATCTGGTGAAAGCAGCACGAGATTTGTGCCGCTTGCGTATCGCTTGAAATACTTCCCACGCACACCCTTGCCAAGGTCTTTTCGGCGATACTCGCGCCGAAGCGTGTCGCGCTCCGAAATCTCAGCCCTCTTCGTAGATTTTGCGCTCATGTTTTGTCGCCTCTCGGGCGCCGATAATGCGAACACGACCACCGCGTTCGATGTGGGAAATGACCAATAGCCGCCCGTTTCTGGACAGGCCAAAGGTCAGCCGGCGTTCTTCGCCAACCGAATGATTGGGGTCGGCGAACGTGAGAGCGAGCGCATCGCCAAATACGGAAGCCGCTTCCTCGAAGGAAACCCTGTGCTTCCGCAGGTTGGCTGCCGC
>DATEJI010000097.1:0-1862 GCA_035278105.1 Saccharimonadales bacterium (SeqCode)
CCTATCAGTACGACGCCGATGGCAACCGCACAGCGCAGACGGTCAACGGCACTAGCATGAACATCTTCTACGAAGGGGGTAGCAACCGGATGATCAATGCTGGGGGCGTCACTTTCGGCTATGACGCAATGGGGAATAGCAACATCGCCAATGGCACCAGTCGCTGGCAGTTCGACCCCTTCAACCGCATGACCACGGCCTTCGGTAATACCTATTACATCGATCCGCTGGGGCAGCGATTGATGAAGTCGGTCAGTGGCGCGACTACCTATTTCGCACCGGACGAGAGCAATCATCTGATAGCCGAGGATGACAGCGGCCTGTGGGTGGACTACCTGTGGCTAAATGGCCGTCTGATCGCGCGCATGCACGGTGGGCAGGTGGAAGATATCCATGTGGATCAGCTGGGACGCCCTGAGGCCATGACTGACGCAGGCCAAAATGTTGTTTGGCGTGCGGGAAATACCCCGTTTTCGCGGTGGATAGGTACCAACAATGCGGTGCCGCTGAACATCGGTTTTCCTGGTCAATATTTCGATGCGGAGTTGAGCCTGTGGAACAATGGTTATCGGGACTACTTTCCTTGGGTGGGACGGTATCTGGAGAGTGATCCGATCGGATTGGGTGGCGGCATTGACACCTATGCATATGTAGATAACGACCCGTTATCTGGAACAGATGCATTTGGTCTTTGCGAAAACAAAGACTCGGGTATTGGGCTTGGTCCGATGCCCCCCCCATTTTGGCTACAACCACCTTCGCGCCCAGTAATGAAAAAGATTGATGACTTCATGTCTAGATATCTAGTCAAGAAGTTGACCAAAGGATGGGGGACCATTAATAAGTTTGACAGATTCGGTCCCAACCCTGTCGGAGTCTTTGTGTATTTAATGACCTATTCACCCGATTTGGGCGGGTGCCAAGGTGGTTACTGCGCGGATGAATGGACACCGCCCACTTTGCAGCCGTCCCTTCCCCGATTGCCGAGTCCTTAAGTTATATGACATTCGCGTTGAATTTTCTTGCCTGGCTTTTGGTGGCTGCAACCCTTGGGGTTGCAGCCAATCATATGCACGCTTATGGCAGTTTGGCTTATGTTTTGTTGGGATTGCTTGACTTAAGTGCGCTGAATTTTTTTTGTAAAAAGGGGAAAGTTTTGCACTTCAAGCGTTATAGCATTTTCATCGCCCTGCACATTGCCGCCATCGTGTATCTACTAACTTAGCAAGTTAATTATGAGCTATGCTGACAGTTATCCATCACCTGAAACAGCACGTAGACTGGAGAAGAAATTCCAGCATGTGTGGCGCATAAGATGCTGGGATTGCATCCCGGTCTATGAATTTTCGGTGAGCAACGTTGCCTTGGCAATAACGCGTCAAATGGTTGCTCATTGTTCCGCGGGCTTGTACGCGAAATTAAGGTATCTGGGAACAATAAGCGTGCACTGGCCAATCTCGGGGCGAGTTCATAGTAAACGGTGGTATTGCTATTCCGTCTTCACGTCTCATTTGATAGATGGCAAAGTCATACATCCCTAAAAGGTGTGGCTTGGAGCATTCGGATCGCCTCAGTGGCGCCATCTAGGCTACAAAAGTTGCGCCGATAAACGAACCCCGCCGTACTCCGCAAAGAGCAACCTTTTTAGTGGCTGACTGCACACACTGGGTTTGGCGTAACTCAAAAAGGCGGCAATCCGTGTCCAGGGGAAATCAGGGAAACGATCGGGGGAATTCCTTCGATCTGCTGCGGCACTTCGCGGCTTTGCTTGTGCTATTCAGCCATCAATTTGCCCTGCATGGGTTGGGAGAGCCTGTTTATCCGTTTTGGGATAGCTATGGCTTCGTTGCGGTCGCCATCTT
>DATEJI010000098.1:0-1928 GCA_035278105.1 Saccharimonadales bacterium (SeqCode)
AGCGGCAACCCGAGCGTGGCCGCCGAGCCGAACGGCAAGATCGCCCTGCGTTACCGTGAAATCGCGCGCCGTACCGCGGCGCAACTGGCGCGGGCCGGCAAGGATTACGCCGGCGCGTTCCCGAAGATTGTGATAGAAGAATAGTGCTGCGTACTGTGTACTGGGTGCTGCGTCAAAATCAAGATTATTTCTTGTACGCAGCACTCAGCACCAAGCACGCAGTACGATGACACCACATAAGTGAGGATAGATCGCGTGAGTATAAAGTCTGATAAGTGGATCCGCCGCATGGCGGAACAGCACAAGATGATCGAGCCTTTCGAGCCGGGGCAAGTACGCACCAACGGCGGCGGGAAAATCGTCTCCTACGGCACGTCCAGCTACGGCTACGATGTGCGCTGCGCCGACGATTTCAAGATTTTCACCAACATCAACAGCACCATCGTGGACCCCAAGGCGTTCGACGCGCGCAGCTTCGTGGATTTCAAGGGGCCGTGCTGCGTGATTCCACCTAATTCCTTCGCGCTGGCGCGCACCGTGGAATACTTCCGCATCCCTCGCAATGCGCTGGTGGTGTGTCTTGGCAAATCCACCTACGCGCGCTGCGGCATCATCGTCAATGTCACGCCGCTGGAGCCGGAGTGGGAAGGTCACGTGACGCTGGAATTTTCCAACACCACGCCGCTGCCCGCGAAAATTTATGCCAACGAAGGCGTGGCCCAGATGCTGTTCTTCGAGTCCGACGAAGTCTGCGAAACCAGCTACAAGGATCGCGGCGGAAAATATCAGGGACAGAAGGGCGTAACATTACCTAAAACGTAAACTCGTTGTGGTGGTCGTAGTATTGACACTTTGGGCGTATCTGAAAGCAAGCGGGTGAGTAGCTCGTTACATTAAAGATAGGGAAGTTGTCTTAAGATAGACTAGACAAGTAATTAAACTGTCGTCTAATTCGAGTTAACCATGCAATACAAGCTCACAATTGCACTAATTCTGGTTTCACTTGCTATGACAGCCCATGCGTCGTCTCTTTGCAGAAATGCACCCGATCATGCAACAGAACGAGCTTGCCTGATTCGGGAGGCAGAACTTTCTGTCCAAAAGGTAAAGGCCGCGCAAAACGCGTTGCGAAAAGATATCGGGGCATGGGATGAAGAGCCTTACTTCAAGGCAAAAACATTGGATCTATTCAACAGCTCGGTACACCAGTTTCAAAGCTATCGGGATACTCAATGCGAGTACGAGGCATCAATGGCAGCTGGAGGAAATAGTGCTGGCGATCTGCGCCTATACTGCAAAATCGAATTGGACGATATATACCTCAAAGCACTCAAAAAGCAGGCAGTTTGGTTTAGCAAGTTGAATGGTTAATTATTTATTCAAACGAGCGCGCGTAGGTTGGGGTGAGCACGCGAACCCCAACGGTTTGACAAAATCAGTTTTCGGGGTTCGGCGAGAACATCACCCCAACTTACATGGGGTTTCTATTTTCCAATTTGATTTCCGTCAGCACCAGGCTGATGGTGGCTTTGCCGGGCTCGGTCTGACGCATCTGTACTGGTAAATAATTCAGTTTGGGCGCCAACCAGAAGCTGGTGATGCGGTTTTTCTTGCTGTCTTTGCGGGAAACTTCGATGGTGTCGAATGTTCCAGCCCCGGTGTCAACTCGAACCTTTGCACCTTCTCGCAGGTCGTAGGTCTGCAGTTCGCCGTGATCCAGGACCACAAAGTCGTTGTTGAAACGACCCTCCGCCGCACTTAGCGAGATGCGCAGTTGCGCGAGCATTACGTCACAGGTGCCGGGTTTGAGCGGCAGCGTCTGTTTGTCATGATTGCGATTGCTGTAAGCCAGGCCTTTGTTCCAGTCGAAGCGGATGAGTTCGGATTTGCCGCTGCTTCCCGATTCCTGATAACTGTAGAACAAGGAG
>DATEJI010000099.1:0-1581 GCA_035278105.1 Saccharimonadales bacterium (SeqCode)
GCGGCAACTCCTGGCGGCACAACAAAGCCGGTGCCGAACGTGACGGGAGAAATGTTGCCGCCCGCGAAGCTGCTGTAGTAATCGGCCCCCATCAGACCGTACATCACTTCAAGCGTGAGGCTATCGGTGATGTAGGAGGTGTACTTCAGGATTCCGATGTTGTAGGTATTTTTGAACAGCACATTCGGGGCGTAGTAGTTACCGACCGACTGGTTCGAGTAGTTGTATTGGTAGAAGTTGCTGCTGGTTTCATTTTGCTGGCTTCTGACGCCCGTCAATTCCAGCACGTTGCTGTCGTTGATGTTCCAGTCCAACTTGCCGTACAGCTTGGGACTGTTCGTGGCGCTCGTTTCATAGTAGCCCGAAGGCGACACCATACCGAAGTTCCCCGCCGCACCAGTCACCCCAGCATGATTGTTGCTGTCGTGCTGCCACTCGGCCGTCAGGAAGAAGAACAGCTTGTCCTTGATCAGCGGACCGCTGATATAGGCGTCGTACACGTTTTCCCAGTCGCTATCCTGTTTGCGGCCCCTTTGGATCTGGCCGTACCCGGGCTGATAATTCGTGGTGCCTTGCGGCGCCATGTAAGGCTTACCAGGACTGACAACGCCAGTGTTCGGGTCGACGGTATAGCCAAGCGCGCCTACCGGCGTCAGCGGATTGCTGTAATAAATGTTGTCGTATTGGCTTTCCGCAAAGGACGGAGCCCAGGATACGTACACACCCGCGTGCCATTGGTTACCGCCGCGCTGACCGACCTGGCTGATCACGCCACCGGTCGAACGTCCGTATTCCGGGCCGTAACCGCTGGTGATGGTCTGCTGCTCGGCAATGGCGAAGTACGGCAGCCCAATGCCACCGGCGCCACCGATCGGATCGGTGGTGTTGAAACCATTGAGGTAATAAGCGTTTTCCACCACGCTGTTGCCGCCCATCGAAACCAGCGGCGAACCGGTCGGACCGGTACCGAGGCTGGAACCACCCGAGGCCACGCCAGGGGCCAGCAGCGCAATGGCTTCAGCGCTGTGCGCGATCGGCAGGTTCTTCAGTTGCGACGCGGTAAGCACCTGCGTCTGACGGGTGGAGGACACGTCGATCGCCGGCACCGAATTGGCCGTCACCGTGACGGTCGCGAGGTTCTTCGCGTTCTCGGCCGCCGCAAACGGCACTGCCGTACCACCCGACACCGTGACTTGCACATGGTCCTGCTTGGACACCACGTTGCCACCCTGCATCAGCGACACGGTGTAGTCACCCGTCGGCAACTGATTGGCGCCGAAGCGACCATCACTGCCGACCGCAACTTCGCGCGTCAACCCAGTCTGGTTGTTGACGATACGAACCGTCTCACCCGCCGCCACCGGCGCGGTACCAAACACGGAACCGGTCGTGGCCTGTGCCAGGACCTGTCCGGAAAAACCAAAGCCCATGGCAACTGCAATAGCCAACGCAGTGTGACGCACCGGCATCCTGTTCGACGCGGGCACAAACTTCTTAACGCTCATTAGGTGCTCCCCAGCAGCAAGAAAACAAATTGAGATAAACCGCCAACGAACGCCCCTGCCCGGCGCGGATCCCACT
>DATEJI010000100.1:0-1679 GCA_035278105.1 Saccharimonadales bacterium (SeqCode)
GCATGCAAAGCGCCAGTGTGAATTGCGGTCGGCCAACATTGCGGCAGCCTTAAGAAAAGTGAGATGGTCCTTCATCGGATCGAGCCGAGCAACAACGCCCACCAGCACTTCATTCCGGGAAATGCCCCACTCTGCCCGCAACCGGTCACGCCCGGCCGGATCGAAATGGAAACGACCGGTATCTATGCCGTTGGGAATCACAACCATGCGGGCCCGCGGATAACCGCACGCAACGTGATAATCCGCGCCAGTCTGCGAATTCGCAATGATGCAATCTGCGTACCGGGCCAGCTTGCAACTAAGCCAAAATGTCGGACGCATGAGCCTGTTGTCACGCTGCCACTCCACATTGGAAGAACGCACACCCCACACCACGCAGGTGCGCCTCCTTGTGAACCGCGCGAGCAGCGCCAACATATTCGCGATGTGCATATTTCCGTGCACGATATCAGGACTGAATACACGATAGGCAACCAACAGCCGCCACAAAAAGCCCAGCGTATCCCAACGACCGTGTTTTCTGAGATCTATCACCGGTACGCCGGCTTGATCCAGTTCGGTTTGGAACGCGCCACCGGAATAAAAACATGCAATCGCGATATCCCAGCCACTGCGTCGTAGTTCGACCGCCAATGTAACCAATTGCCGTTCTGCACCGCCTCTATCTAATGAGCGAGTAACAAAAAGGACACGGGGGTTTTTCTGTGTCCGCGGCAACAGCGACTCCGCCTTTTTCATGGCCTCATAACCGATCCCAATACCGCGCTCCTGAGGGGTTTCCTGACCGCTTCCGCCGTTTGCGTGCATGGTCAGCCATGCCCTCGATGTTCGCCGGCCCGCAACGGATTGATTCCGAGACGCACCGCTGCATACCAAAACGCCATGGAACGCCAGACTATGATGGCAAGCGCAAAAGCAATGGCTGCCCCGCTTGGACCTAGGTGCGGCACCAGCACAACCGCCGTCAAACCATTCACGAGCACTCCCACCAGCACAAACAGTGATATTTGTTTCTGATACTTCGTCAACGCCAGGATCGCGTCAACCGGTCCAAAGACGCTGGCCAGGGCGCCTCCCGCTGCCAGAATCAACAGCGGCACATAGGCGGATTCAAACCCTCGGCCGAACAGTCCGAGCGCCCAGTGCCCAAGCGCCGCAATCAATATCCACGCAACGAGCGCACCGGCAAAACTGATGTGGGCTGCGCGGCGGCAAATCGCACGCAATCCAGGCAGGTCGTTCGCATCGTAGCGTTCGGCAATCATCGGGCCCAAGGCTACGTTCACGGCATTCAGGACATAGGTTGAAACTGCCGCCATGATCGTTGCCGCGTAATACGGGCCCACATCTTCTGCCCCCAGCAACCCACCCAGGATTAGCACATCCACTCGGTAGCCAACGACCCAAATAATGGAAAATGCGGAGAGCTGTACACCCAGTCGCATCCACTCGCCCAGCCTGTACTCCGGTCGCGCGTGGGTGCCGGCAGACGGCCACGCACGAGAGAGATGCCAAGCCGATGCGGCCAGTGCCACGAGGGCGGCAATTGCGCTGGCAGCTGCAGCCAATGGCGCATTGATCCGATGGAAGATAAGGACTAGCAACGGAAGCAACGCTATCAACACGAGCGGTCTTACGATCAAATTATAGGCATTTGACGATGCTGCGCGTTTGAAGGC
>DATEJI010000101.1:0-1435 GCA_035278105.1 Saccharimonadales bacterium (SeqCode)
GCTGGGGATTACGCTCGGCTGCCTGTTGCTCACTAACCGGTTGATGAAGCTGCTCGGTGAAACCGGCGCGAACGTGATTGGCCGGCTGTTCGGCGTGATCCTCGCGGCGCTCGCGGTGCAGTTCGTGGTGGACGGCATCCGTGCCGGTTTTTTCCACTGAATCTTTTTCCTTTACTAGGGCATTGACTTCCCTGTATCTAGGACAGCCAGCGCTTGTTTGGCTAATGCGACATCGTCATATTTTCCATGGTGCGCAATTACATTCATGAGGGCTGATTTTGTCATGTGTGCGTAAAAAACATGATTCCAACGAGCTTCCATTGGACCCGGATCTGCAATATAAGCTTGGATATTGCGAACCCTTTGCACAGAAAGTGAGTGTGGATCGCCGTGTTGTAACATGTAGTTTGCTTGTACCAAGGAGTTTTGTTGCGAAAACCACTCCATCGCTTTATCCAATGATTTGACCCCATTTGGTGAGCGTAACAAAAGCGCAGTAGCAAATTGATCAGCCATATCTTCATTGTTATACGCAGGCAGACCCCATACATTCATCAGCGAATGCCCTAATTCGTGCACAATAACAAAAGACAAGGCTTCGGATTCGCGTTGTTCGATAAGCTGATCTAATAGTTCGTAACATATAGTTATGTCTGGGCTCGAAAACGCATTGGCCATTCCACATGGTCGAACATGAATATTAAAATCCGTAAAAACAAATTCCTTCTTCAGCGTAGAGTACGCAGTTTGTAAGTTTGTTTTTAACGATTGCACTACGCTATCAGGAAGGCGAGTTTTGATGTCTACCTCCCATGTAACGTGTTTTGTGATGATTGTGGCGTAGCGGTTATCTAGTACTAGCATGTAGGGACCGTAGGAATTAACTTTGGCGACAAATTCGATGGGTTTGTCGCCGCGCTGCTTTTGTTTCGTGACTCCTTGAATCTGTCCTTGTGCTCCTTGTTCAAATAGGTTCAAGTTTGTCTGGTCCATTACATACGCACTGATATCTTTGTACACAGCGTTATTGATTGTGAGGGCTACGGCAATCGCATCATCGGGTTGCGCGTTTGCGATAATCGGGATAGCAACCATGTGCCTGGCGGGTACTGCAACCGTACCATTGTGAGCTGTAATAATGTAAGGACTGACCGTCACTTCCGCATGCGCCGCCATGGCCCCAATGGCAAGCAACAATGTCAAAAATACTTTGCGCATGATGACTCCCCCTGAACAAATCTCCGTGGGTAGTTATAGCATAGAAGGAGCCTATATCTGCGGCAATTGGTGGGTTAGCGCCGCACGAATGCCAGATCGCGCACCGGATGACCGAGTGCCACGCCGCGACGCTCGAATTTGGTGGGCGGCCGTTGTGCAGGCCGCGGCGCGTAGCCGCCGTCCGCGGCGCAGTTGGAAAATGCGGGCGAGTTGTTGA
>DATEJI010000102.1:0-1422 GCA_035278105.1 Saccharimonadales bacterium (SeqCode)
GGCGCTGGAGCTCGCCGGCAGCGGCCGTGCCGAACATTCCAGTCTGGATGCGGCGGTAGAAATGGCGTTAACGATCATTGGAAAGGTAAAAGCGAGAAACTAGACGTCATCGGCCGGTGTCAACACGCGGCCACCAAATTCTTGATCCCCTCTCCTCCTTGGGGGAGAGGTTAGGGTGAGGGGGTTAAAGACACCTGACGTTGATCTTAGGTTTTTGACGCAAAGCTCCAAACTGCAATCCGCTTGTAATTAGTGATGGTAAGCAATATTAGGAATCAGATGTTTATGTTGAACCGAGAATCCGAGAATCTGTTACGGCAAATCGTCCATGCTCAGTCTGGACATTTCACTAACCGTGTTAATCAAGAAATTGTCACAATTAGCTCGGAGATGGCGCAGCGTGGCGTTACCAGATCGAGTATGCACATCTTCGCGCTACAGCAGGCGTGTGTTCGTGAACTTGAACAGCGATCCGCGTTTGTATGGGAAAACCTAGTACGAATTCTGCGAACACTGCGCGTTGAATGGTATGCCGAACTGTCAGTGGATCTGAAACGTGAAATGCACATTCACATAGTGGAAGCAGCAAATAATTTAACGGTAATTTTGAGTCAGCGATCTATCGCGTCTCAGCAATTGGGATTAAAAGGCACAGAAACAACAATAGATGCACAGGGCGTTGTTGCAATTTTCAACGCGGAAATAGATCTTTTTGTTGCCGGCATGCAGCGAGAACATTCTAAAGTCGAATTGTCACCTGCGAGTGTCACAAATCAGTATATATTCAATGCAGCCGTTACTTCAGTCCAAACAGGGCATGACGCAATTGCGAATATACAAATAAACCCTGCTGGTCGCGAGGATCTAATAAAAGTTCTTCATGAAATCCATAGCGCTCTGCAGCAAAGTGGCATCTTAAGTGATGCTAACAAGAAGGATTCGCTGGAGGTTGTTGCGGACTGTATGGCCAACGTGAAGAAGCAAGAGCCTAATAAACGACGTCTGCTGTCAAGCCTTAAAGCAGTGGCGGAGACCACAGCATTTCTTGCAAATTCAGTAACTCTACTCACTGCGCTGCGTATAGCAGCAGCAACCTTTGGGGTGCCCATACCGTAGAGTTAGGGCAAGAGAGTGAAATTAACAACCCAACACCGCCCCCGCAAGCGCTTCGGCCAGCATTTCCTGCACGATCGCAATGTCATCAGGAAAATCCTGCTGGCGGTCAATCCGCGGCCGGGAGACACACTGATCGAGATCGGCCCGGGCATGGGCGCGCTGACGCTGCCGCTGCTGGAGCGCTGCGGACGGCTCAGCGCCGTGGAACTGGATCGCGATGTGATTCCGCGCCTGCAAACCGCAGCGCAAGGCAAGGGTGAATTGCAGCTCATCCAGGCAGACGCGCTCAAAACGGACTTCGGCGCA
>DATEJI010000103.1:0-5369 GCA_035278105.1 Saccharimonadales bacterium (SeqCode)
CCAGCTCGACAACTATCTCGCTAAGCTGGTGAAGCTGGGTGAATCGGTCGCGATCTGCGAACAGATCGGCGATCCGGCCCTGGCCAAGGGCCCGGTGGAACGCCGGGTGGTGCGCATCGTCACGCCCGGCACGGTCACGGATGAAGCGCTGCTGGAGGAGCGCCGTGACAATCTGCTCGCGGCTCTGTACGCACGCGATGAGCGTTACGGTCTCGCCGCACTGGATCTCGGCAGCGGGCGGTTCACGGTGCTGGAAGTGGACGGCGAAGAAGCGCTCGCCGCCGAACTGGAACGACTCAAGCCCGCGGAACTTTTATACAACGAGGAAACCACGCTGCCACGTGCGATCACGGACCGGCCGGGAGCGCGCCATCGTCCGCCCTGGCATTTCGACGCCGGCACCGCCACGCGCCTGCTGACCGCGCAGTTCAAGACCCGCGACCTCGCGGGCTTCGGCTGCGACGAGCTGCCCGCGGCCGTCGCCGCTGCGGGAGCGCTCCTGCAATATGTGCAGGAGACACAGCGCACCGCCCTGCCGCACATTACCGGGCTTTCCGTCGAGCGCCGCGACGAGGCACTGATTCTCGATGCCGCCACGCGCCGCAATCTGGAAATCGAGACGAGCTTTGCCGGCCGGCCGGAGCACACGCTCGCCGGCGTGATGGACCACACCGTCACCGCCATGGGCGCGCGCCTGCTGCGCCGCTGGCTGAACCGGCCGTTGCGCGACCACACCCTGCTGCGTCAGCGCTACCACGCCGTCGCCACATTACAGGAAGACCGCCGCCATGACGCGCTGCGTGAAATCCTGAACGGCATCGGCGATCTGGAGCGCATCCTGGCGCGCGTGGCGCTCAAGTCCGCGCGCCCGCGCGACCTCGCCCAGTTGCGCTACGCCCTCGGCGAATTGCCGGCGCTGCAATCCCAAATCAAACCGCTGGATTCGCCTTTACTTGCCGTACTCGCACAGGATATTGGCGAGCACCCCGATACCCATGCGCTGCTGAGAAAAGCAGTGGTTGAGAATCCACCGGCCCTGATTCGCGACGGCGGCGTTATTGCTCAAGGCCACGACGTTGAACTAGATGAGCTGCGCAAACTCAGCGAGCACGCCGACCAGTTCCTCACTGATCTTGAAGCTCGTGAGCGTGAGCGCAGTGGTATCTCTACGCTGCGCGTCAACTACAACCGCGTACACGGTTATTACATCGAAGTCGGCCGTTCGCATGCGGAGAAGGTGCCGGCGGATTACATGCGCCGCCAGACGCTCAAGGGCGTGGAGCGCTACGTCACGCCGGAACTCAAGACATTCGAGGACAAGGTATTGTCGGCGCGCGAGCGTGCTCTGGCGCGCGAGAAAGCGCTCTACGATGAACTGCTGGACAGGTTGATCGAACAACTCGGTAGCCTGCAGAAGACCGCTGCTGCGCTCGCCGAACTGGACGTGCTCGCCAATCTGGCCGAGCGCTCGGCCGCACTCGACTTCACGGCGCCGGAGCTGACCGATGCACCTGTGCTACACATTGAGGCTGGACGGCACCCGGTAGTGGGACAGGTCATTGACGCACCGTTTGTGCCCAACGATCTCGAACTCAATGACCAACGCCGCATGCTCATCATCACCGGGCCCAACATGGGCGGCAAATCCACCTACATGCGCCAGGCGGCGCTCATCGTGAGCCTGGCCCATATCGGCAGCTTCGTGCCGGCGCAAAAAGCCGTGCTTGGGCCCCTGGACCGCATCTTCACCCGCATCGGCGCCTCGGACGACTTGGCCGGCGGGCGTTCCACTTTCATGGTTGAAATGGTGGAAACCGCGAACATCCTCAACAACGCCACCGACAAAAGCTTGGTGCTCATGGACGAAATCGGCCGCGGCACCTCCACCTACGACGGCATGTCACTCGCCTGGGCGGCCGCCAGTTACATCGCGCGCGAATTGCGCGCCTTCACCCTCTTCGCCACTCATTACTTTGAGCTGACCGCTTTACCGGAACTGGTGGACGGCTGCGCCAACGTGCATCTCGACGCCACCGAGCATGAACACACGCTGGTATTCCTGCACAGCGTCAAGGAAGGCCCGGCAGACCGGAGTTACGGTCTACAAGTGGCAGCGCTGGCCGGTATTCCACCTGCGGTCATCGCCCAGGCACGGGAATATTTGGCAAAGCTCGAACAGGCACCGCGGCGCTTGAATGAAAAACCCAAAGATGAACAACAACTAGGGCTATTTGCATCACGGACGGTACTATCAGCAATCGAAGAGAAGCTGCGGGCCACCAATCCAGATACACTCACGCCACGTGAAGCCTTGGATTTATTATATGAGTTGAAACGCAAGGCCGAAAAGGGCCGAACTGTTTAACTCGACGTGTTGGGCGACATCTTTACACCGCCCACCTTGGATACATCGGCGTCAGCTGTTATCCAATTAACATTAAGATTGCTGTGTTTCCTGAAATATGCCAATAACTGATCGCGCTCGACAAAACAGTACTCACACCACGGAGCCCAGTATTCGAGCACAGTAAATTTACTCGTCATACCGGGTTTAACCGCCGGGAATTTACCATCAGGAACCAATATATCAAGCCGGGCACTAAGTAGCTTGCCACTTCTGATCGGAATCGAGGATGAGAATGCATGATCGAGAAGTTTGTCGAGGTCATTGGATTCGGCCGTGCGTGCAAGTATTTCTTGGCCTTTTTCATCAAATAGATAGAGTTGCGGTAATACCAGAAAGGTGGTGCTCACACTCACTGTGCCGTGCTCAGCATGTTGCTTGGCCCTTGCTTCCTCAACCCCTTTCTCTTGTATAACTCTCCCCATTGCCGCAAGAACTTGTGCCTCAAGGACTCTATCGGGGATCTTGTAGTGGTACACACGGACTGACCTGGGCAAATCATGGAATCCCGCGTAGAAGTTTGGTGTTGCAGCGAGGACTCCGCAAGTAAAGGACCCGGCCAATATAAGTAATACATTCAAACGAAATTTCATAGCGCATCCCTCCCTGAAAAGTAACTAAACCACAAAGAAATATCAAGAACAGGTCATTTGCGCGTATGTTTTAGGCCTGCATGCTACAGGCCTAATGCGTAGCGCATGTATTCTACTCCGTACTTGTTGGGCGGAAGCATGTCGCTATGTTACGGGTGGAATTGAGCGGGTAACGCCAGTTTCATTGCTGCCGGAATTGTCCGTGCGTCAAAAACGCGATTACTTGCTCCGCCACTTCGGGATTGAATAACAATCCAGTGTGCGTGGTTTTGACTTCAACGTAATCCGTAGCGCCGGCCAGGCGCGTTTCCTCTACTGATACAAGACCATCGTGCGGCTCGGGTAGATCATGGCGCAGCGGATTCAGACCGAAACCGCCGGTGCCCGCAATCACGCCGAGTTCGCGCTGGCCGCTCCACTTGGGATCGTATTCTTCGGCCAGCCCGTCCGGGCCGCTGCGGCCCAGTATCCAGCCGAGATGTTTGGCCACGAGGTTGCGCGCGGCCAGACTGCCTTTCACCGGCGCGCCCAGAAGAACCACGCGGCCGGGCGGAACTTTCGCACCGGACTCCAGCATGCGCAGGATCACGAGGCCGCCGAGACTGTGGCCGACGAGGTGCAGGGTCTTCGCCTTGAGGCGGGCGATGTAATCCGCAAGTCGCTCGGCATTGGTGCGCACCGGTTCGAGCACGGTGTGGTAGTTGATTTGGTGAGTTTCAAACCCGGCGTGTCCCACACGCAGGCGCAACAGGGCCAATTCCAGGCCGGTCATGTACAGGCCATGGACGAAGACGACGGTTTCTTTTACTTCAGGCATACGTTATTCCAAACGTAGGGTGCGCTTGCGCACCAGCCCCAGGGGCGAAATCTATTTCGTGAGGAATCCTTGGGTTACCACAGTGGTCCGTTTTCAGGAACGGCACCGTCAACCTCTTTTAACAGACTCTTGAGATACGTCGTCGTTTCACCGCAAGTAAAATCCCCAACCTCATAGAATCCAGGCGCATAAGACTCGTCGATCTCTTGCTCCATCAGACGGAATCCATGAGTGAACTCCCGATTGGGAGAGTCACGGAAAAAGCGGTCGAGTCGGCGTTCTTCGCGCATGGCCATGATAAATGCGGGGCGCGCCTCAGCCCAGAAGCATTTGGTGGGATGCACTTGAGTAATGGCAGCATCAAAAACATTCGAGATGTACCTGGACAAATTAGCAATCTGTGCATCTTCACCGTCCTTGGTTGTACTGTGGTCGAGCTTTATGAGCCTGAAAGTCTTGCCGTTCCAGCTTGGGCGTTTTATACCAAAAACCACCCCACCAAAGTTATAGGGATTATTCACGTCATTGTTGCCCAGCATCTGATAGCCGGGCTTATAAACCACGATTCGCGGCTGGTATGAATACATGAACTTGCAATTACCGCGCGCAGACCAGGCCTGCAGCATAGCGACACCGTCCGTCCCGCTGACGGCTGTCTCCACATTTGCCAGTTGGGCGCACGATGGCTGCGGTCCGCCGTGGCCAGTAATGTTTGGGAACAATTCGACACCTGGCGTGTAAGTATTCCATGACGCTAGCACCATCACGCCTTCTAAAGGCTTGCCGGTGTCGCTGTCCACAAAATTCATCTTTATGGCAGAAGAGGAATAGGAATAACCTTGCGCGCAGCCGCAAACCCCAGCGAGCAGGAATGCATTACACAAAATGATGATTAGACACTTCAGAGCCTTCACTTGGAGAGTCCCATTTGTGTTCACGACGCCTTATGGCTGAAAACAACCCTCGTAAGGAGAGTATAGTCGCGACGACACCGGATGTGGCTTGAGGATACACTGCGATGAGTGGCGGTTCCTATCATGTAAGAGGTGACGCCTTACAGGCCACAATTTATGGTGGTCTTTACAAGCAAAACAGATGGCGATTTTCACCGGAATACACTGCTCGCCCGCTTACTTGAAAGCCCAAGGCGTACATCCGTATACGCCCGCTCGACGCTCCGCGCCTCGCCTTCTCTCGCAAGGAAAAAGGGTCAGTAAACCGCGACCGCCAGTCTGTCTTCACCGACACACTGTGAATCCGCTATTATTAGTGACCCTTGGCAGGTACGTTTCCCTTCGATCAACTCATGAACGACATAGGTCACCTCAAGCCCAGGCGCCACAGCGTGGCGGTCAAGATTGGTCCGGTGCAGGTGGGCGGCGGTGCGCCCGTCGTGGTGCAATCCATGACCAATACCGACACCGCGGACGTGGATGCCACGGTGAAACAGGTGGCGGACCTGGCGCGTGCAGGCTCCGAGCTGGTGCGCGTGACCGTGAATACCGAAGCCGCGGCAGCCGCGGTGCCGCACATCCGCGAAAAGCTCGACGCGCAA
>DATEJI010000104.1:0-3632 GCA_035278105.1 Saccharimonadales bacterium (SeqCode)
GTGCAAGCGTGCGATGGCTTCCAGACTGCCGGGAATCGGTACCCACTCCGCCGGCGATTTGATGTAGGCGTCCGAGTCGTAGTTGATGACGCCGTCACGGTCCAAGATCACCAGCCGCATGAGCTTAATCGGTTTGAATCAGCGCCAGATCGGCGGTGTGCAGGAAAAGGCTTCTGAGGTGGGCGAGTAATGCAAGGCGATTGTTTTTAACCTGCGTATTATCAGTCATAACAAGCACCTTATCGAAGAAATCATCTACGGGGGCCCGCAGTTTTACCAAACGTGAGAGGACCGATACATAGTCGCGGCGACTCAGTAAAAGCTCAAGTTCAGCCGCAGCCGTCTCTACTGCCGTATGAAGCCGCTTTTCGTCGGGAGTCTCAAAGCGGGTGGGGTCTACCGAGATAAGGGGCTCACCGCCAGCTTGACGCAAAATATTGCTGATACGTTTGTTCGCGGCTGCAAGGCTTTTAGCTTCCGGCAGAGAGAGGAAGGTATTTACAGCCTGTACACGTGCATCAAAATCCAGGGGGTACATGGGATTGTTTATGTCGCCCAGTTTGACACGTACCGACTCAAACACGTCAGCACGAATCCCGATTTCGAGGTAATAGGCGCGCAATCTGTCTAACAGAAACTCCAATATGGATGCTTCTGTTTGGACTTTATTTTGACTTGATATCTGAGTGGACGCGAACAAAATTATCTGAACTAAGTCCACGTTCAAGTGACCTTCGATAATGATGCGCATTAAACCCAGTCCCGCGCGTCTCAGGCCGAAGGGATCTTTCTCGCCAGTCGACTTCTGCCCCATTGAGAAAATTCCAGTAATAGTGTCGAGCTTGTCAGCAATGGCGAGTGCTTGGCCAGTTTTAGTTGTCGGTAGTGCATCGCCGGCAAAACGCGGGTGATAGTGCTCGGCGATAGCGCGCGCCACCTCCTCCGGCTCGCGATCATGGCGTGCATAGTAGCCGCCCATGATGCCTTGCAATTCTGGAAACTCGCCCACCATGCCGGTGACTAGGTCGCACTTGCAGAGCTTCCCTGCCCGTTCAGCAAGTTGCGGGTCGCCGCTGATTTCAGCGGCAATCTGCCCGGCAAGCCGTACCACGCGTCGCGATTTTTCGCCATAGGAGCCGAGATTCTTCTGGAACACCACGCGTTCAAGCTCCGGAAAACGCGCGCCGAGTCGCATTTTGCAATCGTTGTCCCAGAAGAACATGGCATCCGTAAGTCGCGGCACGACCACGCGCTCGTTGCCGCGACGGACTTCTGCGGGTTTCTTGCTTTTGATGTTGCTGATGGCGACGAAGTGCGGCAGCAGTTTTCCCTTGGCGTCGCGCAGCGGGAAGTAGCGCTGCTGGGTTTCCAGCACTGCCACGATGACCTCATCCGGCAACGTCAGAAATTTTTTGTCGAAATTACCGGTTACCGGCACCGGCCATTCCACCAGCGCTGTCACCTCTTCTAGTAAACCCGGATCCAATTGCGCCTGGCCATGCGCACGTTTTGCGGTTTGGGTCACCAACATACCGATCTTTTTCGCCAAGGTGCCGGCGCTGTCCTCCACCAGCACTTTGCCGGTCTGAACCAGCGCCTTACGGTAGTCGCCGGGCCGCTTCAGCGTGATGGCCGCGGGATGCAGGAAGCGGTGGCCGTAAGTTTTGTTGTCGGCAGTAACACCAAGGATTTCCACCTTGAGCGGTTTTTCACCCAGCAGCATGACCGCCCAGTGCACTGGGCGTACAAACTGAGTCTCGCCCGCACCCCAGCGCATGCGTTTCGGAATAGGCAATTTCGCCAACGCTGCGCTCACAATCTGAGGCAGGAGTTCGGCAGCGGTTTTTCCCTTGATTTTCAGGGTGCAGACCAGGCGCTCCCCTTTTTCAGTTTGACGGCGTTCCAACTGGCTGACAGTTACCCCGCAGGATCTGGCGAAGCCTTCGGCGGCCGGAGTCGGTTTGCCAACTGTGTTGAAAGCCACGCTTACATTGGGGCCGAGACGCTCTTCGTTGGCATTGGTTTGCTTTAACTGCACTGCCGGTACATATACAGCCAAGCGCCGGGGCGAAAAGTATCTTTCGCCATTCTCAAGTAGACTGTTCGGAGGCATGAGTTTTGCGTCTTTCAGACCGCTGAGGATCAAGTGGTGAAAATCCCTGGCCATGCGCTCCAGGGATTTCGGCGGCAGTTCCTCGGTGCCGATTTCAACCAGAAATTCTTGGATGTCAGCCATGGGCGAGTTTCTTGTGTTTTTGCGGCTGCTTCAGCAGGGGGAAACCGAGCGTCTCACGGCTCAGGTAATAAGCCCCAGCAACGCCGCTAGCCAAGGCACGCACTCTCAGGATGTAGCGCTGGCGCTCGGTGACGGAGATCGCGCGCCGCGCATCCAGCAAGTTGAAGATGTGTGAGGCCTGTAAGACCTGTTCATAGGCAGGCAATGGCAGAGGCTTATCAAGCAGTCGTTGGCACTCGCGCTCGCAGGCGTCGAACCAGCCGAACAGGTTTTGGGTATCGGCCTCCTCGAAGTTGTATTTCGATTGCTCCACTTCGTTTTGGTAGAACACATCGCCGTAGGTCACGCGACCTAAAGGTCCCTCGGTCCACAAGAGATCGAACACGCTCTCGACTTCCTGCAGATACATAGCGATGCGTTCCAAGCCATAGGTAATCTCGCCAGTTACTGGGCGGCATTCGAGGCCGCCCACCTGCTGGAAGTAAGTGAATTGCGAGATCTCCATGCCGTTCAACCACACTTCCCAGCCAAGGCCCCAGGCGCCGAGCGTCGGGGATTCCCAATTGTCCTCGACGAAGCGGATGTCGTGCACCAGGGGATCAAGACCGAGTGCGCGCAGCGAGCCCAGGTAAAGATCCTGGAAGTTTTCCGGTGAAGGCTTGATAGCCACTTGAAACTGGTAGTAGTGCTGCAGACGATTGGGGTTCTCGCCGTAGCGGCCGTCGGTGGGCCTGCGGCTGGGCTGTACGTAGGCGGCCGACCAAGGCTCGGGGCCGATGGCCCGCAGGAATGTAGCCGGGTGGAAGGTCCCCGCCCCTACCGGCATGTCCAGCGGCTGGAGCAGCACGCAACCCTGCCCGGCCCAGTAACGCTGCAGCGCGAGGATCAAGTCCTGGAAGGTCAGGGGGCTCTTGGCGACCATCGGATGGTTCAGAGTGGCGGTGCGAAAAGGCGGCAAGTATAGCGGCTTCAAGCAGTTACGTCAGTTTCAAACACCAAACGTTGAGAATGCACCGATGGTGTGCAGTACGCACTTGTATGGTGCAAATAAAAGCAGCTATGCGGTTTGTGGACGTGTAGAAACCGGCGTTTCTGGCTGGCACGCAGCTTGCTGTCTCACTAGGGTAATTTATCCAGCCTCACACCGGAGACTGCCATGACTGCCAAGACCTCCAAAGACGTACTCGAGCTGCTTGCGAAGGAAAGCGTGAAATTCGTGGACTTCCGCTTCACCGACACCCGCGGTAAGGAGCAACACGTGAGCGTGCCAGCCCACACGGTAAGCGAAGAATTGTTCGAGGACGGCAAGATGTTCGACGGCTCTTCCATTGCCGGCTGGAAGGGCATCAACGAATCGGACATGATTCTGATGCCGGACGCGGACTCCGCAGTCATT
>DATEJI010000105.1:0-2371 GCA_035278105.1 Saccharimonadales bacterium (SeqCode)
GTGCGCGAACCTGTTCGCTGCATGTCACTGACGTTGCTAGCCTGCGCTGCGAGATCGATGAGTGGAAGGCTTGCGAGTGCTGTCATCACCGCTCGCCGCGCAGGATCACGTGGAGATGTCATGTGTAGCTCTCACGGATTAGCGCCCTACGCGTGCCTGCAGCGCGGGCGGATAGCGGTCGCCTTCAACTTTAACGTCCTCCAGTAGCTTTGCGAGCTTGTACCTGTCGTTGTCGGTCAAGGTGATTGCAACGGCACCGAGGTTCTGTTCCAAGCGATGCAACTTGGTCGTACCCGGAATCGGCACGATCCAAGGCTTCTGAGCAAGCAGCCAGGCAAGTGCGATCTGCGCTGCTGTAACACCCTTGTCCTTGGCAATCTGACCGAGCAGATCGACTAAAGCCTGATTGGCTCGCAACGCTTCGGGCGAGAAGCGAGGTACCACGCTGCGGAAGTCGTCGCTACCGAAGGTCGCATCTGCACTGATCGCTCCGGTAAGGAAGCCCCTACCTAGTGGGCTGAAGGGTACGAACCCGATGCCGAGCTCCTCCAGCGTCGGCAGGATTTCCTTCTCGGGCTCTCGCCACCACAGCGAGTATTCACTTTGCAGGACCGTCACCGGCTGCACCGCGTGAGCACGTCGTATGGTCTGCGCTCCCGCCTCCGATAGGCCAAAGTGCTTCACCTTGCCTTCGGTAATCAGATCCTTGACGGTGCCCGCCACGTCTTCAATGGGGACGTCCGGATCGACACGATGCTGGTACAGCAAGTCGATCACATCGGTACGCAAGCGTTTGAGCGAGCCCTCCACGGCCCAGCGGATGTGATCGGGCCGGCTATTGAGAATCTGTTGCTTGCCATCCTCGCCGAAAGTGAAGCCGAACTTGGTGGCAATTACTACGCGCTCACGCACCGGAGCCAGTGCTTCGCCGACGACGTCTTCGTTGAGGTAAGGGCCATAGACTTCAGCAGTGTCGAAGAGCGTCACGCTCCGTTCCACGGCGGCACGGACCAGCGAAACCGCCGCTTGCCGGTCTGTGGCAGGCCCGTAACCATGGCTCAAGCCCATACAGCCAAGGCCGACGGCGGATACTTCAAGTTGGCTATTGCCGAGTTTGCGCGTTTTCATAGGGTCCTCCATGCGAACAATCTAGAGCCGGAGGATTGCCTGCACTAGGTGGCATAATCGGAAAGGGTTTATAACCGGAGTGGATAAATGGCCACCGAAAGCTACGACCAGCTCGCGATCTTCTTGGTCGTGGCACGAGAGCGCAGCTTTACTCGTGCGGCGGCCCAGCTTGGCATCTCGCAGCCCGCGCTGAGCCGGGCCATGCGACAGTTGGAAGAGCGGCTGGGCGTCCGGCTCCTGGCGCGCACGACTCGCAGTGTTTCGCCTACCGAAGCGGGCGAGCATCTGCTGCGAGTGATCACCCCCCGATTTGATGAGATCAATTCCGAATTGGCCTTGCTTAGCGAGTTTCGGGACAAGCCGGCAGGCAAGTTGCGCATTACGGCAGGCGAACATGCCGCGATTACGGTTCTGCAGCCTGTTCTCTCAAAAATCCTGCCGAATCATCCGGACATCCAGATCGAGATCATCGTGGACTACGGCCTGACCGACATCGTGGCCGAGGGTTTCGACGCTGGCGTCCGGCTGGGCGAACATATTGCAAAAGATATGATCGCGGTGCGCATTGGCCCCGATGTGCGGATGGCCGTGGTTGGGTCACCGAAATACTTTGTCCAGCATCCACGACCCAAGACCCCTCACGATCTCATTCGGCACAACTGCATCACCATTCGCCTGCCAACCTATGGCGGCATCTTCGCCTGGGAGTTCGAAAAGAAAGGGAAAGAGCTGAAGGTGCGCGTCGAAGGCCAACTGGTATTCAACAACATCGCCATGCGCCTGGACGCTGCCCTAAAGGGACTGGGACTGGCTTACATGCCCGAAGACATCGTGCAGGCGCATGTCGCGAAAGGCCGGTTGATACGCGTTCTTTCCGATTGGTGCCCGTCGTTTCCGGGATATCACCTTTACTATCCGAGCAGGCGTCAAAGTTCACCTGCCTTCACGTTGTTTCGTGACGCTTTGCGCTACCGGGACTGATTAATAAGCACGTTGGATTGGATTCCAAACCGCTGCGCTACTCAAAAAACGGGGGAACGTCGTTCCCTCTGACACCAATGTTTGTACAACGTGTACATACATTGGTGTCATGTCATGAGATGTGGGCATGACACCAAAGTCTGTGCACTTTTGGAAACCAAAGTCTGTGCAGTCGAGAGCTGTTATGTACGTACTTTGCTTATCGTTGAATGGCAAAGTATGTACATGGGTAAGTAAAACAATTAGTTAGGGCGCTCAAATT
>DATEJI010000106.1:0-3600 GCA_035278105.1 Saccharimonadales bacterium (SeqCode)
CATCGTAAAGCTTTCCAATCCGGACCCTTACGATTTAAGCGACGTGGACCTGACCGAATACAAGGGCATCGTGGCCCCGTGGAACAACTGGCGCGCCGTTGAAAAACAGTGTCATGTACTCGCCGCCACACTGCTCAAGAATCCCAGAAAGGCTGCTTCCCGCAAATAAACATCCACGGCAAACTCTCAAGGAGGGTCCGAAGGTCATCGCCATCGGACCCAATGGCGTAGTACGGGAATGCCAGGACCAGCAATTTCTGCCACCGCGGCCCTGAATGCGAGGCTGATGCCCCGGCCTCTTGGAGACGAATGCATACCTTGTCATTCCTGACAGCATTCAAGAAAATGTGGCTGCATCCAAAATCCCCCTGCGCGAAGCGCGCCCCCCTTTATAAAGAGGGAAATACGCGCGTTTGGCGGTTACTGTTGAGATATTGTTGGACGCTTCAAAGGAGCTACCAATGAAACTGTACTACTCGCCGCTGTCATCCAATTCCCGCAAGGTGCGCATCGTGGCCGCGCATCTTGGCATCGAGCTGGAGTTACAGAACGTGGAGCTGCCCAAGGGTGAGCAGCGCCGGCCTGAATACTTGGCCATCAATCCCATGGGCAAGGTGCCGGTGCTGGCAGACGGCGATTTCGTGCTGCCCGAGTCCGCCGCGATCATGATTTACCTTGCCGAAACCAAACCCGGCAATACGCTCTATCCCGATGACCGGCAGGCGCGTGCTGAAGTGAACCGCTGGCTGTTCTGGGCGGCGAATCATTGGGCTCCGGCTGTCGTGGCGCTGGTCTTCGAGAAAGTGCTCAAACAACGGTATTTCAACGGCGGCGCGCCGGATCCCGTGCAGATCAAGCGGCAGGAAGAACAGATTGCGCGTTTTGCCACGGTGCTCGACGCACAGTTGGCCAAACATCCCTGGGTGGCGGGCGATACGCTGACGCTGGCCGACATTTCGATTGCGCCTGCGTTCGCGGCGTTCGTGGCGCTGCCGGTCCAGTCCTGTGCGCACATTCCCGGCTGGTTCAAGCGCATCCAAGCCTTGCCCGCGTGGCAGGCCACCGAGCCGCCCAAAATGGCCTAGTCAGGAGCTATCGTGGACATACAAGATCTTGAAGTGGTACGAGTAGGGATTTACAAATCCACAACGATAGTTACAGTACCGGGTACGGGAAATTTTCAGATGCTGGGCTAACGCAAATCGTACCCATAAACGCAAAGCTCTTTCGGGAGTAAGGCATGGCCGGAACGGAAAATGACAAAGCACTACTGGCATTAGCCGGACTAGGTATTGGTGCAGCAGGTTTGGCAGCTCTGCTACAAAAACCAGAGGTCAAGAATGTCTGGTATAACGCGAAAAGAATCGCATTAGATGGTTACAAATTTACCAGCTGCAGATTTGATGGATGTGAGCTGCAAATAAGTTCGGCACATTTTGAACTTGAAAATTGCTTCATAGATCAAAACTCGATTATTTGGTACAACGGAGAAATAATCAAAATCATTAAGTTATTCACCAGCAGATACGAATGGTTTTATCAAGCTCTTCCTGGTTTATCTCCTACTAAAAACTTGGACGGAACGATAACAATCAAATAGCGTTACAAGACTTACTTTGGGGTTTTATGGGATTTAAACTCAGCGCTAATGTCAGTGCTAAACCAATTAGAAGCCACGCATTGCTTCTAGTAATGGCATTAGCTGGCCTTATATGTCTTGTCATAGCATTCTTCTTTCTCTGGCATAAGTTGAGCAATTTTTGGATCCCCTTGGTGCCAGGAGTTGCGCTGCTCGCTTTTGTTGGGATTGCTTGGTTCTGGTCACAACGAGACGTGGATTGGGCGAACGCTACGCCTCTATCGGTCACCAGTCGAGGCGGCGATGTTGTTACAACAGATATACGCGCACTCACAGTAAAAGGAGCGTTAGAGAAAATCGTCACACTTTGTACATCACTAGCTAATCGTACACCGCTCCCACCACCGGATGGCTTAATTGATATGAATGGTAGGCCTATTCCTGAATCAGCAAAGGATGCTATTTCAAGGGTCAACGAAGTAAACCAACTTGCAAAAGAACTTACCGACCGAAGCATTGATTATTTGACCATGCATCAAACACGAGCAGCACAAGCATCAAGCCTTCAACCCCGTGAACTGCCCCACGAACTAAACTTGAACCGCGCAGGTGAAATAAAAAAAGAATGAAAACTCATTTATCTTAACGGATGATAGGTCGAGATAGCTTCATTGGAATTGCCTTTATCTTCCACATAGACTTCTCGGTGCATCTAGCTTAGAAACTTGCAGCGCTCGCCAGTTTCCAAGGATTCATGTATTGCGCTGACGCACGGCCTTCCAGCAGATCGCCCGGTTCGAGGTAGGGATAAAGCTCGCGGTAAGTTTTGATTTCAGTGAGCGAGACGCGGCGGTTGAGGATTTCCGGTTTCAGGTCTTCGGGCCCGTTCAGGCCGGCGGCGGCAATTACCCACAGGAAATGGCGGATCGTGTTCTTGTGGTAATTGCGGACGCGCTCGGCCTTGTCCTTGACCACCAGACCCTGCACGCGCCACGGGTCCTGGGTGGTGATGCCGGTGGGACAGGTGTTGGTGTGGCAGCGGCGCGCCTGGATGCAGCCGAGCGCGAACATCATGCCGCGCGCCGAGTTGCACAGGTCCGCGCCCATGCAGATTTTGGCCGCCATGTCGAAACCGCTGATGATCTTGCCGCTCGCCATGACGCGAATGTGCTTGCGCAGGTCGGCGCCAACGAGTGAGTTGTGCGCGAAGATGAGTGCGTCCGTGAGCGGCGTGCCCATGAAATCCGACAGCTCCTGCGGCGCGGCACCGGTACCGCCCTCGCCGCCATCCACGGTGATGAAGTCCACGAGGATTTTGGTTTCGAGCATGGCCTTCAAGATGCCCATGAACTGATCCTGGCGGCCAACGCAAAGCTTGAAACCCACCGGTTTGCCGCCTGAGAGTTCGCGCAACTGCTGTACCCATTCGAGCATTTCGTGCGGGGTGTTGAACGCGCTGTGGTAGGGCGGCGAGTCCACGTCGTGTCCCATGGGCACGCCGCGCGCCGCAGCGATTTCGCGCGTGAGTTTCGCGGCCGGCAGGATGCCGCCGCCGCCGGGTTTCGCGCCCTGCGACAACTTGATGGCGATCATCTTCACCTTGTCGAGCGTGGCATGTTCCTGGTACTGCACCGGATCGAACTTGCCATCCGGAGAGCGACAGCCGAAATAGCCGGTGCCGAGTTCCCAGATGAGGTCACCGCCGGGTTTGAGGTGATATTTGCTGATGCCGCCTTCGCCGGTGTCGTGCGCGAAGCCGCCGAGTTTGGCGCCGGCATTCAGGGCCTCGATGGCGTTCGCCGAGAGCGAGCCGAAACTCATGGCGGAGATGTTGAAACGCGAGGCCAGGTAAGGTTTGGTGCACTGCGGTCCGCCGACCTGCACGCGCGGTTCTTCCCTGGCCGGCCAGCGTCCCACCACCGAGTGATTGATCCACTCGTAGCCGCTGCGGTACACGTTCTCGATGGTGCCGAAGGGATGCACCAGCCCGACATTCTTGGCGCGCTCGTACACCATCTCGC
>DATEJI010000107.1:0-1839 GCA_035278105.1 Saccharimonadales bacterium (SeqCode)
ACAAATCCTTTTCGACCGTCATTGGCAATTCCGATGCGCCGTATATCAACAAATTGGCCAGGGAAGGCGTGCTGTTCACCGATGCCCACGCGGTCATGCACCCCAGCCAGCCGAATTACGTGGCATTGTTTGCCGGCTCCATTTATGGATTAACGGACGACTCCTGTCCGCATGATTTGACCGGACCTTCCTTGGCGAGCGAACTGCTGGCGAAGAAGATGAGTTTTGCGATTTACTCAGAAGACATGCCGGCGGCGGGCTTCACCGGTTGCAGCGCCAGCCATGGGCTGTACCGGCGCAAGCACAATCCCGTGGCGGATTTCCAGGCTGAATTACCGGCGAACGTAAACCTGCCGTTCATCGAGTTCCCCCGCAACTACGCCAAGTTGCCGACCGTGGCCTTCGTGGTGCCCAACATGATGAACGATATGCACGACGGTACCATCGCCGAGGGCGATGCTTGGCTGAAAGCCCATCTAAGTGCTTACGCTGAGTGGGCAAAAACCCACAGCAGCCTTCTGATCGTCACTTGGGACGAAAGCGATGCGCACAGCATGACCAACCAGATACCGCTGATTGTCGTTGGCGCAGGACTCAAACCCGCCCGCAGCGGGCAGTTCGTGGATCACTATGGCCTGCTGCGTGTACTCGAAGATTTCTACGGTCTGAAACCGCTCGGCCATAGTGCTAAGGCAGTACCCGCCGTGCTTGCGCCGTGATTCAGCGCGGCTTGGGTCTCGCAGGCGCTGCAGCGAAACTGCTGTTGCTGCACACCGGAACAGTGTAATCGGATACCGCGCGATCAAAACGCGCCGGCGGGCCGGGCAACTTGCCTTGAGCGGCTTCGGCCAAGGCGTGTTTATCCCAATCAGCGTCTCCACTTGATTTGACGAGATGAATATTGGAAATGGAACCAGCCTCGTACTGGTATCCAATCTCGGCGCATGGCGGTTTTGACAGAGAATTGGATTCGCCGGCGGGCACGTAACGCACTTGTGTGACCGTATTCGCGCAAGTGAGGAGACCGAAACAATAAGGGACGCTGAAACCAAATGTTTTATTCTTGAGCCAGTCAGGAGGTTTTGGGAGCGTAGTTGCTCGCAATTCGCTGAGTACGGCTTGGTCCAGCCTGACATTGCCGCTGGACTTTTGGATCTTTGGGTTAAGAATTTCTCCGTTCCTATATTCGAAATACGCTATCAACAAACCACCGGAACCATGGCGTTCTGCCATTAGTGGATAATGAATGTGCTCCGCGAGAGCCTGGCGCAAGGCCAAGCGCAAGCTAGAGCTGACTGGCGACATCGGAATAGTCATTTGGAACCCGTGTGGCGTATCCGTGTCTGATCCGACGGCCTGCGGTGGCTTGATTTTGGAAATCTGCTCTGTGATGGCTTCATCCAAAACCAGTGAGCCAGCGGATTGCACAATGCGTGGTGCTAACAGAATCCCTTTGTCATAGATGAATGTGACAATAGCGGTGCCGGACGGGAAATTCTCGGCCGCCGCGGAGTGCGGGTACTGCACATTGTTTTTCACGGTCGTGGCCAACGAGTTGACCCAGTCCGGGTTTTGCCAATAGGGGACTGCAGGGGCGGTGGCACAGCCGGCCAAAAGACCCGCAATCGATAGGATCGTCAGGATTTTTGCCCGCATAGTCCCCCTCCGATGTTCTGCATATGACCGAACAATCCTAGTCCTCGAAGATGTAGGCGTCCATACAGAGGGTGCGATCGAAGCTGTGGTGCAGGCGCCGCACTTGTGATCCACCGGCGCCGAGGGCCACGAATAGCGGCAGGAAATGTTCCTCGGTCGGATGGCAGCGGGCGGCCTGCGGCG
>DATEJI010000108.1:0-813418 GCA_035278105.1 Saccharimonadales bacterium (SeqCode)
TGACCTTCTCGGTATTCGGTCGGCCCGAACCTTTGTCGATGCCGAGCGCCGCGCGAATGCGGTCATCGGTGGGCATACCCACCACGCGCCAGCTCATGGTGCGATCATCGAAAACGGTAATGTGCACGGTCACGGTCTGACCTTGCATTTCTTTGGTCTGCTCGTTGAACGGGTTGATGAAGTCCATCATGTTCACCCCGTGCTGACCGAGTGAGCTACCCACGGGCGGCGCGGCACTTGCCTGCCCGGCGCGGATTCTCATCTTTAAGTTTGCTTTTATGGCTTTTGCCATACAGTTCGTCTCCTTTCGAGCGCCGCAAGTTAGAAGCCTTCGGCTGCTCTCCTACCGAACATGCCAGTGGCATGTGAGTAAGCTGACGATGGTTGGCCTTGCAAGCAACGCTGCGTCAGCTAACTTACGTTTATATTACAGTAGTGCGTAACTGCTATATTTTACCGGTTTTTCCTCTGTTTGTCCAGGTTTTGCTATGCTTGGTCTGGCGGATACATCAAGCCGTCGAAGGGTCCTTCGTCAATATCAATCGGTCGGTCGCCGAAATCTACCCGTAAGCCGCGTATGCCACCTTTACCTAAGAAGTCGGCGGTGCATATTGCATCGTTGGTGATTGATAGCTCGTCGCCGGGCTGGCCAATCTTGCCAGTACCTCGCCCGTCTCCAGCGGTGCGTAGGATGTCTGCCGAGCAGTGTAACCGCGCGCCACCAACTCCGCCAAGCTGTTGCGAGGTATATTCGCAGGGCACTTCCCTACCTGTAACGTGTATTTGGGGTAGGAGATCCTGATGCGTCAGCTCGCAGCCAGGATGGTTGGTTGTGGCGGCAATTTCGTAGAGTTCAGCCTGAAAATTGCGGCTTGTATCCTCTGGATACTCGCCCCCTCCTTCGAACCGCACGCTAGACTCGCTTGACCTGCAGGCTGTCGAGTTCCACCGGTGTTTCGCGGCCGAACATATTGACGAGCACCTTGAGTTTGCCTTTGGCGGCGTCGATTTCGTTGATGCTGCCGTCGAAGCCCTTGAACGGTCCGTCGGTGATGCTGACGACTTCGCCCAAGCGGTAGTCGATCTTGTGCTTGGGTTGCTCAAGGCCCATGCGCTTTTGGATTTTTTCAATTTCTTCCTCAGAGACTGGCGTTGGCTCGCTGCCGCTGCCCACAAAGCCGGTCACGCTCGGCGTGTTGCGCACGATATACCAAGCGTCCTCGCTCATCTTCATCTGCACGAGCACGTAGCCTTGGAAGATACGCTTTTCCACCACGCGGCGTTTGCCGTTTTTGATCTCGATCATTTTTTCTTTCGGCACCAAGACCTGGAAAATTTTGTCTTTCATATCGAGGCTATCCGCGCGCTGGCGGATGCTTTCGGCGACTTTTTCTTCATAGCCACTGTAAGTGTGGATGGCGTACCACTGTTTAGTTGCGTCGTAACGTTTACTCACTTTAATAGTACCTGCTTAAATAATTTATCGAGTCCGAAATCCACCAGGGCGATCAACACGCCGAACACCGCTGCAAAAAGCAAAACGGCGCTGGTGAGCTGCCATGATTCGCGGCGACTAGGCCACGTGACCTGGCGAAGTTCCTTCCAACTATTGCGGAAGTACTTCGGCAGCAAGATGTATCCGATGATGCGAAACACCTTGAAGCGCCCCAGCTTGGCAAACGGCCGGCCGATGAATCTGAACGGCACTGCAATGTAGCGCAAGCTCAAGCGGAGCACACCGCTCTTTTTGGGCTGTGAGCTGCGACTTTCCGAGTTTTCGGCGAGCTCACGCACAGTTTCGGCTTTTTTCAGCACCCGGCGCTTTGGTTCGGCTGGATCTGCCACGTAGGATCTCCCTCAAATTAAAAGAACTTACTATACAGTAAGCTCCAATATGTCAAGCATACGGCAGGTTGTGGGCAAAGTCAAGCGATGTGCTCAGGGTGGTTTTCATCCTTGCAAAAAAGAGGGTCAGGCGTAGTGCAACCCGAGGACATATGTCCTCGGCGTGTAACGCACTCTTTTTTGCAAGGATGAAAACCACTGCCCTTCTTATGCAACATCGAATTGAATCGGTTCGATGCTGTTGAGCGGCAGTCGGAATTGGCTGTATACGTGATTGTCCGGGTTGATTTGCTCGGCAATACGCTCACGCCTTGCGGCAAACCAGTGACGCAGACTGCGGATCGGGTGGAAGCTGGGCGCGGTGTCGGTGACGAGCTCTGGATGCGCTTGGTAGTACGAGCTGGCCAGGTAGGTTTGCGGCTCGGCGGGCATTTCGGCTCGCACCACGTCGAGCTCGTCAAACACGCTGCTAAAGTGTATTGCGCTCAAGTCGCAGATCGGCGGCGTTGGGTCGCCATAGATAAGTTCGTGATCCCACTGATCGCTGAGGTCATCAGACAGGCGCCGCCGACGATAGACGGGCATGGCTAGGCCGATGCCCATGCCGCCCAAAACGGCGAACGAGCCAGCAAGGTCGCGCTCGTCGCGCTCGTTTTTGGCTTGTAAAAAAAGTTTGGCTGGGTCGCCGGCGAGCGGTTTACCAATGACTTCTCGACGGAGCGCATAATCGTTGCCCGAAAGCGGCTTGGCGCTCACGCCAGCTAGCGCCTGATTGTACGCTACAGCTTCACGAGCTTCCTGTGCGTAACTTTCTTGTGCGTGTGCCATGCGAACGGCGTCGCGAACATCGTTGTGCGACCCAATCTCTGCAGCGATAGTAATCATACCGCAACAAAGAGCCAGTGCGGCGGAAGCTTGCAGGTAGAATCGTTGCCAGGTCGGCATCTTCTCTCGATAGAGGCGCATAGCTACTTTTTAACATTGTTTTTATATTTTTGCAAATTTTTGGTCATCTATTGCTGCTTGTATACCTTGTGCCGTGCGTACGGTATTATACATATATGACGCTGCTGGCCGTCGTCTTTAGCATAAGTGTCTTGTGCGACCTGCTTTTCTGGACTCCGTATAAGCGGCGTGTGTGGGCCGTGATAGCGTTTGTAGGTTTGGCGGCTACGGCCTTTGCCAGTGGTGCGCTGCTTGCCTCGAAGCCGGGTGTGCCAAGCATATTTTTGTTCATGTTCGGCGTGTATCGCATGTTTAACCAGGTGCGGGTGGTGTATGGACGGATGCACGAGGCATATCTGCGTCGGGCCGTCCGGCACACGGCGACAACGCTTTTGGCAATGCAGGCCGCCGTTATTGTGCTGTGGTGGGCGTGGCTACGCTGGCAGCCTGACGCGCCATTGTTGTGGCAATTGTTAACAGGCGCACAAGTTGTGGTTGCCGCGGTGTTTTTAGCCTCGATCATCCGCCGCCTGCAACGCACCACGTGGCCCCGGCATTTGCCGCACCTAAGCGACAAGGAACTACCGACCGTCAGCGTAGCCATTCCAGCGCGGAACGAGACTGAAGCTTTGGAAACTTGCCTGGAGAGTGTCATCGCAAGCGATTATCCCAAGCTGGAGGTCCTCGTGTTGGACGACTGCTCGCAAACCAAGCGAACGCCCGAAATCATCCGTAGTTTCGCCCACGCCGGTGTCCGCTTTGTGCAAGGAAAGACGCCGAACGACACTTGGCTACCCAAGAATCGCGCCTATCAGCAGCTCATGGACGAAGCCAGTGGCGATTATATCGTTTTCCTTGGCGTGGATGTGCAGCTCGCGCCCGGCAGCATTCGCCAGTTGGTCGCTGCGCTCAAACAAAAGAAGAAGCAGATGATGAGCATCTTGCCGCGCGGCTCTGCGTTCACGCAAGGACGGCTGGCCCTAGCGCAGACTATGCGTTACTGGTGGGAAGTGGTGCCGCCGCGCCGTTGGTTTGGCCGGCCGCCAGTGCTGAGTAGCTGCTGGATTATCGCCGCCGACGCCTTGCAGGCGGCAGGCGGCTTTGCCGCGGCAACTCGCTCTGTGGTGCCCGAGGCGTACTTTGCTCGCCAGCTCCTTAAACAAGACGCTTATAGCTTTATGCGCTCTGATCTACACCTTGGCATCACTAGCAACAAGTCCGCCGCCGAGCAGCGCACCACCGCCATTCGCCTGCGCTATCCGCAGGTGCATCGGCGTCCGGAAAACGTCTGTGCGCTCACGCTGTTTCAGAGTGCTTTTTTGGTGTTGCCGTTCGTATTAGGCATTACTGGCTGGTGGCTGCGCATCGGCGCGCTCGCGTCCACGCTGGCGCTGGGTGCGGCCGCGATGGTATCGTTGGTTTGTATACTTTTGGCGCACAGTACACGAGTGCTTCGCGCCGAATACAGCTTTGCCTTGGTGCCGGTCATGGCTCTGTATGATCTCGCCATACTGCATTACTCTATGTGGCGGTATGAGTTCGCCAGCGTGGATTGGAAAGGCCGCAACATTTGCGTGCCGGCCATGCATGTGACGCCCCGGTTGCCCTCGGTACCTGAGCCGTAGCTAAGTTGTGCGCTCGCCGGGTTAGCTCCGCTATTTTAGATCAGGTATAAAGATGCTGAACGACGAACCTTTGTTCAGCTCGCTTTGTACTTCGATATCGGCATGGATGAGGCGCGCCAGCTTGAGCGTCACATACAAACCTAGTCCTGTGCCGTTCGTTTTGCGGGTGCGATAATCTTCGCTTCGGAAGAATTTATCGAACAGCTTTTCTTGGTCGGGCTTACTGATGCCGATGCCAGTGTCGCGCACGCTGAACCGTACGCCCTTTGGCGCGGGCTCCGCCTGAATCGTAATGGTGCCTTTCTCGGTATACTTCAGCGCGTTGGTGATAAAATTCTGCAGAATTTCGCGCACATACAGCTTGCTGGATTTGAGCTTACCGGTGTTTTTCTCGACGGCGATTTGTAGGGTGAGGCCGCGCTCTTTGGCGTCTGGCGTGTAGTTTTCTTCCAGTTCTTTGATGAGCGACGGAACATCGATAGATGCAACCTCTACCGCCAGCGTGCCGCGCTCTGCGCGCGACAGCGTGGCCAGATCGTTCACCAGGCCGGAAAGGAACATGATCTGATCGTGCGCCGCAGCCAATGCGGTTTGTATTTGCTCGCTGTCGCCCGCTTTGTCGGCGATGAACTGCGCATTGCTGATGTTGCCTTCGGCGATAGCGATCGGCGTGCGCAACTCGTGGCTCACCACGCTGATGAACTCGTCGCGCTCTTCCTCAAGCGATTTTTCCCGCGTGATGTCGCGCAAGAGCAGCACGTAGCCTTTTTGCTGCCGGCCGTAGCCCAGATGCACGGGCGCAATGCTGAGATAGAGATGAATGGTGCTCCCGTCGCTATACGGCAGCAGCGTATCGCGCGAGCTGGTGGGCGTGCGGGTGTGCGCAACGAGCTGCTCGACGTTTATCGGCTGGTTGTTCTTATCAAGCAGCTTAAACACCTCGCCCAAACGACGGCCTCGCAAGCTGCTGTTAACGTCCAGGATGTTCAGCGCAGCGCCGTTGCTCAGCACGACGGTCATATCTTGGTCTACTGCCAGCACGCCGTCGGCCATGCTGTTCACCAGACTGGTGAGGCGCTCGTGATCCAGCTTGTCCTGCCCCGCGGTTTTGCGTCGGGCCAGCAATCCTTTTACCATATGCATAAGTATAACCGATAGCGGCGAGATGTGCAGCGCTTCCTGGCCTACTCTGCGGCGAGCAATGGATGGTAGCTGCTAATCTCTTTGCGGAGTGCTTTGGCGTGCGGAATGTGGCGCTCCAGCTCTTGCCAAAATGGTGGGCCGTGTCGCATCACTTTGGTATGAGTGAGCTCGTGCAGCAGCACGTAATCTATCAGATGCCACGGCAGTTGCATGAGAAACAGATTGAGCGTGATCTCTTGTCGGCTGCTACAGCTACCCCAGCGGCTTTTTAAGAGTTTGATCTCTACGCTGCGATAGCTGAAGCCATCACGCTCCGCCAATTGGCGTAGTCGCAGCGGTAGCAGTCGCTCTGCTTCTTTGCGCAGCGCGCGGATGGCCGCGGTTTTGGCGGCTTTTTGCACTGCCGGATCGTGCGGCAGGAGTGTGCGTGGATGACTCACCTCTACTTGGCTGGCCTTAATACGTGTTGTAACACGCGTGGCCTCAAACGACGGCACAAAGTGCAGATGATGCGCCTTGCCCACCGCCTGGCCCTGTGCCAAAAGCATCGGCGCTGGCACGCGATGCGTGGCAATCCACGCCTCGCGCGAGCGAGCAAACGCCACGCCCGCACTGTAGGGCACCCAATACGGCAGCGATACGCGCACTTCGCCGTCCGAGCCCAAACTCAAGCGCAGCGAGCGATTTCCCCGGCGTTTGTACAGCGTCACCGGGCCGATGCCCGGAATGTCTATGTGCTTTGTCGCCACCCGCGGCTCCTCTATCTAATCATAATGTTGCGGCGCGCCATGTCGACGCGACCAGCGGTAGGATTGGGAATGAGGTTGACCAGGCCAGGCTTAATCACCTTGGTGTTCACTTCGCTTACGGACGGCACCAGCCCAAGCTCGCGCAGCCGTTTAAAGAATGCGCTGAGTTGTGTGTCGAAGGTATGCTTGCCGCTGACCACAATGTAATCCTCATTTTGCGGATTTTGCATGGCGCCGGCAATGCGCTCAAGCGTGGCGTGGTCGCTCGGCGCGGCAAATTTGTCGTCACTCCGGCGACGGTCTCGGTTGGCCGCGCGCGTAAAGGCGCTTTCTGGGTCGATTTGCAGCCAGATCAGGATCGGCTGTGCATGATGCTTGCGCGCCATGTCACGCAACGCGCGGCGCTGCCCGGTGCGCATGGCGTTCACATCGTACACGACGCTCATGCTCGCATTTAGAAATTCACCCGTCATGTAATCCATCAGTTGGGTGATGACATCGTTCTCTTCTTTGTCGTAGTGCGGCTTTTCGAACAGCTCGCCACGGATGCGATCACCATGCACATGCGCCGCCTGAAATTGTTCAGCCAGTTGCCGGGCAAAAAAGGTCTTGCCCGCGCCAGGGTATCCGTACAACAAGATGAGTAACGGCTTGGTTGGTGCAACCTTGGTCATAGTAGTAATAGGTATACCAGATTACGCTAGATAAAGGAACCCCGTACGGAGTTTGTATGGGTTGGCTCGACTCCGATCTAACCGCGCCGTCGCTACTTGAGTTAGTCGGCCAGACCGCGATACTGATCGAGGACCGACAACATCGCAGTACAACCACCCGCCCGAATAACGTCGGTTACATGGACGCGATCGGCGGATATAGAAGTCTCTGTCTCAGGGGATCCTCGTAGCCCTAATTGAATATCATGCGGGTTCAACACTCTTATGACACCAAGCGTATGGTGGCCACCCTCAGCAACAAGGATTTCAGTGCCGATTCGATGGCTCAGCTCGCTGAGCGCTTGCAGTTGTGGTTCTATGTCTGCGAGGCGCAGCGCGTCGTGCCCCTCGGGCTGAGACAATTCAACTCTGCTCATATCCGGAATACCATGCGAAAGCGGGGGTATACTGACTGCGTTCTCTACCGCCTCGCGCATCGGGTCATGCTGCACAAAGTCAATCGCCTGGGAGAACGGACCGATGCGCGCGCTATATTCGCCCGGAGCGTACTCCGTCAGAAAGAATGTTGGATGCATGTCTGGGCCGAGCGCCGCTTCTTGGGCCTCCAGCGTGATCGGTTCGGAAAAAATACGCTGCTGAAATTCTGAGTGGATGGCCATACGTGCTCCTATGTTACAAGCCTTAATCGTAACATACGCAGCACAGATAACTACACTTTTTAAGCCAGATTTGCTATTATCAATCTGTTCTTGCCCTATTCCCGCTCGGTCCAGCCAGCGGAGCGGCAAGAAGCTCGTAGGGGAGTAGCTCAGTTGGTAGAGCACGGGTCTCCAAAACCCGGTGTCGCAGGTTCAAGTCCTGTCTCCCCTGCCAGATATTATTAGAACATACAATATTCATAAAGCAAGCCTCCTGCTCTTCCTTATTTTACTGAAACTACTTATGCTAAGATATTTCTATGAGTCCTCTCAAAAATAACGATGGATTTACTTTTGTAGAGGTTCTGCTAATCGTGCTGATCTTGGCATTTATTGGCACAGCCGGCTACATGGCATTCCAGCGCATCGGTACTGTACCCAAGCCTTCAGCTTCATCGCAAGCTACTCTTGCGCCTAGCGAATTGAAAGTAGCCACGTTCTCGGGCGACAGGTTAAAGCTAAAATATCCGGCCGGCTGGAAGGCGAGCACCGATTCAGTAACCGGAGGTTTGCTAATCGAAAAGCCAAGTGGCGACGGCAAGTTTGTAATCAGACTGGAGTCTGCAGCCGATGGCTTAATCGCTAACGCTAGCAGCAATGCCGGCTATAAACCAGTAACATCTTTTACGTTTAATGGAGCTAGTGCCTACATCATCTCTGACTCAGTCAGCGGCGAATACTTATTAAGCTCATGCTCTGCGCCAAACCTGTGCTTCTTTTCTCCAAAGTACGACACCAAGTACAAAGGTATCAGTGAAGATCTAACTTATTTTAAGCCTGGCCAGCAAATGGAAAATACCTTGCCAAATGACCCAGCAAGCTTAGCAGAGGCTAGACAAATCATGGCCACTCTCTCGTATTAGGCTTTTCAGATCGAACAATTGGGGTAGCGCAATTGCCATGCAATTCCTCATCGATGAGTTTCCGAATCTCCTTTACATCAACCTTTTCCAGCTCCTCAAAAGTTATCTTAACCGACATACACCCCTGCCAGGGTTGATAACAGAAGCAAGATGCTCCAGAATGTGGGGCATTTGCTATACTAACCATATGGATCATACATCAAACGGTGAAAAGACTCTGCTTATTGGACGCTCCGCCAACCTGGAGGAGCCTATGTCAGGCGCCTACAATAACCAGGGCCGTCAATTAGCATTTGAGCCGCGATCCAATTACGAGAATGAGGAGTTGTTTAAGAAGACAGTTGAGAGACTTGAAACGCTGGACGTGCTCACAGCACGCAAGGTTGAGCTAATACTTGCTGCTACCGGTGATAAGCGGGCAGCTTTGCTGGAGTTTGATACTGCTACAAAGACGCGCGGTGATTCAGAGCCTGAGCTTGACGACACTCGGTCTCGGCAGCTAGTTGATATAGCGCGTGACCTTGGGCTTTACGGATGCGTTGTTGAGGAAGTGAGGGACCTTGCGTTGGAGTCTCGGTACGAGCTTGAGAGCCAACCAGATATGCCAGCCGACTTACATGCAGCGCACGAGGCAATCGTGAGTGAAGACATTCTACAGAAAGATCGCGTCTTGTTTGCCGCTAGAGACCCAGCAGATCTTGACGAAGTACAAGCTGCCAACGCTGACCCAGATATATCTCGTGGTAATCAGCGTTTGGGTGCTGTGCTTGGATATCCAACGAGCGCCACACAAGCCTACCTAGAAGGTCGATCGATACCCGTTGAAAAGACTGGCACACAAGATTTAGCGGCCTTGGCATTCTGCAGGTATTATGTGTCGCCTGAGAACTTTACGGCAGAGCTTGAAACAGCACGCCGTTGGGCGCGATCAGTCCAGCAGATAAGCCCCGTAATCTACTCACAATTTGTGAATGAACATATTAGCTAACTCATACTATTCTTGCGTTATGGCACCGAGAGTTCAATTTAAAACTGGCCCCTCTTTCCCAGGCAATCGCACTTGCCATCGCAATAATTATCACTCATTTTTAGATTCCAGGCACAGCTTACCCCGACCGTAAGGTCGTGGGCCGAATGTCCTTTCCGGCGTTAGCCTTATCCTCGCGCATAGTGTCCGCGTATCATGAGACTGTTATGCCAACCGTCTTCCGTCATAAGTCTCACTGTGTATTTCTCTGCGACTATCATCTGGTGTTTCCGACCAAATACCGACGCAAAGTTATCAACGACGGCGTCAAGGCTTTCATTGTGAGCCGAATTGAAGCCATCCGGGAACACTACCCTGCAATTCAGTTTAAGACCGTCAATACCGGCAAAGACCACATCCACCTGCTGGTTTCGATTCCCCCGCAGTGGGCGGTCGGTAAAGCGGTTGGCATCATCAAGGCGAACACGGCCAAAGGCATGAAAGCCGAGCTACCATTTCTCAAAGAGGTCTACTGGGGCACAGATAGTATTTGGTCGGAGGGCTACTTGTGAGTACGGTTGACATTGACGAGAGCGTCATCAGACGTTACATAGAAAACCAGGGCAAGACTGACGCCGGGCAAACCAACCTTAAGTTGGTTTGAAACAGGCAATATCCCGACCGTTAGGTCATGGGAAGTTTATTGCTGCTCTTTCTCGTTGAGTAGCTCACGGATCTCCTTTACCTCAACCTTTTCCAGCTCCTCAAAAATTATCTTAAGCAACATACACCCTTGCCAGATGGGCGTAACTGCTTTCAATCTTATTTGCGTAGATCAATAGTTGGAATTGGTTGTGCTAATCATTGCCACGTCGGTACGTTGCAAGTCGCATAAAAGTACGAGTGATGCCATGCATGGAACGAGGAATTAATGTCGCTTGATGTACGTGCCGATGATCTATGGCCACTGCCCGTAAAGGCGATGGACTTTCTGCTACGGTGAGGTCAGTCTCTTCAGCTTCGATTTCGCTGGCAAGTCGGAAATTGGAAAGTAGCCGGCTCATTGTACTCGGTGTAGGCTCTACATCTGACAGGTCAAGCGTGAGGCTGCCGACCGCAAAATCTGTTGGCAATGAGTCATAAAATAGGAGACCGCGGAAGTCCTCATGTGCCGATGTGCTATCAACGTGCCATCCGCCGCCACAAAACGATTCATGCTGTGGCCGTCGCAAAAATCCAACTACGGTAGCTTCCTCGGTGTCCAGCCACCCATCCCCGGCAGCCGTAAATGGTGCTAAGGCCCTGAGTAAAACACGGCTCTCTTCAGCCGTTGTGCTCTGGACAGTATGTATTTGGGAGCTGAAAGATCCGTCGATGTTAGAGTAATCAACTTCAGTGACGACCGAGACCTGACCATCAGGCGCAACCTCGTAGTCGATAAGAATCTGGCATTATCAAGCTTGGGTTGAGGTACGCGTACTTCGTACCAATTTCGTGCGTAGCGGCGGCTAGACGGTCAAAGTCAGCCGTGGTAACGGTGCCTAATTCTAGGGGGTGTGGTGAATGGAAAGTGAGGTAATTGGCACCCATGATTATGTAAAATTATACAATTCTAATCAATTTTTTACAAGCAATTCTTCCTTCCGTGAGGGTAACCCTACGTCCGTAATTTGCTATTTTAGCATAATTATAGAGTAACATCAAAGATCCCTCGAAAGTTTGGCTTGGTCGGCATCGTGTGTGGAACTCTCGCAAACGTGGCAATACTCTGGACGGTTCCAGATCTAAGCAGCGGCGTGCCATTCTGGCTACTGTTTCCCTTTGTTATCAATGAACTCTTGATGTTGCAATCTGGTTATGTGTTTAAAAAGCAATCGGACGCATAAGATGCATGTATACTTTCCATATGGCCTTAGAATTCGAAATAGTTCCTGCTCAGCCTGAAGATGCTGCAAGAATTGGCGAACTGCGAGCCGGAAGCTGGCAGCAGCAGTATAGCGACTTGCCGGGAATCGATCCCGAATGGATTGCTGGTAAAATCGCGCGCATGACCAGCGACGTTGGCAACGATCTCCGAGCCGAGGCTATTGCGCAATCAGTCGACCCAGACGCTCACGGCTTTTGGCGGGTAGCCCGACTCACGGAGGACGATCACGATATTATTGGTTTTGTTGACGCTCGCAAACTTGACGGCAACCAGGAGCTGCGCAGTATCCATATCACTGATGGACTTCGCGGCCTTGGTGTTGGTCAAGCGTTAATGGACGCCGCGCACGATTGGTTTGATGACGATACACCAGTGTTTCTTGATGTAGCTCAAGAAAATCGTCGCGCGCAAGCTTTCTATGCGCGGTCAACCAACGATTATCACCCAACTGACTACACCTACACGTACGAACAGCTTGACATGATGCGCATGCAGCGAGAGGCGCGAGAGTAGCCGCCACTTTGGCGCTGCGACTCTTTATGAGCAGCACAAACGCACGCACAGGTAGGGTGTTGACTTAATTATTTATTTAGGCAATTATATACTTGACGTTACCATAAACAAAATAATGGCTCTTTTCCTAAGAAGCTACTTACTTTTATCCGTTGTTGCATCTAGCTTTATTTCGTTTACGCTCAAATCTGTCTTTCTAATCCAAAGATCGCGCCGCATAGCTAGAAGCACCGTTGCGAATGATTCTTGAGAGGGTTTACGAATAAAACTATGAACGGCAGTTACTACTTCTCTTGAAGCGTAAAACGTCATTTGATGATACTCGGCTTTGAGGTGTGACGTAACCTGTTCCTTAGTTGTAATCTCTGGACGCGATACAAGATATTCAAAATCATTCTCTAGGTAGGCTGCCATGTGCAATATAGCGGACTTATACCTTCTTTCCTTCTGCTCTCGCCAGTTAAACTCTAACTCCTTCGACTTATTAAGCCTGAAGGTAATGTAGCCTGCAACGATGCCGCCCAGTATGGTAAGCAATGCCAACAAGATAGTCGCGTTCACTCTACTTGGCCTCTTTTTTGGGCGGCGGCGTTTGGACAATCTTCTTGACGGCCTTCTTGAAGGACGTGTTTAATTTGATCCGCTTTTCCGCTGGACTTGATTTAGCTTGGTCTTGATTGATTTCCTTTGCTAGTTTTTCTAACTGTTCTCTGGTGGGCTTGTTGCTTGGCATAGGAGTCTCCCGCTACCATTATAGTCTATGCACAAGAAGTCCTTAAATTGAGCCAGCCTTTAGACGTAAATCACCACAACGCTATTCTTCGGTAGCCAGCTTGTCAGCATATGCATCTTTTCTCTTTCAACAGAGCATGTGATATACACCGTCGGGCATACAGGCGGTATCTTCACGAAACTGTCGGCAGTCGCAAACGTAATATCAGCTTCCAAAATGTCGTCAGGGGCTTTGGCGGCGAACTCAAGCCCATGCATATAGCTAATCTGTCGCATGAGTTCCAATATCCGAGTAGCATTAAGCGTACTAGCTTGTTCTCTCTGCGCTCGCCGTAATATTTTAAGCCACTGCTTGCGTGTAGCGGAAAGCAACTCAACGGGTCTATCGGTCACAACCGCGATCTTGCCGCGCAAAGAACGAGCGTACATGTGATGCGCTAAATCCCAAGAAAGCGAGCCATGACCATTCAATGAGCGCTCTTCAACGTAAAGCCCATGCATCCGCCGCCCCACCGTATTCCTGCTTTAGTCGTTCGGCTGCCATGAAGTCGGCGAGGCCGATTATAAATTTGCCGATGTCCCAGAAGTGACCATTGCACGTAAAGGCCAAATTACCGTCGGCATCATGGAGACTTGCCGAAGCCTCAATAAGCGTTATCTGTTTACGGCAAACGATGCATATTACCGTCTCTCCGACAACAATATTATCTGGAAATTGAAATATACTCATGCTTTTCTACAGCCTTAACAATATGTAAAACCTTCATCTGTAGAAATGATACAAAAAGTCCAAAAGTTTGACAAGTTGTTTGTGTAACAAACTGTCAACATTACCTACGCTAGAGGTATGAATCCGCAAGAAAAGAAGTATCTACAAGCATTTGGCAAACGATTAGCTGAAGTTCGCAAGAGTCGCGGCCTCACACAAGAAGGGCTGGCTGAGATGCTGGATATTAGCTCGGTTTCCATAACCTATCTTGAAACCGGCAGACGTTGGCCGCGATTGCTGACGCTCCACCGAATTGCGAAGTGTCTCAAAGTGAACGTAGCCGATTTGTTTACTGGCCTGAAGAACTAAAAACCGCAACCTCAAGCCTATCTGTTGTCCTCTCGTAGCTAATCAGGTACGATTAGCTTGTAAAACAATAGAAAAGTGTTGTGGTTATGCTTACTGTTATGGCTTCCTTTGCGCCTGTTGATCTTTTTATCCGACTACTAGGTGATACACCATTCGAGATCGCCGTTAATAGCGCCCTCATGGTTCTCATTGGATATTTCGCTTACCGTTGGATACTTGAGCCGATTTACGATGCGCTTAGGGGCATGGTCAATTTCTGGAAGCTACGCAAAAGCAGAGCGGCCTATTTGGAGATCACACCGCCGCAGCAATCCGACAAGTCACCGATTGCCACGCAGCAGCTTGTCACGATCTTGCAGCGGCTTATTGGCAAGTACGGCATGATGTCGCTAGAAGTGGTTGCAACGCACAAAGAAGGCATCCGCTACCTTATCCGCACTAATCCTGACGACGTAGCAACCCTACAGCGCCAGCTTGCGGCATATTTGCCCGATGCCCGCTTCCGTGTGCTCAACGACGACGCAGAGCTGCCAGGTGCTACTGCTGACGGTATGTATTGCCGCGTGCACGAAGTTAAGCTGTCTCGGCACTACGCCTATCCGCTGCAAGGTCAGGACGATCTAAGCCAAAGCGACCCTGTGACTTTTATTGTAGGTTCAATGACGAAACTAGAGCCACGCGAAGCAGTGGCAATGCAAATGGTGCTCGCGCCGCACAGCTCCTATTGGACGAATAAGCTACATAGTAAAATCTTGAGCAAAGGCCACGCGATTATCGACAACAAACTTGGATATTTCTTGCGTCGATTCTGGCTGGTCTGGGTAGTCGCCGCGTTCATCGGCTATTACTCCAACGATATTAAGCTAACGCTTTCATGGGCGCTCATTTTGCTATTTGCCGCGTGGATTATTCCCAAGTTCAGAGGCGAGGACGAGCCAGAGCTGACCCCAGCCGTACAAGAGCTATACGCGACAATTCTTAACAAACTCGGCCAGCCGTTATTTAGAACCGACATCCGCGTGTTACTGGTAGCCGATTCGGGCGAACGGCTTAGCGAGTTATCGCATGGCATTACAAGCTCACTCGCGCCTCTATCTTCGAGCTTCCAGGGGCTATATGTTCCTCGGCTATATCCTGACAGGCTCGGCCAGAAGATAGGCATGTTCAAAGTCCAGCACCGCGTGCCCTCATTCCTAGTCATGGATTCAAATATTCTTTCGGCCTCCGAGTTGGCAAGTATTTACCATTTCCCATACGGCACGATTACAACCGAAGGCATGGTGCGTTCGCACAGTCGCACGCTGGCCGCGCCGCTTGGCATCAAAAGCGGCGAGTTTGATGTTGTGCTTGGCCGCAATCATCATCACGGCACGAGCACGGATATTGGTTTGACCGCTGCCGAACGCGAGCGCCACGTTTATATTATCGGTGGTACGGGCAATGGTAAGACTACGATGCTGCAATATGCCATCGTGCAGGATATTCAGAACGGCAAAGGCGTAGCCGTGATCGACCCGCACGGTGACATGGCCGAAACACTGCTACGCTACGTTCCAAAAGATCGCATCAACGATGTCATCTACTTTAACCCCGACGATTTGGCACATCCTATCGCGCTTAACCTACTCGAACTGCGCCCAGGCTTGAGCGACGATGATCTGCTGCGCGAAAAAGACCTAGTGACCGAGGCTATCGTGTCGGTGTTCCGTAAAATCTTTTCAGAAGATGACAGCGGCGGCCACCGTATTGAGTATGTTTTGCGTAACACCATACAAACAGCGCTCACCACAGAAAACCCGACTCTGTTTACAATTTTCGATCTGCTTAACGACCCTGCTTACCGCAAGACAGTCTTGAGCAGGTTAGAAGACAAAGACCTCAAAAACTTTTGGAAGAATGAGCTTGGTAAGGCTGGCGGTTTCCAGCAAGTTAAGATGGTGGCTGGTATTACGGCGAAGATCGGGCGCTTTCTGTTTTCTGCATCAGCAAAGCGTATCCTTGAGCAGCCAAAATCATCTATTGATTTTGACGACATTCTAAACGGCAAAATCTTGATCTGTAATTTCTCGAAGGGCTTACTTGGTGAAGATACCTCACAACTCTTTGGTATTACTGTACTGGCCAAACTACAGATTGCCGCCTTACGCCGCGCCCGCGTGAAGCAGGGCGAGCGTAAGCCGTTCTATCTATATGTTGATGAGTTCCAAAACTTCGCCGCGCCAACATTCGTGCAAATGCTATCTGAAGCCCGCAAGTACAAGCTATACCTGACGATGGCCGAGCAATCCACCTCACAGCAAGACGAGTTGCAAACAGTGAACATCATCCTGGCGAATGTCGGCACGGTGATTTGTTTCCGTACCGGCAATCCGGCCGATGAGAAGCTTGTATTGCCGCTGTTCAAACCGCACATCAACGAAGGCGAGATTGCTAATTTGCCGTCCTACAATTTCTACATGCGAATATCGGCCGTTGAGTCGCAAGAACCGTTTTCGGGTAAGACTGTTTTACTAGAGAATGGCGGCAGCGAGAAGATGGCCGAGAAAGCTATCGTCGCTTCGCGTAATAACTATGCGTCAAATCGTGCTGCAAAAGTCAAAAAACTGAGAGCTAAAGCTGTTCAGAAGCAAGACGATCAAAAAGCACCAGAGGGTGATACAGAACTATTGCCGGAAGCTGATTAGCTTTTGCTTTCTTCGGCTAAGTTTTTACAGTCCTAATAATCCGTAACCGGTTTGCTTCCAGGTTTTACTTTCTTTTTCAATGCCGTCAAATACGGTATGCGTAACAGTCATTTCGTCCGTACTAAGATTAGTAAGCTGATTTTGCCAGCCGACGGTCATTATCTCCGTATCGGCTTGTGCTATAAGCATGTTACAGCAGAAAAATACCTCAGTTATATCCTGGATAACCTTCTTCATGTCGGCCACGCGCAAGGCTAATTCTCCAACTTGCTTTCTGCTATCATCTGATGCGGAGTGAACAATATGCTTATCGACAAAGTAGATGATTTCGCTTAGTTGGGCGTTTTTATCAACGAGCAGACGCTTATCTAGCTTATCAAGTAAGGATTTCTTTAGACCGTTTTTATCGCAAATATCATCGAGCATGGCGTGGGTATTACCCGCGATTATTGAATCCGTCGAGAAGCTACCGCTTACGCCGGAGGTTGCCTCATCAAATTGACGCGCCACTTCTTGCTTAGATGGTGGTATGCCGTAAACTGCGCAGAGATTCTCCCTTGTTAGTAGACCAGCCTTACGCTGTTCCTTCAAACCATCAACAATCCGCCGCAGCGAATATATGCTGGTATCTTTTTCTTCCTTCGCCGCTGTAGGCGGCTCGCAGAGCCGACGAATACGGATAGCTTGCACTTGGATGTAGTTATAGGCAGTAAGGTTGCCAAAAAGCAGGGTGGCTAGGGGACTTTTGGGATTGTTCCTACAGATAGCAACATAAGATTCATAGGCGCCCATTTCCCAGAATAGTGAGTAGAGTACGCCACTTACTGAGTTAGGGTCTATCTTTGGCGGCTCCTTACCCTCAAGGCACTCTTTCCACTCAGCGAATTTTTGTTTGATTGTGTCTTCGGCGGTCATTTTACTTCTGCAATCACCCGTGCTGGCGCACCGTCAATGTCCAGTTTTATGGGGAGCGCGTAGACGGTAAAACCTTTACCAGTTAGCTGATCGAGATTAGTTAGGTTTTCAACGATGAGCACATTTCCGCCAAGCAGGATTTTGTGAATTGGAAAGTCATCAGCATTGTCTACGCTGCCCGCGTCAACACCCACCATCTTAACCTTGCGCTCAACGAGCCACTGAGCTATTTCTTTGGACATTACAGGATATTCTTCAAAGTAAACTGGCTCGTGATAGTGCTCGCTCATGCCGGTGCGAAACAGTACGATGTCACCTTCCTGAATGTCGGCTTGCTTTAGTTCTTCAAGGTCAAATGTTTTGCCGACTTCAACCAGGCGACCTCGGCCCACAAATTGCTCAATCGGTACTTGGTCGAGTGTTTTACCGTCCGCGATCATATGCAGCGGCGCATCAATATGAGTGCCGACATGGGTATTTACCGAAATAACATGATCGTTCCAGCCATCACGCTCAAAAACGCCAGCCTGTTCAATCTTAATTGCCGGATCGCCAGGATAGACGGGTGTTCGCTGGTTGAGGGTTACGGAAAGGTCAATGAGCATTGCTAGTTCGTCACCTCATACTCTAGCCGCACATACGAATCCTCAAGCGCTTTGCAACTTTTGAGCTTAAGCGGCCGAATCTTGGCCAAGTCTTCCGCGCTCTGCAAAGGCTCGCCGTCAACGAGTGTTGCAGTAGTGCGGCCACCGATTAGACAGGGCGCAACCACGATAAGCACATGGTCAATAAGACCAGCCCGCAGCAAGATGGCGTTGAGTTCGCCGCCGGATTGGATAGTCATGCGGTCAGCGCTATGCTCTGTTTTGAGTTTTGTAAATAGATCGGCGAAATCTATAGCCTTGTCGTAGTGCAAGATAACTATGTTGGCGTACTGATCTTGCAGGCCATACGCGGGATGGGATTTATCAGTAGTAACGATAAGGAGCTTGCTGAACTTGCGAGCCAAAAACTCAACGCCGTGTGCCGCAAGATGAGGCTTGTTATCTACGACTACAAAGGTTACGGGAATTTGCTTTATGCCCTCAAGCGAGTTGGTATTCGCGCCTATCTTAGCCATGACGCGGCCACTGATAAACGAAACAGGGTCGGTTTGCTGCTCAATCTCGTAATATTGGCGCAAGCCTTCTTTGACGCCAGGGATATTTGGCAAATCTTTGTCAAAGTCGCGTTCGTCAACGTCGCCGGTGGAGATTTTGCCGTCGAGCGATTGGAGGAGGAATAGGGTTGTGATGGGCATTATACTCATGCAAGCAACCCTTCTTGCTCAGCGCCTTTCGCCTTTTCCTCGCTGACCACTCTTACCTGCGTTACTTCATGAAAGCCTTCCACGCCCAGGCTTCGGCTGTTGCCCGAAGCCTTATAACCGCCAAATGGCGTAACCGTGCTGAAGTAAAGCGCATTGTTGTGGGCGACAATGCCGCTTTGGATTTGCTTGGCAACGCGGAAGTAGCGGTCTTTGTCGGTAGTAAACACAAATGCGCCGAGGCCATAGATAGTGTCGTTGGCGAGCTTAACGGCTTCGTCTTCGGTCTTGAAGGTGACGACGGGCAGCATCGGCCCAAACACTTCTTCTTTCCAAATGCGCATATCAAACGAGATATTGGTGAGTACAGTCGGCTCAAAGTATGCACCTTGCAAGCCTGCTGGCTCTTTGCCGCCAAAGACGACCTTCGCGCCTTTGTCCAGCGCATCCTGTAATTGTCCCTTGAGGAGATCTACTTGGCGTTTAGCAACGAGCGGGCCAATGTCGGTCTTTTCGTCCAAGGCGTCGCCAACCTTTTTGGCGGTGTTTACTTTTTTGAGCGCTTCCAGCACTCTGTCTAGCTTGCTTTCGTGAACAAGGAGGCGCTTGAGGCCGTCACAGTATTGGCCCGTGTTATCGAAGCGCATCATGTAAAGTGTGTCGATAATGGCCGGCACGTCGGCATCTTCAAAGACAATCCCTGGCGCGGAGCCGCCCATCTCGGTGAGCACTCGCGTAGAGGTTTTGGCGGCAAGCTCTGTGATGCGCTGGCCGGTGCGGGTACTGCCCGTAAACATGATAGCGTCTACGGGCTGTTGTACCAGCAGTTCACCAACCGCACCGTCGCCAAACACGGCCGTCCACACCCCTTCCGGCATGTCTGATTCGGCGATCAGCTTGCCCATGAGTTGCGAGAATACAATAACTTCTTCGGATTGCTTGAAGACGACTGTGTTACCGGCAAGCAAAGCCTGACCCATCTGCCACGGTAGATTCAAGAATGGAAAGTTCCAGGGCGTAATGCAGGCGATAACACCTAACGGTTCACGAGTAAGATGGTGGCGCTGCGTGTCATCTTCGTAGACGATTTCAGGCGCTAATACCTTTTCAGCCATTTCTACTTGAGCCTTAAAGAAATCCGGGTTTTCTTTGACCTGAGCACGGGCTTGGGTGATTGGTTTACCCATTTCTTTTGACATGAGTTCGGCGATCTCATCGGCGTGCTTGTTGCAGACCTCCACGAATGATTCGATAGCGGCGTTGCGCTCGGCCTGGCTCAGTGCCGCCCATTTCGGCTGCGCGGCGCAGGCTTTAGCTACAGCCTCTTTTACTTGCTGTTCTGTCGAGGCTTCGACCTCGCCGATAACTTCATAGTTGCGGGATGGGTTTGTAGAGGCAATCTTCATGTTCTAATAATACCATCAGATAGGCTCAAACCTATTTGCCGTTGGCAAATAGGTGACTTCTCATTTGATTACAAATGAGAAGTTCTAATTGTCCGCTTGTGGTAGCTTGGTGAGCGTTACGGGTTTTAATGGTTCATCCGGGTCATCCCCGTCCTCATCAATAGGGAACCAGACTTTGCCTTTGTATTTCGGTTCAAGGATATGCTCTAGCCTGGTTGTAGCAAACTTGAGGTCTTCGTAGCTCTCTCGCAGCTCGTAGGCCAAGCGCTTGCGTAACCGTTTGTGGATGCTTTTGTGGCCGACGACCATAAGGATGGTAAGCGGCTTGTCGCTGTGTGCTTCCCAATCACCACCACTGGAGTAGTCCAGGTACTTTTTAATGCGGCGAATGAGCACGAAGAATGGCTGCGTGTCTTCAAAAATATCCAGCAAGAAGTGCCGGTCAGCCTGGCCTTTTCTAATATGTACATAGGCATCTTGTCGTGGGCTAGGAAAGTAATCGTCGTACTTTTCGTAGCTGAGCTGATTCTTCGTGAAGTACATAAGTTCGCCTTGTTTTGGATGGAGAGCCTTGAGCGCCAGGTAAACGCTGAGGACATTGCGGCAATGAGTAATAAAACCTTCGGAGGCATCTTTGCTCGTGTAGAGGCGCTTCATGTTAAGCGGCTCATCCGGCTTGCGCTCAATGTTTGCCGCAAATGCCCGTGCGCCAGTGGGCGTCAGGTAGTAGGCCGCTGGTTTGCCTTGCAGCTTGTAGGATTTGTCGTAGCGTTTGGCAATAAGGTCTTGGTCTTCGAGTATCTTCAGTCGCTTTTGTATGGCCTTTGCATTTGGCTTTGCCTGGAACTGTGCGATTTGTTCACTGCTGGCAAATCGAAAGCGGTAGAGCATTTGCAGTACTTCTACTTGCTCCTGGTTTAGTTTTTTACGGTATTTTGGTTCTGGTTTATGTAGCTTGGTTGATAGTTGGTTATTGTCTGTCATGTAGGTTTGTAGGTATTACTGGTTACTGAAGTTTAGGCTAGATGTTTTTTATGAATGTAGTTTTTTGGACTGGCTGTGTAGGTATATGTATTTTGCCTACCCCTCCTACTCCTATATTTATATAGAAAGGAAGGAGTACTGCATTGTTATTTTAACAGATATATAATTACTAGGTAGGTTGTGTATCGGGGGAGTACTTTTTAATTACCTTCTTGGAAGGCAATAATCCACTCCGCCAGCTCGTCTTTGCCGATTAAAACACAGTCGTTACTGTCGGCAAGAACTCTAGCCGGACGGCTAAATGTACTGTTGGTGACGACCATCGAGCGCTGGCAGTTGTATTTATTTAGGGCGGTTACAACTTGACGCACGGCCTCAGCCTTAACCATATTGCTATAGCGTTTTACTTGCACGCCCCAGCGGATGCCGTCTTTTAGCGCGATAATATCAACGCCAAGATCATAGCGCTCGGTGAGGGTCACTTTGCCGTAGCCCTGACTTTTCAGCAGTTCGGCTACGTACTTTTCAAAGGCTAGGCCGTCCATGTAGTCGGTATCAATCAAGTTTAGGGCGCGTAGTTTTTGCTTCTCGTGCTGTGAACGCTTGAATTGGATAAACAGCACGAGGCCGATGATTACGCCGACCAGTAATAAGCCGCCGCCAATAATCAGGTTAATCGTTGCGGCAGACAGTTTGTTGTAAAGCGTAGCAACGGCAATAATACCGACAAACAGCAATGTACCAGATATGCCATCGTTCTTGCGGTGTCTGCGATAGTAGCGGCGTGACATGCCCCTACTATAACAACATGTAAAGGTTTTTTGGAAGCCTGGTACAATTAGGACATGAGCTTACCCACAATACCTATCCCAACAAACGATAAAAGTAAGACGGCCGAAATGCTGCGAAAGATCGACGCCGAAGCTAAAGAACAAGGCAAGTCTGGCTGGTTAGAGCTGATGGTTGAGCAGTCGCCGGACATGGCAGATATTTTTCAACGCATGGTGGGCGCGGAACTTAAAGCGCTCAAGGAGCGTGAAGCGGCTAAATCATGAGGGTATTAGTCTTTGGCGACAGTATCACGCAAGGCTATTGGGATACGGAAGGTGGTTGGGTTGATCGGCTACGAAAGTCATACGATGAGCGACAGGTACAAGATTTACAAGAACGCGATGAACCGACAATTTTCAATCTAGGCATCTCGGCAGATAACACGAAGAATATTCTTAATCGTATTGAGGCTGAAACGATTGCCCGAACCCGTCATGGCATTTTACCTATAGCCATTGTGCAGATAGGGGTAAACGATTCATCAACCGACAACGGCCCCGTGCAAGTCGCGCTAGATGAATACAAGCAAAACCTAGAAACAATCATCGAAAAAATGCAGCTACTTAGTTCAAAATTAATCTTTGTTGGTCTGTCAGGTTGCGACGAAGCAAAGACAACGCCGGTGGTATGGGGTAACTATCACTATACTAACGAAGCCATTAAAACCTATGAAGAAACTATGGCTGCTGTAGCGCGTGAGCATGACACCCTCTACATTCCGGTCTTTGATGCCTTCATGCAGCAAGTCAAAAGCGGAGCGAATTTGCTGCCGGATGGGCTGCATCCAAACAACGAAGGACATCAGCTAATCTTTGAAATTGTACGGCCTCAGCTTATCAAGCTGCTAGTCTAGCGTTTTATTGGGCTTTCTTAATCAGCACCTTGTAGGTCAACCGCTTGCCGTTCAGATTGCCAAACCACTCCTCAAACCGTTCGCCATCGTTCATTTCGCGGGTGTTCCAGCGATAACTGTATTCATCACAATATTTCTGTAAATGCTTCGGGCTAACGTGGTGGTAAATGCCGTTAATGCCACGCTTTAAGTGTGACCAAAATGACTCGGCGGTGTTAGTGCTGGCCATGCCGTTTACGAACTCCTTAACGCCGTGGTTGACGCTTTCGTGCTTGTAGCCGATCTTGGGCAAAGTGCGATAAGGCATGTGCTCGTCGGTGTAAACTGTAGCGTCAATATCAATGTGCTTACGAACTAGACCCATGAGGGTTGCGCTGCCGGTATCACTCGTTACTACGGCGTGCAGACTGCCACCACGTTCTACCATGCCGACGACGGGTGTTTTGCTGTTTTTACTGCCGAAGCCTTGAGCGCCTTTGCCGGTCAGAGCCTTCGTGCGCTTATGGGCGTGCTTGTTACTATCTTTGCCGCCAATGTAGGCTTCGTCCATTTCTACGGCGTCTTTGAGTTTTTCAAAGGTGCCGTTCTCGAAGACGTAGCGTATGCGTTGTAGCATGAACCAAGCTGTCTTTTGAGTGACGTTTAGATATTTGGCAAGTTGGATTGATGAGATTCCTTTCTTTAGGCTCGTGCAAAGGTAGATAGCAAGGAGCCATTTCTGTAAGGGAATCATACTGTCTTCAAAAATAGTGCCCATACGGACAGTAAAGGGCTTGCGGCATTCGGCGCATTTGAGGCGGCCACTAGCGAGCTTATAGGCTTTGATGCCGACAACGCCGCACTTCGGGCAGACAATCTCATTGCCCCAACGCTGCTGTGCTATAAACTCTGCACACTTTGCTTCTGAGGCAAATTGGTTGAAGAAGTCGATGAGATTACCCGCATTCATACTCTTAGTTTACAGGAGTGGTTTGGTAACGTCAAGTATATAATTGCCTTTATTTATGGTATCATATGCACATGAGTTATGAATTACACTTTGGCGCCGAGCGCACACTTGACGACGACAGAGTTGTTCGCTGCGACTACACTGAGACCGGTGAACTTGCAGAATTTGTGACGTACAACCCTGTGCCTGAGCCAATTCAGGAATATGTAGACCGAACCGGCCTGGAGGCCAGTGCTTTTGCGTGGCCGATGACGGCGATGAATATGGGGCGCGAGCAGAAGGGACCTCGAGCAGAACATATGGCCTACTACACGAGTGCGGTGGAATTTGCTTTGAGCGGCGCTCAGCGCATTTCGGATGAGATGAACGATGAGTGGGTGCGACGCGGCGAAGTGCCGATCGATAGTGATTTTTATGAGGCAGCACAACGAGCAAATCGGGTTAGAAACAAGTTAGTTGCTATGCATGTCGACTGCCAACTTGCTGCAGAGGCTGATTATAGAAACGGCATCGACGATCACGTGGCGCACGCTGCCGCGGACCAACAAGCGATCACTGCATACTACGAGCAGCCAGGAGAGTTTGGTCTGTTCGATCAGTTGCATCCGGGTCAAGCTTAACAGCTACGCTGCCCTGCGGCTCGCCCGACGATTCCTCACAACAACCCTGTAACCGCCGCATGATAGCGTGCTGAGGTCAAAGGGTTGTTGTTTGTTGCCGAGAGTTTTTAGGCTACAGCGGTAAGTACAGGAACAACGGATGGTAGTCGGCGTCATCGCCGTTGACGTCGTACGTGACCACGAGTTGTCCGGCTGCTGCGCCCTGCTCAGGATGCACGGCTGCGCCGTAGGTGACGGTGCCGGTCGGGCTCGGTGCACTCCAAGCGCCGGTTACACTCCACGTGCCGGTCGGGGCTATGGCGCTGAGGCGCTCAACCTGAACACCACCGTACGCATCGCCGAGCTTTGTAAAGATGTCCCAACCGCTCGAAGTTTGCACGAGGCCCAGTGTCGTGCCTATATTTGTGGCGGCTGGAACGACGTTGTTATACACCTTCCATTTGCTGGTTGTGGCTAGGCCGCCGAACGGCACAAAGGCCATGTCACCCACTTTACAGTCTGTTGCGTAGCTACAGCTCACGCCGTGTGTGCCAGTGATCCACCAACCGTTGCTGGCTTTTGCAATGCCGCCCCACACGGTGGTGCCGGTGGCACCATTGGGCAGTGCGACCATTTTTTGGAAGGCGAGCGTTGAGGCGTTAAAGACAGCCACGTAGTTGCCGACCACCGTAAACGAGCTTGAGCCCTGCACGCGCTCGCCAAATACATACAGTACGCCGTTATCTACTACCGGTGTGGACATCCAAAAATATGAGCCGTCCGACCAGTTTGGCACTTGCTGCCAGCCGTAGCCATAACTCCCAGGAACGGCCGTAAAATTGAGTGTGCCAGCGGTTTGCACCACAAACGAATCGTGCGGATAGCCGTACGCACCCACGGTAGATACGCCGTTAACTTGCGTGGTATCGCCAAATACCCAGAGCACGTTGCCGTTGGGCAGTGTGGTCGACTGCGCAACATCGCCATGCACGACGCTTGCCAGCGCGGTGTTCATGTCGCTGGTAGCATATGCAGTCCCGCCCGAGGCCGAAGCTGTCGCCGAGCCGAGCCCTGTCAATAGTATTGCCACCCCCAGTACAATGCGTTTGCCGATGTTCGCTTTTCTCATACTCCCCTCACCTTATCGTAATGTTGCTGTTCGCTTTTTACGGTATCACCCAAAGTAACGGTTGTCAAAGTGACGCGCGTCTGACAATACGCTACAATACAGAAGTCTCTAAGAACATAATATGAATCGTACATACTTTTCAGATCTTCCTTCGTATCACGGGCCTGATGTGCCCCAACTTTCCGACCACCAGGCGCTCCATGTGCGATTTGTTGAGGTCGCGCAAGGAGAAGGTAGACCGCCGGAACTCTGCGTCGAACGCACCTATCCTGGGCCACAGCATAACCGTATCATACAAACGCAAGCTCAGGCGCGGAATATCGTAGGCCAAGCGACTGATGAGTTCGCTTCCTTAGGCGTACGCACGCCAAGCGTGTTGGATACCGAGTTTTTACAAGCTGCCGACGGGCTGTGGCATATACGGACGCTGGTTGAATATGTGCCACATCAGCCGCTGAGCGGGATAGATACTGTGCCCGAGGAGTATCTGCCGGCTATCGAAAGTGCGGCCGGCTCATTGTCGCAGTATTATGAGGGTGTGATACGAGGTGAGTCGACGGTGTTTTTGGGTGATGTCGGTGCGTGGTCGCAATGGGCGGTCACCACGCACGAGGTAACCGATATAGCCACGACCACCGGGTTTGAGGCGGTGCAACTCGACGCCGATCCGTATTTACATCCAAGCGATGACAGAGGTCTGCTTCAGAATAGTCTCCACCGGTTCGGTAAATGGTCCGAGCGGATACCCGACCCAGATTGTGCGCATATGATTGGCGAAGTTGTAGCGTACTTGAGCGAAGGTTTACAAGGCTGATGCGAACGGCGCAGTCAGCTCGCGCCAATCATTAATAATGGCGACTGGATCGTGGGCTTTGAGCTCGTTGAGATCGTACACTACTTGATGCGAGGCCGGGTAAAACAATATACCATCGATGCCTGCGCTGTTGGCAGCTTGGATGTCGGTGTCTTTATCGCCGATGTACACGGTAGCCGCGAGGTCGTTCGGTGTTAAACCAAGGTTCTCGAACGTCTTGAGTAGTCCGGCTGGGTGCGGCTTGCGGTATGCGACATCGGTGCCGGCTACCGCAGAATCTACGAACGTGTTGAGGCCGCGCAGCGCCATCGCCGGCTCGAACATCGGCCGGTCCATGGTCGAAAAAATCGCCAGTCGCTTGCCCCGGTTTTTGAGTGTTTCGAGCGCCTCGATCGCGCCCTGGTGTACCGGCGCTTTGGGTAGTCGCTCGTTGGCAAGCTTGTGCGCCAGCGCCGTAAAAGCGTCAAGCTTTTTCTCTGGTAAGCCGAGTTTGAGCATCTCCCGCCAGTCGTGCGTGTGGCGAGATAGCGTTTGGTCGTCGGGTGGTGTAACGCCAAAATGCCGCAGGCAGTCGCGAAAAATATCCAGCCATACGGCCAGGGTGTCGGTTATCGTGCCATCGAGGTCGAAGATGTACGTGGTGTAGAGTTTCATAGTGGCGAGTATACGGCATGCTGGTGTATTTGGCTATGCGTCCGTTCGGGTCTCACGCTTGCTCTTGCCTTTCGCGGTATACTAGTGAGTACGAAAGACGAGGGAGAGACGATGAACACAATGCTCGCAACCGCGCAAGCGACGATCCGTAAAGCAGCCGAGAGTATGGGATACAGCAAGGAGACGATAGCAACGCTACTCAAACCAGAGCGCGAGCACGTGTTTACCGTTTCGGCCGGCGGCAATACCTATCCAGCGTACCGCGTGCAACACAACAGTAAGCTTGGGCCGCACAAGGGTGGCATTCGGTTTCACCCTAATGTCTCGCTGGATGAAGTCCGCGCGCTTGCGACGCTGATGAGTTTAAAAACGGCGGCTGTTGGCTTGAGCTTGGGCGGTGGCAAAGGCGGCATCGCGGTTGACCCGCGGGCGCTCAGCGAGGCCGAGCTGGAAGAACTGAGCCGAGACTACGCCCGGCAGCTTGCGCCGCACATCGGCTCGCAAAAGGACATTCCGGCACCTGACGTCAACACTAACGGCAAAATTATCGACTGGATGGTGGACGAATACGAAAAAACAATCGGCCAGAAAGATCCAGGCAGCTTTACCGGTAAGTCGATGGCGGCTGGTGGCAGCGAAGGGCGCGAGGCGGCAACTGGCCGCGGTGGTGTCATCGTGCTGGCCGAGTATCTCAAAGCCGCCGGCTTGGCTGGCAAGCCGCTGACCGTCGCACTGCAAGGATTTGGCAACGTTGGTTACTTTTTTGCCAAGGTGCTGCATCAGGAATATCCCGAGCTCAAGTTGATAGCCATAGCAAACAGCCAGCACACCTGGGTTCGTGCGGCTGGCATCGATGTAACTAAAACCGCCGCTCGCACGCCGCGCCCCGAAGATCTCAACGATCTGCAAGATGCCGAGCAGCGACCCGCCGACGCCATCATCAGCACCAAAGCCGACATCCTGGTGCTGGCCGCGCTGGAAAACGCCGTTGACGAGCAAAACGCCCCAGATGTGCAGGCCCAGATTGTGGTCGAGCTGGCCAACGGGCCGATTACCGAAGAAGCCGAAGCCGCCTTGCTGAGAGGCAAAACCATCATATTGCCCGATGTCGTTGCCAACGCCGGCGGTGTGATCGTTTCCTATCTGGAATGGCAGCAAAATCTAACTGGTAAACACTGGAGCGAGGCCGAGGTGAATACCAAGCTGGCCGACATTCTGGTGCCCGCGGCACAGGAGATGCTGACAGTGGCGGCACACAAACGCATCAGCCATAAGCAAGCCGCGTTCGAGATCGGGCTTGCCCGTCTGCTGAGCTGATCGTATTTTGTTGTGGAATTAAGAACGTAAATGGGCGAAAAAGCGGTTGTGCTTCTGTACGAAACTAGCATATAATGGCCGGTAGATCACCATAATAAAAGACCAGAGGGCTACGTGCGGATCTTAATGCTCGGGTGGGAGTTACCTCCCCATAACAGCGGCGGACTTGGTGTTGCATGCTACCAACTGTGTAAAGCTCTCTCGAAAAAGGGTGTCGACATCGAGTTCATTTTGCCGTATCAAGCTGACCACGGCATTGATTTTATGACCGTCACTGCTGCGCATCCGCAAGGAGTGACCGAGATCCAAAAGAGCGGCATCGCCTACGACAGCTACAAGTATTTGTTTAGCGACGGCCATTTCGAGGTGCACGATATTTACTCGCAAGTCCACATGTACGAGCATGCCGTATCGCAGTTGGTTATGCAACGCGAGTTCGACATCATTCACGCCCACGACTGGTTGACATTCCGCGCAGCACTGCGCGCCAAGCAGCTCACTGGTTGTCCAATTGTGCTGCACGTTCACTCTATTGAGCGCGATCGCGCCGGCGGCAAAGCCGGTAATCCACTTTGCCGCGAGATTGAGGCTCTGTCGTTTATGCTTGCCGACCGAATCGTAGCCGTTAGCCAGCACACCAAACATATGATAATCGAAGATTACGACATTCCAACGGACAAAATTGAGGTGATACACAACCGATTCGACTCCGAAAATCTGCTGCCGCAAAGCGGCGATAACATCTACCGCTATCTGGAATACATGAAACGCTTTGGCTACCGCGTGGTGGTTAGTGCTGGGCGTCTTACCGTGCAAAAGGGATTGCCAAACTTGCTGCACGCGCTCCGTGCTGTGGTGGACCGCGTGCCCAAAACACTGCTGTTGGTCGTTGGCGATGGCGAACAAAAGTTTGAGCTTATCCGTTTGGCGGCCGACCTTGGCATTGCCGGCAATGTGTTGTTTACCGGATTTCAGCGCGGCAAGAACTACCGCGACGCCTACGCCATCGGCGATCTGTTTGTAATGCCGTCTATTTCGGAGCCGTTTGGGCTGGTGGCGCTCGAATCGATCGGCTATGGCACGCCTGTTTTGGTGAGTAAACAGTCGGGCGTTTCTGAGGTGATCCGCAACTGCCTTAAGGTGGACTTTTGGGATATCAACGACATGGCCGATAAAATGACGGCCGTTGTCCAGAACGATCCGCTGCGCGACACGTTGCATGCCAACTCGTACCACGAGTACGAACGGCTCAGTTGGAGCGACGCGGCCGATACACTCATGGACATGTACACAAAGCAGCTTGCCGGAGCCACCGCATGAGTAGCAAAGCAATTGTGCTCTATCTGCACGTGCACCAACCGTATCGTGTGCGCCACTACACCATCTTCGACGCGGGTGTAGATCATATGTACTTTAACGCGCCGTACGACGACCGCACCAACAACGAGCGCATCATGCACAAAGTGGCCGAAAAATCGTACCTGCCAACCAACCGACGCTTACTGGCGCTGCTCAATAATTACCCGGAGTTCAAACTGTCGCTTAGCATCACCGGTACGGCGATCGAGCAAATGCAGGCCTGGGCTCCAGAAGCGCTACGGTCGTTCAAAGATTTGTGCGCCACCGGCCGGGTTGAGATTGTAGCCGAAACCTATCACCACAGCCTGGCGTTCTTTTATTCTCGCGCCGAGTTCGAGCGACAAGTGCGGATGCACGAGGCCAAAATTCAAGAAGTGTTCGGCCAAACGCCTAAAGTTTTTCGCAATACCGAGCTGGCCTACAACAACGACCTCGCCTACTGGGCCGATAAGGCCGGCTACAAAGGTATCCTGGCCGAGGGTTGGGATAAGGTGCTTGGCTGGCGCTCACCGAACTTCGTCTATCAGCCGACGTACACCGACAACATTCGCCTGCTCATGAAGAACTACCGCCTGAGTGATGACATCGCCTTTCGCTTTGGCGATCGCAATTGGTCCGGCTGGCCGCTGACCGCCGACAAGTTCTCGCACTGGCTGAACGACACGAACGACGCCACCAACTTCAACCTCTTTATGGACTACGAAACCTTTGGCGAGCACCAATGGGATGAGTCTGGCATTTTTGACTTTCTGGAACATCTGCCAAGTGAGTGGCTCAAGCGGCAGGGTAACACCTTTATGACCGTCAGCGAGGTCATTGATGCGTTCGAGCCGACAGACCGCATCGACATGCCCTACACCGTTACCTGGGCCGACACCGAGCGCGACCTCTCTGCGTGGCTCGGCAACAGCATGCAAAGTTCCAGCATAACGGCGTTGTATGGCTTAGAGCAAAAGGTGCTCGACACTGGCGATTTGGTGCTAATCGACGATTGGCGCAAGCTGACTACTTCCGACCATTTCTACTACATGTGCACGAAGTGGTTCAACGACGGCGACATTCACGCTTACTTCAGCCCATACGAGAATCCATACGATGCCTTCATCGCCTTTATGAACGCCTGGCACGACCTCAAATTCCGGCTGGCGCACAAAGGAGTCGAGGTATGATGGGCCGTCCGGTTGTCCTGAGCAACGGACAGTTGTTTGTAGGGCTCGACGAGCACGGCTTAGTACACGATTTTTACTATCCGTACGTCGGGCTCGATAATCTGACCAACGCGCGCAATTCCCAACACAAGATCGGCGTGTGGGTGGACGGTGCGTTTTCGTGGGTGGACGATGGCTCGTGGCAGATCGATGTCAATTTTGAGCAAGACGCACTGGTGAGTGATATTAAGATGTACTCTGCCAAGCTTGGCATTACCTTACGCTTAAACGATTTCATCGACGTTGAATACAATGCCTTCATCCGTCGCATTAACGTCACGAACGAAGCCGACCATCAGCGCGATGTGCGCCTTTTTATGCACCAGGTGTTCCAGATTTCGCGTGCCGGCCGTGCCGACACCGCACTCTTTGTGCCCGACGACGATTATATTTTGGACTACAAAGGCCGCTGCTGCTTGTTAAGCGCCGGACGTTTTAGTGGCGATGGCGACTTCGACCAGTTCGCCGTTGGCAACTATGCGATCGAAGGCAAGGCCGGCACATTCAAGGACGCCGAAGACGGCGAACTGAGCGGCAACGCTGTAGAGCACGGCGGCGTAGACAGCGTCATTCGTTTCCGCAAGGAGATCGACGGGCATCAATCGTTCGGCGTTGATTACTGGATCGTGGCGGCCGATAGCCAGTCCGACGCCCAGGTGGTGCACACGCACATCAAGTATTACTCCATCGACGAGCGCTTGCAAAAAGCGCGCGAGCATTGGCGCAAGTGGTTAGAGCCGGCCAAGCGCAAGCTCGAGCAAGTGCCGAGCGATTTTCGGGCCGAGGTGCAAAAAAGCTTGCTTATTATCAAAGCGCACTGCGATCAACGCGGCTCGATCTTAGCTAGCGGCGATTCAAGTATTTTTAACTTTGGCCGCGATTATTACTGCTATTGCTGGCCGCGCGACGCCGCGTATGCTGTGTGGCCGCTGATTCGTTTTGGCTTGTACGACGAAGCGCGCGACTTTTTTGATTTCGCTCAAAGCACCATGCACCGCGACGGCTATCTGGCGCACAAATATCAGCCGGACCGCGCCATTGGCAGCACCTGGCACCCGCTGATCCATAATCGCCACAAAGAGCTCGCAATCCAGGAAGACGAAACAGCCATCGTCATCTTTATGATCGGCGAGTATTATAACGCCAGCAAAGATGCGACCTTTGTCGACGCTTATTACGATAATTTTATCGAGCCGTGCGCCTCGTTCATGGCCGACTTTGTCGACGAAACAACCGGCTTACCGCACGCCACCTACGACCTTTGGGAGCAGAAATTTTCGACCTCTACCTACACGGTGTGCACGGTGATCGCGGCGCTAGAGACCGCCATCAAGCTGGCCGAAGTCGCCAAGCACCCAGAGGACATTCCGCACTGGAAAGAATCGGCCGATCGCATGCGTCAAGGCTTGCAGGCGCTATATCACCCGGATGGTTACTTTCGGAAAGGCTTTTTGCTGCGCGAAGACGGCAGCTTAGAATACGACAACACGCTCGACATTTCCAATTTGTACGGCCCGTATATGTTTGCGCGTTTACCACTGAACGATCCACGGATGCAGAGTACGTTTGAGCAAGTCAAAACCAAGCTTTGGAACACGGCGCCCATCGGTGGCGTCATCCGCTATCCGGGCGACGGTTACTTTTTGGCCAAGCAGCAATACCCAGGCAACCCGTGGATCGTCTGCACGCTATGGCTGGCGCAATACTTCACTTCTCTTGGCGACGACAAGCAGGCAGATCAGTTGGTTCGCTGGGCACTTGCCCGCGTCTTGCCCAGCGGCGTCATGAGCGAGCAATTCGACCCCGAAACCGGCTATGCCATCAGCGTAGCACCCCTCGTCTGGAGTCACGCTGAATTCATCAACACTATCCTCGACGCCAGCAAAATCAGCTAGCGGCCACGATAACAAAAACCGCCCGAAGGCGGTTCTATATTAACGCAGCGTTGGCCGTTATTTCTTTGGCTTGACTTCGTTGCGGCCAAGGTTCTTTTTGGTTTCGGTGAACACGACGTGCTTGCGGAGCTTGGGGCTGTATTTGCGTAGCGAGAGCTTGTCGGGCGTGTTCATGGTGTTTTTGCTTGTGTAATAAATGCGCTCACCAGACTCTTCGCTCACGAGCCCAATCAATTTCCGTTTGTCACCTTTTTTAGCCATATGTATAGAAACCTTCTATTTCAACAATCTTATTAATTTTAACAGATGAGTTGAGGTTTGTAAACAATTGGGCTGCGTTGTTTACCGAATGGTTATATGGCTAGAAATTTCCGGCAGATCACCATATTGTTCGCGGTATGCCAAGTATTGCCCCTCGAACCGAGAACTGGTGACGAGCGAGCCGCTACTCGCAAAAAGCTGGAGCATATGTTGGGCGAGGAGCCGCTGGTGATCTGGAGTCTGGAACTTTAGCAATACATCAGCGGCTTTGGCGGCTACATCTAGGCTATCTTGATCCGCTACGCACTCGGTACATTTTCCGTCAATAAGGCGCGTCATAAACGTTGCAACACTCGTCTGGATTTCTGCAAGACATTGCGTTTTTTGCGGCGAGTCGGGGCGGGCTTGCATGATGTCCACATACCTTGGCAGCCAGTGCAAGATGGGCTGAATAAAATCTTTTCCATAGCTGGCGGCAGCGTCGGCTGGTGGCGACAAAAAGCGAGTAAGCTGAGATCCTACCGCGGGATCGTACGAGCAGTACAACGCACCCGCGACATTACCAAACTCAAGTGACGCTTCTTGTGTTTGGGCGAGATACTGAGCACGGTCGAGCATCTCATGCAAAAGCTTGGGGTCGCCGCGCATGTGAATGCCCAAGGGTATTAAGACTGTATCTTCTGAGGCGTACTTAGTGAAGGTAGTGTCGCCGTGATGTGTCAGTATCCGGCCGGCTAGTGTGCGCAAAGAACCCTCATCACCAAGTTTTGCCAGAATAATGCGGGCGTAGCTTTCCGGCCCAGGCCACGAACCGAGCGGATTGTCAGCTAGGTCGCGAATGACATCCAGCGCCAAGACAGACTCTCCAGATGCTAATCGCATCTTCAGACTCTCCGCAGATGTCGAAGCGACGGCGCGCAAATTATTGTATAGTTGCTCCCTGGCGTTGTGTGACGCAGAGAAATCAGTATTACCGATTGAGAATAGGCTTCGGTAGTCTGCGGGCAACGCTTGTAGCCAGTCGATGGCTACCGCCGTTTGCTCGTGCGAGGGCTCTGCTACCATCCTAAAGGGTTCAGGCCCTCTAGCCTGCTGAGCCCGAGAGGTCCAATATTCTTCGACGCTGGGCGCCATGGGTGGCGCAAAGTGCTTGAGGTCTTTGATGACATATGGTTCGTCGTGTTCGAGCGTCGGGATCATAACCGTTACGCCAGTATCTTGCGCGAGGCGTCGAAGGCGTGTAAAGTAGTCTGCTGCATGTGGATTGACGACATCTGGCACGAATAGACCGTCTACGTATAGAGACCACGCTCTTCCGCTTCGGCCAAGAGCTGTTGTGTTTCGAATAATGCGTCCAGATATTGATGGTCGGCTTGGGATTCTCTGGCTGCAAACGTGTCAATCAGATCTGTCCAGTTTTGGGCAGGGACAATAATTTCTGCTGCGTCTAGGATATTTTCCGGATCGGGTGGTGTGTCCGGATGCCCGTCGGTCTGGATGATAAACTGGTTGCTGCTCGCACCACCAATCAATCCTGGCACATGGGGCAATATGAGCATGCGCTGCTCAGGAATTTCGGACCGGCTTACATAGTCTATATAGCGCCCGTAATCCCCGCGCGACATGCCATATGCGTCGTCAAACGACCCATCAAAATTGAATTCTTTACTCATTATGTATACAAAAACTGCCGGCAAGGCAGTCAGATATATGTTAAAGTGTGGAGCCGTCTTCGGGATTTGAACCCGAGACCCCTTCCTTACCATGGAAGTGCTCTACCACTGAGCTAAGACGGCAAATCAGATGATAGTGTAGCGTTTTTTGGCGTTTTTCACAAGAGGTGTGCCTGCCGGCTGCGGCTGCTATTCTGATTGATCTGGCTGTTCTGGCCGACGCCAACGTGGACGATGCCGAGCGCGATATGTCTCCCAATATGTCGTGCGCATCTCCTGATACTCATCGCCAGTAACTCCCAGTGCTCGGGCTATGCTCAGAGCTCGCCCCGGCGCCGGTACATGCGTGCCGGCAAAGAACTGTTGCAAGTAGCTCACTGATTCGCCGGTAAGATCCGCCAGCGTCTCTATGCTAACTTCTTGCTGCCCGCGCCGCTCTGCGAGCTGCCTGGCAATTGGGTTGACAATTTCCGGTTGCTTGTGAGGTGGCGGCATGAGCGCCTCGGGCGGCAAGGTTCCTGCCGGCGCGCGTTTTTCTGCCGCAGCGATAATATTACTACGCATCGACGAAGCTCCCCCGACCGAGATGCCGAATTCCTCGGCAATTCTTCTGTTGGTCCACGCAGGGTCTTTGAGCACAGGCAACAGTTCGCGCATATTGCCAGTTAAGAGGCTGGCGAGCTCCACGCCATGCTCGGCGAGCGCCTGCTCGACGTTGGCAAGAATAATACGAAGATCGCCGTCATGACGGTGCGGTCGATCTTCGACGTGTACGGCATAATGGTCACCGATATCTGGCGGAAGTCCAAGTGCGTCGCTAATGCTATGGACTTCATCCGGCCGCAGATGAGTATTGTTGTGAAAGAATGCGTAGAGCCGTGTTACTGTAATGCCTGTTTGTTCCGATAGCGCGGGTACATCTCTTTGTAGCCACTTTCGAATTCCATTCATTTCCGGGCCGACCCCCTTGACTTTGCCTCGCTCCTGGATTTGACCTTCTGGCTTAGGAAGCCGCAGCGCGATGGTGTCTGGCGCTTGATCGACGAGCCTATTAATAATGCGCGTGAGTTGCCGAACGAGCGCGGTTTGGGATTGTGTCGGCACGGCTAGTCGAGTGATATCGCTTCCACCCTCGAGCGCCCGTGCGACAAGCGACCCTTGGTTAACGTTCAGCAGGCGTCTGTAATCTACGCCGGCTTCGTTGAGCTGGGCGACGATATCGCTGATAACGGGTTGGAGTTGTCCAGGTGCCCAGGATCGCCTGTTCTCGCCTTCATCATCCGGCAGCTCCGACGAGCCATCACGCGGTGGCCGGTCGGTTGGCGGCGGCAGGTCCGTACCTCTGTGCTGTGTTGGCGGCGCTGGAGCATCAGAGCCAATAACACGCAATTCGAATCGCCACTGCACGCCGCCTAGCGTAAGCTCGAACTCAGTGGCTGCGGCTTGGTCGAAATCAGAACCGCTCTCTGTTATTGCCCACTCCTCAAGCAATTCAAGAGGATAATCTGCAAATGCGCCGCCAGCGTATGGGTCGTCGAATTCTTGTGGCGGAAGATATTGGTCCGCAATCGGTACTTCATCTGGATAAAAGGCTCCTGCCGAAAATTCGTCTAGCTCTGGCGCGACTTCGTAGTAGTTCGTTAGATCAGTTTCATCTATCGGCGTTCTCGGCTCGACTATACCTCTAAAGTCTGAATACATCGCTGCCGCCTCCATCTACTTGAAATGCCTATGGTTATATTGTAGCGTACGCGTCCAGGGTTCGGCAGCCATACTTAGTTAGGTAAAGTGTTGCAACTCCACAAGTTAGAGTATATAATAGTGTTAGAAATACCACCGTAACGCTAAGGAATCGGTATGGCAAAAGGCGTTCTCGTACATGCGCGCAACCTCCACATGGAAGGTTGGGACAGCGTAGAATGGGGCGATCCTGCCCGCGACGCCCTTGGCAGCTTGCCGAAGCTGGCAGAATTTATCTTATTGCAAAGTGAGGAGTCGGCCGCCGGCCTGACCGTCGTATTTGGTAACGGGCCAACCAGTGCAGCCGATGGGCGGAGCGAAGGTGATTTTATGCGTGATTACTTGCAAGCGCGAGTCGCGGACGGCCGCTTGTGGGAGTTTCCTCGTTTTGCCGGCCACGAACAAACTCCTACGCAAGAGTTATTGCTCGGGCATCTCGCTACTGCCGAAGTACTGCACACTCGCCGCAACACCGACGCCGAAGTAGCTGCCGCCGCGCAACTGTTTGCCGAACGAGGTGTCACCGAGGTCCACACGCTCACCTGCGCCAGCCATGCCGCTCGCTGCACGCAATCGATTGTTAATGTCGCCCGTCAAGGCAACATCGACCCGACGCAGCGCTGGTCTGTTTTACCGAGCGATACATTCTATCCCAGCGACATCGGCAAAGGTGCGCTGGTGGTCGAGATCCCGCACATTCCGTCCGATTTACTGCCCGAGGGCAGCCCAGTGGCGGCCGATGTGTTGCGGCAATATTATGTGTTGCCGCCGGAGCAACAAGCTGCATTTTTGGGGCACGCCCAACTGTTTTTCGATAGTCGGCAGCAAGTTTAGTAAAGCTAGGTGTGAGCGCATTCAAGCGTTAGCCTCTCGCTTGGTTTTTCAGCCAACTAAAAAAGCCGACAAAAAATCGGCTTTTTTAGTTTGGTGCAGGGAGAGGGATTCGAACCCCCGAAGGCTGAGCCAGATGATTTACAGTCACCCGTGTTTGACCGCTTCACTATCCCTGCATCTCTGTTATTTTAACAAAAGGAACGCAAAATAGAAAGATATGGAGCCGCTTGTCGGATTCGAACCGACGACCCTCAGTTTACAAAACTGATGCTCTAACCGACTGAGCTAAAGCGGCGGATAACAGATGTAAGTGTAGCAAACGGTGGCGTATTAGACAATGCGGGCGTTCCTCCTGGTGCCCTTAAGCTCGGAAACCGAGCAAACCAATGAAGTGCTCATCGGTGGTGTCGAGGACGCGCGGTGGTTCTGTACGGTAGAATTCTGCAAGCGTGTAGCGGGTGACACTCAACCCATGCGGCACGACTTTCAGCGCGTGCTGCACCTGGGTGGGAGTGGTGCTATCCCGGAAGCAGCTCAACGCAAAACCAGCCACGCCATCTAACTGGCGGACTGGTACGGCGTGTCCTTCGGTGTGGTATACGTTCCAGGCTTGCTCGGCGGGGTCAGGACCGTCGGTCTGATGACAGTATTCGCGGTACAGCGTGGCGAGTTCCGCTGAATCCCTCACTTCTATCTGGTTGGCCGGCAGTACGGTCTCGCGGCTGGGAAAGACGAACATAGTTTCAGGCGGCGCGCCTCCTTCCTGAAATTCGTTCCGATAGAGTTCCGGAAGCAGCACATGCGAGGCGTCGAACTCGGGATTCCCCACGATAAGCGGTGCGCTCGCAATAGCCTCTCCGACTCGAAATTCGTACCCGCTCATGCTACGTTGTTAGACTACGACGCGCTTAGGCCGCAGCATGCGCTTTGGCTTGCCAGAGGGCACAATAAGTTTGTGGAGTTTCTGTTCTATCATATCGGCTTCGGCTTGCATGCCGCGGTCGAGATAAGCCTTTTGGAGCAGTTGGTAGGTTTCTTTATTCGGCTCAAGGTCAACGGCCTTTTCGAGCGACTGGAACATAAGCTTTTCGTTGCCCAACTTCTCTTGCACCTTTGCGTAGGCGACGTGCCGAGCGGCCAGGCTATCCTCGAGCTTCAGTGCTTGCTCGAACGCAATGGCGGCTTTCTCGTAATTTTCGGTTTCATAATAAATCAGCCCTAAGTTGTGTAAACTTGATGGGCTGGCTTCGATGGAACTGGCGATCTCGAAACAGTCGATGGCGTCGCGGTATTCCTTTTGCTTGGCGTAGAGGATACCGAGACGGTTGTAGGCGGCGGCGTTGCGCTCGTCGATCTTCAGAATGGTGAGCAGTGCTTTTTCGGCGCGCAGCAAGCGGTTTTCGCGCATGCCTTGGTGGGCGATGTCCCACAGCTTGCCCATGCGGTCGCCAATTTTGCGACTGGCACCCAGGAGCTCGTCATCGTGCACCTTTGTGTTATGAAAGGCGAGCAGTCCAAAGACACCAACAATTGCTATCTCAAACATATGATACGCATAAGTATAGAGTCCTCTGCCCTACAAATGCAAGAACAAATTACTTACGGTTAGCTTGGTATTGGCACTCGCCGCTAGCGCCTGGCGCGCGGCAACGATTTGCTTGCGGATGCGATGCCACTGTGTAAGCTGCGCGGTGTTGCCCTTGGCGCTGGCGCCGTTCAAGCCTGCACTGGCGATACGCTCCAGCGCTTCGAGCACGGCGGTGGTCTGCTCTTTTTGTTTGCTCAGCGAGTCTACCAGACAGAGCCGCTCGAACGGCTGCTTTTGGAGAATTTCTTTGGCTGTCGCTACGCTGGCAAGCAGCGGGTGCGCTTGGTCGTCTGCAAGCAGCGCTGCCAGCAAGCCAGGCAAGCCGCCGCTTAAGAAGTACGCTTGGCGCTGCGTGGCTGCGTCTTTGCCAGAAGCGTCGAGCAGCGGCCGTAAGTCGGCTTCCGTAGGCGTTTGTAGGGCAATGTGCTGCGCTCGGGATACAATTGTCGGTAGCAGCGCACGCGGACTGTTGACGGTGAGGAGCATGATGGTGTCGGCCGGCGGTTCCTCGAGCAGTTTGAGATAGGCATTTTGCGCTTCGGTCGTGAGATCTTGGGCGTGCTCAATCAGCACCGCACGGCGGTACGGCGCTGTGCCGATGGTTTTGAGTTGCAAAAAGTGCTGGAGGTCACGGATCGCCTCGATAGAAATGCTGGTGCCTTGTAGGCGCGTGATGCGTTTGAAGTGCGGATAGCTGCCGAGCGCATTGGGCGTAGTGCCGAGCGCGGCAGCAATGAGCGCTTCGGCCAGTGTTGCTTTGCCGATGCCATCCGGCCCGCTCAGCAGCAGTGCGTGCGACGGGCGGGCAGCGAAGTGTACTGCCTGGCGACGAGTTGCAGCGTGAAGCACGAGCGCCTCAAACATTGAGCAACTCCTCGAACTCTGGCGGCAGCGGCGCGGTAAAGGTTTTGTGCTCGCCGTCAGGCAACGTAATTGCTAGCTGATAGGCGTGCAAAAAAAGCCGCTCGCCATGTTTGCCGTGGCCGTACAATGGGTCGCCAACAATCGGATGGCCGATTTTTTGCAAGTGCACGCGCAGTTGGTGGGTGCGGCCGGTTTGCGGCTGAAGCTCAAGTAAGCTGTAGCGAGCGGTCTCGCGCAACACCTTATAATTGGTGACAGCCGGCTTACCGTTGGCACCCACGCGGAAGGTGGCGGGCGCTTTAGGATTGCGCTCAATCGGCATATCAATAGCCGCTTCTGGCTGCTTGGGGTGGCCCTCGACAATCGCCAGATACGTCTTTTTGACGGTACGCTTGGCAAACTGTGCCTGCAAGAACTTGAGTGCGTGCTGGTTTTTGGCGCCGATGATAACGCCGCTCGTCGCTCGGTCCAGCCGATGCACCACCCCAGCTCGCTCACCACTCTCTAGCTCCTTGCTTTTGCTCCGCAGAAAGGTGGCTACCGTAGCTTCGGCAAGGGTCTTACTTTGGGCGTGGGTAAGTATCCCCGCCGGCTTGTTTATTGCTATAACGTCGTCATCTTCGTACAACACTGGCAAGTCGATAGGCTCGACTGGTGGAGCGAGCGACGATACGTCGGCCCGCAGCAAAGTGTCGGATTTTATTTTGTCGCCGGCTTTGAGTACTTTGCCATCGTGCGTCACCAGGCCTTTACCGAATAGCTTGGCGAGCGCGGCGCGTGAGTAATCCGGATAGAGCGTGGCCAACAAAATGTCGGCCCGCACAGGGCGCGGGCGCAATTTTATGCCCGTGGCTTCGCTTGTTGATTGCTCGGCACCCATAGCCTGCCAGACCTTTTGGCGCGATACGCGGCGGTTGGGGAACTGCTTATCGGCAACTGCACTGCCCGGGTCGTGCATGATGTAATCGTCGCCGTCACGTTTGAGTATGAGCACGGCATGGGAGGCGAAGCCTGGTTCGTTGTCCAGCACCCTGGAGTTGAGTGTCAGAAACACCAGCCGGTCGTCTTCTAGCATGTCGTCAATATCTTGGAGCGTTGGCCGGCGGCCTTCGACGTGAACTTTCTCCAAAAATCTGGGGATGTACGGTAGTATGTCGAGCAGGTTGGCGTGCTCAATTTGCCAGGCGTATTCCTCCGGCGGCAAATATTCATGCAGATACGCCGTGCCTTCTTTGGCGTAGCGCCGATAGTCGAACTGCTCGATCATGCGGATGTCGAAGCCTATGTTGCTCATGCGTTCCCAAATCGTCACCGTCCAGGCGGCTTTGTGATCTTTGTAGCCAGCTAGCTTGTCGGCCTCTTCCCAACTGAGTTGGCGGTGCAAAAAGTGGTCGAACAACATGCGATACACTGCGACCGCACAGTGATTATTGTCCTCGTGATTACCGTAAAACGGAACGGACTTCATGCACGCAGACCGACGGCCTTTTGCGCGCGAAGCAGCGTAGCGTTGGCGGTTTCGTTCATGAGGGTTTCGCTGGCGGTGAGTTTGGCTTGTATTACTTGATCGTCCACGCTTTCCAGCTTGGCTTGGAAGTCGCGCAAGAAGGTGGCCACGACATCGGCAGTCGTTTTTTTGAGGTCTCCGTAGCTCGGCTTGCCTTCCCATTCAAGGTTGACGTCGTGTTGCTCTCTGCCAGATAATAGCGCTAAGATTTGCAGCAGATTGGTCACTCCTGACCGCTCGCGTATATCATATTTGATTTCGCCGAAGCTGTCGGTGGTGGCGCTCATAATCTTTTTGCTCGCCACCTCAGGTGTGTCGTTCATAAAAATAACGCCGCGGCCGGTTTCATCGCTTTTACTCATTTTTTTGATCGGGTCCTGGAGGTCTTTAATGCGCAGCCCTTGATCTTTGCCGAAAAATTCATGCTGCTTCGGCACAGGTAGTGGCACGGTAAAGAGCTCGCCAAACTGATTGTTCATACGCTCGGCAATGTCGCGGGTGAACTCCAGATGTTGCGTTTGGTCGTCGCCCACGGGCACGTACTGCGCGTTGTATAGCAAAATGTCGGCGGCCATCAGCACCGGATAGTTGAACAAGCCGACGCTAATGCGATCGTCGCTCAGTTTGGCAGATTTGTCTTTGAACTGCGTCATGCGGCTCATCTCACCAAAGCCGGTAAAGCAATCTAAAATCCAAGTTAGTTCGCTGTGCGCGGGTACGTAACTTTGGCGATAAATATGTACATCAGGGTGATCGAGCGGCAAACCAGCCGCCACAAACACATGCAGCGCTTGGCGAATGCCCGCTTGCAATTTGCTGTGGTCGATGGGCGTGGTAAAGCTGTGCAGATCGGGCACGAAGAGATTCACTTGATACTCGCCGGCGCGCTGCTTGGCCATGTCCACTATGGGCAACAGTGCGCCCAAGTAATTGCCAATGGTTAGATCGTTATTGGCACGAATGCCAGTTAAAATAACAGGTTTCATACTGTGCTCCATTATAGCGTATTTATGGTTAGTTGGATGTTTCAGCCGATGTTAGGGAGTTCGGGCTGGATGCGAGCCGGGTCGCCGTCAAGCAGTTCCGCTACGCACTTTGCTTCGGGTAGGGTAAGTCGCAGCAGTCCGGCGCCGCGTAAGTCGTTGCGTCGGCGAGTGACGTCGGCGAGGCTACGGTCGTAAAATTCTCTGATGTGCGCTGGCGTGCTGCGTGGCGATGCGCTGTCTGTGGCTTCGGCGGTGGCTATATCGTCTGTGTATTCATCCTCGAAAGCGACATCGACTAAGTGATCGAGGCCGGCGTCGGGAAGCTCAACACAGTCAAGACAACCCGAGTCGATACTTCCGAGCGGCATATTTATTTCGACAGTCCACTGTGCTGGTGCACCAGTCTGCCGGAAGGTGTAGTCAGCTTGATACTCGCCCGCATCCGTATACCCGTGTATAACAATGTCGCCCATTGGGCCGCGCTTGCCGCTCGGTTCGTAATTTACCATTATATCCGCTACGCTGCCGTCGATCATTCGGGGCTCGTTTGAGAAATACGCACCGCTCTCATCGAGTGGATTAGCTGTAGCCCTCGTCACCGCCAGTTCGCCAATATAGTGTTGGCTGGCTGCGTCGGCGTATAGCCCTGGCCGGTCGAAGAAACTGCGCGTGAATTCTTTCATTGCACCTCCAGCATTACATTTCTGGGCGAATAAGTTCCGGATTTCCACCCAGCAGATATGCGATAGTTTGCGCCTCTTGGACAAGCACCCGGAGTTCCGGTACGCCACTGGGAGCATGCGCTTGGGTAAACGGGGCGAGACTTGCGCTGCCCTTGCTGAAGAGCGACTTGTCCGGATTTTCATCTCCATAGAATTCGGCAACCACAGAAGCTAGCCGCGCAAGAGCATCCAGGTCGCCTGCAAGTTCCGTGGGATTAGGTCCATCTGGTTGTCTTTCGAGTCGCCAGGATTCGCCACTTTCTGCAGGATGGCTAATCCGGTAGTGCTGGCCATGGTAGCCATCTTCGTTACGTTCGCTGACGTTGATATATCCGGTAGGCGGCATGTCAATGACGTTGTACACGACATGTATCGCGCCTATGCCCTCAGATATCGGTTGACTGTCGGCAAATAAATATATGCCCGGTGTCGTATGCCAGCCGTCTCTCACTGCTCGTTCGCTGGCCATCTCACCAATATAATGCTGGCTGGTAGCGTCGACATACTGATCGGGTTGAAAAAAGTCACTTTCTTTCATGATGAAGTATACAAGGGCCTTATGTTACTATTCGAGCATACTGGGTAGCTCAGGCTGAATCCGAGCTATGCTACCACCAAGTAGGTATGCAAGACCATACGCATGACTTACTGGGATGGGCACGCTGGAATAGTCACCAGGCCGAACGATTTTATCCCAAATCTGTAGGTCGGGCAATGCAACTGGCGGATGGTTTATCTCAATCCCCATTTGGCGCAGTTGCTTATCTTGCTCATTCGATTCCCTTGCTATTTCTCCTACTCGTGAGAGCGAGCCTATCGTTTGCATACGTACAGCGGTAGCTTCTGGCGGAGCTTGACGCATATGGAATTCCCAGAGTGCAGCAGTATTTTCTTCAAAGAAATATTCTGCATATGCCCTTCCTTCTGATCTCCTCAATTCAAGGCCGACAAATCCTTGCGGACCTAGTGTGTCCTCGGGTCGGTATACAACTTGCACTTTGCCGGTGACATCATCAGTAAATGGCAGCTCGTTGATATAAAAATTCGCTCCTGGCTCAAGAAGCGGACTAGTGCTAGCCCGCTCGCTGGCGAGCAAGCCAAGGTAGTTCTGGCTTGCTCCACTTATGTGCTGCTCCGGAGAGCTGGCAGTGTCGAATTCTCTCATGGCAATATATTATATCGCGTAGCTCACCATCTGTATGCATACTTTGCGTGCGCTGCCATCCTGTAACGCTGGCAAAACATGATGGCCCGTGTATAATTTGCTCTATGCCCGAACTTCGCCATTCACCACACCACGTATATTTACCTGGTGCGCAAGAACTTCCTGGGTTTGAGGACTGGCACCGGCAAGCGCTCGTGGAGCGGCGCGATGCAGTTCATTTTCCGAGTGAGACGCCGCTGACCGATCATGAGATGCAGTTTGTAGACAGGCTTGAGACTACACTGGTAGAGATGGGTGCAGAAGCTGACCGTCGCACTGACCCGGCGCATTGTCATGTGTTTGATTCCCAGCGACAATACGTACGTGAAGTGGGGGCGCGCTGGGGTAAGGGGGCGACATTCAGTCGTGGCGCGACCGTCATGGATGGCGGTGTAGTCGTCCTGCGCGAGGAAGATCCCCTGGAAACGTGCTTCACTATCGCGCACGAGCTCGTTCATGATAAAAGCCAGTGGCGCGTTACACCCAAATTTACCGCGGCTGGCCCTGGGACCGACCAGACTGTCGGTTACATGCATTTGAGCGACACTGGAACCAGAACAGGAATGACGGAGCTAGTTACCGATATGACCGCCCATCGAGCAGTCATCGAAACTGGTCTTCCGGAGCCGCGTCCGCAGTATCGGCTGTTGGATATTATTGGCACCGGGGTTGTGCTTGAGACTGCTGGCGATGCGGGCTGTTCGCCCGGAGAATTGGGTGCGATGCTAACCGATGGCTTGTGGAGTGGTGATATGAGCGGTATCGGTGCCGTACACGAATATCTTGGCGATGAACGTTTCCATACGCTTGTAAACTTGCCGGGATATATTGCGCCACAGGAAGCACTTCCGATTGCGCAGGAGCTGGACGTCGTAACAGCAGTTGAGATGCTCGAAGACTACCGTTGCAACACTGAGGCGCCGTGGTTTAGCTGGCACACTGAGCGGTGAGCATTATTTCTGTAGCGATGTAGGTTCGGTAGAGACGATAAGATCGGCGTATTCTCCTGCCGGATACCTGATGCCGATTGCGAGATCGTTGCGCTCCCAGGTGCTCCACTCCGGGGAATCGGGGTTGCCGGTGCGGGCCTTTGCTCGCGCGTAGCTAAGGTCGTGCGGGGTATCGAGATGTACCACGAGGTCGAATGCTTGCCGAATATCGGGATGCAAAAGCCCTACGCCGGGCACAATTACATATTCAGTGGTTGCCGGGTCGATACGCAGCGTTTCGCCAGGCTCTCCGGTGCGCCAATCTTGCGTCGAATGTTCCAGGAGCTTACCTTGGCGGAGTTGGTTGAGATCGCTTCCCATTGCTGTGCGATCGTAGCTTTCCCATTCGGAGGCTTCGGATGGTGCTTCAGCAATAAAGTAATCATCGGCTTCAACGACTTCAACTCTTGCAGTACCAAGCTCATGCCAGACGCCGACGGCGAAACTCGTTTTGCCAGCGCCAGTTTCGCCGTCGATAGCGATTATCGCCGGACTGATGCCGGGTAGCGGCGGCTGCCAGCCGAGTTCGTCGCCCTGCTCCAGAAAATCTATGGTTGCTGCAAAGCCTGGGTGATCTCGGGTGTATGTGAAGCTGCCATCGTAGACACGCGGGTCGCTGTTGACACCGGGCGGCAGCTCCCGCGTTGGCTGGGGCGTTTCTGACATCAAGTCTCCTGTTATTGTTCAAAAAGGCTGGGTTGTAAGCGGCTGACGATGCGAGTTGCGTTGCGTAGTGCTGCGCGAGGATAGGTGTTGGTGAGCGCAATACAGCGCATGCCTGCAGCCAAAGCGGCATCGATGCCGGCTGGTGCGTCTTCTATTACCACGCAGTCGGCAGGCGCGACTCCTAGTGCTCGAGCGCCTTTTAGGTATCCTTCGGGATGAGGTTTGCCGTGCGTGATATCGTCGGCAGTGATGATTGCTTGGAGGATTTCCTGAATGCCAGTCGCTTGCAGGGCGTGCAACGCCTCTGCCCGCAGCGAGCCAGTCACCACGGCCAACGGCACGTTGTTGGCGGCCAGCCAGCGGATAGCGGCCAGCGTGTCTGGGTAATGCGCGAACGCACCGTTGGCCGCCAACTGCGCAAACAATGCCGTTTTTTGGGCCATGAGTGTGCTGGCATCGGACTCGCCAATACGTTTGCAGAAGGTCGCGAATCCTTCTTTGTCGGTCACTCCGGCAAAGAATTCATTGTATTCCGCTCGCGAAAGACGATGGCCCCGCGAGGCAAACACTTGCGCGGTAGTGCGGTAGTGTAGCGGCAGGCTATCGACAATCACGCCGTCCATGTCGAGCAATACGGCTCGGTACTGCAAAGGCATTGCGATAGTATATCAAGCTTGCGTAAAAAAGCAGAGCAAAAGAGACGCTGAGAACTTGGCGCCTCTATAGTTGGTTAAGGTGTAGACTGGATTTGAGTATTTTTTGTGGCATACAAAAAAGACGCCCGAGGAGCGTCCTTTTTGCTTGGCTTTTTGGGAGCTAACGCTTGGTGAACTGGCGTTGCTTGCGGGCGCCCTTGAGGCCGAACTTCTTGCGTTCGCGCTCACGGGAGTCACGGCTGAGCAGCTCTGCGCGCTTCAGCGTGCTCTTGAGGTCTTCGTTCATCGTAACCATCGCCTTGGCAATACCGAGACGGATAGCCTCGACCTGGCCGGCGTGGCCACCGCCCTCTACTCGGACGGTGATGTCGAACTTGTTCTCTTGATCGAGCACGTCAAACGGCTTGTTGAGCGACTTTAGAAGTCGTTCGCTGCCAGCAAAGTATTCGTCTGCTGGTTTGCCATTGACCGTAATGAGGCCCTTGCCGCCTTGCAGGCGGACGCGAGCCGTGGCGCTTTTACGTCGCCCAAGTGCATAAAAATAGTCATGCTTCGTGGCCATTATTTACCTTCTTTCACCGAAATAGCTTCCGGTTTTTGTGCTTCGTGGTTGTGCTCGGCGCCAGCGTATATCTTGAGGCGCTCCAAGCGAGCGTCGCGCAGCTTGTTAACAGGCAACATGCCCCGGACTGCATGGAATACCGCAGCGGTGGGGTCTTTTTCGTGCTGCTCGCGCATGGTGAGCTCACGAAGACCGCCGGGGAAGCCGCTGTGACGGTAATACATCTTAGTGTCCATTTTAGTGCCGCTCACTTGCACATTGGCAGCATTGATGACGATAACGTAATCGCCAGTGTCGATGTGTTGGGTGAATTGCGGCTTGCCCTTGCCAGTCAACAGCGTGGCAATCTTAGTAGCGACGCGACCAAGCGGTGCTTCGCTGGCGTCGATGACATACCACTTACGGGTGACGTCGCTGGGCTTCGCGCTGTACGTCTTCATCTATTTTTCCTCTTTCTTGGCAGGAGTCTTAGCGACTGGCTTTTTAGCGGCCGGCTTTGCCTCGGACTTTTTCTCGTCCTTCGCAGCAGCTTTAGCTACAGGTGCTTCTTTGAGGTCATCCACAAAACTGACTCGTGCCATTTGGGCGTTGTCGCCGCGGCGCAAGTGCGTTTTTTCGATACGCAGGTGGCCGCTTTCGCGCCCCTTCAGCTTTGGCGCGATTTCGTCCACTAACTTGTGGGCGCTGGCAATCGTTTGCAAGTCTGCAATGACTTGGCGGCGGTTGTGCAGGTCGCCCTTTTTTGCCTTAGTAATGAGCTTTTCAACATACGGCACCACTTCTTTGGCCTTGGGAAGAGTCGTTTCGATGCTCTCATACTTGACGAGACTATCGGCCAAACCCTTCACCAGCGCTTCTCGTTGGTCGCGCTCGCGGTGCAATTTGCGGCCTTGATATCCGTGACGATGCATCTTACAGCTCCAGCTCCGCTAATTTTTCTTTGACTTCGTCGAGCGCTTTGCTGCCGAAGCCTTTGAGGTCGCGCAGTTCGGCATCGCTTAGAGAAAACAGGTCTTTGATGGTATGGATGTCGTTGTTTATCAGCGCGTTGGTGGTGCGGGCGCTCAGGTTGAGATCTTCGATGGGGGTATTCAGCGCGGCGGGTTCGTCGCCGTTGTCGTCGCCCACGCGGACGCTGCTACTGCCACCGGCCAACGACTCGTTGTTTTCAACGCGGGTTTTGCCAGCCAGGGCGGTGTATTGGTTGACCAAGATAGCTGCTGCTTCTTCGAACGCGTCGCGTGGCGTGATGGTGCCGTCGGTCTCGACCATCAAAAGCAGTTTGTCGAGGTCGGTCATCTGGCCAACACGCGTGTTTTCCACCTTGTAGCGGACGCGCAGCACTGGGCTGAAGATGGCGTCGAGCGCGACGTAGTCGCTCGCCTTTTTGGCCGTGCCTTCCTCAACCGTGCGGTAGCCGCGACCGGTTTCAACGACTAAATCCACAACGAATTTAGCTTTGTCGTCGTCAACAGTAGCGATGACGTGCTCAGGATTGACGATCTCGACATCGGCATTCACCTGGATGTCCTTGGCGGTCACGACACCCTTACCGCTCTTAACGATACGCACTTGCTGTGGCTCATCGCCGTAGACGCGGAAGCGAACGCCTTTGAGGTTGAGCATGATATCGACTACGTCTTCTTTTACGCCCTTGACGGTGGTAAATTCGTGGGTTACGCCTTCGATCTTAAAGCTGGTAACGCTGGCTCCGGCAATGCTGCTCAAAAGCACTCGGCGAAGCGAGTTACCTAGGGTCATACCGTAGCCACTGTGCAACGGTTCGATGACGAACGTGCTGCTTGTTGCACTATGGTCATCTACTTGCACTAACCCTGGTGTGTGAATTGTTTTTGACATTCTGCACTGCCTCCTTAGCGTGAGTAGTATTCTACGATTAGTTGTTCGTTGATGTCTGGTTCTGCATCGTCGCGGGTTGGCGCACCGGTGACTTTGACGTTGACCTTCTTGCGGTCCACTTTCAGCCAATCAGGAGTGGTGGATGGAGCCGGGCTGACATCGTCGAGTTTCTTGAAGTATTCGGTGCCTTTGCTGTGCTCACGCACGGTTAGCTCGTCGCCAGCCTTAACGCGAATGCTGGGAATATCGACGCGCACGCCGTTCAGCATGAAGTGGCCGTGCGTCACCAACTGGCGGGCAGCGCGACGGCTGGAGGCGAACCCGGCGCGGTATACCGCGTTATCGAGGCGTTGTTCAAGCAACTGCAGCAGCACTTGGCCAGATTGGCCTTGCTTGCGCGAGGCTTCCTTCATCAGGTTACTGAACTGCTTTTCGAGCAGACCGTACAGACGCTTGACCTTTTGCTTTTCGCGCAGTTGTAGCGCGTACTGGCTCGCCTGGCGATTGCCGCGGCCGCCACGACTGTTGCCGTGCTGGCCGGGAATGGTTGGACGCTTGACCAATGCCTTGTGGGCTTTGGGGTGCAACGCATAGCCTTCGCGGCGGGACATTTTTACGATGGAATGAGTATCTCGTGCCATATGTTTATCTCCTCACCCGTTAGACCCTTCGCGCCTTGCGAGCGCGCACGCCACCGTGCGGCACGCCAGTTACGTCGGTGATACTTTCTACTTGCAGGTTGAGGTTCGACAGTGTGCGAACTGCGGCGTCGCGGCCGAGGCCGACACCCTTTAGGAATACATCAACCTTCGACATGCCGTGCTGTGCTTTGGCAGCGTTGCCAGCTTTTTCGGTTGCCACTTGGGCGGCGTAAGCTGTGCCTTTTTTGGAGCCGCGAAAGCCTTGTGCGCCAGCACTGGCGGTTGTCAGCACACCGCCTTTTGGATCGGTAAAGGTAATGATCGTGTTGTTAAATGTCGCCAAAATGTGCACCTGCCCGCTTGGAACGCTGCGCTTGGCTTTCTTTTTCTTGGTAGTAGTCGGAGTTGTTTCTGCCATATCTTATATCCTCATCCTAGGTCTTCGAAGCAACCTTCTTAGCCGTACCGCCCACGGTCACCTTTTTGCCGCGGCGTGTGCGCGCATTGGTTTTGGTACGCTGGCCACGTGACGGCAGGCTTGCCTTGTGGCGCAGACCGCGGTACGAATTGATATCTTTGAGGCGCTTGATATTGCCGGCGACAACGCGCTGCAGCTCGCCTTCCACGGTGTATTTTTCGTTGATGACCTCTTGGATTCGAGCAATCTCGGCGTCGGTGAGGTCTTTGACGCGGACAGTCGGCTCAACCTTGGCCGCAGCCAGAATGGTGTAACTCGTCTTCGGACCAATGCCGTAGACGTACGTCAGTGCAACCCACACTTGCTTCTCGGATGGAATGGTAACACCACTGATTCGTGCCATAGCTAACCCTGCCTCTGCTTGTGCTTAGGTTTCATTTTGTTGATGATGTAGAGCTTGGCTTTGCTGCCTCGCCCGCGACCCTTGCGCCAAACGATTTTGTCGTCAGGGCTGATCTTCTTGACACTTGCACGCACTTTCATGCGGATCATGCTCCTTCCAGGTGCATAACACACTGCTTTTATTGATATTAGGATCGGCGATAGGTGATTCTGCCCTTCGTGAGATCGTAAGGGGTCAACTCGACCGTAACGCTGTCTCCTGGCACGATGCGAATGTAGTGTTTCCGCATCTTACCGGCGACGTGAGCTATAATTTGATGACCATTCTCAAGCTCGACGCGAAATTGAGTGCCCGGAAGGGTCTCAATAATCACTCCTGTCAACTCGATGACCTGCTTGTTGCTCGCCATAAATATAACTTTATAGATTATACCAGCCTGCGACGGCAATTACAACACCTTTGGATCTGTAGTATCATGCAGGGCGACTAGCACCTTTGTTTCAAGGAGGGTCAGGCGTAGTGCAGCCGGGCGCATATGCGCACCGCGCGTAACGCACTTCTTGAAACAAAGGTGCTAGTCGCACTTCCAATACAATTTATCAATCTGAGGTCGCCTGCAATAACCAGTTTTGAGCCTGGTTGATGTCCTCAAAATATCTCACCTTATTGCTTCGTCCAGTGGCGCGCAGCATTAGTGTTGTGCCGAAGCGCATCAGGCCGCCCTTGCCCACAAGCGCGGCTCTATCGTAATCCAGCGTTTTGGCGAGCTGCACCACTAGCTTGCGCGCCTCCGGGCCGACGGCGCCTATGCTCAGAACGTTATCGAGTAGCAGGCTCGGCTTGCCCAGCCTGCGTTGCTCGGTAATCAGCGTGTTTATTTTGTAACCCATTTGCTCTACTGAGGATTCATCCTGGTCGCTCATTACCTCTATAACAATAATGCCCTTGTCGTTCAGATAGACTTTATTTTGCATATGCTTATTGTATCGCACAACCTTTGCTGTGTTACAAGACTGTTCGCTCTTTGGTATCATAGACATATGGCTGAAGGTGAAATCGATGCACCATCCGGCGTGCGCAGCGAAGCGGCAAAAGCCGGCATTATGTACGAGCTGGATTTGTCAACCGGCGCGCTCAAGTGGAATGATACGCTGTACGCGGTGATGCACTATCCACGGAGCGAGCCTGTTGGGCAGGTTGATTGGTGGGTGAACCATATTCATCCAGAGGACGCTATGATTTTGAACCAGGCGATGGACAAGCTCGATGACGCGTCAATCCCTAATTGGGTGGTGGCCTATCGATTTCGTGATGGCAACGGATCGTATGTGTACGTTCGCGACCGTGCCTCGATTGTCCGCGACGCGAGCGGTAGCGCGGTGTCACTCATCGGTACGCTGACGCCGTTGCCCGACCCGATGCGTGGCATCATTGGATAATTTGGTGAAAGGCGGGCGAGCATGGCCGGCAGGTGCCTATGCTTGTAAGGAGGGTCAGGCGTAGTGCAGCCGGGCGCTGGCGTACTTTTTGCGGACATAGACAATTGCCTTATGCTTCTTCGTACGGCGCTTCGCGCAACATTTCCAGAAACGTAGCGACAACGCGCTGCGTATCATCATGAATAGTCGCAACGTCGACTTTATCGCTTGTCCGTGTGAGATAGCTCTCCATATCAAGCGTGCCCATAACGCGCAGCAAGGTTGCTCCTTCGCGCGCCATCCAGGCAGGCGGCTGCGCCTGCATCATGCCAACTGCCGCGATGTCAATATATTCTGGCGGCCGCCCGCCGTTCACCGTCGTTTCAAAAACTTGGTGTATGCTTACGCCGCTGTTGATATATTCTGCAACCAGTAAAGTTCTGCTTTGGCCATCGAATGGAAGTATAAGATCATCAGAAGGATGTCGCATAGCCCAGACGCCCCCGTCGATGTTGCGTAGCTGTGCCGGTGGCAAGTCATGCCCGGCGCGAGCTTCGTTTACCACACCAGCCATAACTTCAGTAGAAAGTATTGCGCTATCGCCTTCGCCAATGACAAGATCGTACGCCTCGGCGCGCTGATACACTTGTTCTGCCACACGAAACATCGCCCGCAGCACCGGAGGTTCGCGAAATGGGAATCGTACTTCGTTCGAGAGCGCGCGGACAATCTCCTCTTCGGCTGGCGCCAGTCGTGGTGGCAAAGAGCGGTCCTCGAACTCCGCAACCACCATCGGCATTGGTATGTCTTCAAACCGTGCGGGTTGTTCAAATCGTGTAGAAAACGGTTTCATGCTCACCACGCCCGCCTACGATTGCTTGCGACGTCGGAACGGAAGAAGGCTGAAGCGACGGGTCTTTTGGCCGAGCACATCGCTACTTTCCATTTCGTGGAAGAAATCCGGCTGGGCGTATTGATCGTAGGTGACCATCAGCGCACGCGACTCGACTGCGCGCAATGTCTCCAGCGAAACGGACACCAAGATCAGCACGCTCGTGCCACCAATCGCAATATTGCCACTAATAAATATTTGGGCGATGATTGGGAGCAGCGCCAGCAAGCCCAGGCTGAATGCACCGAAAAGCGTCAGCCGGTTGACGATTCTACTGAGGTGCTTCTCGGTTTGCTGACCAGAGCGCACGCCCTCGATGAACCCACCTTGCTTCTGCAGGTTTTCGGCGATCTCTTTGCTGTTAAATGTCACGCTGGTGTAAAAGAACGTGAAGACAAACACCAACAAGAAGTATGTGACCGGATAGATGTACGGATGCCAGCCACCGCCGGCAAATGTGGTGGCAGATGGCGTTTGGAACCACGTTACCAAGTTGGCGCCCAGATGCGCCAAGCGCGCACTGTGATTGCTGGTGAGTAGTTGCCCCACAAAGCTCGGCACGCTTAAGAACGCCACGGCGAAGATGATCGGCACCACGCCGGCGCTAATCAGCTTGACTGGCAAGGTGGTGGTCACGCCGCCGTATGTTCGGTTGCCTTGGACACGCTTGGCGTAATTAACAGTGATGCGCCGCGCCGCTTCATTCAATTTTACTACCAGCCAGGTAACGACGACGACCGCCACCACGATGATAGCGGCAAAGAGCGCCCCCTTGGCACTCATAGTATACGTATGGCCAAAGAGGTGCCATTTGCTGGTGTGGTTAAAGACGGTGTCGTACAGTGTAACAACAGTGGAAGGCAAGCCGCTCACAATGCCCACGGTAATAATCAGCGAAATGCCGTTGCCGATGCTGCGCTCGGTGACGAGCTCACCCAACCACATAAGTAGCATTGAGCCGCCGGTGAGCGCAGCGACCATGAGCGCCCACTGCCAAATTGAGGCGTTTGCGGTTATATCACCAACACCGGCATACGATTCTGCATATTGACGCACCAAGTAAATGGCGCCCACGGACTGCAAAATCGCCAACGGAAACGTCAGAATGCGCGTATATTGATTAATCTTACGCTGGCCGTACTCACCTTCTTTGCGCAGGTTTTCGAGCTTCGGAATTGCCTTGGTCAGCAACTGCATAATAATAGATGCGTTAATGTATGGGCCCAGCCCCGCAATCATGATCGAGAATTGCGCTAGTGCGCCACCACTCAAAATGTTAATAAAGCTGAGCAATTGCGGCGTGTTGTTGGTGGTGAACAGGTTTTGCAAGACTTGCTTAAGCGTGTGCGGATCGGCCAACGGCACGGGAATATGCGCCATCAGGCGAAAGACAAGCAAGATGCCCAGCACCGCCAGAATGCGGTTGCGCATGTCTTTGTGACCAAGCGACTTCCAAATAGTTCTCCAGTTCATAGATCCCTTTACCGTCCCTTTGCAATTAGTTCTTAGTATAGCAGCTTTCGCTGCCAGACGAACAGTCTTTACTCTTCTTTTGCCGCTATATCGGCTTCTGGCAAGCCAACGTAGCCGCCACTTTGGTGTGCCCATAGCTCGGCGTAAATGCCCTGCTTTTGTTTGAGCAGCTCGGCGTGCGTACCGATCTGGACGATCTTACCTTTATCCATGACCACGATTCGGTCCATGCGTTGGATGGTGCTGAGCCGGTGCGCAACCACCAATGCAGTGCGGTGCTTCATGAGTCGCCACAGCGCCTCCTGGATGAGCTTTTCGCTCCGGCTATCCAGCGCGCTGGTAGCTTCGTCGAGCACCAGAATTGGCGCATCTTTTAAAAGTGCGCGGGCGATGGCAACTCGCTGTCGCTGTCCGCCAGAGAGTTTGACACCGCGCTCGCCTACCTCTGTACTATAGCCGTGGGCGAGGTCATCGACGAACTCATCCACGTACGCAGCTTTGGCTGCAGCCATGACCGAGGATTTGGGAGCCTCGGGCCGTCCGTACGAAATATTTTCGAAAATACTGCGATGAAATAAAAGCGGCTCTTGCGGTACATAGGCTATTCTATTGCGTACGTCTGCTTGCGCGGCGCTACGAATGTCTACGCCGCCAATGCTGATAGTGCCCTTGCTCACATCCATGAACCGAAGGAGTAGTTTAGTGAGTGTTGTTTTGCCGCTGCCGGAATAGCCAACAAGTCCGACTTTCTCGCCAGGCCGCAGTGTGAGGTTAAACGAGTCGAGCGCTCGTTTGCCGCTGACAGCATCGTCGTAAGCAAACGAGACGTCGCTAAATTGAACGGTAAGCTGACTCGTTTTATTGGGTAGTGTTTGCGGCTCGGCTGGGTCAACCACCTGCGGCTTGACCAGCATTGTTTTCATTGCCTGGTAGGCGCCGCCCATCGTGGCCTCGTACGACTTAATAATTTCGGCGATGTCGAGCGTGGCTGACACCAGCTTCACGACATAGAGTTGCACCAGCGCCACAACGGCGATCGAAATAGTGTGCTCTCGGTAGAGGTGCGCGGTGATGACCAGCGTGACACACGTGGCAACTGCAGCCAGACCCATGCGACCCATATCGGCCGGCAGCGACGACATCCACGACCAGTATTGCGCATGCGCCCAGGGCTTGATCGCTCGCTCCAGTCGTTTTTTCTCGTATGCGTCGCTGGCAAAACTCTTGACGGTAGTGCCGTGCGCCAACGCGTCGCCGACTACGCCAGAGAGTTCGCTGCTCGTTTCGCTAAGCTGTTGGCGGTACTTTAGTCGCCACCGGCTGCTGGCAATGGTGAAGCTCAGCACTAAGCCCATGAGGCCGGTCGTAACCAGCGCAAGTAATGGCGCTTGCAAGCCAATCACCACCATGCTGGCAATGACGATGATCGTTTGTTTGGGAATGGCGAGCGTGACGAGCACGTTATATTCGTTGGTCGCATCGCGGAGTCGCGCCGCTTGAGCGCCAAGCGCGCCAAGATACGACGAGCCATAGAATTCGTAATCTTTGCTGATATAGTTGGCAAAAATTTCGCGCTGGGCCCACTGCATGCCACGATCGGCGTTGCGACAGATATAATACACGCCCACGGCCCAACAGATGCAGTACACCGCGGTGAGGCCTACGATCAGCCACACATAGTGCGCTACTTGGTTGAACTGCCGGGTGATGATCGCCTGCAGCGTATACGCCACCGCAACCGGAATAAGTACCTGGTATATCAAAAATCCCAGTCCGCGTGCAATGTAGCTGATGATGAGCCCGGGAAGATCCTCGAGGTTAGATCGCCAGAAAAATCGATGCAAAGCCCGCGATATGTCGCGGTCGCGACTGGTATACGTTGCGGCCATATGGGGTAAGTATAGCAAAAGAAAGAGATCGCACGGTATGCCTTCGTGCGATCTCTTTTGCTCGAGCTGCTTTGCTTTATGCAGCCTTGGTTGTCTTGGTTTTCTTCTCGGCTTTCTCGGCCTTTTTGGCGCTGGCCGGCCGAGCGAGCACCTCAACTTGTTCGAAGCTGCCGCCGGCTTTTTGCACAGCCTCGAGCGCGCTGGCGCTGATGGCTTGCACTTTTACCGTCACTTTTTTGGTAACCTCACCCTTGGTGATGACCTTAATGCGGACGTATGAGCTGCTAATGAGGCCGGCTTTCGCCAGACTCTCGGCATCGGCTGTCTTATTAGCAAAGGCGTCGAGCTGGCCGGTGTAGACGACCTCGGCCTTTGTTTTGAACGAGCGGAAGCCTGGCAGTTTTGGCAAGCGCTGCATGAGTGGATTCTGACCACCTTCGAAGCCGGGACGCTTGCTGGAGCCAGTGCGCGCCATCTGGCCTTTGGTGCCACGACCGGCAGTTTTACCCTGGCCGGCAGCGATGCCACGACCGACGCGCTTTGGCGACTTGTTGCGGGAGACCTTCAGTTCGTGAATTTTCATAACTATCTCTCTGCTTTCTTTGCCGCAGGCTGTTTGGCTGGCTTGTTGGCATTGGTGACCCACTTGTGCGACGGCTCAATCGACTGCAGCGCAGCGATGGTGGCGTAGGCGGTGTTGGTCTTGTTGGTTGAGCCAAGCGACTTAGAAAGTGCATTTTTTACACCGGCAACTTCGAGTACCAAACGAACAGTACCGCCAGCGATAAGCCCGGTACCGGCGCTGGCTGGCTTAATGAGAATGCGGGCGCCGCTCACTTTGGCTTCGGCTTCGTGCGGGATGGTGCCTTCGTGAATCGGTACGGTTACGAAGTGTTTTTTAGCGACCTCGGTTGCCTTCGTAACTGCTGCGGTGACATCGGCGCCCTTAGCAGTGCCAACACCGACGCGGTTTTTGCGGTCACCCACGACCACTAGCGCGCGGAAGCGGAAACGGCGGCCGCCCTTTACCACGCGCGCGACGCGGTCGATGTGTACTACGCGCTCGTCAAATTGTTTTTCTTCGGGTGCAACTTCGGGGCGACGGCCACGTGGACCTTGGCCACGGCCACTATCCCGGCCGCCTTGGCGGGCTGGGCTGGGAGTGGCTTGTGCTGGGGTGTTTGCTGTTTCGGCCATATTAGAACTCCAGTCCTGCTTTACGTGCTGCATCGGCCAGCGCTTGGACGCGGCCATGATAGAGATGGCTGCCGCGGTCAAAGACAACCGTACTCACCTTGGCGGTTTTCGCCTTCTTGCCGATTTCTTCGCCAACCCAAGCGGCGCGTTCGGTCATCGAACCCTTTACGGCTTTGGCGCTCACAGTGGAGGCGTACGCCAGGGTCTTGCCGGCTTGGTCGTCGATCACCTGGGCGGTGATATGTTTGTTGCTGATGTGGACGCTCAAGCGCGGACGCTCAGGAGTGCCAGTCACAGTTGCGCGGACGCGATGCTTGCGTTGCCACGCGTTGTGTAGTTTGTGTGCGAGTGAATTCATGGCTACTTCTCCTTCCCGCTCTTACCACTCTTGCGCAAAATGCGCTCGTCGGCGTATTTAATGCCCTTGCCCTTGTACGGTTCGGGCTTCTTGAGGGCGCGAATTTCGGCAGCGACTTGGCCGACTTGTTGTTTGTCGATGCCGCTGACTGTGATGACGTTCTGCTCAGTCTTGGCGGTGACGCCGACGGGCAGTTTGTAAATCACGTCGTGGCTGAAGCCGAGGTTGAATTTGAGGTCAGCACCTTGCATTACCACGCGGTAGCCGACACCGTTAATCTCCAGCTTTTTCTCGAAGCCCTGGCTAACGCCGACAACCATGTTGTTGACCAGCGTGCGCATGAGTCCATGCTTGCTGCGGTTGATAGCCTCGTCGTTGATGCGGGTGACCACAGCTTGACCGTCTGTAACGGCAACGGCGACACCCGGCATCGTAAACTGCTTGAGCGTGCCCTTCGGCCCGGCCACAGTTACGAAATCAGGGTCGACAGTGATTGTCACACCGCTGGGAATAGTGATGGGCAGTTTTCCTATGCGACTCATCGATTTCTCCTTTAGATTAGTACACCTTACAAATTAATTCGCCGCCCACGCCATGCTTTTTGGCTTCGGTGCCAGTCATCACACCCTTACTGGTGCTGAGGATGACCACGCCGCGGCCGCGTTTGACAGTTGGGATCTTGTCGGCGCCGGCGTATTCGCGGCGGCCCGGCTTGCTCAGGCGGACGATTTCGATAATGCGAGCGTTTTCATCTTCGTGGTTAATGACGATCTTCAGCGTCTTACCAACGCTGGCGTCCACAACAGAAACGTCGCTTACAAAGCCGTTCGCCTTCAGAAGTTCGGCCACGCTTTGCTTGATCTTGGAGTGCGGCATAGTGACCTCACTCTTGCGTACGCCGATGGCGTTGCGAATGCGGGTCAGCATGTCGGCGATGGGGTCGGTTGAAACGATATTGCTCATATGCAGTGCTCCTTTCTACCAACTGGCCTTTGTTACGCCCGGGATTTCTCCCTTGCTTGCGTGCTCGCGGAATGCGATGCGGCTGAGGCCGAAGGTGCGCATATAGGCATGCGGCCGGCCGGTTTCAACGCAACGATTTTTAAGACGGGTTGGGCTGGAGTTGCGTGGCAGCTTAGCCAGACCCTCTGTGTCGCCGAGCGATTTGAGTTCAGCACGCTTGGCAGCGTACTTGTCGTGCAGGTTGCGACGCTTGGCGTCGCGTGCAATGTTAGACTTACGAGCCATTATTCGCTCCTTTCTGGTAAGTCGTCGGTTGGGGGTGGCCCCAAGAGATCATAAAAATCATTCAGGTGGGCTGTCACTTGATCCGTAGCTTCGTCTACTGAGCCCATGGCTGCACCGTGTACCTCGCGGTAGCGCATGCCACTGCTAGTGCCCTGCTCTAAATCATGGTGGTCACTCCGGAAAGTTTCATCAAGTACAACACGCAGCTCTGCACTAATCGGGCTCAGAGGTGTACCTTCAGATTGACGGTTGTATTCCATTACTTGGCCTCCTTTTCGAACGGCATGCCAAACTTTTCGAGCAGCGCGCGGGCGTGGGCTGGTTCGTGACATCGGATGGTGAAAACTGCTTGCAAGCCGTGGCTGGTGGTGGTCTCGTCGAAGGTGAGTTCTGGGAAGACCGACTGATCTTGCAGGCCGATACTAAAGTTACCCTGGCGGTCGAACGCATGTGCGCTTACGCCGTGGAAGTCGCGCAAGCGTGGCAGTACCACGGTGATGAAGCGGTCCATAAATTCGTACATTTTGTCACCGCGAAGCGTTACCTTCAGGCCAATCTTGTTGCCTTCGCGCAGCTTGAAGCTGGCGATGGACTTTTTGGCGATGGTTTCCACTGGTTGCTGGCCGGTGATCTTGCGCAGCGTATTGCTGGCGGCCTCGATGACTCGCTTGTCGTCCTTGGCTTTGCCTAGGCCAACGTTCAGCGTAATTTTCTCGAGTTTGGGCACTTGATTCGGATTGGCGAGACCGAGCTCCTTTTGCAGCTCGGCAGCAAACGTCGTGCCGTACTGGGCGCGGAGACGCGCAGTCGTGGCAGCCGGCTTGTCTGCCTTAGTGGCAGTTTTGGTCGCGGTAGCCATTACTTGATCTCCTTTCCAGTCTTTTTATAGACACGAGTCTTGCTGCCATCTTTGTTGAGCTGATAACCGATGCGGCTCGGTTTTTTGCTGGCTGGCTCCACAATGGCAACTTTGCTGACCCACAGTGGCTTGGTAAGTTCAACAATGCCGCCTTGCGGGTTGGCGCGGTTCGGCTTGACGTGCTTTTTGACGATATTAATGCCTTCGACCGTCACTTTGTTTTCGGCCGGATGAGTCGCCAGCACTTTGCCGGTCTTGCCCTTATATTTGCCGCTCAACACCACGACATTGTCGCCTTTCTTGATGCGGATTTTATAGATTTGCTTGTCCATTAGAGTACCTCCGGAGCTAAGCTGATGATCTTGGCGTAGCCGAGGTCACGCAGTTCACGCGGCACCGGACCAAAGATACGGGTTGCGCGCGGCAGCTTGTCGTCGCCAATGATGACGGCGGCGTTGTCGTCGAACTTAATCGTCGAGCCGTCCTTGCGACGAATCTTCTCTTGGGTGCGGACGACTACAGCTTTGACTACCGACTTTTTCTTGACATTCCCCTGCGGATTGGCGTCCTTCACTGTTGCAACGATGATGTCGCCAACGCGCGCGTAGCGGCGGCGCGTGCCACCGAGGACGCGGATGCACAGGATTTCCTTGGCACCGCTGTTGTCACAGACGTTCAGACGGGTTTCTTGCTGGATCATCTTACTTATCCTCGCTTTCAGCCTTCTTGGCTCGCGGCTTTGTCTGCGTGGCCAACTTTTCTTGGCTTACTCGAGCGTCAGTGGTGCTCTTCGGCTTCTCGGCCGCTTCGCTTGCTGGTTTCTCCTTGGGAGGCAGCTCTGGAGCGGCTTCCACGTGTGTGACACCAGCTTTCTCTACCACTCGCTTGAGGGTAAAGTGTTTGCGCGCGCTTAAGGGGCGACACTCCTCGATGACGACTTTGTCGCCTTCGTGCGCCTCGTTCTTTTCGTCATGCGCCATAAAGCGCTTGGTAATGGTGTATTGCTTGCGATACAGCGGGTGCGTCAGACGCACGTGCTCGGTCACGACAATGGTCTTGTCGGTCTTCTTCGAAGCAACTACACCGGTAATTGTCTTGGCCATTATGCGTCTCCTTCTAGCCGTATATCTGGCAGGTTAATGCCCTCAACACCGAGCCTTCGGGCTAAATCGGCTTCGCGAGCGTCGTCGTAGTGAACTACCGGCGCGTCAGAAATTACGCCCTCGCCGCCAGTCGATAAGTATCCTAGTAGCCCATCGAGATCGCCTTGCTGCGTGCCATATGCCAGCTCTGTGCTGCGGCCGCCAGCTTGAGCGTAGCCATCCAATTGATCGCGCAAATCCAGAAGTCGCGCAGTAAGTCCGGTCACGACGTACATTCCTTCAGTGTCCTCTGGGCGGAGATCAAGTTCATGCTCGCGGTCAGACGAATTTGTGTTGCCTTCGTACCTCATTATTTTGTCTCCTTTGCGAGCTGTTCGGCAAGTACGGTGAGCATGCGGGCGAGGTCTTTGCGTTTGCCGCGGATGACGCGGACGTTTTGGACTTCACCTAAGGACAGGCGGCGCTTGAGCTCAACGATCTCCTCGCGGAGCTTGGTGCTCTCGGTGGTAAGCTGCTCGGTGCTTAGTTTGCGGATATCGACAACTTTCATCTTAGAGCTCCTCCTTCACCAAGAACTTAGTTTTCACCGGCAGCTTGTGGGCGGCCAGACGCATGGCTTCGCGGGCGATTTCTTCGGTGACACCCTGCATTTCAAACAGCACGGTGCCGGGGCGAACCTTGGCGGCGAAATATTCGGGGCTGCCTTTGCCGGAACCCATCTTTACATCCAGCGGTTTTTTGGTGACTGGCGTGTGCGGGAAGATGCGAATCCAGATTTTGCCGCCGCGCTTGATGTAGCGAGTCATAGCCTGACGGGCAGATTCGATCTGGCGGCTGGTAATACGCTCGTGACCTTGGGCCTGGAGAGCAAACTCGCCGTAGGCGATGTAGTTGCCGCTGGTTGCCGGACCATTAATGCGACCCTTTCGCACTTTGCGGAATTTCGTACGCTTCGGGACTAACATTTAGGCTTCTCCTTTGTAGATCCACACCTTGACGCCGACGATACCGGCACCCGGCCATAGCGCGCGGGCAGCAGCATAGTCGATGTCGGCGCGTAGTGTGTGCAGCGGCACGCTACCAGCAACTTCTTTTTCGCGACGAGACATTTCGGCACCGTTCAAACGGCCGGCAACCTCGATACGAATGCCTTTGGCGCCAGCACGCATGGTTGCAGCACTGGCACTCTTGATGGCGCGGCGGAAGCTCATACGGCGCTCAATCTGGTGGGCGATGTTCTCGGCAACCAGCTTGGCGTAGAGCTCTGGCTTTTTAATCTCTTCGATGTTCACCCGGGCAGGCACGCCATAAATTTTCTCGATGCCAGCTTTGAGTTCTTGTGCGCCGGCGCCACCGCGACCGATGACGACACCTGCTTTGGCAGTCGTAATCGTGACGGTTACGAGGTTCGGCGAACGCTCGATGTCAACTTTGTTGATTGCAGCGCGCGAGCCCAACTTGACTTGAATCATGCGGCGAACCTTAAGATCTTGCTCAAGGTATTTAGCGTATTCGCGCTTGCCCACAAACCACTTACTGCGCCAGTCCTTGTTGACCTGGAGACGCATGCTAATAGGATTAACTTTCTGGCCCATTATTCGCTCTCCTCAATTTGTTGTACGGCCCGATAGGTGTCGCTTAAAATTTCGCCGGTTGGTCCATCGGTAACTGTTGTGCCTTCAGGGTAGGCAGTAAGAATAAGGGCGCCCTCGCCGTCAGCACGAGGAAACAATATAGTAGAGCTAGGTACTTCTTCTAAGTATTTCATTATTTCGTCTCCTTTGCTGCTGGCTTCTTTGCGACGCGTTCCTCGCCGTCAACCACCACGCGGATGTGGCTGGTGCGGCGCTGGAATGGCAACGCGCGGCCGTGTGCAGCCGGACGATAGCGCTTCAGGCGCGGCCCGGCGGTCACGCTGATTTCAACAATACGAAGTGTGTCGGGCTTGAGGTTGTGGTTGTGGTCGGCGTTGGCTTTGGCGCTTTGGATAGTCTTTTTAACTGCTAGAGCGCTGCGGCGCGGAGTGTGCTCCAAAATAGTCAGCGCGTCAGCAACGGTGCGACCGCGGACTAAGCTAGCAACCACGCCAACCTTGCGCGGGCTCATGCGAACGCCTTTGGCAATAGCTTGAACGCTCATACTACTTACCGCCCTTTGCTAGCTTACCGCCGTGGTTGCGGAACTTGCGGGTTGGTGCAAATTCGCCCAGCTTGTGGCCGACCATGTTCTCTGTTACAAACACCGGCACGTGGACTTTACCGTTGTGCACGGCAAACGTGCGGCCGACAAACTCTGGTGGAATGCTGCTGGCGCGAGCCCAGGTCTTGATAATGGTGCGGTCCTCAGGCCCCAATGCGGCTGCTTTTTTGGCAAGCTTAGGGTCGATGAATGGACCTTTCTTTAGTGAACGACTCATAGCTTATTTCCTTTTCGCCGCATGACGGCTCTTAACGATCATACTGCTAGTGGACTTGCGGCGGCGCGTCTTGTAGCCCAGGGTCTTTTGACCCCATGGCGTGCGTGGTGCCTTGGCCATGCGGTGACGGCCACCGTCACCACCACCGTGTGGGTGGTCGACAGCATTCATAACCACACCGCGAACGGTTGGGCGAACGCCCATGTGGCGCTTGCGGCCAGCTTTGCCGATCTTGACATTCTGGTGCTGCTCGTTGCCAATAACACCGAGGCTGGCGGTGCATTCCAGACGAACCAAACGGACTTCGCCGCTGGGCAGGCGCACCTGCGCGTAGTCGCCTTCCTTGGCCATAAGTTGTGCACCGTTGCCGGCAGAGCGCACCATTTGCGCGCCGCGGCCGGGCTGCATCTCAATGGCGTGGATCGTGCTACCCACGGGGATATTCTTGAGCGGCAAACGGTTGCCGTTTTCGACTGGCGCTTCCTCGCCACTCTTAATAGTCTGGCCAACCTGCATGTCTTTGGCGGCCAAAATGTAGTGGTAGGTACCATTCGCTTCTTTGATGCGGGCAATGCGTGCGCTGCGATTTGGGTCGTATTCGATGTGCTCGATGGTTGCCTCAACACCTTGCGCCAGATTAAAATTCACCAAGCGGTAGAAGCGGCGTACGCCGCCACCTTTGTGTCGAGTGGTAATGCGGCCCTGGTTGTTGCGGCCGTTCTGAGTACGCTTGGCAACCAACAGCGAGCGCAGCGGTTTCTTAGTGGTGATGTCGCTAGTGTCCTGGCTGGTCATGCCGCGCCGAGCAGGAGTCGTCGGCTTGTGTAATTTAATCGCCATTACTTAGCTCTCCGGAGCATGCCAGTGGCATGCGAGTATGCTGATGTTAGTTGGCCTTGCATTATTTGGCCTCCTTCTTCTTAGCGCTTTTCTTGTCTTCTTCCGGTTCGTCAAAGAATGGCAGCTTTTCGCCGGCCTTCAGGGTGACATATGCTTTCTTGATGTCCGAACGCTGGCCAGCAACGGCGCGACCGCCCTTGCGGATAGTGCGCTTGGCTTTACCTTTAACATTCAGAATATTAACGTTTTCTACCGTGACCTCAAACTGCGCGGTGACGGCCGCCGCGACCACCTGCTTATTGGCATCGACCGGTACGTCAAAAACATACACCGTCTTAGTAGTACCGAGCACATAAGTTTTTTCGCTCAGGCGCGGGCGAAGCAAGGTTGTCTTACTCATTACTTGCGCCTCCGGCTTATAAGACAAACCTGGCGGTTTTTCTCATCGCGCAGGGAGCCGAAGTAAATTCGGCTGCTCTGGCTGCTCTTTTCCCTTGTAATCATCTCTTACCTCCGAGCCATTCGTTGATGATGTCCAGAGCTTTTTCGCTCACCAGAATGGTGTCGGCGTTCATGACGTCGTAGACGTTCAAGTAGTTGGCTTGCACAATCTTGACATTGGCTAGATTGCGCGTGGCACGCTCGGCCAGATTGTCTTTGACACTGACGACAACGAGCACCTTGCCGGTTGCTTCGATTTTGTCAAGCAGTTTGACTACTGGCGCAACTTTGCCGTCCTTGCATTCAAAGGTCTCGATCACGCGCACACGGTTTTCACCGGCGGCCAGGCTGAGTGCTTGGCGCAGAGCTTGACGCTTGGCGCTCACGTGCACCTTGGTACTGTAGTTTTCTTCGCCGGTCGGGCCGAAAGCGATGCCGCCGCCGCGCCAGATTGGGTTACGGCTAGAGCCGAAGCGTGCGCGACCAGTGCCCTTTTGCTTCCACGGCTTTTTGCCGCCACCACGAACAAGGCCGCGGGTTTTGGTTTGTGCCAAATTGTCGCGGCCGTTAGCGAGGTATGCATTGTACACGAGCTTGAGGAGTTCGTGATTCTCTGGCATGACGGCAAAGACGGCTGCGTTCAGCTTGACAGCAGTTGCGGCTTTCGTGCCGCTCTTGGTGTAGGTAGGTACAGTTGAGGTAGCCATTACTTGGCCCTCCGGAGCATGCCAGTGGCATGCGAGTATGCTGATGCTGATTGGCCTTGCATTACTTGGCCTCCTTTATAACTACAATGCCCTTTTTAGGTCCGGGTACAGCGCCGGTAACGCCGATCACGCCGAGCTCTGCATCGACAAAGGCGATTTTCAGCTTCTTGATAGTTACTTGTTCGTTGCCCATCTGGCCAGCCATTTTTTTACCCTTGAAAATTTTTTGAGGGTACATACTGCCGATGGAACCAACGCGGCGGTAGCTGCGGCCACCGTGCGTTTTGCGGCCGCGATGGAAGTTATGGCGCTTGATGGTACCAGCCCAACCTTTGCCCTTGCTGGTGCCAGTAACGTCCACGACATCGCCAACTGAAAAGACCTCGGGGGTGAGTGTTTCGCCAGCCTTGAGGTCTTCAGTGAGTTCGTTTACGCGGAATTCGCGGGTAATCTTCGGCATGATAGTCAGACCCGCCTTCTTAAAGTGGCCCGCCTGCGCCTTGTTGGTGTTTTGGGTTTTGGCTTCCTCAAAACCGAGCTGTACGGCGGTGTATCCGTCTGGCTCGTCTGTTTTGACCTGCGTGACGACGCAGGGACTAGCGGAAAGCAAGGTAACAGCCTGCACGGCACCGTCTTCAGCGATGGTGCTCGTCATGCCAACCTTTCGAGTGATGAGTGCTTTCATAGTTTCTCCGACACCGCGCCTGGGCCGCGATTGCCTTGTTATCCTGTGCCGCTGTCTTTATGTGTGACATAAAAATGCTCGGCTCCGGGCGGTTTCTTATCTGTTAGACTCGACCTTCCCAAATCACCAAGTACAGGAATTTTGATATACCAGTTCATCTTAGCAGAGCTGTGTACCTCTTGTCAATATGTAGACAATTTTACGGCATTCTGGATTTGCTCCGCGCAAGTACTATAGTTATTGCATCTCGGTAGTCGCCACATCCTCGGACTGGATGAGGCGGAGTTGAGCAGCACGATGCCGGTCGTAAGCAGCTCGGCTGTCGGGTTGGTGAACGGCAATACCATCTAGTGCGACGCCGCCCTGCTTTTTATCGTAAATGAGGTGCTCTATCAGCGTGCGATATGGCTGGCCGAGGTGGTCGATGATTGCTCGCGCATCACCCGACGCCATGAGCTGCTCAAGAAGTTCTGTACGGACGTCGTTGCCTGTCAGTGCTTCGTAGGCGCTGACCAGTTGCTGCGGATGGGTGAAGAGATGCTCGACGCGAGCGAGCGCATGGGCACGAAATACGCCAAGCTGCTCTGGGTCGAAATGTGTCTCTTGTTCAGAGATGAACCGACCGCAAGCAGCATCAAAAGTGTCCGAAGGCACAATGCCCACTTCGTCCTGCTCCCGCACAAGCAAACCGTACAGCACCAATGCGTCTTCTGAGCGCAAGACTCTATCAATTTCTGTCTGCTTTCCGGGCACGCCTGGCTTTTGTATAAAAGTGTAGCGATCTGTTGTTTGCGGAGCGAGCGCAGTTATGTCACCGTTTGCGATTTCTGCCAGAGCGCTACGCACTGCTTCCACATCACTGATGTTGTGAGCCTCGGCAAAACCTTCGGGCACGATCGTAACACCCGGGATTACATCTGCCATGTTGAGGTGCCAGACCGTGGCGCGGGCGTCGCTTTCCGAAATGCCGAAAGGCTCGAGCGCGTCGCGCGCTGGTGCGGCTTGCCGGACCTCAAGTGCGCGCATTGCGGTGCTCCGGTCAAGGTCTTCGCACACTTCTGGAAGCTGACCGGCGGCCCAGGCAATATCGCCGTAGCGCGCTGTATGGTGCTCGCGAGTCGCGGGCTCTAGTGCTGGCGCTGACTGAAAGTGGCGCAACAGGTTGATCGCCGCCGTACCTTCGTCTACAACATCTGCTGGAAAATCCGACTGTATCGCGCAAACATCGGCTGCGGCCCATCTGGCAAGGCCTGCTTCTTGTACGAGATACGCCTCTAACGGCCCGCCAACGACGTGTGTCAGTCCTGTAAGATCGTGTTGCTCGGCAACAAGCCCGGCGTAAGTCGTAAAGTATCCCCGAAATTCATCAGGCTGTAGTTCTCGCATACCCATAGCAACATAAGATATCAGATTTTCAGTGCTATGCCAAATCTTACGACTATGTTAGAAGCTGATATATAGTCCGTACGGCGCGAAATAACCCACCAGCATGGCGACCAGCAAGATGGCGTATTCGATCTTGCGATCGAGCTGAAAATGCTCGTGGCTGGCAAAAAGCAAACCGACAATAAGCCCGACTGGCAGCGGAATGTTCATATCGGCGCCGTGCGACAGCTTGATCCACAGAGAGCCCAGAATAACATATAGTGCCAGCTTGAGCAGATATACGCCATCAAGCTCTTGCGCCGCGCCGCGCTTAGCGGCTGCCCGTTTTTTCATTTTAGCCATTAGCACTATTAAAGCGCACGCTCGGTGCAAAAGCAACCTGTATCTTAAGGGGCGAGTTCGGATCTAATTTTAGGCGGTTTCGCTCGGAACCATCAGCCACTGATAGTCTGCAACATTGAAAGTAGGATGAGCTGGATTATCAGTCAGTGCGCCAAGCGCCCGAGCAGTCCGGCTTATAATGTCGACTGCGGACAGTGCGTCGACGCGTGCTGTGACAGCGTCAATTTCAGTCTGCCCGTCGTCTATCATATGGCCTGCGAAAAAGCGGTCCGACTCATCAAGAAATACTTCACCAACACCATTGTCAACCTCGCGATATTGGTACGTCAATCCAGTGTATTCTGCTCCATCGCGCTCGCCAGCCAAAATAACGGTCGCGTTATAGTCGCGGGTGTGCGGTGCACGAACAAGGAGAACAATTGGGTCGTATGCAGCGGTATTCACTTCATCGTCGCGATCTACTAGGCGTAACGTTTTTGGATTTCCCCACTCGTCGAGCAAGCGTTTTGTTCCGTGAACGAGTTCAGTAGTGGCGCTTCCGAGCTCAGGCCATTGATTTACTGAAAGTCCGTCGTCGGACAGAGCAAATTCTTTGGTAACGTACTTAGCCATGTCGGCACTCCTTATACCCCACCCTCATTAATTTTATACATGTAGTATGTTGGTTAAAACTCTTACCCGCCGTTCCAAGTGCGGACATAGAAGGTGGCGTTGTTGTACGGCGGGCGCTCGTTCACCAGGTCGTACAAGGCGATTGCCGCTTTGCCAACGACATCTTCTGGAGCAACGACTTGCAGTTCGCGTTCAACCCGCAATGCAAGCTCACTGTCCGGCACCTCTTGGGCCACAAGTAGCATATCATGTTCTCGTAGCACCGCAATATGTGTGGTCGGGTCATAGCAATAAGACACGACTACTCGCTCTGCTGGATTGCCGCTGACTGCCAATGCTACTCGAGCATCGTATAATTTTTGGTCGTCGATTTCTTGCTGCAAATGTATGTATGGGGGATGTTCGTATTCTCGCTGCACGTTGAGAGCGGCGAATCCGTCTACCGAGGTCAGCAGCAAGCGCTGCGGATCTTCATACATGTCAAGCAATATGTTCGTTTCAAAGCCAAGTGCGTCGGCGGCATTGCGCAGTTGCTCGAGCGCTTCTGGCGGAGTGTCGAAGCTCGGTATGGCCGGTCTTCCTTCTAAAAACCTACGCATGTGATACCTCTAAGAATAGGTACAAAAATAGTACTACGATATGCGTTCGTCCGCTACCTGTTCGTATTATTTTGTGTGATGTTCGCCCGATTTGGCGGTTTTGCTTGGTTGGTCGGGCTGCTGCTTAGTTGGCTTGTTCGACGGGCAAGCCTCGATGTCGTACTGCTTGTCGTAGGTGCTTTTTTCGTAATTCGGCTTGTACATGTTGCGCCAGAACTCCGTGAAGGAATGTGCTCGATCGCCGCGCGTCCACACCATAGTGCTCGGCCGAAGCGTGCCCAAGATGCGCACGTGATGCGCACGCAAACTGTGGGCGATGAGCACGTCGTCGCGGTACATCACCACCGGGTCGAGCGACTGGATCGTTTTAACAATCACACCTCTGTTATCGAGGCCGAGTCCGTAGTTATGCCCGCGAATCAGCGGCGGCTTATGCACCAGCCAGTAGCCTATATCGAGCGCCAGCGCGTGCAAACACTGGGCCAGATCTGCGAGTTTGCTCGGGCCGTGCATGTAAATAGAAGAACCGTATATCGCCGCTCCATGTCGCGGATCCTGCCTGAGTGAGCGCATCAGTTTGTCTGCCATGTGCCGCGACCAGTTGCGCGGCACCAACGTGTCTGCATCGGTAAAGAGTATGACTGGCGCTGCTGGATCGGGCCAGTTGGCTCTTTTGAGCGCGGTTTGAATGCCAAGCTGCGTCGCGCCCATTTTTTTAACGCCGTTTATTTCGACAACTATCGCGCCCATTGCTGTGGCACGCGCTAAGGTTTGATCGCTCGTGCAGTTCACTACGACGATGGGCTGCACGGGCAGCGCAGAACGAGCCATCGCCACTAGGCACGAAGGAATGTCGCGCTCCTCGTTGCGCGCCGGAATAACTACTGGTATTGCCGGCCTTTTTTGGGCGAAAATACGCCGCGTGATCGCGCTATACGCTGTAATAATAGCTTCCGGCTGCATCTTGCGCAGCGCGTAAAGCGAGGGTAACGTTGTTCGTCTCATATACCACCCCACAAAGCAAAAAAGCCCTCTTATTGTATGAGGGCTTTTTTGCTTACATCTTGATTTCTACATCGCAACCGGCAGGCAGCGACAGATTCATCAAACTATCTATCGTTTTTGGAGTCGGATCGGTGACGTCGATTAATCGTTTATGAACCCGCATTTCAAACTGCTCTCGACCTTTTTTGTAGACGTGCGGACTCTTGACGACCGTGAATGTGCTGCGGTCGGTGGGCAGCGGGATTGGACCAGCAATGGTAGCGCCAGTGCGTATAGCCGTATCGACGATCTGCTTTGCGGCTTGATCGATGACTTTATGGTCGTACGCCTTCAGGCGAATACGGATCCGTTGTTTTTGATCGCTTTTTTGTTCTGCTACCATTGCTGTTCTTCCTTAATGTGCGAGCTTTTACAAGCTAGTTATTATTTGGTGACTTTGGTTACGACTCCGGCGCCGACAGTGCGACCACCTTCGCGGATAGCGAAGCGCAGGCCATCGTCCATGGCAATCGGTTGGAGCAACTTCACCTTGAAGGTGACGGTGTCGCCCGGCATGACCATTTCTTTGTCGGCTGGAAGCTCAACTTCGCCGGTTACATCCGTGGTGCGGAAGTAGAACTGTGGCTTGTAGCCTTTGAAGAATGGCGTGTGACGGCCACCCTCTTCTTTGGTGAGGATGTACACTTCGGATTCGAACTCGGTGTGCGGCGTAATCGTGCCTGGCTTGGCGAGTACCTGACCGCGCTCAATGTCGTCGCGCTCAATACCGCGCAGCAAGACGCCGACGTTGTCGCCAGCTTGACCTTGGTCGAGGTTCTTTTTGAACATCTCAACGCCGGTTACAACGCTCTTTCTGGTGTCGTGCAGGCCAACGATTTCGACTTCTTCGTTTACCTTGACGATGCCTTGCTCAATACGGCCGGTGGCAACGGTGCCACGACCCTTGATACTGAAGACGTCTTCGATCGGCATCAGGAATGGCTTGTCGAGGTCGCGCTTTGGTTCTGGCACGCTGTCGTCCAGCGCCTTGACCAATTCCATGATAGCGTCTTCGGCATCTTTGTCGCCTTCGAGAGCCTTGGTGGCAGAACCACGAACAATCGGCGCGTTGCGGTCGAAACCATTCTTCTCGAGCAAGTCACGGACTTCTTCTTCTACGAGGTCGACCAGCTCCGGGTCGGCAAGGTCCATCTTGTTGAGGAATACGAGGATGTACGGCACGCCCACTTGCTTGGCAAGCAGCACGTGTTCGCGAGTCTGTGGCATGGGACCGTCGGCGGCAGAGACCACGAGGATAGCACCGTCAACCTGCGCAGCGCCGGTAATCATGTTCTTGACGTAGTCGGCGTGGCCGGGCATGTCAACGTGCGCGTAGTGACGCTTCTCGGACTCGTACTCTTGGTGGCTGGTGGCGATGGTGATGCCACGAGCTTTTTCTTCGGGAGCGTTGTCGATGTCCTCATAGTTCTTGGGGACGTTAACTTTGCTAGGAAGACGCTTGGCGAGTACGTGAGTAATCGCGGCGGTCAGCGTAGTTTTGCCGTGGTCAACGTGGCCCATGGTACCGACGTTCACGTGAGGCTTGCTACGGTCAAATTGATCTGCCATTAAATGACTCCTTAATATTTACTATTAGCATCTGTATGAGGAGTAAACTCACACGAGTGACCCGCCTATTGTAGCGGAAAGTGTTAACGGTGTAAATAGTCTGGTGTTGCATTTTTTGCTGGACGAGTGCATACTCAGGTGCATGTTGCGCATGCGCCAGCAAATGATTGCCATTATTCCAATCCCCGTCGGGGCGATTTGATGGCGCGCGCGTAAAAGAAAGTCAATAGCAACCACCAATCCCCTGACAAACGGGGGATTTTTAGTATATAAGGAGTACACCTATGCCAGTCGAACAACTGCACGCCGTAATGCGCGCACCGCACGAGGCTGTAGCCGGAAATCTCGCAGCCGAACAAGTTGCCGATGTATTAGAAGCGGCGCTTGAGCCGGAGCGTCTCGCTCGCATGCAAGAGATTATCCCACTGTCACCACTTATTGATGTCCCTGATGCGGTTGCTGGGGCTGGCTGGGAAGTGTTCGACAAGAACGATGGCGCGCTGCCCGGCGGCTCGTACAAACTGTATGGGCCGGTCGGCAAACTCTCGCTCATGCAAGCCCGCGGCGAGCGGGTCGATGGCGTGGTGGTTGCCAGTACTGGCAACCACGCGGTCGAGACTGCGATTGCTGCGCAGGCGTTCGGTATTCGCCTGGCCGAAGGATATTGTCCGACTGGCATGGCCGGGGTAAAGCTCAATCAGGCAGAAGCTCACGGTATGAAGATCGACGATTCGTGTGTGACATTCGATGACGCGCTCGCCGCGGCTGAAGCCCGCGGACAAGACCCCGGAATGGTGTTCATCCATCCTTTTAATGATCCGGAATCGTTTGCGCACCATGGATTATCGGGGTTGAGCGCGATGCAACAACTTGAGGCTCGTGGTATCGATCCGAACGACCCGACGAACGTCATTACCTACGTGCTGCCCGGCGGTGGCGGTGGCTACGCCGCGGCCAATGTGGTGGCGCTAGCAATGTACTATCCGAATGTACGCGTCGTGGTGTCGCAGCTCAAAGGCGGTGACGGCATTGCGATGGCGAGGCGCGGCGAAGTCGTAGATCCCGTGAAGTTTAACTATGCTTGTCGTGGTGCTGCAGTACCGCAGCCGGGCGAGCTAGCACTAGAAATCATTAACGACGCACGTTTTGACATTGACCTTGTTTCTGTCGATATGTGGGAAGTGTATAAGACACAAGGACTACTGGAGGAATATCACGCCCGGCCAGAAGCCTCTGGCGCGCTCGCCATGGCCGCTGCCCAGCGGCTCGGCGCCGAAGATGCGCCAGACGATAGTCGTCGTCATATTTTGGTCGCCGCGACGAGTGGAGTTAATAGTTCTCCGGAAGAAGATGCTGATTTTCACGCTGCATGGCTGGCACATCAGAACGAGCTTCGGCAACAAGCGTTCGGAGCGATGTCGCTCGCTTATCTACTTCGTTCAGTATATGGCATCGAGGAACTGCTTGCGCGTCGGCCACAACCCGAAAACGTTACACGCCATGTGGGCCGAATCTTGAGCGCACACTTTCCGCGCTCGTTTTAGTCGGCTCTTTTAATAGCGTAGGTGACTTTATATATTGCACTCCGGAGTAGCGCCATATAAAAATGCGATGATCTCTTCTAGCTTTTCCGGGGGAGGTAAGTGTAACCCCATAGCTAACTCGGTGGCTGTTGCGGTGTGACGCTCGATCGCTTCTTGGCGGATCGCTGTGAGTAGTGCATCGAGTTCATCCGACGGTAACTCCGCCTCGCCGAGCATACGCAAAGAAGCCAACTTTTCAGCAAGATCGACCTCGTCTATGAACTTCCCTGTTTGTAAATCAATCAACGCAGGGTTTAAAGCGAACACACGCTCGCACTGTTGTTGTATGTCTGCAGGAGTTTCCGAACGTATAGACCACCGTACAGCTTCTATGGCACCGTATAACTTTAGCAGGTGAAACGCCTCTTCTACACCGCCTTCCAATTGCTGATTCAGATGGTAATTTGCTGCCTCTTGGCCGGCACGTGAATCGTACACTTCCAGACTGCTAAAATCTCCCTCAGTAGGCGCGAGAATTGATCGATACATCGAAAGTCGAAATACCGCATGCGCTTCTTCAAGCGTAGGGTAGGCGAGCATTTGAGACGCCTTCTGGCACATGTCGCTATTGTGCTGACGAAACAGTTCACTCTCGTCTCTCAGGTCGTCTACAAAATCATCCGGCCAATCTGTGAAGAACGCAAAATTACCTATCGTTGCCTCTAAACCAGGAGTAGCTTCAGCTCTTTCAATGGCTACAAATGGCCGGCCGGCGGGAGCGTAGAAAAGTGCCCGTCCGGGAGCGTCTTGGCGCAATACCCGCTCAAATCCGTTTGCAATCAGTTCGAGTTGGACGCGATTTTTATCTATGTAGTCTCTAGAGCTCGGGATTTCAAACTCGCTCACAAGGTAGGCCTTAGGTGTTACTTGGCGTTTTTGGCGATGATAGCTTGGGCGACGTTTGGTGGAACGTCCTCGTAGTGGTCGAGCTCCATGCTGCTGCTGGCGCGGCCCTGCGTCATGCTGCGCAAGTTGGTAGTGTAGCCAAACATTTCGCCGAGCGGCACGAACGCGGTGATCTCTTTTATACCTTGACTGAGATCTTCCATGTTCTCGATGCGGCCGCGCTTGCTGTTCAGATCGCCGATAACATCGCCCATGAACTCTTCGGGCGTGACGACTACGACTTTCATGATCGGTTCAAGCAAGACCGGGCCGGCTTTTTTGAAGGCATCCTGAAAGCCCATGGAACCGGCGATCTTAAAGGCCATCTCGCTGGAGTCAACTTCGTGATAGCTGCCGTCGTACAGCTCAACGCGAATGTCGACCACCGGATAGCCGGCGATTACGCCGTTGGCCATAGCTTCTTTGACGCCTTCTTCGACGGGCTTGATGTACTCGCCCGGCACGACGCCACCCTTAATACTGTTGACGAACTCGAACCCGGCGCCAGTTTCGTTCTGGAACAGGCGCAGCCAAACGTCGCCGTATTGGCCGCGGCCACCGCTCTGACGGACAAACTTACCCTGGGCTTCTACCGCATCTTTGCGGATCGTCTCGCGGTAGGCGACTTGCGGCTGGCCGACGTTGGCTTCGACGTTAAATTCGCGCTTCATACGGTCCACGATGATCTCAAGGTGCAACTCGCCCATACCGCTGATGATGGTCTGGCCAGTTTCTTCGTTGGTCTGCACGCGGAAGGTTGGATCTTCTTCGGCGAGACGTTGGAGGGCAATGCCCATCTTGTCGTGGTCGGCTTTGGTTTTCGGCTCGATGGCGATAGAGACTGGCGGTTCTGGGAAGGTGATGCTCTCCAGCACAATGGGGTTGTTTGGGTCACACAGCGTGTTGCCGGTGGTGGTGCCCTTTAGGCCCACGATGGCAGCGATGTCGCCAGCGGTAACTTCGGTGACGTCCTCGCGCTTATCGGCTTGCAAACGAACGATGCGGCCGACGCGCTCTTTTTCGCCGGTGGAACTGTTGAGAACATACGAGCCGGCAACAACTTTGCCCGAGTACACGCGGAAGTACGCCAGCTTGCCCACGAACGGGTCGCTGGTGATTTTAAATGCCAGTGCGGCAAACGGATCACTCTCGGCGTGCTTCCGTTCGATTTCATCGCCGGTTTTAGGATGGGTGCCCCACACCGTGCTGCGATCGTCTGGCGCCGGCAAAAACTCAACGACCATGTCGAGGACTTTTTCGACGATTACCCCGCGGCCGTCGCCGCCAGTTACGGCGTAGAACTTGCCACTGAGCACTGCGGTGCGAATGGCTTGCTTGATGTCGTCTTCGCTCAAGCCTTCTTCGCCGACTTCAAAGTATTTTTCGAGCAGCGCTTCGTCTTCGGCGACAGCGTTTTCGATGAGCAAACTGCGGTATTTTTTGGCTTGGTCGAGCATATCAGCCGGAACGTCACCCTCGATCAGCTCGTGGTCGGTGAATTCTTTATATGTGTACGACTTCATGCTGACGAGATCAATCACGCCGTTCACGCTTTGCTCAAACCCGATCGGCAGATGCACCGGGAAAGCGCGCTTGCTCAAACGATTGTGAATGCTCTCCAGCGACTTGTAAAAATCGCCACCGGTTTGGTTAATCTTATTAATGAAGCAGATGCGCGGCACGCCGTATTTGTCGGCCTGGCGCCAAACGGTCTCGCTCTGACTTTCCACACCCATCTTGCCATCGAACACCACGACGGCGCCGTCGAGTACGCGTAAACTACGCTCCACCTCAACCGTAAAGTCGATGTGACCAGGCGTATCGATAATGTTGATCTGTTTGCCTTTCCAGTAGCAAGTTACGGCAGCGGAAACGATGGTAATACCGCGCTCGCGCTCCTGGGCCATCCAGTCGGTGGTGGTTTCGCCTTCGTGCACAGCGCCGATCTTATGCTTCAGACCGGTGCGGTACAAAATACCCTCGGTAGTTGTGGTCTTACCCGCGTCAATGTGCGCGATAATGCCGATGTTTCTCAAATCTTGGATTGCGTACTTTTTGCCTGCCATATGGGTAGCTTCTTATTACCTTTCTTAGTTGCTTGTATTCGTTGTTTTCCGTTCCATTTTATGGCATACAAAAACAACACTTCTGTATCATTTTATCAAATAGTCTCTGTTTAAGCCAGTAGTACTGCTAGAGGGATTTTGTCCGACGCCTGAGGTGTGCATAGCGTTCGGGAATATAATCGTACAGAAGCATGTTGCCTTCTACTCGTTCCATTTCCAACGCTTCAAGAATTCTTGCAACTGTTTCTATCGGAGGATAGCTGGTACAGCCGAAAAATGTTGCTACCGAGCTTACCGATAGGCCGGCTCGCTCTGCAACTTCCTTGTACGTCAGGCCTTTTGCGGCGCGAAGTGCGTTTACATCCGCCCCGATTCCTTGTGGCAGTTCCGCTTTCGGCTTTCCAGTCGGCTCGCCCGCTTCTATTGGTATCGAGCCGAGCGGTGCTCTGTGGAGGATGCGATCGAGAATATTGCCGACGTCGGTACTTGCTCTGTTCGGTGTTTTATGGACTTTGCGTGCGATATCAGCGTTGGTCGTACCGGGTTTGACGACAAGATCGTACACCGTAAGCATCTTTTCTCCTTCTATAAAATCTCTCGCATCAATGCCTTGCTCTGCTAGTGTCCGGACGATTTCGCGGAGCGCTTCGGGGCGTTCGCCATATGCGTACCGGCGATGAAATCTACTGGGGAAGGTTGCTTCTGTAGGTTCGCTTGCTGTTGGCGGCAATAGCGGTGCCTGCACGACCTCGCGCGTAGCGATCATCTCTGCGACCGCTTCTGTAGCGAGCGCTTGCTCGTAGGTAAAAAGGTCGACTTCGGTTGCTTCAGAAATGTAGTCGGAAGGAACGTCATTGTCATCAATCCAACCGATAATTTCGTTTGCTTCCGGTGGTAGCTCTTCGAACTCACCGGGCTGGCTAAAGCGTTCCCAGTGCATGATTCTCCTTTGTCATAACTGTAGAGAGTCGATGCATAATCGGCTCTCTACCTCGGGTTTATAGTATTACTTTCGGCCAGCAACACGCTTGGCGCGGCGGATGGCGCCTGATCGTGTGAGGGCGTGAACCGTTACGGGGTGCGATCGGCCATTAGCTGCAACGTTCATGTGCCAAGTAAACGGTAACGCCTCGTCTTTGCGAACACTCTTCTTGTTTACGTGAGCGGTGAGCATGCTATAGCCTGCAATCGGCACGCTCATAGCCATTGACGGGAGAAAATCGGTGAGCAAGCGCCGTCGCCAACTCGGTTCTGGATGATACTTGCGCTCGCGCCACTTGCGGCGTTGACCTTGCTGCGGGTTGGTTGTATCGCTGCGAGTGCCCGGGCGGGCGCCTTCCTTTCTGGCTTCGCGCCGCTCTTTGTATGCATCGCGCCGAACGCGCGCGTCGTGTGCTCGCGCGGTCCATGCGCCCAGTTTCTCTTTGAGTTTTTCGAGCACTTCTGAAGGCATTTCGTCTATGGTGCGATACCTTTTACCTTGGAATTCAAATCCGCCATCGGCTGTCGGACCTGCATATCCATCGCCGGTCAGTGGATCTGGCCGCTCTTGGGGGCGGTCAGTGCCCGGTCGCGGCGTTTGCGCGTACGGCTCTTGGCCGAAAATACGCAAGATTGGCGGCCATTGCTCGACCGGTGGGAGATCGCCCTGTTGTTGTGCGGTACGGAGCGTCTCATGAATAATTCTGATTCCCTCATGTCGTAGACGCTGCTCATGCTCCGCTTGCTGTCGTTGGTAGTCGGCTTCAGGCACGAATGTGCCGTCTGGCATCATGCGGCCAAGCTTAACATCTGCTTCGTATGGCTCACGCTGAGAGGGTTGCTCACTAGCTTCTGGCGGTGTCGAAACTTCCTCAGGTCGTACTGGCTCGCCGTTAGCACCAGTAATTTCTGTTGGCTCGAGCGGCTCGGCTGACTCTTCGTTTGGCTTGTCAGTCGCCTCTGATTCTGGATGATCGCTGGCGGCATCTGCCTCGCTACCGTCTGCGGGCTTTAGGTCGGTCTCGATCTTGCTTTCGATGCTCACTTCGTCAGGCACGTCGCTGGCATTGGGCGCTTCAGCGGGCGGGTTGTCCGACTCCGCTCGGTCGCCTTGGTCATTAATTGGGTCGACCTCGTGCTTGTCTGCCTCTGATACTTCGGTAGCGCCGTCGGAAGGCATTGCTACTTCTGCTTCGCCAGCAGGAGTCTCAGTAGGAATGTCGACTGCGGCATCTGTTGGGTTTTCTGCAGATTCTGCAGCCGCTTCTGGTGTGTGCTCGCTCCCGTCGCCTGGACGTTCGACTTCTTGAGTTGTTGTGGCAGCACCAGCATACGGTTCTAGCTCTTGTCCATCCGAGCCAGCTTGTACTTCAGTCGCTTCCGCTGGGGCGTCGGTTGGCACGGCAGCTTCTGAGGTTTCTCCAGCTTCCCGAACAGGCTCTGGCGGAAAAACGAGGGCGGCGGCCGGATCGTGAAACTCTGCTTGGCCTTCGGTGCTTTCTGAGATTTCTAGATTTTCAGCACCGTCACCGTGCAGTTCTTCGGGAGCAACGGGCAATTCCACGGCAGCACCAATATAAGCAGCCAACTCGCTGCCTGTGGCCGGCTGGCCTGGTAACTCGGCACCGCCATCGATGCCTGCTGGCGCTACCTCTGGTGGCGCCGCGGCTACTTCGGGTAGCGTAGCTGCTAGCTCGGGGTTCGGCAATTTGCTGCCGCCGTTGACTCTTTCCGATTGTCTATAGGACCGACGATAATTGGGCGGTGGCATAAAAAATGTCTGCACTTCAACCCTTGTTGCGCCATACTCATCGGTGACTTCTACAGGCCGTTCCACCATTCCGGGCATATCGCTCCATGGTCCAACGCGCCCAATGCGAGGAGGGCGGCGGTAGTCGCTCGGCAGCTCATCGACCTCACCCCGATCAAGCATTTCCTGGCCGACCGACGGTCGATCATCCTGCTGCCCTAGTTCGTCTTGCCGCACGGCTGTCTGCACTTCGCTATGTACATCCCACTCGGGGATCTCATCCAATTCCGGAGTGCCCACAGTGCCCATAGGCAGCTCGCCAACCTCGGCTACCGCATACAAACGCTGCGATGGCTGCCGTGGTGGTTGATAATCTGTAAACCGTGGATACTCTCTCGGTACTGCCATATGTGCGCATCCCTCACAAACGATAGTTTTTTATTTCATTCAAATAATATAGTAACGTCCAACAAAAGTCGAACCTAATTTTGAATTATCGAGCAACAATCGTTCTATTTTTTAATAAGTTGCGATATCATAGGACGACTAGATTTTAGGATATGGGACGTAACCGGGCTTCCGACTTTGGGGGCATGATACCAGACTTTAATCCACGTTCCGAACACACGGGGTCGGAGTATAGGGAGTTTTCGGGATATCCATATCAAGGCGACGTGGTCGACGAGCCGCTAACTCGGGGAGCAGTTTATGACGAATACATGTTGCGCGAGACTGCTAACCTCACAGAAGTAGACACGGTAAGCGACGCTCCGGTGCAGACCTTCATGCCCGAAGGTTCATTCAGCGGCACCGATTTCCGTTCGATGTTTTTTAGCGATTTTACCGAAGCAACGAGGGTTACTGATGCGCCTTCGGAGGTGCCTCCAACCAGCGATTACACAAAAATAACCGACCAGCCGCGAACTAATGGTGAAATTCCAGCCGCGCCGATTGAAGCTTCTGAGGTTGCAGCGTCCGTCGAGCCGCAGCGTGTACGTCCTACACGGCGGCTTGTGTCGGTACAAGGTCCGCCCGAAGAAAAAGTAGCAGCTAGTGGACGCCTTGGCGACCGGCCACAACCCGGGCGCGTCATCAATGAGGCAAAAAGAGGCGGCAGACAACAACTTGTTGTTACTCGTTTGCAAGATGGCGGCGAAGTGACCTTCGAAATCACTCCTTCGTTAGTCCCGGCCAATGGCGAGTTAGAGCAGTCTAAACCCAAGAGTCGCCGCGCACCGGTCGAAGCGCCCAAAGAAACGCCCAAAATAACTCCCGAGCTCGCTGCGACATATGCCGCGGCAAGTGTCGAGACTGCGCCGAACCCCAACGACATCTTCACGGCGCACGTCCGAATTGTGAGCGGTATTAATGCCCCACTCGACCTCGAAGGCAACGGCAATGCGAACGGCAAGTCCCGCCCAGACGAAGGCGCGGATCAGGGTATGGAGATTGCCGAACTTTTCGAGCAATACACTGGGCCGTTCCGTCTCACCGTCGAGGCCGATGGTTTGCCTGATTTGACGCGGCGCGATTTGTATTCCGCTATCGACGTCGAGTGGCGCGATGCAAAGAACCGCCCAGGTGACGACGAAAACGCCCGCCTCTTTAATGTTATTCGAAACCGGCTCGCCGAAGCTGCTGGCACGGCTTTGGTACGCACCGGGATTGTGCTTAGCACGCCAGGAAAACATGTACCCGAGCAAGTCGCCGAAGACGTAGCTGGCGCAGTATTCCACTCTAGCGGCGAAGTCGCGTACGGCGTGGAATCCGACGCCGCCACCAGTGAAGCCGTTGTGTACGACTCTATAGAGGCCGCCCTGGAAGCGGCGCGTAGCGACTTAACTTCACTTATGCCGGCCGATATGTTCGCGGATTCTATCCGTTATCCACAAAAAGAAGTGCGTGGACTGCACGTGAACGACGGCTATATCTTTGCGGTCAACCGCAGGATTAGAGAAGGTACGCATACAGTCGAGATCGGACAGATCGTCGATAACCAGGGACACGTTGGTGGCGATAAATTCCCCATCCCATACAAGGACCTGAAGCGCCACACGCTCGTGGTCGCCTCTTCCGGTGCTGGTAAGACTGAACTCTTACGGCAGTTAGTACTTTCGATGATGGTCTCGGACAAAGCGCTTATCGAAAAGGGTGAAGGCAACCACGTTGCGCACGTCATCGTGGACTTTGAAAAGACCGGCAACTACTCAGAAAAATTGCAAGAAATGCTCAACGCCTCTGATTTGCCAGAGGAACAAAAACAGATCAATGTCGTTCGTCCGGGTGGCGACGGACTGTGGGCGAACATTAACTTGTTCCGACCCACCGGGGGTAAATCGCCGGTCGATCAGTTAACCTCGGCCGTGGATGCACTTTCAAGCAAGATTACCGACCCGGACGCACAACGGACGTTCGCCAAATTCTTGTCGGCGGCCGGCCAGCTTGCCTTCGAGGAATTGGGATGGAACATGGTCACTGGTAAGCCAAAATATCCGAACGGTACTCCAGGTATTCCAGATTCCGACCTACTGGCTCTGTGTATTGAGCGCGTTATTAACTCGCAAGGATTCCAGGGCACAACGCAATCAGACCTTGGCGCGTTCACACTCAGCACATTCACAGATACCCTGCGCGGTGCACCAGGTCAGTTATTCACTTACGGATATGACCTTGACGCACGCAAGATTTGCGATGCCAAGGGTGTAACGGTTATCGAACTTGGACATATCGACGATGCGGAAGTAAAGCAGACCGCACTTACTGCGCTACTCCGCGCTTTGGGCGATGCCGTTACAGAGCTGAAGCCCGGCTCGGGAGACACCGACGATACGTATCTGCGGCTTATTTTGGACGAGGCCGGACAAATATTTAACAAAAATACACCGGCTGGTAAAAAGAACGCACACTGGTGGACCTTCATGCGTGGTATGGGCATAGCAGCGACCATCGCACAGCAGGGTAATCTGGATGAGATTGACCCGTCGGTACTTACCAACACCGTAAACGTGTTGGCTTTGCAAATAAACGAAGATAGCGACCGCACCATTGTTGCCAACCAGGCAGGCTTGAAGGACGCCGAAAAGTTACGCTACCTGGCCAGTACCGACCCCGGCGGCGGTGTGGCATATGGTTCGGCCATGAAGAACGGGCCGATACGCTTCTGTACTACTGCCCCAAGCGACCTACACCGGATTCCTGGCGGCGAAGAGAACATTCACGGCCCTGACGCATTGCTGGACCGAGGAGTGGACCGTGAGGGCTACACCGGACACACCAAAATTAATGCCAGAGAGTGGCTCGCCAAAGATCCGCTTGGCACACAAGTTATGGCGTGGGCTGAGAAGAGCGCCATTCTGTTGGCAACCGGCCATATGCCCGAGCGTTTGAGCGGCGAACTCAAAAAGCGGATCTCGGCAGTCGCACGCGATGGACACCGATCGTCCATGCTGGATGCGGCAATCTGCTTGGCCGCGGGACAGGCCACACGCTCACGCTCCGTCGTCCAATGGGCAACGTCCTACAAAGGATTCGCAGGCGGACTTATCGAGCATATGGTTTCCGACGTTCATGATAGACCGCTACTCGAGATGCCGCGACTTGATCTGGCCTTCGACTTTGAGCGATACAACGCCGTACTCGATGAATTGGTGGAGGTTGGCAACATGACTGCACCACCGAATACAGACCCCAAATATGCCGAAGCTCTGGGCCAGGAAGTTGAAATCGATGGCGAGAAGCGCAAGCGGATAGCAGGCAGCTCGGCCGAAGAGCAAAAGAATTTGCTCGTAGCCCTTGAATCGAACACCGTAAAGGATTTGGCTATTCGTTTGCGCAATTCAAGCCAGCGTACTGCGCCTGATCCCAGGACTGCCCAGCTCCTGCAACAGCAATTCCAAGAGATCTACAACAGCGAGGTTAGACAGCTCTTGTTCCCAGGGGCCGATCAAATCGTCACCCAACATATGCAACGATTTGAGGATCCGAATCCAGAGGCCCGTAGCGCGGTCAGGCAAGGCGTACGAAAGCAGGTGGAGACTCAGATCCTAGCGGCGCAAGCGGCAGAGCGAGATACGATTGTGGCCGAACGAATGGAACAATACGCGCACCTAGGCGAAAACGCACGCGCCATGGTTGAAAGGACTGTTCGTGAAAACCTGGAAGGCGAGATTGCTGCTGCAATCCAGACGAAGCAGCAAGAGATCGCCACCAGCATCCAGAAACTCCAAGAAACGGCAATGGGGCATATCGGCAGTATGTCGGTCGGGGATTACGAGACATCACTTCAAAATATTGCCAAATTGGTTGGCACCAGTGGTCTTGGAAAAGCACTGAGTATATTGCAGCCCGAACTGGAAGCAATGCTCGGCGGCCCACTTAGCGAAGCCGAACATACCCGTCTGGTGCGACTTGCGCAAACAGTCACAGACATTAGCAAGAGGCCGCCGCTCTTACCTGTCGATGCAGCAAAAATCAAATCCATCACCGAGGCTAGCATCCCAGCTCTGAACGAAGAGCTCGACGCGTCCATTAAACTGCAACGAGAGACAGCTCCTGCGGTGGATCTAAGCGCCTACGAGCAGCACTATCGCCAGTTCTTCGAGGATGACACAATCGACTTCTTAACCGGTACAGCGACTACCGCAAAGCAGCAATACGATCACATCCAAGAGCTGGCTAAGGCGGCGGCCCGCAGGTCTACTTATAAACAGGATGTTAATATGACCGACGTGTACTTTGCACCGAGTCACAGCAAGAATGGCTTTACGGTGGACATACTCACTCAAAGGATGCTTGACGAAACCGGAAGAGAGCAAGGTAAAGTGTTTGACGAACAAGAAGCGCTGTACGCCGGCGGTAACGTTAAAGATCCGTCGTACATTAAACAGTTGGCACTCGGTGATGCGCGTGCTACGCTGTGGGGATCTACCCTGGCCGATAACTTTTTGTTCAACGACAATTTCTCGACTAGCTATGGCGCTCAGCAATCGCTCGCCAGGGGATACAGTGATGTCGCTGGCAAGCTGAACAAGGAGGCCGCGCGTCGCAGGGAGGTAGAACAGCGCCTTCGCGACCGAGCAGCCAGAATGAACGCTTTGGCTAATGCCCAAGCGGCACGTGCCGCAGGCGGAAAATAAGACGCTACCATTATGAGAGAAGTTCAAAGGGAAACACCAGGAATAGCGAGAGCGCCATACGAGTTTATGACGACTTCGACGTTTGGCACTATCGGGGAGTATGGTGAGTCGTACGATGGCTCGCGCGAGCAGGCAGAAGGTCGAGTCGATGTATACAGCGGCCTTGCGGGCGACGGCATTGACCCATCCGTGATGGCCGTCCGGCGTTCGAGCAGCAACGGCTACCAAGGTGATAGAGGGCGGCAGGTACAAGAGCATCCTAACTTTACCGATTACCGTGGCGACGGCCACGCCGAGCGCCCTCGGACTGGGCAAGATGGGTATGCCGCTGGACACGCAGAAGCTAGCGAGCCAGCCTACGAAGCACCGCCTACCTACGATGCGGCGATAGCACAGGAAGCCAAGGTGAATATTTTGGGTGGTCCACGTGCGCAGCAGCAGCGCATTTTGTACGAAACTGCTATCACCTCCATGGCACACATCATTCGTCGTGCAGTCTTGAGTCACCTTGAACGGCCAAGTGAACCAATGCCCGAATATGTCGCCATAGCCTTAAACTGTGTTCCCGAAGTTTCTCTTTTGTCTGAAGTACCCCAGGGCAAGGTAGCTCGCACTGTTCAGACAGACGCTGCCGGCGTGCTAGCCATGCTCACCGGCGAGCAGCAGGCAGAAGCGATTGCCGTCGCTGCAACACTGAAACACCGAGAACCCGATCGCCGCCAAGCCCGCGAAGTGCTCAACCGCGCGATCGAAGTATTGTCGAAGGACGGTGTACACCCTAAAACAGGCGAAGAGGTGCGTGTACCACCAACACCATACCAACTGCGCGAGGCAATAGCCATGCTCAGAAGCAGTGAGTATATCAAGCAGTTTAGCTATTTGGTTGACCCAGACCAGAGAAAGGCGGTCGAACAAGCATTCCCCAATGAATTCCGCGAAGAAACAAAAGAGACGATCAGAATAGTTGGAACGTTCTTGGATACTGTTGTGCGGCGTCGGCCAGATTTTGAAGACCAACGTAATCCGGCAAGCAAAGGACGTATCAATCCAACAGCGCCAGGTGATTACCGTGTGACGCTACTCAGCGTTGATTTGGTCAACACGCATGGTGACAGCGCCGACGCCGAAATATCGCTCCTGACGCAAGGAATTCTACCTATCCTGGCAGCTAAGCCGCTTTTGAGCTTCGGCGAAGTTAAGCAGTTTTCGCTGTCGGACGCCGATGAAATGTACCGCGTCGATCCTGCCGGTACGCTAGAACTACTCCGTCGTGCATGGCAAAAAGAAGTCAGAGTGCTCCTTACCATGGGCAAAGTGACGGACGAAAACTGGCAGGTTGCCTCCGGCGGCGGTTACCTCCTGAATCCAACGACTGATGGCAACGAATCAACCCTTATCTCAACTAAATTACTCCATCCTGTCGAGCGAAAAGATATGAACAGTTCCAGCTTGAGCATAAGCGGTGGCTTGGGCGCGTCCGACCACAGTGCGGCGCCCTCACTCAACTGGAACCGCGGCGAAGGCTTTGACGGCAGACCACAAGGTGGCGGCCGCAACATGGGTGCCGATACCAGCGCCAGCCCATCAGCGAATAAGGGTTGGAATTTTTCTCACCAACCAGGTTCGCCGCTACTTGCTCCTGAACTTGGTCAAATCCCGGATGGTGGCACGCTTCCGGTAAGTTCCGCAGGCGACCTCTATGGCCTTTATGATTCACGCAGCAGAGGCTGGCTTGGCGAATACCCGCCCCAGGAAGATTACGAAGAATGGCGCCTTGCAGTCGAAAGCATTATTCGAAGGTCGTTCGCGCAGTACGATGACCTTGCTGCTATCGCAGCTAAGCAGCTCAGAGAAGCAAGACAGGTTAGAGCAGACCCTGGCGACATTGCTCTGCCACCTTCAGAATCAGATAGCCGAGAGGATGGCCAGCGGCCTGCTCTACCTGTTGGCGGCTCTGGGCAGCCAGGCAAAGAGGTTGTCCCGATGGCGGCCGGCAGGAACGGTGGTGCCGCGCGACCTGTACGAAACGGACATGTGCCACCACCAAGGGAAGTCTTGAGCGATGGTCATTTGAACGCAGTGCAGTCATTGCAAAGTCTTCGCTGGGCTTACCGAGGTGATGTCTACAGAACGCGCCTCGGCCGAGCCCTTCACGGCGGCCATTCATCAGAGTGGTATGAGCACGTGCACGATACCTACAACCGACGACGTAATGATGGACTTATCCCGGCGAATGCTGCTGGCGCCGTGATGTCGTATGAAGAGTGGTACACCTGGGTCAAGGCCGATAAAGGCCCATTCAATGCGTTCTAATAGAAGTCAGTCGTTTCTCGTTCGTAAATGAAAACCTGCCGATTTCCGGCAGGTTTCTGATGCAGCATTATCGGTTGGCTAGCTGCGAGCGAAGTGGGCGAAGGCGCGGTTGGCTTCGGCCATCTTGTGCGTGTCTTCTTTTTTCTTGACCGCCGTACCTTGGTTGTTGTAGGCCTCGACGAGTTCGAGCGCAATGCGATCGACCATGCTCATACCCTTGCGGGTACGGGCAGCTTGGACAAACCACATGGTGGTCAAGTGTTGCTGGCGCTGGCCACGCACTTCGAACGGAATCTGGTAGTTAGCGCCACCGACACGGCGTGAGCGCGTTTCCATGTGCGGCTGAACGTTCTTGAGTGCTTGCTCAAAGACTTCCAGCGGATTCTCTACCTTCAGCTTGTCGGCCGCCTTTTGCATACCAGAGTATACCAGGCGCTCGGCGACTTGCTTTTTGCCATCACGCATAACACGGTTAATAATGCGTGATACCTGCATGCTGCCATACAAGCGGTCTGGGTTAACCTCGCGAACGAGAGCTTTAGTCTTGTGGCGTGGCATTACTTACTCTCTTTCTTGGCGCCGTACTTAGAACGCGCTTTTTTGCGATTGTTCACGCCTTGCAGGTCGAGCGCGCCGCGCACGATGTGATACCGCACACCAGGCAAGTCCTTGACACGTCCACCACGCACCAACACAACAGCGTGCTCCTGGAGGTTGTGGCCCTCGCCGCCAATGTACGCCCACACTTCGTAGCCATTCGTAAGACGCACGCGGGCAACCTTACGGAGAGCCGAGTTCGGCTTCTTTGGAGTTTTGGTGGTGACCTTCACGCACACTCCCCGCTTGAGCGGCGAGGCCTTTTCGTATGACTTGGTCTTGAGGTTGTTCGTCACACGAAGCATGGCCGGCGACTTGCTTTTTTGCGTCACCTTGGCCCGTGGCTTGCGGACAAGTTGATTGATTGTTGGCATTGATACTCCTTATTCGAGCGTAATCTGCTGCCAAAGGTGGACTTCCAAACGAGTGCCAACTCTGTGAGGACGCCTTGCTCACCTAGCTCGGATTACTTACTTAGTAGTACGCCAATTGTAACAGATTTGTTGTTTACGAGCAAGCGTAATCGGCTACTCGATTTCTTCTATCCGTTTTACTACCAGGCCCGGTAATTCGCTTCGTGGATACAGCCCGTCAACTTCGTTGATTTCGTAGACACCCCGCCGCACTCCGAGCGAGTCAACGACGACTACCTCTTGTGGCCCTATCTGTTCCAGTTCTCGTGAGGTGCTTACATAGTCTGGGCGGTGGGCGTCATCCCCGCCTGCAAACTCAGCCGTATTCCAATTCAAGGTTGTTTTACCAGCTCCCGACTCAGCGACAATGAACGTCGGGGCTTGGCTAGCGACGAGGTCGCCCAGGTCAAGAAAATGCGGATCTTGGCTGTTGTATTCTTCGGGCCCTGGAGCACCGGATAGTTCTCCAAATTTTGCCATGCTTAGTACTCCCTTTCTGCGCCGATGCCTCCGATGCGATTCGCAAGGTAATCTACATCGAGATAGTCAGCAGCTTCGGCAGCTTCTGCTTGGCGGGTGAATTCGGCGATGTCAACGCCCTTAGAAGCTTCTGTGTGCACGGTAGGGTCAAACCACGCGTGAGTCCCTTCGCTAGCAGCCTGGTCAAAGGAACGGTCTACGTCACTGAAGTAGCCATCGCCTGGGTCGGTTGGTGCAGCGAATTCAGTGCGCCCACCGGGAACCGTTATCCGAAGAAGCCTCGTTCCTTCCGCTCCTCTCATCGGTGATAGTGGTCCATCTTCACTAGTAAGAAACGTCCAATCAGATTCTCGTGGAACTTCAAAATTTTTCATTCGTATTTCTCCTTGTAATGGCCGGCTCGGCCGTTTGTAGTAGTTGTAGAACGAGATGCGCGTTTTTACGCTTCTTGTGCGCCAGGAAGCTCACGCGGTTGAGCCGCTGCGTTTTCTCCGGCTGTACCCTGCGTAAGTCCTTGTACTGCTTCGTTCATGTGTCTCCTAAGTAGGTCACGCACTTCTTGCGATATCTCGACTGGGCGTAACAGATCTCCTCCCCGCTTTCTCAATTCTCGTGTGCCTTTGTCCGAATACACAATTGGTGGGATCTCTAGATCCTGCTTGCCGCCCAAAAAGATGCTAACTTCGTCTATCCATGCTAGATCGACCAGTTGATCGCTCGGTGAACGCCCGTGTAGAGCTGCAACATCCTGTCCATAGTAGCCTGACTTATCCGAAAAATAATACGTTGGAGGTTCAGCATTATAATCCACAATCCGTTCGAGCTTTACTCTCAGCGTATCAAACTTGCCGCTATCCCGGGCTCCGGCTGCAGCATCAGCAAACTCTTGAACTTCTCCATATGGCGGGATTATGTACTCCTGTTCGCCGTCTTGAGGTCCTGGAAATTCTTGTGACGTCATATCACTCCTTTTATTTTGTTACCGATAGTATATCGCATGTCAGTCGAGTATTTGCAATACGCCAGCTACAATAGTTTGCAGTGCCTCTGCGTAGCCACCAAATGCCTCAGGATGCCTGGCGTCGTAGGCAATCTCAAGCTCAGAGTTAACTGGCTCTTCCGCAAATACGACCTCTGGGTGGTAATGGTAGATCACGTCCTCAACACGAGCCGAAGCACTTATATTTCTCGTCGGGGGATATTCAGCCTGAGGTACAGGCCGGTGTAGCGGCAGTTCGAGCGGAAGACCAACCTTCACTGCCTCGCCGAAAAAGTCGGGTCGACCGCCCGGCGTCAGTGGATAGCGCGCCATATCGAAATGATCGCCTTCGATACGATCCACAGATATAAGGTGCTCTCTGGTCTCGCCACGCAACATGGCGCGTTCCGCCCCAGGGTGAAGCACAAACGCCTCTCCGCGTTCTTCCAAAACCGTATGCAAACATGCCGTTATCTCGTTGCCTTCCAGCAGAAAATTCAACGCGTCGATATCGCCGACGGTAGGAAAAAATTCCCGCTCAATGCCCGCATAGTCGCGCAGTCGCGCCCGTGCAAGTTCAAAGCTAAATTGCCCGCCCGGATTTGACCCACCGGGTGCTTCTCGGTTCGACATATAGAGGCCCTCTCTTTTGATCTGAAGAATGGTAGTCTTTAGGATTCTTCGAGTACTTCTTCGGCGTTGGCGGCACCAAAACCGGTGCCGACCGGAATCTTGCGGCCGAGGATGACGTTTTCTTTAAGGCCAAAGAGTTTGTCAACGCGGCCGGAAGTCGCGGCGCTAATGAGCACGCGCGTGGTATCTTGGAATGACGCGGCGCTTAGGAAGGAGTCAGTGCTGAGTGAGGCTTTGGTGATGCCCAGGATGAGCTGGTTGTACTTGACCGGTTGTTTGCCGTGTGCAACCAAGAGATCATTGGCTTCCACGACGGCCAGCTTGCTGACGACGTCGCCAGTGACGAACTCGCTATCGCCTGCTTCTTCAACTTGCACACGGCTGAACATCTGGCGCACGATGATCTCAAGATGCTTATCAGCAATGTTCTGGCCTTGCGCCGCAAAGATGTGCAGGATTTCGTTCATGATGTAGCGCTGCGTGGCTTCGACGCCCTGCAGACGCATAAGCTCTGGCAGGTTGATAGAACCATTCGTTAAGCGCTGACCGGCAACAACTGGGTCGCCATCTTGCACCATAATTTGCTTAAAGCCGGGGATTTCGTAACGAACCACGCTCTGGCCAGCCGGCACAATGATAACCGCTTTGTCGGTAACTTCGACCTTGCCAGCCATTGGCGCAACGAGCGGCTCTGCGCCGCCTTCAAGGCTCGCCACAACGTCGCCGATAGCAACATCGGAGCCGCTGCGAACCTTAGCGGTACGCTCACCCAGTTCAAAGCGCAAGTTGGCTTTGTCTTTGGCGGTTACTTGCACCACGTAGTGGTCGCCTTCTTCCCAGACGTTCGCGGTGCCGGAAATGTCGGTGAGGTAGGCTTGGCCCTTTGGCGTGCGGATTTCGAACAACTCCTCGATACGGGAGAGGCCTTGCGCCGTGTCATCGGCCACCAGAGCACCGGAGCGGTGCTTACTGTCGAGACTCAACTGCGTGCCAGGCTCACCGATACTCTGAGCGGCAATGACGCCGATCGGATGATGGCTGGCGACGAGCTCGCCAGTTGCCGGGTCGAGGCCATAAGATTTTTGCGGTACGCCGTGGACCGACGTCGCACTCAGCACACTCATGATTTTAACGCCGTCGATCTTGTCGTCTGATTCAATCGCCTTGGCAACGGCTTCGCTGATAAGTTCGCCACGCTTGAGGTAGCCCTTCACCGCCTTGGCGGCGTAGCGACCAGCCAGGCGTGAGGCGTAGCTCACACCGATTTGCTCAGCGTCGGCGCGGTACATGGCAAAGCCTGGGTCGAGCTCTTCGGAGTCGTCGGCGTCGATGGTGAAGACGTCTTGCGCGACGTCAACGAGTCGGCGCGTCAGATAGCCGGCATCGGCGGTCTTCAGGGCGATGTCAATAAGCGCTTTGCGCGTACCACGAGTACCAGTGAAGTACTCAAGCGGATCCAAACCAGTGATGTAGCCAGACTTCACTGGCAGCTCAATGGCGTGCCCGGAAGCGTCGCTGAACATACCGAGCATGCCAACACACATCTTCATCTGGGAAATATTACCGCGAGCGCCGGAGGTAATAGCGATGGCCATGGTGCTTTCCTGGCCGACCATTTGCTGGGCAAGCAGTTCCTGCACTTTGGTGTCGATCTTGGTCCAGGTTTCAACAGTCAGACGATAGCGCTCGTCTTCGGTAATGAAGCCTTGCTCGTACTGATCGGAGATCGCTGCGGCGCGATCATCACCACTCGTGATAACGTCGTCCATGCCGTCGATCGGTGTGAAGTCGCCCATGCCCATCGAAATACCACTGCGCGTGGCATACTGGAAGCCGAGGTCCTTCAGCTCGTCAGCAATCTCGGCCGTTTTGGCCTGGCCATACTTGGCGTACACCAACGCCATCACGTGCTGTAGCTTCTTTTTGGTCATCGGCTCGTCTTGGAACGGGAAATCATCGGGAAAAACCTCGTTGAACAGAATGCGACCCACTGTACTGTGGCGGACTTCGCCGCGGAATGGCACGCGAATGTGGCTCTGCAGTTTGATGCTGCCACCATCGTAGGCCATGAGCGCCTCTTGGACATTCGTAAACGGACGCGTTTTACCGCTCGTGCTGGCTCGCTCGTAGGTGAGGTAGTAGCAGCCGAGCACCATGTCTTGCTCGATGTGCAAGATTGGCGTTCCGTCGGCTGGCTTCAGTAAGTTACGGTTGGCGGCCATGATGTCGCGGGCCTCGGCCTGGGCTTCGTCGGAAAGTGGCAAGTGGACGGCCATTTGGTCGCCATCGAAGTCGGCGTTAAAGCCCTTACAAACTAGCGGGTGGAGCTGGATAGCCCGACCTTCGATGAGCACCGGCTGGAAGGCTTGGATGCTCAAGCGGTGCAGGCTAGGTGCGCGGTTGAGTAGCACGTACTTGCCGCGGATTACTTCGTCGAGCGCGTCCCACACGGCAATTTCGCCGGTTTCGATCATACGGGTGGCACTACGGATATTGTGCGCTTGCTCGCGCGCGATCAGCTCGCCGATGACGAACGGCTTGAACAGCTCCAGCGCCATCATCTTTGGCAAGCCGCACTGGTTGATCTTGAGTTCCGGACCAGCAACAATCACGCTACGGCCAGAGTAGTCGACGCGTTTGCCGAGCAAATTCTGACGGAAGCGTCCCTGCTTACCCTTCAGCATGTCGCTCAAAGATTTCAGACGACGGCGTTGGCCGGTGGCGGCCACAGCGCGCCCACTACGGGCACTGTTGTTGTCGATTAAAGCATCAACTGCTTCCTGGAGCATACGCTGTTCGTTGCGACGAATAACTTCCGGCGCGTTCAGCTCAATCAGTTTCTTGAGTCGGTTGTTGCGGTTAATAACCCGGCGATAGAGATCGTTTAGGTCGGAGGTCGCAAATCGTCCACCCGTAAGCTGTACCATCGGGCGCAGGTCCGGCGGAATGACTGGCAGCACGGTCACACACATCGAGCCCGGCTCAATACCGGCACGCTCCATACTCTCCAGTAAACGAAGTCGTTTGAGCAGTTTCTTCTTGCGCTGACCTTTTGCGTCGTCGGCCTCTTGCGTCAGCTCTTTGATAAGATGCTTGAGGTCGATCTCGTCCAGCAAAGTCTTCAGCGCTTGGCCGCCCATGCCGACTTCGATCAGCTCGCGCAACTCCGGCGGCAATGCCCGGAAATCGGCTTCACTAATAAGATGCAGTTTTTCGAGTCCATCGAGTTGCGCTTTGAGTTGCTCGAACTCTTTCTCGAGCTCGTTCGTCTCCTTGGTCTGTAGTTCGGCTAAAGCCTTCAGGTTGGCGTCTTCGGCTTCGGCCTCTTTTTCGTAGCGAAGTTTGATGGCTTCTTTGGCGGCAGCGAATTCGGCTTCTTTATCGGCGCGGTATTGGTCGCGCTTTTCGGTGTTCACTCGCTTGATTATGTAGCTGGCGAAGTAGGCCACACGCTCCAGGTTCTTTACGGTGACACCCAGCAGCAAGCCAATGGCGCTCGGCGTACCGCGCAGGAACCAGATGTGCGCCACCGGCACGGCCAGGCTAATGTGGCCCATGCGCTCGCGGCGGACAATGCTTTTGGTGACCAGCTCGCCGTTCTTATCGACGGCAGCCTCGCGCGAACGGACGCCTTTGTATTTTGCGTCGTGCGGATTTATGTCTTTGACCGGCCCAAAGATGCGCTCGCAGAATAAACCGTCACGCTCTGGCTTTTGGGTACGATAGTTGATGGTCTCCGGCTTGGTGACTTCGCCGTACGACCAATCCAAGATGTCGGCGGCGCTGGCCACGGCCAAGCGCACCGCATCAAAATCAGCAATGTTGGTACCGTATGAGTAGCGACGCATTACGCAACCTCCGGAGCATGCCAGCGGCATGTGAGTACGTTGTGGTAGATTGGCCTTTTCATTACGCCACCTCCTCTTCATTAGTATTCTCAGTGACGGTAAAGTCGTCACCGCCTATGTCGTCATCGTCGCTGCTCGTGACATTGTCATCCGGGGCAGCGGTGACGCTGCCATCGTCATTCAATACGCCGACGGTACCGAATTCGCCCACGGCTTCTTCTGACACGTCGATGTCTGAGATAATCGGCGCTGGCACGTCCACATCTGATTGATGCGCTGCCTCGTCACGTACATTGGTAGCGAGGACTTCTTCGGCGTCAATTGCCTTGTCGGAATGCTCCAACGTTACCTTCAGCATCAAGCCTTGAAGTTCTTTGACAAGCACGCTGAAGCTCTCTGGAATCTTCGAACCAACGATCTTCGTTTTCTTAATGATCGACTCGAACGCTTTTGAGCGACCGTAGACGTCGTCGGACTTAATGGTCAGCATTTCTTGCAAAGACGCGGCTGCGCCGTAGGCTTCGAGGGCCCACACCTCCATTTCGCCAAAGCGTTGACCACCGTTTTGCGCCTTACCACCCAGCGGTTGTTGCGTGACCATGGTGTACGGGCCGGTGGAGCGAGCATGGATCTTGTCGGCCACCATGTGGTTGAGCTTAATCATGTACATACTGCCAACGGTGGTGCGCTCGGCGAACGGCTCGCCAGTGCGGCCGTCGTACAATTGTTGCTTGCCGTCTTCGGGCAACCCAGCTTCCTTGAGTAATGATTGAATCTTCTCAGCCGACACGCCGTTGAACGACGGGCTGGCAACCATCAGACCTAACGCACGGGCGGCCATGCCGAGGTGTGTCTCGAACAACTGCCCAAGGTTCATGCGCGATGGCACGCCGAGCGGGTTCAAGATGATATCCACTGGCGTTCCATCTTCCATGAACGGCATATCTTCAACCGGCAGAATACGAGCGATAACACCCTTGTTACCATGACGTCCACCAAGCTTGTCGCCGACAGAGATCTTGCGCATCTGGGCGACGAACACCTGAATTTGCATCAGCACGCCGGCCTTTAGTTCGTGGCCGTTCTCGCGGCTGAACACCTTCACGCCAACCACCTTGCCGTGCTTGCCGTTGCTCATGCGTTGGGAGGTGTCGCGGACTTCCTTGGCCTTTTCACCGAAGATGGCGCGCAGCAAGCGTTCCTCAGAGCTCAGTTCTTGTTCGCCTTTCGGCGTGATCTTGCCCACCAAGATGTCGCCGGGGTGTACTTCGGCGCCGATACGCACAATGCCATCGTCGTCCAAGTGCCTTAGAGCGTCCTCGGATACATTCGGAATATCGCGGGTGACGATTTCCGGCCCCAGCTTGGTTTCGCGCACTTCAATCATGAAGTCTACGATGTGGATGCTGGTGAGCGTGTCATCTTCCACTAATTTGCGGCTGATGATGATAGCGTCCTCAAAGTTGTAGCCGCTCCACGGCATAAACGCGGCGATCAGGTCTTTACCAAGCGCCAGCTCGCCGTTTTGGATCGACATGCCTTCAATCAGCACATCGCCCTGTTTTACGTTGTCACCAGTGTGCACTACTACCTTTTGGTTGATGCTCGTGCCTTCGTTGCTGCGCACAAAGTGCTGCGGTTCGTAGGTCACAGCATTGTCGGCGTACTTCACCGTTACGCTCTGTGCACTGGCTTTTACGACTTCGCCGTTAGCCTCAGCCAATACAAGCTGGCCGGTGTTGCGCGCAGCAGCAGCTTCTAGGCCAGTACCAACAATTGGTGACTTCGGCTGGATCAGCGGCACCGCTTGGCGCTGCTGGTTACTACCCATCAGCGAGCGGTAGACGTAGTTCTTTTCAATAAACGGAATCAAACCAGCGCTCGAACCGATGATTTGGTTGCGCGCGGCATCCATGTGCGTGACGTCGTTGGCGTCAGCTTCGCCCGGCTTGAGCTGCGTGCGAGCGCTGATGCGCTCGTCTACAAAGTAGCCGTTTTCGTCGATTTCGTTCCCGATGCCAGCGATCACCGATGTCTCCTCGGCCGCTGCGTCGAGATATACAACTTCGTTCGTTACCTTGGCTTTGACCGGCCACGTGACACGGCCTTCTACCTTGGAAAGCTTTGCGGCGTCGTCCTTAGTAATCGTCTTGCCGGCTTTTACGATGGTCTTACCCTTTTCATCTTCGAGGTTAACATCGGCAATGTGGCCGGCTGCATTTTTGGCTGTCACCGCATTGACGACTTTGCGATATGGTGTTTCGACAAACCCGTATTCGTTGATGCGAGCGTAGTTCGCCAGGTTGCTCACCAAGCCGATGTTCGCGCCTTCCGGTGTTTCGACCGCGCAGATGCGGCCGTAGTGCGTAGCGTGGGCGTCGCGAACTTCGAACCCGGCACGCTCGCGCGAAAGACCACCCGGCCCCATCGAGCTCAGGCGTCGCTTGTGCGCCAGCTCGGACAGCGGGTTGATCTGATCCATGAATTGCGAAAGCTGTGAGCTGGCAAAGAACTCACGCACGGCCGCGACTACCGGACGAGCGTTGATGAGCTGGCCTGGCGTTACGGTCTCGATCTCGGACATACTCATGCGGTCTTTGGTGTTCCGCTCCATACGAAGCAGACCGATGCGGAACTGGCGCTGCACCAGCTCGCCCACCAACTTGACCCGGCGGTTAGCCAGACTGTCGATGTCGTCACCCGGCTCCTGCGTGTTGTTCAGACGAATCAGTTCGGCAACAATTGCCACAAGGTCATCCAAGCGCATTACACGATTCTCGACCGTGTTCGGCACATCCAAATTCAAACGCTTATTAATTTTATAGCGGCCGACGCGCGAAAAATCGAACCGCTTAAAGTTATAGAACATGTTTTCGATGAGCGCCTTGGCGTTGTCGACAGTCGCCAGATCGCCAGGGCGCAAACGGCGATACACCTCGATGAGCGCGTCGCTTTGGCCGCGAGTCGGATCTTTGTCGAGCGTCGCCTGCAAGTAGTTGAGCTTGCCAGTGTCCACATGCTTGAAGGCGTCCTTCATCTGTGCTTCAGTCATACCCAAGGCACGCAGCAGCGTGGTAACGGCAATCTTGCGCTTGCGGTCAATCTTCACAAAGAGGCCGCCGGCTGCGGCGGTCTCAAACTCAAGCCAAGCCCCGCGGCCTGGAATAACCTTGGCACCATACAGATTGTTTGCGCCATGCTGATCGGCGGTGAAGAATACGCCGGCCGAACGGATAAGCTGCGACACCACCACGCGCTCGGCACCGTTAATAACGAACGTACCGCGAGTCGTCATCCACGGGAAATCGCCTAGGTAGATTTCCTGCTCTTTTACTTCGCCAGTGACTTTGTTGGTCAGCTCGACCTTTGCCTTGAGCGGTGCTTCGTAGCTGACGTTGTTCTCGCGCGCCTCAGACTCGGTCATCTTTGGATCTTCGAAGTGATATTCTTTAAAGACCAGGCTCAGCTTTGCGCCGGTGTAGTCGTCGATTGGACTAATCTCTGCCAAGAGTTCGCCTAAGCCTTCTTCGATAAACCATGTGAAGGACTTATTTTGGTGATCGACCAAATTCGCTAGGTCGATGGCGTCGTCTTGGGCAGTGTAATACACACGAGCGCTGGTTGTTGCGTTCTTAGTGTTCTTCGCCATAAGTTACTGCTTATTCCCCTTACGTTACCCCGCGCGCAAAATGAGCGAACACGAGGGACCTCTACCATGCCGGCAAGATCTTGCTGCTTGTTAACATGTTTTTCGCGCGAAGGTTCCTAAGTGGGTGTGTTTGGCACTCTGTAATGGATTCATTTCACAAGAGTACTGCCCAGCTTACACTACTTCTTAGATTAGGATTGTGCCTGACTTTGCTTTACTTGTCAAGCATGCATTTGCAGATTGTACTGTTGGCTGAAGCTGTGCAGAATCATATCGCGCTGTCCTTGAGCGTACGCGCCATCTGTTCCCCAGGTTTGTTCGATCATAAAGCCGTGGTCGGTAAAAAAATCAGGCGAACGTGTTTCAGGAACACCGACCCGACTGTCCACGCGGACGGTTTCTTGCTCTGGATAGTCGACTAAGATTGTTGTCAGCAAGGCGGCAGCCACCCAGTGATTATGCTCGGTACCCATGTCGGTGATGATCTCGAGGTCGGTGATTCGAAGTATGTCAGGTGTTTGCTGTTCGTGGTCGATGTACGCGTAGCCTGCTGCGAGCGTCTCGCGCACTTCTGTTGGACCGGGGACATAGTTAGCCATATAGTACACACCATGCTTGTCGGCGACTTCTCGTGCGAGCTGCTCGCCGGCCGTGGGGATACCTTCGCGAACATGGACATCGTGTATAACGTGGGCAATGTTCATTATATCTGGCGTGTAGCCAGCAGCATGTATCATGCTTTGATAGCGCTCGCCTTCAGTAAATACTGCGGTGTCGGTGTGAGTAATCTCTAGCAACCCGCCTCTGAGCATCGTGTCATGGTAGTAAACCTTGTCCGTTTCTAGTCCGCTCATCACTAAACCCTCTTTGAATACGGACATTCTAAAAGAGTCTGCCAGCGAATACAAGCATGTTACGTACTTTTTTCGGAACAAACACATTTTAAGACTGGCGGCCGGCTACTTCGAAATTTTTGGCGGCGTGGTGATAACTTTGTCGATGATGCCGTACTTATGCGCTTCTTCGGCGCTCAGCCAGTGGTCGCGCTCCATGTCTTCGCGAATGCGCTCGACTTTCTGACCGGTGTTCTTGGCCATGATTTCATTCAGGCGTTGCTTCAGGCGCAGGCCTTCCTTCAGGTCGATCTCCATGTCGGTAATTTTGCCCTGGGTGCCGTACGAAGGTTGGTGAATCATCACCGTGGAGTTGGGCAGCACGAATCGCTTGCCCGGCGTGCCACTGCTCAGCAAAAATGCCGCGGCAGACGCTTGCATGCCAATGCCGACGGTCTGTACATCATTCGTAATATACTGCATCGTGTCGTAGATAGCGAGCGCATCGTACACGCTGCCGCCTGGACTATTGATGTAAAAGAAGATGTCTTTCTTCGAGTCTTCGGCCTGCAAAAAAAGGAGCTGGGCGACGACAAGATTGGCACTGTGCTGGTCAACCGACGTGCCTAAAAAGATAATGCGGTCTTTGAGCAGCCGGCTGTAGATATCGTAGGCGCGCTCGACACGGCCGTCGCTGTCGATTACAGTTGGAACGAGTAGATTGCTTTGTGGAGTTATCATGCCTGTAGTATAGAAAATTAGCACTCATGAGTCAAGAGTGCTAATAACGCCTGTCTGTTTGGGTGCTAACTAAGGGCTCGCCGCTGTAAAATCTGCGCCGACTGCCGGGAATAAGCTCGTGTCACGTACTGAGCTGTTTCAATCGGTATCTCGCCTTCGCTCAAAAGATACGCGGCGCGGTCCAAGCCAAAACTGACCTCGCGCTCCTCAGCGCATGTCGGATACCAATCAGGATGCTGCATGTAGGCGGCTACTGCCTCACCGCCATACACGTTGTTTTGTCGTAAGACTTCACCGGCATATATAGCCATGTCATACGTACTGATGCCCAGCTCATCTGGCATTTCGCGCCGCAGTGTCGGCAAAAATTCGCCAGTATTTTCAAAATTAAATTCACGCATAGCTCTATGCTCTCTGGTGGTTTTTACCGACGCTACTTTTTGCTGGCGTATTCGGCCAAGCGGGCAACCGTTTTTTCGGTGAGGAGCCGCGAGGCAATTTCGCGCTGTGCCTCTGGCTTGGCCAGCTCGGCCTGCATTTGCGGATCTGGGTAGCGCGCTTTGAGTGCGGCCATGTAGTTGGTCAGCTCCTGCGCAGTGATTTCGATGCTCTCTAGCTCGGAAATCTCGGCCAGCACCAGGCCAGCCTTTACGCGTAGCTCAGCGGCGGGGCGCTGCTTTTCGCGGAACGTCTTCTCGGTCAAACTTTCGGTGTCGAGGTACTCTTGCCATGTCTGACCGCGATACATGAGGTTCTGACGCTGTTCTTGCTCCAGCCGATCAATCTGCTCGTCGACCAGCACTTGCGGAATCGCTACCTTGGCCTTTTCGGCGATTTTGGTGATGAGGTCGTCGGTGTATTTTTGCTCGGCGTCTTGCTCTTTACGCGCCAGCAATTCTTTCTTGATGTCGTCCTTCAGTTCGGCGACGGTCTTAAATGGCCCGACCTTCGCGGCGAACGCGTCGTCCAGTGTAGCTTCGACAAGCTCCTCAACCTTTTGCACCGTAACCGTAAAGGTCACCCTGCGGTTCTGCAGTGCCGCAACGCTATAATCCTTCGGAAAGGTGAGGTCGAACGTTTTTTCTTCGCCGGCCTTAAGCCCTACGAGCGCCGGCTCGAACCCAGGAATAAAGCTGTTGCTGCCCAACGTCAGCGGATAGCCTTTGCCATCGGCGCCGTTCACCGGCTCTTTGGTTTTGGCATCAATGCCTTTGAAGTCAATCGTCACTTGGTCGCCGTTCTTGGCCGCACGCGCAACTGCTGTGCGGTCGGCTTCGCGAGTGAGCAGACTCTTGATAACTTCGTCTACTTCTTTGGCTGCTACCGTTTGCTTTTCTTTGGCGAGCTTGATTTTTTTATAGTCGGGCAATGTGATTTTGCCAACTACTTCGACCTCGATTTCTAGTTCAAGCGTGTCGAACGGCACAAATTTGCTAATCTTGACCCGCGGGCGTTCTACCGGACGAAGTTTTTCTTGATTGAGCGCCTCGACATACATCGTGTTGATGACACGGTCGAGAAACTCGCTCTGGAGTCGGGCTTGGTCGAGATGCTTTTCGAGCAGCGCGAGCGGCGCCTTGCCCGGACGAAAGCCTTGGATTTTCAGATCGGCGCCAAGGACGCGCAGGGTTTGCTCTTTCATCGTGTGAAGCAGGGCCGGGTCGTCTGCCACCAGCTTGAGTTGCACGTTGGTATCGGTAAGATTCTTCTTGGTAACTTGCATAGGTATTGACTGTAGCAGATTCATCTCTGTTTTACCAGCATCTTGTGCGTGCTATACTGCGGGTATGTTCGAGCGGGTGCGCGAAGGCAAAGGCGACTTTTTGCTTGAGTATGACGACTATCGTTTACATGTTGCCGCGCCGCCGCTTACTGTTTGCTATCGTGCGACAGCAAACAGACGACAGAAAGGAATAGCAGCCGCTATGCGAGAAGTATTAGGAGCTCGATTTACCATCCACGCTGGCGAGTGTAACTTTGTGGTTCAGGTGCCAAGTGAAGGCGATTGGGGCTTGCCGCACAGCACCTGGCAGTTTGCCGCCGAAATTGCAACGCCTACCATCAGAACTCCAGAAAGTTCGGTAGAAGTAACGCCGCTACTCCGAGCCATCATCGAGCCGCGGGCCGACCTCGACCCTGCATTCAGAATAGAAGGCACGGATGATGGCAGCTTTGTGCTGCTCCGTCGCGAGACTATCGAAGCGGAGATCGACCGGCCCACACTATACGCATCGGGTGGCGCGCTGCTGCTTGCGGCCGAGCTTGCTGGATCTGAGGGGAGTGATGTTGAGATCTGGGCAGTGACGGAAGTAACTCTCGACACCGACCAAGCACTGGTCGACGCGCTCGCTCAGACATATCAGCTCGAGAGGTCGGAAGCTGATAACGGACTCGTTGCAACCGCCGAGGCGCTTCGGCTCAACCGTGTAGAATATGGTAGCGTGTTTCGTCAGTTGGTGGATCTTGCCCGGCACGAAAGGCAAGAATTTGAGCCATAGAAAGAGGCTGTATGCGAGAGACACAAGGCTCTGATGAACACGGCTTTTGGCACGCACGAAGGTATGAGGCACGGTACGAGACATTCATCGGCGACTTTGTCGTTCACGCCTTCAGCTTATCCGACGGTCTCAGCGACACCACAGTTGGTCACTGGATAGCCGGCGCAGCAGTTCCTTACAATCTGGACGAGTTCCGGACGGGAGTCGAGCCACTCGTCTCCGCAGAGCTTGTCGAGCCAGAGGATGGATCGGCTGGCGACATACAGCTCAACCTGGCGCGCCACTTTGGTGGACACGAGCTTGACTGGCGTACACGTCACGCAGTGCGAGTACTCACCCAGCTTGCGGCAGAACTGAGCGCCACGGTTGGCGAAGGGCACACCATCGACGCCTACCCGCAAATACCAGCCTATCGGCACAGCGTACCAGATGAACCCTTACGCGAATATTTGGTAGATACCTGCGGCTTTTCGCCGGCGGAGCATGATGGTGTGAGCCGGGTAGTCGACGCCGAGCTGCGCGGCGAGCTCGCCTTCCTCTACGGTACCGACGCGGCCGCAATCGCCCAAATCGACCGCAGAAAGCCGTAGGGACGGTCGCGTTGACAGCTTCCAACTCCGCTGCTATCGTAATGCCATGGAAATAGTATCGGGCGGCAGCGAACCGCATCGAGAGTATGTCGTGGATCTCGATGACTTTCGTCTGCGAGCAACCCCAGGTCTTTTCAGAATTAGCAGTTTACCGACAGGAGAATGGCAATTGTTGACGGAAATACCGTATACAGGTAATGACGGTGAAGAGCACGCCATACCTCTATTACGAGCCAACATTGAAACCCATCCCAGTCGTTGTTCTAGCGATATTAGAGTGACGATGGCACGTTATTTCGATGGTTCTGATGTCGATACACGTACCGAACACGCAGCAGGAGCGGTATCACTGTTCGCCGCTGCTCTTACCGGTGCCGAAGCGGCGCGGACTGAATATGAAATCAGAGCCTATGCTGTGCCCTTTGACGTTCCCGACGAAGCTGCGCCTTTCAATCACCCTAAAGATCAGCCTCTCCTTAACACGCTCGTAGAAAGGTATGGGTTCTCTCAGTCCGGCGCTGTCGCGCTACGTGCCGTCACCCAAGATTTTCTATTTAGGCTGAGCACTTGGTACGGTGCCGACGTTGAAGAAATTATCCGTTCGGAAGCAAGCGGTCAGTGGCGCGAACTTGAGGAGTAATGCAAGGTAGCCGCTAATCGTCGCTGCGGTAGTCTTTGATAATGCTGATGATGCGGGCTACACTGTGGCGTTCGGCAACACCGGTGAGCATGTTCTTGATCTCGTACTGCTCGTCTTTGAGATCCTTTTCGCCAATGAACAGCACGTAGTGGATACCTTTTTTGGTAGCGGTCTTGAGTTGTTTATCTATTTTGGCGCCGGTCATATCTACTGCGACGTTCACGCCCATTTCGCGCATCTCGCCAATAACGCGCTGCGCGTCGGTGTAGACGTTGCCAATAAGCACCGCATAAACGTCGGTTTCTGGCCTGAGCAGTGGCATGAGGTCGTGACCTTCAAGAAATTTTTGCAGCGTCACGTCGCCCATGGCCCAGCCTACGGTTGGCACCGGCTCCACACCGAACAGTCCAACTAAACCATCGTAGCGGCCGCCGCCGAGCATCGAACGATTATTATCTGGGTTTTCGTCGAAAACTTCGAACACGATGCCGGTGTAGTAGTCGAAGCCACGCATCACCGTAAGGTCAAACACGACGTTGGTCAACTTGGCTTGCTTGAGCACGCGAAGCAGTTCTTGCAGCTCAAGCGCCGGGCTGGATTGACGAATAACTTCGGGCAGGTGCTCGATTGTCTTGGTTCGTAGTAGGCCGATGAGCTTATTGCTCGCGCCGCTGTCGCGCTGGCTGGGTGTGAACACGGCGTCAACCTCGGCCACAAACGCTTCGTGCGGCATTTTGTGCATACGATCGATCAGCTTTGCGATGGTGTGACTCTGTACGCTGTCAAGCTGGAGGTAATCGTGCAAGATGTAGTTCATCAGCGTGCGACTGTTCAGCTTTATGGTGTACATGTCGTGCGTTGCGCCGGTAGCTTTCAAAATGCCGTCGGCAACTTGAATAATCTCGGCCTCGGCCAGCAGGCTATCTAGGCCAAACATATCGACGTTCAATTGCCAGTGCTCGCGCAGTCGTCCGCGCTGCGGGCGCTCGTAGCGCCAAAGGTTGGGGATGCTGTACCAACGTAGCGGATAGGCTAACCCTTGCCGGCGTCCAGCCACCATACGGCTAACGGTTGGCGTCATTTCCGGCCGAATGACTACTTGCCTGCCGCCCCGGTCGGTGAACGCGTAGGTTTGCTCGTTAACAATCTCATCGCCAGTTTTAGCAAGGTACAGCTCGAGCGGCTCCACCACCGGCGCATCATATTCTTCGTAGCCAAATGATTCGGCAACGCGACGCATGATGCCGAACATGTACTTTTGGAGGCGCTTGTCTTCCGGGTAGAAATCCCGCGCGCCTTTATAAGGTTGGGTTGATAATGCCATTATAGCTCCTTCGATTAGTTTGATTGTATCAGATTTGAGAACAGTTGTCGGGCTCAGCACCAACGTCGTCTGCAGGGTACAAAAGAAACAAAACGCCGGAAGCGATCCGGCGTTTTGTTTCGTTACTACGACAAACTAACCGATTCGCTCCGGCGTGCTATGCAGATGATGGTTCGTGTGGTATGTCATAGTGCGTTGCGGCCTGATGTATGTGGTGGGCGAGAGAGGACTTGAACCTCCACGGGTTGCCCCACTAGCTCCTAAGGCTAGCGTGTCTACCATTTCACCACTCGCCCAAAAATTGCCGGTGGCAGCTTTTGTAGTCGCCAGCGATGCGTCTTGCTCAAAGCGGTGCAAACGCTCGGCACCAGCCATCACTGTCGTTTGCGACGACTTTCGCTGTTGGCTGTCGTCATTTTACCTAATTCTTCGGTAAAACGCCAGTTGTCCATCGCCGTAGCTGCGCTGCTCAATACACGCAAACCCCGGCAGTGTCGGTAACGCAACATCACCCGGCCAGGACAGCACCAGCAGTCCATCCGATCGAACGCAAGCAGTAAGCCGAACAATCAACGACTCTTGCAGATTATCGTACGGCGGATCGCACAGCACCAAGTCGAAGACCACCGTTGGATTAATTTGCAGCCACGCATTTGCCGAGGCTTTGACGAGCTGTGCGTGTTTGGTGAGGCCGAGCGAACGAATATTACGCTCGACGGTTTGCTGCGCTGTTCTGTCGTTCTCGCAGAGCACTGCCTGCCCTGCTCCACGGCTCAACGCCTCAAAGGCCAGCGCGCCGGTGCCAGCGAAGACATCGAGTGCCGACAAGCCCTCTATATCACCCAATATGTTGAACAGCGCGCCGCGCATTTTGTCGCTCATCGGATGCGTGCGATGCGTTCCGGGTGAATCAAAACTGCGGCCGCCAAGCCGGCCGGCAATAACTCGCATGTTACCGCGCCTTCGTAAGCTTTACGATGCCAGCATCGACCATCGCGGCGTACCACGCCAAGGTAACCATCTTAACCATCCGCGGCGCCAGCTCGCTGCGCACCATGCGGGCAAGCTTTGGCGTCCAGCCGGTTTGCCGAAACGAATCGAACATACCCAGCGCGCCGACCTCCTTTGCCTGTTGCCGAAAATATCCGATGACGCCAAGCTGTTGCAGTGTGGCAATATCGGCCGACTGAGGCAGCCCTCGCTTGATACGCGACGGCGCCAGCGCCATGTACGCACCAGCCTCGAACACCGCGTGCGTGGTCAACAAACCTTGCGGGCCAACCAGTTGATAGCTGCGCTTGATCGAGTCGCCGGGTGTTTCTCCATACACTAACGCTCGGTCGCGCAAGCTTGCTCGGCTATGTCGGTCTTGACCACGCAGCCGCTCCAGCTCTTCTTCATATGGATAGTGGTGCGCAGGTGTGAGGCCATCCACCAACGCATGAGCCAGCCACGCGGCTTCGAAGGCGGCCCGCTCTTGATTCTGCGATCGCAGTGCCGCCACCAGCGCGTCGTAATGCAGACCGATAGTCTCGTGCAAGCTGGTGTCGTTCTCGTCGAATGGGTCTACAAAATGCCATGGCTGCTCGTCGATTGCTCGCTTGAACTTCGGCGCATCCGGCCCATTATTGCCCTCGAAGTGTAGAATGCTTTGCGTGCTTGGAAATGTGACCACTCGCGGGGTCAGTTGCCTAAGATGGCGATACGCCACCCGGTCGATTTTTTGGTGAGCACGAAGTACAAACGCGTACATGATTAATTCAGGTTGGTAACAGCGCGTAAGGCGGCGACGCGCTCACGAAGCTGAGGATATTGTAGCAGATTTTCGCCTCGTTGTATGAACTGCGCGGCGGCCTTTCTGGCGCTCGCGATTAGCCGCACATCGCTGAGCTTGGCTACACGCAAATCCAACGCACCATGCTGCAGCGTGCCGTAAATAGCGCCTGGACCGCGCAGCTCCAGATCGAGTTCGGCCAACGCAAAACCGTCGCTGCTGCGCTCGAGCGCCTCCAAGCGCTTGGGCGGCGCTTTACTATCTGAAAGCATCAGGTAGCAATACCCTTTGTGGCCGCCACGGCCAACGCGGCCGCGCAACTGATGTATCTGGCTCAAGCCAAACCGCTCCGCCGCCTCAATCAGCATAACGCTGGCATTTGGCACGTCCACACCAACTTCAATTACCGTGGTACTGACCAAAATATCCAGCTCGTGGCGCACGAATCGCTCCATAATCGCGTTCTTTTCGGCCGGCTTCATTCTGCCGTGCAGCAGGCCAATGCGCCAGCGAGTAAAGTCCTTGGCTTTGAACTGTTGATAGATTTTTTCGGCCGAGTTGGCAGTGCTTTCGGTGTTCTCGGTGATGAGCGGGCAGACCACAAACATCTGACGACCAGCTTCAAGCTCCTGCTCGATCGCCTGGTTGAGCTGAGCCCGCGAGTTTGGTGAGCAGATGGTGGTACGAACGGGTTGGCGGCCGGCCGGTTTGTCGTCGAGTATCGAGACGTCCAGCTCGCCATACAGCGTCAGCGCAAGCGAGCGCGGAATCGGTGTGGCCGTCAGGCTAACCAAGTGCGGCATGTGCCCAGCTTTGGCCATGAGCTTTTTGCGCTGCTCAACGCCAAAACGGTGCTGTTCGTCGATAATAACCAGGCCGAGCTTGTGCATATCTACTTTTTCTTGGATAAGCGCATGTGTGCCGATGATGCACTGTGCCTGGCCAGCCGCGATTTGCCGCCGCGCCGCTGTTTTTTCTGCCGCAGTCATGCCACCCACCAGCAGGGCCAGCCGATTATGAAAGCCGAGCGGCTCCAGCAAGCGATAGATCGTTTCGGCGTGCTGTCGCGCCAAGAGCTCGGTGGGTGCCATCAGCGCCACCTGGTAGCCTTCGCTCATAGCCATCGCCGCCGCCATGGTTGCGACCACGGTTTTACCGGAACCGACGTCACCCTCTACCAAGCGATTCATCGGCTGAGTCTGCTGCATATCTTGATACATCTGCCAGACCACCTTGCGCTGTGCATTGGTGAGCGTGAACGGTAGGTGCGCTACAAACTGCCGTGCCAGTTCTGTGTCAAACGGAATCGCCAGCGCCGTATCCTGCAATAGCTCATATTTATTGAGTAGCGCAGCCAGACTAAGCTCAAACACCTCTTGAAAGCCGAGGCGTTTTTGCGCCTCGGCCAACGCGGCCACATCTGTTGGAAAGTGCATGGTCTCCAGCGCACGCCCGAATGCGATGAGTTTTTCGCTGGCAACCAGCCAAGACGGCAGCGTTTCGGGCAGCGTTCGCATCAGCGGCACGGCCTCGCGCACCGCTTTACGGATTTGCTTGCTCGTAAGGCCCTTGGTCTCGCGATACACCGGCACAATGCGCGCTGTATTCACCGGAAAATCCTGTGTCAGCTCCACGCTTGGGTTCATAATGGCGAACCGCTGCCTGCTCAGCTCGTAATTACCGGAAATAAAATAGGTCTGCCCGGATTTGAGCGCCTGCGCCCGATACGGCTGGTTGAACCACACCAGCCGCACACTATCGGTGTTGTCGGAGGCGATCGCCTCGGTGATGTGCATGCCACGGCGTACATAGCGGCCGCTGGCCTGTTTGATTGTTGCCTCGATGGTAACCGGTCCTGGCCGAAGGCGCTGTATCGGCGTCACTACCGAATAGTCTTCGTACCGCCGTGGAAAATACATTATCAGGTCTTGCACCGTGTGCACACCCACCGCGCCTAGCTTTTTGGCAAGCTCCGGCCCAACACCCTTCAAACTTGTCAGCGCTTCGTGCTCCACAGTCATGCACTCTAGTATAGAGTACTGTCACGCGCAAGCATTACTGGCCGCGGCGGAAAGCTGTGACTATATCGTTGATGTAATCGTATGTTGAAACAGCTCGATCGCCATCCAACCCTGCCAGACGAGTTCCGTGCACAATAGAGTCGTAGACTGCTCGGCGGTACGGATCTCGAGGTTGGTCACTGTAATTACAGCCTATCTCTACCACGACTTCGTCGAGCACGCCGCTTACACGGCGCAGCGTTGCAAACCTGCCGGCATTCGAGTACGAAATAACGTGGATCTGCGGAATGCCATCCGCTTCGGTGGTGCCGATACTTACCGGATAGATCGTCTCAAGTTCTATACCGGGCAAATCATCTGGCATTTCTACAGGCACGGCGATTGGCGCAACCAGCACTCGATCGCCAAGCTGCTCGTACGATTCGTCGAAAAATGCTCTAAATTGAGAAGGATCGATGGTTGAAGATTGCATGCGGAACTCGGGTGTATTGCCACCCAACTCGAAAGAACTCATCGTGGCCTCAAGCTTTCTTCACCAAAAAAAAGACGCTGGGGCCAAAAAAGCTATTCGCCAGCGTCGGTTGCAAAATGCCCTCAATGGCCAGCATCACGCTCTTCGGCATAATCTTTTTAAGGCCCTGGTTACGCAGATTAGACACCGACAGAATGCGCTCCACGCGCAAACCAGCGTGGGCGAGCTGCTTGATAACCGTATGCGGGTTGTGATTAACGAACGGGATTTCGTCGGCGCGCCGGTTGACCTTAGAACGAATATCCACCGGCTCGGTGGGCAGCTTCTTGTGCTTGAGCGCGTGTCTTAGGCGATTACGCGCATGAGCATAGTTTGCCACTTCGATGATGGCGTAGCCATCCTCGGCCAGCACGCGAGCGATTTCTTTGAGCTCGGGCGCCGGGTCTGGCAGGTGGTGCATAACGCGAATCATGGTCACCAAATCCATGCTTCCATCTGGAAATTTGAGATCTTCGGCTTGCAGGAGCTTGCGGTCAATCTCTGGATGGCCTTTCAGATAGATTTTAGCGAGGTCAAGTTGCTGCTGGCTTGGCTCGGCCAGGGTCACGCGATCAGCGTACTGTTCCAAAAGCAAACACAGCCGCCCGTAGCCACCGCCAACATCAACAGCATGATGAAAATGCTTGCCACCAAGCAACCGCTTAATCGCCATCTCCTCAGCCTCGTTTTCGTAATCGCGACCTTCCCAGTACTGCAGATAGTTGTGGTTCGGATCGTTGTATTGGTCGGCGCGCTTTTTCGGCGCGGCCGGCTGTTTTCGTTCATCTTTCATATGCTAATCAGTATAGCATTAGGCGCGTTCGACGAGCGCGGAATCTTTGAAGGCTTTGCCTTTGCGGATAAGCAGGCGATTGTTTTGAAAATCACTTTCTTCAAGCTGTTCTTTCTGCGTTTTTTGGCCGTTTATGCTGATAGCGTTGTCTTGCAACAAGCGACGAGCTTCAGTCTTGGAACTTGCCAGATCGGTGTCGACAAGCACCTGGGCAATTTCAGTACCTGAGGCCGCAAAAGTATGCGCGATTTCACGACGAATTTCGCCTAAAGTAACCCCGTGGGCTTGATCGGTTAGAGAGCCAACGCTCAATTTACCGGTTATGATTCCAGTAACCTGTTCAGCTCGCTGCATTTCAAGTGATCCATGAACGAGTGTGGTCACTTCCTGTGCAAGTCGGGTCTGAGCGGTACGCATTTTGGGATTTTGTCTATGCTCAACTATAACTTCTTCAATTTCTTCCTTACTCAGTTGCGTGTAGATCTTCAGATGACCCTCCACACTTTCGTCGTCGCAGTTGATCCAAAACTGATAGAACTGCGTCGGGCTGGTTCTGGCCGGATCGAGCCACACAGCGCCAGTCTCGCTCTTGCCGAATTTTTTGCCCGTGACTGCATCAATAACCAGCGGCATGCTAAGCGCCTGCACCTCTTTGCCCTCTTTTTTGCGGATGAGTGGCACGCCGGATAGCATGTTACCCCATTGATCGCTACCGCCAATTTGTAGCTCAACGCCTTTATTTTTACAGAGCCACCAAAAGTCGTAGCCTTGAATGAGACTATAGCTGAACTCGGCGTAGCTGATGCCGCTACCGCCTTCGTTCATGCGCGTGGCGATAAAATCGCGCTGCACGAGCTCGGTCATGCTGAAATGCTTGCCGACGTCGCGCAAAAAATCAAGATAACCGATATCTTTAAACCAGTCATAATTGTTAACAACCTCGAACTGCAGCCCGCTAAAAATTCGCTCCACTTGCGCACGCACACCGGCGATGTTGTGCTCGATTTCTTCTTTGCTTTTGAGTTGCCGCTCTTCGTCTTTGCCGCCAGGGTCGCCGATAAGGCCCGTGGCGCCACCCATGAGCAGCACGGCGTTCCATCCATGCGCGGCAAGCTGGCGCGCCAACATGTAAATTGCCAAATTACCAATAGTCAGACTGTCGGCGGAAGGGTCCGCGCCCAAATAAAAAGTCCGCGGCGTGTCTAGCCATTGTACGTCATCAAAAGTGCGGTCTTTGAGCATACCGCGCCACTGTAGTTCTTCGGAAAGCGTCATGTACCTAAGTATACAATACCTTTGCCGGTTTGCTGGAGATTCGCCGGAACGAGCCACGCGAAATGTAGCTTGCTACGCACAATAGTTTGCTATAATAACGCGTATAACTATATGGCATGGAGTAGCCAGTAACGGATGACGGACAACAGAAAACCGATGGGGCGGCGGCGTCCGACCAAGAATACCTTCACGACCAAAAGTGGAAGTACCATTAAGCTCCACCAAAGTTTGACTGAACGGTATAAGGCGCATCGCGACGCGAAGGCACGTCGGCGCGCGGCGTATCTCAGCACGCTACCCAAAAACCGTTTTAAGCGCATGCTGTATCGCTTAAAGCCACGCGAGCTCGCTCGTTATTGGTTCAGCCGCGACGGTGCAATTATGGCGCTTAAGATTGTAGGCATTGGCATTGTGGTGCTCTTTGTCCTCATCGTGGGCACATTTGCCTACTTCCGCAAAGACTTGCCGAATATCAAAGATTTTTCTGTTTCCGGCGCAAACGTCGGTGGCAGCGTGACCTACTACGACCGCACCGGACAAACCGTGTTGTGGCAAGATTACGACAACCTCAAACGGCAGCCGGTCAGTAGCGATAACATCAGCAAGTACGTTAAAGACGCCACCGTTGCTATTGAAGATAAAGACTTTTACAACCACGGCGCCTTCGATGTCCGCGGCATTGCCCGTGCAGCGGTTCACGATGTATTTAGTCATGGTGGCGGTACGCAAGGCGGCTCTACCATCACCCAGCAGTTGGTTAAGCTCAATTTGGGCGACACCGAGCAGCGTACCATCGGCAATAAAATCAAAGAAGTTATCATCGGCGTTGAGCTTGAGCGCGAATACTCCAAGAACGATATCCTGACTGGCTATCTGAATATCGCACCGTACGGGCCGGTCGATGCCGGCGTGCAGGTTGCCGCGCAAGATTACTTTGGTGTTGACGCGAAAGACCTGAGTGTTGCGCAAGCGGCGATGCTGGCGGCAATTCCAAAATCGCCGAATGATTACTCGCCTTATGGTCCGGGCTACGATTCGGCGGCGCTACAGGCGCGCATGAATTACATCATCGACCAAATGGTGGCACAGCATATGATTACCAAGCAGCAAGGTATCGATGCTAAAAATTCGAACGTTATCGCTACCATCAAGGCTCAGCAACCATCTATCTACACCGGCATTAAAGCGCCATGGTTTGTGTTGTCGGCCAAAGAGGAACTGCAAAACCGCTACAGTAGCCAGGTAGTGAACCGTGGTGGTTGGAAGGTGGTTACTACGCTCGACCTCAACTTGCAGACCAAGGCCGAGCAATTGGTTGCCAGTAATTTGCCGCATGTGCAGTCGTTGACCGGAGGCGCGGCAGATGAAGAAGCGACCGTGGCAGAAGACGTCCAAACCGGACAGATTGTTGCGCTCGTGGGCGGCGTTGATTTCAGTAACCCAACGTATGGACAGAACAACTACGCTTCGGGCATTCTCATACCGCCAGGGTCGAGCTTTAAGCCGTACGACTACGCTACGCTTATCGATAACAACACCAACGTCGGTGCCGGTTCGGTGTTGTACGACAGCCAAGGCCCCTTGCCTGGCTATCCGTGCACCAACAAGCAATTGCCTAAAAATGGCGGCAACTGTTTGGAAGACTACGACTTCTTGTATCCAGGCCCGCTGACACTGCGCTACGCGCTGGGCGGCTCACGCAATGTGCCCGCCGTGAAGTCCATGCTCCTGGCCGTGCCAAACGACACTAGCAATGGCCATGTCACGTCTATTAACAAGGTCATCAGTACCGCGTCGGCCATGATGGCCAACCCCTACATAAAAGGCAGCACCTACAACTGCTACAGCGACGAAGCGTTAACCCAAACAACACAATGCTACGGTGCATCAGCGATTGGCGACGGCGCGTTCTTACACCTCGACGATCACGTCAACGGCTTGTCGACGCTTGCTCGCCTCGGCACTGCCATACCAAAGACGTACATCCTCAAGATCACCGACGCGAGCAACAAGATGATCTATCAGTTCGCGCAACCGAAAGGCACCCAGGTGCTGAAAGCCGACTCTGCGTACATTGTCGACGATATGGCGTCTGATCCGAACGCTAGTTACCTTCCTGGCAATTGCTCGGCTACGAACTGCTCGCCTCTCTCGAGCGGCGGATATAAATTCCAGCGCGACAACGGATGGCACTTCGCTGTCAAAACCGGAACGACCAACGACGGATTCGACGGCTTGATGACGAGTTGGTCCACGCACTACGCCGTCGTCTCTTGGGTGGGTAACCACATGCGCAACAAAGACCTCACTGCCGCACGCCACGCCTCGATGGAGCAACTAACCGAGCCGCTCACACGCGGTCTGATGGAGGCAGCGCACACCGGCGTCAAACCAGTCACCTGGACAATGCCCGCTGGCATCAAGCAGCTCACCGCTTATGTGGTACGCAACCACATTCACTACGGCGACATTGAGCCAAGCCCGAGCCAGGAGCTCTTCCCCTCGTGGTATGCCGCGCCTAAGAACAGTAGTACATCGCAGACAATCGACCTCGTATCCGGTAAACTCGCCACCAACTGCACACCAGATCTCGCCAAGAAAGTACAGGGCGGCGCCAGCGAAAACAGTTTCTCTATCGACATTTTCTACGGCACGACAGCGAGCAACTCGGACGGCACGAATACCAACACTAGCGCAAACGACGATGTCCACAACTGTAACGACGCCAAGCCGTCAATCACGATCACGCAAGGCGCATGCGAAGACGCCACCAAATGTGACTTTACTGTGGCGATCACACAGGGCACAGCGGCGCTATCGGGCGGCTCATACACCACCACGCCGGCTGGCACCATCTCGCTGATCGCCGACAGCAACACCTTACAGTCCATGAGCATTCCAACTGACAGCGGTAGCCCGTACACCTACACCTTTGTTGCAGTTCCGGTTGCGAACGGACAAACCCTGCAGGCACAAGTAGTTGACAGTGTGCTATACAGCGGGGCCGACACGGTTACCGTGAACAATCCAAGTGCATCCACGGGCACCGGCACTGGCGGCGGCCACTGAAGGCGCCGCTTGCTCCCATAGGCATACTTGCCAGCTCTTGAGGAAGTATGTGCCCAAGGAGATGGTCGTCCTTGCATGTGTCTTAATCTCACCTCGAACTATTTTGACTACTCTCTAATAGCCGGAGCGCTTTTCTATGTAGTAGTGCCGTGAGCGCGCGGCCTTATTGCAACCCCATAGCCGGCCTATTTCACCATTGTCTTAAACGGCTTCAAACGAAGTCGCTGGCCAAGCCGAGTGCGCGCCTTGGCAATTGGCGCAGCCGGACGCTTTGGCGCTGCTTGCGCGATTCTTTCAGCCGCATTCTTGCTGTTCGAAGCGACCGTTTCCTCTTTGTGGCCCTCTTTTGCTTCGCGAATTTGGCCAAAGACCATCTTGCCAGCCACCGTCTGGTGCATCCGGGTTACCATGACGGGCATGTCGCGGCCGACATAGCGTGCGCCACCCTCGATGACGATCATCGTTCCGTCTTCCATATAGCCGACGCCTTGCTCGCGATTACTGCCCTTTTGCAGAATCTTGATGTGCAGTGTTTCGCCCGGAAGAGCGATGGGCCTGAGCGCCTGTGCCAGTTCATTGACGTTCAACACCCGCACACCCTCGACAGCGGCAACTTTGCCCAGATTATAGTCGGTGGTATATAGCTGAGCTCGCAACTTTTTTGCCAGGGCAACCAATTTATCGTCCGTGGTACTCACCTGCGGCAACAGCGTACGATTCACAACGACCCGCATCGGTGCGCTATCCTGCAGCTCGTGCGCAATATCCAAGCCGTAGCGAGCGCGTTCACGTTTGTGCGTATCGCTGCCATCGGCCAACAACTGCAGCTCGTTCAAAATAAACTGCGGGATAACGAGCTCGCTGGCCACGAAGCCGGCGCGCACAATTTCGGCAATACGCCCGTCGATCAACGCACAACTATCCAACACAATGCGGTGACTCTTGCCAAAAAAGGGCAAATGCCGCTCGGCTTTTTGCCCAACGAGCAGCCATGCCACAAAGATAAGCAAGAGCGTTTCAATAATATCTAACATGTCATTCCTTTTCTAAGAATTGATTAAGAGCCGTGCGCACATCGGGCACTCCCTGTACAAAGTTGGTTTTCTTGCTGGTTTTTTGCATCGGGCCAATGGCAGCGTCGAAGCCCAACTTTTTGGCCTCGGCGATGCGTTTTTCGATGAACGGCACATGTCGCACCTCGCCGCTCAATCCCACCTCGCCGAACACGACAGCATTGCTTTTGAGCTGCAGGCCTTTTGCTGCCGAGCCGATCGCCATACAAACTGCTAAGTCTGCTGCCGGTTCGGTGATGCGCATACCGCCCACGATGTTAACGTAAATATCTTGTTCCGCCAGATTCAATTTGGTCCGCCGCTCCAACATGGCCACTAATAAGTTTACACGATTGAGATCAATACCGCTGGCCGCGCGCTTTGGATAGCCGTAGTTCGTCTTGTTGACCAGCGCCTGCACCTCGACCAATAGCGGGCGCGTGCCTTCGAGCGTCGCCAAGACGATGGAACCATCGCTGACCTGCCGCTCCGCCAATAGTGCGGCCGATGGATTGTCGACCGGCTTGAGGCCGTGCTCGTCCATTTCGAAAATGCCTGCTTCGGTGGTAGGGCCAAAGCGGTTTTTAGTTGCCCGCAGAATCTTGAAGCCGCCGTAGCGATCGCCCTCCAACTGGAGCACGACGTCCACCACGTGCTCCAGCACCTTCGGCCCGGCGATCGCACCTTCTTTGGTCACATGTCCAACCAGCACAACCGCCGTAGACGACTGCTTGGCAGCGGCAATCAGCAGTTGCGCACTATTGGTAATCTGTGCTACGCTGCCGGCGGCCGAAGATATAGCGCGAGCGGCGATTGTTTGAATGGAGTCCACCACTACCAAATCAAACGTGCTGCTAGCGATGGTCGCGGCGATATCGTCCGCACTCGTGCTAGTGGCGAGCTGAAGCTGCTTGCCGCTGACGCCCAGCCGCTCTGCGCGCAGGCCAATCTGGTGACCCGATTCTTCTCCGCTCACATACAGCACCGAATGTTTGGCCGAAACGGCATGCGCCAACTGCAGTAGTAGTGTGCTTTTGCCAATGCCGGGCTGCCCGGCGATAAGGTTCACACTGCTGGCCACAATGCCGCCGCCAAGCACTGTATCGACGTCGGGCATGCCAGTGGAGAGTCGTTTTTGGTCGTGCGACACTAAACTGCTTACCGATGCCGGCGTTAATGCCTTACCCTCGGTTGCCACACGACCAGGTCCGCTTTCTAGCACCAACTCTTCCTGAAGTGTGTTCCATGCGCCGCACTGCGGACACTTGCCCGCCCAACTGAGCGACAATTCACCGCAATTACTACAAACATATCGAACACGATCTTTGGCCATGTTCCCTATTGTACCACTGTCTAGTTATATGCCAGACTGCGGACATCAGCATTAAAGCCTGGTCAACAGTCAGCACGGCCGCTGAGGAAGACTATGAAGCCGGAGCAAAGAAAAGCCCTGAAATGCAGGGCTTTTCTTTTGTGCCCGCACCGAACGCGCTCCGCAGCGGCGGCGAGCACCTCCGGCCTTCCAACAGCAACCAGACAACTATTATTGCCCAGCCGCCGAGAGCACTTGACTATTCACCGCCTGCTCCAACTGCTGCTCCTGCACGGCAATCGCATTGCGTTGGCCCAAGAGTGAGTTATATTGGTCGATGAGCTGGTTCGCAGCCGCAAGTTCGCTCCGGTAACTATCTACCTGCGCATTAAAGCCGGGCACTGCCGCATTGTATGCACTGATCTGGCCAGCCGCCTTCCACTGTTCCATCTGACTACGCTGCGCCGTCAAGCTCGCCTCGCGCGCAGAAAGGTCAGACTTTTTTGCGTCAATCTGCGTCTTGAGCATATCCAGTTGACTATCATAGCTCGCAATCTGTTGCTGCCGCTGTGTAAACTCACCCTGATAATTTTGATAGAAACGGGCGATGCTACTTCGGTTGGAAAAGTACTGCTGATAGTAATCCTCGAGCGACTTGGGAAGCGTGACGACCTCGGTGCCGATTACCGAATGCATCTCGTTCCATTCCTCCCCAGGCTCGGTCTTGTGATAACTAGCAAACTGTGTTTTGATATCGCTACTGGCCGATGTTTCGTAATACTGCTGCAAGAGCGCGTTGATGTGAGCGCGCTGGCTTTTGCTCAGGCGATCGTAGGCTTGGTGCAGCATCTCATGTGCGGCGGTAACTTGTTCGATACCGTTCAGGCGACTATCGGTAACATCGTACAGAAAAATGCCCTGCCGATTGCCCGTATAGCAGCCGAGCACCACCACCGAATCCGAAGTGTTATTCGTGCAATGCCGGTTGAATGCCTGCTTATCGTCGATCTGCGGCTTGTTCACAAAAAACAGCCGGCGAGCATATGCGCTAAAGGTGTCCTGGCTCGCCAGTTGTGCCACGTTACTCGGCGCGTGATAGCCACGCAGAATAGCCCAATCCATGATGGCGTCGCGCTGGCGAGCCATAATAAGGCCCGTGGCGACAAGTAAGAGAAGCGCAACATACGGCCATGAGCGGCGCATCAATCCCATACGCTAACTATACCACTACTCGTGCAGGGTATTGTACGTTAGCTTGTTGTTTTTCGTGCCGACACTAATGATATCACCGGTTTGGTAGTGCTCGGCCAACAATTCGGTGGCGATGTGATCCTCGATTTCGTCCTGGATCAGTCGGCGCAGCGGCCGCACGCCGTTCTTGGCGTCGTAGCCTTTTTCCAGCAGATATTGTTTAGCGCTAGTTAAAAGTTGAATGCCCAGGCCTTGCTTTTGCAAACGCTTGCTGAGCTCGTCAATCTGAAGGTCGATGATGCGATAAATATATTTCTTGGTGAGCGCCCGAAAGACAATAACTTTGTCGATGCGGTTTAAGAACTCCGGCCGCATGGTTTTCTTCAGGTCGTCGAGCACTTTGTCACGGTTGAGCTCGTGCAGCATGTCGAGGTCTTTGAGGTCGTCCATGCGTGAAGCATGAAAGCCCAGCGAAGCTTCTTTTTGCAGCTTATCGGCACCGACATTGCTCGTCATAATCACAATGGTATTGGTAAAATCAATCTTTCGGCCTTTGGCGTCGGTGAGCTGGCCATCTTCTAAAATCTGCAGCATCATATTGAACACATCGGGATGAGCTTTCTCAATCTCGTCGAACAGCACAACGCTGTACGGATGCCGCCGGATTTTATCAGTCAGTTGCCCGCCGTCATCGTAGCCAACGTAGCCGGCTGGCGCGCCGACTAGTCGCGATACATTGTGATGCTCGCCGAACTCACTCATGTCGATCTTCACCAGCGCATCGTCACTCCCGAAGAACTCGCGCGCCAAAACTCGAGCCAGCTCGGTTTTACCGACGCCCGTTGGACCTAAGAAGATGAACGAACCGATCGGGCGCTTCTCGCTCCCGATGCCGGAACGATTGCGACGCACTGCGCGCGCAACGGCCTCTACAGCCTCGACTTGGCCGATCACATACTTGCCAAGGCTTTTTTCCAGGTTCAGCAGATATTTTGCCTCGGAGCGAATCACTTTCTTCACCGGCACGCCGGTCATGCGCGCTACAACTTCGGCGACGTCTTCGCTGGTGACGTTGATGCGCTTGGTATCTTGCTCGTCTGCCTGGAGTTTGCTCAGTTCTTCGTTAATCTGGCTAGCACGGGTTTTGTACTCGGCAGCTTTTTGATAATTCTCGTCGTCGACTGCTTCGTCGATACGCGTATTCACCAGCTTGAGTTCCTTCTGCAGCTTGCGGACCTCGGGGCTGGTCTTGCCTTTATCAACACGCAAATGCGCGGCTGTTTCGTCGAGTAAGTCGATAGCTTTGTCGGGCATAAAACGGTCGTTGACGTACCGCTTGGCCAGCGCCACAATGTCATCCAGCACATCGTCGCTCACCGTCACACCATGAAATTGCTCGTAGTGCTTACGCAGACCCTTCAGGATGGCGAGCGTCTCGCCCACTGTAGCTTCTGGCACTTGTACTGGCTGAAAGCGACGCTCCAGCGCGGCGTCTTTTTCGATGTGTTTGGTATATTCAGCGGTGGTCGTGGCGCCAATGACCTGCATTTTGCCACGCGCCAGTGCCGGTTTTAAGATGTTGCCGGCGTCCATAGCGCCTTCCGCAGCACCGGCGCCAACGATCAGATGCAACTCGTCGATGAACACGATGGTCTTTTTGTCGTTTTCCAGCTCGGCCATTACTTTCTTCAGCCGTTCTTCGAACTCGCCGCGGTATTTTGTGCCAGCGATCATGCCTGCCAGGTCGAGCAGCACAACACGCCTATCAAGCAGGCTATCGGGCACGTCTTCGGCCACGATGCGCTGCGCCAAACCCTCAACAATCGCGGTCTTACCTACGCCGGGTTCGCCGATCAGCACCGGATTGTTCTTGGTCCGGCGATTCAAAATTGTAATAACGCGACGAATTTGCTGCTCGCGCCCCACAACCGGGTCGAGTTTGCCTGCTCGCGCCTCGGCAGTCATGTCAGTGCCATAGAAGTCTAGCGCTGTTTTGCGATTCTTATTACGACCGCCACGGCGGCGTGTGTCGGTGTTGCCGCTGCTGTTGTCTTCGTCGTCGTATTGGCGATTTAAGAATTGTTCGAGCTCATTGCTCAGGGCGTCGATGTCAACATTCATGGCACGGAGCAGCACTGTGGCGCGCGAATTCTTCTGGCTTAGCAACGCGTCCAAAATGTGCTCGGTGCCGCAAAAGTCCTGATTGAATTCTTGCGCGGTGTCGTAGGCCATCTTGAGCGTTAACTTGGCGGTTTCGCTCAAGCCCTTGGCGCCGGCGTTCATGACCATGGTTTTGGGTGTGAGGTTAAGCGCCATGCGCGCGCGGTCGAGTGTCACGCCAACGCCACTTAAAATCTTGGCACCCATGCTGCTATCTTGCGCCAACATACCCAATAGCAAATGCTCGGTTCCGACGTACGCGCTACCCACACCGCGCGCAATGGCGTCGGCATGTTTGAGGCTCTCCAGCGCGTTGTTGGTAAGGTGGTTCAAAAAATCTTGGAAGTCTTGCGAATCTGGTGTCATACAATTTCTATGATACCTAAGTTGGCACTCACAAGTCAAGAGTGCTAACTTACCTCCGCTTTGTTTTTAACGCGTTATCGTAGCAGCGCTACTTACGTTTTTGGCGAGCTTTGGCGTACGCGGCAAGTGTCTCCACGTTCACTTGTTGCTGCGTTTTGTGTGTAGCGTAACGTGATTGTAAAGCGTAGTACGTAACGCTGGCAATAAGACCGAGCGCAACGCTGCAAAAAAAGATTGCCGCTATCCACCACCGTACGTGGCCACTCATACCGTCGCCAATCATAATCCATAGGCTGCGTACTGCAATCAGTACGAGCAACAGAATTAGAACTTGCACAATAACATACAGTGTGCGGCGGGGCATGGTTATTTCTCCTCGTAAAATGCCAGCCGGTAGATACCCGGATCGGTATCAAACATCGTGGCAATAACGCCGCCGGGCGTTGTAATTTCTAACTCTTGTAAGTCTATGACACACAGGGCAACGCCGCTATCTCGTTCAAGCGTCACTTGCCGGCCGACATGCAGCATGCCCGCTATATGATGCTCGTCCGGCTGGTAGATCTCGTCTCGCCACACCTGTAGTTGCGTGCTATCACAAGAACCATAGATGAGTAGCGGCTCGCCTTCCGGTATCGGCCACTCATCACCGTCGGCATGTCTGAACGCATCCGAAAAATAGTTGTCGCTCACGACAAGTGCAGTCACGTAACCTTTTGCCGAAACTTCTTGAACAGCCAAGGTTAGACTCGACACTTCCGCCTCTTCATTGATCTGATACCCGACGCCCAACTGTGGTGCGCTCAGCAGCTCAATTTCGTCGTGCGGCTGCAAAAGACTCAGATCCACCACGCGGCCGCCGCCAATTGCAGCAATCTGACGGAGTCGCATTGTCTCGTTCAATTTCCGGCTGGTGCGAATCATCGTCTCATGGCACTGCGGCGTCGGTGTTCCGCAAATTATCAGCGGCTCAATGCCGCGCGGGTATCCCTGTTCTACCGGACATGCCTTACAGAGCTCGCTCATGAACAGCCTTCATGTATTATTCTACCGCATCGGCATCCCGCCATGCTATGGCAACTCAGGTTGCTCATGGAACAGTGGCGCGCAGTGGTCAGCGACATTCGAGTCGACACAACTTCTTAAAATCGGATACAGCGCATGCTCCGACGGTTGTTCGATAGGTCGCATCGTATTATCCAATTCTTCGATCATGTCTACGGTCACTTGGTTGAGCACGGAGAAATTATCCCATTTTCGTGCGTCTGTCGGCTCAGCCAATCCAAACTGACCCTCATAGCGACGGCACGTTTCGATTTCGTCTACCGCCGGCGCGAGCACTCCTTCCCATGCCGCGCCCAGCATAAAAGGCGTTGTACCTTCTTGAACGTAAGACGCCCAATCTGCCTCCGGAATTTGACGCAGTTGACAGTGGTCGCAAGTCGCTCCCTGTATTGCCGATTGAAACGTTTCGCTGCCTTCTCTCATAATACCCTCCGTATTTTATTACTCGCCGTGTTGCTCGATGGCGTCGAGCAGGCTGTTTTCGAGGTCGGTCTTTTTCTTGAGTTTGGGAGCGACGGCTGGCTTGGCTGGTGCGGGTGCTGCCACCGGCACATCTTCAGACGCAGGCGCGGACATGGACTTTTCGGCCTCGATGTCCAGTTCATAACCAGTCAGTTTACTGGCCAGGCGCACATTCTGGCCGCCGCGGCCAATGGCGATGCTGAGCTGGTCTTCAGGAACGATGACCCTGGCCTTTTTGTTGGCTTCGTCGATCTCCACGCGAGTGACCTTCGTGGGGCTGAGCGCCTCGCTAATGTACTCGGCAGGATCTTCCTTCCATACGATAATATCGATCTTCTCTTGCTCGCCAACTTCGCTCACCACGGCGTTAACGCGCGTGCCGTGGCCGCCCACAAACGTGCCCACCGGATCAACACCTGGCACGGTGCTGGCGACCGCCAGCTTCGTTCGCACGCCCGCTTCGCGGCTCATGCCTTTGATTTCGACAGCGCCGCTTTCCATTTCGGGCACCTCAGCGCGGAACAGCCATTCAATAAACTGCGGGCAACCGCGCGACACTACCAACTGTGGGCCGCGCAAACCGCGCTCCACGTCTTTGAGGTAGACTTTCAGCCGCTGGCCAGGATAGTACCGCTCGCCCTGAATCTGCTCGCTGCGCGGCATAATGCCCTGCGCTTTGCCAAGCTCCACGCGCACGATGTTGCCTTCCACACGGGAGACTAGCGCGTTGATAACCGTACCGATTTTATCTTCGTACTCATTCATGACGATTTCGCGCTCGGCCTCGCGCAAGCGCTGCAAGATCACTTGTTTGGCGGTTTGCGCGGCGACACGACCAAAGTCGTTAACTTTCTCGTGCACTTCTACCAAATCGCCAAGCTTGGCGTCTTTTTGCATCACGCCAGCGTCCTTCAAGCTGATTTCGTAGGCTGGGTTTTCGACCTGCTCGACGACTTCTTTCATTACATACGCGTCGACGTCGCCACTGTTGAGATTCATCGTGACGCGGACTTCTTGCTCGCGCTCGCCGTAGTCGCGGCGATACGCGGCAGCCAGCGCTTGCTCGACGACTTCTTTAACGGTGTCTTCCGGCAGGTTCTTTTCTTCGGCGATTGCCTTGATGGCTGTCGCCAGTTGTTTAAAATCCATTCCGTCCATATATTTTGTCCTTTCGTTAGAGGCTGATACGAAAAAAGCCGACCGCTGCGGCCGACCAATCTTTTATATGATACCAAGGCCACTGGAATTGGTCAAGCTAAACAGACCCCTCGCCTGTTTCATCGAAAAGCATCCGAACTGTCCCGATAATAGAAATTCTCTTAAAATAGTCGACCACGCTGGGGTCGGTGCTTCCCAGATTGAACAGCCCACCAGGCGCACCCTCACCTAACAACTCATCATGCTCTGCAATAGCCGACCTTTCGGGAATGTCGAGCGCGGTAGGTAAATCAAGCGCGCTCAGAAATTGTCCGCCCACGTACTGGGCGGCAAGAAGAGGGCTACCGAGAAGTAGTTGGCGCTTCGCCTCGCGTTCAGGATCATCTGTAGCGAGCACATGCATGCCTGGCTCCACTCCCAAACCTCGTAATGCTTGGTTAGCATCCATAACCCGACCGATCGCGTCATGATCTCCTCCCGCAAGGTATGCATCCAGTGCGCCAGCGCCATCAAGCGTGGCTGTTCGGATAGTCGCAGCGGTAGGATCACTTTCAAAAAAAGCTCTGTTGGGTTTTCGATATTCCACGAGCGATAATGTATGCCATTCCTCACTCTTTTACAACAGCTAAGCCACACTAAGGCAAGGCACATGTTAGAATGGACGCATGAGTACACGCGTTCGCCGATTATTTGCCAGTTTTCAGCCAAAGCAATATGATCTGAGGCTCGAGCCAGACCGCGAGCGGATGAGCTTTAGCGGTACACTGACGCTCACCGGGCAGAAAACCGGCCGACCGAGCCAGCGTATCACGCTGCACCAGCGTGGACTGAAAGTGACGAAAGCGACGCTCACCCGTCACGACAAAAAAGGCCAGCAAACCCACGAGGTTGCGCGCATCAACCACCACGCCAAGATGGAAGAAGTGCGCCTGCACGCCGCCAGTCTGCTGTATCCTGGCGCGTACACCATCACGCTGGAGTTCGAGGGCAAGATTCAGCCGGCAATGCACGGTATCTACCTCTGCCATTACGAGCTGGACGGCAAAAAGCAACAGCTCGTGGCCACACAGTTCGAGAGCACGCACGCCCGCGAGGCGTTCCCGTGCGTGGACGAGCCCGAGGCCAAAGCCACATTTAACTTGACGCTTGTCTCGCCCGCAGGCGAAACCGCGCTCAGCAACATGCCAGCCAAAACGACCAGTCAGCAGGGTCGCGCATGCGTCACGACATTCGAAACAACGCCGGTGATGTCGCCCTACCTCCTTGCCTTCGTCTACGGCGACCTACACTGCACAGAGGCGACTGCCAAAGACGGCGTGCTGACACGTGTCTGGGCCACGAAAGCGCAGCCGCTCAGCGCACTGGAGTTTCCGCTGGAAGTCGCCAAGCGCAGTATTGAATTCTTTAACGAGTACTACGGCGTGCCGTATCCGCTGCCAAAGTGCGACCACGTCGCTCTGCCCGATTTCTCGGCTGGTGCCATGGAAAACTGGGGACTGATTACCTACCGAGAGGTCGCGCTCCTGGCCGATCCGACGACCACCAGCCAAAGCAGCCGTGAGTACATCGCCAGTGTGGTGTGCCACGAGCTCAGCCATCAGTGGTTCGGCGACCTCGTGACCATGCGCTGGTGGGATGACCTTTGGCTCAATGAGAGCTTCGCCAATGTCATGGAATATGTTGCGCCCGACGCGCTCTACCCCGACTGGCAAGTGTGGAACGCCTTCACCACCCAAGAAGGTCTCAGCGCCATCCGGCGCGACAGCATCGCTGGCGTGCAGGCCATCAAAATGGACGTACACAATCCCGAAGAAATCGACACCTTGTTCGATCCGTCAATCGTCTATGCCAAAGGCGGGCGGTTGCTCAACATGCTGCGTACTTTTATCGGCGAGGATGCTTTCCGAAAAGGTCTGAAAGCATATTTTACCAAGCATGCGTACAGCAACACGGCCGGCAGCGACTTGTGGGCGGCGCTCGGTGCTGCCAGTGACACGGATGTGGCGGCGTTTATGAATCCGTGGCTGGTGCAGTCTGGATTCCCGGTGGTGCGTGTTGCGCAAAGCGGCGGCCAGATAACGATTTCGCAGTCGCATTTTCTACTCGACCCGACCAAGGCGGACCCAGCGCGGCGTTGGTCGGTGCCACTGCTGGCAACCAGCTCGCAATTGCCGGCAGTGCTCAAGACTGCCTCGCAGACCGTGCAGCTTGCCAGCGACGAATACGTGCGTATCAATCAAGGAGCGATTGGGCACTACGTTGTGCATTACAGCGAGCCTGCACACCTGGCCGCCATCGCCGGCCAGGCCGAGCGCAAAGAGCTCAGCGTTGCCGAACGATTGATGTTACTCAGCGACAGCGGCATGCTGGCCCGCGCGGGCGTTGCGTCGTTCGTCGAAACGCTCAAACTCCTCAACCACTACGAGCACGAAGACCATGAAGCCGTCTGGGACATGATGTCACTAACGCTCGGCGACGCTCGGCGTTTTATCGACGACGCCGAAAAACTCGATACGCGCATTAAGTCGTTCATCCGCAGGCTCATTCAGGAGCAATACGATCGGCTCGGCTGGGAAGAACGACCGAATGAAGCCGTCAACGATACAAAACTTCGCGCCAGCATCTTGGGACTCGGCGTGTTTGCCCGACATGAAGATATAACCAAGCGCGCGCTAGAACTCTTTACAGCGTACCAAACGCAGCCGGATGTGGTCAGCGGCGAGCTGCGCGGCATTGTGTTTGCTGCGGCTGTTCGCAACCAAGTGGCTGGCGCCTTCGAATATCTGCTCAATCTGCACGACACCACCCAAAATAGCGATCTCCAGCAAGACAGCCGCGGCGCGCTCACCACCACCGAAAACAGCGCCCACATAGCCACGCTGCTTGGCCGACTTACCGACGCCAGCAAAGTACGCTTGCAAGACGTTGGCTTTTGGACTGCGTCGCTGCTCAGAAGCCGCCACGCGCGCAGCGCCGCCTGGGGTTGGCTGCGCAGTAACTGGACGTGGCTTGAGCAGAACTTTCGGCAAGATAAATCGTATGATTATTTCCCCCGCTATGCGGCCAGCGCCTTTAACACGCGAACACTGCTCGAGGAATATCGCGCGTTCTTTGAGCCAAAGCAAGATCAGCCCATTCTGGCGCGCAATATTGCCATGGGCATCGAAGAAATCGAAAACCGCGTCGCTTGGCTGGAGCGAGACCTAGCGGCGGTGCAAGCGTTTTTCGAACATCGTTAGAATTCTTATCGCTACGCCATCTGTTTGTGGCACACTATAGGTATGTTTAGGCGCGAGCTCGAAACAAGGCAATATCGGCAACAACTATGGGCAGCGGGTGTATTTGGTACGGCCATACTTACCGCGGCGGCGCTCAGCGAGGCAGCTTGCAGTAAAGAAACCGCAACCATCACCCGGCAAGACTACGTCGATTGCGTGAGGGAACCGCACGGCAGTGCCAGCATACTCATCGACACCACCACCCACGACAACGAGCTCGTCGGCAATGCCTTTGTGCGGCGCGACGGCACACTCTCCTGGCGCGAGCAAATGGAGCTGCAGACCGCCGGCGACGGAACAGTTGCCCTTACCGAAGGCGGATTTGGACCAATCGACACATACGACAACATCGCGCATGGACACGGCTGGGGATTTTTCAACGACCACACGCACAGCACGCTCACCAGTTCAACCTCGGAATTCGGGCCGAACGGTACGGAGCCGCTCCCGGTGGGACAGCTTATCTTCACGTTTCATTGCTTTGGAGAACCGCCACCCGAACGATCGTTTCCCGGCTCGTCATTTTCGCCGACTCCGTGGACTACGCCAGCCTGAATGCTACAGATCGCGCGCCACGGCCGTAATCCGAAACGCCGGGCCGGAAACCTCGATGCCACACAGCTCATACTCGCCCTGCCAGCCATGCGCATGCACCCAGCTTTCGGCGGCAAAAGCCATCTGCCGCAATTTTTGTGGCGTGATGTACTCCAGCCCGCTACCCTGACGTGCACTTTTGCGGTACTTTACTTCGCAAAAATAGACGATACCTGCGCGCTCAGCCACGATGTCGATCTCACACAACCGCGTACGCCAGTTACGCTCCAGCACTGTACAGCCGTTGCGTTCCAAAAACGCGGCGGCGGCGGCTTCGGCCTGCTGTCCGGTCTCGGTTGTCGTCATGCACTGTACGCTTGTATCGGCTTAAAACAGCGACGATGAAGCGCACAGAGGCCGTTCTGTTGCAATGCTGCCACATGCGCTCGCGTGCCATAGCCGACGTGCCGCTCAAAACCATAGGCTGGATAGGTACGCGCTTGCTCGGCCATAAAGTGGTCGCGCGCCACTTTGGCGATGACACTCGCTGCGCTGACGGCGGGCACAAGATTATCGGCGCCCACCAGCGCGCTCGCCTTCGGGTCTTCTTTGCAGTAGTTGTAATTGCCATCGACGATGAGTCGGTCGTAGTCAGCCGAGATACCGTCTAGTGCCCGACGCATGGCCAAACGCACCGCCTCTGTTAGGCCGAGGCGGTCGATCTCCGCTGGGGCAACCCAGCCCAAACCAAAGGCGACGGCTGCTACACGAATGTCGGCGTCGAGCTTTTCGCGCTGCAGTTTGGTGAGTTTTTTGGAATCTTTGAGCCCGGGAATAGTTGTAGCGTCGTCAAAAAGCACCGCGCCAGCCACTAGCGGTCCAGCCCAACACCCTCGCCCAACCTCGTCGACCCCCAAAATCATGAAAAAAGTCTAGCATATATTGTAGGCATGTGTATACTTTTCGGTATGGAAATTAAAACAACTTTCAAGGAAAAATTAGCAATTGGCGCGGTGGTCGCGATAGGAATTGGTGCCGCTACCCAGTGCGGTCACGATGGTCACACCGTCACTGCTGCCGAAACAGCCAGTTTACTACCCAATGCCGTAGTTTCTGGCGCAGCATCAGACCTTGCCGCCGCTCGCGCGGCAGGCTTAGAAGTGCACGGCTTCGACCCTAACACGTTTCACTGCACCACCGAGGTTGCCCGCGGTACAGACTCGCATCATGTGGTGGCAGAAATGATCGGCAATGAACCTCTACCGGGTGCCGGTGTAGACTTCCAAGGCTTTTACGCTGGACCAGATCCGTCGCATCACGCAACTGTAGACCATGCTGGCTATTTCGCGAGCACGGATTTTACTCTGGATGGCTTAGAGCAAGTGCGAGCGAGCGTTGAGGTGCCGCTTGAGCTAGGTTCCAATCATGCGACTGTACCAGTCGAGTGCGACATGTTCGATTTTCAGGCTCTGCATCGTAGCTGATAGCAACCTCTGCAAAGCAGCAAAAAACCGTCCTTATGTCAGGCGGTTTTTTTGTATGTACCTACGCTGTTTTACAGCAATCACTGTCACTGTGCACAAATTATACCAGGCTGGGTTCAGAACCAGATAAACAAGAGGTACGTTGTTCTGTTTACGCGTCTTCGTGCTTAGCCAGTGCCTCGGCAACTTTGGCTTCTTGTGCGGCTGCTTCGGCGGCCTTTTTGGTAGCTTCGGCTTCAGCCTCGACGGCTTTTTCGGCAGCGATCTTGGCCTCTTCCTCTTCGGCAGCTTTGTCGACAATCGAGTTCACCGCCTGTCGGTCGAAGTCGACGCTGGCCAAACGAGCGGCCTTGCCGGTGCGCTCACGCATGTACGTCAAGTAGTTGCGGCGGACTTTGCTGCGCTTGGTGACTTCGATTTTCAGAACAAGCGGGCTGTGCAGCAAAAAACTTTTCTCCACCCCCACGCCGCTAGCGATGCGGCGCACGGTGATACGGCTGGTGTGGCTGTCTTTACGGTCGGTACGAATAACAATGCCCTGAAAAATCTGCACGCGCTCTTTGCTGCCTTCGCGGATTTTTTGGTGCACCTTCACGGTGTCGCCACTTCGCACATCAACAACAGCAGACTTTTTAAACTTGGCTTCGACTTTTTGGATCACAGATTGCATATTTAATAAACCTTACACTAAGTTGCGCTTTTCATCAAGTATAGCATATCTGTTATGATAAGAAAAGAACATTGGAGGGAGACGCATGGATTACAGCCAACTGGCACTACAACGGCATAAAGAGCTGCGGGGCAAGATCGCGCTCGCGCTTAAGGATGATCCGGACAGCCGCGAAAAGCTCAGCACCTATTACACGCCCGGCGTCGCGGCGGTGAGCAGTTATGTGGCTGCCCATCCGGACGAAGCGCGCGAATATACGTGGCTCAACAATGTAGTTGCGGTGGTGAGCGATGGTTCGGCTGTGCTCGGCTTGGGCAACATCGGCCCGTACGGCGCGTTGCCGGTTATGGAAGGCAAAGCCATGCTCTTTAAGCACTTCGCCGGACTGGACGCGGTGCCGATTGTGCTGAATGTACACACTGCCGACGAGATCGTGGCCACCGTGCAGGCGCTGGCCCCGAGCTTCGGCGGCATCAACTTAGAAGACATCGCCGCGCCGCTCTGCTTTGAGGTCGAGGAGCGGCTAAAGGCCGAGCTGGCCATCCCCGTAATGCACGACGATCAACACGGCACGGCTGTAGTCGTATTGGCTGGTCTCATCAACGCCATGCAAGTGACAGGCAAGCAGCTCAAAGACTGCAAGATCGTGCTCGTGGGTGCGGGCGCTGCCGGTGTAGCTATCGCCAAACTGCTGCATATATATGCACAACCAGAGATTATTGCAGTCGACAGCAAGGGCGTTATTAGCAGCGACCGCGCCGATCTTAATGACGAAAAGCGCAAGCTGCTGGAGCTCAGCAACACAACGGCGGGTGGTAGTTTGGCCGATGCCGTGCGCGGTGCGGATGTGTTCATTGGTGTATCCAAGCCGGGGCTACTCACCGCAGATATGGTCAAAACGATGCACAAAGATCCGATCATCTTCGCCATGGCCAACCCCGTGCCCGAAATTATGCCAGACGAGGCTCGCGCTGCTGGCGCCGCAGTGGTGGCCACCGGCCGCAGCGATTTTCCAAACCAAATAAACAACGCGCTCGCCTTCCCTGGCATTTTCCGTGGCGCGCTTGATAACCGGGTCCGAACTATCACCGACCAGCACAAAATTGCCGCTGCCGAAGTGATCGCCAGCTTGGTCGAGCATCCGACAGCAGACGCCATCATCCCAAGTGTGCTCGACGAACGCATTGTGCCGCGCATCGCAGAGGTCATTCGATGACAGACCTACCGCACGAAAACAATTACCTGCCGATTGAGCCCGGCCCGTGGGAAGCCTGGAGTGAGCCGGACATCCCCAAAGCCGAGATCGACTCATTTGTCGCACATGCCGAGGCACCAGGCTCTCATGTGCGCACCTCGCTCGGCCAAATTGTGCGCACCGGGCAAGCCTACCTCACTGCGTTGGAGGCAGAGCAACTCACCATGTGGTACGGCCCGGCCGATTTACCGCCCCATGTGCCCGCGCACCAGGCTTTGGGCATGACTCCCAACCGCATCGCTTTAATGGGTGTCGAACGCTTGAGTTTCATCCGCATGACAGAGCCCGAATTCGCCGGTCGCAGCCATATGACTCCCTTTGTGGCTATTGGTGACATGCCGACGGCCCAAGAAATGACCACGCCCAGCACGCTTCACGGACTCCGTGAGCAAACTGTTGCACAGCAAGCTCGGACGCCGATTGGCCTTGGCGTGGTCGTGCTCGGCCACGATCATCTTGCCGTAGGCTTGGCAGATCCGTACAAGCGACAACTGTTGAGTGTGCCACTCTCGATTGATGAAATTATCGGCCGCGCAACAGATAGTTCCTGGGTGACGCCGCCGACGCAGACACCACTCATACTGCGCGTAAACACGCAGTATTTGTAATAAATAAGCAAGCCGCTGCTAGCCGACGACGCGGTAGACTTCCTCAAGACTGGTGAGCCCTTGCAGTGCTTTGAGTACGCCATCCTGCAGCATGGTAATCATGCCGTCTTCCACGGCTTTCTTTTCAAGCATGTCGGTATTAATCTGGTTCGGCGGCAGCCGTAGTAACTGCTGGATGCCTGGCGTCATCTGAAGCTGCTCACGAATGGCGATTTGGCCGCGATATCCAAACGGATTCTGCGCCGACGTGCCTGGCTTGTACAGGGTGAGGTTGTTGAGATTCGGCCGCTCTACGTTCGGCGGCAGCGAATCAATAACCTGTTGAAGCTGTGCTTTCAACCCGGCGTCGGGCTGATATGGCTGCTTGATCGTGTCGTCGAGCCGACGGACCAACCGCTGGGCCATAATGAGGTGAATCGCCGAGGCAAACAGGGGGTTGATGCCGATAAAGTCGAGCATGCGTGTCAGCGCGGCGGCGGCTGACGAGGCGTGGAATGTACTCAGTACCAGATGACCAGTGAGCGCGGCCTGCAAACTGGTGCGCGCAGTATCTTGGTCGCGAATTTCGCCCACCATCACGATGTCGGGGTCCAGCCGTAGCACCGCGCGCAAGCGATCGGCAAAGCCGGTGGCGTGCTGGTCACCCTCCACAGGCACCTGCACTACGCCCTTCATAAAATATTCGACTGGATCTTCGAGAGTAATAATTTTGCGCTCATCACTATTCAGCGTATTGATGAGCGAATACATAGTGGTAGTTTTGCCCGACCCAGTCGGCCCGACCACCAGCACCAAGCCGGTTGGATGGCGAATAACGTCATCCACCACGGCGCGCTCGCGCTCCGACAGGCCGAGCTTGTCGAGGTTGAGCAGTTCCAGCCGCAGCGTGAACAAGCGCATTACCACATCCTGGCCATACGCCGTCGGCACGGTTTCGACACGCAAGTTAACGGTGACGTCTTCGCCAGTGGCCATGCGATACGAACGGTTGATGTGGCCGGTTTGCGGCTCGGGCGCATCGGTAGAAACGTTGGCTGCAACTGCGATGGACGACAACAACTGGTGATACTTGCCGCGGTCGAGCATCGCAATCGTGTGCAGCACGCCGTCCACACGGTAGCGCGCCCGGACATTATCGGCCTGGTTTTCCAGGTGAATGTCCGAGGCTTTCAACAAGTATGCTTGCTTCACTAAGTACGCCAAAATGTCGTCCGAGCGCACCTGATTAAGCGTGTCGGAAATGGTATTGCGCGCCTGTACATCGGCTACCTGCGTAATGTTGATATCCTGATAGGTGATCTGCTTGGGCGGATCGTACAAACGCATGTAGTCGCGGTAGCCCGAATCCGAAATAATTGCAAAGGCGCTACGCATGTCGCTGAAGCGTGCCTCAAGTGCACGCATAGTCTGCTGCGAGGTCGTCGTCGTAATGCCGAACAGTACGTTGCTTTTTTCGAGCCGTAACGGCACCACCCGCAGCTTGTACAATTCCGGCACGGTCAGCACGCCGTTATAAAGCTGTTTTTGTGGAAGACGCGTGGTGTCCACATACTCCATGCCCAAAATATGGGCACGCCGCTCGGTGGCGATCTCTTCATCTCGCCGTGCATCTTGGCTCATGCTAAAAGTATAGCACGAGCAGAATGCTTACGTAGGATTACAACTTACAGTCCGCTCAGGGCGTATTCGAAGTACGTTACGATAGCCAAGCATACAACAGCCGCCACAGCTAGTGCGCCAAGGATGCGCCGCTTTCGCGTCTGACCGTTGGCTACTTCCCACATGCCCCATAGGAGATTCGAAAAGCCAAATATAACAAATGCGCCCAGCGTTACCCAACGAAAACGCTGTGGTATCCATTGTGTACACGCCAACCATACAATAAACCAAACTGCACTGACGTAAACCGCTCTATGTACCCAAATCTGCTTTTTCTGCATGATTTTAGTATCTCCTGCGATACAATTATTCGCAAGATGCGCGAGATTATTCTTATCGCCCATAACCTGCGAAGCTGCCATAACGTTGGTTCGCTGCTGCGCACTGCCGAGGGTTTGGGCGTGCGCAAGGTTATTTTGAGCGGTTACACCCCATGTCCGTCGTATACCGGCGACCACCGCCTGCCGCATGAGGTTGCCAAAATCGCCAAGCAAATCCATAAAACCGCGCTCGGTGCCGAGGATACTGTGCCATGGGAGTACCACGCCGACATCCTGCCTGTGCTCGCCAAGCTCAAAAAGAACGGCTACTGCGTCGCGGTAGTGGAGCAAGCCAAGCGCGCTCGCCAGTTGCCTGGCTACCGTTCACCCAAAAAAATCGCGCTGCTGGTTGGCCGCGAGGTCGAGGGCGTTGAGCCAGAGGTACTCACCACCTGCGACCTTGTGCTGGAGATTCCGATGCTTGGCCGCAAAGAGTCATTCAACGTCGTGCAAGCCGCAGCCATGGCGCTCTATCATTGCCGGTTCATGTTTGCCGACAGTTAGAGAACATCATACCAGCGCGACTCGCTAGTACAACTCAAGGTCGGCAATCTCCGACACCCCAAAATGCTCGAGTCGAGGTTGCCAGATGCGCTCGTATGCAGTACGCAAATCCCAAAGAGAGTTCACTCGGTTCAGGCAACCGATTTGACCATCCTCAATATCCTGGTCGGTGTCGTAAATTTCGACAGGGACCACCAATCCCAATCCTCCTAGCATGTACCGAGCGTACGTCCGATGATGCGTATCTACCAGCACCAGATCTTGGTCGAGCACACCGTCATGCAGCGGGACTACACACGAAGGCCCTACGTCTACACCTCTCGCAAGCTGATGCCGGTAATAATCAACTTGAGCGCGATAGACTCTTGATTCTATAGGACGCAATGATTCGACCGGTGCAAATTCATATTTCATAGTTGCATAATATCAGAGGATTCAGAAATTCTACATCAGTTGCGGCTAGCGTGGCAGGTGGGTTATATCGCCATCATGTCTGCGATGTTTGTAACACCGTGGCGTTCTAGCCGCATAAGCCAAGGCCAATACACGTCGCGCACATCATCCATGGTATCTAAAATAGATAGGCAGCCTATCTGGCTGGCGCGAATTTCGTAGTCATGTTCATGGATCGCCACTGGTATAAGAAGCTCTCCTTGTCCGCAGCGAGCGTATGTCCGATGATGCCTATCGGCAACGATTAACTGTTCATTCAGCATACTATCGTAGAGTGGTACAACCGGAGTAGGGCCAAGATCTACGCCACGCTCCAGTTGGTCTTCAAAATACCGAACGCTATCCCGTGATACCTCGGACTGTATCGGCCGAAGCGCATCAAGCGGAACGTACGCGTACTTCACACACATATTATACCATGCTAAGTTAAACTTATCCAGCCTGCTGTCGCGGACACACGATTGTTTCTGATTATGCTACACTAAAGGTAAGATGGTTCTTGTCACCAAACCAAAACGTCCGACTTCTATCCACTCCAAGCGCCGGCACGGCCAACATCGCAAGCGCAGCCACCCGTATGTAAAAACGTATTGGCCGTATTTACCGATGGCGCTGATTGTAGGTGCCGGGCTGCTGATGAGTAGCCTGTGGGGTAACGTCCACAAAAACGTGCTGGGTTATGCCACGGATATGAGCATCAGTACGCTGCTCAGCGACACGAACACGCAGCGCCAGAGCAACTCGCTAGCCGGGCTGAGTCTGAACGAGCAACTCGATCAAGCCGCGCAAGCCAAAGCCAACGACATGGCCACGCGCGACTACTGGTCGCACAACACACCGGATGGCGCCACACCCTGGACATTTATTATCAATGCTGGCTATCAGTATCAAACTGCGGGCGAGAACCTGGCCTACGGATTCGACACCAGTGACGCCACAGTAACAGCTTGGATGAACAGCCCGGAGCACCGCGATAACATCCTCAACAACACCTATACCGACGTCGGCTTTGGCGTGGCTAACGCGGCGAATTATCAAGGCACCGGCCCAGAGACAGTTGTCGTAGCAATGTATGCCAGCCCAGTGCCCAGCACCAGTGTCAGCATTGCTCCCAGTCCGGCCCCGGCTAGCGCAGCGCCCACTCATACCACGCCGGCGCCCACCACGTCGAGCACACAAGGGGCAAGCGCCAGCAACCCTTCGCCGTCGGCCACCAATCCCAGTACCGCGGTTGGATCCCATGGTCATGGCACGCCAAGTGTAAGCACAAGCATCTCCGGCAAAAGCAAAAACGTCGCCCGAGTACAGCTACTCTCCGGTTCGAATGCGCAGTGGAGCATGCTCGCGCTCAGCACGCTTGCGGCAATCTGCTTGGTTATCTTCTTCTTGCGCCACGGGCTACTGCTGCACCGTGTGCTGGTAAGAGGCGAGGCGTTTGTGCTCAAGCATCGCTATCTCGACATTGCGCTGGTGCTGCTTATTGTGGCTGGTTTTGTGCTGACACGGAGCGCCGGAGTTATTCACTAAATTATTGCAGCTTGAGGTTGTCGCCGCCGATAAGACTCCTCAAGTCTTCCAGGCATCCGTCGTCGCACAAAATACGGCTAGGGAGTTTAATAATCTGCTTGCTGGCAGTTGGGCCAAGTACGAGCACGACCTCGGTTTCGCCAGGATGACTATCGAGGTGCTGCTTGAGCGAGAGGAGCAGTTCGTGGTTGCTGCTGTCGCTTAAACGAACATAGAGGCGCGGAGGCGCTTTGGGCGCGCTGCTCGCGCTGGTCTTTGCCGCGCCGGTACTGTTGCGCGTAGCGGTAACGGCCGCAGCCGAGCGCTTGGCACCCGGTAACTTCATACGCTTGCCGGTTTCTTGATAAGCCTGAGCTTGGTCGGCCGTAATTTCACGCGCGTCGTCCACTAGTATCTTGAGTTCGTCCGATAGATTACCTTCGCGGTCTTTGGCCGAAAGTTTGCCGCGCGCCAACACAACGCGGTCGCGCTCCCACAAGCCGGTCGTTTGCATGTAGGCATTCGGGAACAGGATGAGCTCCAGATCGCCGAACTGATCCTCCAACTTGACGAACGCCATCTTCTGGCCGTTTTTGGTGGTAATTTCGCGCATGTCCACAATGGCGCCACCGACGACCACCGGTTTACCATCGTGGATAGATTTGAGTTCGTTCAGCGGCATGGTTTGCTCGGCAAGGTAGGTTGCGTACATCGAAAGCGGGTGCTGGCTGAGGTACAACCCGAGCAGTTCGCGCTCCCACAAAAGCTGCTCGCGCTGGTTGTACAACGTCGCGGCTTTCTCGAGGCTGAGTTGTGGCTTGGTGATCGCCTCGTCCAGCAGGTTGCCGAACAGATCAGTCTGGCCGCTATTCGCCTCTTTTTGCAAGCGGTTGGCGTAGGCCAGCATGACGTCGAGGTTGTGCAAAAACTGCGAGCGGTCGCCAAAGCGATCGAACGCGCCAGCTTTCACCAAGCTTTCTAGCGCCTTGCGGTTCACCGTGCGCGTGTTGCACTTGCTTAAGAAATCTTCCAGGCTTTCAAAACCGTTATCTACGGCGCGGGCGCGCAAAATCTCCTCCACTGCGCCAGTACCGACGTTTTTGATGGCGTCCATGCCAAAGCGAATGTCGGCTTTGCGATTATCTGGATTATTCTTGTCCGGCACCACGGCGAATTCGTGGAATGACTCGGTCACATCTGGCGGTAGTACGTTAATACCCATCTTTTGACATTCAGCAATCTCGATAGCTAGGCGGTCTGTGTCGTCGAAGTCGCTTGTCATCAGCGCGGCCATGAACGCCGACGGATAATGCGCCTTGAGGTACGCCGTCCAGTAGCTCGTCATGCCGTAGCAGGCCGAGTGCGATTTGTTAAAGCAGTAGTCGGCAAAACCGAGCAGGTCGTTCCAGAATTTTTCAATCACTGCCTTGGGCACGTTGTTTGCCACTGCGCCGTCAATGAACTTAACCTGCATTTTCGCCATTACGTCGTGCTTCTTTTTGCCAATCGCTTTGCGCAGTGTGTCGGCTTCGCCGCCGGTAAAACCACACACCTCACGACTAATCTGCATAACTTGTTCTTGATACACCAGCACGCCAAAGGTGCCCTCCAGCGCCGGCTTCATCAGCGGGTGCGCGTAGGTAATATCCTCAAGGTGATTCTTGCGCTTGATAAAACTGTCGGTTAGACCGGCGGAAAGCGGGCCGGGGCGATACAGCGCGCCCATGGCAATGACATCGTTAAACTCCGTGGGCTTCAGCTCGCGCAAATAGCGCTTCATGCCCGCGGATTCAAACTGGAACACGCCGGTGGTGTCACCGCGGCCCAACAGTTTGAACGTCTCGTCATCGTCCAGCGGAATAGTGCCGAGGTCGATATCGGTGCCGTGCACCCGCTTGATGATACGCAGTGCGTTCTTGATAATCGTGAGGTTAGACAGACCCAAAAAGTCCATCTTAAGTAGGCCTAACTCCTCGATCTGCCCCATCGGAAACTGCGCGGCCACTACACCTTTTTGGGCCATTTCGAGCGGCACAAACCTCACCAATTCGTCGGGCGCAATCACCACGCCGCAAGCGTGTACGCCGTGGCTGCGGATCGTACCCTCTAGCGCAATCGCCAGATCAATCACCTGCTTAGAGGTCTCGTTGGTTTCGTACTCGCGCTTCAAGTCTGGATCTTTTTCGATGCTTACCTTCAGCGGAATATGCCGCCCCTGCACCGGCTGCGGCACCATTTTAGCCAGGCGGTCGCTTTCGGCATACGGCACTTGCAGCACGCGGGCAACGTCGCGCACCGCGGCGCGCGCCGCCATTCGGCCGAAGGTAACGATGTTGCTCACGCGGTCATGGCCGTATTTCTCCGCACAATATTGAATGACTTCGTCGCGGCGTGTGTCCTGAATGTCGACATCGATATCCGGCATGCTGATACGGTCTGGATTCAAAAAGCGCTCGAACAGCAAACCATAACGCAGCGGATCCAGGTCGGTGATATACAACGCATAAGCGATGATCGAGCCAGCCGCGCTGCCGCGCCCCGGGCCAAAGATAATCCCTTGCGCCTTGCCCCAGTTGATAAAATCCTGCACGATCAGCATGTAGCCGTTAAAGCCCATGCCGTCGATGACTTGCAGCTCGTACTCGGTGCGCTCGCGAACATCATCCGGCAATTTCTTCGTTACCTCGTCGATCGAAAGCGCAGCAGATGCATCTTTTGGTATGGCGGCGTAGCGCTCGGCCAAACCCTTGTATACCAGCTTGTCGAGGTACGACTTTTCGGTTTCGCCATCCGGCACGGGAAATTTAGGGATAAGGATATTGCCAAGTTCGATGTTCACCTCACAACGATCGGCAATTTGTTTCGTGTTAGTGATCGCCTCCGGACACAGCGTGCTCCAGCGTTTGATAATCTCTTCCGGATCAGTCACGTGCAACTCAAAGTTCTTCAGCGACATACGCTTTTCGTCACTCAAAAATGAGCCGGTTTGCACGCATAGCAAGATCTCGTGTGCGGTTTGGTCGTCGTGGCCAAGGTAATGGGCGTCGCAGGTCACGACGGGCGGAATGTCCAACTCTTTGGCTAACTGTAAAAGCTGCTCGTTCACCCGCACTTGTTCGTCCCATTTACTCGGATGTTTTGGATGACCGTGATCTTGCACCTCGATATAATACCGATCGCCAAAAATCTTCTTGTACCACTGGGCGATCTCGATCGCTTTATCGTACTGGCCTTGACGGATGTTATCACCCAGCTCGCCACCGATGCAGCCAGAAAGCACAATCAATCCCTCGTTGTACTTCTCGAGCAGAATATGATCGATGCGCGGTTTGTAATAATAGCCGTCCAGGTTCGCAACCGTTGAAAGCTTCATGAGGTTCTTCCAGCCGGTGTTATTCATGGCCAGCAAGATCAGGTGGTAGTAGACCTTATCCTTGCCTGCATCTTTGTCGGCAATGGTCCGCGACGCCACGTATGTCTCCATACCCAAGATCGGCTTGACGCCCGCAGCCGTCGCCTCTTTGTAAAACTCAATAGCACCCGTGAGCGTGCCGTGGTCGGTTTGCGCCACCGCCTGCATGCCCGTATCTTTAACGAATTGCATCAGCGACGGCACCTTCGTAAGGCCATCGAGCAAACTGTACTGCGTGTGGTTGTGCAGATGCACATAATCAGCAGAAGTAATCTTCTGCCCACCAGCAGTCTTGGTCTTAGTCACGCCCTCCGCCATTCATTCTATTATAACGAAAAGAGTGCTCGGGTTCGAGAGGTTCAGACCCTAACTACTGGAAACGCTCCGAGTGACGCCCAGCAGCATGGAATTCCTACAGATTCTCCAGTGGTATACCCGTTTTTTCCGAGACCTTGCGCGCCCAGGCTAGCAGCCGGTTAAACTGATTATCACGCATGAGTTGCTCGGTTTCATAGCGATCAATGCGCGCAATAAAACCGTCAATTGTATTGAGGAGATGGTCGAAGCGTTGCTCTAAATCACTGATTCTTTTTTCTACGTGCTCTAGTCTCGTGTCTATGTTCGCTACTTTGGCCTCAAGTTGGTTGAACCTGCTATCAACCTGCTGCGCGAAACTGCCGATGATTTCGGACAGGTCGGTTACGGCCTTGTCAATAGCTTTATCAACGATCTCCTGCACATCCTCTTTTGTGGCGTACGCACTCATATCTCAATTATACCTCCTTGTGTTCGTGCTCGACTAGCCTAACCGACAGTGCCCCGACATGCAAGCGCAATGTTCAATCTAGTTCCGGATGATCGCACAAACGGACTGTACTAGCTCTTTTTGAGATACGCCTTGAGGTGCTCCACGGCTTTGTTGGCGTCTTTGATGGCAGACTGAAGGTCTTTGTCGTCGGCGTCGCCTTCGTGGACGGCACTTAAAAGCTCGCGGGTTTTTTCTTTGACGACTTTACCGGCTTCAACTGCTTTTTCGAGGTCGTCCTTGGCCTTACCTTTTACCTCGTCCATGCGTTTTTTGGCTTGGCCGAGGACATCGTTCAGTTCGGTGTGGAGTTTTTTGAGTTGCTTTTCGGCTTCGGTGTAGGTTTTGACCGCGGTGTTTTTGATGTCCTCACGTGTTTCTTTACCGCTCTTGGGTGCAGTTAAAATACCGGCCACGTAGCCAGCCGCAGCGGCCAAAATCGTGCCGAGCGCAAACTTCTTCATTGTACCCTTACCCATCTCGCGTTACTCCTCTTTTTTGCCGTTAGATTTGTGCTTGGTCGCCATGCCGATAATCGAGTGAATGAAACGCAACACCGACAACTGCCCGACCGTGTTTTTGAGCACGTCGGCAGTTGCTTCGGCGGATGTAACGAAATCTTCGGCTTTGTCGGCAATGCGATTCACCTTCTTCATAAGACTGACCATGAGCACAGCAATTATGATCGCCAACACCAAAAACAACGCCAACGCCGTTGCAAGAATGATAACTAAGATTTGTTCCGCAGTATTCATAAGCTACTTCTCGTAGTATACATCAATTTGCCAGGTTGCAATATCCCGGGCATTGGACTCGCGGCTCTGGCGCTGTTAAAATACTGGTCGTTATGCACGAATTTACAGGACCGTCCGAGCCCTACAGCAATGAAGGATTACATAACCTCGTCGGTCCGCTCGAGGTTGGACCGTCAGTAGCTGACATGGCCAGGTTTGATGCACCTGAGGTGGCCGCTTTCAGGCAAGAGCCGGCTCAACGGGAACTGTTCGATAGCATCATCTCCAACGAGTTTACAGCGCATGCCGACTTCTTAACAATCGGCAATCACGGTGCATTCCTCAATAAAGATCTTGTTTGCGTCGATGGTGTATACGAGCTTAGCCTCTACCGCTCCAGTGAAGCTCCCGAAGGCTGCATAAGAGTTGACTCCTTCTCCGGGGGTCAAGAGCTTGGCGCCAGCCGCATGTACGTTACCGGCGAAACGAACGAGCCACCATTCAAGGTTCTCGGTGTTGATGACTACATAGATGATCCTATGGCTGTTGTCGAGACTGAGGTATCACTGAAAACATACCTAGAAATAGGAGTAGAATGGGGAGAACGGTTCGATGCAAAAATCAAATCTGGGGAGCTGCCCACCCATAGCGTCGGTACCGATGAACTCATGTATCTCGCAGAAATACTTGAGCTCGCAGAACCTGCGGTAGCATCTTACTATCACCTCAATGCGTGCCTTAGGGATCGGCATACAAGCCCAGGTTTAGAGCCGCTCGAATCGAGGCAGGGCGCCGAGCTTTTTATCGACGTCGTGCGGCGACATGCAAAAGACGGCCAACTTGACATGCACGTATGCAATCAACAAGGGCAAGAGCTCTTTGTCCGCTCATACGAGCAACCAGTCCAAGCGGCCACGGAAAGCGCTGCGACTCAACAAAATCTGAAAACTCAGTTGGAATTGCTGCTCACGCGGGCGGTAACCTCAGAGAGTATGAGCGAATATAGTCGCATCCCATGGCGTGAAGGAACCGGGCCACCTACCAGGCAGTATCAGAAGCTCTTGTATGTCGTACAAGAGGCAGAAGCGGCAGACGGGACCTATGACCAGCTTATACTCTATCCGTATCATGGCCTGTTGGATGCAGACGAGCAAGCTGTGTGTACGTTATACGGCAGGCCGGTGCGTTGCAACGTCAAAGAAGCGGAACGGATTAACCATTTCCTGCGACGGCCCGTTATCAACCGCGCGGACGTCGGGCTCGACCCCTAACCTAAGCGCTCTCGCAAGTACTTTCGGAATTCTTCGCCGATATCCTTGCGGCGTAAGGCGAAGTCGACCACGGTTTTGAGGTATTCAAGCTTGTTGCCGGAGTCGTAGTAGCGGGCGTTTTGGATTTCGTAGGCGTAGAATTGATGCCCTTCGTTCATCATCAGTTGCATGGCGTCCTGGATCGTCAGCTCGCCGGTACCGTCATAGCTGGCGGCGATGCGCTCGATGTACTCCAAAATGTCCGATTGTAATAAATAGCCCCCGACGCTAGCCAAGTTGGACGGCGCGTTGGCTTTGCCAGGTTTTTCTTTGATGGTGCTCAGCTTGAGCAGGCCGTTCTCTTGGCGCTCGCCAGCGACAAACCCATAGCGATCGTAATCCTCGTCCGAAGCCGCCGGAATGCACGACAACACCGACGCGCCGGTTTGCTCGTAAACATCCAGCGCCTGCGCAATGCGGCTCGGGTTGGCCTCAACGAATTCATCAGCCCAGGTGTAAATAAACGATTCGTTATTGATGAGGTGGCCAGCATCCAGCAGCGGCGCGGCATTACCGAGTGGCTTTCGCTGGCGCACAAAGGCAAAGTTTGCCATGTCCGCAATCTCTTCCAGCCCATCAAGCAAATGTTCTTTGCCGCCGGCTTGCAGCACGGCGGTGAGCTCGGCGTTGGGCGTGTCGAAATGATCTTCGATGGCGCGCTTGCTGTAGCCAGTAACGATAATAATATCTTTGATGCCCGCCGCGACTAGCTCCTCAACCACATACTGGATGATCGGCTTGTCCACAATCGGCAGCATTTCTTTCGGCATGGCCTTGGTTTGCGGCAAAAACCGCGTGCCAAATCCAGCGGCGGCGATAACGGCTTTGGTGGGTCGTGCGTGCATGCAATCTCCTTCGGTGTCTCGAGAGCTACAGCCCGAGCTGTTTTTTGATGACTTCCTGCGCCAGACCTGGGTTGGCGCGGCCTTGGCTGTGCTTCATAACCTGGCCCACCAAAAAACCAATGGCCTTCATCTCGCCACTTTGTACATCATCGGCGGCTTTAGGATTTTCCTCAAGGACTTTTTTCACAATCGCCTCAATCGCGCCAGCGTCCGATTCTTGCATAAGATTGTGCTGCCTGGCATACGATACCAAATTGTCTGCGATATCGATGCGCTCGTCTACTCGTATCTTTAGATGACGGCTTACGGTCGGATCGGTGAACGACTTTAATAAAAGCGCCTTGGCATTGGTAGAACTGAGCTTGCCTTCTTGCACGAGACTATACGTGCCCTGGTACAAAGCCAGTCGTTCTTGATTGCTCATCGGGCGGACTGTAGTTGTTCCTTCGCGGCGCAGCGGCACCTCAAAGTTCACAAACCAGTTGGCCAATACTTTGGCGAAATTCTTCTCGCCGATAATTTCTTCGATCAGAGCGAGGTAGCTCACCGCTGGATCATCAAGCTCAGCCTCTAACAGCGTCTCCATGGCCGGTCGATCCAGGCCGAGCGTACTGAGGCGCGCGCGCCACTCATCTGGCATTACCGGCATTTCTTCTTTGACAGCATCGATGTGCGCTTGGTCGAGCTCCACCGGCGGAATGTCCGGATCTGGAAAATAGCGATAATCGTGCGCGTCTTCTTTGGTACGCTGCGTAAAGGTACGCTGCTTGGCATCGTCCCAGCCGCGTGTTTCTTGCACAATCTGCTGGCCTTTTTCGAGCAACTCGATCTGGCGGTTGATCTCGTACTCCACCGTTTTTTCGACGGCACGAAAGCTGTTGATGTTCTTGGTTTCGGTGCGAGTGCCGAGCTGACCGGTGCTGCTTACCGAGACGTTCACATCAAACCGCATGTTACCGTAGTACAAATTACAGTCCGACACATTGGCGTAGCGCATGCGCAGATAGAGCTCGTGGGCGTAGGCTTTGGCCTCAGCGGCGGCGTGCATATCCGGCTCGCTGACGATTTCAAGCAGCGGCGTGCCCGCTCGGTTAAGGTCCACCAAGCTGTAGTCTTTGCCAGCCGGGTGCGTGCTTTTGCCAGCGTCGGCCTCCAAATGGGCGCGCGTGATGCCGATGCGCTTCTTTTGACCGTCAACAGTTACCTCGATGAAACCGCCCAACACAATCGGGTGCTCGTACTGTGTGATCTGGTACCCCATCGGCAAATCGGGATAAAAATAATGCTTGCGGTCAAAGGCGCTGAACGGCTGCGGCGTGCTACCCAATGCGTACGCCGCACGCATGCCCAGGTGGACCGCCTCTTTGTTGAGCACCGGCAACGTGCCAGGCAAACCAAAACAGATAGGACTGACGAGCGTGTTGGGCGCCGCATCGCGCGCGTCGTTCCCCACTGCGGCGAACAATTTGGTAGCAGTCTTGAGCTGCACGTGACACTCAATGCCGATGGTGGCAATATACTTACTTCTGATCTGTGAGCTGACCATTCGGCAGGGCTCCTACATCTTTAAGTGCTTGGCGAATCCCCATCAGGGCTTGCTTGACGTCGGTCTCTTTCAGCTTGAATGTGGGCTCGGCGTCAATTTTGTTGCGCAGCTTGTGGCCGAACCACACGCCGTCGTTATCGGTAAATAAACGCTGCGCTTTTACCAACCGCTCGCCCATAGTGCGGCCGCGAATGTGCTTTTTGCGCAGCGCTTGGTCGAGGAGCTGATCCGCCTCGGCAATGGCAGTGGCCCACTGTTTTTTATCGGGCAAGAGCTTTTGCAATTCCTGCCATTTGATCTGAAAATAATCAGTCTTGAGCGGCTTTGGCCGCTTCCAGCGCCAAAACAGCACACCGGCGGCAGCCACTACCAATGCCAGCCCCACATAGACACCAATAACGAATAAGGTCATACGAGCAGCTCCTGCGCCGCTTTGGCAATGCCCAACAGCTCGCGATCGTGTCGCTGCGGCGCCATAATCTGCAAACCTACTGGCAAATTGTTATCGTCAGTGCCCGCCGGTACGCTTACCGAAGGAATGCCGACCAAACTTGGTGCCACAGTCATAATGTCGAGGAGGTAGGCTTTGAGGGGGTCTTCAGAAGCCTCTCCCACCTTAAAGGCAGTCTCCGGCGAAACCGGGCCAATTAAAAAGTCTACATCCTTAAAAACATTGTTAAAATCGTTCACGAGCTTGGTGCGCACGAGCTGTGCCTTACGGTAATAGGCGTCGTAATATCCGCTAGAAAGCACATAGGTACCGACCATAATTCGGCGCTTGGCTTCCCGGCCAAAACCATTGCCGCGTGAGAGCGTATAGCTTTCTGCAAGATCTTTTGCTCCGCCATAACTATACGGATAACGCTGGCCGTCATATCGACTAAGATTGCTGCTAACTTCTGCCGGGATAATAATGTAATACGCTGCCAATGCCAGCGGCAATGAAGAGAGGCTCACCTCTTGCACCTCGGCGCCCGCCGCCCGCAGCTTGCCGGCCGCTGCCTGGATCTGACGCCTGACGCCTTCGGCCACACCCTCGCCCATGTATTCTTTAATGAGGCCGAACTTCTTGCCCCTGACGTCGGCCGGCGGATGAGCGTAGCCTGCTGCATCTCGCTCAATTGTCGTGGAATCGAACGGATCGCGGCCGGCGATAACATCAAATACTTCGGCGACATCAGCGGTGCTTCGGGCAAGCGTGCCGACCGTGTCGGTGCTACTGGCCATCGCCACCACTCCGTATCGCGACGTTAAGCCATAGCTCGGCTTAAAGCCAACGCAGCCGACAAGACTGGCCGGCTGCCGCGTAGAACCACCGGTGTCGGTACCGAGCGCAAACGGCACCATGTCGAGCATAATCGCCGCCGCCGAGCCGCCAGAAGAGCCACCGGGCACACGAGTTTTGTCGGCTGGATGCTTGGTAATCATGTAGTCGCTGTTTTCGGTGCTCACGCCGTGGCCGTACGCATCCTGGTTGGATTTAGCCACACAAATTGCCCCTTCAGCCTCCAGACGTTCAATAACCGTTGCCTGGTACGGTGCTGTAAAGCCTTGTAACATGTGGCTAGCGGCAGTTGACTCAGCCCCAAAAACCAAAAATGCATCTTTTGCAATGAACGGTACACCGGCTAATCGGCCAACCTTCTCGCCATTTTTTACTGCAGCGTCGATGCCAGCAGCGCGTTCGCGCGCGCGTTCGGCCGTCGTCCACAGCACCGCATCATAGTCTTTTTTTTCTTCGATAGTCTTGAGCGACTGTTCCACGAGGTCGCTCGCTTTGAGCTCGCCACGCTGCACCTTAGCAGCTAGTTCAGTAATCGGCAGCCACTGGCTCATCCGATCATCCTCTTCACTTTAATCTGCTTGTCTTGGACGTGTGGCACGAGGCGGAGCAGGTCGTCGGAGCTGACACCGTAATCTTGGACTTCGTCGTCGCGCATCACATTTTTGAGGCCGGTGACTTGTGAGGTAGGCTGCAACCCACTAACATCGGTAGATTGCAGTTGCTCGACGTAGCGCAGAATCTCGGTCAGCTCCTGTTGGTAGCGCTCGACTTCGTCGTCGGCGAGCGTTAGCCGGGCGAGCCGAGCCAACTTTAAGACATCATCCCGTGTTACATCTGCCATATTTACTCTACTATACCAGATATTCTATGCCAGCACTATGGCGTCAGGCCCCGCGGCAAGTTATGCACGCGCTGTGCAGCCCATGCTACATCTTCTTTTTTATATCATTGATGATGTCACGCAACTCGGCGGCTTGTTCGAACTGCAGATTAGCCGCAGCCAAGTCCATCTGCGCGGTCAAATCCTTAAGCAAGCTCTTGTATTCATCTTTCGGGATCTTCTTGAGGTCGAGCTTCGCACGCTTGGCTTCCTCTGGTAGATCGGGGCGCAGGCCTTTTTCAATTGCTTTGCGAATACCCGTTGGTGTGATGCCGTGTTGCTGGTTGTACTGCTCTTGGACAGCGCGACGACGATCAGTCTCATCAATCGTACGGCGCATACTCTCGGTGATATGATCGGCATACATAATAACTCGACCCTCCACATGGCGTGCAGCACGGCCAACGGTCTGGATCAGCGCTTGCTCGCTGCGCAAAAAGCCCTCTTTGTCGGCGTCAAGTATCGCCACCAGCGAGACTTCCGGCAGGTCGAGTCCTTCGCGAAGCAAGTTGATGCCCACCAGGACGTCGTACACACCCAAACGTAAATCGCGCAAAATGTCGCTGCGGTCGAGCGTATCAACATCGCTGTGCAAATACGCTACTTTAATGTTCACCTCTTGCAGATATTCGGTCAAATCTTCAGCCATACGCTTGGTGAGCGTAGTGACAAGCACACGCTGGTGCTTGCCCGTGGTGGTGCGGATTTCAGCGATGAGATCGTCGATCTGACCCTCGATTGGCCGAATCTCAATCTTCGGATCGAGCAACCCTGTCGGACGGATGACTTGTTGCGCTGGCTTGGGCGAGCGGCTGAGCTCGTACTCTGCCGGCGTGGCGCTGACATACACGACTTGGTTCACGTGCTTTTCAAACTCGGTAAACGTCAGCGGCCGGTTGTCCATGGCGCTCGGCAGACGAAAGCCATGCTCCACCAAGACCTCTTTGCGGGCGCGATCACCATTGTACATGCCGCGGATTTGCGGAATAGTCATGTGGCTTTCGTCCACTAGCAGCAAGCAGTCATCCGGATAGTAATCGAGCAGCGTCGCCGGCTGCTCGCCCGGCTCGCGGTCGGTCAGATAGCGGCTGTAGTTTTCGATGCCCTTCACGAACCCAGTCTCTTGCAGCATTTCGAGGTCAAAACGCGTGCGCTGCTCCAGGCGTTGCGCCTCTAGCAGCTTGCCAGTTGTCTTAAATTGATGCAGGCGTTGTTCAAGTTCTTTCTCGATCTTGCCAAGCGCGAGCTGCAGCTTCTCGTTCGGAGTCACGTAGTGCGAACCCGGGAAGATATCGAGCTCGTTCGGCTTAGCCAAAATCTCGCCAGTGAGCGGATCGATTTGCAGAATGCGCTCAATATCGTCACCAAAAAACTCGATCCTATAGGCAAGCTCTTCGCCGGCCGGAAAAACGTCGATGACGTCGCCACGAACGCGAAATGTGCCACGGTGGAAGTCGATGTCGTTGCGCTGATACTGGATGTCTGTAAGGTGTCGCATGAGTTTGTCGCGCAAGCGGTGCTCGCCACGCCGGATGTTGACCCGCAAATCGTTATAATCCGCAGGCGAACCGATGCCATAAATACAACTCACACTGGCGACGATGATAACATCGCGGCGGGTCAGCAGCGCGTCGGTGGCAGCGTGGCGCAAGCGGTCGATCTCTTCGTTGATTTGGCTGTCTTTTTCGATGAACGTATCCGAGCGCGGAATGTACGCCTCTGGCTGGTAATAATCGAAGTAACTGACAAAATAGTGCACGGCGTTGTCTGGGAAGAATCTTTTAAACTCTTCGTAGAGCTGCGCGGCCAGCGTTTTGTTGTGGCTCAGCACCAACGTTGGGCGCTGCACATTCTGAACAAGATTAGCCATGGTAAACGTCTTGCCCGAGCCAGTCACGCCCAGCAACGTTTGGTGCTTGAGGCTATTGTTCAACCCCGCGGTCAGTTGCGCAATCGCCGCCGGCTGGTCGCCAGTGGGCCGGAACTCGCTATGTAGTTGAAAACTCGCCATCCTTATATTGTAACAGTCTTTGTCGCGTGCAAGCTAGCGCAGCCAAGCAAGCCAAATAATAACGCCCAAACCCAACACAGCCAACGCGCTCAGTATAATTTCACTGAGGGCAAGTTCTTTCTTTTCCTTTGGATTCAGATCGTCATCCTCGCCCATGTCCAGCCCTTTCGTTAGCCAGCGCGGTCGTCGCGTACGCCGTTTTGGTGCGCACCGCGCAAAAACCAGTGCGCGTCGTGGTTGCGAAGCTCCTTGCGGAGTTCGGCATAGTGCTTGTCGAGCATTTCAACGACCTTTGCAACCAGCCGCGCCGGATCGCTCTCGTACACCACCAGACTCGATTCGCGCCCTTTAAGCTCGAGTGTTTCCATAAGTTTCGGAATAAGATCGGCCACGCCGCCGCTACCAAGCAAAACGCCGCAGGGCTTACCCGATTCCAGCGTGGAGGTAAACTCGTGCAGCGAGCCAAAGCGCCCGCCGATGGTGATGACTGCGTCGCTTGATTGCACCAAATACATGTCCCGGCCGACATAGTGCAGGCCGGTAAAGTTAATAAAATCGAAGACATTGTAGGGCAGGCGATACTTGTGGACGTGTTCTAATAAACTTTTGGCTGGCGAAAAACCCACACTCGTGCCACCGACGTCTTTGGCGCCTTGCGCCGCAAAAAACGGCAAGCCGATGGTCGCGCCGGTGGTGATAATGTGCCCGGCCTTTGCGATGGACCTGCCGACTTCCTCGGCCAGTTTGCTGGCGTGCGCCACTGTGCTACCGCCCGCCGCGCCAGACACGCAAATGGAGTAGCGCAAAAACTTCAGTTCGTTTGTATCGGGTACCATGTTCGTTTTAATCCTTATGCTTCATTGTAAACTGCTTCTTCGGCGAGCGCCAGCGGTTGTTCGAGTTCGGCGGAAAGTTGGCGATGCACTGCCGCCTCAAGGTTTTCCTGATTCAGATAACGCATCATGAGCTCGTGCCACAAATTGTCGCGAACAAAATGCACTACCCGCTCGGCGAATGGCAGATGATTGCAATAGCTAAGGGCAACATCAAGCACGTTGCACGAGACAATCGTGCCGTCATCGTGAATCAACCCCAGACATTGCGTGTCTTGCCAAAAAGCCAAGCTGGGCTCAAGCGCAGCAAGCGCTTGTTCACCACCGTACCAGGCCAAATCTTCCAACTGGACGTGCGGCTCAAAGATTTCAGGGTGATAGGCATCAGCAAACCGAGAATAATAGCGCTGGATCATCCGCCACGGTACCGGCTGCCCAGCCAGTTGCGCGGTGGTGTACGGTTCGCTCACCGAACTTTCTTGCATGATACTGCCGAAGTCTGGCTTGACCTGCTGCAGTTTCGCGTAGCTGCTGTGAGCGCGAATGCCGTTCATTTCTTCGAGCATCAACAGCAAGGTGGTGATAGCCAGGCCGTCGAAATCGTGCTCGATCGGCAGCGCCACTAAAGCGCCAAGCTCTGGGAACGATAGCAAATTGTGCTTAGCTTGCTCCACAACCTGCCGAGACAGAGTATGCCAGCGCTTGGTTTTGGGTGCGACAAGGGCAATAGCGCGCGTTTCGAAATCGCTCGGCGTTAGTTTGGCGTACTGTTCACGGAACGACTTCTGCCAAGCCACCGGTTCAGTAATCATGGCCGCGGCGTACAACGCGGCAACCGGCTCGTGCTTGAGCATACTATCAGCAGAGCGGTACCCAAGCTGTTTCATGGCGATCTTCGGCAGTTTCTTCTTTAGCAAGCGCTTGGCTACGCTGGTTTTGAGGGCAAAGCACTGCTTGGGCATGTCGTGCTTGGTAAGGAATTTTTGGACACTTTGGATGACGTCTTCGCCGGTTGCGCCGCTGGTAATTCCAAGCGCCCGGCGCACATTGGCTTCATCTTGCTTGAGCCGTTCGTGTAGCGCGCTATACAATTCTGGGCCGGTTGTATCGTTTGGATCCAACCCAAGCGCCGAAATTTTGGCGCGCATGCGCTGTGTAACCTCGGTGGTCAGATGAATGTCGGCGTTTGGTCGGCCGGCGGCGTGCTCGAGCGCCGAGATACTCTGACTAAACGTAGGTTCCCTCGCCCCGAGTGCCTGTGACAGAAATCGTGTCATATCTACCCACCAGATTACCACAAGCGCCATGCCAAAAACCAGCCATTCTAAAACCTAGCAAGCTATTTGCGCACCTTGCGGAAGTAAGAAAAAATTGATATCGTCACACGATGAACGTTCACTGTAGTGAGGCAGTCGAGCGCAGAAAAGCGTTCGATCGGTTCGTGGAAATTACCAACGACGCCTTGCAGCATCCCGAGGTCGTATCACGTCTGGGCGGTATGGCTGCCGAGTTAAGCGCTGTTGCCCAGCAATTTTTTCTGCCCAACGTCTACCATGGCCAGGCGAGCGTGCCGTTTTCGCTACGAGGTCAAGCCGATAAAGTGGCGCTGCTGCCACTCAACGCGCAAGAAGTCGATCGCGCTTTCGAGGTAGTTGACCCGCTTCTGGGCGTGTGGGCAGATCGCATGCCTGTGCCGGAAACACTCTATTCCGAAGCCTACGGTCGAGAGGTAGATCCGCGCGTCGAGTTGGCCGCACTCCGACCGTCGTCAAGCGACGATGATGGCGGTGATTTGTCTGAATACAATGCCGCCACCATCACCGGCACCGATATGAACGGTGGTTTTATGTTTAAACGATCAGCGCCGGTGATTGTTATCTCCAACAATTTTGCCCAGCCCGGCCAAGAGCTAGCAGCCGCATCAACCACGGTTCACGAAACAACACATGCCTGGTATGTCTTCAGAAACTGCCCGCTTATTGATACGCCGCCAAGCATAGCCAGCTCCGAACTCTACGCCTACGAAAATGATGGTGTAGTGCTGGAAAGCTTGGGCGATCCTGACGATTTAGCGGACACTGTTTTCCGCACCGTGCGAGAGCTCCAGCAGCAGCATGGGTTGCCGAAAGCACCGCATACAGCTACGCCTGATTTGATCCGCGCCTTCGAAGCATATGGCATTATGTAAAGTTACGCGCTCTTTAGATATCGTACGAACAACACACTGTACACCGCAGCCATATCAACTTGCTTTTTACTGTTCGGTATTGTTTCATAGTTAGATGCATCTACAGGTTGGACGTGAACACGAGCGGGTGGTTGCCTTTGATCGGATGATCGGGGCTATTGATGGCGTACTGCGTAATCCAGAGATAATCGCCGCCCTTGGTAGCACGGCAAAGCCGCTCCAAGGAATGATGGACCAGCTCTATCTGCCCGACATGAGCGACGCCGGGCCAAACATACCAGCCTCGCTGCGGGATACGAACGAATCTATTGCCTTCATACCAATAGATGACGCCGAGATCAATCGAGCACAAGAGTTCGCAGACCAGCTCTTCGCCCAAACCATGGGCGAAGCCGTACAACTGCCGCTCGTCGTACCCTCGGTTGCCTATGGCTACTCCATCAACACTGGGAGCGGCCTGGCACTGGCGATCAAGTGGGAGGCGATGCTGCGCGAGCGCGATACCAAGCTCGGCGGACCGCTTCAATTTGCGCGAGCCTCAGTCGATGCGGGCTTTATTGCAGATGCAGAAAGGTTAACCTACCGCCAATCGGCGCCGGTGATTATTATGCGAGAAAGCCTCATGCAAAATGGCGATCTCACGCAAGTGGCCTCAACAGGTGTTCATGAGCTTACCCACGTGGATGACCTGCGCGCGAACGGATTTCTGTTCTACACTCCGTACGGCGCGGCCAGCACGGAAGTCCACGCGTACGAAGCCGGTGGTGTGGTGTTGGAAGCAATCGGCGATCCTTATCATCTTTCCGACAGCAATCACCAAGACGTACGTGCGGTCCGCGAGCGATATGGCGACCCGGCGTCGCCCTACACCATCACCGGCGAAGAAATGTTCGATTCGCTGTGGAACCTTCAGATTTTCTAGGTGACCGCGGAAGCAGAGCGGCCAGACTACACAACCAAACGAGCGCGCGCTACAACGGCGTTGGCTTGTAGTGCGCAGGCGCTTTGTGGAGATACGCCAGCAACTCTTTTTCGCTCAGCAAGCCGGCTTGGGCGCCGACCTTTTGGCAAACGCTCATGGAGTTAATCGGCGCCCAACGCAGCGCATCCTCCAAACTCAGGCCCTTCATGGCCGCGGCGACAAAGGTAGAGGCAAAGGCGTCGCCGGCGCCAGTGCGGTCGTACGGCGGTTTCGGGTCTGGATAGAGTGGCATTTTCAGTCGCTTGGTGCCGTCCGAGGCATATGCGCCAGCCGGGCCATCAGTAATCACGACCACCTGCGGACCAAGCGCGTGCAAGTGATCGAACAGATCGTTAATATCGGCATGATTACCGCCGCCCACCGTTACCGCCTCTTCTCGATTCAACACAAGCACGGATGAGCGCTTGTACAGTCGCGCCAAGCGCTTCGCGCCAGCTTCCATCTGGAACGTGCCGGGCTGAAAGGCCAAACGCACACTGGGATTTTCCTCAAGCCAGTCCGCAACATCGTCGTGATACGGCAGCGCATGCTTGCTGATGGAGCTAAAGTACACCCAGCGCGGCACTTCCTTCGGCCGGAGATGCGGCCAATGATAATCGTACTCCTCGTGCTTAATAAGAATGGTGCGCTCGGCTTTATACCAAAGCACATAGTGGTAATTGCTTTTTTTACTGGGATGGATACGTACAAACCGTGTGTCAACGCCGTTTTTGCCCAGCGACATAATCATATCGCGGCCTTCTTGATCGCCGCCAACGTTGGTCGCAAAGCTTGTCTTGAGCCCGAGCCGCGCAAACGCCACGGCACCATTCGCCGCGTTACCCACGCCTTGCACAACCTCGGCAAAATCGAACGGAATCTTGGTGCCGAATGGCACAGAAAGCCACTTTTCGCCGCGCGCATCGGTGACTACTTTTTCTTCGTCGTCGAACAGCCGGATGAATGCGTCGGTCACAACGTCGCCGATACTCAAAACGTCAAACTGGTGCTGCATGCCCCCTCTTTCGAACTGTTATATCGCTAACGTTTATTGTGCCACAGCGCGCGCCCAAAAAGCAAGACGATAGACAACCAGCGTGCTCTATGGTACAACCGTGCTATGCGTGAAATCCGTGGACTAGGTCATGACGAGCTACAGCAGCTCGTACAAAGCGACGTTTTCTTGAGCCGCGTTAGTGTTGTCGGCATGCAGCTCGCGGCCAACAATTTGGAAGGCGGCTTTGCGCTTAGCCGGGCTGGTGATGCTATCTGCTACTCGCCCATGCTGATACCCGAATCATTTGCAGAAAATGGCGACCTCGATCCAGCAAAAGCGCTGTATGTAAATGACATTACCTTGCGGGCAAATCAAGGATACAATCCTGCGATACTCGCTACGCTGCATGGCCATCCTACAGAATCCGACGGGGCGTACGATTTGGCCGCCGCACTGCCTTCGTACGGCGACATATGTCGCCTAGCGCAGGTTGAATATCCCGCGAACCCTGCGCACATCGGCATGGTGGCACACGTTGAACAGGCGCCTGCGCCACACGTGCAGATTCAATGCTTTCGAGCGGGAAATAACTTTACGCCCGACGAACTGCTTGCCAAACCACTAGATAGCATGTTCTTCCATGATTACCACGCCACACTAGAGGCACACGGTGTGCGAACAGCATCACTGCGCATCATGTCGGATGGCAGAATTTTCGGTCTCCACAACCTCGAACATCTCTATGAAGACTAATCAACGCACGCTACAATACGTATATGCTTTTACGGACCGCGCTTGGTAAGGCGTATCGCGGACTGATTGCCAACCGTCACCGGCAGATTCCGTTTTGGGTGTTGGTTGGTTTTTTGCCGACGTTTCTGGCTGCGCGGCTGATTGTCGATAACGCGCCCGGCGTGTTTTTGCAGGTGAACGGCACGCATGTGCATCATTTTACGTACGGCATCATCATGTTGGCTATTACGGGATTTGTGTCACTGGTGTGGCCATGGCGGTCGCGAGCGGTTTTGGCGGTCGCTTATGGTATCGGCCTGGCGCTGGCCTTTGACGAGTTCGGCATGTGGCTACATCTGACAAACAACTACAACATCGACCAGTCCGAAGACGCCATGGTGGCGATTTTAGCAGTGCTGGTATTTTTAGTGTATGGCCTCGATCTGACTCGTCGCGTGCTGCACAGCGTCTACCCCAAAAAACCGACCAAGAAAACGCCTTAGTAAGCCATGCCTCGCTTTTCGCTGTCCCGTGCTGAACTGACCCGAACAATGAGCAACCCAAGCTTTGCAGAAGACCTGGCAAAAATATATGAACACACTGTCGGTACCGGCTGCGAGGGTGCAGTGTGGCTTAACAAATCATCCCAAGGGATAGAATACTCCGATCTTTATCTACCGACCTCGGCACGCGAAAACTATGGAGCCGACCCGCGAAGCGAACTGCGTATACACGCCGCCGACACCATAGCAGCGTTCCTTCATTCACATCCTGGCATGACAGACATCACGTCAGGAACGCCGACAGATATCCATCAATATCCTTCTCTTGAAGATCTGGAGATGTTTGCGAAATGCGACGCAGTAGGCCAAGATCCAGGGTTCATAGGTGGCGTCGTAAGCCGCGACCCCTGCAAGCTGGGAGCCGGGCGACTACTCTTGCTTCGGACCGACCCGACTACCTTTAGGCCTGATGTGCTCGAAGGGTGCTCGTACGAAAAATATCACCGTATTTTAAGAAGGGAGGCTGTGGTTCCCTTCCTTAAGGAGTGTGGTTTTGCCACTGCAGAATTCGGCCTCTCACCTGGCGATACGCAGTTCAATTGGGAGCCGCTCTTATATCCATCTGACATCCACCTTACGGTCGAAGAAGCAGTCGCCAAGCTTTACCCTAACGAATAATTAGAGGTCTTGCGCGTGGGATGCTTCGGTGTCGTCGACGCTTGATTCGTCGAGCTCGCCTTTACTGGCAGCGCTAGCTAACTCCAGTTGCTTGTGGAATAATCCTTGGATCGCCTGTTTGTTATGCCGATCTTTAGCCCATGTGTGCAACACCGGATCTTGCAGAGCACGAGAATAGCTAAAGGTCAATCCCCACGGATGTGGCCCGAGTTTGGCCAAACGATTCAGGTTCAAAAATGCTTGCTTGGACGTTTCGCCGCCGCTTAAGAACACCACGCCGCCAAGTTCCGCTGGTACGTGCTCGTGCAGTACGCGGGCGGTGCGAGCGGCGACATCGTCGTGATCCATCACCACACCGCTATCTTTGCCAGCCATCACAAAACTGCTCTTTAAAATGGCGCCGGGCAAATGCACGCGGAACGCGCGCAGTGTCTGAAACAGAATGTCGTAGGTGTGCGCCATGATCTGCTCGCACTGCTCAATACTATGCGTACCATCGAACAGGACCTCCGGCTCGACAATCGGCACGATGCCAGCCTCCTGGCAAATCCGAGCGTATCGCGCCAACACAAAGGTGTTCGCGCCAATGCATTCATCGCTGGGAATGCCATCGCCAATGGTAATAACCGCGCGCCATTTGGCAAACGCTGCATCCGCGCCACGATACGTCGCCATGCGCTCGGGCAAGCCATCAAGCCCTTGGGTAACTTTTTCGTCTGGGAAACCGGGCAAGTCTACCAAGCCCTTGTCCACTTTGATACCCGGCAATACGTCGTGGTTCTTCATGTATTCTCGGAAAACTTGGCCGTGCTCGGTGGCTTGCCAGAATGTTTCATCGTATAAAATCACGCCGCTTAAAAACGCTTCAGCGCCTGGCGTGGTAAAGAGTAGTCCGCGATATTCGCGCCGCGTTTCTTCGGTGCAAGGCACGCCCACGGCCTCGAAACGCTTTTGGCAGCTCGCGTTGCTTTCGTCGGCAGCCAACAGCCCTTTGCCTCGTGCTACCATGCGCTTTGCAATGCGCTCAAGTTCCTCGGTATTCATATCGCCCCCTGTTCGTTTATCCCTATTGTAAGAGCTTGTGCTTACAATGGCAACGCACGGCCCCAAATTCGTTTCGATATTGCGATTGCGCGAAAATAATTGCGGCGGCCGGTTACTTCTCCCGGCGGCTCACCAGATCGTGCGCTGCGAGCGCAATGTGCATGGCGTCGAGCCCGTAGTGCTTCAAAAGTTCCTCGGGCGTTTGCGCCGATTGGCCGAACTGATCTTTCATGCCAATGCGCCGCAACGGAGTTGCTGCCTGTTCGCTCAGTGCTTCAGCCACAGCCCCGCCCAAACCGCCGTATATTTGTCCTTCTTCGGCTACAACCACGGCGCGGGTTTTGCGCGCGCTGGTGATGATGGTCTGTGCGTCGAACGGCTTGACGGTAGGCACATGGATAACCTCGGCGCTAATGCCGTCTTTTGCGAGCATCGACGCCGCGACCAACGCCTGGTACGTCATCGTGCCGGTCGCTACCAGCGTCACATCCGCACCCGTACGCAACACATACGCGGGTCCGATAGTAAACGGCGTATTCGCTGTGGTGATAACCGGCGAAGCGCCGCGTGCCAGGCGGACGTAGTTGGCGCGCTTGTCGTTAGCCATGGCCAGCGCCATTTTTTCGGATTCCACACTGTCGCACGGCACAAGCACTACCATATTCGGCAGCACGCGCATCAGGGTGATATCTTCCAAAGCTTGGTGTGTAGCGCCATCTGGCGAAGTATACAAGCCAGCGTGCGAACCGATGATCTTCACGTTTCGCTCGTTCAAACAAATTGTGGTGCGGATTTGCTCCCAACAGCGCCCGGGACAGAACGCTGCGTAGCTGCTCACAAATGGAATCTTGCCCATAGCGGCCATGCCGGAGCCAACGGTGACAATATTCTGCTCGGCAATGCCCGCCTCGATAAACCGGTCGGGGAAGGCTTCAGCAAACAGACTCATCTTGGTGCTGTCGGTCAGATCGGCGCAAATACCTACCACTTGATCGTTCTTTTTGCCGGCCTCTAGCAGGCCGCGGCCAAAGCCGTCACGAATCGACTCCATCTTGATATCTTTGGCACGCACATCGTCAATCAGATACATGTCGCTCATATCAATCGTTCTCGCTCTTTATTTTGCCTTGCAATGTTTGGATTTCGCGCAGCGCTTTTTTGGCCTGCTCGTGGTTGGGCGCTACGCCGTGCCAGTGGAAGTCATATTCCATAAAATCGACGCCTTTACCTGGAATAGTGTGCGCCAAAATAACCACCGGCTTTTCGACGATCGCTTTCGCCATATTGACGGCGTCGATCACCGCCTCGATATCGTTGCCATCGATCTCCAGCACATGCCAACCAAAACTCTCCCACTTGGCGCGCAGGTCTTCCAGCGGCATCACCACCTCAGTCGGCCCGTCAATCTGAATGTTGTTGCGGTCGACGATGACGATCATGTTCGTCAGCTTGTACTTGGCGGCGAGCATAATCGCTTCCCAGTTGTTGCCCTCGTTGAGCTCGCCATCGCCCACCGTCACATACACCCAACGGTGCATTTGCTTGTTCAAGCGAAGTGCCAGCGCCATGCCAGCCGCTTGACTGAGGCCGCAGCCGAGCGGCCCGCTAGTGTTCTCCAGCCCAGGCAATTTGAGGCGTTCCGGATGGCCCTGCAAGCGCGAGCCGAACTGACGCAGCGTCAACAATTCTTTGCGATCAAAATAGCCAGCGTGCGCCATCGTGGCATAGCGCACCGGGCAGGTGTGGCCGTTGCTCTGGATAAGAATGTCGCGCTCATCCCAATCCGGGTTGCGCGGATCGTGCTTCATCAGGTTAAAATACAGCGCCGTATAAATATCCGCCTGGCCGAGCGAGCCACCCGGGTGCCCGCTACCAGCCGCCTCCAACATCTTAATAATGTCGCGGCGGATCTCGTTCGCCTTCAGCTCCAACGCCTCAATAGAAAAAATCTGTCTCATATTCTGCTTGTGATTATAGCAGACTCAAACTGTACACGAGCAATTGCTTTGGATAACGATTAGATGTTGGCTTCGCCGTTCCAATCTCTGAGTGCTTCTACGAGCATGTGGTACGCGCCCGCCGGGTCGGCCGCATGCTGGATGTAGCCACCAACATTGAGCACCGTAATCCCGCCCGCCGCCAGCGTGCGCACATTGTGCGGATTGATACCGCCATCCCAACCGATCTCAAGCTTCGGCTTTGCGCGGTGCAAATACAGCGCTTTGGTAAGCAGATGCGTATTGGCTTGGCCGCCAAAGTGGCCGAGGTTGCCAGAGAATAACAGCACGTGGTCGATGAAGTCCAGCGCCGGCTCAATGGTCTGTGGCATTGTCTCGGGCTTGAGCGCGACGCCCACCTTGATACCCTCTTGGTGCGCTGCTTCGGCAAAGGCAATAAAATCGCCATCGGCTTCGGCATGCACAATAATCATCTGCGGGCGCAGGTCGAGTAGTAACTTGGTGTGCTTGAACGGCTCTTTGTACATCACATGAAGGTCAGCCTGCACGCCGCCCGGCCACCAGACGTGCTCGATGCTGATCGTTTTGGTGGGCGCAAACTTGCCGTCGGCCAAGTCGATGTGTACACGCGTCGCAAATTGCGCGATACGCTCCATCTGCTCGCGATATTCCTCAGCGTTCCCTGATAAAACTGTCGGACAAATCGTTGCTGCCATGCTCTTTAGTGTATAATCTTGGTACTTACTAAAAGTATAGCGCTTATGGCAAATAAACGAAACTTGCAACCACTTTTAGATGTCCGCCAGAACCAGCTTGACTTTATTTTTAGCGCGAGTGATTCGCTCGATACTAAAGCGCTGGCCGTACTTGGCTTCGACACCGCAATTGTTATTTTCGCCTTGCAATCACTCACAACAGCTCCGCTTTGGTTGTTATTGCCCGTGCTGTTCTTATTCTTGCCTTCGCTTATCTATGCTGTGTTGGTAATCTGGCCACAGGACTATAGAGGGTCGAGTGTCACACCGCTTGAGCATCCGGATTACCTCGCCATGTCTGAAGATCAGTTGGTACTCCAACTTCTTGCGGACACCGAAAAAGCCATCACGCTTAACACACCCCTTAACAATAAAAAATCGAGATACTGCATTAGAGCGATCCTCATTAGTCTGGCTGGCGTAATTCTGCTGATTCCGTGTATAATAAAAGCATGAGCGATGCAAAGCCAGTTCAGAAAGTTGTCCTGCCTCAGGCCAATACTTCTCAAGCAATAAAGATGGACCGGGTCGGTAGCGTGCGTCTTCCAAAACCCAATCTGACACAACCAATTCGTAAGGGAATATAAGCTCTTCTTCAGAGCGTTAGCCGAGCTGATCGAGTTCTTTAATGCGCCGCTTGAACCGCGCTGCGCCGGCGAATGGCGTGGCCAGCCAGACTTCGGTCAGCTTTACAGCGTCGTCTATCGAGATGTAACGTGCTGGCAAACAGAGTACGTTACTATCGTCGTCGTTGCGGCTGGCGCGCGCTTCTTCGATATTCCACACGAGGCTGGCGCGCACGCCTTTGTAGCGGTTGGCAGCCATGCACATACCTTGCCCGCTGCCGCAGATGAGAACGGCACGTGCATCGTCGTCGCTGGCTTTGAGCGCAGCGATGGTGCGCGCAGCGAACTGAGGAAAATCGTCGTCCGGATTCAAAGTTTCGTCGCCGGTGTCAACAACGTCGTAGCCGGTGCGCGTCAGCTCCTCGAGCAGCGAGCGCTTCATCTCAAACCCGTTGTGGTCGGCACCGATATAGATGTGCATAGTGCTTATACTATAACAAAAAGTGGGTGTAGACCAGCCGTAGGCCTTGCTTTTATTTGACCACGGAAGTCCAAATATGCTCTAGTACCAATCATACCATCTCTACCTGACTGACTTACAGGATATGGGCAATAATGTCATCGACTACCTTGTCCAGCGGTTGCATCGCGTCAATCGGAATAGCGCCCACTTTGAGCATTTGCCGTTCGAACCCTTCTCGACCATCTACTAACATTTTCAGTTCATTGGGGTGCTTGCCGAAATCGTTAGTGGTACGGGTCAGGAGACGGCGCTTGAGTGTTGCCTCGTCAATCTTCAGCACAAATATTTTGTCGAATTGGTCGTAAAATTCATGCTGCCTAGTAGTTATGGCGCAAATAAAGACCCTGTCGGCACTGTGCAGGAGTTCTGTTAGCTTGTCTTTGTTCCAAACCCATTCAAGTTCTGATTTATCCTCTATATGACCTTTGCTCAAGTCCACTGGTGTACCGTCTTTGTGGACGTGATGACTTAGCCCTGGTATGTCATCGGTATTGTAAGCGTCGTAGCCCCGGCGTGCCAGTTCATCTGCAACGCTAGATTTACCAGTGGCTGGGTAGCCGGTGATTAGATAAGCTGCCATCGTTTAATTCCCCATCTTTTAATGTAGCCAGTACCTTATGCTAGACTTCTTCACTTTTGGAAGAAAAAATCCGGTCATATTGATTGCGACAGACAGCAAGCCAGCCACGAACAAGCTTGCCAGCCTGTGCACCCATGGCGAGTAGCAGTGCCGTTGTTTCGTTTTGGTGCAAGCGTTGGTTTAAGTAACGGTCGAAACGGCGGCAATGTGGCTCGCACCAACGCCAAAGCTGTTCGGCGCCAATAAGACTATACGCCGCCACGGCCGCCAGTCCAACCACCGCATGCCGCCAAGCGCGTTTACCGTACACACGTACCAAGCGCCACATCTCTGCTGCTACTGCTCGCACACGACGCATACCTTGCGCGCGCCGTGCTCGACCATGCACCAGCGCCATCTGGAATGTGCGCTGCCACTCTGGCGACATCTGCGACAGTGCGCGGCTCACCAGTCCAGGCCGCTTTGGAATCGTAATGATAACTACCGGCCGATCAGCGGCTTCAGAAACCTCAGACTCGATCGGTATCGACGTCTCGACTACCTCCGGCGCTCTTGCTTTCGGGCGCAACAGTGCTCGCGCCAAACGCCGCCACTCTTTCAAAAAAATAAGCGCCGCGGCCAAGGCCAGCGTTACCCCCAACAATAAAAACATCTGATCTGGCGTTAGCACAATCTTCGTACCCGGCACCACGCCGGCGGCATAAAACTGCAAAAAAGCGTTCGAAACTGTTGGCGTCAGCCCAACCTGCCACACCGCCGTCAATACTGCCAGCCAGATCAGGAATAGTACCGCAATTTTCTTCACGCCCGTGCCACCTTTTTGCTATCACAACAATTGTATGTTCAGTTATGTTGTAATATACACCTTTTGGACGAATGTTTCCAGCGCAAATTTCACTACGCACACTGTTTTTTGTGTACAGCGCCGACGTTTACTACTGCTTGTGAAGCAAGTTGCCGATATCAGCGACTTCTTCGACCAGTCGGTTGCTGTAGCCCCATTCGTTGTCGTACCAGGCGCAAACCTTCATAAGATCGCCAGCCACTACGCTGGTGAGGTTGAGATCCACGATGGCAGAATGGCTGTTGCCGATAAAATCGCTGCTTACCAACTCTTCTTCGGTGACATCCAAAATGCCTTGATAGTATGGATTCTTGGCCGCTTCTTTGAAGGCGTCGTTCACTTCTTCTTTGGTCACCTTGCGCTTGGTGACGATCACGAAGTCGCTGAGCGAGACAACGGGCGTGGGCACACGAACCTCAAATGCACCGAAGATATCTTTAACAGCCGGGAACGCCTTGGCGGCGGCGATGGACGCGCCCGTGGTAGTGGGCACGATGTTCTCGGCGGCAGCACGGCCGTCGCGTAGCGCCTTGCCACCGGGCGCGTCTTGCAACTTTTGACTCGCAGTGTAGCTGTGAATGGTGGTCATCATCATTTTTTGGATACCAAACTTGGCTTCGATAACGGCCAGCACTGGCGTGATGCAGTTTGTGGTGCAACTCGCGTTGCTTACTACATCAGGCGCGCCTTCAAGTTTATCCTCGTTCACGCCTAGTACTACCGTGGCGGCGCTGTCGGCGCTTTCACCTTTGGCGGGCGCGCTGATGACCACTTTTTTAGCACCAGCGGTGATGTGCGCGCGAGCTTTGTCGGGCTCCACAAAAAAGCCGGTCGATTCTATGACCACGTCGATATTCATATCCTTCCACGGCAGCGCGGCGGGATCTTTTTCGGCCGTGACCCGAATCTTCTTGCCATCTACAATGATATTTTCGTCGTCGTAGCCAACTTCGTGGCTATACGTGCCGTAGTTGCTGTCGTGCTTCAACAGATACGCGAGTGTCTTGGTGTCCGTCAGGTCGTTGATCGCCACTATCTCCACATCGGTACGGTCGAAGGCGATCTTAAACGCGTTTCGGCCAATGCGGCCAAACCCGTTAATTGCAATTCGTGTTGCCATGTTGTATAGTCCCCCGTTCTTTAAGCATTAGCGTTGCTAGGCTTATTGTACGAACAGATGGGCGTTGGCGCAAGCGAGCAACATACGATTGCCGTCTATTCTATATGATGCAAGCCCTCCAGAATGCTTGACGCAAGATTGCCTTCGGCGATGTAGAGCTGCTCAGGTGAAATAGTCTCTTGCGCCCACTGCCTGAGCGAGTCGTGCGCGTTGCCAGGCAGGATCGCCAAATCCGCAACCCGCAAGAGGTCGCAATCGTTCATGCTGTTACCAGCAGACACAATGTACATGCTGGCCTGCGCAGTCGGCTCGGCTTCGCCGGATTCTACCTCGGAAGGTGCATGGGCACGCTCAAGCGCCGAAACCACATGCAATAAGCATGTGCCTTTGTTAACGCCTTCAGGCAAAATATCCAAGTGCTTGCCATCCGAAAACACAACCTGGACGCCTACTCCAACCGGCGATAACCGCTCAGCGATCTCTGCAACATACGCATCGTGTACGGCATCCGTCACGCCATCGACGAAGTAGCTTATCTTATACGGCAACTGCGAGCGATCGTGTTGCAAGGCAAGCTCAACGCGCCCGGCAAGTGCAGCAACAATTCCTTCCCGGTCCCATTCCGACACATCGGGCCAATCAGGCAAGCGCCGCTCGCCTGCGGCCGTCATCAAGTACGCTTCCGAACCAACACCCGTAACTTTGAAATCCATAATCGATGCCGCCGCGCCAAAGGGAGGATAGCTCTCTTCATAACTTCGATGAGAGCCGATACTTCGCCCGGTTGCTGATCCAAAGTAGAATTCGTGCTCACCGAGCGCGCGTTCACTCTCAACGAATTCGCAGAGTTCAGCCAAATATGCCGCGCCCTGCTCCCGCTCGGCCGACGGACGATCGTAATCTGCAACAAGCGTGCCATCTACGTCGCACGCCAACACAACATCTTTTCCTTCAAAGCGCATCGGCTATTCCTTCCTGCGTCGCTCGCACCACTCTCAAGCATGCGTCTGTAAACCTAACGATTGACTTGTTTGCCTTCAAAACTTGGGACTTGCTTGAGATCGTCGATGGACTGCAGCGGCTCGAACATCGTCTGCAAAAAGCGATCGAGTGGGTCGTCGGCTTTGGCAAGGAACTGCTTTGCCTCTTCGAAGCTCATTGGCACCGGCTCGATACGCTCGCCGGCGTCGTGCTTGGTTGCATGCGCTTCAGTGCAGTCGGTGGCCAAATAAATTACTACGAACCACTCGATTTTCACCACCGGTTGGCGCACGCCGATCAGCCGCCAATTGGCAAACTCCAGCCCTAACTCTTCGGAGCATTCCCTTTTAGCCGCATCGTCCCAAGCTTCACCCGGGTCAACGCGCCCGCCGGGCAAGTTCACATACTCAGGCTTGCCGGGCTGCTGCTCGCGGACGAAGATGATGTTGTCGTCTTTAATGCATAGCACGATCATCGTGTCGGGCCGCTTGAGCATCTCGAACGTCGCTTCCGACCCATCGTAGAGCTTCTGCGGCCACTGATAAACGTCAAAAATCTGGCCACGAAACACGCGGCGGGCATGTTCAGGGATAAGGATTGCATCGTGCGGAACGATCTTCTGCATGACTACTTGCTCTGATTTTGGTAGCGCTCGATGGATTCTTGAATCACTTTTTTGGCTGCTTCGATGTCGCCCCAACCCAACACCTTGGTAGTGCCTGGTTTTTTGAGGTCTTTGTAATGGCTAAAGTGAAACTCGACCTTTTGCTTCCAGCGTTCGCCGAGGTCGTTAAGTGTTTTGATGCTGTCGCCGGTGTTGCGGTCGTCGGCCGGCACCACCACAATCTTGTAATCCATTTCGCCGTCGTCTTCGAAGTTCAGCACACCCAGCACACGAGCCTCCAGCCACACGCCAGTTGGAATTGGCTCATCAGTAACTACCAGCGTATCGAGCTCGTCCCCATCTTCGTCGAGCGTTTGCGGAATAAAACCGTAGTTCGTCGGCTTTGGGAACACCGCCGGCTCTACGCGGTCCAGCATAAAACAAGCGCGCCCACGGTCCCACTCGATCTTCAGCATCGAGCCTTCCGGAATTTCGATCACGGTGTTCACGGTGCCGTTCTGCCAGTCACCCACGGTTAGTACTTGGTTAAAATCAGCCATCTCGTCTCCTTTATTCAGGCGTTAAGGACTTTTTTGATTTCTGATTGAAGCACCTCCGCACGAAGGATGCGCTACGTTAGAGCACATCCTGGGACCAGGACTGTGGTGAAAGCAGAAAACATAAAAGTCCGTTCACAAAATATTGTACTATTAAGTGAGCATCATGACAAAAGTGATCGGACACCGCGGCGCTCGCGGATTGGCGCCAGAGAACACCATCGAGGCAATCGAGGCCGCAATACGAGCGGGCGCAGACGCCGTTGAGATTGACGTTCGCGTGAGCGCCGACGGCGTGCCTGTGCTCAACCACAACCCATTTTTGCAAGACGACAAAGGTAACGACTTACCACACGTGCAGATTCACAAATTGAGCTATGCCGAACTGCTCACTCGCAAAGCCAGCCTACCCACTTTAGAGGAAGCGATTCGCCGCGTAAGCCGCCGCGTGCCGATGATTATTGAGGTCAAACCCAAGGTGCACATCCGCCAGACTGTGCACCTTGTGCGTTCGTTTTTGCAGCAAGGCTGGCAGGCGAACGACTTTTTGTTGGCCTCGTTTAGCCAGCGCACACTACAGTCACTACACCGCGAGCTGCCAGGCATCGACGTGATTGTCAACGAACATTGGTCTGGCGCGATAGCATCGTGGCGTGCAAAGCGCCTGCGCACCAAGCATATCAGCATAGGTCGGCGCGTGCTCTGGTGGGGATTTGTGGCTGGCATGCACCGGCGGGGGTATAACCTCTATACCTATACACTTAACGATCCCAAAAAGGCACGACGCTGGGCCGCGCGCGGTTTGTATGGCATTGTGACTGACTTTCCGGATATAATGAAACAAAAGCTAAACGAGAAATAATTATGCGCGTACGGTTTTTGCGCCGCGAGCAAGTCGCCACCGACATCTATACGTTTTGGTTTGAGCCCGAACAGCCAACGCGCTACACCGCCGGCCAGTTTACCGAGCTCTATTTGCCACACGACGAGCCGGATCTTCGCGGCCAGCGGCGTTGGTTTTCGCTCAGCAGTTCACCCAGCGAGCCAAACCTCTCCATCACTACCCACATCGTCGACGGCAAGCGCAGCACATTCAAGCAAGCGCTCTTTGAGCTGCAACCCGGCGCACCGCTGTCCTTGGCAGACCCGATGGGCGATTTTGTGCTGCCAAAAGACACCGACATTCCACTGGTGTTCGCCGCAGCCGGTATGGGAATCGCGCCGGTGCGGAGCATGGTGAAATATTTACTCGACACACAGGAGCGGCGCACCATGCGCTTGTTGCAGTCGGTACGCGCTGCGGAAGAGCTCATTTTTACAGATTTGTTTGAGGCCTACGGCTTACCAACCACCCAACTTATCAGCACAGCAGATCAGCGGTTGACAACCGAACATTTACTCTCACTTATGCAAGAAGACGACCGCACGCTTTTATATCTTTCTGGGCCGGAGCTATTGGTCGAAACTCTGGTGCGCGATCTTGAGCAAGCTGGACTACCGGCCGCGCGACTCATTGCCGACTACTTTCCCGGCTATACGCAATTTTAGCGTTTACTCAACAGCCTCAGCAAAGCCGTGGAGTAGCCGCTGTTCGTTCATTGCCGCGGTGTATTCTGGAGACAACGGAAATGGATCTTCGGGCTGCGCATATTGCTCGCGGCACGCTTCGGCCGCATACACCGCTTGCGGATTGTAGGTTAGTGCTGGCGTCGGCGCGGTGTCGGCAATAATGCGCGAGGCATAGTAGCTCATGCCTTCCGCGTAGGCTGGCAAATCGTCGACATCTTCGCTGTAATGTACCGAGAGCATGTTGTCCTCACCCAAGACGTGCGCGATTTCGTGCCCTAACATGCTGGCAACCATGAACGGTTGCGGTGGTATGCCTGTCGTGTCTTCGGCAATCCGAATAGCGACAAACGGCTTTGAATGAATCTGAACGGTATACCTCCCATCCTTCCAGGAGACGTGCCGGCTATACGTCCAGGCACTATCGGGCACATCATAAGGGTCAATGTCATACGGAAACTCGGTGAGTGTGGCATTGGCGCACGCAATAAATGAGGCGATATCCTCTTCGGTGGCTTCGTATATTTGCCGCATGGTGTCGTGTGCCTCGCGTTCCCGAACAGATCCTATCGCAAATGCTGATGGATCAAAACTGAGCCGACCTTCGGCCACATCGTGCGGCAACAGCGGCACAATCATCAACCGATCACTGTCGCGATACTCTCTTGGCACAGCTATAGCGTCGCCGTCCATATTCGGTATAAACGCGCCTTCCAACCGCGAGGCCATACGCTCTGCCATGCCGGCGCCGAGCAACGATCCGTCGAGCGCCTCAACAAAATCAGGATGCTTCAACACAGACAAACCAGCTTCTATAACCGCATCAAATTGACGGACGCGCTCACTCCCAGTATAAAAAGTCATTCTTGTAGTATAGAACTGTTCGCTTCTTTTTCAAGAATAGCTTGTGGTGCCGCGGCCTAGGTTAGGACAACGGATAAGCCGTATCAGCCATCAGTCGGGTCGTGTTGGCGCGCGTGCTCATTGAGATACTCGCGGATGCGCAGCGCCGCTGTGGCACCTTCGCCGGTGGCGCTGGCGATTTGCATGGTGGCGCCGCTGTGTACATCACCAGCCACGAAGACACCGGGGATGGCGGTTTGCAACTGGTCATCACTCTTGATAAAGCCGACATCATCAAGCTCGACGGCGCTGCCTTGCAAAAACTCGGTGTTGGGCTTGAGACCGACGAATACGAACACGCCGTCGGTTGGAAACTCCACTTTTTGGCCGGTGGTTTTGTCGGTGCCGACGACCTTCACAACCTTGCCATCCTGGCCCACGATTTCATCTGTCGTCGTATTAAAATGCACGGTGATCTTATCTTTGTGCTTTTCCTCAAGCTCGTGCTGCAAGATTTCGCTGGCGCGCAAGTGATCGGAGCGCGCTAATAGATCGATGTGACTGGCAAACCGCGTCAAGAACATCGATTCTTGCACCGCGGAGTTACCGCCGCCAACCACCACCAAGCGCTTGTCGCGATAAAATGCCCCGTCGCATGTCGCGCAGTAATGCACGCCGTGGGCGTAATATTCTTGCTCGCCAGGCACACCAATCTTTCTGTAGTCGCTGCCGGTGGCGATGAGCACGGCTTTGGCGAGCATCGGGCCGCTGGTTGTCTCTAGTCGTTTGTAGGCACCTTCGTCGATAATCTTGGTTACTTCGCCGAGTTCGATGTGGGCGCCAAAGCGCTCGGCCTGAGCACGTAAATCGTCAGCCAACTGCAAGCCGGCAACGCCTTTTGGAAAACCAGGATAATTATCTACCCAGTCGGTCACCGCGGCCAGGCCGCCGACCACGCCGCGCTCAAACAGCAGGGTGTCGATATCCTCACGCGTGGTGTAAATTGCCGCGCTGAGCGCCGCCGGACCGGCGCCGATGATAACGACGTCGTGCACCGGCACTTGCGATGAAGTAGCCTCCGTCATAGTGATGTTACGCAACCGCCGGGGCGAGCTTTGCCAGATTAAATCCCACAACAACTTCTTGTGAGTCGTCGTGCTTGGTTACAACCGTAACCGGTACGGTAAGTGCGCCGCTCAGCGCCAGAGCTTCGGCTTGGCGTTCGGGGTTAGCATCAAGGTTTACTACTTCGTAGCCCAGACCTTTGGTGTCCAGCCACTTTTTTACCATGGCGCAGTAGGCGCAAGTGTTCGTGGTGAAGATAGTAATACGTTTGACCATAATTCCCCCTTACAAGATGTTTTGTTTTACTGCTTACGTTTTATTATATGTAGCGCTTTGTTTATGCGCAAGGCGCTACATATTGTGTTTTTTACGTTACCTACCGCCGATGGAGTGCAGCGTGACATCGAACACGAGATCGGCATTGGCCGGAATGCCAGATCCCGACGGCGGATTGGCGCCATACGCCAGCGAGGCTGGAATCAACAGCCGGCGCGTACCGCCCACTTTCATGCCAGGCAAACCTTGCGTCCATCCCTGAATAACGCCATTCAAACCGAAGCTGACGGGCTGGCCGCTATCGAGTGAACTCTGAAAAATAACACCAGTCGCCGCTACAGCGCCCGTATAATCCACGGTAACTGTATCGCCCGATTTTACCTCTTGGCCGGTCCCGGCAGTTAGATCGTCTGCTTGCAGATGGTCGATCTTGGCGATAGGCGTAAAATCTTGCAGCTTCGTGCCTTCCAGTTTGCCCTTCGAGCTGTTGCTGGTGCTTTGTGTGCTATTGGTTTGGTCCACGTGTTTCGACTCCTTACTATTTTTGTACAACTGCCAGATAACGGTGAAACTCAGTGCAAATGAAAACCCAAAGAACAGCACCGCAATGATTAGGGCAATAATCCGCTCACGCTTACGCGTTGCCATACATACTCTCCTCTTCCCTCTTGTTGGTCTTATTATACGCGCGCTGCAGAATGCTGACCAGCAGCGACTGTCGTAATTTTGACGCGCCGGATTACTTGACGCGACCGAACACCCACACTACACTGGATGCACACATAAACGTAAGGGGGATATATGAGCAGTATACTTACCAATGGTGGCAACTCGGGTGGCAATGGCAATTCCAGTGGGAATGGGAATTCGAGCGGGAACGGCAATTCTCAAGGAAACAGGGCATCAGCCGTACAGAGTGCCAGCATTCGCAAGCACATCGGCGCCTAGCGTCTGTGTCATCAGCAAATACACCTGGGGTTGCCCCAGGTGTATTTTTTATGGTCGGTGCCAGTGTTCTATGTCTGGCCACGAAAGCCGGGATCGACCGCCGAAGGCGTTGGCCACATTGGAATACCGCCATAACTGACGCTTTGCACGCGTCCGGCGGCAAACTTATAGTGCACGAACTCACCATCGGTTGCGACATTGCCGGGGCTGCAGATACGAAGGGCGCGCGCCGACAGCGCTTCGAGCCGGTCGGGCCAGGCAAACGGTTCCCACTCATCCGGATCAACGGCAACAACGCTATCGCCGACGGCAACAATCCTTACAATAGCTAGCGGACTGTAGAGCCAGGTGTCGAGCTTCCGCAGCCTTGGCGGCGTGGGTTGTGTGGCGTGCTGCGCAAAAAAATCGAGAATGCCCACGATACCGCGCGCAATCTGCATACACGGCGCGTCCTTGCAGTTTGCCGCCACCGAAACGGCGCAGCGCTGCGATGGATCAAACAGCGTAACGGTGGTGTGTCCGCCAGCATGCCCGGTGTGACCGACGAACCGCCGGCCGCCGATACTGAATAGCTCACAGCCGATACCGTAGGCATAGCCAGCGTCGAACCCATTTGGCACGCTCCACTGCACGCGCTGCATTTCGCGCTTTTGCGCGTCGCTCAGGAAGGTTTCGTTGCCCAAAAAATGACCGGCGGCAAATCGGCACATGTCCGCGGGCGTCGCACACAAGCCGGCAGACGGAGCAAGCGCCCGCGCCGGCTGCACACCGAGTGGTCGGCGACTGCGCTCGAACAACACGCCGTAGCCCGTGGCCAACGGCGCGGCGACACTCCTACTATCCAGCGCGGCTGTCTGCATAGCAGCCTCACGCAGTAGCGGCATAGCAAGCTCCGGCCACGTTTGCCCGCTCGCCGCTTGCACCACCTGGCCGAGGAGCGCAAAACCGAGGTTCGAATATTTGAGCGCCGTGTTCGGCGGATGCGTTAGCTGCGCGGCAAGCACTGCTGCGCGAAGTTTCTGCTCATCCGGAAACGGCTCGTGCATATGCCAGTAGCCGGCCGGTGCAGCTTCGCGAGGCAAGCCGGCGCTGTGAGTGGCGAGCTGACGAACGGTTATACTCTGCATGCGTTGATCGCTGTGCTGGGCAAGCCAGGGAAGATAGGCAACCATTCGGTCGTCCAAGCCAAGCTTGCCAGCCCCGACGAGCTGGAGCAGCAGCGTTGCAAGCAGCATTTTGGTTTGCGACGCCACGCAAAAAAGGTGCTTGGAAGTAAGTGCCTCGCCGGACGCTTCATCGGCCAGGCCATATGCGTGTTCAAACCGGTCGTCACCGCACAAAATCGCTAGACTCACGCCTGGTATATCCAACGTGCGCACCCGATACGCCAGCCAGTCGTCTATACAATCAGTTGCCTGCAAAAACGCCGCGCGCCGCATGCTCAGCCTGCAATATCGTATTTTTTGAGCTGCTTTTTGCCAGACGCCGTATGGCGTTGCTGCAGCTTTAACAGCTCAGCGTAGATACCGTGCGACTTGGCGAGCTCGACTGGCGAGCCCGTTTCTTCTACTCTGCCGTTTTTGAGCGTGACGATTTGATCGACGTTTTGAATCGTGCTCAAACGGTGGGCAATGATAATGGTCGTCCGATGTTTCATGAGATGTTCCAGCGCTTCCTGCACCATGTGCTCGCTGCGGCTGTCCAGGCTACTCGTGGCTTCGTCCAAAATGAGAATCGGCGCATCTTTGAGTAACGCCCTCGCAATCGCAATGCGCTGCTTTTGCCCGCCAGAAAGCTTGAGGCCACGCTCACCGATCTCGGTGTTGTACGCATTATCAAACTTCGCGATAAACTCGTGGGCGTTCGCCGCTTTCGCAGCGGCGATCACCTCAGCCTCGCTGGCGTCCGGCCGGGCGTAGGCGATGTTCTCACGGATAGTACCACTAAACAACGCCGGCTCCTGAAACACAACGCCGATTGCCTGGCGCAGGCTCGCCTGGCTCACGCCAGTAACATTTGCGCCATCGATACGAATCTGCCCATCGCCCACTTCGTAGAGGCGCAGCAACAAATTGGTCAGCGTCGTTTTGCCCTCACCGCTTTCGCCCACCAGTGCGGTTTTGCTGTCCGGCGCCACTGTAAAGGTTACGCCCTGCAGCACTGGATTATCCGGCGAATAGCTAAAATGCACGTCATCAAACACAATCTCGCCCCGCTGCACACTAAGCCGCTTGGCGTCGGGGCGGTCGACAATCTCCGGCTGCTGCTCTAACACTTCAAAATAGTCGTGCGTGTTCGAAACCGCCCGCTGCGTTTGATCTACCAAAAAACTGATGGTAAAGATAGGGATGCGAATAAGCATGGCGTACTGAATAAGCAGCACCATCGTCCCGATGCTGTAGGTGCCGCGCGCCGTCTCTACAAAAATGTAAATAAAGACGCCGAAAAAAATGACATTGAGCGCCAGGCGTCGCACGACGTCTTGCTTGTGCCACAGCTTACTTTGCGGGCGGGTCGTTGCCACTGCCTGCTTGTAGCGATCGCGGAAGAAACGCAGCTCGCGCGCCTCTTGCAAAAAACTTTTGACCACGCGAACTTGGCCGATCGCCTCGGCAAAGCGGCCGCTGGCAATGTCCTGCTGTTCGTTCACTACCTGTTGATAAGCATGCCACTTGCCGCTGGTGCGCAGCGTGAGCACGATGAAAATCGGATACAAAAACAGCAGCATCAGCGCCACCGGCCAGCTATAATACGCCACGACAATCAACGAAAAAATCGTGCTAAATAAAAACTGCAAAAAGTTATTACTCACCGTTTGCATGAACTGGCTAATTTGAGTAATGCCGCGTGTCATTCGGTTAATAATCTTGCCAGAGAGTTCGGTGTCGAAGTAGCCTTGCGGCAGACTGAGGATGTGCTCGTAATACCGCTGGCTCAAAACCTGCTGCAACCGCGCCGACATAACATCGCCAATGTAGCCACCGATGTTACTGAACAGCGTTTGCCCGAGGTCGGTCACAAAAATCGCTGTGGCGAAAATCGCCACCAATGTGACATTGGCATGACCGCCGGCGGCCAGTTTGGTAGCTTGGTCGATAGCGCCCTTGGTAAAAATGGGTATGAGCTGGCTCATCACCGACAGCAAAATCGTGAATACCGAGATACCGGCGTAGTAGCGCCACAGACTCTTGGTGAATCGGATGATCTTTATAAGCTCTTTCATGTCTGTATCAAGTCGGCGAGCTGGAGGCTCGCCAAAAATCTCCTCTTATATTCGTTCGGCGTGCAGCGAACCGGCGGCAGCATCGGCAACGTGGTCGAGCAGCGCGGCAACTTCAGCGTCGGTGAGCGTCCGTTCGAAGCTCGCAATGCTCAAACGCAGCGTAATCTGCTTGTGCGCGGTGTCGTCTTGGCGTTGGTAGTTGTCGATAGGTGTCAGCGTGTGGTGGGTTTGATCGGGCCGATGATCGTGCAGTTGACTCTCGGTAAAGGTGTATACCTCGGCGTAAGTCGTCGCAGCCGGCACCTTCAAACAAAGGTCTTGGGTTACTGCCGGGAAGCGCGGCAGTGCACGGTACTCCCTGTTTGCGGCCAACGCGGCAAGCGGTTCGATGCCGAGCTCGAAGCCAGCGCAAAAATCAGGCAACTTCAGACTCTTGCGCACCAAGACGCTGTATTCGCCTACTCGGCCGACGATATTGCCGTCTACCTTCACGGTCGCGGCTCGGCCGGCGGCATAATAGGGAGTGGATTGGTCGGACTCCGCCGGATCGAGCGGCTCATACACAACACATTGCGCGATGCCAAGCGCGTGGAGCAACCCTTCCACATAGTGCTTGGCCTGATAGTATGGCGCGCCAGCGTACTGGCCGTCAACTTTTGTATCTGCGGCGAACACGAGCGCCACGCGCTCCAACTCCTTGGGCAAATCATCTTCGGTGGTAATGTCTTGCTGATGCGCCTTGCCAATCTCGAACAGCGCGAATTCGTCGTAGCCAGCTTTGATGTTCGGATGAATTTTGTCGAGCAAGCTCGGCGTAAGGCTCAAACGGAAATACTGCAGATCCGGGCTGAGCGCGTTGCTCAAACGGAACGCTTGATCGCTGGCCTGACCGACTTTTTCTAGCAAGTTGCCATGCACAAAGCTGTAGCTGAGGATTTCGTTGGCACCGCGGCTGGCCAGGTGGTTACGCAGGCGATTTTTGAGTTCGCGCAGCGGATTTTTCTCGGCCGGAGTGAGGTCACGCCGCGGCAACTCCACCGGCAGTTTATCGTAACCGTATAAGCGGCCGACTTCCTCAACGATGTCTTCAGGAATCTCGATATCAGTACGCCAAAACGGCGCGGTCACGGTTAGCTCGTCGCCCGTCAGTGTCACCTTGCACTCGACATTCCTAAGTAGCTTTTGCATCTCAGCAGCCGGCAGATCAAGACCCAAGCGCACGTTGACGAACTGGCGAGACACGGTGACCGGCGGATGGATACTGCCGCGACTGCGGACGTCCTCTGGCAGATGGTTATCGTCCACCAACGGGCCGGCGACCACGCCACCGGCAAGTTCGCTTACATCTTGCACGATCTTGCCAAGCACGGCCAGGTTTTGCAGCGGGCTCTGACCCTTGGTAAAACGCGTCACCGCGTCAGTGAACAAGCCATGCGTCATGCTTGTACGCCGGATGGAATACATGTCGAAGTTAGCGCACTCCAAAATAATGTTTGTGGTGTGTTCGTCGACCTCGGTCTCGCCGCCACCCATTATACCGCCAATGCCGATGAGCTCTTGGTCGGTAGCAATTATAATGGCTTCAGCCCGAGGAACAATCTCTTTACCGTTCAATAGCAAAATCTTCTCGCCGTCTCGCGGATAACGCACCACAATAGTTGCTTGATCGCCCTTGGAGCGGGCCTTCACCTTGTCGTAATCATATGCATGGAGCGGCTGGCCGGTCAGCAGCATAAAGTAATTCGTCAGGTCAACGACATTATTAATAGGACGCACACCGAGCCGCGCCAGGTTTACCTGCAACCACACCGGGCTGGGCTTGATAACGATGCCGCTCATTGGCACCGCCACAAAACGCGGCACGAGCTCGGGCACCTCGTTACGCACCGCTACGCGCAAAGCGCCATCGGCCGAAGGAATCGTCGCGTCCACGCGGTACCACTCCGGACTGGTAAATTGCTGCTGTTGGATACCAGCGATCTCGCGCGCCACGCCTAGCATGCCAAAGCAATCTGGCCGGTGAGTGAACATCTTGTTCTCGAGATCGATGACGACATCGTCGCGCAGATGATAAGCGTCCATAAACAGCGTGCCCGGCGTAATGTCTTCGTCGATTTCGAGAATCCCGTCGTGGTTGTCGCCCAGCGACAGTTCGCGCGAGCTAGCCAGCATACCGTTGCTCAGCTCACCCCGGAATTGCCGAGCTTCGAGCACGAACGGTTTTTTGTCGTACGTTTCGGGCACGGTGTTGCCTGGCGGCAACCAAGCGACCGTCAAACCCTCGCGCACATTGGGCGCACCACAAACTACCTGTACATGGCCATTCTCGTCGCGAGTTACATCCTTGGCGTAGCCGCCGTCGTCTATCTTGCAGATGTGCAGATGATCGGAGTTGGGGTGGTCCGCGCGCGAGACAATCTTCACAATCACCACGCCTTCAAACCGCTTGCCAAACAACGTAACCTCTTCGACCGCGCCGAGCTGCTCGCCAATGCGCCGCACCAGCGCATCCACATCATCTGGCGCCGGGTCGCCAGCCCAGTGATACTTTTGCTGATAATACCTGATGTGGCCGAGGCTAACCTTCATGCGCCGCCTTTCGAATACGATCGCGAATAGCGACGAGCTCATCCTCGCTCATTGCCGGGCCGTCGACGGTCGTAATGTAACCGGGATATTCCGGATAAAACGCCACGTGATGCTTGGCGCCTTTGGCGTAGACCTCTGGATTGTGCATGGGGTAAAGCTTGGCGTGCACGTGCGGCACGCCTTCGCCCTCAAACACCAGCGCGACTTTGGGCACACCCATGGCTTTTTCCAACAACTTGGCTACTTTTCTGGCGGCAGTCATCAGGCCGGCCGCCTCTTTGTCGGACAAATCGAACACATAGGCACCCAAGTTCTTTTTGGGCACCACCACGGTGAGGCCGGGCGTGCTCGGAAATGGCGTTAGAAACGCGAGATACTTGTCGTCTTCCCACACTTTGTAGCTGGGAATCTCATTGTCTGCAATTTTTTCAAAGAGTGATTTGTCTGTCATAGTTACGAGTCTTTCCCTTTTAGGCGAATTGCGTTAGGAAGTCAAGCTTGCCACTTTCGAAGTGTCGGACGTCCTCGATGTTATATTTGAGCATCACCAGCCGCTCGATACCAAAGCCCCAAGCAAAGCCAGTGTATGTCAGCGGATCGATGCTGGCCATCTTGAGCACGTTAGGATGAATCATGCCGCAGCCGCCCAGCTCGATCCAGCCACTGTAGCTGCACACGTTGCAACCTTTTTCGTCGCAGAATGGGCAACTGGCAATGAACTCGAAGCTCGGCTCGGTGAACGGGAAATAAAACGGCTGAATTTTGACTTTGAGTTCACGGCCATAGTAGCCCTGCAACATCGCTTTGATGGTCGCTACTAAATGGCCGGCGTGAATACCCTTATCGACATACACGCCCTCGATCTGGTAAAACGTATGCTCATGCCGAGCATCGAGGTCTTCGTTACGGAACACGCGGTCTGGGATGACCACGGCAATTGGCCGCCCCTGCCCCAAATTCGCCTCATATTTTTTGAGCAAACGATTCTGCATGGTGCTGGTGTGCGCGGGCGCGATGAACGGCTTGCCGCCAGCGTCGGTCTGCTCGGTCATGAAGGTATCGTAATCGTCGCGCGCGGGGTGGCCTTCCGGAAAATTCAGGCTGGTGAACATATGATAATCGTCGTCTAGCTGCCGCGATTCAGCCACGGTAAAGCCCATGCGATAAAAAATATCAGCGATGATCTCAATCTCGGTCATCAGTGGATGCTTGCTGCCGCGGTCGGCAATGAGTACTCGCGGGCGCTTGCTGGCTGGCGTGTTGCTGTCGAACGGCGCACTTACATCTATGGGCGGCAAGGCTTCGGCCTGGGCTTGATGCTGGGCAATCAGTTGTTCTAGCTCCGCTTTGAGCTGGTTGATTTCCTGGCCAAAGCCACGACGCTCGTCGGCAGGTAACGTGAGAATTTCGGCATACAACGCCTTCAGTTCGGTCGCCTTTAGAATGTCGGCCTTATCTTCTAGCGCTTGCAATCGTGCCTTGAGTTGCTCGGCAATAGCAGCAACGCGGGGATTTTGATAGCTCATATTCCCTTGATTATACCAAAGGGTTGGCTTGGGTGCACGGCAATCGGCTAAAAATACTTAGTGGCTGCGACGCACTTTTATTTGACTTGTCGGGCACACTGCGCCATGCTGCATGCGCACAGCAAAAAACAAGCTATACTGGAGGAGTTATGGGCGCACAGGCAACAGAAATTACCAATCAAGACCTGCTCGGTGTTATGCAAGATCTGATGCAAATGACGAGCGACGGCTTCTTGCGCTTAGAACAGCGGATGGACAGGATAGAGGGTCGTATGGACGATGTTGAAGGTCGTATGAGCGGCTTGGAAGGTCGTTTGGACAGAATAGAGCGAGAGTTACGCGAGATCAAGCACCGGCTCGACGCCCACGATTTGCGGTTTGCTGAATTGGAGCGTATCTGCAACGAACTGATGAACAACCAGCGTGCATATCTGAATGATATTTCGGACCTGCTCGACCGTGTGCAAGCGCTAGAGGACAAAGCCCCCAACATCACCGAATCCGAAATTCGCGAGCTGCAGCGACTATTAAAACTGATCGTCGACTGGGCGCTTAAGGTTGCAAAAACGACGAAAGTGCCGCTTACTATTCAGTAGCTATGGCACAGTTTTCGTTTGACGTTGTTTCTGAATACGACAAGGCCGAGATGAATAATGTCTTCGACCAAACGCTGCGCGAGATGGCTGCGCGCTACGATTTTAAGGGCACGCCTGCGGCCATCGAGTGGCTTGGTGCCGATAAGACTGGGTTCAAGGTTATTGGCAGCGGCGAATGGCAAATCGACGCCATTCTTGATATTGTACGCAAAAAACTCGCCGCTCGCAGCCAAAATCAAAAGGTGCTCGATACCTCAAAAGATGTCGTCGAAAGTAATCTCAAAGCTAGCAAAGAAGTCCCTCTCAAACACGGACTCGATCAAGAAAAAGCCAAGAAGATTACCAGTCTCATCCGCGAGCAGTTTCCGAAAGCGAAAACCCAGATCCAGGGCGACAGTGTCCGCGTTACGAGCACCAGCAAGGACGAACTTCAAACTGTTATGCAGCAGTTACGCTCGCAGGAGTTCGATTTTCCACTGAGCTTCACGAATTTCCGTTAACTCGTTAACTTTGGCAGCTTTTGGCAAGCCAGCGATTCGGCGACTATACCTTCATAGTGCACTTGGCATTCTTGAGGCGCACGTGCCGTAAGGGATGGTCGCCAGAGATTCGGAGCGGCGGATTTAGTGCACGGCAACACAGTTGAGATCGGTGCTGTTATCGGTTTGTGCCTGCGCAAAGCTATCAAAACTTTTAAACATCTTACCGTTCACATCCACCGAATCGGGCGCGTTGAGAATTTGGATGAGCGGATCCCCTTGATCGCACAGCCGGTCGGTACGCAGCTCGAGCGAGCCCGCTCGTGCCAGCAGTACACCACCGCCATTCATGGTAAGCACATCGCCTTCGTAAGCGGTCTGCAAGCCACTGAGCTCTACATCCTGTTCGCTGCCGCCTGCCAGGGTTGTTATTTGCGCCGCCTTTGGATTGATATGCGTCATCGACAGCGTGGCGTCGCCGCCCACCTTCAACGATAGCACATCAGCGACGGGCTGCGCATCGGCCGTAAAGCTGCTTTGATCGCCGTGGAGTACAATCGACTGCAGGTTGGGCGCGTGAATCGTCACCGTAATATCGTGGCTGTTATAAAAACACAAGAAGTTACAGAGCGGCTGATTCGCCACCGCGCTAGAGTCGATAGTGAGCGTGCTGTTCGCAACGACGGCGCGGACGTTACCTCTGGCCGGATCGCCAATAAACCGCGCTTCGACAAAATAACGCGTATCGGGCACGAAAGTATAAGTCGTATTATTCCCGCTCAGCACGACGTTTTTAAAGGAACTAAGCTGGGTGATGTGCGTCTGGTGCAGTGCGTTGTAGCGGTCTTGGATGCGCGGCGCGATGTCTGCGGCATAGCCCGCGCAAATGCCCGACGCCACCACAAACAGTCCAATAAGCAGTCCGGTTAGCCAAGACGGCAATCGCCATTTGAGCGTCATGAGGGCGATGCCGACGGCCAGCGCCAGCACACCACCAATCAGCGCAGTCCCTAGGCCGCCCAAAAGGAGCAGCTTTTCCTCCGTGCCGACCGGAAATGTAACGTGGCCGCTTACTTGGCCGCCGCGCAGCAGCGCAAAGGCTGTCGCCATAATCAGGGCGAACAACACTGCTCCAGTTATGAGCAGAGTCAGCGCACCCACCGACCCGAGCACAACTCGCGCAACAACGTACAGAGCGCGACCTACCGCGTTCGCGCCGCGCGCTGCTGCACCCGAAATATCCGCCTGTTCAACCGCTTTTTTCAGATTGCCCACGGTCACTGGCTTCCCTTGCATGAGCAGTCGATCGCTGGGCGTTTTAGCCACCGGCACCAACAACCACAACAAAATGTACACCAATAAACCAAGACCACCCGAAAACGTAAGCAGCACGAATGCCAGCCGGTAGATAATTGCCGGGATGCCTGTGTATGCCTCCAGCCCGGACGCTACGCCGGCGACCAGGCCGTGGTCGAGATCGCGAAAGAAACGCTTGCCATCCGAGGTGTCCGCGGCAGGTTCGGCCGGTTCTTCCTTAAAGTCGCCTGGCGCGCCCAACTGGTGTTGCAGAAAATCGACATCTTTTTGCAAGATGACTTTTTTATCGTGAATGCCGCGCTCAGCCAAAAGTTCGGCCATGCGCGCTTCAATTTCTTCGATTACTTCGCTATCGTCGCCCACTTGCTTGGTGATAGCATCAAGATATCGTTTCAGCTCGGCGTGCGCTGCTACCGAGATAGTAAACACTTGCCGGCCTAAGTGAATATGTGTCACTTCGTTCATGTTGTTCCTTTCTCTAATTGCGTAATCGAGGTGTGCAAACGCTGGTATGTGCCCGCCAGTTCGGCGAGCAAGGTGCGGCCGTCATCGGTAAGCCAATAATATTTGCGCGGCGGCCCCTGCTCGGACTCTTGCCATTCGTAGGCAAGCAGTTTGTCTCGCGCCAAACGGCTCAACAGTGGATACAGTGTGCCCTCAACCACGATAAGTTCGGCGGCTCGCAACTTTTGGATAATCTCCGAGCTATAGGCCTTATGATCCTGACACATCAGCAGCACGCAGTACACCAGCATTCCTTTACGCATCTGCGTTTCAATCTGGTTGCTAAATGATTCTTGCCGACTAGCTTCGCTCATATACTACTATGTTATACAAGGTACTATAAAAGTCAAGACCTTGTAGGCCATCAGGCTACGTGCTCGGACTGATATGTAGATCGCGTATCAGATAATGGAGTATGCGATATTCGAGCGGTCCACACCATACTCTTCTGGAACCTATGGCCGTAACCGCACCCGCTGTATCGACCCAGCCCTCTGTTTGCTCGCACCGTAAATTTCCGTCAACTACAGTGAACTCGTATTGGCTGACTCCTTTGGCCGCTTGCAATGCCGCTGGATCCCCAGTTGTGTCAGCAAATAATTGGCGCCGTTTTTCGTCGGGCTCGTATTCCTCTTGGAATAAGACCAGCGGGCGAGGTTCTGATGGCTCTTGCCCTTCAGCCACGACCGCTTCTTGGGTCAAGGTAATCGTCAGTTGTCTGCCTTGCTCCTCTACGGTGTCTCCAATTATCAACGGAGTGCCCGGCTCTATTCCGCCAGTCTTTTGCACGAAACTGTCCAGTACACGAGCGACATCGCTGGCAAAAAATCGCCCGCTTCGTTCAAAGCCTTTAGCCGACGGCTGGATTTCTTTTGGCGCATGTTCTAGGTACCGAGTGAGCTCATCGAACGAAAATTTCATAGGCGCGACGTGCTCGAGCGTGGTCGACAAGTATTCGGCTTCGGCAGGTCCGACCAACTCACCAAGCTCGGGATGCTCCTGGTAATACAGGGCGGCTTCACGCATGCTCCCTATGTGAACGAGCCGAGCAGTGAACATCAGACGAGTATCCTCGACCGGGAAACGCTGCACGAGCCCACCTTGGCGCAACAGATAATCGTAGGTCTGTCGTTCACGCGTGCTTCTATCCTGAAATGTCGCCCGGACGTGTTGGCTCGTTTCCGTGACTGCCACACAGAGATCGACATTGCCGCTCGAGCTCGTGTCATCTTGCAAGAATACGAACTGCACCTCGTACGGTGGTTGCTCGGGATCGTTGAATTGCATCCTTCGGCCTTCGCCCACTTCATACACGGCCTCCTGGCGGAGTGCGTTGTGTAAGCTCCATTGCAAACTTTGGTGAATAAGCGCCGCTTCTGAACCAGTTGGTAATTTGCCAAGAAAACGCCTGACGCCGAAGGGCTCTGGTTCGTCGCCGGCGGCTTCGCGGAAGTGATCGGTGCCAGTGGGTGGGATGGAGCCGCCACCGAAGTCGGTTATTGGCGGTACTTCGGACGGCGCATCAGACGGTGCATCACTGATCGAAGGAATATCGTGGACGTATGGAACGTCGCTTGGAACATCATGTGGATCGTGTGCCGACGGTATAGACTGGTAGTCGCTATATGGTGTCGCGTACGGGTCAACAATCGGCTCGTATGCAGCGGTGTAGTCAGTGTTGCCTATCGGCTCAATCAGAATAAACTCTTGCGGTGTATCTGCTTCTCTGTCGCCTTGCCCACCGGGTAACTCTCGCATTATTTTAGGGTATCACGCCAGGAATGTCTTCGCTAGGGTTTTAAGTATAGCTGAGCGGCGGATGCTCGTCTCTGGTAAGGTAGCGCAATATTTTGGCGATGGCCGCTCCGCCCAGATAAGAATAATTGTTGCTGCCTTTCGCCATGCCGCCCTCATATCCGAACCCTTCTTGGTGGAGACCAACCAGCACACCTTTTTGGACAAAAAATTGATCGTCATAGAGGGCGCTTCGTGCCTGGCCGAGACGATCTCCGTACTTGCCATGCGCTACGCTCTCCAACATGGCCTTGTGTTCAGCCGTGAGGGTGGATGTGTACCGCACATCGACAAGTGGTGTGGAGAGTCCGTCTGGTTCTGCTTTTTCTAGCACGGTTATAGCCAGCGTAACTGCGCGGCCATCTATCTCGCCTTCGGTAGTATGCACGATCGGTGTGCCGTTCCATCCGCGGTCTGCTAAAAAGCGGCGGGTATCACGCAAAAAAACCTGGCCATACATGGCAGAATTTCTAACTTCCTCAGGTGTTGGACTACGAAGCTCGAGCGCGCTGCTCTGGTGATCTGTAACGGCACTGCTCAGATGCTCGAGGCAAAACCGACGCGGCTCAGCCTGTGCGAGCATCCCGGTTATATAGTCGGCCTCGGCAGCGCCAATCAGTTTCCAGTCACCTACAGGAGCGTTCTGTGTGTCAGATTCAATTGAATATCCGTGGTCATATAGATTGAGAACCGACAAACCTTTTCTTTTTTCCTCATACTCCTTATTATTGACCTTGAAGACACCTCCGTCAGGAGAGCGAGCATATTGCCGGGAATCGAGCAGCTCTTTGGCAGTTGGATTCACGAAGCCGGCCGAAATAAGGTCATAACCACCCTTTTTTGCCACTACAAAATAGACCATTCCTTGTTCTGTCTCATGCTGGAGGAGTACTAACGATGCACTCTCAACGCCGTCAGGTCCAATCTGTATTCCTGTCTCCAGATACTCGTCAAATCGTTCCAGAGAGCTTCTAACGCTCGTCTGCACAGATCGGCTTGCCGCTGGCAGCTCGCCATTTGAGGGCACATAGCCGTCGAAACGGGCGACGCCGAACGGTTCCGGTTCGTCGCCAGCGGCTTCGCGGGGGTAGTCGGTGCCGGTGGGCGGGACAACACCACCGAAGTCAGTTATTGGCGCAGCTTCAGCGGGCACATCGGTAATCGAAAATACATTCGAGGCAGACCCATCGGCCACTGGTCGCGTTTCACGCGGACCGCGGCTGGCTGGAATGGGGAAACCAGTCGCAGCTTGCGCATACGGCGGGAGCTCCTCGTATCCATCGACATACTCAGACGGCACTAGCGAGGATTCCAAATACGCCTGAAATTCTTGCGGCGGAAAATTGCCAGGCTCTGGGCGGAACGGTACTTCTCGCATGTCGACTATAGTACTACGAATCGGCTCGCTACCAAAAACAGCAGCACTAGGCTTTACGCGTCTACCGGAGGAGTTTCCTCGCCGCCGGAAAGTGCACGAAGCGCGATGTGGCGAGCAATGCGTGCGTCTGTGTCAGTGCAGAGGACGTCACTTTGTTCTACGCCGTATAGTGTGCCGGCTGCATCAGTAAATCCTTCGGTGGCGATGCAGTGCAGTCGGTCATCAACAGGCTGATATACATACTGAGAAACCATTTCGTGCAAGGTTACGCCCGGCACGTGGGGCGCGACGTTGGCAGCGAACCATCTTTCGTCACGCTCGGACGGCGTGCGCTCATCACGCAACACAATTGTTGGGCGTGCCTCTCTTACGCTTGTCTTCTGGTCGCGGAAGACTTCGTGGCCGACGTCTGCGACTAAGCGCCCAGCCGGTTGCTGTACTGCCCCTTCTATCTCTGGATTATCGCCCAACATCCTCGTAACGTCGCTGGCTAGCAGCTCTGCGCCACGCGCCGAAGCACGATAGAAACTCTCCGGCCGCTCTCCCATGCTTCGTAACGTGCCAAGCCTATTGGTAGCATCTTGCATGCGGAACTGCATCGGGCCGGCATCTTGCGTTACATCGGTAACATATTCCATTTCGGCCGGGCCTACAGGAGTGCCCAAGATTTCGGTCACGCCAACTGGCTCGCCCAGTAGGCCATCACCGTGGCTACGACCGAGCATTGATGCAACGACAACATGTGCGGCTGTCGCGTGTCGCGCATCGTACAGGCTGCTGCTTTCTCTTGCGTCAACTGCATAACGAAGATAACCACCTCCAGCTTCTTCGGATCGTCTTACATAATCGTAGGTTCGCTGGATCGGATCCGCAGCACTAGCAAAGGTTGCACGGACTATCTGTGCGTCAGCTCCAACAGCCATGTTGAGGTCTACTCGACCGGCATTGCTGTCGTGCTGCAATAAAACTACTTCCGCCTGGATTGTCTCTCCTGCCAGATTAAGTACATCGTGCACTGGTTCTGCATATGCAGCATGCTGAACAAAGGCGTCGGCTACGGCCCCCGTCAGGTTAGCGCTTGCCTGCTGCATTTCTATGGAATCGAGAGGCGGTACTATTGCCTCTCTAAAACGTTCGACGCCGAATGGGTCTGGTAGCTGATTGGGTATTTCTTGCATACGTACCATGATAATACGTATAACGATACGCGCAACCACATTCTGCCAAACTCGCTGGTAGAGTATACTTGAAGCATGAGCGATTCTGCCACTTTGTTTGCGCGTGCAAAAGACGTTCTCATCCAAAACGACCGAGGTCTCTATACCATCCCCGCCCAAGGACTCTATCCGCACCAGTGGCTGTGGGATAGCTGTTTTATCGCTATTGGCATCCGGCATTATGACATCGAACGCGCCAAGATGGAGCTGCTCAGCCTGCTGCGTGGCCAGTGGAGCAACGGCATGGTGCCGCACATGATTCTGGCCAATAACGCCAAAGAGTATCACGACAACGGCATCTGGCGAAGCCACATTAGCCCGTTCGCGCCCGACGGTGTAAAAACGAGTGGCATTACCCAGCCGCCAATGCTGGCCGAAGCGGTGGTACGCATTGGTGAGTTATTGCCGGTGGTGGAACGCCGGAGTTGGTACCGCCAGATTTTCCCCGCGCTGTTAGCCTATCATCAATGGTTATATGCTGAGCGCGATCCGCACGGCGAAGGCTTGGTGCTGCAAATTCACCCCTGGGAAACCGGCTTGGACGACACGCCGCCTTGGATGAGCGAGATGCACCAGCACCTGCTGCCGGGTTGGATTCGCTTTGCGCACAATAGCAAGCTCGATAACATCATCGGCTTGTTTCGCCGCGATACGCGGTTTGTGCACCGCGACCAGCGCCACTCTAATGTCGATGCGCTGGCGCTGTACGACGCGCAACGGCGCCTCAGGCGCAAGGCGTACGACATCAACAAAATTCTCGATCATTCGCTGTTTGCCATCGAAGATCTGGCGTTCAACAGCATTCTTATCCGCGCCAACGAACACCTTTTGCACATCGCAGCCAGCATCCGGGCTGATGTACCCGAAGCGCTGCAAAAACGCATGCAACTGGGCATCAAGACGTTCCAGGAGCTGTGGGATCCGTACACCGAAACGTATTATCCGCGCGATTTTGTGACGCACCGGCTACTTAAAGAGCCGAGCATTGAGTGCTTACTGGCGTTATACTCCGGTGTTATTCCCAAGGAGCGTGCCGCGCTGCTGGTTACTAGCATCGAGAACGAGCACGTCTTTGGGCCGGCATTCCCGATACCAAGTACGCCGCTTAACTCGCCCTGGTTCGATCCGGTACGCTATTGGCAAGGCCCGACGTGGTTCAACACCAACTGGCTCATTATCGAAGGCCTCAAGCGATATGGGTTCCGTGAGCACGCCGAGGCGCTTATCGAAAGCATGCTTGAGTTGGTGCAGGAGCACGGCTTTTGGGAATATTACAACCCGCTTGACGGCCAGCCCCTGGGCGCGGCCAATTTTAGCTGGACAGCGGCGCTGACAATTGATGTACTATCTCAGATGAAACGGACTGCATAAGTATGTACCGCGATCGGCGCTCACGCACATCTTCATATCAGTCGTCCATTCCATGGCAAAGGACTGCCGACGCGGTCAACGGCCGGCGCGCTGGTAAGATACTGCTTCGTGCTGGCTTGCTTGTAGCCGCGGCCGTCTTGTTGCTCGGTGGTGGCATAGTAATGGTGAGCTGGCGACGAGGCGAGCCGCATAGCCCCGCAAAGGGCTCGGGCCAAACAGCGAGTCAGACAAATGGCACAGGAGCAGGCGCGACCTCGCAACCGGCGGGCTTTAACAAACAGCAGTACTCGCTAACCGACGCCTCCAGCCTGTGGGTTGTCGTCAACAAAAAGCGGCCGCTCAACCCGCTGCAATATGCGCCAGCGCATTTGGTGGTGCCGGATATTCCGCTACGCAGCAATATTACCGGCGACGAGCGGCAAGTCAGCAGCGTGATGGCGCCAGCACTCGAAACCATGGTACGCGCCGCCAGCACAGAAGGCGTGCACCTCAATCTCCAGAGTGGCTACCGATCGTATGCCTTCCAGACAAATCTCTTTAACAGCTACGTCCAGCAATCTGGCCTAGCGGCAGCCGAGCAAGCCAGCGCGCGGCCTGGACATAGCGAACATCAAACCGGATTGGCAGCCGATCTCGGCGGTACCTCGCAGCCGGCTTGCAATGTGGCGGCTTGCTTTGCCGATACCGTGGAGGGCAAATGGCTGGTCGTCAACGCCTACAAGTACGGTTTCATCATCCGCTATCCTGCCGATAAAGTTGCCGTTACCGGCTACGAGTATGAGCCCTGGCATGTCCGATACATCGGCACGGCGCTTTCGACCGAGATGCACGACCAAGGTGTCGAAACGCTCGAAGAATTCTTTGGCTTGGGCGCCGCACCCAGTTACTAGTTTAGGAACACTCTGGCACGCTCGAACCGTCGCCGCTGAGCTCGACATAGGCGAGGTTAATCAGCCAATCCGTGCCGGCAAGATGCGCCCATCGATTGTCAGACACACCTACACTTCTTGGCAGCGCCGTGTCAAGCGTGCCGTCTATGCTGATGGTCGGGCCGCTTACATAACACGTCAACTCCACTGTATCACCTTCGTAGTAGGTGCCTGCGACGCCCATGGTCCGTAAGTCGGTGTAAGCATGGACAGGAAGCGGATTGTAGGAGCGGTCGAGGGCGTTTACGATGGTCCCACTCGGTTGATCGGCGGCCTGAGGTGTCGCCAGCGGTGCATCCGATCCAAACGGATTTTTGAAATGCGGGTGCTCAAGGCCACACCCAGTGATGCTCAGCGCAGCCGCGCTACACAAAGCAATACCAAGCCCAGCACGCTCCACTGATGTTCGGCTCATGTTCAACTCCATCTGCCTAGAATACCGTACTGGCTGATGATGTCAATGAGCCTTTTTGTGGGGAGGTTCTTCGCAGTACAAGCTGAATGACTGACCGGGTTCGGCCATTGCTCCAAAGAGGGTCAGGCGTAGTGCAACCCGAGGACATATGTCCTCGGCGTGTAACGCACTCTTTGGAGCAATGGTCGAACCCGGTCAAACCTTATTCTTCCAGCGACGGCTTGTCCAGCAGCAGCGGTTCCACTCCCGGTGATGTATGCGCGATCTTCACTACGTCTTTGTCAACTTTTTTGAGTTCCTTGTGCGCATTATTAAAATGATTTACCGTGGTGCCCAACGAGCCGCCCAGTTTTTGCATAAATTGCTCGTATGTCGTCAGGTGGCGGCCAAGTTCGCCAACGCGCTGCTGAATCTCTTTGGCTTGCTCTTCTATCTGCAAGCTGCGCAGGCCTTGGAGCACGGTTTGCAAATAGGCCATAAAGGTGGTGGGGCTGACGATAATAACGCTCTTGTCGCGAAACGCGTACTCAATAAGATCGCGCGCGCTCGTGTTCGTCGCGCCAACTTTGTTCACTAGCAGGTCATAATAAATCGCCTCACTGGGGATGAACATAAAGGCATAATCCATAGTGCCCTCTTTGGGTCGGATATATTTGCTGGTTTCGTCGATGCGATTTTTCAGATCGGCCTTAAAGGCTTTGGCGTGCACGTCGCGCTGCGTTTTGTCGGTTTCTTCGAGCAGTCGGTTGTAATTCTCAAGGCTAAACTTGCTATCTACCGGCAGCATCTTCCCTTTATCGAGCACGACTACGGCATCGCAAATAAGATCGCGCCCTTGTTCGTCTTTGCCGAGCCTGTATTGCAACTTGAATCGCTCCGGCGGCAGTACGTTTTCGAGCACTTGGCTGAGGTAATACTCGCCCAGCACGCCGCGCTGCTTAGGGTTTTGTAACACATTTTGCAAGGTTTTAAGCTCGTCTGCGACGTTAACCACACGCTTGTTTGTCTCGTCGAGCTTTGTCAAACGTTCAGTAACATCTGATATGAGCTTGCTGCTTTCGCTGAACTGCTTCTGGATAGAGCCCATCATAAGCTGCTGGTTTTTATCCAGCCGGTCGGTAAGTTGCGCATGCAGCCCATCTTTTAGCTTGATAATATCCTGGCTAAGCTGCGTTAAGTCCTGCTTGAGTAGCAGCGCGCTGTTCGCATCCGCCGCCGGTGCACCCCACCGACGCACCAAGAGTATCCCCAGCACCACACACATCACCCCTAAAACAATCACCGCCGCAATCATCGTGTACCTATTGTACGCGCTTTTGGTTTAATCTGGTAGGCTTCTACGCGGTGACCATACCTTCACAACACGTAAGACTCGGCACTTCTTGAGGCGTGGGTGTTATAGGAGATAGTCGCGCCTTCTAAGCAGTCGCATAATTTTCTCTCTAAAAATAGCAGCCGCCGAACAGCAATCATTATTTTGACGTGCTCAAACACCTCAAGGGCGTTGCGCCTTGAGAACTGCGCGCGACAAAATAATGATTGCTGTTCGACTGCATACGGCCTTACCGTATCATACTAACGACCGGCTAAAACACCTGCAGCGATTTGACGACATCCATCCCTTGATCGTACACCGTACTCTCGGCGTTAGCCTTCGGAACGCCGTCAAACCCCAACGCATCCCCACCATCACTCCCGTATCCGCCTGCAATAATATACGTCGTCCCCGTCAGATCAATCCCCGTGCCAAACGCCGCGCCCGCTTTATACGCGTTATCGCCCGTCACCATAAAGAAGTTGAACACGTTCGGATTCGCGCCCGCGAACGACACATTAGTATACTGCCGCTGCTGATCGGTTGGCTGGCTATAGGCAATGATGGTTGAATCCTCAGCGGCCACGGATTTGGTGATAGTGGTTTGCATTGCCGCCGGTACGTCCTCGCGAATTTTTACGGTGAATGGTCCGGTTGCCGAGGTGCCGCCCACCTTTTGGTACGTGGTGCTGGGTGAGCTCAGGATGATCTCGCTCTTGTCGGCCGACTCCTTCAGCGTCCAATCGCGGCGATACGTCACCTGCACGTTTAGCTTTGCGCTCTTGTATGTTTGGAGTGTAGCCGCTTGGGCCGGTGTCAGCGCGGGCGTTTGCGTCTGTGTGGCGTGGCGTGCCGGCGCAGGCGCCGCCTTCGGCTTATGAAACACGAACAACCACAGCGCCACGGCCGTAGCCGCTAGCGCCACAGCAATTGCGAGTATCAGCAACCACCACCTCTTAAAACTCGGCCGCTTTGCGCCGACATATGGATAATGCGGCGGCTGATACGTTGGCTCGACATCTTTGGCATTTATCGGTTGCTGATCCATAGATACCTCTGCAAGCAGTGTACACCTTATGCCGAGAACCGTACAACCAACCAAAAGACCCGAGCGTATCGCCCAGGTCTATAGGAAGCCTCACACTTCCGTACTTTCATAATAGTCCGGCTTGCACATAAGCGCAAGCTTTTTTAATCGAGCCGGAAAAAATCACGCACCCCTGTGGGCAGGACGCGCATCGCGCCAACCACCATCAGGCCGATGGCAAAACCGCCAACCACATCGAGCGGCTCGTGCACACCTAAATAGATACGCGACAGCGCCATCAGCGGAATAAGCAACAGCGTTAGCCACCGCCAACCGCGCGGTAGATACGGCCACATCGTCAGTAGGATGACGGTTATAATCATGGTGTGGCCCGACGGAAACCCATTGCCAGTCTCGTGGATGCGGACATGCACCTGCTGCACTAGCTCGTAAGGGCGCGGCCGAGCGATCAACTGCTTGCCCAGCTCGGCTACGGCGTATCCGCCAATGGTCGCTACTGCCGACTGCCATACTAACCGATACAACTTCAACAAAAAAGTCACAGCTACGGCGGCTACGGCGATCCAAAGACTTTCGGGCACAATCGTTGCCACGCGCATTGGTATGCGCAGACTTTCAGGCCAATCGTTGATAGTACGAAAGAGGTGCAGCTCCCAGCCCACAAGCGTGCGATGATGCGCCAGCAGCGCCGTCACCGCAAACAGCACAACACCGAGCACCAGCGCGCCCGCCCACGACCAGCGGTTGTACGACTGCCTATGCGGCGGCGCAGGATCTTTGGCGTCGTCCCGTTTTGGCGCCTTTTGCGCGGGCGCAGGATCTGGTTTTTCTGGCAGCGCCTGCTTTGTGCGGGTTTTTTGGTTAACAACAACCGGCTTGGTGAGTTGCCGACGTGGTTTTGCGGTGGTCATTCGTGTTAGTATACCACTTCATTCTTCAACTTAACGGGTTGCCTGCCGTGATGCAACAATAGACGACGCGATGATGCCGAGCCCAGCCACGCCGGTGAGTACTTCTGGCACATCATAAAAGATGCTCACAAACAGTAGCACGGCCAGCACTAGAATCGTATAGTGCGCGCCGTGTTCGATAAACCGATAATTGCTCAGCGTGCGATGATGCACCATAAACACGGTCAGCGAGCGCACCCACAGCGCGCCAATGCCCAGGCCAATCGCGATCAAAACTACTCTGTTGGTGATGGCGAACGCGCCGATCACGCCGTCGAACGAAAAACTCGCGTCCAGCACTTCTAAATACAAAAAGCTGAGCAGCGCCGCGCCACCGGTGTAGGTTACTGCCCTGCTGCGGCGTTGCACTCGGCCAAGGACTTCGGTCAGGCCGTGCAACAAACTGTACACCGCTATGCCCAACAGCCCAGCGACTATAGTTTCGCGCTTGTCGTGATTGGCAGGCACCATGGCCACCAGCACCACGACCAGGCACGTGATAAGCGGCGGCGCCCAGTGCGTCGCCAACTTTTTGAGCGAGCGCTCGATACGCGTCAGCCACATCACCTGCTGCGTGTCGTCTACAAAAAAATCCAAAGCCAACACCAGCAAAAATGCACCACCAAAAGACGAGATCGCAACGTGCGACGCCTCAAGCTTATGCGCATATGCTTCTGGCTGATGAAGCGCAAGCTGCAACACCTGATGCCAGCTCAGCCCCGAAGTAACAGACACCACCAAGATCGGAAAAATAATCCGCATGCCGAAAATGGCAATGGCCGCGCCGACCGTTAAAAACATTCGCTGCCAAAACGGTGACATCTTGTGCAGAATTTTGGCATTCAAAATAGCGTTATCAAAACTAAAGGCAATCTCTACAGCGATCAGCACCACAGCCACCACGGCTGCGCCCAGACCCATGCCTACACCAACGCCAATCAAGCCAGCAACAGTCAAAACGCTAGACAGCAAAAAAATGCGGACAGATGGAGACCTCAATAGCGTGGCAAACATCTTATCAGTATAGCGCAACTTACGCGGGCGGGCGCTTGGGCGCTATCCCTTAAACCGAATGAACGGCACAATAAGCCCGTCGAGCAACAAATGGCTGAAGTACCCCGCTACCGCTGCACCATACACCAAAAGGCCCAGCGTCCAAATATGATGGTTATGCAGATACGGAATGAGCACGATGGGTGCAGGCACCAGCAGCATGGCAATTTTACTGTGCGTCCAGCCGCGATGCTTACCGACAATCGGCGTCATGGCCAACAAGCCCAGATATGCCGCTGGTTCGAACTTGCCGGTGACTACCAGGATAATCTCGGCAATAAACGCGACGCCAAAAAAAATATTCTGTCCCATGCTATTGGTGTCAACGTCCGGGAACAGCCCAAACAGTATCGCCACCACAAACAAGCCCACCAAAAGCTGCCAATCCTGCAACGAAATATTCACGCGCATCAGAATATTGCCCGGTGCCACATCAACCGCCGCGACATACGCTACATTCATAGCGATCGCTCCGGCAATATGGCCACGATATCCAGACATATTGCTTAGTGTAGCACGTTTTGCTTATGCTTGCTCAGGCGCCGCTGCGCGAGCGCGCTTCAGCAGCCGGGCGTACCACAACAGCTCGTCGAGCGCCTTGCCAACGCTAGCCGTGTAACGCTCGACATGCTCGAGTTTGAGATTCCCTTGCTCGTCAAAAAGCTCACCAACCTTCGGAAAATACACCTCCGGCTGAATCACCACCAGCCCCAGCTTGTGATACACCGGGATGAGCGCCTCGCAGCAGCGCGCGCCACCAAAAATGCCACTGCTCACGCCAGCGGTGCCGATCGGCTTATGCAAGTAATTGCCGTATTCGCTGTCGAGCATGCGCTTAAGCGAGCCTGGATAGCTATGATTATACTCCGGTGTCACCACGTAAAACGCATCGGCGCGCGCCGTGATCTCGGTGTACTTCGGGTCGCGGATTTCGTCGCCGTCGCTCGGCAAATGCAGCTCGGTCGGGTCAACAAATACAACCTCTACGCCCTGGCGCTGCCGCGCGAACTCGGCAACCCAACGCGCCGCCTTAATTGATTCGCGCCCTTCGCGCGAGGTTCCTACTAAAATCGCCAATACCAATGCATCCGTATCGTCCATAGTGCCTCCTATTACTCTTATTGTTAAGTATAGCTCCTAGCGTTGTTCGAGCCGATGAATTTGCTCGTGGTTCAGCCCAAAATAATGCGCAACCTCATGCCAAACGGTGTGGCGGATGTGCTCTCGCAGCTCAGGTTCGTTCCCCGAGGCGCGTAGTAGCGGCAACTTAAAGATGGTAATTTTGTCTGGCGGATAGCTGGTAATGCCCTGACGACGCGCAAGCGGCACGCCTTCGTACAACCCATACAGCGTCTGGTTGCATTGGAGACGTAACTGCTCACGCTGGCCTGGCGTAGGTTCATCGGCGTACACAATAGCTACATTTTTGACAGCGCGGCGATGTGCAGCCGGCAAATGCTCGAACGCCTCATCGATCAGCGCAGCAAACTGCTCGTCGGAGATCTCCATGCCGCTATTGTATCAAAACAGCCACACTCGCAGCACGAAAACCGTAAGCCTGGCTTGACGGCCGCATGAGTCTGTCCGTACTATACATGCATAACCATAAGCAGGATGTTGGTATGCAACGAGTGAGCAAAAAAGAGCAAGGTGTCGGACACATTGGTGCGATTGTCGTGATGGTCGTCGTGGCGGCTGTGGCGGTGTCTGGGTATGTTGTATGGAAGAAGCATAACGACATGGCTGGTGTTAATCCGGCGGTCAGTGCCGCGCTCAAAAATGTGCAATGCAGTATGAGCGACAAAGACCTCTGCAAGTTCTTCGCTAGCTTAAAGGCGCAAAAATACAGCACCATCAACAGCAGCACTACTGCCGATGGCAAAACGAACACCTCGCTTATCCAAACTGAGGGCACGGACAAGTTCCATATGAAGTCCACCGGCGAGCTTACCTACGAGACGATCACCATCGGCAACACCATCTACACCAAAGACACCACCGACAACAAATGGTGGAAACAAACTATCGCCCAAGCGGATATCAGCAAATACACCGACAATACGGCGAGCCCGAACCTCACCGAGCCAGACAGCACAACCACCAGCAAACAACCGACCTACAAAAAGCTCGGCACCGAAGCGTGCGGTAACCTCACCTGCTTTAAGTATCAGGTGATAGACCCGAACAACCCTGGCACTAGCGAATATATTTGGTTCGACACCAAAAGCTATCAGCTCCGCCGCGACCGCACCGTAGACGGTGGTACCACCTTGGACTCGACCTTCAGCTACGACACGGTAACGATTGTGGCGCCCTCGCCCACCAAAGACCTTGGCGCCAACCAATACCTAGTGCCCGGCCAAAGCCAGCCAGTTACCATCCCCAGTGCAAACACCAGCACGCCCAGTGCTCAAGACCTCCAGAACCTGATTAACCAATATCAAAACCAGCAGTAGGCTTTACGAATATGCGTGAAGCAAGTTGGTTCGAAAGGCGAGATTTGAGTGTTCGGGCACAAAAAGAATACTGCGCCCGGGTGCTCGGTGATCTGGCGAGTGGCGAAGGCGGCATTCGCTGGGTAACATCTTCGCATGCAGCTACCGATGCAGAGGTCGCCGTTGGGTTTGGCAGAACTACCTACAACGACGCGTTGTTCATCATGCAAAGCGGCCTGCCCGCGGAGGGAACACTCATCAACCCCGACGCCCGATTATTCGATAGGGGAGAATTCGTAGCATTTCTGTACGGGCTTAAAGATGGCGAATTCGGCAGCGGCGAGACGCTCGGAGCTACCTAACCTGGCGCTTGCGCTTGGTTGGGTCGAGTTCGCGCTTGCGCAGGCGTAGATTTTTAGGCGTTACTTCGAGCAGCTCGTCGTTCTCGATAAAGTCCAGGCACTGCTCCAGACTCAAGATAACCGGCGGCGTCAGTTGTACCACCCCGTCGGACGATTTACTGCGCATGTTGGTGAGGTGCTTTGCCTTACACACATTAATTTCCATGTCGTCATGGCGAGTGTTCAGGCCGATGATCTGGCCGGCGTAGACTTTCTCGGCCGGACCGACAAACAACGTACCGCGTGCTTCAGCAGTTTCCAACGAATACGGCATGGTCGTGCCAGTCTCGAATGCAATCAGCACACCGTTGCGCAGTTGCTGCAACGCCGGGCCGAGCGGTTGATAGCCACTCGTCAGACTGTTCATCACCACCGTGCCTTTGGTGTTGGTCATCAGAATGTTGCGCAGACCAAGGAGTGCGCGAGTTGGCAGCTCATACACCAACTTGGTGACGCCCTTTGGACTGGCGAATTGCTCTTTGAGTATGGCGCGGCGAGCACCGAGCTCCATCTGCACGGTGCCAACGTGCTCGGCTGGCACCTCGATAATCAGCTCCTCAACCGGCTCTACGGTCTGGCCGTTTTCTTGGTGCGTTACTACTTGCGGACGGCCAACTTCAAACTCGTAACCTTCGCGGCGCATGGTTTCGATGAGTACGCTGAGGTGCAGCTCGCCCCGGCCGCTCACCAAAAAGCCAATGCCGTCGTCTTCTACGCGCAAGCCAACGTTCGTCTCCAACTCTTTATGTAAGCGTTCGCCAATCTGGCGCGAGGTGTTAAACTCGCCTTCCTGGCCTTTGAACGGGCTAGTGTTCGGGCCGAGGTAAATCCTCAGCGTCGGCGCTTCAACTTCGATAACCGGCAGCGCTTCGGGCTGTGCGGCGTCGGCAATGGTTTCGCCAATGCGCGCCTCGGCGATGCCCGTAAGTTGCACGATGTCGCCGGCAATGCCTTCCGGCACTTCGAACTTACTAACGCCGTGACTCATAAACACCAAGTCGACCTTCGATTTCACCAAAGAACCGTCGGCCTTGCAAAGCGCCACTTGATCGCCGGCCTTCACCCGGCCGCGGCTGATACGCCCAACGGCGTACTTGCCCTTAAAGCTGTCCCAGCTCAGCGCGGTGACCAACATCTGAAACGGCTTGTCCAGCTCCACCTGCGGCGCAGGAATTTGCGAGGTAATGGCGTCGAAAATAACATCCAGATTGGCAGGCGCACCTGCATCAGCCGGCATGTCCTTCCAGGCCTTGCCTTCGCGGCCGATGGCATAATATACCGAGTAGTGCAGTTGGTCTTCGTGCACGGCGAGCTCCAAAAACAGATCGGCCAGCTCGTCTTCCACTGCTGCAATACGGCGGCCGTCTTTGTCGATCTTGTTGATGATGACGATTGGCTTCAGACCATTGGCCAACGCCTTAGAAAGCACAAACTTCGTCTGCGGCATTGGCCCTTCTTGCGCGTCGACAATCAAGAGACAACCATCGGCCATGTTCAGCGTACGCTCGACTTCGCCGGAAAAATCGGCGTGGCCAGGCGTGTCGATGATGTTAATCCGATGGTCACCGTGCTGCACGGCCGTTACCTTGGCGGTAATCGTAATGCCGCGCTCGCGCTCTTGGTCGCCGCTGTCCATAATCAGACTCTGGCTCATCTCGGCCTGGTTATCGCGGAAGGTGTGGCTTTGTTTGAGCAAGCCATCCACCAGCGTAGTTTTACCATGATCGACGTGCGCGATAATCGCGATATTCCTGATTTTACTGGGGTCCTGAACGCTTTGTGCCATAAATAAAGGCGCTCCCTTGCGCTATTTGCGAAATCTTTGCTTATATTATGGCATAAGCACGATTTTTTATCAAGGAGTTGGCTGCTGAAATGGTTGATCCGGCAACGAGGTAAACTCCAAATACACCGAGTAGAGATGCGGCGTGTCGAGCCCTCCTGGTTGCGGCGTTATCATCAACCTAAAGACTTCCCACGTATCTGAGGAGATTTCCCTCATGACATGACTATCCCTAAAGCGCTGCAGCGCTGCTTGCTCCTCAGGCATACCGTTAGAAACACCTTCGATGTCCAATCGCATATCTGCCGGCGAGTCTAACATCCAGCCCCGGGCGCGCAAAATGGGCAACGGACATTCGGCCGCCAGACCGCCCAAGGCCCGGATCGCCGTGGGCGCGCCGGCAATCTCCGGATCAATCTCTGCCGGACCAAACAAATAGTCGTATACTACGAGCCCCTCCGGCAATTCGTCAGGTAACGAGGGGAACTGGCTAGCGGTGTGCACCCAATCGACGTCATCGGTTACAAAGCGCAAAAACACCTCTGGGCGATCGCTATCGTCATCCGTTCCGAACGTGAGCAACGTGCACGGCATGTGGATGCCGTCGTCGCGTTGCTCCTCAATGCGAGCAGCGACAATGCTCAGCAACGCCTTACATTCGTCGCCGGTACGCAGAGGAAACTCATGAGTCGCCACACCGTAATTATACCAGTTGCGCAGATCGGAGTTTTTGCTACGATAGAAAGACTGTGCATGTTGCTATTATTACAGTAGAAGTACTGCTGCTCGTACTCTTTTCGGCGGTGTGTTCTGGATTGAACATTGGGCTGATGTCGCTGGAAGTTGCCGACTTGCGGCGTAAAGCCAAGCTCGGCAACACCGACGCCAAGCGCGTGCTACCGCTGCGCAAAAACAGCCACCTCAGCCTAGCGGCAATTTTGCTGTGCAATGTCGCCGCAGTGTCGGCCACGTCGCTCGTGCTGGAAAGCGCGGTGTACGGCCTCATTGCTGGCACGATCAGCACGCTGCTGATTGTTATTTTTGGCGAAATCATGCCGCAAGCGCTGTTTAATCGCCACGCGCTGCACTATTGCGCGCGGTTATCGCCGCTCCTTAGAACCATGATGTATGTGACGTATCCGGTTTCTAAACCATTGCAACTTTTGCTCGATCGGCTGTTTGGCGAGGAAGTCGCCGCGCTGCAATCCCGCCATGAGCTCGGCATTATGATGACCGAACACCTTGGCGACACCAACAGCGAGCTGGACGACGACGAAATTGAGATTATGCGCGGCGCGCTAACGCTCAGCGAAAAGCGGGTGCGCGACATCATGACGCCAATCCGCAGTGTCTTTTGGCTGTCGCCAGAGGATGTCATCGACGCGCGGCGCATCGACGACATCAAAGAGCGCGGCTGGAGCCGCATTCCCATCCTGAACAAGCAGCACACCGTCTGTTTTGGTCTGCTACTGATGAAAGATTTGGTTGACATCGACTTCGACCGCGAAGCCATGCCGGTGCACGAGCTGCCGCTGTATCCGGTACAAGTAGTTGGCAGCATGACCGCGCTCGACACACTGTTTCGCAAATTTATCACCGGTGGTGCGCATCTGATTCCGGTAGAAAAAGATGACAAAATGGTTGGCATCGCCACCATTGAGGATTTACTGGAAGAGATCGTCGGCCACGAAATTGAAGACGAAACGGACCGCTCGCGTCGGCTGAACAAAACGCGCATTCGCGGCATTCGAAGTCGCAGCCGCAAAAAAGGCTAGGCTTCGGGCAGTTCCGGTAAAGGCGGGGTGTCGACGTACATCACAAGTGCGGCTTCATCTGCCTCAATCACCGGACCTCTTCGCCATACTTCCTCTACAAAATCACGTACAAGTAGCAGGCCATCAACTGCAAAGTCTGGCAGGTCTTCGGGGCAAACTAAACGAGTAGGATGAGCATACCGATCTGGCGCAATCTCAGTTGACGTCGCTGCGTACGAGCCAACCTCGGGCGGATTGCCGAAGGGACAATCGTTTTCTTCGTAACCAACAGAGACAATTTCAACGCCGTCGATTATTTCTGGCGGCGCTTCGGCTAGTTTCGGGCATTCTGTGCAGCGGCGATTAATTTCCATGCAACTGTTATATCGAAACATCAGACGCTCTGTCAAATAATTAGGACGGAGTGTCCGCCTTGTAAGTAACCGCAAAGAATTGTAAAATATGCTACGAATGGCCAGTTTAGAGCACAATCCAGCGGCGTTTTATTTGGCCGAGGCCCGCATGGACGCCTTCACCGAACCGGACCCCACCGATCGGGGTAAATTTTTGCTCAGTTGTATAGAGGAAGGCGACCTCGCGGTGTCCGGAGCACACGCTGTTGAGACATACTTACAGATGGGCGAAGAAACCGGGGATGATCCAACGGTCGCCTGGCCGCTTATGCGCAAACAGCATCTGGGCGGCTCGCTTGTTGACGCGCTGGCCGCGGGCCGGGCGTTCGACGATGCCTACAATATCGCTCTGGACCTCGGACGCTTGAGTTCTTTCTACGGCACGCAAGCCAAAACAGCGCTTTTGGCGAGAGGATATGCCGGGCCGGATGGCGAACTGCTGCACATGTTCGACGACAACCACCTATTTACACTACCGGCCGAGGGCGAGCCAACGTATGTCCATTCCAGCGACATTCATCAATTTTTGACTGGGCTGGCGGGTTACGGCATCGACTTGACCCAGCCCGGGGAATACCACGAGCTCTTGGAGCACGCGGAAGCAACTGAGCTCGAAGGGCTGATGGTTCAGCACTTATACAGCAAAATCGCCCTGGCGTATCACAAAGGTGGGCACCCGGAGCTTGCCGCTCCGTTCGAAGAGCTCGTCACACAACATACTGTTCGAGGTCGACTGTTCGCAAACATCAGTCGCAGCGTTGCTGATACAGAAACCCTGCGCGCCATTGCGGCAGAAATAGATGAACAAATGCGTATCGCTCACACCTGCGATGGCTCGTGCGTCGATCCAGCCTGCGCACAGAGGAGCGGATCTCAAGAGCTTGGGCTAACCGCTGCCCGTCTCTACGCACAAACTGGCGACACCGACCGTGCCCGTGGCTTCTTGCGTTATTTTGACACGGACTACTACCATCCAGACGAGCGACTCGAGACATATGTGGCGTTGTATGCCGCCGAGGGTTCGCCACACGACCGCGAAGCAGCGATGCCGCTCTTTAACGACAGCGTTGGGGTGGTTTGGGAAGACAGGGCCAGACCCTTGGCCAAACTGGCGCGAGCGGATATCGCCTACGGCAACACACTGCCATCACTCGACGCCGAAGGCGAAGTTATACCTCGCGTCGCGTGGGAATTACCGGGCATGTTTGGTACGCCAGATACGTTCGAGCGCGAGGCTGCAGCGGGCAACAACCCAGCCTCCGATATCTTAGGCCCGTACGACGAAAGACGCCAAGCCTATGGCAAAGAAAATCGCCGGCTGAAGCAATCGCAAGCTACAGGGGTTTTGGCAATCGTGCTGGCGGAGTATGGCGCGCCGCACACAGCCCACCAACTGCTCGGCGAAATCAGCGAAAGAGCCGACCTCATCCGGACTAAAATGGCGCTCGCTCGCGTCTACGGCGCGCCCGAGCTGCAACACGACAGCTAAGGAGCTATACTGATACCATGCAACCACTCGCCGAACGCATGCGGCCGGAGTCCCTCGAAGACGTCATCGGCCAAACACACCTGACCAAACAAGGTCAGATTATTCGTGAGATCATCACACGCAAGCAGCCGACGAGCCTTATTTTGTGGGGGCCGCCGGGCAGTGGTAAAACCACGCTGGCGCGCATTATCGCCCGCGAGACCGGCGCCGAGTTTGTGGAGCTCAGTGCCGTCACCGCCAAAAAAGACGACGTGCGCAAGGTGGCACAAACCGCCGAGGCAAATCAGCGGCTGGGTATGCGCACTATTTTATTCGTCGATGAAATCCATCGCTTTAACAAGGCGCAGCAAGATGCGTTTTTGCCATATGTGGAGAACGGCACGCTTGTGCTGATCGGCGCGACCACCGAGAACCCGAGCTTTGAGGTGATTACGCCCCTACTCAGCCGCTCGCGCGTCCTGGTGCTTGAGCCGCTCAGCAAAGACGACGTCACCATGATCCTGCAAAAAACCGCCAAGGCCGAGAAACTCAACGCCAAGCGCCTGCCGGCCAAAAGCATCGACCTTCTGGCGGAACTTTCCGGCGGTGATGCGCGCGTGGCGCTCGGCAATCTGGAGCTGGCCATGCAGCTCACCGACAAAACCATTACGCCCAGCGTCGTAACCACCGCCGCACAAAGGCGCGTGCCTGGCTACGACAAAGCTGGCGAGCAGCACTACAACATCATCAGCGCGTTCATTAAAAGTATGCGCGGCAGCGATCCGACCGCCGCGCTGTATTACATGGCACGGATGTTGCAAGCGGGCGAAGATCCGAAGTTCATCGCCCGGCGGATGATTATCTTCGCCTCAGAGGACATCGGCTTGGTCGCGCCCGCAGCGCTCAACCTGGCGGTGTCAGCGTTTCAGGCGGTGGAGCGCATCGGCTTGCCGGAGTGCAATTATGCGCTCTATCACTGCGCCACCGTACTCGCCAAGGCGCCTAAGTCGCGCCAGATCGCCGATGCCATGTCTGCCGCCCAGATCGCCGCACGTGAGCATCCCGATCTGCCCGTGCCGCTCCACCTGCGCAACGCGCCCACCAAGCTCATGAAGGACCTCGGCTACAACCAAGGCTACCAATGGCAGGCCGACTTTAAACACGAAAAGGGATTTTTGCCGCCAGAGATCCAAGATCTCGCCTTCTTCAGCTAGACTATCCCTGCTGAGGCAAAACCTCCGCCTGACGCAAGTACTCGAAGGCAACGCCGAACATACCAGGCAACGACGCCCTTGCCGGCTGAGCAGTAGCCCAAGAGTTTTCCAATACTTGAAGGACACGCTCGTCGCCCAATCTCACGCCAGTTGCCGCATCGTTGGTCGAGTCAGGATTGTCAATCGCTTCATTTGGATACATTCTCACCAACTTATTAGCAGTCAGCCAAAGCTGCTCTGGCGGTTCCGAAGGAACGGTTATATGGGCATCGAGCTGAAGATGAGCAACTCTTCTGTCGTCTTCAACCAACTCCTCAGATTCGGCCTTGCATACCCCCAACCATCTGGCAAGTATGTACTCGGTCTCTCCTCCGGTCACGCCAAGAATTGCTGCACTCTGCTGCGCTACTTCGCCTTGCGGGCATATTCTGATATACCCGCTGCGCTCTTCTTGAGCAAGCGTTCGATAACCATCCCCATATTCTTCAGCGGATGTTACCTCTACTTCCAAACCACTTACTCCAATATTCTGTATGTAGTCGTCTATACCTCGCGCAGCCACTAACCACGATGCTGCGCTGACATACCATTCTGCGCATGCATCTTCTTGTTCGGCCACTCGTTCAACGAGTTCGGGAATCGCCCCGCCCACCGTTGGCGATACCGGTTCGTATGGAGCAATAGCTGCGGCCACATCCGTAACACCCGCCAGTTCAAATTGCTTATCCATCCAGAGCGCGGCCGTATCGCCCATTGTTCGCATCGTGGAGTCAGTTATCTCTACACCGTAATCTCTTGCCTTCATGTGCTATCCTTCCCAAATTATTCTAGCAGGTCATTGGTATCGCCGGGTAAATTACTAAGGTATTCCAGCGTACGGCCAAAAGCAGCCGGCAGTTGAGGCGCGGTAGCTACCCGCTCACCATGGCCATCATACACGTCGGAGATGGTGAGCAGATCGGTCGCTTCGCCGTAGTCAAGCGCGACATTGACATCTGTATAAATGCTGCGCATTGGCGGATCAAGCTCCTCCACTCCAGTGAACTGAGCAGAAAGTATAAGCGCATAGCTCGCCATGTCCGGCGAACTCCAATCGGCTGTCAAGCGCTCCACTGGCTTCCCAATATGCAATATCTCGCCGCAGTGCTGAGCAACATCACCCCCGTTCGGTACTACCTCAAATTTGCCTTTCATACGCCCAGCGTCTTGGCGAAGATACAGGCTAACTCGCTCTTGCCCGCCAGTAAGCGGCGGTGAGTCCATGAACCGTTCAATATTCACCACGGCCGCCAGAACCGACGCTCCGCTGACAAATTGTGCTACCTCGTACTCATCAAGCTCTTGCCGAGCGAGCGCCGCAAGTTCGGGATGAGCACCGCCCATGGTGAGGGTATTATCGGAGTACGACCCCAGCAACGGTCGATGATCTGGAGGGCCGAGATCTAAGGCATCAATAACCGCTCCGGCGGCGACATTGGCAATGACTCGCAACGGCCAGGTTGTAATATCGTAGCCATGATCGTGAGCGCTTTCAACATCGCTGGGAACCGGAAATTCATACCTGCGGATACCTGACATGGCACTAGGATATCACAACTTGCAATCCGCTCCGCTTGTCGTTCGTTGGAGTCAAAATCGCTCGCCCGCGGGCGTTCTCGATGCGTGTTCGCTACCCAAATGCTTTACATGTGCGATATACTAGAAGTATGAAACGAACCATAAGCACGATTGTGCTTTTTGTTTTGCTCATCCTGACCGTGGTCGCACTGACGAAGCTCTCGTCGAGCCAAGCCAGCGCCCTTAGCGACACTCAAAAGCCGATGGCCAGCCATGGAGCTTTCTAGCCCGGCGTTTGGCGCGAACCAGCCAATACCGGCGAATCACACCGTCAAAGGTGCAGGCGTCACACCGCCACTCATGATTACGAATGTCCCAGACGGCACTGCCAGCTTGGCGATTATCGTTCATGATCCTGATGCGCCGAGCGGCGATTTTACGCACTGGATTATTTGGAATATCTCGGCAACCGCCAGCGTGCTTCCCGAAAATCACATACCAACGGGTGCCATCGAAGGCGTCAACGACTTCGGCAAGCAAGGCTACGGTGCGCCGGCGCCACCTTCCGGCACACACCGCTATATGTTTGACGTCTACGCGCTGAACATCGAGCTGCCGCTGAAGCCCGGCGCGAGTTTGCGCGAGCTGCAAGCTGCCATGGAAGGACACATCCTCACCCAAGCACAACTTGTCGGCACGGTTACGGCGTAGCGTAAAAATGCGACCTTAAAGGTTCGCCGTTGGTCGACCTCTCTTTGTTCATGAGCGCCACCAGCTTCCGCGAGTTTACTACTTGCTGCCTGGCGCAGTAACGATCTCTTCCCAAGGGAGATGTTTCTTGCCGAAGTGGCCATAGGCGCTGGTTTGACTATAGATCGGACGAGCTAAGCGTAAGGTGTCGATAATGCCCTTTACGCTCGTATCCAACAGATTGTGCATGAAGCTATACAGTTCGCTTTCGCTCGCTGTCGCCGTACCGAATGTCTCGATGGTTTCCATCAGCGGCCGCGGATGACCGATAACATACGCCAAGCCGACTTCGCACTTTGTAGCCAGCCCAGCAGCCACGATATTTTTGGCGATGTAGCGCGCCGCGTACGCACCCGAGCGGTCGACTTTGCTCGGATCCTTACCGCTGAACGCGCCGCCGCCAACCCGCGCGTAGCCGCCGTAGCCATCGACGACAATCTTGCGACCGGTGAGACCGGCGTCGCTCGCAGGGCCAGGAATGTGCCACAGGCCAGTGCCGTTCACCACGATATTTGCATCCGGCGGCAGCGCGAAGCCATGCGTCTTAAGCACCGGCGTAAAAACGTGCTTGATGACATCGGCTCGCACTTCTGCCGCCGGTGTACTCTCGCTATGCGCCACCGCGGCTACGAGTTTTTCGACCGCCACTGGCGCGTCATCTTCGTAACGTATGGTTACTTGCGCCTTGCCGTCGGGGCGCAACCACTTGAGGCTGCCTTTTTCGCGCAGCTCGTCGATCCGCCGCGTCAATGCATGCGCAAGCATAATGGGCAGCGGCATGAGCTCCTTAGTTTCGGTGCAAGCAAAGCCGAACATCATGCCTTGGTCGCCGGCACCGTCGTGGTCGGCGCCACGCGCGATCTCTGGCGACTGTTGGTGAATATTGTCGGTAAAAATCGACGCCGTCGAAAAGCCCCAGGCCGGATTGGTGTATCCCAGTCGCTTGATTGTCTCCCGCGCAATCTGTTCGTAGTCGATCGTGGCAGTCGTCTTGATCTCGCCGAACAGGCAGATTTGGTTCGCGCCGGCAATCGTCTCGATGGCTGTGTGAGCTTTTGGGTCCTGCGCCAGCGCCGCGTCCACAATTGCGTCGCTAATGGCGTCGGCGATTTTGTCCGGATGCCCGGCGCAGACCGATTCGCTCGTAAACAGCCGACTGCGTATGGCAGACTGCTCGCTCGTGTTAGGTTTTGACATAAAAATATCCTTTCTGCCGACTGGCGGAAAGGATTGCAGGCATGTGCATATCTTTCCCGCGGCGGCGGGCTAGATGGAGCACCTTATCCTCGTCGGATAGGTTGCCGGCAGATCAACGAGCTAGATCTCTCCCTGCACTCTGTATATTCTTAGGTTGTTAACTTTTTCAGTATAGCACAGTGTGATATGCTTGGTCGCTATGCCTGAACGAATTACGCTCATAAACCAAAAACTGCATGAGATGCCAGAGGATGTGCTTCGCGGCCGACTGCAATATTTGTCGGGTCCGTCGTTCGCATCAACCGAGGTTGTGGTCGGCCTGGAAGATGCCGAACATACAACGTGGATGTACCGATATCATGCCGCCGGCAACGAGATTGAACACGAACTGGAGCTACCAGACCAGCACGGCCTGCGCCTGGGCGTCGCTTTTGAACTATGCATGGCTGGTGGGTTTCCTGGGCACGATTGTGCATCCGTGCAAGAGTATATCAGTGGCTGGCGCGACACGCCGATTATTACCTCGGCGCTTTCGCTCGTAGAGCCACCCCGCGAATACGCTCCGGCTTCACCGACCGAGCTGCAGCTCGGGCACGCCTACACATACAGCTATGCACTCGACGGTGACCCGGCGCTACACGACGTCCATCGGGTGTACGGCATCGACGATCCCACGCGCAGCCTGAGTAGTCCTGGTGTAATCGCACCGCTAGTGATTGCCGATAATCTGGCGCTCGCCCAAATCTTCGGGCAGTACATAGAAGAAGTCACGCTGCCGTACTAGTTGCCGTACTGATAATAGGCGGGGCTGTCCGCTACGGGCTACGGTATGCGCCATGCGCGCGCCCCATGCGCGAGTTCAGTCTTGCTCCGATCGAGCACGCCTACTGTGCTCTGTCAAAGCAAAGCCAGCCATTGCTTGCACGCCCACGAGGTCGGGCAATGGTGAGATTTGCAGTGGGCTGACCTCGTCGATAGCGGCTATCCGCTCTTCGACCTGGCCGCGTATATCGTCCATCATCCCCGCCTCGCCGCCGAGTCGTTCTGCCAAGTGATGTACTTCTCCTAAAAACGCGGTGGCATAAAAATCCCAGCGCTGCACCGTGGTGTAGGCTTCGGCCACGGTGGCTTCCCGAGCAAACTCTGGCGCCTCAACAGCACCCTGTTCGGCCAATACTCGGCCGAGTGCACCTTCGGTATACCACCACTGTATTGACCGAGCAAGTCGGCCGACGTCGGCAGCGTCGCTCCGCTCAATTCGTGGGCGCAGTGCGGCATAATAACTGGCGACACTTGCAACAAGCTGGCGATGCGTTTCTACATCCAAAAGCCCAGCCTCGCGCCGCGTCATGCCCGAAAGGCTCATATCCCGCAGCGCATCTGCCGTCAAGTACGGCACCTCGCTCACCATCATAAATGGGTCATGCACCAGCCCAGATAAATACTCTGCGGATGTCGTACCATTCACCCACCGCATCTGCTCGGGCGGCGTGTGTTTGGCGCGGTAATCATACGCCGCCCGAGCAGTGAATAGCGGATGGTACAACCCCGGCCCTATTTTTTGGATGTACGGCATTTCCGGCTCGCCTACCTGCATAGCAAACCCTTTGTCTGCAGAGATCTCCGTCAGCGCGGCTTGCAGCTCGTCGCTCGGGTGCGATACATAGTAGTAGACATCGTCGATACCGCTGGCATGCACCTCGTGCATCACCGCTGGCTTGTATGTTCTCATAAGATGCATGCTTGCGGCAACTTCGGAAGTAACATCGGTAAAATTTGCCTTCCCATGCCGAAAAGGATAGCCCCACGACACTTGCTCGGTAGCAGCGGAGCGGTAAAAGCCGAGTGCGTACGTTGCCGGATCAAACTCTCCTTCGCCAGTCTCCACCCACCGCTGCAGCGCAATACCGTCAGGATGCTCCGTGGTGCTAAAAATAAAGTTATAGCCAGACTCATCTAACAAATCCGGATTTTCGCAAAGCACTCTAGCGCTCGCGGCTTGGTCGAGCGTGGCCGGCAGCTCGTTTTCATGCCCGAGTTTCTTGAGCACGTATGGCCGATCGGCCTCATACTCTGGATCGCTGACGATGAGCGCTTCTATCGGCCGGCCGTCTGGATAATCTGGCGTGCGGTCAGCGCCGTAACCGACAACTTCGGTACGCGCCAGCTCAGGATATTCTTCAACAAGACGCTGGTTCGTTTCTCGTAACTGCTCGTACGTCTGATAGGTAGTGTACTGTTGCTGTTCGGCCGCGACCAAGGCGGCGATATGTTCCAAATTACTCATGCTTTCTATGATATCGCACCGAACGCAGCAGGCCGAATAGCTAGGCAAAATCCCTGTTATTTGTTACAATCTTGGGGTCGCCGATGGGGACTGGCCAAGTGGTAAGGCAACGGGTTCTGGTCCCGTGATCGGGGGTTCGAATCCCTCGTCCCCAGCCAGATTTTGTACAATCCGTCAACTTTATTGTTGGTATTTTTGTCTTCATTTGCAGTGTTGTTCTTCATTGCGACTCCCTCTTCCTAGTCTTTTGTTTGTTACAATACTCTTATGAAATATGACGGTACGATCGTTGAAGAAAGCTTATTAGATAATCGCTTCTTGAATAAGTTAGAAATTTTAGGTGTCCACATCTCGTCTGCAGAGGTTCCAGAAAATCGATGGCATCTCTATAGAGTTAAAGTAAGTGAAAATGATATTTCTTCTCTCGCCAAGGAGCTAAAACCAAAGCATTGGTATATGCATTTTTGGAACGGTGACGATGTCATTGCAGTGTTTCCTGGTAGGACTTTTAGGTTCAAGCATTCGGATAAGCCCACATGGGAGCCCGCCATAGCATACGGAAAGTCGATTGACATTCCAGTAGAACAGCTCGATTTTATAATTGCTTAAATTTCACCGTGACCGGAAGATATCATGGAGTAAAGCGGACCCTCGAGCCTTCAACGCCTTGCTGTAGAGTTTGGCATTAACTGAGTATTCCTCTTTTGCGTCTTCCATGGCAAGCGAAGTAGCTGTAAATCCGATGGTACTATATATACTAATAGCATGCGACCAAATAAAAAATTCCTGAAACAGCCGAGGAGTTTTTGGGCTCAGGTTAGGCTGATATCTATTACGCTGGGATATTCGAGGGGTGGTCAATTTAAAACGTACACTATCGAGCAAATTATCGAGTGTCTCAAGACTCAAGGTCTGAGTGTACTTCATCTTGCTGACTCTGCGAATAAACCCACTCCCGAAGGCGCGCTATTGGTTGAGTACTTTCAATGTAGAGCAAAGTCACTCGACGAATATGCCAAACCAAATTTTATGAATAGAAGTCAGGCAAAAGTAGAGTTCGACAAACTGCACGAGACGCTCAAACCAACAATAAAGCTACCGCTCAACAAACAGAAGGGCGACAAAAAGCACTTTGCCTACCTTACGGGCATAGTGAACATGCTCACTGCCGAAAACTTACAGGATGCTGATTTCGATCCTGATCCACGTCGATTGACAGTAATCACTACTGGCGAAAAGCCGCTCAGGACGTTCGCAAGACGCGTTGACGGTGCTTATCCATCGGCCGTAAACCCTTTAGCAATTTGGGAAATCAAAGAGTACTATGGCACGAAAACTTTTGGCAGTCGTGTAGCTGACGGTGTCTACGAAACGATGCTTGATGGCTATGAAATAGAGGAGCTGCGGATCAGTGAGAATATTGAGGTTGGCCATTACTTAATAGTAGATGACTATTTCACTTGGTGGAGCTGCGGTAAATCATATTTATGCCGCATGGTGGATATGGTTCATGAAGGCTTCGTTGACGAAGTTATTTTTGGTCGTCAAGTCTTGACCCGCTGGCCTGAAATTGTAAAAAGCTGGAGAAAAGACATCACCATGTCAACAGTAGAAGGTCGTGAACGTCTTCTCCGATCATAAGCTGGTCTTTCTTTTGAAATCTCTTGAGCATAGATGAACCGTTGTCGATTATCAATTCCCGTTCAAAAAGCCCTGGTTGCAAATTAAGCTCGACTTGCCGCTGCTTAGACTTCTTAAAGCCGTCGATAGATAGCGCAACCTTAACGCCGCGCCGCTTGCATTTCTCAACTTCTTTTAATAATTCTTGAAACTTGAAAGCCTGTGCGCCGTACAGAATCGCTTGAGAGTCCACATACGGCGGATCGCAATAGACCACATCACCTTTCTTGGCCATATTCATTGTTTCAGGGTAAGAGCAATCTATGAATTTTGTTCCCTTGATGCATTTTCGCCAGGCTAGCATTCTCGCCCTGAAGGTCTCGGGACTTATAGGCTTATGTGGTCCCACTGGGGTACTCATCTTACCCTGTTTCGTGAATCGAATGACTCCACCGTAACAGGCTCTCGATATAAATAAAAAATCCTCTGGATTGGGACTAGCATTGAACCGACTGAGGATAACTGCATAAGTTGCCCGTGGGCTACGCATATATTCATTCCAATTATGCTCATAACTAGTATAAAGGCGCTCTGGATCATTTTTCACCATATTCCAGAGGTCGATTAAGGGTTTAATGACGTCACCGGCAACTCCATTTTTTGGTTTGACAGCTCCAAGTACTGCGCCCGATCCCAAAAAGGGTTCTATATATTGTCCAAAATCGTCAGGAATCACACTCGCAATATATTGAGCAAATCGCTGTTTGTTACCGATCCACTTTAACAATTGAGCAGGTGGTTTTTTGCTAGGCCTAGCCCCAAAGTCCAGGCTCCAGTCAGTAGTACTTGCGGAAAGGTAGCCGTCTATGAACATATTGCGGTTTTGAGTGATTCCCGAATCCATACCTACATCCATTCTACATTAGATTTGTTATCATACCCGCCTTATCGTGCAAAGGTATCATTGGTTGGTCAAGAAGTCGACGGTTTGAATCCCTCACTCCAGCGTCGTCAAACAGAAGGCTCGGTAATAGGGCTTGTTAGATGAATCGATCAACATAAAACGCGATTGGTGACATTGGCGAATTGGCGCAAGAAGGTGCGGAGCTGACCCGAGCCGACGTGCAGCACGTCGTGAACACAGTAGAATTTTGGGCACGTCAATCATCCGTTATGGCTTGTAGATCCTGAAAGATGGGTAGGCGACAGGCTATAATAACTACATGCGAGAGACAAAGTTGGTTTTTGCCGATGTAGACGGCACCATGTTACCGCGTTACACCGACGAGCCGACGCCGCGCGTTGTACAAGCTGTTGCGGATTTTTTTGATGAGGGAGGCTTGTTGGTGCCCACTACCACGCGCTCCGCAGACCTCATGAGGACACCGGCGGCGATGTTAGGGCTCCGACACCTAGGCGTGCTTGACGGCGGCGCCACTATTTTCGACTTTCAGACCGGGCAGCGGGATGCGGAGCATACTCGTTGGCTCAGTCCAAAGCACATCCAGGAGATTGTCTCGGCTATTGGCGAGTTCTGTACGGAAATCTCCTACGAGGAAGCGTATTGTTCGCACACTCCGGCAGAAGTGGCCATGGACGCGATCACCGAGTCAGCGCCCTCGGTATTCGCCATCTTTGAAAGCGAACGCGAAGCGTTCATTGCGGGCACACTTGAAAATTTAGGTGTTGACGGCTACCCGAATGCCTACGAAGACAGCGAGACATTACGCTGCATGCAAATAGTACGCGTCGGCGTCAACAAACAAACTGGCGTTCAGGCGCTGCTCGAAGGGCCGTACGCCGATGTGCGGGCAAACAACATCATGGTCATCAGCGACAACCAAACGGATGACAAGTTACTCGCATCCATGCCAGATGGCGCGCACAAATTAGCCATGGGCAACGCTCCTATGAGCTTACAGGAGTGTGCCGATCGCGTCGTTCCGCACGTTGATAGTGATGGCTTCGCCATTGCTTTAGAAGACTTTATGTGGGGTAGATATGACGTATGAATCGATCGGCTTTCATGGCCCAGCAGATGATAAGCGCCGCCAGATGCCACTCGAAGTCGCCAGGCAAATCGTAGATTCGCTTGAAACGACGCCGCTTGCCGATGCAGAACGTCTGGATGTGCTCGTTCAGGGTCTGGCCCAACCTACTCGCTTGGACGGTTGGGAGACGACCATGAGCCTGGTAGATAGCCTACGGCAAGAGGGTGCCTATCATCTCTACTGGGGCGATCATGGGCTGCTTCGCCCATGCTTGGGCACTGAGCATGCCGCTGCGGTATTCGACGGCAGCGAGATTGACTATCTGCCCACCTTCTATGACCATCCCGAACCAGCACCACCGGAAGTACTTCAGATAAAACGCTTGGCCGATTTATGGCAAGATGACGGTAAGGTCTTGAGCGTGGCGTTGACTGGTGACAATTTTAGTCAGGCTTATTTCAACCGGCTGGTTACTGCTAATCTGCTGCAGAGCACCCATCTCCGTGAGCCGGTCAAGCAAGCCACCGCCCTTTTGGCCGACCTCAATGTAATTGGCGGAATATTGCAGGGGCAGGACATGAGCGGAGAACTCGCAAGTTTCCAAACCGCTTGGCCAGAGGAATTTGTCGACTATCGTGACGATCTTATGATCGCCTCATACCTGAGCGATGCCAGTGCTCATAGTGCGAGCCGCCTGGCTCGTAATGCCCGCAACGGTTTCGCCGAACCGGCAGTACGGCCGGACGACGCCCAGCTTACGTTTCTGTTCGCGCGACACCGGAATGGAGCGCTCACCCTAACCCCAGATCGCTGCGAGCTACTCCTTGAGCAGTTTCCAGGCGTCAACCGATTACGCCATCTGCTTGACGATTCTCCGGCTCCGTATGCTCGCGAGGACGAAGTATTTTCCGAAGTCGTGGCTCGCCAACTGGCAACCCGACGCCGACCAAACGAAGAAGTGCAAATTCTCGATGAAGACGACCTACGGACTGACGTTGTTTCTTTTGTGCAGAACGATAGCCATGGAGGCCATGTTCGAGTCAACCGCTACGTGCAAGGATATCCGCCGGATATCTCTACCGAAATCATGTATTGGCTACCCGGTGATGGCCGCTTGTGGCAGCGCTCGGTCTATGTCGGCAACTTGGCGCTCGGTTTCGAGGCGGGCGATTATTTGGGCGCCAATCCAGCCAGCTATCAACACAGCGACCCAAGTATAGAGGCAATGCAGCGAAACATCACCCAAGCCAAGCCTGTGGAAGATAACAGTATTGGTCGCCCACTCTCTGTTGCAGGCGCCTGGGAAGTCATCAACATGTTGCAAGGATACACCGAGTGACTGATACCTAAAATCTTAGCCCTTGCGCCACACCCACAGGATAACAATTGAATTACTTTTTTATTTTATGTGCAATTTCTTGCCACCTTCAGCAAAATCGTGCAACACAGCACCGACTAATGTTTGATATGGGATATTACTGCGCTTCGCCTTCGCCTTAATCTTAATCAAGTCTAATTGATTGATGCGCAGCGTAATGGGCTTGGCCGTATTGAGTTGCTTATGGCGCCGAGCCGCTTCCTCCAGCACTTTTTTGGTAGCTTCAAAACCAGGAGCTAGCTCAAGCTCCTCGTTCTCGAGTACAGCTTCTAGCTCCTGTTCCTCTTTGTCCAGAGTCAGCCCGGCAAATGGATCTGTAGGATTATTCTTCGACATGTTTACCTCCTTGTATATAAACTCTTGTTAAAGCTCGGCTCGGAAAAATAGTTTTTAGAAATATTTCCTGTTTGCTGATGTTGATGACATAAGGGACTGCGTATGCGTAGCTACCGATCTTTACGACGTATAATCGCTGATTTGGTCGCCTTAGATTAGGATGGACGACATCCGCTAACAGATTACCTTTTTCAATATAGTCAAGAACTTCTTCAAAGGTAACTCCCCTTGTCGCTTTCAGCAATTGATTCTTCTCTTCATTAAATCTAAAACTGGAAGCCATGGTACTAGAGTACTAATCTGTACATTAATTGTCAATACAATTTTTACTATTTGCGTTCTGCCAGCATAATTAGCCGGGTGCATATTCTCACGATTATTCGGTGTTGCTGTCTTCGGCGAGTGCCCAATAATGTTCGAAAATTTTAGACATGGTTTTGGCGAAGCCGGGATGGATGATCTCGACGCCGAAGGAACGCTCGCTGTCGACTTGGTAGATGGCTACGGTGTTGTTGTAAATCACCATGGGCGCGGATATGGGCAGTACCTCGTCGTCCAAGCGCCGGGCTGCATACCGCTGCCTGTATTCCTGCACGTTGGTGAAATGTGGACTGAATGTGGTCGGCATGCGGCCGACAAGCTCACGCGTCCGATAGCCCGCGGCCGCAACGCGCACACGAAAATCTTCCGCCCACTGATAACTGCCAACCAGCTCCTCGTACGTCACAAATCCAAAGGCGAGTAGCTCGTCTTTGGTCTTTAGTTCGTGCCACTGCATTTGCCGAATTCCCTCAGTTCCGATATAGGTGTGTACGATAAAATTGTTTGCCGCCTCCGAGTGCAGCAGTGGCACGAGGGCAACAGCTTGCTCGAGTGCCTTGAGCTGGGCCGCGGCTATGGTTTGCCGACGCTCTGTTTCTTCGTGCAATAGCTCCAGATTACCGGCTACCAAAAACTTGCCTCGATCGTCTGACCGCCGAATAATAACACCTTGCTTTTCCAGCCGAGCCGCAATCCGATATACCTTTGTGCGGCTAATACCGGTGGTACGACTTATCTGTAAGTGTGTCGAGGGGGCTTTCGTAAGTTCAGCATATACCACAGCCTCGGCCCGATCTAGGCCAGCGGCCACAAGCTGATCCAGTAGCTCTGAAAATATGTCCGCCATGGTGGACAATTATACGCCACGCGCTCCAGGTATTACAGTCTTGGCTGATACGCACGACGCCCGGACAGCAAGAGCTGATGAAACGTCGGCGTTTATTTTTAACTTGGCGAAGGATGATGCCTCTGGAACGGTCCAGCCGCGGCAGCCTATAGTATGAAGACACGAAAGCACAGTGTGGATGCGAGCAACGCTGGCAATGACCCGTATGCTCCGCTGCGCGGATTTGAAGCAGAGCAGGCCAAGCTGGCGGCAGGACGCGAAATAGATTACAGCGTAGCGCCCAAGCACGTCACGAGCGAGCTCAAGCGCGCGGCGCGCAAAAGTCACTGCTTGGCTATTCCTGTTCGAGGAGTAACCGCAAACGGCATACCCTTTTTGCACTTTGGCGAACACCAAGTTATGCAATCCTGGGAAACGCCGTACATGCAAGAGCTCGCCACCGTTGCCACGAGCGCACTGGATGCAGGAGACGTCTTGGAGCTTGGCTACGGCATGGGCATATCGGGTGGCTTTGTGCAGACGGCCGTCCAGCAATGGAATCAACTTCATCCAGATCGCAAGCGGGCGCATCATATGAGCGAACTCAATCTGGATGTTGCCGCCGATTGTCTCAAGCAAAACGAGCAGGCCATCACCGCCGGCCACCTTATTTTGCACGTCGGCGACTGGAGGGAATTACTTGCCGACCTGGCAGGAGAAATCACCTTGCTCGACCCTGCATCAATCCAGAGTGTTGTTGCGCGGTGGGACGCTCCGCCGCTGCGCGACCAGTGTCACCATGTTGTTGCGTTTGCGCCAAGTGACGCGCTCGCTTTTATGAACCAATACAAAGAGGCGATTGCCGACGCCAGGATTCAACTGCATGTTGGTAACTGGTCGGCCATGCGCTCGCGATTAGCGGCGGCGGACGTGGTACAAAACCGCGTGTCGGTACTTGAGCGCAAGACGTTTGGAGGCGCGCTCCTCGACACCTACGCGCTGACTTCTGATGAGCGGCATTTCAACCAAATTCCAGCGCTACAACCCGTGCAAGCGCTCCTGGCAGATGGCGCCCTGCTCACTTATTATGGCGACGCCGAAAAAGACTTTCAGCCACTGCATCGCCAAGCGCTCATTGACGCAGGCTTTCATCCTGATAATATTGACTGTTCGCTGTTTAGTTTCGAGACGCATGTACCAAGCTCGGCATACAAAAATAAGTACAACAAGCTGAGCGGTATGATCGTTCCGCGGATTACTGCCGGGCCGCCGAAGCATCGGGGCCGCAAGCTAACTTCCTCGCGCGATGTCCAGTATACCCAGCCGGACAGCGGCAAATACCATCAGCTCTCTGCCGAAAACAGCCTGGCGTATTCGCAAGGATGGTTCAGCGGAAAGCGCACGCTGCTGACCGAGGAAGATGTGCTATCCATGGCAAACAAAGTGCAGCGATTGTTCGAACATTTTGGAGGTAATAGCACCGGCGCCGAGCGAATCATCGAAGTAGGACCTGGGCCGAGCCTGCACACCGCGATTGCCGCCGCACCTTTTTGCAAAGAGTACATCGGTTTAGAACGCAGTCCTGCCAACACCGCACTGACGGAGGCGTGGATAGATGGTTACGACGCGGCATCTGCCGCAACGTGGGAAGGCTGGCGAGAAATTGCAGGCTTGTGCTACGCACAGACGGCAGCAACCGGCGGTAATGCTTTGCGGTGGCTCGACGCCCTAAAAACAAAACACCCCAAGCTGTATCAGACTATACGCGAATGGAACCGGCTGCCTTCTAGTAACCAAACTAAGATCACGCTTTTGTCCGAGGCGCGGGCGACCGAGCAGAAAACCAACAGAAAGAATCCGTTTCTGGCTGCGAACAGTTTTGTTGCGCTCATCAAAGGAAAAATGAAGTTCATCACGGCCGACATCATCGAAGAAGTCGACGGCAGCGCCAGCAAGCTGCTGGCAAATGTCCAGCCGTACGTTGGCACTGCAGATGCGGTTTTGGCAAATTATGTACACGAATCGGTGAATCCAGAGCTTATTGGCGTGGCGCATTCATTGCTGAATACGGCAAAGCTCGCCAAGCCTGGCGGGCTGCTTATGAACAGCTTCATGGAAAAGACGTTTCAGTATAGTGGCTTCCTCGTGCCACTCGAAGAATGTTATGCCTCGGCAAGCGTATTTATGGCCCTGCAAGCACAGATTGCAAGCGTTCTGTCCAGTCCGTTTACCTATCTACGTGTGGATCCAGAGGAGGTCGGCGTTGTAGTTCGTCCAGGTTATATGGGCGCAGCCGCATTTGATGGACACCGCAAGGCTGTGCTTCCGTCGAACGGCAAACAGCTTCTTGAAGACCTGCACGCCGCTCGTCCAACGGGCTCGGCAAAGGCGCTCATCACGCTACAAATTCGCCCCAAACCCAAGATAGACGAGCACAAAGCTAAACACAGCGCGCCCGCTCGATTCGGCTACTGTTTAGCATCCGAACAGCCGACCTTCGAAACAGACATGACAACCGAATATGCGCGCCTCTACAACCTGAACGCTGCAAGCACAGAGCTGCGCGTACTAAATTAGAGGTAGCGCAAGCCGCGTGGCTCGCGCCAGACGACCGCGCATAGTCTCAGTGCTAGAAGCCGCTCTTCGATGCACTAATAACACGATTGTTGAGGTAGGTAACGGTGATGATTTTGTCGCCTTGCGTGTACGTACAGACCTCTTGCCGGCCGACGTTAGAGGTTTCAGCGCTCGCCACCACGGCACAGTTTGGACTCAGGCCGTTAGCCTGCGAGTTAACCTCGGTCATACTTTCGCCAACGTTCACTCCGGCTGCAAAGCTGGCGATCGGATTAGAAGAGCTAGCTGGCGGAGGTGTGGTCGTACTGGTACCACCCGAACCTGAGCCGCTCGAGCCACTGCCGCCTGTCGAGGTTGTGCTGCCGCCTGAGCTCGATCCGCTTGCCCCACTACTAGAGCTCGTTGCCGATGGTGCAGTTGTGCTAGCGCTCACATTCGTATAAAAGGCCGAGCCAAGCTTAGCCCGCTGGTACGGCCACCACCCGTTATGCTGCGCCACCAACAGATACAAAAGGACCAAGATTATGGCGATCAAAAGCGCCAGGATGTGTTTCTCTTCGCTTACCTTGCCTTGCTTTTTACCTCTTAAAAATGCTCTGTTCGCAGCTTTTTCTTGTTTCGTTGACATCCCACCCTCCTGACACTAGTAATACAATCCATTATATGCAGCCAAGGAAAAAATACAACGATGTTGTTGGCTCAGCGTCGGCGTCGGCCTGTGCTTCCGCGTACTGCCAGTAGGGCACGTCACCGATTAATCGACACAAACTTGGCGCTCGGAGCTAGCCCCAACATCGGACGCACTAATCGTTACGATGTCTTGATACACTTCCGCGCCTTTCGGCAAGTGGCCGTCGATATAGTTCGCGGCAAGCGCTTTGTGCTCGTAGTGTTTTATGCCGAGACTACGAACGTCATCAAACCGAATCTTCGGATTGTTGAGGTGGCTCTTGGCCTGCAGTTCCGCTTCCCAACGGCGTAAATATGGCTCCAACGCTGCCGCTGGAACCTCGTAGATTGCGACCGGCTGGTTAATAAAGAAGATGCCGATCAGCCATGAATGCAGCCGGCGATAGCGGTTGATAATGTCTTGGTTGACGTGGTGGCAGGTGGTGATGCCTGGCTTCTTCCGCAACTTGCCCGAGGTGTCCACTAGGTTGACCGTTTTCAGCTCATAATTATTGAGCAATTCGTCGTAGGCATCGTCGCCATGCCGACCGGCATGCAGTTTGAGATTGAACAGCGTGGCGAGCAAAAGCTCTCTGTAACCGCCATCGTCGAACACGCTGACGATGTTCTTCTCGGTCCCGTACGTTTGAAGCTTAGAGGCGAGCGCAAGTAGAGCTCCGATGTCGCCTGTCAATGTCAGTGGCATGCTATCTACTGTGGCGATTGGCGTACTGTTTTGCAAGGCCCTAAGCACCTTGTTGGTAAACAAGGCATTCCAAAACGGCCGGCGACAATGTTATGCTTATTATATAAGGAGGCAGTATGAGCAAACCAAATCCAGTGGTCCATTTTGAAATGGGCTACAAAGATCGCGACCGCATGGTCAAGTTTTACGAAACGGCTTTTGGCTGGAAAACCGAAAAAATGGGACCAGAGATGGGCGATTACGTCGTGGCCCACACAACTGCCACCGACGACAATGGCATGGTACAAACACCGGGGAACATCAACGGTGGCTTTTACCAAAAGACCGACGATCCGCTGTCGCAGGCGCCATCCGTGGTGGTGGCCGTCGATGACATTACGGAGTCTATGAAGACCGTAGTGGCCGCGGGTGGAAAAATTTTGGGTGGCATGACCAAAGACGGTAAGCACACCGACGAACCACAGATGATCCCAGGTGTTGGCTTATGGATCTCGGCTATGGACACCGAAGGCAATCGTTTCTCGCTGTTGCAGCCTCACGTGTAGGATCTAAGAAGCACCGAGCGGTTCAAGTTCGATCGTTGACGTACGATTGGTCGTTTGTGTTTTGATATTCAGCAAACAGCTCGGGCGTTTTGCCCTAGATAAGGTACAATGGTGCCTATGGATATGAACCCCGAGAACGTGCCGCACGGTTATTCGCCAGCTCCGCAACCATGGCAGCCGCTCCCGCCACAGCCCAAAAAATCGCTCTGGCGAGTGCTTAGTAGACCATTCACCTGGTTTTGGGGCACCATGAGCCACATGATGCGTATGCGCTTTATTGTAGTGGGAATCGTTGTTATCATAGGCGTAACAATGGGCTTGGCAAGTCAGCTTGGTCACTCTGGTAAGAGCGCGAACACTGCCGGCTCGCCCTCAAACAGTACCTCCGCCAGCGCCACGACCTCAGCCGATTACGCCCAAGTATGCAACGGAGCGCGTATTAAAGGCGCCGCCCCGTACACCAGCAGTACACCTCACCCGACGGCTGTTTTTATCCAGCAGCCCGACTCTACAGGATACGAGTCCGATTACAACGTCGCGATTCTGGCAGATAAAACCATCGGCCAAGTTGTTCGCGACGCCCAGGCTTCACCCAAAAGCATCCAGCTCGTTGCTTGCCTGCAAGGCACCGCCGGCCAAAACACCGGCCAAACGTGCCCATATACAACCGTCAACCTACCGGTGTACAGCGCCACCTATCACCTCACGATATACACAGCCCAAACGCATGCCGTTGTGCTCAGCAAAGATGTTGATGTCATACCAATTGCCACCACGGTAGCAGGCCGATATTTTCCTTGCAGCTACACGACCAGCTATGATCCAAACAACCCGCGGCTGTATTATTTTCCGAGTAGCACCCAGGTGGTTGACCTTCTCACGCAAACCATCCAGTAATTTTTTGAGATATACGTTGGCGCTTTTGCCGCAGGCTGTGGATAAAGCCCTGCTTTGTTTTACGAGCTCGTGATACTATCAGAACCATCACATACTAATAGCGAGGGCACTTAGATGACATCAGCAAAAGCAAAACGGCTATCATTCTTGTTCGCATCCATGGCACTCACCTTGGTCGTCAGCGGTTTTGTGGTTACTCGACCGGCCACGGCGAGCGCGGCCACATGTAAGCAGCTCGTCTTTCGGCAAAGCAGCACACACCAAACGTGTGTTACTTACATTCAACGGATGTTAAACGACATGCGCTCCCAGCAAGTCGTGCTACCGCAATTGTCGGTGGACGGCTATTTCGGACCCAAGACCAAAGCCAACGTTATGAGTTTCCAGCACGTTGAGCATATCGGCGTTGACGGCATTGTTGGCCCGCAAACCTGGACTCACCTCTGTAATCCAGTCAATTTCTACATTCCGAACTTCACCTTCGGCGACTACGTGAGCGCCTCACGCAGCGCTGGCTGCTAAACGCTGCATAGCGTCGCACATGTACGCAAACATCGTCCGCCAGCGTACGCGGACGATGTTTCATGATGCAATCTTTAGGTTGTTTATTGTCCGTTTGACGACATAATCTGCGTAGACTCGGGCGCCTCCAGCAGCACGTCTTCTTTTTGGTCAGCCGGCTTGAGAATGGCGTTAACGAGTTGGTCGAGTTGGTCGTTGGTCAGGTTGGCTTTCACGGCGTAGCCTTCGATGCCTTGGGCGCGCAGACCAGCGGGCGCATCGGCTTCGTTCAGGTTAGAAACAATCAGCACTTTGATATTTTTGCCCCAATCGCTGGCGCGCATGCGCTCCAAAATTTGGTCGCCGGCGATTTTGGGCACCATGAGGTCGAGCAGTACCAAGTCTGGCACCTCGCGCTGAATTATTTCCAACGCCTGCACGCCGTCGTAGGCGGTAAAACACTGGTAGCCGAGGATTTCCAGCCGCGTTTTGTAAATATCGGCTAAGCTGGTGTTGTCCTCAACAATAACGACTTTGAGGGGTTTGAGTGAAGATTGGGTAGGTTCCATATCTATATGCTACCATAAGTGATATGCGACCAATATGGAATGGCTCAATTAGTTTCGGACTCATTAACATCCCGGTGCGGCTCTACAGCGGATCGGAAACCCGCGAGGGTATCGACCTCGACATGTTGCACAAAGCAGATCACTCCCCCATCCGCTTTGCCCGCATTTGCCGCAAAGATGGCGAGGAAGTGCCGTGGAATGATATCGTAAAAGGCTATGAGTACCGCGACGGCGACTATATCGTGCTCACCAAAAAAGAGCTCGAGAACATCGACGCTAAAAAGACGCAAACGATTGATATTCAGCAGTTCGTCGACGAGCCGGACATCGACATTCGCTACTACGAAAAACCATATTACCTTGAGGCCGTCAAGGGTGGCGAGAAAGCCTACGCACTGTTACGCGGCGCGCTGCAAAAATCCGACAAGCTAGCGCTGGCCAAATTTGTATTGCATGAGCGCGAACATGTAGCAGTCATCAAGCCGGTCGGCCGCGCGTTGGTGCTCAATCAAATGCGCTTCCCGAGCGACTTGCGCGAGCCAGGCGAGCTGCACTTGCCGACCGACAAAGACGTGACCGACAAAGAGCTCGAGATGGCACTCAAACTCATTAAGCAAGAGACGAAGCCATTCATCGCCGAAGACTTACGCGACACCTACACCGAGGAGCTCGAAGAACTCATCAAAGATAAAACCAAAGGCAAAAAGCTGGCGCGGCCGCGCGGCAAGCAGGCGCCCAAAGAAACATCCGCGCACGACCTGATGAGCGCGCTCAAAGCTAGCCTCAAGGAGTAGCCGTAGTGGGCTTGGGAAAATACTTCAAGAAGCGTCGGTTTAGCCAAACCCCTGAGCCGGCGAACAAGGACGCCACCGAAGTTCACAAAGACCGCCTGGCCACACACCGCAAGCTCCGGTTTGTCGTGCAAGAACATCACGCCTCAACCCTGCATTACGATTTCCGGCTCGAGATGAATGGCGTCCTGAAGAGTTGGGCCGTGCCCAAAGGCCCAAGCCTGGATCCGCGCCAGCATCACCTCGCCATTCAGACCGAAGACCATCCGTTTGATTACCGCAGCTTCGAAGGAGTGATTCCCGAAGGTAACTACGGCGCCGGCAACGTCATTATCTGGGACGAAGGTTGGTACGAAGCACGCAAGGGCGACCCAGCCAAAAGCGAAGCAACGCTCGCCAAGGAGCTGGAAAAGGGCCACCTCACCTTTATCTTGCACGGCAAAAAACTGCAGGGCGAATTTGCGCTCATCAACATGCCGCGTGCTCGCGAGGAAAACGCCTGGCTGCTCGTCAAAAAAGGCGACAAATATGCTGCAACCGTCGACATCACCAAAGCCGACACCTCGGTCAAAAGTGGCAAGCACGTGGACGACCTCGGTGCCCGCGGCAAGCTGCCCGACCTCTCCGCATGTCCCAAGCGCGCCAAGCCGTGGGCAGTGAAACCCATGTTGACAACGCTGATGAATGCACCGTTCAGCCGCGAAGGCTGGTTGTTCGAGATTAAATGGGATGGCTACCGCGCCGTGGGCAGCAAGCACGGCGACGGCACCGAGCTGTACTCGCGCAATGGCATTGATTTTGCCGAAAAATATCCGCCGGTGGTCGAGGCGCTACGCGCGTTTAAGCACGACGTTATTGTGGACGGCGAAATTGTGACAGTGGATGCGCATGGCGCTTCACACTTCGAGTGGCTACAAAACTGGCACCAAGAACCACGCGGCATACTCCGCTACTACCTGTTCGATATCTTGTGGTGCGACGGCCACGACGTGCGCGGCATGCCGCTCGCACAGCGCAAAGTGCTCCTTGGAAGTGTCATGCCGAAGCATCCGGTGCTCGCATATAGTGACGACGTCGAGGCTGCTGGCGAAAAACTCTTTGCCGAGATGCGTCGCCGCGGTTTGGAGGGCATGGTAGCCAAACGCGCCGACTCCACCTATCACGAAGCCGATCGCAGCACAGATTGGCTAAAGGTAAAAACCAGCGAGCGGCAAGAAGTCGTTATCGGCGGTTATACCGAGCCGCGTGGCAGCCGTACATACCTCGGGTCGCTACTCGTGGGTGTGTACCAAAACGGACAATTGCATTACGTCGGCCATTCAGGCGGCGGCATAGCCGACGATCAGCGCAAGCAACTCCACAGGCAGCTCAGTCGGCTGGAACGCAGAACCCCGCCGTTCGCCACCGAGCCTAAGCCCAATGCGCCAGTGCATTGGGTGCGCCCCGAACTCGTTTGCGAGATGAGTTTTAGCGAATGGACTGGTGACGGCTACATGCGTCAACCCAGATTTGAAGGCCTGCGGCCGGATAAAAAGCCGGAGGATGTACACCGTGAGCGTCCCTCGTCAGGCCTCGACGAGAGAGTCGCCCCTCCCCTAGTGGAGCCGGATAGGGATGGCCGAGATCCTAGGCTCGGACAGTCCGATTACGCGCGTGAGCAGTCTCTTGGGTTGCTTGGTGCGGGACGCAACCAAAAAACTACGCTGCCCTTCGAGCCGACGCACCTCGACAAAGTTTTCTTTCCCAAGCACCGCTACACCAAAGGCGACCTCTTTACCTATTACAAGTCCGTAGCGGAATACATCCTACCTTATCTCCAAGATCGCCCCTGTTCGCTCAATCGTATGCCAAGCGGCATTAACGGCGAAAGCTTCTTTCAGAAGAATAACGAGCGCTTGCCGGCCTGGGTACCGCACGCCGATATTTTTTCGGAGTCCAACAACGCTGATCTCCGCTGGATCGTGGGCGGCGAGGTGGACGTGCTGCTGTATATGGTGCAACTCGGTTGTATTGAGATCAACCCGTGGAATTCGCGCGTCGGTCACTTGAACAAGCCAGATTGGATCGTCATTGATCTCGACCCAGAAGGCGTTGGTTTTGCCGATGTTATCAGCGTAGCGCGGACTGTGAAGGAAGTTTGCGACGAGTGGCATATTCCCTCGTGCCCAAAAACCTCAGGCAAGACTGGCCTGCACCTGTTCATCCCCATGCAGGCAAAATACACCTACGAACAGGGTAAAAACTTGGCGCACTTGATTGCGCTTGAGGTGCACCAGCGTCAGCCAAAACTCACCAGCGTTGAACGCCTGCCCGAAAAACGCAAGCATAAAATTTACCTCGACTTCTTGCAAAACCGCGAAGGTCAAACTCTGGCCGCGCCCTACTCAGTGCGGCCCACGCCGGATGCCACCGTCTCGATGCCGTTGCACTGGGACGAAGTGCGGCCTGGCCTCAAACCCACGACCTTTACCATCAAAAACGCGCATGCCCGCCTCGCGCGCACGGGTGATCTGTGGAAGCCAGCACTGGCTAAAGGCGTCGACCTGCCGGCCATCATCAAAACAATCGAGCAGCGCAACTAAATCTGTCCTTGCATGCGACCTTGGCGACGTATACAGTGTAACTAGAACATAAGCGTAAAGGGATGGGTATGGCTTCCAAGACAGAACGACAAGCGATCGATAAAGTGTTTATTTTACTGGGGGTGATGGCCGTCATCGTCCTGCTTGGCGGGAGCGCGTTGGGATGGTACGGTTACCGTTTTGCCACGAACGAAGTGCGCACCGAGCTCTCGGCGCAAAAGGTGTACTTCCCGCCAAAGGGTAGCAGCGCGCTTGACCCAGCGGAATTTCCCACGCTCCAAAAATACGCTGGCCAGTTGGTGGATAACGGCCCGAAAGCCAAAGCCTATGCGAACGACTTCATCGCGGTGCATCTCCAAAAGGTTGCCGCCGGCAAAACATATGCCGAGGTAAGCACGCTCGCCCTGCAAAATCCCAGCGACCCAAAACTCCAGCAGCAGAAAGCTACTCTCTTCCAGGGCGAGACGCTGCGTGGATTGTTGCTTGGCGACGGCTACGCCTATTGGACGTTCGGCATGATGGCGCTCTACGCCTCCATGTCCGCATTGGCGGCAGCAGCGGTTATGGCCATGTTGGTGCTGCTTGGTGTGCGTCACTTACGTAAAAATAGATAAGCTAGCGCCGTTCGGACAGACCGTTCACTTCGTACAACGCCACCACGTACATGCTCTCCGACCAGCCAAGCGGCGTGTTTTCGTTGGCTTTGTTTGAGTTCGAGAAGTACAGCTCCGGAATGGTACCATCTTTGGTAACGGTTGCCGTAGCGCGGTCGAGATATTCGCGCGCCTTTTGGTCGTTGCCGAACCGCTTCCAAATAATCGCCAGCCAGCTTAAACCAAAGCACCACTCGGCCTCTTCGGAGTAGCCGTCGTCGTTCTTATTGTAATAGCGATCGAACTTGTAGCGCAGCACGCCCTTCTCTTTGGCGAGGTGATATTCTAGGTTGTCTACAATGTTATGCGCCATGGCCGGCGTCACGATGTTGTACGGGTAGATCAGTGAAAGCAGCGCCAGGTCGGTAAATTTGGTTTCGCTTTCGCGCGGCAAAAGCACGTCCAGCGCATTCTGACCGCGGTCGATAGCGTCTTGGTCGACGTCCATCGTGCCCACCTCTTGCCACTTTTTGAGCGCGGCTAGCACCGCACCGATGGAGCTGGCGTGGATTTCCTCAGCCTCTTCCCACATGCCGCTGTCGGCATCGTGCCAATATTCGACATTACAGATGTAATAAATCAACGTCTGAACGGTTTTCTTGTCCTTTTCGTTCCGCAGCATACTGTGGCCGCGCAGTTCAAACTCGGCAAGTTTAAAAAGGATGATGCCCACGGCGTCGTGCTGTTTGTTGCCCCAGGACTCCCAAAATTCTTCGAGCGTCTTGGGGTTGTAGCGGGCGTGAATAAATTGCCAGCTTTCGAACGGCTTGTTGGTTGTTGCCCAGTTGATTTTGTCGATGTGTTTATCGAAGATGTCGAGCAAGGTGTGGTAGGTTTTTTCGACTACCGCCCAATCGCCGGCGTATTCAAAAGCCAGTGCTTCGTAGGCGTTATCGCGCAGCCAGGCTTTGTCGTAGCCGGTGGAAACCGAGTGCGACGACGCCAAAAATAAGCCGGACGGTGAGATGAGCGCGCGCATGTTGTCGAGATGCCGGCGGATGCTGTCGTGAATATCCATATTAATTTCCTTGGCCGTGGCTATGATCGTAACTGTCTTGAATGTGCCGGTCGTAGATAAAGCCGAGCAGCGCATTCAAGATGGGCTCGGAACCCTGGCCGTTGTGAAGCTCGGCACGAAGCTGGGCGGCTTCTGCCTCGAGCCGCAGGAGCTGAGCGGCGAGCTGAACATGCTCGCGCACGACCTCATCTGAAAGCGTCTCGGCCCTTTCAAGGAGCTCGATGCTGGCTTGCTGAGCCTCGGCAATGGCACTGGTGCAGCGCTCGCACACACCGTAATCGCCAACGTGCATAACATGCCCGCCGTAATCGAAGGTATCAGCCTTCGGCAAACCGGCTAGTACTTCTTGCACCACCGCGAGCGCATCGCCAGCGGCAGCCGCTACGTCGGGATCGTCTGATTGCTGTTTTATCATAGATTCCTTTTATGTTTAGCTTTGTAGGTAGTATAGCACGCCCTGCTACGCGCTATACTAGATGTATGCACAAGCAGTATGTGTCCCGCAAATCCCTGGGGCGTATTGTGTTGTTGGCGGGGTTTGCGCTGGTGCTGTATGGCGTTGTGCCGCAGATAGGCGGCCTGCGCGAGAGTTGGCGCGTCGTTATGCACGCGAACATCGGTTTGCTCTTGGCGGCAGTGGGATTACTCGCCCTCACGAATGTGGCGGCTGCGCTCATCTATCAGCAACTCAGCCTCTACCGGCTGCAATTCTTGCGGACACTAACGGTAGAAGTGGCGTGCGGCCTTGCGGGCAAACTGTTGCCAGCCGGCATTGGGAGCCTTGGGTTAAACGCCGCCTATCTCCGGAGCAACCACCACAAGCTGCGCGAGGCGCTGGCCGTAGTTGCCGCGAACAACACGCTCGGGTTTGTTGCGTATCTGGCGGTCCTGGCCGCGGCAGTGGTGTCGCTTGGCACTATGTGGCCGTCGGTACACATTGCGCGCCATACGATATTCGCGGCGGCGATCGGGCTTGTTCTGGTGGCGCTTTTGATAGCCACGCTCGTCGGCAAACGCGCTATTCATTCGCTCCGCATGGCCATACAGGGGCTGCGGACCTATCAACGTCATCCGCTGCGTCTCGTGCTGGCACTGTTGTGCGCGGCAACGCTGCCGTGTTTACTCACTGGTGTTGTGTACTATGCAGCGCAGGCGCTGGGCTATCATGTTTCGCTGAGCGCTGCCTTTGCCGCGTTTTCGGCGTCGCAAATTGTCGGATCAATAACGCCCACGCCTGGCGGAATCGTTGGTGCCGAGGCTGGGTTGGCCGGCAGCCTTGTCGCATACGGATTGAACGCCGATCACGCGATTATCGTAGCGCTCCTCTATCGGCTCATCACTTATTGGCTGCCGATGGTACCCGGCGGCATCGCCTTACTTTGGTTGCGTACGCGTCTCGCCGTGTAATAACGAGTACTGCGTCTGCAAACTCATATGCTGTACTCTCGTGTAGGAGGTTGCCGTAATCACGGCGTGCCAAGCGAATAACCTACCGTTGTCCACAGTTTTTCGTTTTATGATCGTTATTTTTTCTAAAATTGTACGATAATTCACAGCAACGGCGTGATGCGCATCCGTATGCTGAGGATGACCATAAAAGAGGGGGATGTATGATACGAACGATCGCATCGCGTGCTGCTACAACGGCCGTCGCTGGAATAACCGCCTTGTGCTTTGGCTTTGTGAGCCAAGTCTCGGCACAATCGGCGGTTATCACTACGACCGGGCCGGATTCTACGAACATCATCTCGTCGCACGATCAAATCGACTGCGACGTGCAAAACACCAACAACGTGCAAGCCATAACCACCAACAACCAATCTGCCGAGAGTGGCGATGCGGTGGTGAGTCATAACACAAACGCCGGCGGTTCATGGAGTTCTTGGGATCCGGCCGTATGGAAAGCGCGCGGTTATAGCTACGAGCAGTGGCATAGCGCGTTTATGAGCTACATGGCAACTCAAGAGGCCGACTGGGTTGCTGGTTGGAACGGCACAGGGAGCGGTGGGGCGAGCACGAGCGGTGATGCTACTAACACCGCCAACACGAACGTGAACGTCTCTATCGCCAACGGTGATGGCGCGTGCGGCGGTCAACAAGCTCAGACCGGCCAACAGGCTAGCGGCAGCGTGAACAACACCGGGCCGGGGTCGAACAACCAAATCCTCGGCAGCACTACCACCCGCGCGGCAACTACAAACTTCAACGGCATTTTGGGCGCAACCACCAACAACCAATCGGCAACGAGCCGCGGCGTATTTGGCGGCTTCAATACCTCCATGGGTGGTGGCGCAAGCGGCGGCGCAGGCAATATGGCCGGGAGCGGCTTGGGCGCATCAGTGAGTAACAACCCGGCCAGCGGTGGCGGTGGAGATGGCAATAACAGCGGCAGCTCGCCGTTACCAACAAGCGCAAGCATCAGCAATACAGGGCCGGGGTCGAACAACGTTATCCGCTTCACCAATTCCTCAGACACGTCCGTATCGAACACGAATAACATCTCCAGCATCACCACAAACAACCAAACCGCGAACAGCGGTAACACCAGCACAACCCACAACACCAATGCCGGCGGCGCAGCTAGTGGCAACGCCGACAATGCAGCGAGCGGTGGCACCGGGGTAGACATCCGTAACTAAACCATTCTCTCGCGTCTCCAAAAAAGCCCGGGCCCCTAACCCGGGCTTTTTATACACTATTATGCGCGGCCCGGGACTTAATTTAGGGGGGGTAGCTATTTGCGAGCTTCCAAAAGCTGCTGCAGCAGTTTGGTTTGCCGCAAGAGTTCCGTATCTTGGGAATCGAGGTGCTTTAGGATTACCTCCAGATCGTGATAGCTGCTCAGTGTGGTTTTATACTCTTCGTCGGCGCGCAGCTCGGCGTGTCTGGCCTGGATATTCTGCCCGACCATAATCAGTGGCATCAACAAAAGCTGCACGATGTTGCCGATAAACAGCAAAAACGCAAACGGATACGGATCGAACGGATGCCGAGCAACGACGCCTTGCCACAACATCCAGCCTGCCAGAACGGCCATAAAAAAGTACACGGCATACATAGTGCCCACAGCCGCGGTAATAACCAGCGCCAATCTATCTTGCAGCCCAAGACCTGCCTGATGTTGAGCATTAACGTTTTGCGGCTCGTGCCGGTGGTGCAGTAGCGCCATGAATCCTCCCTAGCTTTATTATAGAAACGGCGGAGCGCGACCGGCGAGCGGCCAACAGACTTTGCCCAGGACCTGCTCGCGCGCGATCCAGCCGAAGTGTCGGCTGTCGGTACTCATCACCAGATTATCGCCCACTACAAAGACGCGAGCCTGCTCCACGCGCGCGGCGCGTTTGATTTTTTCCATGCCGTCATGGCGGATGATGAGCACGTCACCCGGATAAATGCGTGCTGGCCGGCGCCAGGCGAACACGACTTGCCCAGGCCGCAAACCTGGCAGCATGCTCACGCCCTCGATGCGCCGAACCAGAAACATGCCCGCGCCTACCCAACCTACGCCTTCTTAGTCTCCCAAAAAATTTTGGCGATGTCGTCGATCATGTCGAGCAACTTTTGACCCTCAGCCGGGTCAGTACTCCGTTTGCATGCGCCAGCCTGCTTCGTCGCCTTCCAGAACCTATCGTGCAGGTCGGGGTATTTCTCGAGATGCTCGGGCTTAAAGTAGTCCGTCCATAGTACCCACAAGTGATGCTTGACCAGTTCGGCACGCTGTTCTTTGATGAGCACACCACGCCACTTGAACTCCTCTTGCTCCAGCCCGGCGTACTTTTTCATGATCTCGTGCACGCTTTGAGCTTCAATCTTGGCCTGCGCCGGATCGTACACGCCGCACGGCAAGTCGCAATGCGCCTGCACTGGTTTGATAAACGACAACTTCATAGCTACCCTCCACTTAATAGTTCTATTATAGCGTAAGAGACGACACCTTGTGCTACAATACTCGCATGTTACAAATTGCTGAGGTGCACGGTGTTATTTTTGATGTCGACGAAACGTTACTAGACACAAACGTACATGACCCCGTAAACGGCTTGCACGAACAAGCTCGCATGCAGGCCATGCACGAAGCTGGCGAGCGTTATAACCTGCCCGCACTACTCGCTATCACCCCTGAAGAAAACTTCGCCCACTACATGAGTTCACCAGTACACACCATGGAAGCTGTGGTGTGGAACGGCCTGCAGTGCACCGGTGTTATACCCGCAAACGATCCGCTCGACCCGACGCACGAATTACTGCTCGAAATCGTCGCCCGCAAGGACGTGTTATACGAACAGCTCCTGCGCACTAAAGGCAAGGCGATCACTGGCGCACTTGAATTCATCGCAGCACTTGCCGCACGGCACATTCCGCTGGCCATCGCCAGCACAGCTATCCGGCGCGACATCGACATCTTCTTGTACGAGCTGACTAACTTGCATAAGTATTTTCCCGATGAACGCGTGGTGAGTAAAGAGAGTGTCACTCATCCCAAGCCGCATCCGGAGGCATTCGACAAAGCGTTCCGCTCGCTCGGTTTACCTGAAACAGCGCGGAGCTCGGTGTTGGCGTTTGAGGACAATCCGCGGGGCATTGCTTCCGCCAAGGGCGCTGGCCTCTTTACCTGCGCGATTACCAGTGTGCAATCGCGTGAGCGTCTTGCCAGCGAGCCGGTGCCGCCCGATCTGATCGCCGATAGCTTCGATGCATTCGCTCAAGCATTCGGCATCTCGTAACCTAGATTGACAATCTTAATAATTATGTTAAAATACTAACTATGGCCCTTCTTGGGATTCCTATAACCCGAACCATATCTCCAGAAGGTATCGACGCACTAATTGACGGCGTCGAACTTCATATGTACTGGGCTACGCACGGCTATGAAGGTGACTGCGCACAGATCAATTATGACCACGCCTACGACGTAGTTACCGCCCTGGAGCCAGATCGAGGCGACGTCTTAGCAGTCGAAGGCTATAATTATCCAGATCCGCAATTCGTACACCCCCACCAAATAATCGATCGACTTCACCTCTTGCCCGATGTAAACTCAGATCTAGAACCATACTTTGGCGCGCATCCAGCAGACATCCTGCAAGCAGCACGCGAGAACCAAGCTATGTCCAGCTTTCAGTACGCCACTGCCCTTGCCTGCCTACACGACATTCCGGTGGTATATGCCGATGCCAATCGGCAGGAAACGGTAGCCTGGAACGAATACTTCCATACCAGAATCGCTCACCACGTTGGCGAGCAGGCCTCGGAATATGTCGAGCCTATTTTGCGCTTAGTGGGTTTTGGCCACCGCAAACGCGACTATGTATATCGTGAGCTGCCGACGCTCGCCTGCCTCGGTGATGCAGCCCTGGCGTTTGGTCAGCCCCATCGGCCGCGCCTTTCAACGCTACGTGGTGCCAGCCACAAAAAGAGTTTTGGCAACTTGCTCACAGAAAACGGCGTACGCTTCACTTCACACGACATTTAGACGCTCATCTTAGTGCTCACGCGTGCGAGCTATCTGGGAGTCCGAGTCGCTGCTTGTGCAGCACGCCATTTAGCGATTTCGCCGTGGTGACCGCTTAGGAGCACCTCGGGCACGCGCAGGCTGCGGAACTCCTCCGGCCGAGTGTACTGCGGAAACTCAATGCTAATATCGTCATCTTGGAACGATTCGATGTCGGCACTGGTTTCGCCGCCAAGCACACCTGGCAGCAGGCGCACAACGCTGTCGATCAGCACCATCGCTGGCAGTTCGCCGCCGGTGAGCACGTAGTTGCCAATGCAATATTGGCGATCTATCCAGTTAGTGATACGCTCGTCGTAACCCTCGTAGCGCGGACAAATAATAATCAGCCCGTTGTCGGCCGCAGCCAACGCTTTGGCGTCGGACTGTTTGTACACGCGGCCGCGCGGTGTGGGCAGGAGCACCAGCGCGCCGGGGTCGTTTTGCTTGGCTTGCTCGATAGCCGCAATCAGCGGCTCGGGCTTGAGCAGCATGCCATCGCCGCCGCCGTAGGGTGTGTCGTCTACCTGTTTGCGCGGGCCGAGCCCGAAATCGCGCAAATTACTAAACGAGAACGCTACCGCGTGCCGATCCTGCGCCTTCCAAAGCATACTTGCGCCGAGCACACCAGTGAACATCTCGGGGAACAAGGTAATAATTTGTATCTTTTTCACTGGTTGTATTATAGCAGCAACCTGAAAAAGTCAGGCGGCGAGCCGAACAACACACAAACAAAAGGACCGGAACGTTATACTCGTCCGGTCCTTTTGCCACATAAAGCTCCCACATCACCCTTGCAGATGAGATGGCTCGCAGTTGAGCTTCGCTGGTTTTTGTTTTGAAGTTACAGTCGTTAGATCGACTTACTGTAACTATACATCAAGATCGTCGAGTTCTTCAAGCTCTTTGCGGGTTTTTGATACCACGCTTGATGGCTCGTCGTCCGCACGACTGTTGGCAGCGTCGGCATCATCGTCGGTGTCGTCGCTTGCACTGCTGGTGCTGCTCGCTGCTGGCATACTTTCGCCGTTGTCGACAATTTTGAGATTGTAGCGGGCGTCGTTCTTGGTGCCGAGGGCGCGCAGCAAAGTGCGCAGGCTTTGAGCGGTTGCGCCACGCTTGCCAATTACTCGGCCGAGGTCTTCTGGGTCAACGGTCAACTCTAGGAGCACGCCTTTTTCGTCGATGCGGCGCTCAATGCTCACTGCGTCCGGCTTGCTCACCAAAGATTTAACGATGAATTCCACGAATTGTTGGTCAATGCTGCTCATGACAGTAAACTCCTTGGTTAACGTGTTAACTTATTATAGCAGAAAATGCCAGGTAGTCAGTAAACATTTCCACCCTAAGATAAAAGAAGCCTTTTTAGGCTTCTTTTTCGGTTTTCTCGGTTTCTGCTGCTGGAGCTTCAGCCTCGGCGGCCTCAGCGTTGTCCGCTGCCGATTCCTCGACGGCGGGAGCTTCTTCTTTCGGCTGATTGCGGCGCAATTTCTCTGGGTTGCGGAGCGCGCCAGCCTTGGCGTTGTTCACGCTTACCCAAGACGGAATCGCAACACCTTCCTTCTGCAAGAGCAGTACAACGCGTTCAGAAGGCTGCGCACCGTTTTCGAGGAATTTTGCCGCTTTGTCTTTATCGAGTACAGCGCTCTTGGTGTGCGGGTCGTAGCTACCAAGCGAGGCAACGACTTTACCGCTGGTCGGCGTCTGACGCGAATCCTGCACAACCACGCGGAACATGGCGTGTCCTTTGCGACCAGTGCGTTGCATACGGATAGCTAACATAGATGTTGTACGATTCTCTCTTTCTTTCGATTAGAATATGAACAATCTGCGGTTTATTTTACAGATAACTATCTCTGTTGTCAACTACGTCGATTGGGTTAGTCGAGCTGTTTGCGCAACAAGTACTCATCAGCGAGGTCAACTTCGTAGCCCAAGTGGGAAAAGAAGCTGCGCGCCCGGTCGTCAATTGGCGAAGCTTCCAACTCTGTAGCGCCGAGCTCCGCCGCACGCACTTCTAAAAACTCCACCATTTCGCGGCCATAGCCACTGCCTTGGTGCGTGTGATCGACCGCGAGCTGGTCGATGTTTATAGGCGGCGGTGCGACTTCAAGCGAGCCGGCAGCCAAAAGCGCCGGTGCTTCAGCAGCGGACTCTTCGTCGCCAGCGTACAATCCATAATACTCAAACGTGCTGTGCGGTCTGAGTTCTTGATCTCCAAACAAATCACCCGGGGAAGACACGTGCGGATCTCGGCCTTCATACAGTTCGGTATAGAACAGCTTGGCAGCCTGGCGGCCGTCGGGCGACTCCGGAGTAAACTCAAATCTCGAAAATCGCCCCATAGCACCACCCTCCCTACAATTACGCTGTTTTATAGTATGCGAGGGCTGCCTCGGCAGCTTTTTGCTGGCCGGCTTGCTTGCTTGGGCCTTGGCCGGTGCCCTTTAGCTTGCCGCCGACGAATACGCCTACGGTAAAGGTTTTTTCGTGGTCCGGCCCTTCTTCACTTAGCACTTTGTAGACTGGCGTATGGCCGTCTTTGCTCTGCGCGACTTCTTGCAAATGAGACTTAGGGTCGAGCCACGAGCCGGTAGCCAAAATCTCCTTAAAGGTGCTCAAAATACTCTTGGTGATGAACGACTTAGCCGCGCCGTAGCCCTTATCGAGATATATCGCGCCGACCACCGCTTCAAAACTGTTGGCCAAAATTTGCGCCCGAGCCCGCTCGGTACCGCGCTTTTCGCCGCGGCTTAAGCGCAGCATCGGTTCGAATTCGTAACGTGCTGCTGCTGCGCCAATGCTTTCGGTGCGCACCAGGCTGCTGCGCCAGTTAGTCAGAATACCTTCCGGCTCAGCAAAATTGTTAAACAAATATTCGGTCACAACCAACTCGAGCACGGCGTCGCCTAAGAATTCCAGGCGCTCGTTGTGCTCACTGACGGTCTTCTTGTGCTCATTAAGGTACGATCGGTGCGTAAAAGCGGTGACCAGCCGCTGAATGTCGTCGAAGCTGATGCCCAGCACACGCTGGGCAAAGTCTTGATATGCGCTAAAGTCTTGCATCTCTGATCTTTTTCATTCCTACCAGAATTAGTTTGCCGATGTCGTCGTAGGCGATCTTATCTATGGCGACGTTCGAGGGGAACCATGTGATGTCGTTGAGCCAGTCCTCTGGATGTAAGTCCTCGGTGTCGCCAAGCGCCTGCACGAGGTAGATGTGCATGGTCATGAGTACCAGCACCTGGCCGCGGCGATAGCGAAAATTCACCTTGCCCAGCCAGTTGAAGACCTTCATTTGCTTGAGGCCGGTTTCTTCGTTGATCTCGCGCTCGGCAGTCTGCTTAGGCTCCTCGCCCTCCTCGACGTGACCTTTTGGAATTGTCCAGCGATCTTTGGCGTCTTGAATCAACAAAATCTCGATCTTGCCCGTTTCGCTATTGCGACGAAAGATAACGCCACCGGCCGTGGTTTCATGCACAACTTCTTGGATGCTGGGGCGATGTCCGGGCACGAAACGCCTAAACCCACCGAGTTTCGGGCGTTTCATTACGCCGCTCCCTTCCCGCCTTTGGGCGGCTTTTGCTGCGTGGCCATTTTCTCTTGGCTTACTCGGGCGTCACTGGTGCCCTCCGGCTTTTGCTGTGTCGGTTTTTTAGGATTCTCTGGAATGTCTTCGCCGTTGAGTTTGCGATACACCGTGCCAAGCACGCCATTGACAAACTTAGAGGAATTTTCGCTGCCAAAGGCTTTGGCCAGCTCCACTGCTTCGTTGATGACAACCTTGGCAGGCACGTCTTTTTCATACTTCAGCTCATACAATCCCATGCGCAACACCACGCGGTCCATACGCGCGATTTGGTCGATGGGCCACTCCGGCGCGACCGGCTGGAGCTCGACATCGAGCTCGCGCGCGTGCGCGTCCACGCCGTGCACCAAACGCTCGATGAACTCTTTATCGTCAACGGTTGCCTTGTAGCGGTCGATGTTGCGATCAAGAACAGCTTGCAGGTCGAATCCGGCGTCGCTTGCGGCACGCCGAAAATCCTGCTCGAAGAGCGTTTGGAGTGCGATGATACGGCCAAGGTGACGGTTCGATGCCATGCCTTTTTCGAAAACTTTCTGCTTATGTGCCTAGTATAGCGGCAAATGCTGAACGCAGACTAGGCTTTTACAGCTTTACCGGTTTCGCGGACAGTGGTATGAACTTTGACTGGCGACTTGGCGTTTACTTTGCGTGCAAGTTCAAGCGCCAAATGACTGCGACGAGCACCGGTGCGGCGACTTGAGGTTCGTTTCTTTGGTTTACCCATGGAAAATACAACTCCTGCTTTGGTTACTAATACGTTGCATACAGTATACCGTAGATCGGCCAGAATCTCAAGCTGCCGACAGCGCGTTGGCGGTGAGCGGCAGCGGTGCAAGATCGCTGCTCGTGACGGCCTCGGGTGGCAAACGGAGCGTCACAAGCGTACCTCTGCCAGGATGTGAAGTAATAACACTATCACCACCCAAATAGCGCATGATGAGCTTGTTCAGATACAGCCCGAAACCCATGCCGGCATGCGTGAACACTTCCGCACCTTCTGCCTTATAAAACGGCTGCGCCACCAATGCCAGCTTGGCGGCAGGGATACCAGCGCCGTGGTCGGCAATGGTAATGCTCATGCCCTGGGCGCCACGCTGCCGCGCAGCAACCACAATCTCACTTTTGGGTGAGCTATAGGCGATGGCGTTGCTGAGGAGTTCACGCAAGGTGAAGGCCAGTAGCTCGGGATTCCGCACCGCAATAGGCATGTCTGTACCCTGGCGGATCGTGACGCGCTGCGTGGCTGCCGCGTCTGCCACACCTTTGGCGGCTTCATCGACCAGTGTGCGGAGCGAAACGTGCTGCATAGGCGCCGTGCTGGCAGCACCCTGTAATTGCCGGGCGATAGCGAACTTATTAAGGACTGTCTGAAAGCCGTGTTGGCCCTCCAAAATGAACTTGTTGACGAGACCGTCTGGCGCCGAGGCAATCGACGCATCCAGCGCCCCTAAATCTTGGCCGAGCAGCACTCCAGCGTCAGCGATCAGCCGGTCGCAGGTGCGCCCAATCGTCGCCTGCTCTTTTGCCATGATGCGCGCGGTGTGCGCGTCGCGACGGCGGAGCTGCAGCCGCCGAAACGCCTGGTATACTCCGAGGGCGGCCGCGGCGAACACCACAGATTGCACGGCGGCGTTTACTTCAACCAGTGTAAACGTGCCGGCATGCGCTGTCAGGTAGTTACAAAGCAGCGTGGCCGCGGCAATCAGCAATACTGGCAACAACAGCGCCGGCTGCCGCCAGGCGGCGAGTGCATCGCCCGATTGCAACGTGGCCGCTGGCGCTTGGTCAAAGCCTTTGGTTTGAGCGACGATTCGCTCGACATCCGCCCGCAGCTTGTTGACTTGCTCGGTTAGCTGCGTCTTGAGCGGCGTGGGCGAAAGTAAATCTATGCCGCCGGAGACTACTGTTAGCGGTGAGCGAAGATAGTGCGACACCAGATCGATAAGCGTCTTTTTTACCTCTGCCATCGTCTGCTCTTGGGCCGCGCGGCGCTGCAATGAATGATATTCTTTGAGCTCCCGCTTGGCCTGCAACAACAAAAGGAGCACGTCAACGCCTAGGAGCGCGAACAGCGCGTACGGAAAGCTGTAAACGACTGGCTTTGGCAGTGTGCGCACGGTATTGGCGGCGCTATCCAAAAGCTGCTTGAGTGCTCCCAACGGGCCGCTGTACGCCGAAAGCTGCTGCACGTCGGTTACCGTATGTGTGCCGCCCGCCGGAGCAGCCGCTGCCGCTTTACTGATCGCCAGGTGAAATGTCTTCGTAACGCTGCTGCCGCTGCCAGTGACCACAATAACCATCGTAGCGTTCGAGATATCCCCTGGCACCCATTGCCATGCCACCGTCCCGGTTTCATCCGGCGTCGAGGTGTGCACAAGCGTGTCGTCTACATAAAACTCAACTTTTTGAAAGCTCGTGCCCGCACCATTCAATGGCGTCACCGTAATGGTGTAGCCAGAGGCAGGAATGATTTGCCCTTCAACCAAGTTAATGGATACATCCAGTCCGGATGGCAAACTGGTCTGCGTAGAAACCGGCGCTCGAGCACAGGTATTGTAGCCACAACCACCGTACGGCCCACCGCCGTAGTCACTTGCCAGCGCTGGCCGAGCGAGCACCAGCACACCAAATACAGCAAGTACCACCATGGCAGCCAGGCCAACACTTCGTCTCAAAACGCTCATGATAACCGATTATTACACAGGCTGCCCGTCGGCTCAAGAATCGTTTTGCTAGGCTAATAAATCCGGATGGTGCTCAAAAAATCCAAGTGCGAAGGAGTCGGCATCATATTCTGGCGGCAATAACGAATACTGGCGCTCACGAGCCTGTTGATAGGCGAGCCATGTCGCCGTATCCATGCCCATAGCATCCTCTGGCAAACCCGTAAGTATGGTTTCTCGATAGCCGCTCAACGTTTCGTTGAAACGATCTTTTACCGCTCGCAGCTCATCATACATAGCAGCGACGCTTTCTGCTTCAGGTATGCCGACGGCAAGATCAAGTACAATGCGCTCTTCGAGCGCCTTGGCATGGCCGAACTCATGCAAGAGCTCGAAAGTCCTCAGTCGTTGCGGTGACAGCTTTTGGTTGTCACGTGCTAGGCGTTCATCAAAACGTCCGTAGCGAACGTGCGTAATGCCATTGTCAACAAATGACTCGTTGCTCTCTATCTCTGGTGCGATAAAGATAATCCCTAAATTGTTCAGCCCATCGCCATGTATAAACGTACCACCGCGGCGACCTTCAGGAACAATGGTGACGTTGGACAGCACAGGATACACCTCGCGCAGCGTCTGATGCACATCGTACAGCCGCGTACCGTTCTCGGCGTCTAAGGCCTGCAGCACACTCGGGTTTGTCTCTGCGCTGTATTCTGGGCGGCCGTAGTATCTGCGAAACATGCTCATCGCCACTACCACTCTAGCAGCGCGGGATGCCGACTAAAAGCATTGAACGCGAAGGAATCGGTGCGCTGTGCTAAAAGAGATTCGCCAGGCATAGTCCTTAGACTACCACAAAGCTTACGAGTTTGGCGGGAACGTAGATGGTCTTTTTGACCTCTCTGCCGGCGAGATGAGCGGCGACTTTTTGGTGGGCTTTGGCGGCGGCGATAATGTCGGCTTCGCTGCTGGTGGTGGCGATCTCTATTTCGCCGCGAATCTTGCCGTTGACCTGCACGGCGATGGTCACAGTATCGCTCACTAAATAGTGCTCGTCGTAGGCAGGCCACTCACTGGTGTGGACGGAAGTCTGGTGGCCCAGCTCGTGCCATAATTCTTCGGTGATATGCGGCGCAAACGGCGCTAGCAACTGTTGGAAGGTTTCCATGGCCCAATGCCAGGTTTGTGGCGCGTCCGCGAGCGGTACGGTAGTTTTGGCGGCATATAGACCGTTGATAGCTTCCATCATGGCGGCGATGGCAGTGTTAAAACCCAGATTTTCCAGATCGTCGCCAACCTTTTTAATGGTGCGGTGCATGATTCGTGTGATTTCTACAGCATCTGCTGTGTCTGGGCCGTCGCCCACAGCAGCGACGTCTTGAGAGAGCGCCCACACACGCTGCAAAAAGCGGAAACTACCGCCCATGCCCTCGACACTCCAGTTGGCCACTTGGTTCCACGGGCCAACGAACAGCTCCATTATGCGAATGGCGTCCGCGCCGTAGCCTTGCTCAATCAACCCGTCTGGCTCTATGGTGTTGCCTTTGCTCTTGCTCATTTTTTGCCCGTCGGGAGCGAGGATCATACCGTGATTGCGGAGCGTCTTAAAGGGTTCGCCGAAGTCGATGAGACCAGCGTCTTGCATCACCTTGGTCCACATGCGGGCGTACAGCAAGTGCATGACAGCGTGCTCGGCGCCGCCAATGTAATCGTCCACCGGCAGCCAGTATCTTACTTTGTCGGCGTCAAAAGCTTTTTCGCTGTTATGCGGGTCGGCAAAACGCAAAAAGTACCAACTACTGCACGCGAAGCCGTCCATGGTATCGGTCTCGCGCACGGCCGGGCCACCGCACGTTGGACACGTCGTGTTCACCCATTCCGGCACGCGAGCTAGCGGGCTATAGCCATCACCAGCCGGCGCGTAAGGCGCAGGGCCAGCGGCATTTGCTTGAGACGCTTCGCTCGCGTCTACCGCAAGCCCAGTCGTGGACTTGCGGGGTTCGTAGCTCTTCATCTCTGGCAGTACAACCGGCAATTGGTCGTCGGGCACGGGCACAGCGCCGTCTTTTTCGCAGTGGATGATCGGGATCGGCGCGCCCCAGTAGCGCTGGCGCGAAATCAGCCAATCGCGGATACGGTAGGTATGTGTCCGACTGCCCATGCCTTTTTCTTCCATCAGGTCTTTCATTTTTTCGATGGCGTCTCGGATATTCAGCCCATCCAGCGGACCGGAGTTAATCATCTTGCCAGCGCGCTCTTGGACTTGCTCGCGGCGTTCGATGGGCGAGGTGTCGCCGTCCGGGCCGACCACCACGCGTTCGATAGGAATACTAAACTCCTTGGCAAACTCGAAGTCGCGCATGTCGTGGCCAGGCACACCCACCACGGCGCCGGTGCCAAAACCAGCCAGCACAAAGTCGCTCACCCACACCGGCAGCTCGCGGCCGTTCAGTGGATTGGTGACGTACAAGCCGGTGAAGGCGCCGGTTTTCAGACGACCTTCTTCTTGGCGCTCAACGTCGCTCTTAGCCAGCGCCTTTTGCACGTAGTGCTGCACGGCTTGCCAGTGGCTCGAACCTTCTTTGGGAACAATCTCTTGGTTCATCACTTTCTGCACAAAGGGGTGCTCCGGCGCCAGCACCACAAAGGTGGCGCCATAGTTGGTATCTGGCCGCGTGGTGAACACCGTAATGTTCTCGTCGGTTTTGGCGTTGCTCACGTGATAGGTAATGTTAATCCCCGTCTTGTGGCCGATCCAGTTGCGCTGCATGTTTTTGATGCCGTCGCTCCAGTTGACGTCGTCCAGATCTTTTTCTAGCCGGTCGGCATAATCGGTAATTTTGAAAAACCACTGCTTGAGCGCTTTCTTCTCCACCCCGCTGCCGCAGCGCCAGCACTTGCCTTCTTCGACTTGCTCGTTGGCTAGCACGGTTTTGTCTATCGGGCACCACCACTGCAAACTCTCTTTTTGATAGGCCAGCCCGCGCTTGAACAAGAGCAAAAAGAACCACTGCGTCCATTTGTAATACGCCGGGTCGGAGGAGTTAATCTCACGCGACCAGTCGTAGCTAAACCCCATTTGGGTGAGTTGTCGCTTGAACTTGGCTGTATTCTGCTTGATGGCTTCTTGCGGGCTGATGCCCGTTTTGATGGCATAATTTTCGGCTGGCAAGCCAAAGGCGTCCCAGCCCATGGGATGCAGCACGTTATAACCACGCATCCGATTGTATCGGCTTATAGCATCACCAATGGTATAATTTCGCACGTGTCCGACGTGCATAGCCGCGCCGCTGGGGTACGGAAAATACTCCATGATATATTTCTTGGGCTTGTCGCTCGTGTCGCTAGCTTCGTAAATTTTCGATTCTTGCCAGTGCCGCTGCCAGCGCGGCTCAATTTCTTTAGGATTGTATCGTTTCATAACGACGATTCCCTCATATCTACAGAAGCGGCTCGCTGAGCCGTCCTGAACTCTATCAGTTGACGCGTGTAATACTTCATGCCTTTATCCTATCAGTTTATTCCTTCGACTGCATACGAGACTTTAGTCAAGCCTTTTTTAGTCTTGACCTTGGTGATGGTTATGACGCCGACGTCGCGCACATCTTGTATATGCGTGCCGCCGCACGGATAAAAGCAGGTTCGATTAAGCTGTATATCTACGCGTCCATCTTCGGTCGTATCCACCGCAGTTACGCTTGCACTGCAGGTTATCACATCAAAATCTTCTAAATACACAAGTTGTGTTGCCATCAAGCTTATTGCCTTTGCCTAGATTACTGAAATTATACCGGAGAGAATGTATGCGCCCTAGCGGGCGAGGAGAAGATTGTAGGCGAGTAAACAGTGTCGCTTCATGATGGAACTTATTATAGCAGCTTCGTGCCCGAGTTGCCAGCGCGCGCGAGCGGCGGAGGGCTTGCCAGCCGCGGTCCTCAGCACTCCAACGACGCTTATGTATGGCGAAAGGGCTTGTGCTTATGCTTATGCCCGCTGGACGATAAGCGTCATGAGTGGAAAGGTGCTGGCCGCGCAGTGAAGAGATTATTACCGATTCGGTGGGCGTTTATTCTATCGAGATCAGCCGCTGCCACGATCGCATCCAACAGCCGGCGCATGCGTAAGCTATGGAACGAGCACCCGGCGCACGTCGTGATTCAGCGAGGTTAACAAGTTGTAGCTAAAGAGTTCGTGCTGGTGCGCGATGGTGTCTATGGCGTTTTTGTCGGCTGATTGGTTGCTGTAGACGACCACCTTGTCGCCCACCTCCGCAGCGACGCCTTGCAGGCTAATCATTGTGTGGTTCATGCACACGCGGCCAACGATGGGCACGAATCGCCGGCCAACCAAAACCACGCCGGCGTTGCTGAGTGCCCGGTTCAACCCTTCGTAATAGCCAAGTGGCAACACGCCGATCCGCATCGCTTTAGGCGCGGTAAAGGTGTAGTTGTAGCTGACTTTGTCGCCTTCTTGCAGTTCGATGATCTTTGTAATGGTGCTAATGAGCCTGAGCGCCGGCTGCAAACCTTGCAGTTGTCGATGCAAGTCGTGGCTGTGCGGAAACGGATTAACACCGTACAGCCCGATGCCCAAACGAAACGCGTTCGCGTACTTAGATGTCGCCCGAAGGCTCCCAGCGCTTTGCGCCACATGAAACAGCGTTGGGTTCGCGCCGGCTGCACGCACCGCTTCTACACAAGCGTCGAACTGATCGACCGAGGCAGCAATCGTGACCGGATCATCGCCGTCACTATCAGCCAGATGGCTCATCACACCTTCCAGCGTCAGGTTTGGATAGCGCAAAATTAACTTGGTGAGCGCTACAACCTCATCCGGCTTTGCGCCGTACCGATTCATACCAGTGTTCGCCTCAAGATGCACACGCACACGCTTGCCGGTTTTGCCAAGCGCGTGAATGCTCGCCGCATCGTGCACCACAAAAGCGAAGTTGTCGTACTTCATTCGCGAGTAGTTTTCGGGCAGAATAGCCCCCATCACCAGCACGGGCTGATCGCTCACGTCACGAATGCGTAGCGCCTCAAAATATCCATCGACGGCGATATATGGCAAATCTCGCCCCTTGAGCGCCCGGGCCACCAGCTCTACACCGTGCCCATAGGCGTTACCTTTCAATACTGGCATCGCTGGCAAACCAGCCAGATTTGAGCACAGATCAAGATTATGCAGCAGCGCCGAGCGCGAAACCTCAATGCGGTTGTGCGTGGCAAATGTTTTTTCGAACTTGTTTAGCAGCGCGTCGACGTTTGCGCGGACCGACATATGCCTCCTAGAATTGTTTGAGGAAATTGGTGGCGAACACCGTGTTCAGTGCGCGCCGCTCGCGGAAGCGAGCTTCGCCGAGCTCTACCAGCCGCGTTACCAGCTCAACGTTACTGATACCCTTCAGCCGCCAGTTGTGAGCATACAGGCTGCCAGGTAGCGGATTGACCTCGTTAAAATACACCTGGTTCGTTTTGCCGTCGATGAGCATGTCCACTCGGGCGATACCGCTACAACCCAGTGCGCGGTATACGCCTAAACCAACAGCTTCGGCTTTTTGATACAGGTCGTCGGCAATCTTGGCCGGAATGTTGCTATAGCCTTGCGCGCCTTGCTTGCCACCCATTTCAGCACCCATCTTTTTACCGCCTTGGCCCATGTACTTTTTATCGAAGTCGAAGAAATCTTCTGCGTTCAGCAGCGGTTGCTCCAGATACGCCGGCGTGAGGTCGCGGTTACCGATGATTGGCAGCGTTACCTCGATCAGATTTTGCACCGCTTCTTCCACGATGATGGCGTCGTCGTATTTCGCGGCAACTTCCAGGCCGTTACGCAGCTCGGTTTCAGTGCTCACCCGCGACATGCCGATGCTCGAACCCAAGTGCGCCGGCTTAACAAACAACGGGAAGTGCAGCTCTTTGGTGATCTGCTTGAGCGCCGCGGCCGGGTTATGCTCTAACTGCTGGCCGGAAAACGCCAAAAACTTGCTCACCGGAATGTCGTGCGCGGCGGCGATCTGCTTGGCCAATACTTTGTTCATGGCCAGCACGGCTGCATCCATGCCGCAGCCCACGTACGGTACACCAGCCATATCGAGCAAGCCCATCAGCGCGCCGTCTTCTCCATATGTGCCGTGCATGCTCGGAAACACAACGTCGATGGCGCGGTGTTGCTTGCGCCCAGCAATGCCGCTGGCTTTCGAAAGCACCATGCCGCCGGTAAACTGCACGCTGGCCGGCTGCGTCCGCGCCGTAAAGTGCTCGATCTCGCCCGAGGTAAAAAGCTGAATATCTTTGAGTTTATCATCCCAAAACCAGGCGCCATTTTTGGCGATGTACACCACCTCCACCCGATACTGTTTGCTGAGCTCTAGCGGCTTGATGATACTTGCGATAGCAGTGACGATACTGACGTCATGCTCGGCACTTTGGCCTCCAAAAATAACTGCGACTGTTTTCATACCTTTATGATATGCTCGTTTTTCTGCAATTACAAGCTACAATTCTCGTATACAATTATCACCACCTGCAAGACCTGCATCTCTTTTTACGCTCGGTAGCTGGGCGTAACGCTACTTGCTGCATACACGCGCTCCTTGTATCATGCATATACATTATAAGTACGGGAGATTGTAGCCATGGCAGAATTCGACAACATGCATCGCGCGCAAGAACCACCGCTCGATCAGACGCGTTATATTGAGGGCCTTTTACAATGACCGAATTCAGAGGGCCGAGCGATTACGATCCAAGCCTTCCTTCAACAACCCGATTTCTTCAAGGCAGACAATCTTTCAATCTAGCGGACGTCATCCCCGGAGCGGCAGCGCGAGAGATAGAGGGCGACATAGACGGCGGTGTGCATCTTGGCATAACATCCGACGGTCTTCTTGCAGCACAGGCTTATTTTCGTACTCATGTGGAAGTGTCAGGGTACACACATAATGTGGACATCCAGACACGTGTTTTATTGACACGAGATGGCAGGGTTGTCGAGCCGGCCGAACCAGAGCCGATCCCGCCGTCCATCTTGGATTTTAGACAGCCCTTTGACAACACCTATGAATTGCCGCCGATTGACGAGCAATTAGAAGCAGGAAGGGTTCTTGGCATAGTCGGCCAAGAACTCTTCGACACGTTGCCGCCGGCTACAATCTCCGATATGTTTCCAGGATATAGGGCAACTGAAGCGTGTACCAGTGATCTACGAATAATCGCCACACGAGTGGACGAAACCGAGTTTCAAGTTCCTCCGGGCGGCCCTACAGTGAATGTAATGAAGCATGTCATGGGCGCGCCGCAAGGTATCTCTGTGTTTGAACAAAAACTTGACGGCAGCGGCCAGCAAACGTTCTATCTTAGGGATAAACTTGGTGTGGCCAGACGGATGGATGCTCCAAGCATGTTAGACAGTGTCAGAGATGGCCTCATAAGTGGGCTGCGGTTGCGAATAGCGGGAGCTCACGGGCGCGAAGCGTTTGCGCGAGTTGCCCGCGAGATACAATACGACACAAGGTTGCACACAGACCCACTGCTGGCTGCCGAACAGGGCGTTAATTATCTGCCCGTTCATACCGATGAAATCCATTCTCTTGTGCAGACTATAGGCCAGACGCTTGGCATCACCGAGCGCTTGGAAGAGCTGATCGCGCAGCCGCCAGGAAGTCCGAGTCTGGGCGACTAGACCTCATTATTTTGTGGGGCTTGGTGAGCTGCGACCTTACCTCTCTGTTCTGAAGAGTCCACTCATTTTTCTATCTTCAGGCGTAGTTGTCTGGCCAGTCGTTTTGCATGACTACAAGATCACCGGCGGCAACGACGAGCTGCAAGTTTTGGTAAAAGTCCAGTGGATCGGTCTCGAGACGCACCTCACCCTGATAGCTCGCAGCTTCTAGTCCGGCCTGAATAAACGGCGTAACCGAGTGTTGCATCAGCACCACGATATCCGGCCGCGCCTCGGCAATGAGCTTGCCCATCTCGCGGTGCACGCGCTCGGTCTCCGGGCCTTGATCGACCAAGCCGGGCGTGACGTAGATTTTGCGGGTAGCCGGCAGGTCTTGGAGTAATTTAAGGCCAGCGCGCACGCCCTCGATGTTGCCGTTGTAGGTGTCATCGATAATCCACGCGCCAGCCAGTTGATATGGCTCCATGCGATGTTCGAACGGCCGCGTGTTGGCAACGCCCGCTGCAATCTGCTCGCCGCTCAGTCCAAACTGGTGCGCCAGCGCAGCCACCAACGCCAGCGGCCCAACCTGGTGCCGACCAAGCAGTTTACTGTGCAGCGCCAATTTTGCTTTGCCTTTTTGCATAGTAAAACTAGTGCCGGTGATGGCGATCTGCACGCCCTGTATTTTCCAGCCGAGCGCGTTCTTCTCGTTGTAGAGCTGCATGTTCGGCCGCACGTAGGCAAGCGCGTCGGGCGACTCGCCATTTACATATACGTGATCGAGCGGCACGACGTCTGCCACCGAAAAAATGTCCTCGGCTGCGGCTGCCAGCGTCTTGTATCGGTCGAGATGCGCGGGCGCGATGCCAGTAATAACAGCGTGCGTTGGGCGAGTGTTGGCAGTGAAGCGGCGCACATCGCCGGGCTCGCCCTCGCCATACTCAATAATCAGAATATCCTCGTCGCCTTGCAGCTTTTGGGCAAAGTAGGCGTGCGAAATGGCCACGTTTTTGTTCGCTGGTGTGGCCGCAACCTTTTTGCCTTCGCCAAGCACGGTGAGGAGTAGCTCCTTCATGCTTGTTTTGCCGTAGCTACCGGCAACCGCGATTTTTATACCCTGGAAATCGGCAAAAACCTTGCGCGAAGCGGCGATGGCACCGCGTTGCTGCGGTCGAACCAACAACAAACGCCCTAGCACCAGCGGTACAACAACCAAGTGCGCCCACACCACCGGATATGCAACGATGAGCGCCAATCCAAATGCCAAGCCGCCAGTGAGTGAGCCGAGCACCCAGCGCTCGATAAGCAACGCGCCAGCCAGCATCTCGACCAGCATCAATAGCCGGATCGCCAGCAAAAGCAGTCGCGCCGCGCGCGTGCGTTCCAGCGTGCGGCGATACATCACGCGGTCGAAGCGCGTCGTGTGCCAATACCAACGCAGGTACGGACCCACGCGATATTCGGTGTTTTGCAACATGTACACAAGCACGGTCGGATAGCGCCACGAGTACAAGCTGCACAGGCTCCTGAGTGCGCCCATCATCGCAAAAACTCCTGTATTGCCCGGGCCACCCGCGCCGGTTGGTCCAGGTACACAAAATGCCCGGCGCCTTCCAATATTTCGAGTGTTGATCCCTGAATCGCTTCGTGGAACGCCTCGCCGTACCACATCGGTGTAGCCTCGTCTTGATCGCCATAGATAAGCAACGTCGGCAGCGCAAGCTGCGTGGCATCGGCTCGGACATCGTCGGTCACTACTTTTTTGAACGTCTCTTGCAGATGCTCGGCCACCAGCATATCTGAACCAACAGTTGCGTATACTTTCTTGCGAATCTTTTGCTTGAGCTGCTTGGGCAGCGGCAGAGTTAACGCCTTGCCCGCCTTGGTGATGTAGCGCAGCACCTTGACTCGCCCCTTATATACGCCGCGAATACCGGCGCTTGCGAGCAGCACAAGCTTATCTGAGGCCAGCCAGCCGCGCGCCAAACCGCGAATGGCAATTGCCCCGCCGTTGCTGTGGCCGATGATCGCCAGCAGCGCAGCCTCGTCAATCTTCTGCAAAAAATGAGCGACAAATTGCGCGTACTCATCCAATCCCCAGATCTCTTTGGGCGATTCGCTCCCGCCAAAGCCAGGCAGATCAAGCGCAATCACCCGGTATTGTTTGGCGAGCATTGCTTGCAGCGGCTTAAAGCCAGCAGCGTGGTCGCCCCAGCCGTGCAGCAGTAGCACCGTCTTCCCCTTGCCTTGAACTTCGTACGCTGTGAGCAGCGAATCAACAACAGCTTGCATTACCATGTATTATAGCTGACCTGCGTGGTTTATTTCTGCAAATTCGCCAAGCGCTGCTGTAATTCGGTCTGGCTCAACGGATGCTGGGGCACGGTCACCAACGCCGGCACGTCGTAACTACTGTATGACTGCGTCACTCCCGAACCACCGCTGCCAGCCGAGGCACGCACCAAATGATACGACCGGGCGTCTACAGTGAGTGTTACGTGTAATGCCTGCTGGCCCGAGAACGAGTTAACGTCGAGCTGGTCAAGATCATGCAGCCCTGTTTCTTGCGCAAACCGTTTAATCATGCTGGCGTAGAGAATCGGTTGAAAGGTCGCTTCGTATATATACTCTGTTCGGCCGTTGTGGCGCATTTTTTTGACCGATGCGAAATCGATTTGATAGACGTTTTGCTGGCGAATCTGACTAACCAGTTTCGAGCGGAGCTGCGGCGACAAGTTGCCGATCGGCACCACCGCGCCACCAAGCGGCAACCCACTGCCCAGCACCGCTTGCGAGAGCAGCACACCTTTGCCCGTGCCAGATGTGCCGGCATTTTTTGCCCACAGGCCAAGAATGCTTGAAAAATCAAGCGGCTTGCCGCTGGCCGATTTCTGGCTGGTCGTAATGCTAACATAGCGCGTGTAATCGGCAGTTGGTGTGCCGATCATTTCGTCGGTCACCGTGGTGCCATTTTGCGAAAGTGTGGTAAGCGAATGACTCAAATTCTCGCCGCCCAGCGAATATTGCACAGTTTGATGCACACTGGTCGTGCCACTGCCTTGCTTGGCCTGCACGGTTACGCCGTTTGTCGCCAAACTCTGGTTTATCATACCCCAGAAAACGCGCTGCGGATTGGCGCTGGCCCTGCATACCCACAACCCGGCTGCCACAAGCAACAACACAACCACGGTCGCATACAGTGTTATAAATCGTTTCCCCATACGTGAAAAAAGCTGCATGGAGGTATTGTAGCAGACATCATCGCTGTTCGGCGAAACGAGCAGGCATGATGGGGCCCATGCTTTTAGCCTCAGGTGAAATTTTTTATAGCCTCCGAGGCAGCAATCACGGTAACCTACCAGAGTTAACACAAACAGCTAAGGAGGATGACATGGCACACGCACGTCGCGGTTTCGCAGCAATGGATGAAACAAGGCAACGCGAAATTGCCAGCATGGGTGGCAGAGCCAGCGGTGGCAATTTTAAAAATGACCGTGAAAAAGCCAGCCGCGCAGGCAAAAAGAGCGGTGGCAACTTTGCCAACGATCGTGAAAAAGCCAGCGAGGCTGGGCGCAAAGGCGGCAGTCGCTAGCCTAGGTTTCTTGGCAAGGCGGCTGTGGTGGCCAACTCCACGAGCCATCTGCGTTAACGACTGGCTCGCCGCTCCATTCAGGGTCGGCATACCAGGTTTGCGCCGCACGCATTGCTTGTCTCAACGCCCCGAGTCCATGTTGATCGAGATTGGACAGATCGCTCATGAGGACCCCATATTGTCTTGCTACATCATCTGGATCTTCGCCTGTGTTTTTGGGTTCGCGAAGATGCACGTATTGTGCGCCATCTGTCTCACCCGTATCAACATAGTAACAGCCGTCAAGAAATTGCAGATTTGTCTCTGGCCTACGCATCGCTACCCTCTCTATAATTGACATTATTGGTGGAGCATAGGAGATTCGAACTCCTCACCTCATGCGTGCGATGCATGCGCTCTACCAAATGAGCTAATGCCCCAAAAACTACCAGTGGCAGTTTTTGTAGTTACGAGCGAAGCGTCTCCATAAAAGTCAGAAGACACGTGCACCAGCCACCACTGTCGTTTGCGATGACTTCGCCGATATTACGATAACTGCCAGGTTCGTAGTAAGCATACCACATTAGGCATTAGATCGGAATGGTGGTCTAGTTATTCTCGGCAGCAACCATGCCTGGGCGCACCGCACTGAATACGCTCTGCACGGCACCCAGCGCTAACGCGGTATATTGCGCGTCGGTAAAACCTTGTGACGTATCAATGCGTAGCACATACGAACCATCAAACACCATGGCCGAGCCGTCATTTTGGGCGACGGCCAAAAAATCCTCCGACTGATTCGTATTGGGTTGATTGGCCGACATCGGCACTTGCTGCCACACAGCGCTTGGCTGGCCGAGGTTTTGCAGCTCGGTTTGGCGTACCTGGCCGCTTAGATCCCAATAGATAGAAACGATGTATGAGCGGCTCGGATCTTGGCTGTCTCGCCAGATGCCATCGCTGATTAGCTCGCTACCGTCCAGGCTTTTTTGCATCATCGCGCTTGGGTCGGTATCGGCGGCACAGCCGGGCTGGAGCTGGCCGAGCGGTTCTTGCAAAACCTCCGCAGCATACTGAGCTGATACGGCATTACAAACGTACGTAGGGTCGAGCTTGGGACGATTTGCAGACACATCGCCAGTGGCAAATAGCCCGTTGGCGGCGCCAGCGTTGGCAGTCTCGGTCGGCGAGGGCGCCAATGGCGCGGCGGCAGCCGGCCTGTTATGCTGCGGACCAAGTCCGGCGCGCGAGTGGCTGCTCTTGTGGTCGAGCGCGTACACCGTCGAACCGGTCAGCCCTGCCAAAAATAGCGCGCTGCCAGCCGCTGCCGCGGCAATCCACCGATTGCGGTGTGACTTGGGCGACGGTGCTTCCGTTGGCGGCGCCGGAGGATAAGAAAAAGGCCCACCCTGAGTACTGGGTCGGCCTTCTGAAAAACTGCCTGAATTTGTTGGTGGATATGCGACAGACATACACCCTCCTCGTAAGCGGCGCCGTTACATTATCGAATGCAGGAATGCGCCATCTCCAATTTCAAGATAGCATTGTGTTGTATCTATGTCTACGAATTGTGACGTTTATCACAAAATTACAAACAAAAAGCAAGCGTTTTTTATCTCTGGCTGGGAGGCAAGCATTTGGAGGAATATGACATCATTACATCGTCTCACTCTTGGTATCTGCACTCCGGTTTTTACCTACAGAGAGCTTCCTTGCAGTTATATCAGCTACTGCCCTGTAGGAATTGGGCTATGCGCCAATTGCCGAAACAAGGTTACTTTGCTAGCGGATTATGCAATCGAAGTCCTTCAACACAGATAAAATCTTCGGCATTGGCAGTCCACAGTTCACAGTCGTTCTCAATAGCCGTCGCCGCGATAATGGCATCCCCGAGAGTCAATCTTACCTGCTGACGCAGCCGAATGGCTCGCTGAATAATACTCTCGTCCAGATCGAGCTGCTCACATTCTGCAAATAATGCTTCCAAATAGCTTTGCTCTGCAACAGTAATCTGATTGTAGCCTAAAGCCTCAACCTTCGTGACGCTGGCGAATGCTACGTCATCATGCAATGCTTCAGCCCTGATACTGCCGTTAGTCAAATAAATAAAAATGTTGGCATCCAATAGGATCATAGAGTTATCGCCTGCCTTGGAGTGGTCGGTCTTGGCGAATTTCGCGCTGCCAGGCCGCTGGATCTTTTATACTTCCATATGCGTGTAGCTCCTGTAGCTTTTCGACTATACGCTTAATCTTGGCGTGATCCTGCTCCTTTTGCTTACTGGGTAGCTGTAAGTTCACTTTGTCTCCCGGCACAAGTTTAGCAGCATCAGCATACTGCTTCGGCACGCGAAGAGCGACTGAGTTGCCAGTTTTTATAACGGTAGCTGTGTATGTATTCATAATAGTTACACTGTATATACAAGCATTGGGGCGTGTCAAGTAGGTACTACTGCAAGAAGATACGCCAATAAGGATCGAACCATGCAACAGATATGAGATTTCCAAAAACAAAGAAAACCGCAAGGTTTGCGGTTTTCTTATCTGTAAACCAATCCTGGTGGAGCATAGGAGACTTGAACTCCTGACCTCTTGCATGCCATGCAAGCGCTCTAGCCAACTGAGCTAATGCCCCAATCGCGTAACAGATAGATTTTACCAGAAGCGACGGTAAATGGAAAGCGGCAAAACGCGGGCCCGAAGGGCGTCACCCGGGCTAAAACACTTTCTTGCGCCGGCCAACAACAAACACCGTCGCTGTCACAATCGCGGTGAAGCCGATCACCACCCAGAAAATCCACGGTTCGTGCTGCAAAGGAATGCCGACGTTCATGCTGTACAAGCCAAAGAACATGTTGGGAATGGCGATGCCGAGCGTGGCGATGGTGAGTAGCTTCATGGTGCGGTTGAGGCTGTTGGCGCTGATGGATGAGTGCGCGTCGCGGATGCCCACGATTGATTTGATGTTGCTGGTGCAGGCCTCGATGGATTGTTCGTTGCTGAGCACAAGGTCCTCGACGATGTCTTGATCTTCGTCGAACAGCGGAATGTGCCGCCCGCGCAACAGCTTGTTCAACATCGCATTGGTCGGCATCAGCGCCGCCAAAAACTCGTTCAGTTCATCCTCGATCATCACGAAGTCAATAAAATCCTGGTTGGTGATCTCGTGTCCGCGCAAACGCGAACGGATGAGTTTGATCTGTTTACCAGTGTTGTTAATGCACGACTCATAGCGATCGACGATTTCGTGGAGCATTTGCAGCACCAGCTTGGCACGCTGAGTAGTGGCGAACTCGATCTTGCCGCGCAGGAACGTGTCGAGGCTGGGCAGCCGTACCAACGACACGGTAATAATTGCCGACGAAGCGAAGATAAGTAACAGAGGTGCGGTCGCCATCTCACCTTCTGACGATTTATGGGCAAAACGCACAAACATGTAGGTATGATCGCCCTCTTTTTCGAGGCGCGGCCCTTCGTCTTCGTCGAGTGCATCTTGCAAATGGCCGCGTTCAAGCTGAAATTTAGTGACGAGCTGATCGATCTCTGCTTCGGTCGGCGCCTCGACATACACCCAGCTTCCCGGTTTATACTGAGTTATCTCTTGAGCGCGCTCGCTGCGAATGCTTTTGAAATAATACGTAATCATGCTGCCCCGCTCTTTCGTTATAGGCATATAGAAATATGACCGGAAGCACCGGACATACCCATACTGTATCATGCGCGCCCACCCTTGGCGATAAGGGAGAATGGTGGGCCTGCCGGACTTATCGCCAGAAGCGCACGAATTACTTTAAGCATAGCTGCTTGCTTGAGGTTGTCAAGGTGTACTGGCAAGGAGGGTCAGACGTAGTGCAGCCGGGCGCATATACGCACCGCGCGCTGGCGCACTTCTTTCGGTGTAGGCATAGTGTGGCATACTGCTGTCAGCGAGTTGAGTGATATGATAGTAGCATGCGGTCATCTTGCCCGTTTTGTCGTAGTAACAGCTTGCTGGATGTGCCTGTGTTAGCTGAAACCGAAGGCGCGTATCTTATTCGGGCGCGGTTTAGCCCGGGCAATTATCTTATTATTCCCAGTGTGCATGCCGAGTCGCCTGCGGAGTTGCCGGACACCTGGTGGCAAGCAGTAAAAGAGCTCTTACCTCGCGTGCCCAACTTAGGCGAACAATACAATCTCTCGCTCAACATCGGCCGAGACGCCGGCCAAACCGTGAAACATCTGCATTTTTGGGTAGTGCCGCGCGCCAGCGGACAGCCAGCATCGGGCAAGGGTCTGGCCGGACTTATCTCCGAGGTAAATAAGTAAGCTAGGCATGATTAAGTAGAGACGCGATCAATAGCATTACTCAGTGCGGACTCAGCGGATTGTCATGAGCGGCGCGATTGCTGCCTGTACTCGGGCTAGGCTTGCAGAAAGGTACGGAGTTTGTCGATAGCGCGGGCGCGCATCGAAAACGGGCGAACTTCGTCCTCAGTCATTTCGGCGTAGGTTTTGGTGCTGCCTTTGGGGATGAACGCCGCGTTCCAGCCAAAGCCGTGCTCGCCACGCGGCCGTAGTGCGACCTCGCCAGGCAGATGGCTTTCAAAAAAACGCACTTGCTTGCCGTCGTAGTACGCATAGCAGATTGAGGCGACGGCTTCGCGGTGCGCCAGCGTATCGGCCACCTTGCACAATCCCTCATTCCCGATCTCTTCAACAAACCACTTCACCAGTGTGCCAGGCAGCCGGCCCATGGCAGTAAAGGTAAGCGCAACGTCTTCTACCAGTGCTGGCTGCTGCAATAGCGCATATGCCTGGCGAACTTTGTGCTCGGCCACACGGCGCAGATCGAGCGATTGCAGCTCGTCGAGGTCGAACTTATGGTGGGCCACAGGCGCGCCAAGCCACTTCGCCAGATAATCGGCCTTGTGCTGATTGCCAGTGATAAATACGAAATCTTTCATGTTGCCTCTCCGTTTTAATGATGATCCTTGGCCTGTACCACGAAGCCGAGCACGTCGAAGTCTGGGTGTTTGAGTTCTAGCAGCGGCTGGCCACGGCCGCTAGTGATTTCGCGGATGTAAGGGTTGGTGACTGTGCTTTGGACGAGCGCTGCATAGTCGTCTACCGGAAAATCACCGTAGCCTCGCCACGGCCGGTTCGGATCGGGCGCGCGGACGCCAAACATGCGGATGTGCCAATCGGCCATCATCAAATCGACATCGACGTACAACGTTGGCCCGTGGGAAAACTTCGACACCGGGCCTCGGGCGCGCACGGCTTGCTCGACAAACGCGTATTCTTCGGCGCTGTGGGCGAACAAGCAGATTGTGTCCAGATCTAACGTACGGCCGAGCACGGTTTGGGCGAGCGCCACCGAGCGATGAGCGATGTGCTCGACTGCCGCCTGCAGCACCGTGTTGTCCATCACGAGGGGAAAATCAAACTCGCGCATCTAGTCCTGCAGCAGCCGCACCAGTTCGGCCTCGGTTATTTGCTTGGTGCCGAGCCTTTCGGCTTTGGCGAGCTTGCCAGCGCCGACGTTTTGGCCGACCACCAAATAGCTAGTATCTTTGCCGACTGAGGTTTGGAAGGTGCCGCCCAGGCTCCTGATTTTTTCCGCCGCTTCGTCGCGGCCCATAATCTCAAGCGCGCCGGTAATCACGAAGCTCTTACCGTGCAGCGGACCGCGGACGTGCGATTCGAACTGCGGCCGCACGCCCACCTTCTCAAATTTTTCAAGCAATCGCTCGTTGTCTGGATCGGCAAACCACGCGAGCAAACTCTCGGCCACAATCTCGCCAATACCGTCGACTTGCAGCAGTTCGTCGAGCGTTGCGTGCTGCAGTTTTTTGAGCGAGCCAAAGTGCTCGGCCAGATCGATAGCCGTTTGCTGGCCGACGTGGCGGATACCCAGGCCGTAGATAAATCGTGGCAGCTCAGGCTGGGTTACTTGCCGGATAGCCTCAATCAAATTGGTGGCCGAAACGTCGGCAAAACGCTCCAGCTTTAACAAATCCTCTCTAGTAATGGTATAAATATCGGCGAGATCGTGAGCTAGGCCGGCGTCCACCAGCGCAATGACGTTCTTCTCACCCAAGCCGTCGATGTCGAGCGCGCCTTTGCTGGCAAAGTGCTCCAGCGCTTTTTTAAGCAGCAGCTTGCCGGTGGCGCCCTTCACACGGTACACTGCCTCGCCCTCGGGCCGGTCAAACTCTAGCTCTGGATATTGCCGCGCCAGTTCGTGCTCCATGTTGAACTTCTTGGCGGATTTGGGCCGAAGTTCAGCCAGCACCTTCGAAACTTGCGGAATAATGTCGCCTGCCTTAAAGATAACGACGGTGTCGCCGACGCGAATATCCTTGCGCTCGATTTCGTCAGCATTGTGCAAGCTGGCGTGCTGCACTGTAGTGCCGGCAACCTGCACCGGGTCAAACACTGCAACCGGCGTGGCTGCGCCGGTGCGACCAATGCTTAGTACGATGTCGCGCACCACGGTTGTGGCTTCCTCGGCGGCGTATTTGTACGCGACTGCGGCGCGCGGTGCTTTGCCCACCACGCCCAGGCGAGCAGCCTGCTCGCGGTTGTTTATTTTTATGACTAGGCCGTCGGTGTTGTAGGGTAACTTGTGGCGCTGATCTTCCCACTGCTGGGCAAAATCCATAATCTGATCGACGGTTTGAAACACCGTGGCCTGGTTGTTTGCCGCCAGGCCGAGGCCGCGAATCGTCTGATAGGCAAACGCGCTGGTCGGTACCTCTGCAGCGTCGTCGCGGAGCAACTCCCAAGCGCGAAAGCGCAACGGCCGCGCCGCTGCCAACTTTGGATCGAGCTGACGGATCGAGCCCGCAGCCAGATTGCGCGGATTAGCATACACTGGCAGGCCTTCAGCCTCGCGCTGGGCGTTGAGCCGCTCAAAATCATTCTTATAGATGACTACCTCGCCGCGGACTTCGCTGCGTCCATGCAAAAAACGCTTGAGTTTGGGGTCAGCGGCGCGCAACCGCATCGGCACAGAGTCGATGGTGCGCACGTTCATGGTTACGTCCTCGCCCACCAAGCCATCGCCGCGCGTGACGGCTTGGATGAGATTGCCATCTTCATACACCAACGAACAGGCTAGACCGTCCATCTTAACGTCCACAAAAAACTCCAGTGGCTCGTTAGGCAACAGCTTTTGCGTACGTTCTACCCAGACGACGAGCTCGTCGCGATTAAAGACATCGTTCAGGCTAGTCATGCGCGTTTTGTGACGCACTTGGGTGAAGCCAGGCAGCGGCGCGCCAGCTACGCGCTGGGTTGGACTTTCGGGCGTAACGAGCTCGGGAAAGGTCGTCTCCAACTCACTAAGCTCGTGCTTCAGGCTGTCGGCCGCGGCCTCGCTCATGATAGATTCATCCAGCACGTGGTAATGGTAACGGTACTCGTTTATCAGTTGCCGGAGTTTTTCGGCGCGCGCCTTTGCCTGCGCCTTGCTGAGCTGCTTCATAGCAACGACCTATACAGCGCATACATATAACTATGCCCAACGCCGATCAGCACAATGCTGAACGCAAAAAACAGCCACGGCGCGGCAGCAGTTGCGAACAGCACGATTGGAATCATCAGCACCGCCGCGATGAGCACAATCGCCACTGGCAAGAACAACAACTTGCGCAGAATAAGCAGACGGCGACGCTTGGCGAGTATTCGCGCCGAGCGCAACGCCTGCAGCGGCGTCATGCCTGGCAAACACACGATGTACACCGCAAAAAGCGACGAGCACACCATATACAACGTCACCGCGGCGAGCCCAACGAACAACAGCACCCATAGCACTTGTTCGATTGCGCTCGCGGCAAGGCCATTCGTGCTCACCACACTATACAGATACGCGCCAACTGCCAACGGAATACATTGCAGCAAAATAACCACCAGCACAAGCACCAGCGGAACGAGCGGATGCATGCCGCGGTAGTAACTTTCGCGAATACGAGCTTTGCGCCCGGCCCACACTTCGCGAAGCGCCCAAATAATCGCCAGCGTCACTATCAATCCCAATATAAACTGATATGCACCGCCGCCAGCCACGGTACTTCCCTGTGAACCTGCCAGATACAAAAACAGCGAGGCACCGCTCGAAAGATGCGCAAAACTGCCCTTAAATATGCCGTCAAGCGACTGTTTGATGTTGGCAAGGTCCGACGAGCTGCCCACGCCCTGCACCAATGCCACCTCCAGCACAGCATACACAAGCAGTATTCCACCAAAGAGTATCCAATTGCGTTTGAGCGTTCCGAGGGCCGTGCCAAACAGCCGAAACGCGCTAGGCACGCCATGCGGCGCGGGTTTGTGCTTGATGCGCGGACGCAAACGGAACGACCGATAGCGCTCGGCTTGGAGGGTGCGCGGCCCTTCGTGGGTTGCCTGTACGGCTTGGCTGGCCGTGGCTGACTTTTTTGCTCGTTTGGGAGTTTTGGCCATGCTGATAGTTTAGGCGTGCGCACCCATGCGGCGCAAGCGCGCAATGCGTTCTTTGATGGGCGGATGCGTGCTGAATAAGTTGGTAATGCTGTGTCCTTTCAGCGGATTCGCAAAAAAGAAATGCGCTGTGGCGGTATTTTGGCGCTTGAGTGCACTGCCGGTTTGCGCAATCTTTTCGAGCGCGCTGGCCAAGCCTTCGGGGTAGCGAGTGGCGAGCGCACCACTGGCGTCAGCTAAGTATTCACGCCGGCGAGACACTGCTAACTGGATAAGAGTTGCGATGATAGGCGCCAAAATAGCAGCCACAATTCCCAGCAAGATAAACACTTGGTTGTTGTTCTCGCGGTCGTCACCCCTGAACCACACCATGCGCAAGATAACGTCAGCAATTACAGCAATCACCGCGGTGAGCGCAAAAGCCAGCATTGACACGCGAATGTCGTAATTTTTGATATGGCTCAGCTCGTGCGCCAGCACACCTTGCAATTCGTTGTCGTCCATAACATCGAGTAGTCCTTGAGTGACACATACGGCCGAGTGCTTCGGGTCGCGGCCGGTAGCAAAGGCGTTCGGTGCCGGATCCTGTATAACATACACGCGTGGCATGGGCAGGCCGTCGGTAATCGCCAGATTCTCCACCGTTCGCCACAGGCGCGGATTATCTTTCTTCTGAATTTCCACGGCTCCGTTCAATGCCAAGCTCATGCGTCCACCGGCAAAGTAGCCGATGATCGCGTAGATCACGGCAAATACCACCACGCCGATGGTTAATCCTTTCGAGCCGCTATACAAATCAAACACAAACGCCAGCAGGCCAGCGAACAGCAAAAAGCCCATCATGATAAATACCGTGCGGCGTTTATTGCTGGCGATTTCGCTATACATACTGGCTACGAACCTTCGGGGCGCTAGAACTTGACGTCAACCGGTTTCTCGGCGGCAGCTTGAGCGGCATCATCAAGCTCAAAAAATTCTTTGTCGCTCTGAAAGCCAAGCATGTTGGCAAAGATATTGGTCGGAAACACCTTGCGCTTGGTGTTAAAGTCGCGCACCACACCGTTGTAAAAACGGCGTGAGGCCATGATTTTGTCTTCGGTATCGGTCAGCTCGTCTTGTAATGCTTTGAAGTTGTCGCTGGCCTTGAGCTGCGGGTAATTTTCGGCGACGGCGAACAGACTCTTCAGCGTTTGCTCGAACTGATTCTCGGCCTTGGCTGTGTCGGCCGGACCTTGGGCGTTCACCACCTGCGATCGGGCTTTGGTGACGTCCTCGAACACACTTTTTTCGTGCGTGGCGTAACCCTTCACGGTGTTTACGAGGTTCGGGATGAGGTCCAACCGGCGCTTAAGCTGCACGGTGATGTCGCTCCAAGCTTCGTCGGCTTGCTGGTTTAGGCGCACCAATCCGTTGTAGGCTGCAATAACAAAGACGATGAGCAGTAAGACGACGGCGCCCAGGATAATCCAAAGAATCATGATATGTACTCCTTATTCGTATCTATAGTATAGCGCACGTGGCTAAAGAATGCAGCGTTCGCTTCAGTAAATCCACAGGTTGTGCCTGAGCCGTACGCTATACTACAATCATGCCACTTATTGCTACTGATTCGGCGGTGCAGCGTCGGCCTCGTCATCGTACGCGGCGTGTTTGGTGTATCCTGTTGCTCGCAGGTAGTCTGCTGGTGGCCACGAACTTTGCGCTTGTGCTGTTGTTCCACAACCGGACATATCCGCACACGATGTTAGTGGGCGTCAATGTAGGCAACATGCGCTTTGCCGATGTCGCCCGCGCCGCCCAGGCACAACATGTGCCGGATGCGCTCGACCTTACACGCGACACGCTCAAGCTCCATGTAAAAAGTAGTGACGTCGGCCTGAGCTTCGACGCGAGCCGCACACAAGAGAGCCTGCAAACGCAGCGCTCGTGGATTCCACTTGTCGCGCTGTTTACCAAACACTGGGTGCCAGCGCCGATCGCCCTGAGCCAAACGCGCTTAGCAAGCAAAACGAGCGATCTCACCTCTGTATTTCACAAAGATCCCACCGATGCGCACGTGACACTCAACGACGCAACGTTTGGCGTCAGTGAACCGGCCAATGGCTACACGCTCGATGCTACAACGCTTGGATCTGCGCTGGTGAGCGCTATAGACCACGGCAGCACCACTGTGGAAGTGCCGACTAAAACGGTATCTCCGCAAGTCACCAAGTCGCAAGCCCAAGCAGACGCCAAAAAGTTGCAAGACAGCTTACACGCCTCGCTCAGCTACACGTATGCTGGCGCGAGCCGCCAACCATCAGCCGGCGACATCGCCAAATGGTATCAAGCGAGCGGCACCACCTACGTCCTGAACGACTTCGCCATCCGCACGTACATCGAGACTACCGGCGTGGCCATGGGCGTACATCCGTCCAACCTTTCGGCCGCTGTTGCTAGCACCAAGCAAGCGCTCGACAGCAAAACCGCCAGCACGGTAGCGCTCACCCCATTCAATAGCACCAAAACCTATCATTACTGCGTGCAAACGCGCGGTGCGGACGCTCAATATGTATCCGGCTTAAAGGAGCAGCTCACCGGAGTGTATGCCGACCTCCGCGGCTGGTCGCTCGATGGTCAAGTAACGTTCGAGTACGCCACCAGCGGCTGCGACTTTACGGTATGGTTGGCCTCGTCCGACCAAATGTCGACGTTTGGCGCAATTTGCGACAACTACTGGGATTGCGAAATTGGCGGCAACGTCGTGGTGAACCTCGATCGCTGGCTGAACACAACACCGTCGTGGCAATCCTCTGGCGGCAGCCTCAGTGACTACCGAACGCTGCTCATTAACCACGAAACCGGGCACATGCTCGGCTTCCTCGACAACTACGTCTGCCCGGTGCCGGGCGGCCCAGCGCCGATCATGCTGCAACAATCTATTAATCTGCGTGGCTGCATCTTTAATATCTGGCCGACGCCGCCCGAGCTGACTGCGCTGCGGCAAATGATCGGCCTGTAAAATCTCTGCAACACCTTGCAACAACGGGGTCTTACGCGCCGTCGAACTGCCGCCCAACAACATTATCTGGATGCGCTTTGTTAAATAGCCGTTCGCTGCCTTCTACAAGATAGACCGTCTTGATGCCCGCCTCCAACATTATCTTCCAGCACGGCTCGCAGCACCACCAATGTCCCCAGAGGTACAGGTCGGCACCTTGTGGCGAGAAGCCGTGCGCCCGTGCATCGGCAAGCGCACGCGGCTCGCTGTGGTTCTTCGGACTGCAGCCTTCGCACAACTCGTAGCCTTGCCCAGTGGGAATACCCAAACGCACGCGTTCGCAGCCATACTTTTCGTGATAATCACTGCCGTTGGCGCCGCGGCCGATAATTGCGCCATCCAGCACAATCACGCTGGCGTTCGGCATCGCCTTATCAAGTGAATGTTCGCGCGCGTAGGCTTTTGCAGCCTGCATGAACACAGTATTCCCCGGCACATAAGCGATATGGCCGTCGGCTGGCATATACGGATACTTAATCTGCTTTACACTACTCATGCGGACACTAAAACTAGGAATACTGTCGTATTTGACGCAGTTGGGTAGCTGCTTTTTCATTCCATTTCTCATGGCGGTTGAGCTGATGGTTGGCTATTAGGCGTTCTTGCTCGTTGGTTTCGTTTTGCTTGAGCACGCTGTCGAGGGCGGACATAACTTGGTCAAAACGCACGCCACTAATCTCGAACTTCTTATCAACAGCATCGAAGCACTTTTCTATGTATTTGAACAGCTTCAAGGATTGATCTTCGCTCATAGACCGCATTATGCACTGGCTTCCATGTAAAACGCAAGCAGAAATCACTCCGTTTTAAATAGTAAGTGGCAGGTAGACACGGTTCGGCAATTTTACGGTTCACTCCGAATTTTACGTCGAGTATGCGCAGTTTTGTCAATTTGGTGGGCGCTGAGGGATTCGAACCCCCGACCCCCTCGGTGTAAACGAGGTGCTCTAGCCAACTGAGCTAAGCGCCCGGGTAGCCTGCCCACGTGGGCGGCAATGCAGGCTATTATACCGAACGGTTCCTCGCCAAGCAACTGGCAGGCCATATAGGCACTGCCGGTTGCGAGGTGTTGATCCGAGGAGCTACTCAAGTGTGAGCGGCTGTCCAGTTTCGTGATACACATTACCCGACTGTATTTCATCGGAGCAATCTGTGGACGGGCCATATGCACCCACGGTCGGATGATATATCGTGCTAAAGTGGTTGTTCAGTACCTGATAGTTCACGCCCGTGGCGTTTTGTTCACAATATAAGGTGTAAGCGCCGCCAGCCAAGAGGTTGTTTTGAATCAGCACATTCGAGTCGCCGCCACGGTTGCTGATGATGGCCGAAGTGGTGTCGGTGCCATCCACGCCGCGCGACAAAATCGTGTTGTGGTTAATGATGACCTGGGTCACGCCGTTAATTATGGTGTGGTTGCTGGCCGACACGTAGTGGCCAATGGCAAACTGGATACCGTCGGTGTGAGAGTCGCTGCTATTAGCCAGATCGTGGATGTAGTTGTCATTGATGGTGAGGTAGGCGTCGATGTCGTAGCCGTTTTCGCAGCCGTGAATGTTCAGCCGATAGGTAGTGATGTTGGTGTCACCGACAGCGGTTGTACCGGTCAGGTTTTGACAGTCAATCTCGGAGTCTTGGATGACAAGCGGCGTGCCGTCGTAGGCACCGTCATAGCTGGCGACTGCGTCGCCTCCGCCTGGATTACAGGAAATCTTAGAGTTCTCGATCACTACGGAAGGCGCATTAACTTCTATACAACTGGTGATATTTTTGCCGTTAATGATGGTGCCAGCCGTTGTAATAGTGGTAGGGCCGGTATAGTTACTAAGGGTGATGCCTGCGGGGACGCCGGTGCAGGTGGCGTCCGGATATTTCGGCAATGGACAGGTTGTGGTCGAACCGGTAGTAGTTCCTGAAGGAAGTGTAACGGTTGCGGTTGCTGAGAGTGCGGAACTTACACCAGTGCTGTCCACGGCTTGCACTTGATACGTATGCGTGCTGCCTGCGCTGAGCGACGAGTCGGTGTAGATGAGGCCAGTACCAACATCGGCAATCTTGCCGCCATCTCGATACACAAGATAGTCGGTCACTGGGTTCGCGCTTTGGCTGGCTTGCCAGCTCACCAGCGCAGTCGTGCTGTCCTGAGCTATGGCCGACACTCCGCTCGGCGCCGCCGGGCCCGGCTGCGGATTGAGCAGGCTCGTCGTAAACAAGACGTCTACCCAGTAGTTCGTACCGTTGGCGCTCGTGCTGGGGAACACGGATTGGTTTGCGTTCTTGGTATATATACCGTTTGGACGAGTAGAACTGGTTTTAATCGCGGTCAAGTGACCGTTCGTGTATGCGTTCCTGCTAAAGTATCTTGTATTGTAGGAGTAGTGGCCGTTCGGCGCGTGGTACGAAATAACATACACGGTGTTCGCCGCAACGCTCACCGGCTGAGTGAAGTTAGCAGTCTGCCAGCCACTTGTGGATTCATTGCTGAAGGTGACCATGGCGAGCAAGTTGCCCTTGTTATCCCACAAGTTGCCGGTATGCACGCCGGTGTTCTGCGCGCTCTTATAGAATCGAACGCCGGTGACGTAGCCAGCGACATCGCTCTTAAAGCGCAAGCCGAGCTCGATGTTACTGGTGTCGCTGCTAGCAAGCGTTGCTGGCACGGTGCTGTCGCTCCATAAGCTCGTAGTGGTCGAAGCGGCCATCGCCCACAGTAAAGAGCCAGTGCCGACGATCATAAAAGCCACGATCACAATGGCTGGCTTTGCATAGCGACGTGCCCATAGGCGACCGAGCCAAGATCCCTTCTTTTTCGTCTTACGGTTAGTGGTAGTACGAGAAGTGCCGGATTTTTTGGGACTAGGCATCGTGGATTCCTATTGTTAACTGTTACTTCAAGTAAAGCATAAGTAGTATTAATTGCAACTACATTTTGGCAATTATCCCGTGGCTACAAGCAGCGTCAGGCGTGATGCTGCCGGAACACTTTTTATGCCTAGCTAGCGCACTCCTTACTGCTGTGGGACGCTGGCCGTATGTCTGATATACTAGCGGTAATGACCGGCGGCAGAACGCCCTCTACACGTTACCTCATATTCCGCAGTTTGTGTCCTTCAATCATTAGCGGTGTGTTGTGCTTTTGCTTCGGGATTAGTATGGTGGTTGCTCATTTGCTGCTGCTAAGCCTCGCTGCCGGCACGTCGCTGCCGGCGCTGCTCGATGGCCAGTGGGGTGTCGCCTACACCAACGACGTCGTTGGACCTGCAGAACGGCTTGCCCATAACCTCACCCTCAACAATATTCTGATTATCGGACTCTGGGGTGTCGTAGGACTCGGTGTTTATATCTTATTTGAGTTTTTCCATCACTTTGCAAGCGACTGGCGTCACGCCGAGCACGACATCGAGCTAACGGCTGAAGGGCACATCATTAACCATCCGATGCGACGCACATTTCTGTCGATGGTGCTATGGCGCGTGAGCGTGCTGTGCGTCGCAGCAATCAGCTTTATCGCCGTCCAGCCGCTCATACAACACATGTTCAGCGTCGAGCCGCGCATTGTGCTTGGCGCGCTGTCTTTTGGGCGCGCCCTGGCCGCGGTATGCTTCTCGCTCATCATCTGGATATTTTTGGCGCACGGGTTTGTGGTATTACTTCGTCTGTTTTTGATGCGCACGCGGATATTTGGCGACCCCGACATCGAATAATACAAAGCGCCACTTCGACTGACGAGCTCCTGTCAAAAACTGACGAGTTTTGACGAGTTTTGGGCCGAGCGAGCGGGCGAACGATACTCGCCGATAGCTAACTCGCGAGCTGCTTGAGTCGCAGAGCCGACCACGTATCATCGATGGCAATTTGCCGGACGGGATCAAGGCCGTTCTCGTTGGCTATCGCTCGAACAATGTCGCGGTTAAGGTCGGTGTCAAGGAGCTTCGCCTTCGGATACGCCACCCAAGTGAGCCTAGCGCGCTGCGCGGCCTGCTGCAGCTCGCTCAAGTGTTGCCGCAACTGCGCTTCGTTTGCCGCAAACACCAATACAGCGTCAGCTTGCTCGGCGTCAGTCTGCGGAGCAGTCAACCCAAGCTCCACGGGATTACCAATAAGCGCTATCGTTTGATCGTCTTTAAGCTGTAATTTCTTGTCTAACATACGCACATTTTATCACAACTGAGGACTCGAACCGAAGATAGAGCTCATTACGGTTGGTGATTGTTGCGCCACCATGCCAGGAACTTGCGCATGGATCAGCACTCCAGCATCATCGGCGAAGGCATACTCATTTTCTTCAGCAAATCCCAGTTTGCTATAAAAGGTAAACGCTTTCTTGATGTCATCTACGACTATAACTGGAATGAGTACTGGCGTTTCCATCTATCCTCCCTTGCCTCACCTTTCGGGCTATTAAAACTCGCTCATGTCTTATTAGGTTCTGCGATTCAGTGACTCATCTCAATAAGAATTGCCCCTAAAACGGCAAGCACAACACTCACTAGCTTCACCCAAGCCTGCTCGCGTTCTTTTAGGTAAACGTGCTCTCCGATGAGCACCAAAACCAAAAACGCCTCGTTAATCACCACGACACTTGTTGCGTCATGCAGCGACAGCGCGGTGTTCAGGGCAATATTGGAAAATGCGCCAAGCGTGCAGGCCAAAAATATAATTCGCCAGTCATCTTTGAATATTTGCTTGATCTTAGTAACAGCTTGCGGGGCTAACAGGAAGGTAAAGACCGTTGCCGGTAAGAAGTCAGCAAAAAAGGTCAGACTGACAGCGTTAAAATACGACAGTAGATACTTGAACAGGATAACAAGGCTGGCGTTGACGATGGTCATTCCCAGAACAAGATAGATTCCCTTCGACGATTCAGCCCGCTTAAAGCTATGTAAGATAACCCACCCGGCACCAATCGTAAGAACCGTTCCTAGCAGTTTCTCCCAGCTAAAGTGATCGCTTAAGAATACAAGACCAAACAGAAAAATCCACACCAAGCGGAGCTTAAGCAGCGAATTAACGAGCGACATCTCGATAAGTCCTGTCGCCTTCAAAAACAACATGTTATTAGCAACGATCAGCAAGCCGATAACTGCAACCACCACCCAAGGGCCGATGTGCGTTGGCACTTTTGGCGAGGTAAGCATAAAAGGGAACGTGACGATGGCACCGATCAAGCTATAGAAGAGCGCGAATGTCCAGACGTCCTTCTGCTTGCGCAAGTGGAATCTTTGCAAGAGGCTCTCGGCGGTATACAGAGCGCCCGCCAGAACGGAATAGAATAGCCACATGCCCTAATCATATCATCGAACCCAGCGAGACACCTTGGAACCTAGTAATTTGCTGGTCAAAAGCTAAAGATATCGGGCTTGCAAGCTTGCTTATATCAATAACGTGGCGCTTACGGTCAATAAATAGTAAGTTCTTGATAGATTTCTGCTGTTTGAGTTTTTGCAGTAGAAACTTCTGTAGCGTAGAATCATGTATTTTCCGCAATCTATGCGAATCGATTATGATCTCGCGCACCAAAAATAGCTAAGACTACTCGATGGCCATAATCTCTTGCCAGCCTGCTTGTTGCCATAGCTCCGGTCCGCCTACATCGTAGCGAAGCATTTTGCCTTTCTCTGGCAGATTTGCCTCTTCAATGTTTACGGCAATACCATATTTAAGCAAGCTATCATTCCAGGCTGAAGTCGCCCTCAGGGACGAGGACGCATCGGGCAAGCTAAAGCTGCCAAGACAAAATCGAGGATCGAGTGAGCCGTAGCGTTTTACCTCGCCAATGGCCTTGTGCCGAGAGACCGGAAAGGGGAGGTCGGGTTTACGACTGGCAAACTGATGCACTTGACGGGCTACTATATCGAGCCATACGTCACCAGTTACCATCTTGTCAAGGTATTCCTGGTCTATTATAGCTTTTTCTCCATCGGATAAGTCTTGGTAGGCTCGCGGCTTTAGATCAACCATATTTCGTGAGCAGTGAACAATGTCGTCGGGCGTAACTATAGTGCCCTCAAGCATCGCCCGTGCATCTACGACTACAAAATGGTTGCCGTGATATTGATCGAGTCGCCCCCAATTCATAAAGACATATTCATCGAGTCCTAAGCTATGGTCCACGGGAAACGAGTTGCCTTCATCCCCCGTAGTGCGTACGTACGGCAAAAGGCCATCTCGTTTAGCGATCTCGAGTACATCAGGATTTTGAGTGCCATGGAGTAGTGGCATGCCAAGGAGCCGCGCCCTAATCGCCTCAAGTTGCCGCCCCTCGAGTGGTGACGGTTCCCAGTGCATAACCTCATAGTTGTATGCGTTAGCGGCAAGACGCTCCGATGTCACCAAGCCACGTAGCTTGTCGGCGATGACAATTTCATATTCGCCTGGCTGAGTCGTTTCGGTCATGATCCTGTTAGTATAGCAATTGATGGCATATCTCACTACCCTGCAACCGGAGCGCCAGTTTCTCTTGCTTGTTTCGGTCTCTCAGCTTTTGATATATCACTAAGATGCTTTCACAAATGGGGGTTCCATGTAAAATCGCATTGGCGCACCAAGAAAATAACCTGGCCATAAAGACCAGGTTATTTTCTTGGTGCGCCATAGCAGACGTTAAGATAACTTTTCCTGAACTCGAGAAGGTTGATGTAGAGGAAATCCAAGCACTACTTAAGGATGCCAAGTGATGAAATCTAATGCGACCTTCAGGTTCTCATCAGAGCCATTACTCATTTCGACGGTCAAAACATCCCTTTGCCATGGCGTGTATGCTTTGCGGCGCTCTTGTACACGTTCCCAAGTGATTTCATCGAAACCATGTAGCCCACGAATACGTGCTTCTAGTCGCTTACGATGGAGGCTGGCATCTTTAAGCATGCACTCAATTACTACCATTGATATTTTTAGACTAGTCGCGCAGTCAATCCAAACTTGTTTTGCTTCATTTTCAGCATTTACAGCATCAATAACAACAGAATTACCTAGCTTAATCTGTTCTTTGGCAAGCGCTTCGGCGACAAGATATGCAGCATATCCGGTTTCGAAGCTTTTAGGAATGCCGGCTTTAATAATTGCAGATTCGATAGGGTCCACCGAAAAAACAGGTATCTTTAGGCTTGCAGCTATTCTCTCGGACAATGTACTTTTACCACTGCCTGGAAGGCCAGACATTACAATCAGTTTAGGCTTATTCATCAAGAGCAATTATAACGTCGGGCTCAAAGCTAGAACAGGCTTCAGAATAATCAAACTTTTTCGTACTAAAAAAGTCTACATTCATATCTGTAGACTTCTTGATAAATTCTGGTGCACCAATGCGACTCTAGATGGAACCAAATTGAGGCAAGTACCTTACTCATATATCAGAAACTAATCCAAATACCTGACTTCGTAGAAAGCATGGGAAAGGTACAATAGAATTATGAATTTCAAAACTTATCTTGAGGCTAATGCACGAAAGCTCGATCAAAGACTTTATGAATATCTCTTTGAAAGCGCAGGCGTACAACCGGTATTCGATGAGCTGAGTAAATATCAAAATAGCGACGGTGGGTTTGGCTATAGCCTTGAGCCCGACATGCGGCTACCCGATTCCTCTGCGCTTGCCACTACTGTTGCATTGCAATATTTAGCCAAAGTGAATGCGCTGGACAATGAGCCTGCTCAGAAAGCCGTACGATATCTTATGGAGACCTATGACAATGAGAGGCAGTGCTGGGTAAATATCCCACCCAAAGCCGATGAGTATCCGCGTGCGCCCTGGTGGAATTATGCTGACGTACTTAGTTGGGCCGGATGGGGCAATCCTTCGGCGGAAATCCTTGGCTATCTTCTCGAAAATAAGGACATCGTTAACGATCTGCAATTCCTAGACAGAATTAGCAAGCAGGCGGTCGATCGGTTATGTGCAATTACCGAGCCCGAGCAGCATGAGGTTAAATGTTATGTCAGGTTATACGAACGTGCCGGTAAAGAACTGCGAACTAAACTTTACGACAAAATCGCAGCTCATATTAAAGCACTGGCAAAAACCAATCTGAAAGAGTGGGAAGGTTATGTGGCTACACCGTTAACATTTGTAGACTCGCCCGGATCCCCTTTTGCTGATTTGTTCGATAAGCAAACACTCACCGACAATGCAAATTTCATAAAAGACAAAATCGTGGACGGCAATCACTGGGAGCCTGCCTGGCAATGGGGACGCTTTGAAGATGAGTGGCCTGAAGCCAAGAAAGACTGGAGTGGAAAACTAACCGTAGAGAATCTCCTGCTCTTGAAAGCCTTTGAAATTAAGCTCGATGCCTAACCTCCTCTTCGGCCAGAGAGGACTTGAACCAAATAGCAGATACAAAATAAAAAGACGTCAGCGGACTGATCGTCTTCTTATTTGTAATAATCTCATGGTGCGCGAGAGAGGACTTGAACCTCCACAGGATTGCTCCCACTACCACCTCAAAGTAGCGCGTCTACCATTCCGCCACTCGCGCGTGAACTCTGTTATTTTACGGGGTTTCTGGAAAAAACTCAAGGGGCCTTGGTTGCGGCAACTAACTCTCTGAATGGCACAGAAAGCTAGGCAAGATGCGGCCAGCTTCACATCTGCACCCGTGAGAGCACTCCTTGTTATGTAAGAAGCGAGCACCGCACTCACTACGACCGCGGCATGTGGTCGTACAAATGGTGCAATGTGTAGTTGCTGCGCAAGAGCGGCTTGATGCTCTCGAGCGTGCTGCCGAGTTTAACGCCCGGATTCAACGTGCCATATGGATCGAAAATTTGCTTGACCTTGCCGAATAGCGCGTATACTTCCTGCCCGTAGAGTTTCTCGAGGTACGGAGCGCGGAGCCGGCCATCGCCATGCTCGCCAGTCGTAGTGCCGCCCAGAGAGATGACCAGATTGTAATACTCGTCGAGCATGCGAAATGCTTTTTGGCGGTCGCCGACTTGCGATAAATCAAAAAACGGCTGCAGGTGTAGATGCCCGTCGCCGGCATGTCCCCACACGGCTGGCTGGAGCTGATTGCGCGCGAACAGTTGATAGATCCCCTCGAGATATTCGCGCAAACGTTCCGGTGGCACAACGCCATCCTCGATCAGAGGCAAGGCCTTTGCACCGCCATCGCCAAAAGCCGCGATTGTGGCCGAGGCGTGACGTATCTTCCACATGCTTTCTTGACGCACGGGATCGGTCTCGACTGTCACTGTGGCGCCGAGCTTCGTCAGCGCTTTTTCGGCTTTTTTAGCAGCTTTCTTTTGCGCGCGCTCACCGGGGTTGTCGAATTCCACTAAAAGAACCGCTTTGGGGAACGGTTTGGCAATAACATCTCTGAGTTGGTTGGGATTCAGGCGATCGACAAAACTAAGGAGCTGCTCATCGACCATCTCGATGGCGCTTGGCATGTCGGCCAGCGCGCGGAGCTCCAACACGGCACTCTGTAATTTTTCGAGATCATCGAGGTACGCCACTAGGAGCGTCGTCTGCGGCACATAGGCTTCGGTCTGCAGGACAATTTCGGTAACCACGCCGAGCGTACCTTGACTGCCGACAAACAACGGTGTAAGGTCGAACGAACCGTCGCGCTGTTTTATGTCGACGAGGGCATAACCGGCCGAATTTTTGGTGACACCGAGGCGCATTTTTTGGAGGAGCTCTTGGTTTTCCTCGCACAGCGCGTCAACGGCGCGGTAAATCTCGCCCTCGAACGTAGCCAGGCCGAGTTTTTTGTTCAGCTCGCCCTTCTTGAGTCGGCCGGTTTCGATAACTTCACCGTTGGCCAGCACGACGCGCAGCCCGCGGACATAGTCGCGCATGCAGCCATACTTGATGCTCTTTTCGCCGCTGGCATTGTTGGCAACTGCACCGCCAATCGTGGAATATTCCAAGCTCGCCGGATATGGCGGGATGAACCGATTATGTGTCTGCAGCGTCTGCTGGAGTTTGCCGAAAGTAACGCCAGGCTCTACAACCACCACGCCGGTTTTGTCGTCGAGTTCTAAAATCCGATGCATATGCGCCGGAAACGCCAACATAATGCCACTGCCGATGGCTGCGCCGGATTGATCGGTGCCAGCCCCGCGGGCGGTAATTGGCACAACGCGGCCGCGCTCGGCCAATTGCCAGGTAAAGCGTGCTGTTTTGCGAACATCGTTCTCGCTCCGCGGATAGACAACCAGCGCGGGCGTGACGGTAAGAATGCTGCCGTCGGTCGCAAAATAGCGACGCGCGTCAGCCGAACTCATTACTTCGCCTACCAAGTGCTCTTGCAAATAATGCGCCACCTTGCTCATGACTTCCTACTTCTACTCTGCTTAAAATCGTTACATACTCGCTGTTATAGTACCACAAACTGCGGCCGCAGGGCCTTACGTGCTACTGAGTGAGAGTCGTGCTGCTGGTGCTGGTGTGATGTTTTGATTTGCTGCTCGCCCACACAAACAGCGCCACGCTCGCCACTACGCACACCACAACCACGACGATCAAGGCGATAAGCACTGGGTTTTTCTTTCGTGCTGAATCCATACTCGGCGCAACTGGCGGCTGCGGCTGGCCAGGCAAGGCTGTTGGTTGCGCCGTCTGCTGCCATGACGCTTGCTGCGGTGCTGTGGGCATTGGAATGCCAGTCGGCTGGCCAGGCATTGTTGGCTGCGCGGCTCCTGGGGGCGCAACGGGCGGCAGCGGTTCCTCGGCCTGCGATGCGCCATTGAGCCCGCGTTGCCAATCCGGTTGTCGCGGCGGCTGTTTGTTGTCGTTTGGATCCATGAAATACCCTCCTGTAAGGCACGGCTTAGGTCATTCATCTTAGTATAGCACTAGCGGAAATGACACGGAGAGCGTTGTCCACACATAGGTGATCCGGCGCTGGGTATATTGTAACTGAGCAAGCTACATGAAAAATGTATATAGCGTAAAGTACTCTAGCTACCGGTCGGATGATAGAGAATGCCTACCTGTCGGCAGCCAACTTAGTATCTGTCACGTCTGCGAGCTGCTTAATCCATACGCGGTGGCGATTCTGCTCTGCGATAATGGCGGCGCGTTCTTGTTCATCGTCTGCAACCCGTTTGGCAATAGCGTCGACTGTCTGCTGTACATCCTGAGCTCGGGCGTCGAGCTGCGACTGTACGGCATCAAAACGTTGGTCAAAATGCGCGGTGAACTGGCCAAAAAATTTGGCAAGGTGTTGTTCCAGCAGCTTATCCAGCTCGTCACGCTTCATGGTGGAGCTATTATGAGCACCGGTGCCACCAAGTTCAAGTACTTTAATCACAACGCTCAGACAGCCACTAGCTATCCTCGACCCACGGTATAGCTGTTCTAGTAGACCAAAGTAAAACCCGGCACAACCGGATTTTACTTTGGTGCCGCAGAGAGGACTTGAACCTCCACGGGCGTGAGCCCACTAGTACCTGAAACTAGCGTGTATACCAATTTCACCACTGCGGCAAGAACAGGGGTAATTGTAGCGCAAACCGGCACGAGCCGCAAGGGTCCGCGCTACGTGTCGGCTTGCTTGGCTTGGCGAACTTCCCAATTCTGGACGTTCGTGAAGCGGTCGATATCGCTGTTAATGGGGTGCTGGTCGAGCCCATTTACCGTGCCGTGCGTAATGTACAAGAAACGCGGCTGATACAAGCCAAGTGCCGGAGCATCCGCCTGCCAGGCTTGCAGGAACGATTGATATTTAATGGCGCGCAGCGCTGGATCGAGCCGAGTACGCCCTGCCTCGAGCGCGTTATCGGCCTGTGCCGATTTATACTCCGACAGATTGAGCCGCACTGGCGCGCGCACATCGGCTTGCGAGCTATCCCAGTACACAAACACGTCCGGGTCCGGGCCAATAGAAATCCCATACAGCACCGCGTCGTACGTGTGATACGACAGCGAGCTTTGGAAGGTGGCGTCGTCCTGTGCGGTCACTACTTGCACGTTGGCGCCGATGGCCCGCCATTGCTTGGCAAGTTGCCGCGCCACCGAAGGATACTCGCCGCTGTTTTGCGCCTCAAGCTGGAACGAAAGCGTGCTAGTGCCTTTGTGGCGCAGTCTATCCTTGCCCAGCAACCAACCGTCACCATCGAGCAGCGCGCCAGCCGCCGTCGGATCGTAGCCGGCTTGCTGATACGCTGGATTGTAGCCGATCTGGCCGTGAAGCAGCGGCTCGCGCACTGGCAACGTGGCGTAATCCAAGCTTTGGATGATGCTTGTGGTATCCGCTCCCTGGATGAGCGCTTTGCGCACACTCGCATCAGCCAGCACTCCTTGACTTGTACGGAAGAACGACATCACCGCGGCAGTAAGCGGCAAATTATATATGCGTGTGGCTTTGTCGTTCTTAAGCTGCTCCGGCACGGCTGTCAGCCCGACCACGGCGTTCAGCTCATCATTCTGAAAACTTTTTACCAGTTGATCTGTCCCCCGAAACGTGCGCACCACAAAACTATTCAATTTGGGCTTGCCGCCATGGTAATGAGCAAACGGCTTGAGCGCGATGTGCTCTTGCCGAGTGTCGGCCGAGCCACCCGTGAGCTGCAATGCCTGCCACTGGAACGGCCCCGCGCCAACCGGATGTGTGGTATTGAAGGCGTCGGAACGCATCTCGTCCATGGGCACACTCCCCAAGATGTGCTGCGGCACAATGCCAGTGGTAAGCGAGTACGGAAACGAGGCCAGCGGATTTGGCAACGTAAACGTTACGGTGGTCGCGTTCGGGGCAGTCACTTTGATACCTTGCCAGCTCGTATAAAGCGGCGAACGGGCATCAGGGTTTTGAATCACCTGATAGGTGAAGACGACGTCCGAGGCGGTCAACGGCCGTCCATCTTGCCATGTCAGCTTGGGCCACAGATGCACGGTGTACGCAGTGCCAGAGCTATTCACCGACCAATCGCTTGCTAAGTCGCTCGCCAACTGATTGTTATTGTCGTAGGTCAACAGGCCTGCAAAAAGCAACCTCGAAACGCTCGTATCGACTAACCCCGTGGCATACAACGGGTTGGCGTTCGTGAACGAGCCGAGGATTCCTTCGGTATACGTGCCGCCAGGCACCGGCACCAAATGTTGGTAATAACCACTCAGCGCTCGCGTCTGTGTCACCACGCAGCCGATCAGCAGCACTACCAACAGCAGCCAACTCAAAATAAATCGCTTGACTGAGCCGAGCCGCTCCAGCCGTTTAAAAAAATCATCTTCCAGGCGCTGTTCGGCGCTGGCGCTGAACTCACCCACTTGCCGCCGCTGCATGCGCAACTGGCGACGAAAGCGGAGTTTGAACGCGCGCTTCCTGTCCACGGCGGCCTACTTGTTGGGCAACACGATGCCCAAAATAAGCGAGCCGGCAAACACGATCGCCACGATGATGGTCATCTGGTATATGGTTTTGTCGGTGCCGCGACGCTCGGTGTTCACTTCGCCGCCGTTCCCAATGCCTGCTCCCAGCGACGCGCCGCGGGTCTGCACTAAAATAAGTAGCGTCATCAAAAGCATCGAAATGATTGACACGTAGTTGTAAGCGCTTAGGTGACTCATTACTCTCGGTTCTCCAAAATAGCTGTCACCAAATAGTTTACCAGTCCAATGATGACCCCGGCAAGTATTGCGCCCCAAAAGTTCGTTACCTGCAAAGGTGCGTAGAGCCAACTGGCAATCCAGACAGTCAGACCGTTAACCACCACCATAAACAATCCCAGCGTCAGCAAAATAGCTGGCAAGCTAAGCAACACGATGAACGGCCGGAGCACAGAGTTGATAATTGCCAAGATCAGCCCGGCGATGATGATCGCGCCAACGTTGCTCCCTGGCGTCTTAAAGCTAATGTGCGAGCTCAGCAGCCCGGCAGCAATCCACAGCCCCAAACTACACACAAACCAACGCACTAAAAAACGATACAGTAAACTCTGTTTCATTTACTTGTATTGTAGCATAAGCGCGGTCACACGGGCGTTTACATCCGCGCAGGCTTGTGCGATGCTTTCTGTATAATTTCGCAAAGGAGACAGCATGTCATCAGACATACCCAAAGTTCGTTTTACTGATGCAGCGGCCGAGGCATTCCAGCGCTGCGGAATACCAGAAGAGCTGCAAACGCTAGAAGATTTTGATATGGTGCGCGGCGACGGCCTGATTGTTGATGCGGTAGGCGAAGCGACTGGCAGAGAAACCCAGCTCTACCCGATTCCCTTCGGCAGTATTCTCGTGGGCGGCGAGGAGTACAAATTCGACGCCGACAGTGGTGTGGTTATTTCGTCGGGAGCAACTGTGGAAGGGGAGCTACGTGCAGGCCCGCGGACTATACTCTACGACGGTTCATCTGTCCTTGGTCAAGTCGTCCTGGGCGACGATTGCAAGATATACGGTTTAGTTGAAGACAGTCACCTAGGGGATAGTGTGTCTGTAGCTAGTGGCGCTTCGGTTACTGGCAGCCGGACTGGCAATGAAGTCTCCATAGGCGCGGGCGCAGAAATCAAGCATTCCATAATTGGAAGTAGTACATCAATTGGCCAAGAAAGTACTGTCCACGCATTCCGCATCGGCGATGAAACGTCGATTGGCTCTCATTGCAAACTCGAAACCGACACCACTGTTGGCAACTATAACCTTCTACAGGATTACAGCCATCTCGCCGAAGGTGCTAAGACCCTCGACGAAGTTACACTGCAGAGCGGTGCGGAGATTGGCACGAGGACAACTGTAGAGGCACGCGTTACATTGGGGCGGGATGTAAGAGTTGGCGCGGATTCAACTATTGGCGAAGGATCGTACGTACTCACAGGGGTGAGGCTTCCTGACGGTGTTGAGATCCAACCGCGCACGCTCATACACGACGACACCTATGTACAAATTGCTCACGTAGACACAGTATTTCCAGAACAGCCCACTACACCTGCAACTTAGATTTCTCGGGGTAGCTTGCTGCTTAAGATTTCACAGCCGGTTTCGGTAATGAGCACGTCGTCTTCAATGCGCACGCCAATCGCCTCGCCCTGCACATAAATGCCCGGCTCTACCGTAAGCACCGTGCCCGGTCGAAGCGGCTCATCGTAATCGCCAGCGTCGTGCGCGTCTAGGCCTAAAAAGTGCGAGGTACGATGGGGGAAAAACTTTCGCACGTCTTCGCTTGTAATGCTCTTGATAAGACCAAGCTCACGCAGTTTTTCGCCCACAAAATGCTCCATCTCTTTTTCGTATTCGCGCTGCATTATTCCTGGTTTAAGCAAGCCGTATGCGTAATCTTGCGCATCGCAGACCGCCTCGTGGATCTGCTGCTGCCGGCGCGATGGCTTGCCGTTCAGCGATATGGTGCGCGTAATATCCGCCATGTAATGCGTAACCGCTGCGCCCACGTCCAGCACTACGAGTTCGTCACTCGCCAATGTCGCATCGTTGCTGATGTGATGCATAGTGCACGCCCGTAGGCCGCCAGCCACAATCGGCGAAAAGCCGTGTCCTTCCGCACCGCGGCGGCGGAATCCGCGAGTGATGTCGGCTTCTATTTCGTATTCATAGGTGTACTTGGCAAGCTGCTTCGGACGAATAACTTCTTTGAGCGTCTCGATGGTTATATCAATCGCTTGCTGCAGCGCCGCCAGTTCGGCCGGTTGCTTCACTGTGCGCATGCGCGCGAGATGCTGGCGCAGGTCGAGCAGCTCCAGCGCTGGATTTGCCTGCTTGAGCCGACGGATCAGCCGCCGACGCGCCGGATTCGTAAACATGCCATAGTGGTCGATATATGCTGGATTCGCCGCCAGCGTCGCCACGTGTTGCACTCTTTTGAGTCGGGCAGCGAGTTGCTTCCAACCTTCTTTTTCGGTCAATACCTCTTGAATGCCCGAGCGGCGAGTAAGTTCGGCCGGGTCGATAGCGCCATCGAACACCTCAATCACTGCTTCGCGCCGCGGCACAATTAAATACTCACGCCCCTTGTCCATCACCAATACGACGTCTGGATCGTCAACGCCGGTAAGGTACCAAAAACTACTGTCTTGCTTGAACGGATACGCCTCATCGCCAGCGCGCTGCAATTGGCCGTTGGCGGTTATGACAATTGGCGCCGTACCCGTAAAGAGCTGGCGCAAGCGCTCGCGGTTGCCCGCGAAGAACTCACTCCCAAACTTCGCAGTCATCTTAATTGTGAGTATAGCATATGGCGCGACACTGATCGAACAGAGGGTCCGCCAGAAAACCACACCCATGTGATGAAAGAGGGTCAGGCGTCGTGCAGCCGGGCACATATGTGCACCGCGCGTGGGCGCACTCTTTCATCACATGGGTGTGGTTTTCTGAAAGTTGCAAAATAGTAAAATTTAATGTATAATGAGTTTTATGAAAATCCGCGCTGCAGGTAGGATGATCGCTGGTGGTCTGAGCTTAGCGGCCGTTGCCGCACTCGGACCAAGTAGTCTCGAAGCTGCTCCGCGGCCTTCACATCACAAGGCGGTCGGTTCGGTAGCACATACGTCGGCACGTGCTCATTCTCCGGAGGCTACCCGGCTGCTGTCGCCAGAAGAGGCGCGCCTTGCCATCGCCTTGGGTACAACTTGCAGCCTCGGCGCCATCGAACATGCGTACACTTTCTTTAACCCTGCAAGCAACAGCGAGACGACCAACGTCGAGCTGCGTGTGAACGCGACGCAAACACCGGACTCCCAGGCAGCCCGCAAACAGTACTGGCTAGACAATCGCGTGCTGTGGTCTGAAAAAACTGTCACCTCCAAGGCGTTCCAGCAGCAAGCTGGTAGATTTATCGATGCTCACCTCCACACAACGATGATCGGCGGCCGAGAAGAAAATAGCGAAAGTAGCATTTTCGTATCAACCGCGGCTGCCAAAGCAGGCGACGTCTTTGGCATTTACATCGTCGAAAACGTCAAGACGGCCGAGGGTCAAACGGTTACCCAGACTCCCTGCGGTGCCATCGAGCAAGTAGACGACCACTGGCAAACCACCGCTGCGCTACCGCTTGCATCCAGCATTGCAGAGCTCAACTAAGCGCCTCCATCTTCACCTCCAGCCGGCGTACCAGGATTATGGCCTGCGCGCCATTAGATGCCGTCATCAAACTCGGGTGGCAATTCGAGCGGAGCGCTCCGTTCTGGAATCATCCCAAGTTGCTCGACATAGTCCAAGCCGACCAGCCGGCGCACTTCCGCCAAAGGTGCATAGCGAAAAATCTCAAGCGGAGGTGCCGCCGCTCCTTCGGCGAGAATATACGTATCCACTAGGTTTGTGAGCGCGCCTATGGCCGCCTCTCTGCCATCAAGCTCTTCGTCAACGATCGTCCTCGGATGGTCGCTATCGGTGAAGAGTCGCATATTTCTCAGCCGGGATATCGACCAATTCCAAAAGCCCGCAACCGCAATCCTTGCCTCTTCCGGGTCGGCTGCGATCAGCTCCTCTAGCGGAGGATTGCCGTTGCGCTGCAAATATGCCGGCAAATCGCCAGCGTCCAACCAAGTGAGCGTCAGGCGTACAAGAGGTAAATTGGGATCGACGTTAATTCTGTTTTTGCGAGGACGAAATTCTGGGGACTTCACGGCCGAGTTACCTCACACCTACCACTTGCTTGATAGACCGCGCCTTTGCCGCACCAACCACCGCTGCAAGCTCTTGCTCGCTTGCCGCCTGCACGCCGCGGTACGAACCAAAGGCGCGGATCAATTGCTTGCGCGTCGTCGGCCCAACCCCAGGAATGTCGTCGAGCAAGCTACTAGTCTGGCGCTTCACCTTCAGCACGCTGTGGTAGCTGACGGCAAAGCGGTGACTTTCGTCGCGAATGCGCTGCAGCAGCTTTACCAGATTAGTGCTATGCGGCATGTTTACCAAAATGAACTCCTCGCTTTCGGTTTTGAAACCGCCCAAACGATGCATGACTTGCTCGTGTAGCATAACGTTCGACTTTTCTTTATGAATGACGATTTGCTCCTCGCGCTTGGCCAGGCCGATGAACGGGATGCGCGCGCAATGCTGCTCGTCGCGGGCGCGAATGGCCGCATCGAGCTGGCCTTTGCCGCCGTCGATCAGCACTAAACTCGGCACGCCCCAAGCCTTGCGATTCTGTTCGCTCAAGCGACGCTTGATCGTCTCGTGCATGTTGTAAAAATCGTTATTGTGATCTTTTTTGGTCTTGAACTTACGGTACTCGCCCTTGTTGCTGACGCCGTTGGTGAACACCACCATGCTGGCGACAACGTCCGTTCCCTGCATGTGGCTGATGTCGTAGCCCTCGATGCGCGCCGGATAATTCGCCAGGCCCAACAGTTCTACCAGCTCGCTGAGCGCGTGGTCTTTACTGATATCCAAAAACTCTTTGTCGCTAAAAATAATCTGTTTGCTGAGGTTTTGTAGCGCAAACAGTTGATTACGGAGCTTGGCGGCGCGCTCAAAGTCATTTGCCTTGGCGGCTTGTTTCATGTCTTTTTCGAGATCGCGCTCAATGTTCTTGCGTTTACCCTGAATAACCGCCATCAGTCGGCGCAGATTGGCGCGGTAATCTTCCAAGCTGGTCCGCCCTTCTTCCAGCCCTGGATCGAGCCCAAGGTGATAGTACAACGTAGCGCGTTTTTGATTGGGTGTGCGCTTGGTGGCATACGGAAAAATGCGGCGCAGGCTTTTGAGCGCGGCGCGCACGCTGAGCGTGCTCAGGTACGGACCGAAGTACTTTGCGCCGTCATCCAGCGGCCGGCGCGTGGTGGTTACGGTGGGATACTCGCTGTCGTAGTCGATGCGGATGTAGCTCATACTCTTGTCGTCGCGCAGCAATATGTTGTAGCGCGGCATGTAACGGCGGACCATTTCGGCTTCCAAGAACAGCGCTTCGATCTCGCTATCTACCACCATCCAGTCGGTGTCGGTAATTTCGGCTACCAGCGCTTCGGTTTTTGGATCGCGGTGGCGACTCTTTTGAAAATACTGGCGCACGCGGTTGCTTAAGCGAGCGGCCTTGCCCACATAAATAATTTCGCCGGTGATGTCTTTGTGAAAATACACGCCAGGTTGCACAGGTAATGTTTTCAGCTTCGCTTTGAGCTGCGTCTCCATATGTTGTATTGTAGCAAAATGACATTTTTTCCACAGCTTGTCTCATGTGCTGAGGTTCCGTATTGCAACCGGAACCTAGTTGCTGTACGCTGTCTGCATGTTAGAAATTTCGCGTGCTGAGCTCGATATGAGTCAAGGTGCTGTTACTGATTTTACAAATTTTACAGAGCTTGTCGCTCCCGAAGTAACCACAGTGCTCGACGAGCAAGATCTACTGCCGCCTGATATATGTGCCATTCAGCATGCGAGCTTCGGACCATCCCCAGTAACACGCGAAGCTATCGGTGACGCACTGCGAGAAGAAGGTCATGTCGTGTTCGAGAATCGCGTTGGCAAGTGCAATGGTAATGGTGCGCGTTGCGGGCTCGGCTTTCTTATTCAACATCCTTACGATGGGCCGGACCATACGCCTAGCCCGATAAACGGCCATAGCTTCCCCGCCGACTACAGCCTGGAGTTCGACCGCGCGCAACAATGCGCCCAAGGTTTCGAGCCGCCAGCCGATCCACTGGCAGTCGCATATCTGAAGAAAAACGGAAAATTCAACTGGGAACCTACCGATATTCCTATTTACAGACATCGCGAGTGCGAAGAACCAACCGACCTACCTACACAAGCCCTTGACAACTAATTGTTTTAAAAACAACACATTTTTATCTGTTCGTTTGACATTAGTGGTATACTGAGACGTATTGTCAATAAGCTAATGGAAAGGGCGGCAATGAAAACAATAACCACAGGCACGGAACGTGGCGACGTAACCGCCCGCACGGCGTAGTTCGCCGCTTCCGAAGCCTTCTCTTCAATCTTTGACTGCATTGTTTGAGCGTAGCCTCATGGGCTACTTATCTTATAAGGATACGTTATGAAAAAATCTTTTGTTACGAAGCAGACCACGCGCTTCTTTTGGGAACATATGTGGCGCTACCCGCGCTACATTATTTCGCTGTGCATTGTAACGCCGATTACGATTTTGGTGTACAACTACCTGCCCGCACTCGTTTCTGCAGAGGTATTAACCCGGCTCAGCCGCGGCGATTTCGACCCACACCACTGGTGGCAGACCTTTGGTGGTAACTTGGCGGAATACACTGCGCTGACGCTCTTTGGCGGCGTAGTGCTCTGGCGTGTTATCGACGTGCTAGATTGGTCGCTCGAAGGTAAAGTAGAGCGCGACATTGCTCGGCGCATTTACGATCACTTGCTCCGGCAAAGTGCCAACTTCCATGCTAATCATTTTGGTGGTTCTTTGGTATCGCAGACAAACAAAGTTATGGGCGCATACATTCGTTTTGCCGACACTGGCGTGTTCCAGGTGCTACCGTTAGTTTCGAGCATTTTATGGGCGACGGTCATCTTGCTTGGCCGCGCGCCGCAGTTTGCCTACATGCTGCTTGGGTTCAGTGTATTCTTTATCGTAACGTCGTTCTTTGTATCGCGACAGGTGCGTGCTATGGGAGCCAAACAGGCTGCCGCCGAAAGCATTCAAACTGGCTACCTGGCCGACAGCGTTACCAACGTCATGGCAATTAAGAGTTTCGCTGGCAGCGCGTTCGAGAACCAGCAGTTCGCCAAGCTCACCAGCACCACGCACAACCGGCTCCTGGACCTTATGCGCGTCACCCAAAGACAGCAAGCGTACTTCGGCGCGGTCAATAACGCCATCAGCGCGCTGTCGCTCGCCATGGCTGTTGTTACGGTCAGCGTCTTCCACGCCAATATCGGGACTGTCTTCTTGATTTTGAACTACACCTTGAACGTTGCTGCGCAGCTCTGGACATTCGGCACATCGTCGCTAAAAACCTACAACCGCGCCTATGGCGACGCTCAGGATATGGTAGAGATTCTGAACACCACGCCGGAAATTCTCGACCCAAAGCAGCCCGAGCCGTTGCATATTTCCAAGGGTGCGATCGATTTCTCGCACATGGATTTTACTCATCCGGACTCGCGCGAAAACGAAACGCTGTTTAAAAACCTGGATTTGTCGATCCGGGCGGGCGAAAAGGTCGGGCTGGTCGGCCATTCCGGCTCTGGCAAGACCACGCTGACGCGCTTACTGCTGCGTTTTAGCGACATCGATGGCGGGGCAATCACCATCGACGGTCAAAACATCGCGCACATTACCCAAGATGATCTGCGTCGATCCATTGCCTACGTGCCCCAGGAGCCGCTGCTGTTTCACCGAAGCATCCGCGAAAACATCGCCTACGGCAAGCCTGGAGCGAGCGACAAAGAAATCCGTGCCGCCGCCGAAAAGGCCTACGCGCACGAATTTATCGAAAAGCTGGCGCAAGGATACGAAACCTTGGTGGGTGAGCGCGGCGTTAAGCTGAGTGGTGGGCAGCGCCAGCGGATTGTCATTGCCCGTGCCATCTTAAAAGAAGCGCCGATTTTGGTGCTCGACGAAGCCACCAGCGCGCTGGACAGCGAGAGCGAAAAGCTCATCCAGGCGGCGCTCCGCGATCTCATGCAAGGCCGAACGGCGATTGTTATCGCGCACCGGCTGAGCACTATCCAAAAAATGGACCGTATTGTCGTGCTCGACCATGGCCAGATTATCGAACAAGGCACACACACCGAGCTACTGGCCAAAAAGGGCACCTACGCCAAACTCTGGGCGCATCAAAGCGGCGGGTTTATCGAAGAGTAGCATAGACACTGCTGGGACGCGCTGCTACAATGCCGCTACTATGGCGTTGACCAAGCAAGATATAGCAGACATTGGCAACATCGTCGTCGAAAGTGTGACGCCGATGTTCGAAGTGATAAACGACCACTTCGACCGTATAGAAGCGACATTGGATGAGCACACCGGGATTCTGGGTGAGCATTCGAGAACTCTTGAGGAACATACCCAGATTCTCAACGAGCATACACGAATTCTTACTCGTCACTCGCAGCAACTGCAGGAACACAGCCGCAAAATCGACCTACTCACCGAAAAAGTTGATACCATCGAAGGTCGACTGCAAGCGCTCGAATCAGATGTGAAGAGCTCTACAAAATGGTGGGCGACCTACAGGATGCTACGCGCAGAGCTAGTAAACACACGACCACCGAGCAACGGGTGCTCACGCTATACGCCGACGTGCGTGCGCTTGCCAAACAAACCGGCGTGCATCTGCCCGGTACTATGTAGTCGCGTGCCCGCGAGCTACATTTGCTGCCTTGAGGAGTCTGGCAAAATAGCTGCACGCAGCTTCTGCCACTCGCGCCAGACAAGCCAGATGATGGTGGCGTCTAATACCGACAAAAACGCCATGAAGAGCGTCGGCTTAGTAACCAGCAAGTAGAGTTGGTACACCAAAAATAACGTCAGTGCGCCGATTGCCCACGGATACGCCCAATGTTTTTGGCGCAGCAGCGCAATCACCAACCCAACTTTGACAGCGCCGTGGGTCAGTAAAAACAAAATAGCGAATACATTCCGACCGGCGGCCAGTTGCGCACCGTAGCGCAAGATGTGCGTGGCGAAAAAATCGTGTGGATCGTTGGCGAGTTCGGTCTGGGTAAGAAACCGCGCCAGGCGTAAAAATACTGACCCCGGCACCAACACGAGCAGCAATCCGCCCAACAGCTCCAACGAACCGTCGATACCTTTAATGATAATCCCAATCTCGTAGGTCTTATCCAGCAGCGACCGCGGGTGAAACCAGGCCATGGCGTGCTACTCTTTCGCGGCTTCTTCGGACTTCTCGGCAGCTTTTTCGGCGTCGGTGCCTTCAGCAGCTTCGCCAGCATCAACGTCGGCGGTTGCTTCGTCGGCAGTGGCGTCGCCACCGGCCGCGTCATTCGCCGCCTGCAAGGCGCTTGGCTCGAAGACAGTTGCCAGCGGATGAGCCGGATCAGTCTTCACAACTACGCCTTGTGGCACAATCAGGTCGGCCACCGTCACGTGATCGCCAACTTCTTGCAATGCTTCGGCGTTAAAGAAAAGCGCATCCGGAATCTTGCTCGGCACGGCCTCTACCTCAACCGCTTCGAGCTGGCTGAGCACCACCAAACCAGCACGCTCGGCCGGGCTGGCTTCGTTACCTTCGTCGTACTGCGGACGGACCGGCACTTCGGCGGTGACCTTTTCGTTCGCCTTCACGGCATTGAACACGATGTGGCGAAGCTGGTGCCGCTGCGGGTCGACATCCACCGCGCGAATCAGTGCGGTAAAATGCTGGTCGCCGGCTTTAAGGCTCACCGGATGGTGTTTGCCGGCAGCCTGATATGCCTTCAATAGCGACAAATATTCGCCCATCACGTGGATGGATGCCTTGCCGTGGTCGTGGATCACCGCCGGTACTAACCCATCTTTGCGCAAGTGTTTTACGGCCTTACCAGTTACTTCGCGCGGTTTTAGCTCGAGAACAATCTGGTCCATAGTGTTACTCCCTCTTGATTACAAACCTGTGCCCATCTGTACCATAGTATAGCAAAGATGCTACACTAACAGGAATGGACACTACCCATATTATTCAAAGTGGCGGCTTGTTGGCGATTGGCGCGATTATTTTTGCCGAATCTGGGATGATGCTGGGGTTCTTTTTGCCGGGCGACACACTGTTACTCAGTGCCGGCATTTTGGCCGCTCAAGGTAAGTTGCCGCTGGCCATGACCATCGCGGTTGTTGCCCTTGCTGCAATTTTGGGCGATAACACTGGGTACAGCTTGGGCAGAACTATGGGCCCGCGCCTTTTCCGCAAAAAAGATGGCATCTTATTCCGCCAAGAGTACGTTGAGCGTGCCGAGAAATTCTACGAAAAATACGGCAGCAAAACCATGTTGCTGTCTCACTTTATTCCGGTGGTACGCAGCTTTGCACCGCTGGTGGCAGGTGTGGGGAAGATGCCGCGGGCGCAATTCTTTTTCTTTGATGCGATTGGCGACGTCGTGTGGGCCGTCATCACCACGCTTGTCGGCTATTGGTTCGGCAGTCGCATCAAAAACCTCGATCACTATATTTTACCGACGTTCATCGCCGTCGTTATTCTGACCTTCGCGCCCACACTTTGGCACATCTTTGGCAACCGCGAAACTCGTCAACGCTTGTTCGCCGCCATGCGCCGCAAATCACGCGGTAACACTACCGAATAGTTTCGGCCTTCAAAAACAGCCTATTCTGCTTGCGCAAGAGGTGTTTAGCGTTGGGGCTTCTGTGTGATGTCGTATGTTTTGGTGCCGGCTGGCTGGTCGTTTGAGTAATCGCGCTCGGTGATGTGCGTGGTGTACTTGGTTGCGTCAGGGCATATCTCGTTCGGGGGAGCGTAGTACGCACCGCTGTGCTCATTATTGCCAGCGGAAGCCTTCGGACTCTTTCCAAAACAAAAGTGAGCCGCCCACGATCCGGCCTGTTTGCAGATACCGGAGTCCATTTGCGTGTCCTTATACTCTATGGCACCACCAATACCAATCGTTGCTACTGCAGCGGCCAGCAAGACTGCGGGCAGATACCGAGGCATGGAAGGGTTCCATTCTCGACCAGGCCGTGCCGGACGGACTGAGCGTGGCAAGCGCAACCGTGACGCAGCCTGCCGAGGAGTTGCCCCCAGTTCAAAATAACCATTCAAAATGTCGCGGGCTCGCGCCGACATCCGGCTCGCAGGGTTGATAACTTCGCCCGTCAGCGCCTCCGCTTCAGTTGCAGATACGTGCGGCTCAAGCTGCTCTACTTCGGCCGCATCGCTATCTTGTTTGCGGCGCCGAGTGAACACAGGCAGCGGAACAAGGTAGGGCAACGATACCTGAGTGTCGTCTTCGTTTCGGTAGTGATCGACGCTCACATCACGCTCGCATGCCTTGTAGATGATCTGACCCTCGTTCAGTGTCAGCGTCAGACGAATGCCGTTGTCATCACCTGACGTCCGAATAGCACCCGTTGGATGCGTCAGCTTATCAACCCCCGTTGCAGTTATGGGAGTTCCGGCAGGGACCTGAGCGGCCACTTGTGCCCGAATCTGATCCGCAAGCGCCTGATCGCGCTGAGCTTCCGACTCGCCGGCGGCGGCAGGAGCATGCGCAGCTACCGCGATCTGCAGATCACCTGGATTTTGCGATGCGAGATAAGTCGCTTGCTCTATAGCATTTTGCAGCGGCGTCTGATCGTTGTAGTTTTCCTCTGGAAAGTCGGTGCGCACCGTGCCATCAGCGGTAAAGGTGCTATCTTCGGCGATTCTCCAATCGGCTGGACGAACGGGCTCGGCTCCACGCCAATCGGTAACTGATGTCACCTGATCAGCCTGATTGACGTCATGATATACGCCCAAGTCTGCCTCGGGAACATGGCCGTGGCCAACGCCCAAAATAAGCGCGGTATTGGCCGCAGCACTTGCAACAAGCGATCCATATGGTCTGAATTCCACGTTCACACTCCAATTTATTTGATATATTTTACCATAATACTTTGATAATATCAAGAAGCAGCGCTACCGTGGCTAGCTCTCGTTCGAGAGTCATCGATGTGCATGCTGCCGAGGAGTAGCCCATCCAGCACACCATGCCAAGTGGTAGGCCGAAAGTCACCATGCGCAACAAGCGAAGCGCAGAGAATGCGGCCCTCTTGCCGCCAGCGATGCAGATCCCAACTCTTCGGTGGAATGAGCACGCTGCGGCCGAGCCACGCGGCCGTTTCGGCCAGGCCACGCTGATAGTTGGCGTTCAGTTCATCAGCCGTGGGCGGCGGCTGCCAGGTCTCAGTTTCTACAATGGTTGCTAAGATGTAGGCATCAAGCGCGGTGCGATGCTCGGGCGTGCCCGGTTCGGTTGCAAGCACTTGTTTGGCAAAGGCGGTGACGTACGTTTGGGTCGGGAGTACGTCTGCGCCTTCGCCGTTGATTACAACATCCTTTTGAGAAAATGCCCGGTATGACTGTTGGCCACCTTCGCCACGTGCTCGGGCGTGCCAGTGGCCACGACTTGCCCGCCGCCGGAGCCACCTTCCGGGCCCATATCGATGAGGTAATCGGCGCTTTTGATAACGTCCAGATTGTGTTCGATGATAACCATACTATTGCCAGTATCTACCAAAGCGTGCAGCACGTGCAAGAGTTTATCGACATCAGCCATATGCAGGCCGGTGGTCGGCTCGTCCAAAATGTACAACGTCCGGCCGGTTGGCCGACGACTGAGCTCGCTGGCCAGTTTGATGCGTTGCGCCTCGCCACCGCTCAAAGTCGTTGCCGGTTGGCCCAGGCCGATGTAGCCGAGGCCCACATTCACCATCGTTTGCAGCTTGCGAGCGATGCTCGGCTGGTTTTCGAAAAACTCCAGCGCGGTTTCGCAGGTCATTTCTAGCACATCGCTGATGGTCTTGCCCTTGTAGTGGATCTCCAGCGCTTCGCGGTTATAGCGCTTGCCGTGACAGACCTCGCACGGTACGTAGACATCAGGCAAAAAGTGCATCTCAATCTTGATGATACCGTCGCCGGCGCAGTTTTCGCACCGGCCACCCTTAACGTTAAAGCTGAATCGGCCCGGGCCGTAGCCGCGCAGCTTGGCCTCGGGCGTAACGGCAAACAGTTCGCGGATCGGCGTAAACAACCCGGTGTATGTAGCCGGATTACTGCGCGGCGTGCGGCCAATGGGCGACTGATCGATAATAATCGCTTTGTCTAAATGCTCAATGCCTTCGATGTCATCGTGGCGGCCGGGCACGGTATTGGCGCGCATCAGCCGGGCTTGTAGCTCTTTGGCGAGGATGTCGTTAATAAGGCTCGACTTGCCCGAGCCGCTCACGCCAGAAACCACCACCATCTGGCCGAGCGGAATCGTAACGTCGATGCCGCGCAAATTGTTTTCGCGCGCACCTTTAATAACTAGTTGCTTGCCGTTGCCAGCGCGGCGCTTTTTGGGTACCGCGATCTTCTTTTTGCCGGATAGATACTGGCCGGTGATGCTTTCCGCACTCTGCTCTACGTCCGCTGGCGTCCCAGCAGCCACCACATGGCCGCCGTGCACGCCGGCACCTGGGCCGATGTCGAGCAAATAATCTGCGGTGCGGATAGTGTCTTCATCGTGCTCCACCACCAGCACGGTGTTGCCGAGGTTGCGCAGATGCTTGAGCGTCTTAATCAGCCGGTCGTTGTCGCGCTGATGCAGGCCGATGCTCGGCTCGTCCAACACATACAGCACACCTTGCAAGCCGCTACCAATTTGCGTTGCCAGGCGGATGCGCTGCGCCTCGCCGCCGCTCAGAGTGGTAGCACTACGCAGCAACGTGAGATAGTTCAGCCCCACATCCTGCAAAAACGTCAGTCGGGCACGGATTTCTTTGAGGATAAGCTGAGCGATGTGCATTTCTTTTTCGGTGAACTGCGCGCGGTTCAAAAAATCAACCGCGTCGTCGATGGATAGCTGGCAAATATCCATGATGGACTGGCCGGCTACGGTAATCGCCAGCACCTCGGGCTTGAGTCGGCGGCCTTTGCAGGCGTAGCATGGCTTTTCTTGCATAAAGCGCTCGATGTCGTTACGCATAAAGTCGCTCTCGGTCTCTTTGTGACGGCGCTCGAGATTAGGGATGACACCTTCGTACGTCGTTTCAAAGCTGCGGCCGCCGCCAAGGCTTACGCTATACTTTTCGTTGCCGGTGCCGTACAGGATGCGGTCGAGGTCGTCTTTTTTGAGCTCGCCGGTCGGCACGTGCAGGCTAAAGCCATAGCGATCGGCCACCGCCTGCATTTTTTTCACATACCAAGCGTCGCTGTTGATACGATTGAACGGACGGATGGCGCCCTCGGCGACGGTCAGCCGGCCGTTCGGGATAACGAGCTGCGGGTCGACCTCCAGCCGCGAGCCCAGCCCGGTACACACCGGACAGGCGCCGTGCGGGCTGTTAAAGCTAAAGGTGCGCGGCTCCAGCTCAGGGATCGCGACATCCGGGTGGTCGATACAGGCATACATCAGGCTATATTGATATTCTTCGCTGTTGTCGGCGTTCACGATGCGCACTTTACCATCAGCCGCCTCAAGGGCCTGCTCCACACTCTGGCTCAGGCGTGAGCGGCTCGCTTCGTCATGTACCAAGCGGTCGATAACGACCTCGATGGTATGCTTGTAGTTTTTGTCCAGCTCGGGGAATTCGTCCAGCGCATACACCACGCCGTCCACGCGAGCGCGGGCGAAACCGGCGCGCATGTATTGCTCGGGAATGTGTTCGAATGCGCCTTTTTTGTCGGTCACTACCGGGGCGAGCACCATCAGCCGAGCGCCGGCTGGCAACGCGGCCACTTGTTCAACAATATGCTGCGTGGTTTGGCGCGTCACCGGTTTGCCGCAGACCGGACAGTGTGGGATGCCGATGCGCGCAAACAGCAAGCGCAAATAGTCGTAAATTTCCGTCACCGTGGCCACGGTGCTACGCGGGTTGCGACTAGTACTCTTTTGGTCGATAGAGATTGCCGGGCTGAGGCCGTCGATTTGGTCGACGTCCGGCTTCTCCATCAACCCGAGGAACTGCCGGGCGTAGGAACTCAACGACTCCACATAACGCCGCTGCCCTTCGGCGTAAATCGTGTCGAACGCCAAAGACGATTTGCCCGAACCCGACAGGCCGGTCACCACCACCATTTTATTGCGCGGCAAGGTCACGTCGATGTTCTTGAGGTTGTGCTCGCGCGCACCTTTAACGACAATTCTCTCACTCATAAACAGCGTATAATTATACGCCAAAAAAGCGTTTTGTTCCAGCCCGCTCTTTCAAAGATACTGGCGCAGACTTCAGCGCGTGAGGTTTAGAGACCAATCCGCGACAGTAACGCCAGAAATTTTAACTCTTGCGATAAAAGGGCTGTTTGACATATTATAGGTCGATTTATGAGCCTTGATTTCCACCGACAGAGTTTCGACAGATACACCTGCGAAATAATTGATGACGACATCCCTGATGCCGTACACGGCTACGTGCTGAGCAGCACCCCCACGCCTGAAGAATTAGCCGCGCTCGCCCAAGAGCCCTATGTACCCGTCGACCTAGGCAGAGAGACGCGCCACATCTTGAGGGGCGCGGTTCAGGCAATGGCGACGTTTCAAGCTGAACACGCCAGGCGCAGTGAGCACCAACAAGATTGCGCCGCTTTTGCGATTGCCTGCCGAAGTGATATTCCTGTCGAATGGGATTTTCGCAAGCGGGAGGGCAATTTTAGTTTTATCTCGTTCGAAGAGCCGTTCCGCGAACCAACTGACGAGTTCATTCAGTCTCTCGATCCTGGCGAAATTGTTCGCACCAGCGCCAGCCCACGGCACTGCGTCGATTACCACTTTATTGTCCGCGTCACGCCGCCGGAGGATTCGGGCGATGTACTGTTTGCCTCACACTTCGGCAGGCTGTCATCGGCCATCCAAACCTTCGAGGAAGTAACCGAGCTCTATCCAACCGCTGGCGTCGCCCGAGCCTTTCCCATTGCATATCCAAGGTAACGTCGAACGCTTAAGGCACCGCTCGACGGAACGTCCCTTTTGCATATGATAAAATCTTGTCATGCCATATGAATTTCAGCCTGATCGAGCTGTCAATCCCCACACAGGTAAAGAAGCCGACATTTTTAGATTAAGCTCTTATGAGCACGATGAAGTACCTGGTGAGCTCAGCGAAGTATGGTTGGGCGATAAACAGATCCAACTACCCAGTCACATCATGAAGACAATGGCGCGCTTTGACGAGCTAGACCGAGAATTGCGCGAACGCAACATGTTCGATTGCGGCTCATTTGCACTCGCCTGCACAACCGGAGAGATCCCGGAAAATCTTGACTTCAATCCTGACGGCAGCCACTGCTTGTATCACTCCTCGCTGCCATTCAATCCCGAGCATGACCAGGCGAGCCTTCTCCCAGGAGATATCGTGCTTACACTAGATACTGACACCATAAATGATCCTGCCATGCTGTATCACCATTTCATGGTGCGTGTTACCACTGCCGACCACGACGGCGAGCCATTGTACGCCGCGCAACTAGGAGCGGGCGGTACAATGGCTCTTCACAACTTCGAGCAAGGTTCACATCTCTTTAATGGGAAAACGGCTTGGGAAGTTTACGAACTATATGCAGTACCTACCACTGACCTTCCGCAGTCTCAATAGCAACTCCCGTCTGCCGGTGTCCTGGCTTGAGCCAATGCACGCCAGCATATACTAACGGTGTTTCTAGCACCGACATCGTGCAACGCACTAGGTAATATGGTACGACGATACCGGCGATAAAGCTCAGGTTCGCGCCAAATGGCTGGTTGAAGGCGTAAAACGCCAGCGTCGTCCACACTGCCGCGTCCACGAATTGCGACAAAAAGTTCGCCACGTTGTTGCGCAACCACAACCCGCGCGTCTGCATGCGCTGGCGCAAACGCGCAAACACCGCGACATCCAATAACTCAGACGCGGCAAACGCCAAAATGCTGGCCAAACCAAACCGAATACTGGTGCCAAAAATGGTGTTGTACGCTTCGCTGCCATACGCGAACGCTTTGGACGACGGCAAACTGGTGAAAAACCAAGCAGTGAGCACTTGCAACATCACAATCAACAGCCCGGTGCGCACCACGCTGCGTGCCCGCTGTTTGCCATAAACCTCCACAATCACATCCACCGACGTAAACAGCAGCGGCATCACAAAAATTGCCACGCTGGCGTGCAGATGCAAGCCAAATACCGTGGCAATCGGAAAGGTCTTGGCACCCATCAACTCGACAACCATAATGCCAAACACATAGAGCGCCACCAACACATCAAACTTTCTCAATCCAAACATAGAATCTCCAACTTACGTTTTATCAGATACGCTGTGATGGGCGGCTATCTGGCAAAACTAGACCAAGTGGTGACGTGTTTGTTGAGCAGCATGGGAGTGTCCTCTTTGACTTCAGCTTACGCGAGCGCAGGGCGCGCGTCAAGCTGTTATTCTTGGGCTCTCGGAGGGGATGACTCGGGCGGTCGAACAAAGTCCGGGTGCTGACGATGCCACTCTTCGCTAAAACCTTCAAAAGCTCGCGCGTGCATGTCGGGTTCTGTTGAGTCGCGATCAGGAGGTTGCCAAGCGCCATAGGTCTCTGTTAGATGTGTTTGATCGCCACGATAATCGCCCAGGCCGACCACGGCTGGCCGGTCAATACATTCTCGTCGGTACGGACAGCCGTCGGGCGTAGCCGTTACTTTGCGAAGCAGCCAGGCCGCTCCTTTGACTATTTCTGGTTCCGTGCTCCGAGGACATCCAGTATTGCATGGGCTCTCGGGCATGTGGCTATAGCGTACAGTTTCACTCATCAGCAGTATTGTATCACCTAAGTGCAATGACTCTGAGCGCTACTTTTTGACTTCGTATCGCAGGAGCAAAGTACCACGGGAGTTTAAGCGCATGGTTTCGGCCAGGCGCAGCGGGATGTCAACCAATTGGTCGGCCAAAAGGCTCAGGCCGCTGCCAAACAGCACCGGCTCGATGGTGATATGCAGCTCGTCTATGAGTCCGGCAACCAAAAAATCGCTGTGCACGCGGCGGCCGCCAAGCAAGAGCGCTTCGTCGTAGCCGCGCGCCGCGAGTTGCCGGACCAGCTCGACAGGGCTAGATTGGACAAACTCCAACTGCCCAGGTACTGCATCAGCCGTATACGCCTCAGGGGTCGAGGTAAGCACCACGCGCAAACGGTCTGGCTCCGGCTTAGGGCGCACTGTTTCATAGGTGTCGCGACCCATAATCAGGAGCCAATGCTCAGCGCGCAAACGGTCAAAATACTGTGCGTCTTCCTTCGACGCCCAGGTGTGCGCATTGCCATTATCGCCTTTGCTCATCTTGCCGTCCGCCGACAGCACTACGGGTATAATAATACGCAAGCTACGCCTCCTCTGTTTCTGGCATGATACTTTCGGCGTACAATTTTAGCTCTTCTATGAGATATTCTTGATGTCTCGTAAGGCCACCCTTGGCCACGATGTCTTGCAGCCGAGCAATATATCGGGCCAGCCGGCTGCGCTGGCCGCCAGCAAGCAACTTTTTGGCGCGGAACTGCTCCCAAGCAGCGCGCTCTTCGCTAGTCAATTGCTTGGAATAGTTGCGCGCCTTGTACAGCGGCAAAAGTTTATCGAGCCGACCATCCTGAAAATGCAATCCCAGGTTGCCCAGCTCGCTCGGATCAGCCGCCCGCACTACGCGCATGGCTTGTTTGTCTTCGGTGCCAAAAAAACCGTCGTACATGCAACTGTCCACGTCTTTTTCGTCAGCAAACAGCCGCTCCTGCACTTGTGCTTCCAGCATTTCGGTTGCCTTGCAAAGATTTTCGGCAAATGCTGGAGCTTGTTTAAGCGTGGCTGCGTGTTGTCGCATAGCGTTGAGATCAATCTGGAGGCGCTGTTGGCTCGCGTCGTCCAGCACACCCAGCGGTGCAACGGCCGGACAGTGGTTGTATTGCAAGAGCTTAACCGGCAAACGCGGTTCTTCGCGATCTTTCTTCCATCGCCAAGCCTCGGCCAATTGCTCCGGCGTTTTGCCGAGCCAATCTGCTGGATCCTGGCGCAAGTCGTACACTAAGACACTGCCCTGGCGCTTCGGATGCGGACAAAGTGCGACCACCACTGTTGTTTTCTCGTATTCCGACGGATACTGACCGCTGGTATAGACGAACATACCGCCCTTTTCGGCCAGCTCAGCAACTTTCTTTTTATCGCGCAGCGTAAACAAATAGTCGAACAGCTTGGTTTGTTTATTGCGGACTAACCGCGCGACGTTAATCGTTGCCTCGACATCGCTCAGCGCGTCGTGCGCATGCTCGTGCTCCAGTTTGTTGAGCGCAGTGATGAGCTCCAGCCGATTGGTCGGCCTGCCGTGAACATCGAACGGCCACTCGATGCCATCCGGCCGAAGCGCCCGCGTCATGCGCACCACGTCGAGCAGGTCCCACTTGCTTCGGCCCTCTTGCCACTGCCACTCGTACGGATCGTAAAAGTTGCGGTAGTGCAAACAGCGCATGAACTCATCGTCGAAGCGTACAGTGTTGTAGCCGAGCATCACGGTGCCAGGCGTGGCGATGTCGCTTTCGAACTGGCGCAGAAATTCAGCTTCGCTAACACCGTCCATCAGCGTCGCTTGCGGCGTGATACCGGTGATAAGCACGGCGTCCGCGTCGGGCAATGTGTCGTCGGTCATTTTGATAAGCACGTTCACCGGCTCGCCAATGGCGTTGAGCTGAAGATCGGTGCGCTGGCCAGCAAACTGCATGATCCGTGCCTCGCGCGGGTTGAATCCGCTCGTCTCCAGGTCATAAAAGAAAAAACTGGCAGCCATATCGCTACCAGTGTATCATCTGTTGCGGGTTTTACCGATCCGCATTCAATGATCGGTAAAAGGTTTCGCCGTCGTTGTTGACTTGATTAACCGGAATGCCGGCCTCACGGGCCAGACCCTCGAAAACGCAGGCGTAGTTTTCGACTTGCGAAGCGGTAAGGTTTGGAGCTCCGACATCGTGATCGCCAACCGGTGCATCGATAATGCCTCGGTTAACTTCCGAGAGCTCGGTGGTGTCGAACGCTAAACGGAAGGTGCGTACCGAATCATACACTCCCGGTACAGTGCCGGCATCAATATCTGCCGCCATACCGCGCGCGCACGTGGTAAGCGTCACCACTCCCAAAGCGTCCCTTGCAATATCCCATTCGGTCCAATATGCCTTGCTATGTTGGCGGCGAAGTGTAGCAGCGCCAGTTTCTGCATCGTAACTCGTCTGCAGGCCCGGGAAGCGGACATCCCCCTGGTTTACTGAAATGGCGTCAAAAATTGCCCCTGTAACGACGGACAGGCGTGCTATTTGGTCGAGAGTAGGAGGAACCACTTCTTGAGGCTTCTCGGGACCTCTTCGCTTCCAAAACATAATGAAAAAATATAATACTAAAGTTTATATTTGTCAATGTGACAAATATCGCATCTCGCTCATAAATCAATAGGCAAACTCGCCGGTGTCGCCGATGCGTACGGTGTCGCCAGGATTTACACCTTGGCGGACGAGCTCGTGGAGGACGCCTTCGCGCTTCATGATGTCGCGCAGGCGTTCGACGCCGACCGGACTGTTGAAATCGGTGCGCCGGGCAAACCGCTCTATCTTCGGGCCGCGCACCACAAATTCGTCTTCCGCTTTCGTCACGTGCCAGGTCGAAACGTCGTCGTCCAGTGTAAAGACTGGCATGGTCGGCTGGCCAGTGGCGAGTTCGGCAGTGCGCTCGCGCGCTCGTTCGGCTTCAACCAATTCATGCACGGTGTGGAGCAGCTCGGGCACGCCTTGCCGAGTCAGCGCGGAGATTGCCAGCAGCGGCGTACCACTGGGCGCAACTTTTTTGAGCCGAGCAAGCTGATCTTTTACGATGTCGCTGTCCAAGCCTTCGATTTTGGTCAGCGCCACCACCTGTGGCCGGGCCGAAAGGTCGATTTTATAGGCACCGAGCTCTTGCTGAATCGTCTGGTACGCGCCAGCAATATCCTCGGCGTACGCATCAATTAGATGCACCAGCACTGCGGTGCGCTCAACATGGCGCAAGAATTCATCACCCAAACCCTTGCCGCTCGCGGCACCCTCGATCAGTCCGGGAATGTCAGCAAACAGCAGGCTAGATTTTTTATCGATATCAACCACGCCGAGGTTGGGCGTGAGCGTGGTGAACGGATAATCGGCAATTTCCGGCCGCGCGTTGCTGATAATGCTTAGCAGCGTGGACTTACCGGCGTTCGGCAAACCAACCAGCCCGACATCGGCGATCATCTTGAGCTCAAGCTGCACGGTGTGCTCCTCGCCCGGCTCGCCCTTTTCGGCAATACGCGGCGCTTGACGCGTGCTGCTTATAAAGTGCGCGTTGCCGAAGCCGCCCTTGCCGCCCTTGGCGATAACCATGCGCGCGCCGTCTTCGGCGACATCAGCCAAAATAACACCGTGCTCGTCAGTGGCAACGGTGCCAACGGGTACTGACACGAGCAAATCTTTGGCGCTGCGACCGTGTTTGCGCGATTTGCCGCCAGGTTGACCGTCGTTGGCGGCCAACTCTTTTTGATAGCGAAAACTGGCCAGCGTGTTCTGGTTGCGGCTAGCTACTACTATGACGCTGCCGCCATCGCCGCCATCGCCGCCATCTGGCCCACCTTTATCGACGAACTTTTCGTGCCGAAAACTCACAGTGCCGTTACCGCCGCTGCCAGCTCGAACCAATATTGTTGCTTTATCTACGAAGCTCATTGTCTACAGTATAGCAGGGCTAGTGGTAAATGTAGTGCGGATATGTTGAAGTAGAAATCCAGTCGCTGTAGCCAACGCGTGCAAAGCCGGCAATGCCGTTCATATCACGGATTTTAATCTGCGTCCCGTCATCCGATACCGCGTCTACAATTGCCACGTGCCCCAAGCCGCCGGCGGCGTATGGCGTTTGCGCGATGGCACCAACGACCGGCGTGGAGCTTACCGTCCAGCCGCTGAGCGCCGCATAGTACGCCCAACTGCTGGCGTTTCCCCAGTTGCTCGGTACGGCAATCTGGGTAGCGACGTACCACGTACAAAAGCCGTAATCGTAGCCGTTGCCGCCGTAGAGTGCTGTAAACGTGCCAGCTAAATAGTAACTGCTCACCGCTGCGACCGGCTGTTGGCCGTTCGGGATGATGATTTGCTCGCCGGTGCTAATACCGTTGATTTCGGCATCGTTAAACAGCACGAGCTGATCTTTATTGGCCTTATACTTTTGCGCCAAACTGTCCACCGTGTCGCCAGCCTTAACGGTATAGACAATACCGGTCATTGGTGGAATAACCAGCTTGGTGCCCGCGGTAACGGTGCTGGCGGAGAGGTTGTTCGACCACCGGATGCTATCGGATGTCACATTAAACTGGGCGGCAATGCTGGCAATGGTATCACCATCTTGCGCCACATACGTTTTGATGTCTTTATTGCTCACAAACTTGGTGGCCACCGATTGCGGCTTGGCCACAACCGTGCTATCTGCCGGAGCCACGGTGAGCTGCGCCGCCACGCTTTGCGCCTGGTTGGCAACAGCCGTGGTTTCGGGCAATTGAGTAGCAATTGCCGCATTAACGGCGATGTCTGCCGAGGATAACTGATCGAGCGGCGTGCTGGCAACATCACTACTGGATGCAGCAGCCGCAGTCACCCGGCGATCCAAAATCTGGTTCGGCTTGGTGTCGTGTAGTACAAACAAGCCGATCGCCGCTAGCAAGAGCACATTCAAAGATACTAAGCAATAGCGGACGAACCGTCGATTGCCAGTCAGGCTCGTCAGCCGCGTATGCACTTTGCGCGCCAGCCGTCCCGGGCGCTGGGCGACGTGCAATTTTGCGAGTACGCTTTGGGATGTAGTACTCATAATCGTTCTCCGTTATAGCGACGATATGCCTCATGAAAAGGCGCCTCTCCGTGCGCTATCCTGTAATTATAGCATTCCTGCGATTTTTCAAACAGCTTATCCTAGGGCCGACCACTCTTTGCTCCAAGGAGGGTCAGGCGTAGTGCAACCCGAGGACATCAATCTGTCCTCGGCGTGCAGGCGCACTTCTTAGAGCAAAGAGTGGTCGGCCCTACTTAGTTACTGGCTGCAAAGTTTATGGCAATATTGCGCCGTGGCGGCCTCGTGCTCCTCAAGTGTTTGCGAAAAGTGCGTCACTCCATCGTCGCCGGTCACAAAGTACAGCCAGTCGGTTGCCGCCGGATGCGCAACGGCTTGCAAGGCGCTGGCGTTCACGTTGCTGATCGGCGTTGGCGGCAGACCGGTATGAATCAGCGTATTGTACGGCGAATCATATGATAGCGTCTTGCCCTTACCAGCGACTAGAGAGCCGTAATATGCAGTTACATCCGAGCCGAGCGCCATGCCAAGGTGCAGCCGCTTGATAAACACCTGTGCCGCTTGCTGCCGGTCGCTCTGCGTGTTGACTTCTTGTTCGACAATCGAAGCCAAAATAATGCCCTGATAGGTACTGAGGCCTTGTTGCGCAAAAGCGGCGCGGATGTCCGGTGTGAGCTGCGCGTCCATTTCGGCCAAGGCCTCGTCGACAATCTGCTTCGGTGTCGTCGCCGAGGTCTTTTGATACGAATCAGGATACAGATAGCCCTCTAAGCTGCCGCTGGCCGGCTTATCGACAAGCGCGGCTGCGCCAGCATGGCTGGCTGGGTCGAGCGCCGCATCGACGTCCGTTTGCCGAAACCCATAATTGAGTAGCGTGGCGCGGATCTGGTCAAGGCGCTGGCCGGGCAAGATAGTCACCAGATCGGTGGCCACTTTACCGTGCGTCAGTTGCGACACAATCTGTGGGACACTCTGGCCTGGGTCCAACGAATATGTGCCGGCTTCAAGCGCGTCGCGCACGTTTTTGCTGCTCACATACAACTTAAAGGCCCACGCGCTTCGAATAAGCCCAGCTTTTTTGAGCTGGGTGGCGATGCCGTCTACCGTACTCCCCTTTTCGATCGTAACGAGCTGCGTCGTCTGGTTGGTGCTGCTGAGCGGTTTGAGACTCTCAAAATACGCATGCCGGACCACCATCGTGGCGCCCACTAGCGCGATCACCAGCACTGCTACGCATGCAATGAGCCGCCTGGGCCAGCGGCGGCGTGGCGGGCGAGACGTGTATCTCATGCCAGCACCTCTGGATGTTCGTGCACAAAGTCCTCCAAGATATACGTAGCGCTCAGTGCGTCGATGTCGCCTTTCGCGAACGGCTTGCCACGCCGAAGCAACTCTTCCTCGGCCTTGCGCGAGGTGAGCGCCTCGTCCTGAAAAACACAAGGCACCGCAATCAACTGCTTGAGTCGGCCCGCAAATTGCTCGACGTACACAGTTTGGGCGGTATGTTGTCCATCCAGCCCGCGCGGCAGCCCCACCACAACAGCGACCGCTCGCTGGTCGGCAAGCAGCCGCATCAGCGTGTCAAAAATTTCTGGTGTGTGTGCCAGCGTGGCTAAAGGATGTGGCAACCGAGCCTGGCTGTCGCAGAGGGCGACGCCAATCCGACGCTCGCCCACATCGAGCGCGATGATCGAGCCAGTCGTACTATGGATTGTTTGCATTCGAGGATGGCGCGGTGGATTTTGGCTTCTCCACCACCACGGTTATTTTGCTCGTCTTCTTGGGAATAGAGCTGACCCAGAACGGGCTGTAGGTAACATTTACATCGGTGACGCCCGGATTCTGCTTGATGAGCGACTCGGCATCTGCCGCCTTTTTGCCAGCCACTTGTTGCTTGATTTGCTGAGTGTTGAGGTCGGAGCCGGCAACCACAGTCGTCTGCATGGTCACACTGGCGCCATCGGCCGTCTGACTCTGCAAACCGAAAGTAGCGCTCGCCAAGCCATAATCAAGAATGGTCTGCTTTGTCGGGTCAATCTTTTTATTCACATCGGCGGCGATGACTTTTTGCAGATCGCTTTGCTTGGCGCCCAACATGGTGTACTGAATGGTCTGCGTGACCGTCACCGTGTCGGCTGCGTCGCCAGCGTTAGCGCTGGTTTTGGTCTGCGGTGCGGCGGCATTAAAGGTGGCCGGCAGCGGCAACAAACCCTTGGCGCTGAGCGCAGACTGCAATTCTTGCTTCACGGCTGTAGTATCCTGCTGGCCGATTTTTTGGGTAGCGCTGTCGATGTCGGCTTGGGCAACGATCTTGGTGATATTATCCGTCCCGCCGCTCATCGCTGCGCTGGAGCTGGCAGACACGTCGGAGCGGCCAGCAACGGTGAACGTACTCGCTGCGATATTGTAGTTAGAGCCGCCGGTCTGCGCGACCACCGATGTTGCGCCACTTGCCACAAAGTATATACAGCCGTTCTTAACTTTGCTTGGAGCAAACGACGTATCTTGCTGGGTGATAAAAGTCAACCCACTGGCGCTCACCGCCGACCCAGCCGGCACATCCGCAGCCTGGGAGACGGAGCCACACTCTTGCGCGGTCATTGTTACGCTGCCACTGGCTTTTTGGCCGTTGTTTTGTTGGCCGCTGGCGGGCACTTGCTGGCTTAAGGTCTTCTGGGAAGACTGCAACGTTGCGGGTACCGTAGCGCTGGCCGCATCTAGCGTGGCGTCGCTCGCGGTTTTGAGGTTCACGACCACGCTGCTATCGATTGCCTGGCTATTTGTTTTGATGTCGATGCTGGCCTTCGGCAGCACCGCCGCACAGACATACAGGCCGGCAATCAGGGCAATCACCACCGGAACAGCCAACAGCACCACCAAACGAAACCGATTAAAGTTAGGTACTTTGAGCTTTTTATTCTTGCCTTTTTTGGACGCTGCGGCGGCTGGTGCAGTTGATTCGGCACCATCTTCGCCCTCTGCTGGTTCGTCGTCGAGCTCGATGGTGTCGTCGAGCTCATCATCAGCATCAAGCGCAGCCGCACCCACGGCACTGGCGGTGCGTTTACTGGCCAGCTCGCCAACGGTTTTGGTTTTGTCGAGCTGGTCGCCAGCGACCGGAAGTCCTTCGTCGTCGGCTTCATCGATGGCCTCAGATTTATCGTCGTCGACCGCGCCGCCCGGGCCATCTGGAATTTCCGGCTTAGATTGCAACGTCTTGGCCACATGCACACCCACGCTGCCAGCTAGCGGCAGCAGTCCAGCTTCGGAAGTTATCAGCACAATGTGCTTCTTGGCCTCATCCGCCGTGCGTTTTAAGAGCTTCATATTGACGATGCTTTGCAGCACCGTGGCGCGCTTGGGCAGCACCAAGGCGACAATCTTTTGGCCGGAACCGCGGACTTTGTCAATAATCCCGGTGATTTCGTCGTCAACATCAATATACACAACTTCTTTGCCGCCGCTGGACGATGCATGGGTGCTCATACGCGTAATATCCTATCGATTTTGTCGCGGACCGAGCCGCCTTTATCTGGGGTGACCGAAAACTGCAGCGTGTCGAGGCCAACGCGGAGTAGTCCCATCGCCGTAATAAATGTGTGGTCGGTGATGTGCCCGGTGCTATCGGTGATGCCCACAACTTGCTCGGGCTCGATGTGGTGCACGGTGGGTTTTTTGGTAAACGGTAACTCACCGTACCAGTTGCCGCTTTCCAGCTTGTCCATCAACAGATCAAGACTTGAGCCGCCGCCACATAGTAGCAAACGGTGCGGCAGATGGTCTAGCTTCGGGAACTCGGCCAGCGCCAGCTCCACACCGCTCATCCAGACATCGAGCGTCTTTTTGAGCGCGCCTTCTACGGCCGAGACTTTGCCGCTGGGCACATCGCCACCGCTTAAGCCCACTTTGAGCTTTTCAGCCTGAGAGAATTCGATGTTCAGCTCGCGCTCCACCGCGCGGGTGTAGGCCCGGCCGCCGATGCCGAACATCTTGGTGCCCTGCACACCGCCGTCGGTGATGACCGCGATATCGGTGGTGCCACCGCCAACGTCCATCAAAATGGCGTTCATGCTGGCGCTGGTGTCGTCGCCGATAACCGAACGAGCCACGGCAAATGGCTCCGCCGCCACCGCCAAAAGATCAAGATCAAGCTGTTGCGCGGTGCGCTCCAACGCACCGATGTGGATCATCGGCGCAAACGCGGTATAGAGCTGCACGACCACATCACGCCCCTGAAAGCCGATCGGGCTCGTCACCTTGTAGCCGTCAATTTCGATGCCGACAAGCGCGCTGTTCACCAACCGCACCTCAACTTCTTTGCCACCAAGTTCCCAAGCGAGCTGTCGCTTGGCCTTTGCCTCAGCGCGCGCTTGCACCAGCTTAATGATGCGCTCAACTTCTACAAGATCGAGCGGCTTGTCCGACGTTTTGCGCGTCACGCGCACAGTGGTGGTAGTACCTTTCACGAGCTCGCCAGCAATACCGATGACCGCGGTGCGCGCGCTGACGCCGGATTGTTGCTCGGCAATCGCTAGCGCTTTATCGCAGTTTTCGACTACGCTGGCGATATCGGCAATAGCGCCGGCTTGCATGTCGCTGAGGTCTTGATGCGCCCGGCCAACACCGATAATCTCAATCCCTTTGCCCTCGTCCACCACTTTGCCAATCAGCGCCTTCACAAACTCCGTACCAATGTCCAATCCTACCAGATATTGGTCGCCCTCATCTTTTTTGGCGTTCTCGGCAACTTTGGTATTGACCTCGGCCGCCTTGGTTGCGACCTTACTGGCCATACCCTGCAGGGAGTTTTTGAACCTATCAAGCATAATCGCCATTTATTATACCACGCTCTCTCGCTGTGCGGCAGCCTTGTAGTGTGCACGCAAAATCCGTACGTCCCTCTGAACCCACCACCCATCACACTCGAGCTGTACAAGCTTGCGCGGCCTTGCCCGAGAGAATGACCCGGCGCGACCTATACGGTTTTCCTCATTTCTATCGCCAAATAGCTCGCGAAAACGTCATACTAGTATATAGTTACAGCATGCGACTACAAAAACCGAATCCCTCTTTTAGCGAAGGCCGGACCAACTTAGGCCCTGGCCTTTCCATCCCTACCAGAACAGATTTCTTTCGCGAAGAAAACAATAACGACATCGCCTTAATCCAAACGGCAGTGCCCGAATATCTCAGTCAGCATCCCGACCTGCAGGAAGTGACGATTGTCGACATCGGCTGCAGTCGCGGCATGGGCGTGTGGAGTAAAGCCGCGATGCTTGAGGTGTACGATATGCCCGGAAGCATTATCGGCATCGACGTAAATCCCGTAGTGATCGCCGAGGCAACGCAGCCATACCAATATACCAAGCGCGCCATTGCGGACCGTCTGGAGCAGTGGGATCTGCCAGAGGAATGCGTAGATTTGTTCGACGAACCAAGACGGGGTAGGGTCGGTGCCTGTACCGGTCTTGCATGAGAGAGTTGACTTCAGAGTGCAAGATATCCGGCTCGAACCTCTCGCGCCCAACAGCGCAGATGCGATTACCATGAACAACGTCGCGCAGCATTACCATTGGAGTGCACAAGGCCCGCTGATTGGCGGTGCGGCAGCCGGGCTACGCGAAGGCGGCATTTTTACCGCGAATGAAGGGTTCTTAGTCCCCACGGAGATTTACGACGAGCACCAACTGGCGTGCGTCGACCGTTGGACAGACCTCATGGGGTGCCATAATTTTTACCAGCGGCTCGCGCTGCCACTCTCCGAAGTCTAAGTAAGCAACGTCAAAACTGTTCTATTATTGTAAGAACGGCTTTGATGCGGCGCACACCGGCTGAGCTTGCTTCTTCTTTGAGGATCTTAAAGCGCTTGCCACCTTCTTTGAGCGCGCCGGTGTGTTCCACGTGCGGGCCACCGCAGATTTCGCGGCTATAGTTTTCGCCGTCCGGGTCACCCATGGTGTAGACTTTTACGGTGTCGCCATAGCGATCACCAAAGGCGCCCATTACGCCAGATGCCAGGGCGGTTTTGGTGTTTTCTTCGCGCCAGCTCATGGGCCAGTCGTGGTCGATTTGCTCATTCACGATCTTTTCGACTTCGGCGATTTGCTCGGGCGTGACCTTTTCTGGATGAGAAAAATCAAAACGCAGACGCTCGGCGGTAATATTGCTGCCGCGCTGGATGACGTGCTCGCCCAACACCAAGCGCAGGGCCTTATACATCAGGTGCGTGGCGGTGTGGTACTTGGTGGTGATTTCGCTGTGGTCGGCCAAGCCGCCTTTGAACTCGCCCTTAGTCGCCGTCCGGCTTCGGTTTTTCTGCTCATCCATCAGGTGATCGAAATCGTGCTGCCAGTTGTCGTCTATTGCAATACTACGCTTAAAAGCTTCCTCAAGACTTAGCTCCACCGGAAAGCCATACGTGTCGTACAACTGAAAAATATTGCTGCCGTGGAGGCGGTAGACCGGTCCTTTTTCTTTAGTCCAGACTTCTTCTCCATCAACCGAATACGTAATTTGATGCTTGCGCGCGAGCACGTCGAACATATGCAAACCCTTGCGTAGGGTTTGACGGAAGATCTTTTCTTCTTTCATAAGAACGTCGATGACTGTTTGCTCGCGCTCGGCCAGCTCTGGGAAGTCGGCGCGGTAGAGTTCGGTGACGACAGGCACCACTTGCTCGCATAACGCCTGCTCGATGCCGAGGTCGAAGGCAAAACGAATGGCGCGGCGCACCAAACGGCGCATGACGTACCCCTGCTCTTTATTGCTCGGCACTACACCGTCTACGGCCAGAAACACTGCGCCGCGCAGGTGGTCGGCGATAACGCGCATGCTAGTAACGGCGCTGTCGTACTTCTTGCCGCTTAAGCTTTCCAGCTTTTGCACCACCGGCCATAACAGGCTAATCTTAAACGCGTCGTCGCTGTTGATGGCCGCCATAGCGATGCGTTCCAAGCCGCCGCCAAAGTCAATATTTTTCTTGGGCAGTGGCGCAAATCCACTGTCGGTACGGACGTATTCCATGAGCACGTTATTGCCGATTTCTACAAAACGGCCGCAGTCGCAGTTAGGGTGGCAATGCTCGCCATATTCGGGGTTGTGCTGCACGTAGTCAAACTCATAGAAAATCTCACTCGAGGGGCCGCCTGGCTCGCCTGCTGGCATGTCGGCGATTTTGCCGCCTCGGCACCACCAATTTTTGCTGGCATCGTAATAAAAAATACGCGCGCCGTCGGCCATGCCAATACGCGCGCCGTCGGCCTCAGATCCCAGCTCAGCTTCGCCAGCCTCGATGCCTTTTTCTGTAAACAAGCGTTGCCAGATTTGAGCGGATTCGGTGTCTTTCGGAATGTTAAATTCCTGACTACCGATGAACGTGGTGACGTACAGTTTGTGTGGGTCGAGCCCCACCACGTCGGTAAGAAAGGCGAAAATCCAGGGGAATTGCTCTTTCTTAAAGTAATCGCCGAGCGACCAATTGCCGAGCATTTCGAAAAATGTGGTGTGGCGATTGTCGCCGACTTCTTCGATGTCTTGGGCACGCAGACAGGTTTGGCTGTCGGCCAAGCGTGTACCGTCCGAGTGTTCCTCGCCCAACAAATACGGAATGAGCGGTTGCATGCCACTGCCGGTAAACAGTGTGGTTGGGTCGTTCTGCGGCACCAACAGTGCGCGTGGAATCACCACGTGGCCATTTTTTTTGTAAAAATCTAAGTATGCTTGGCGAATTTGTTGTGCATTCATAATTATGACCTATTATAACAGATAAAGAGGCCCGCCGCACTGGCAAGCCTCTTTTCCGACATTTTCTGATTGTTACCAGTTCTTGGGATTTTCTCCACCTTCGCTCGCGCTTGGATCTTGAGATTCGCTTGCCGCGCTGCTGTCGGTGTCGGTTGAAGATGCAGCAGATGCCGACGAATCGCCTGCCGCAGGCGGGGCGGGTGCTTCGGGCGCGGCAGAGGTAGCTGGCGCGGTCGAATCGCTTTGCATACCAGCATCGGCACTTGTGTCTGCGCCGGTGTTGGTTGGTGGCATGGTGCCACCAAGCGGATTGTTGTCGTTCGTGCCAGGTGCGGCCGGTTCGTCAGTGGCAGCCGGTGGCATGGTGCCACCCATATCTGTGGAGCTATCGGCTGGAGCGTCCGATGTAGGGGCTGCACTCATCGAATCAGCCGCACTCGGTGTTGCCGGTGGCATGCTCGTGCTTGCGGCGTCACTGCTGGGTGTCTGCGCTGCGTTTTGATCGGCGCCTGCTGCCGGTTTGTCTTCTGGTTTGTCGTGATGGAAAAGGCCCATAGCGCCCTCCTTCTGTTTATGTTAATGCTTAACATTTTCAGTATATCAGGTGTTGCCAAGAAAGCTAGTTTGTTTGGTTTAGATGACAATACCGCTGCCCACCACGCGGTCGTCCTCATAGAGCACGGCCGATTGGCCGGCTGTAAGCGCGCGGACTTCTTCGGCCAGCACCAGATGCCAGTTGCCGTTTTCGAGTTGTCTGATTTGCTTGACGCCCAGCAGCGGCGCACGATAGCGAGTGCGCACCGCGTACCGGCCTTCGGGGCTCTCGGCGCACGGCGGCTCGTTAATCCAATGGGGCGATGTCAGCGTCAGCTCGTCGTGCCAAAGCCGGCTATCTTGCAGATCGTTCGTCACATACACTTCGTTCTTGTCTATGTTTTTGCCGACAACGTAATACGGCAAGCCGCCGCCAATGCCCAACCCCTGGCGCTGACCAATCGTATAAAACAGCGCGCCGTCGTGCTCGCCCAGCACCTTGCCATGTTGGTCGATGATCCGCCCCGCCCGGCTAGTAACAAACTGCTGCAAAAACTCTTTGATGCCCACGTTGCCCACAAAACAAATACCCTGGCTGTCTTTCTTTTCGGCTGTGTAGAGTCCGAACTTTCGCGCTAGCTCGCGTACCTCGGGCTTGGTGTACTCGCCGATGGGCATCAGGCTTTTTTGGAGCGCGTCTTCGGTTACGCGGCAAAGAAAGTAACTTTGATCTTTGTTGACGTCAACACCAGCATGGAGTTCCGTATGCTTACCACTACGGACCTGGAGTGGCACCCCTTGAGGGCCCCCCGGCGCGCTGAGCACGCTGGGGGAAGGATGGGGCGAAAGGACCCCCGAGCGCAATGAGTGTTCAGTTTCGGCGTTGAGACCTATCAGAGCAGCAGCTCCTCCCGCTCCTCCGGAGCGTTCACGCGCCGAGAACTGTCCATCGAGCCTGTAGTCTCGCTGGATAGTTCTCGGGCTCCACTTAGGGGAGACTCCTGCGGGGCGGGAGGAGCTGCTGCTTGCGCCACGAACGATGCGGGCGTAATGGCCGGTGGCGATCAGGTCGGCACCATCGGCAAGCGCGGCGTGCAAAAATAGCTTGAACTTCACCTCCTGATTGCACATAATGTCTGGGTTCGGCGTCCGGCCGGCCTGGTACTCGTCAATCATATACTCTACGACTTTTTCGCGGTACTGCTTCTCGAAGTCATAGAGCTTAAACGGTATGCCGAGCTGGACCGCCACTCGCTTGGCGTCCTGATAATCCTGCTTCCACGGGCAAGCCATGCCGGGCAGATCTTGGCTCCAATTTTTCATATACACGCCAGTAACATCGTAGCCTTGCTGCATCAGCAACGCTGCCGTCACCGACGAGTCAACTCCGCCGCTCATACCAACAAATACCTTTTTCGACATATCTAAAATATTTTAGCAAATTTCATCATCTCGACCAACATCCTCTTACTATATAGGCCGTTTTAAGCTAGCCTATAAGAATTTTAAAATCTAGTGGTCATACGAGCAAATCGTTCTATAATGCGCGCATGGGCCTTCTGAATCGTACGACATTACACAAATTATCGGCGATGAGAATCGTCGACGCGCAAGTTTTGTTAAAAAATAAACGATACTGTGGAGCATACTATCTAGCAGGATACGCTGTAGAGTGCTCTCTCAAGGCGCGCATCGCACAAAACACCCGGCGATACGACTTCCCCGACAAGCAACTTGCATTCGACAGCTATACACACGACTTAGATAAGCTCATTAGGTTGGCAGGTTTGAATGTTAGTTTGGAACGAGATATGAAAAGTGACGGCATTTTGGCAACGTATTGGTCAGTAGTAAAAGATTGGAGTGAAGAAGATCGCTATAGTCGCTATAATCAAGGTGAGACAAAAAGAGCTGCAACTGATTTAATAAGAGCGATCACGGATTCGACGCATGGGATACTGCAATGGATAGAAAAGAACTAACTGAAGAGCGCATTAGCTTAGGGAAAAAGGTCTTAATCGGTTTAGACCGGACTCATTTCCCTACAGCGGCTGCCTTTTGGTTTCTTGCTTCCGACTCGACAGGCTGGAGATACATAGTTGCCACTCACCTACTCGATGAGCTCGGCCCTATTCAGACATATGGAAGATTGCAGAAGGAGCTTACTAAGATTCTTGGCAAGGACAGTGTCTTCATAAAAGAGATCTCGATTGTCAGTCCAGCACACCCGCTTGTTGGTTTACTCAGATTAGCTCTCAGAACCGAACCCGAAGTCATAAGCGGTATACGATTTACAGGCAACGTCATCAATGGTCAATACATCGACGACGCATATCTATACAGAGTTTCCTAGAAAAAGTCTTATTCTTCCGGACGTTCGAGGTGACGGCGAAGTTCGGCGAGTTCGTAACGGCGCCCGAGCCAAAAGGCGACCAAGATAAACGGAATAGTCAATGCCGCAGGGATCCAGAGCACTTGCGTGCGCGTGATGATCGACGGGCCGTTGGTGCTGCTTGACGTTGTGGACTGCGTCACTGCGCCGTTAGCCTGCCCCACCAATTGCAAAAAAGCTGTCTGGCCGTTTTTGTCGGTCGCTTTGATGACAACTATGAACACACCGGCGTTATCGTATGTATGGTTAACGTTGAATGTGCCGGCGAACTGCTGGCTACTCAGCGATGCCGGCTTGCCGTCGCCCCAGTCGGAGCTAATGGCGTAAGGCGCTGTGCCGCCAGAGACGGTAATCGGCCACACCAGCGACTCGCCAGGATTTGCCCCACGACGAGCATACGCGCTGGTAAGGGAGAGCTGCGGCACGCCCGTGGCGCTGAACTGCGCGTTGTTGTAGGTTAGTTTTACGATGTTCGAATCTGGTCCGGCTTGGTCGAGCGAGTCGAACACTCGAGCCACCAAGTCGTTGCTGCCATCGAATAAATCCACCTGCAGGCTGTAGCTGCCATTCGTACACGCCGCAGAACCAACAAAGACGTTGTTAGTGAACACCTTAACCAACAAGCCAGTGGTACAGAGGCCGCTCACCGTAATCGGCATCTGGGTGAACGATTGGCCGTTCGTTGGCGTCGTGATGGTGGCTGGCGTTTTGGGTGCTGGCGTCGGAACTGTGCCTTGCAAACCGGCCGAGCCAGAGCCAGGCCCCGGCGGCGGAATGTTGGCGTTTGCCGGTGCGCTCAAAAACGTAGCGCTGAATATAACCAGTACGGCAATGGCTCCACCGAGTCGGGCTATCATCTGCTTTCGTATCAAGCTCTCACCCCCTTTACGGTCGCTAGCGGCGACGGCTCGCTCGACGGATAACACGACGATTGTACGCGCGGATCATGCGCGGCAAAACGAAAATTGCCAGCAAAAGGACGAGCAGCCCCGCCAGACCGATCACCACCAGCGCTACCGGCACAACATAAAACGTCGTCGAGGCGGTGAGCAATTGCCCGGACGATCCATAGCCGAAGTTGCCGCTCAGCGAATATTTGCCGAAATGTCCGACATCTGCCAGCGAAATGTTAAACCGACGGGTGCTATCTGGCAACGCATTGCTGCGAGGCGCCGCATTATTCACTTCGTACGAAGCAATTTGCTTGCCAAAACGCTTGACAATTATTTTGCCGAACGGCTCAAGCTGCACATTGCCGGTGTTATGGAAGCGAATCACGCTGGTGAGACCTTTGCCGCTCGTGAAGAACGTGGCTGCATTGTCGCCCCGGCGCACGTCAAAACTTTCGACATTCATGCGTTCCTGGATATCGCCATTCACCCTAAGCAGTACCAGTGAGCCAACGCTGGCCGAAAGATTCAAACTTTTATCGCCTGCGGCGCTTGCCGGCTGAAACCGGATAGCGCCATAATAGCCGCCGCCCGCCGCGTTGGTGGGCACGGTTACTTTCACATCAATCTCTTTGGTCGCCCCGCCGGGCAAGGCAAAATCTTTGATTGACGTCGCGAAACGTTTAAAACTATGCGACGGCGCGTACTGATTTTCATCCAGCAACACCTTTGGTGTACCGGATTCGTCGCCACTTGCTACGAAGTCGTTAATCGCCATGTGTAATGTAGCGGGCACACTGGTAACGTTTTGGATAAAGATCGGCAGCGTTTTACTGGTGCCTGGATCCATGGTGATATCTTGGCGCACTGGAGAAACTTTGAGGGCGTTTCCACCCACGATCGAAGTTTGCGCCGCAAATGCTTCACCTTGCCATGCGGCACCGACTAAGCCCACAGTAACCATAACCACCATGACTGCGGCCAAGATTCTGCGTTGAACCATTACTTCCCTCACTTATATTTATCCTTATGGTAACAGAAACCTCAGAAGTTTGCCAAGCATACGTATGTGAGCGTGGTCGAATATACACCACCGGGTTGATTGGCTGGAGTATTGACGATATAGCTAACAGTATACTCGCGTTTGTCGTCTGGCACTGCCGATGATGCTAGTGCGTCGCCAGCCAAAAATTTGAAATGGTTCGCTTGATTATATCCGGCCAACACGCTGCCGCTCCCCGGTCCAAACGGATTCTGGCCGACTGCCGGAGTGGTATTGACCGTCAGATTCAGACCAAACTGGCTCGCGCCTTTTTGCGAGATGCCACCCGTCATTGGGTCGATGATATTATTGCCCGAGGTCATGGTCGTGCCGGTCGCCCACATGCTATAGCCGTTGGCGGCATTGGTCGCTACCATGAGCTGCGATTGGGCGGCGCTCGTCACGGTGGGCGTCAGCTCGCCCAAATCCGAGAACGGTTCGGTGGCGGTGGCACAGTCAAAATTTGTAATGGTCTCGCCCAGGCAGAATGTCAGATACGGTGGCACCTCGGTACTGATGGCTAGCGACGGGTCGAGCGCCAGCGCCAACCCGCCGGCGTCGGTATATGCGCCGCTCGCGTCACTGGACGCATAGGTGAGCACGCGCGCATAAAACGAGCCACTGTTCGAAGGATTGGTGACGTTCGCGAACGTATAACTTGCCGACAGCGGCGCTTGCAGCGTCGGCGGGCGCGTGAGGATAATCTCGTTCGATGTCGAGCTGGTGGAAACAACAAATCCCATTGCTCCGGTCTGGTTGCTCAGCGTGACGCCGGATGCATCAAATCCGAACGGCGCAATACAGCTATCATCTATCAAGGAAGTGTTCGAGCAGAATTGGATACGGATAGAGCCGAGTGTCGCCATGGTCGCTATGCCAACAGTCACGTTGTAGGTGACGTTGTGCTGCGCCGCGAGCGAGTTGCTCATGGTAATCGACCGCGGCTCTAAATCTGCGGCGCTTGTGCGAACCGTAGAGGGCCACATTCCTGCGCAGAACGTGGCCACGACAAAACAGGTGAGTATCTTCGATGCGGTGTTAGTCGCGCCTCGCCCCATTCATTTGTGATCCCTAGAAGGTACCAGTTGCTATAAGCTGCTCTGCCGCGGTGTAGGTACCTGCCGGAGTGGTCGGACTGGCTGTGGCACCAAACGTGAGCGTCGTTACCGAGTTGGTTGTCGGCTGGGTAAGGTGAGCGAACTGACCACCATACGTCGTCGTTACATCGCCAGCGCCACCACCTGTGGTAATAAGCTGGTAGTTGCTCGATGACGTGCCGTAAGAGTTATCTGCCGTAATGTTCGTACCGGAAGTTGATATATAGAAGCCGAAGTTGGCCGTGCCAGCCGTAATGGCACCCGCTGGGTTAACCGGGGCTATGCTGTTTGACCCGCTTTTCAGCGTATCGCCTTTCATGCGCACGGCCACACCTCCATTGGCGTTGGTAGATATACTGAACTTCGCCGTGGCAGTGTCGACTGCGGAGCTGTCGATAATGGTCGCCGTACCGGCGGTGTGGCCGATGGTAAAGCTCGGGTTATCGCCACAGGTTGTGTTGTAGACACAGAAGCTCAGCGTTTCCTGGACCTTCGCGGTGATGTTAATGACCTTGCCAGTGCTCAGGGCGATGCCACCGTATTCCTGGTAGCTACCTTCGTTGCCGCTACCACCCGTAGTATAACCAGTCGACGTGCTGGTGTAGGTGAAAATACGAGCGTAGAAGCTGTGGTTGTCTGTTGTCGGGTTAGTAACAGACGTGATCGTAAAGGTCACTGTCGTGCTCCCACCTGTAAGAGCGATGCCGGTTGAGTTAGTCAGCGTCAACGTGCGGTTACTGTTTGACGATGCCGCAGACCAGTTGCCGCTAGGGTTCGGACTGGACGCGGAGTTGTCAAGCGTAGGTGAGCCAGTCAGGCTAAAACCAGTGGGCAACGTACAAGAGTCACCTGGTAGTGGGTCGTTATCACAGAAGTCGACCACAATACCTTTAGCCGTATAGCTCGACTGTGCGGTAAAGGTCACTTTATATGAGTTGCCCGTTGTACCCTGATTTGAATTGTTCATCGTAATACTACGCGAAGTGATCTGCGTAGCTGCAGAAGCATGACCAATGACATTGGCCCCTACGGCAACGGCGATAAGGGCAAAAGCTGCGACAAGGTAAAGGGCTCGTCGGGCTTTATCCTGTAATTTCATGCATTCTCCTGCAGTTTTGATCTTGGTATAAAACTTATGATCGTATAGTATCACGCTTATGTTCGGACACGCAACCTACTTATCCACAGCTTGTTCGTCAGCGCAAACGGACGCAACGAGCATCATAAAAACAGGGGTTGTGCTTGAGAAAACCAAACTCGTCAACTATTATTCCACCTAATGAGGCCAATACTTTTCTACACCATAGGTCTCCCCGGCGCCGGTAAAACGACGCTTGCTCGACAGTTAGCGTTTTTGCTGGGCTGCGAACACTTACGAGGAGACGTTATCGGCTTGGAGTTGTTCGGCATCCCGACATACTCCGCGGAAGAGCGGCGCATAGTGTATGCAGAAATGAGCCACCGGGCAACCGAAAGCCTTCGGCGCGGCCAGCACGTATTATACGACGCAAGCGTCAACACTCATGTCCAGCGCCAGGCGCTTGTAGCGTTGGCCGAGGGGCAAGGCAGCCGGGCAATTGGTCTCTGGCTAGAAACGCCGGTGGCACTGGCCAAGCAGCGAGCGGGTAGCGCCCGTGACGCAGGCGTTATTGGTCGCGTCGTTCGGGTTATTCCGCCGCACATCTTCGATCATTATGCCGCCGTGTTCGAGACGCCCAGCGCTCACGAAACAGTTATTACGCTCTCTGGGGATGCGGGTTTTTACCTTCAATATCGTCGCCTTAGGCGTGAACTTCGACGTCTCGGTGAGCACCTCCCGCCGCTCGTGCAAGACTAAAACGTCGACGTTGCAACTAGCGTCCCGTTAAACGTGTACAGGCCGTCGTCGGTCAGCGGACTGATGTTGTAGATAAAAGAAATCGTGTAGTCGGTCTCGCCGGAGCTTTTGGTTGAGCTAGCGACGGTGTCGCCTTTGACATACTTGAACAACCCGCAGGTATCGTAGCCGCTGACAACCGTACCAAAGCTAAAGGTCGCGTCGGGCATCTGCACTGCGTTGTTGCCGAAATTTGCTGGAGCGTGGTGGATGCCATCGTCGCAGTTAATCTTGTTTTGCACGAGATTAATCCCGAACTGCTCCGAGCCGACCGAGGACGCCGTTGGTGAACTGAGAGCATTGAGCTGATGGTGGTTGCTCCCGTTATTGGTTGGCGGGTCAGACACGAACTGGACGACGTAGCCGCTCGCCAAATAGGTTTTTACCGCAAAGGTGGCCGTGGTGGTAGCTGTGCCGGCCGTGCTCAGCGTACCGAGATCTATGGATCCACCGGAAACGCTGAACGCCAAATATGGATCGCGCCCGGTGTTAAAGCCGGCCTGCGCGCGAAACGCTGTGCCGGCCGTGTTGCCCGCGGCGACTTCACCGGCAGTCTGTTTTGCACAATAGGTTGTCGAGCAGGCGTTCAGCTCGCCGCCTGAGCCAAAAAACACTTCGTTCACCTGATAATGACTCGACGACGACTGCTGCGCGTAGATGGGTGGGCACACCGCTAGCAAGCACACCGCTACTACTCCTCCCAACGCCCTTACTGCTCGTCTCACGCTCATTATGTCTTTATTCTCTAATAAACTGCCGCCAAAGGCAACGCACTTACGCTTTTCGCGTGGATCTAGTATCATACAATCATAAGAGGAGCCGAAGGTCAGGCGTAGCACTCCATATGGACCCATCAGAAATACAAGAAGATAAGTCGAACGATGCGCATTCGTTGGAACAATCCAATACGAAGACTGCGCCTCCGCAAGCCGAGAGCCAGCCAAGCGGCGGCCAGTCCACTGCAAAAGACGGCGTGATGGACGCCACTGGCGGCAAGGATCCGTTGCCGCCCTCAAAGCCAGCTAAAGAGTCGTTCGTTAAGCATATCTGGAAAAAATTTAATATCTACTTGGTGCTGTTCGTGCTGATGGTTATTCTGGCGGTGGGTGTGCTTGCCGGTTTGACACTCAAAAGCAGGCGGACAACCGAAACGACGCTGAGCTCACAGAGTCTGTCCGATAGCACGCTCAAGCAGTTGGCAAACACCGACGTCACCGTCGGCAAAAGTAACCAGATCCTCACCGTCCAAAGCAATGCCATCTTTGCTGGCGCGGTATTGGCACGGAGCTCGCTGGATGTCGCCGGGTCGCTCAAGGTAGGCGGCAACCTCAATTTATCCGACCTGACGGTTTCGGGTGCAACGCAGCTCGGCGACGCCGCTACCAACAACCTAACGGTGAATGGTTCGATTAACCTGCAAGGCGCGCTGACGCTCAAAAACGGCATCAATGTGAGCGGCAACAGCAACTTTTCCGGCAACGTAACCGTCACACAGCTCACGACTGGCTCGTTGCAACTGAATGGCGATCTCAACCTAACCCACCATATTACCGCCGGCGGCACCATCCCCAGTATCAGCAAGGGCAGCGCGGTAGGCGGCGGCGGTACGGCCAGCCTGAGCGGCTCGGATACTTCCGGCAGCATTACTATTAACACCGGCAGTTCACCCGCGGCCGGGTGTTTTGCGACCGTCACGTTCTCAAAAGCGTTTAGCAACACACCGCATATCGTGCTCACTCCGGTCGGTTCGGCGGCGGCCGGGCTGCAATATTACATCACGCGTACAACAACAGGCTTTACGCTCTGCACGGCGAGCGCCGCAACTGCTGGGCAAACGTTTGGGTTCGACTACATCGCCCTCGATTAGCTTGATCTTTTAGGAACCCCGGGATAGACTTAAGCACGATGAAACACATGATAAAATATAGCGAGTTTTCAGCAGCGGGTCTTGAAGATGTCGATGCCGACTATACACTAACAGATGTCGCAGATCATAACGCTCAAGAATTCATGGCCGCGCTCCACCAAGCGCGAGTCGACCAAGGCATCAGCCAGCTAGCACTATCGATGATGATTGGCCAAAGAAACGGCGAGCACAGAAGCGGTTATGGTGGTCAAAGTAAAATTTCAGAAATTTTAAATAGGCGTCGGGGTGCGCGCATGGAAACCGTATTCCGTATTGCCGCGGCGCTCGACTGCGAGGTACAGCTTCATCCCCATGATTATACAGAGCGCACACTGGAAGCCATGCCCGAGATAGACACACTTCCGACCTCCTACTACTCTCATTACGACGATATGTTCACGGGCTAGCTAAATATCCAAGAACACTGTTACTTTGTCGGCCTTGACGTGCATGAGGCCGCCACTAATGCGAATGCGCTGCTCGTGCGTGCCGTTCACTGGCTGGATAACCAGCTCACCCGGATTTAAAAGCGTCAAAAAATTGTGGTGATGCGGCAAAATATCGAACGGACCAGTTGCGTTCTGGGCGGAAATGCTGTAGCTGTCTTCGTCGTAGTAGGTGCGGTATGGAGAATACACCTTAACGCCCATGCTGGGCTTGCCGCTTTTGGCGGCCGCTGTTTTGGCTTTCGCCACTTCGATTTGCTTGGCGGACTCGGTTTTCTCCTCAATCATACGATGATTTCTTCCACGCCTTTCAACATGTCATCGCGCTTGACGTACTCACCTTTTTTGCCGGTCATGCTTTCCATAACGTTCATGTTCTGCGAGAAATACTCGATGAGCTTCTTGGCTTTGGCGTAATCGGCGCGGTCGGCGGGCGAGAGCTCGTTTTCGCCAATGATGGCGATGATCGGCTTGAGCATTTCGTATTTTTGCAGCAAGCCCTGCACTTGCACGCTCAGCAGATAGTGACGCTCGCCAACCACCTCGGGCGTGAGCAACGAACTTGTAGTGTGGATGAGGTCAACCGCCGGACGAATGCCCTGCTCAGCCACGGCACGGCTAAGGATAATAATGCTGTCCAGCTCGTGCTGAATCATCTGCACGGCCGGGTCGGAGGTGTCGTCGGCTGGCACGTAAATGGTCTGCACGGCGGTAATTGAACCGTTTTCGTTGGAACTCAGGCGGTCCTGAAGCATCTTAACATCAGAGAAAATTGTCGGCTCGTAGCCACCCTCGCTCGGCACCTGGCCGATCATGGTGGCAACTTCGTTCCGCGCCTGAATATAGCGGTACATGTTGTCGGCAAAGAACAAAATGTCTTTGCGCTGCACGTCGCGGAAATATTCGGCCAACGTCACGGCGGAGAGCGCGATCAGCGACCGCTGCACCGGATTTTCGTTCATTTGACCAAAGAACATGCAGGTACTCTTTAAGATGTCACCGGTGTTTTTGAGCGTGTCGTACAGCTCGTGGCCTTCGCGGATGCGCTCACCGATGCCAGCGAAGAAACTTAAACCGGCGGCGTTTTTGGCCACGTTGTTAATCATCTCCATGGTCAGCACGGTCTTGCCCACGCCGGCGCCGCCGACGATGCCGATCTTGCGACCTTTCACGAATGGTGCAAAAAAGTCCAGTACCTTGATGCCGGTTTCTAGAATCTCTGGCTTGGCCACTTTGGCGGCGCTGCCACGCTGGGGTAGCGCGAAAATGGTATGATGCTCCATGTCGTGGTCGTCCACTGGCGGAATGCCGTCGATTGGCGCGCCGAGCGCATCGACCACGCGGCCGATCATCTTGTCGCCCACCGGAATTTCGATGGACTTGCCGGTCGGCGTCACGGTCATGCCTTTTTGGATACGGTAGTCGGTGCGAATCACCAAGCAGACGGCGCGGCCGCCTTCTTCGATGCTATCTACCAGTAGTTGCACGCCGAGCGCATCCACTGTCACCAGCTCGTGGATGTCAGGCACTTGATCGTCGAACTGAACAACCACCGTCAAATCTTTGACGACTCTTACCACACCCTGATTCATATCCGCTCCTCCGGAGCTAATGAGACAAACCATACGATTTTTCTCATCGCGCCGCGCGTCGGACTCAATCCGGCGCTCGGGCTGCTTTTTTCCCTTCCAGTCATACTTTGCCTCCCATGCGCATACCGTTTATCATCTCTTTGAGGCGCTCGTCCTGAATATGGCGCTTAGTACGGTTAAACTCCAGTCGCAAATCGTTCACGAGGTCGCCGGCGCGGTCTTTGGCCATACTCATGGCGCGAAACCGTGCGGCATATTGCGCCAGCTTGGAATCGAGGATGACTTGGCTCAGCGCGATCTCGGTCATAGAGCGCTCCAGATGGGCGACCACGTCAAACGTTGACGGCTCAAAAATATAGTTGCGCTCGCTAATGACGTCGTCACTCTCGGCTTTGCCGGTCGCTTCTTTGCCTTGCTCAGCCACGGCGCTTTGCAGCTCAATGCGCTTGCCCTCCTGCACCATAAGCGAGACATACGTTTGATAAAACACCGCTGTGCTTTCGTAGCGGCGCACCTCTTGCACAAGCGGCCGGACGTTAATGTTGCGGTCGCGCGATGGCAAGGTAAAATACTTCTTAAAATTAACGTGCTGCTGGATGAGCAACACCGCGCCATGGTGACCGATCACCACGATGTCGTGCTTTTCGGGATTATAATCCGCCAGCATCAACTTGATAAGCTTTTGGTCGATGTCGCCGCCAAAGCCACCTTCGGCGGTAATCACGATGAACAGTTGCTTTTTAATAACATCGTCTTGGTTGGTGCGACCAAAGCGAAACAAACTGTCCACCCGAATTTGGCGATAAATATGCCAGATCTCGCTAAAGAACTTCTGCGATTCCAGCACCTGGTTCTTGACGCTGGCGATACGCATACTGGCCAAACCCTCAAATACGCCGGTTAGGTTGAGAATGGTGTTCATCGCCACCTGTTTTTCGGAAACCTCTTGGAGTCGGCTCATGTTGTAGCCTCCGGAGCATGCCACTGACATGCGAGGATGCTGATGTTTGTTGGCCGTGTCATGACTTGGCGTCCTTCTTGGGTATGTCAGGCTTCTTAGCTTCTGGCTTTTTATCGTCGGATTTTGCATCGGCGGGCTTTTGGGCGTCGGACGGAGCTGTACCTGGTGCAGACGCAGCGACAGGAGCTGCGGCAGTGGGCGTGGGTTTGCTGATGAGGCTGCGCTTTTTGAGGTCGTCGCGCAAGGAGTCGAAGTTACCGTCGTCGGCTTCCAACTTAGACGCCAACTCGCGCACGGTTTTCTTCATGGCTTCGACGTCTATCTGCTGTTCAAGCGTCACGTTCAAGCAAATATCCAGCATCAATGTCTGTTCCTTGGTGGTGTAGTTCTCGCCCGGAATTTGGTTGAGCACTTTGTAGAGCAGCTCACCGCGGGCGAGGTCGGTTTGCGCCGCAACAGAGAGTTCCGAGCCAAACCGGGCGAACTCCTGCGCGGTGTGGTGCGCCGTCAGCGCCTTAAAGAGTGCGCTGGCCTGCGCCTGTTGCCGCTTGGTTTGGCCGCGGCCACCTACACGAGAGACGCTCAAGCCGGCGTTCACCGCTGGGCGCATGGTGTCTCGGAAAATCTTCATATCGAGGATCCACTGCCCGTCGGTGATAGACATAATGTTCGTTGGCAGATATGCCGCAATATCGCCGCTCGGCGCAAACACCATCGGGATGCTGGTGAGCGTTTTGTGGTTGCGATTGAGTTTGCCTGCGCGCTCCAGCAAACTGCTGTGCACGTAGAACATGTCGCCCGGGTAGCTATCGCGGCCAGGGCTGCTACCGGTGAGCAGCGCCATTTCGCGGTAGGCGTGGGCGTGGGCAGTCAGGTCGTCGTAAATAATAAGCGCGTCTTGATCCAAGTGCTGCCAAAAATATTCCGCCATGGCACAGCCGACGTATGGCGCCAGGTAGCTCAACACCAGCGAGTCGCTCATGGTGCTTACCACCACGATGGTCTTCTTGAGCGCGTCGTTAGCCTCCAGCCGTGTCAACAGCGCGTCGATATCGGTGCGGCGCTTAGCAATAAGCACATAAATGGTGGTGATGTCAGTGTTCTTTTGGTTGATGGCCATTTGCGTGGCCAGCGTGCTTTTACCGGACTTGCCGTCACCGAGTATGGCGATGCGCTGGCCGCGCATCAAGGCGAACAGCGTGTCCAAAATAGTCACGCCCGTTTCAAGCGATTTATCGAGCAGCTCGCGCTCGTACAACATCGGTGCGGGCGCGAACACCGGCAGCACGCCGTCGGCTGGAATCGGCCCTTTGCCGTCTAGCGGCTCGCCGGTTACGCTCACCACGCGGCCGACAAAATCCTTGCCCACTTTTGTTACCAGTGCGTCATGTTGAATAACGCAAGTCGTACCGATACGCGGCGGCTGCGTGCCCAGATGCAGGACGATCATAAACGTGTCAAAGATGCGGTGCACATAGCCTTTACTGCCGTCCTCGAACATAATCAGTGCGTGCAGGTTACAGGGTTGCATGCCCTTAATGCGAACCATGAAACGGTCAACGGCGATCACTTCGCCGACAGGCTTGCCGCTGGCGATCAGTTGGTCGAAATGCTTGTTGTCACTCATGCCGGCGTCTCCGTCGGCTGCGGGATGGGCGTCAGCGGCTCTGCTCGCGGCGCAGCCACTACGGGGCTCGGCTGCGCGACCGGTGGCGTGGGCGGAGTCGCGGCAACGACAGAAGCGGGCTGCTGCTGTTGCGGCAGCGGCGGAGTTGGCGCGGCAGTAGCCGCCTCGAGCGCGTCGAGTAGTAGCTTTTGCGAATCAGCAAACCGCTCGCGCAGGCTCAAATCAAAGACTTTGTTAGTGGTACGTACCACACAGCCCGCGGCAATCGTCGGCTGCAGGCCTACCTCAAGCAAGGCAAAGGGGTGAACATTGGCGCGCAGCCAGCCCACCAACTTTGCAGTAAATGCCGACGACGGATCAGCCGCAAAACTGACGTGCAAGCGCGGCGCCTGCACCTCAAGCTGTTCTAAAAAGCTGGCGAGCGCCCGGCGGTGGTCGGCTTGTAAAAGATTCAGACGATTATCTTGAGCTAAGCCTTCGCACAAACGGCTCAAGCGCGGTAACGCCGGCTGCGTACCGGGCTGCCGAAGACTGGCCTGCTCCATAAAATCTTCCAACGCTTCGAGTTCGCGGCGCAAGCGCCGGACTTCGACTGCGCCGAAAACGAGTATTGGAAGAACAAATGCAGCACTCGCTTCGTTCCGTACCGCGGGAGTTCCCCCAGGACTGCCACCACTGGCCAGTGGTACACTCTGGCTAGGTGCCATTCTGAATATCCTCGATTATGGCCGCCTTGTGCGCCTCAAGCTCGCTTAGGATGTATTCAAGCTGGTCGTTAAGGTCAATCTGGTTGCCAATGGCAGCCAGCACATAGTGGTTCACCACTTGCGCCATGCGCTCGTCAAATTGTTTAATGCGTCGTTGTTTTTCTTCGGTGACTTCTTGTTCGAGTTTCGCGATTAGGCCTTGGCGCTCCTCGTCAATTGCAGTCTTGGTTTTTTCGATAGACTCAACAGCTAACTGCTTGGCATCGGTGATGGCACTCTGGTAGTTAGCGAACGCATCTTTGAGGTCTTTGCTAATCTCGCCCTTCATGTACTCGTTGAGTTGCGAGGTAGTTAGACGTAAGTCTTGCTGCAAAAACATAGCGTTCTCGCCCAAGATTTTTTCGAAGTGCAGCCGTCCGCGATTCCGAAGCTCCTCGCGGAATTCCTCGTTAAAGATGTGGTCGACGTCTTCTTCAGCAGCTTGCTGGAGCGAATCCGCCAAACTCTTAGGTCCGTGCTTGCCGCCACCTACCTGTAAGGCGAGCCAAATAAAACCACTGCCGAGCGCAAAGATTGCGGTGAGTATAAGTAGTAACCACCAGATTGTCATGCCGCGACCTTACTCTCCCCCTTAAGCATAAGCTAGATCTTCAGTAGTAAATATACCGCAATCAGACCCACTATGACAACCACTATAGCGCTTAAAATGACGCTCACCAGGCTGCGCATGATGGCGCTTTTGGCAAGCGGATTGCGGCCCACCGCCGTTAAGCCCGAGCGAATGCCGGCATACAGCACCCAACCGGCAACCAATAGTGCAAAGAGCAGCGCACCTGCGGCGGCGTAAATACGCAGTGCAGTTAGCGGCTTATCGGTAACGCTGCGCGCGATGTTCGTCAAGAACTGGGGAACGCCGGCAACTTTGTCGCCGCTGTAGCTTGGATTATGCGCCACGCTGATGTCCACCATGATGCGCTTGAGTCCTACTGTCCGTTTCGTACCTTGGCTGCCAGTGAGTGTTACGTGACTATCGGCATCATTAAGACCGGCAAAGCCCTCAAGCGCCTTGCCAAGCACGTATTGATCGGTGTGGTCGGCCTTCATGGCGACTCCATCGAGCGACGAAATCGTTATGAAGTCGCCGGCTTTGATAGCGCCATTTTGGTTGCTGACAAGCACCTCGTACTGGCCAAACGTCGCCACGAACACCTGTTGCCTAGTCGGATCGGAGAGCGACACCGGTGCGTCGGTGGACGCCACAGTAACACCGAGCATATCGCCAGCGTTCGCTAACTTGCATGGCTCCACCTTTTTGGTGTCGGTTGGTTTGAGGCGCACAATCAGCCCGTTTTCTAGGTTCTGATCGGATTCATATCCTTGCGTAACATTCTGAGCCCATGCCACAGGCGACAACAGCGATACTACGATGCCGACACCCAGCGCGGCCGCTTGCCAAATTCGCTTATGCTTCATCTTAGCTTTAAGTATAACGGGTCGGGACGGCAAGGCAACAGCCTTGGTGTTACTTTACTCAGGCTTCGTCGCCCAGACAAATACGTAGGGAACATTCAACCCATCTCGCGAATAGGCTGCCGCCTCATACTCAGTCTCCACCGTAAGTCCTTGCCTGTGTATTACACTCGAGATCTCCTGAGGATCGTATCGGTGTGCAACGAAACCGGCCTGTTCACACACCGTCACTGGCTCGCTGCATCTGGAAATATTCCCCATGAGCGGTTCATACGTAAAGAAGGCGTGGCCGCCGGGTTCCAAATGGTCGCTCAAATGTCCTAACACCTCTGGCAAGTCTGGAACGAATTCGAACGCGCCAAAACTAGTTATGAGATCGAAACGATCATCTTTCGGCGTTCCCAGAAAGTCGGCGATGTCCGAATGAACCATCTCGAGGGTAACCTGCGCCGACAACGGTTGCTGTTGCAGCTCAGCGAGCATGCGATCAGAGCAATCTACAGCGACAACTCTTTCGACTTCTGCATGTTGCGTGACTGCCGCGATCGTATTGCCGGTGCCCGCTCCGAGGTCGAGCATAGCACCGACCGCCAGACGAGACACATATGGCGCGACAATCCTCGACTCAAAGGAGAGCCAATCCCCGTACGTTCCATATTGTGGGGCGACTCTGTCGAAGTGGGCTTTATTGATGGCTCGCGCCTCGCTGGCTGGAATTTTTTGGATGTTCATGGTGGAGTTGGCTAATCGGTAACTGTCAGCGTGCGGAGTGTATCAATAACGTGGCGGATATCTTTCTCCGTTGTGTGGCGGCCGAATGTAAAGCGCAGGCTCGCTCGGGCGTCGGCATCAGAGAGACCCATGGCGCGTAGCACGTGCGACGGCTCTTCGCTGCTGGCGCTGCAAGCACTGCCGGCGGCGCATTGTATGCCAGCTTCGTCGAGCGCGAAAATAAGCCGCTCGTTATCTTGGCCAGGAAAGGTGACATGTACATTGTTAGGCAGCCGGGTTTTGCGCGAGCCGTTCACCACCGCGCGTGGCAACTTCTCTGCCAACAGATCGAAAAACAAGCGCTGAAGACCAGCTATCCGGGCCGTCTCTTCGCGACGGGAGCTCTGAACCATATCGAGCGCAGCGGCAAATCCCACAATGCCAGCCACGTTTTCGGTGCCGCTGCGCATCGCGCGCTCTTGCCCACCGCCGGTAATCTGCGGATGCAATCGCACATGAGCGGCCACAAACAACGCGCCTGTTTGCTTCGGACCATAGATCTTGCCAGCGTTTACGGTGAGCAAATCAACACCCAAGCGCGCGGCGTGCAGATCGAGGTAATTCCCTGCCTGCGCCGCATCGGTGTGCAAATACAACGGCAATTGGTTGCCCAGCTTGGCGCGCGACTTGCGGATTGATTCCAACGTTTGGGCGATCTGGCGAATCGGCTGGATCGTACCAACTTCGTTATTGGCGTACATCACGCTCACTAGCACGGTTTGGTCACTGATAAGCTTGGCGAGCGCAGCCCTGTCAACGACGCCTTCTGCGCTGACCGGCGCGACGCGAGCGCCAAACTCATGCGCCGTGGCAAGCACTGACTCGTGCTCGATGGCGGTCGTTACCATAGTACTCCCTGGGAATTGGGCCAGTACACCGCGGATGGCGAGGTTATTCGCCTCGGTGCCGCCAGCGGTAAAAACTACCTCCACAGGACGCACGCCGAGCCAGTGCGCCACTCGGGCGCGAGCCGCTTCGATATCCCCGCGCACTGCCTCCGCAACAGCGTAAGTCGCCGACGGATTGTAAAAACGCTCGCTCAAATACGGCTGCATGGTGGCAAATACCTGCGTGTCTATGGGCGTGGCAGCAGCGTAGTCAAGGTAGATAACAGATTGACGCATAGAGATTATGTGGATAGTTAGGCGGTAACGCCGTACAATTCGGTTTTTACCCGCTCACAATACAGCATAACAGCTTTGCGAAAATGGAGCGCTTCTTGGCGCATAAGTTTTTGGTACGGCTGGCCGTCTTGCGCCTTGAACACGCCTTGGGGGCGGACATCGTACCGCGTCGTGACGGCGTGATGCTTCCCTTGCTCGTCAATCCACTCTTCGTGCCACACCCACGTGTGCTGATCTAAGCAAAAAAACTCTCGGCGACCACCTTTTGCGATAGGGCCAAAGAGTTTTCCACCGATCTCGGCTTCGCGCCGGATCAGATTACGATATTGTTGAGCTCGACGATCAGCGCGGTTTTGGGCTAAAAAACCGCCGAAGAGCCGGTTCATTACGCCGCTACTCCTGGGAGCGCGGCTGCGCCGGCGGCGGCGTCGGTATCAGGTTGCGTGGCAAAAACCACGGATGGCTGAGCCTCGGCCAATACAGATAAACGGACCGCGGCCCATTGCTCAGGGCTCTGCAGTGGTTGACCTTCGGATGAAAACATAGCCATAGTATGATCCTCGCTAAACGCCGAAGAGCATGTGGGCGTTGGCGGTAGTCGTGCGAGCGAGATCTTCGAGGTGTTCGCCCCGCAGTTTCGCTAAAAACTCTGCCGTCACGCGCGTGTGCTTTGGCTCACAGATGGTATCACGGAATGGATGCGGTGTCAAGAACGGTGCATCTGTTTCGAGGAGTAGCTTATTAAGAGGGATGGCCTTGGCGGCCGTAAGCTGTTCGGGCTTTTTAGTGAAGGTCATGATGCCGTTCAGCGCCACGTACAATCCGCGGGCCAGCGCTTCGTCCAGCTCTGTTTGTGTGGCCGTAAAGCTGTGCACCACACCACGAATGCCTTTGTACTCGTCAAAAATGGGCCAGAAATCCGCGAATGCTTCGCGAACATGGAAAATTAGGGGCAGATTGTGCTGGAGCGCGAGCTCGATCTGGAAGCGCAGAATGCGCTCTTGTGCTTGCTTGGGCGAGTGATTATAGAAATAATCGAGCCCACACTCGCCAATGGCCACAATTTTTGAACCGCTGCTCACGGTTGGGGTCCTGTCAGCCCGTCCGCCCCTTGTCCGTGTTCTTTCATGCGCGCGGGGCGGGTGCTGCCCAGCGAGCTGCCACTCCTCGTCGGTAGTATATGCGCCAGCCGACCGAGACTTCCGAACCAGAGGAGCCTCCCCTGAGTAGAGCCCAAGAATTGACTGCTGAGACCTTAGGCTTAGCAGACGATTCTCGGCGCGTGGACGCTCCGGAGGGGCGGAAATCTCAGTCGGTGTTGCGTTTAAATAAGAAGTAGAAAAGTCGCCACCCGCCGGACTCAAAAGAGCCGCAAAACGTTCTAAATTTTCGGGATGAGCGAGGTGCTCTTTGGCCTCGTGCGGGTGGATGCCGATGCTGGCCCAGACGTTTTTGTGCCGAGCGGCGAATTGTATGGCCAGCTCGCTATCTGCCAGTGTGCAGCCGACACACAATAAACGCGTGACGCCAACCTCGCGGGCGCGGGCTACGATTGCATCGGGCGTCGCATCAGTGCGCTGGGCAAGCTTGGCCCACAGCGCGCGCGTCGGATCGTCGCCCGCCAGAGGCCGAGCGGCTTCATGAATGTGGCAGTGCGTGTCGGTGAGCTCGATCATCAGATACTTTCTATCATATCGCGAACGAGATCGTTTACCACCGCTTGCGAGAAATGCGTTTCGTACAGAGCGCGGCCGGCGCGGCCAATCTGGCGCAACTCTGTAGGATGAGCCTTGGCCCAGCGAATAGCCTTGGCCAGCGCTTGCGCATCGGCTGGCGGCACCAGCAAGCAGTTTTGCTTGTCTACAAACACGCCGCTCACCTTGTTCTTGGCCACGATAACCGGCGCGGCGGCGGCCAAAAACTGATATGTTTTGCCAGTAATGACAAACTGCGATTGTAACGTTTTGCCAAATGGCCCGCCCAGCGTAACGCCAGCGTCGTGCGCCAACTGTGCAAGCTCGGCAAACGGCACCCACGGCATATGGGTCACGTGCGCACCTTTGGCGGCAGCTTGGGCGCACGCGTGGGCGGCTTCGGCTTTGCCACCTATGAGCACAAAGTGAATGTCCGCCTCATCCTGCAGGAGTTGAGCCGCCGCAAGCACATACTGCAAGCCATGTAACGTCATCAGCGAGATGGCGTTACCATAATAAAACACCGTGAATAACTCTTTGTGACGTCTGCCTGGCTGCGCGGGAGTAAACACTTGCTCGTCGGTACTGACTGGCAGCGCGCGGAATTTGGCTTTCGGCAAACGGCACAGCTCGGCCGAAAAATCGGCGTGCGCCTGTGTGTCGGTCAACACAAACCGGCAATGGCTCAATAGCCAGCCGTAACATCGAAGAAACAGCCGGCCGCCACGACTATTCGTACGCAGCGTGCCGTGCTCTTCCAGATATTCGCCAGGATTGATAAACTCATCAAAAATAAGCGGTGTCCGCCCTTTTACCAACAGCGTGAACGGCAGCATTTCGTAGCCGCGAAAGGTGATGATGAGTATGTCCGGGCGCTGCCGCAGCTTGGCAGCCAGAATTTTTGCTGGCACTTCGAAGTAGCGCAACAATCCCTTGTGCCGATTCTTAATAATGAAGACGCCCGTGCCTGGGCACGCTGCAAACGCCGTGCGCAACACCTTGGCACGCACATAATCGGCTTGATCGTAGCAGGTGATGACGGCAATCTTGAGCGGACGCATGGGCGAACGGCTTAGGCTTTTGACGCGTCCGTTTTAGGAAACAGCGTGCCAGCGAGCGGCTGTATTTTGCCGGTAGAAAACACCGCCTTCATTTTGGCGGTTGTCTCCGGCAAAAACGGCGTCAGCAGATCGGCGATTTCCAACAAACAACCTACTTGATAGGCCAACACTTCGGCCAGATGATCTTTATCGTCTGGATTTTTGGCGATCTCCCACGGCTTTTCTTCGTCGATGTACTGGTTGAGACCGCGGACTTGATCCCAAATGGCGTCCAGCGCCCGATCGAACCGACATGCCGCCAGCGCGTCGTCTATTTCTTTGCGGTCGTGCTCGGCGGGTGGAATGTCGCCAATCAAGCCATCTTGGTATTTTAGGATCATCGCCGCGGTGCGCTGTACGGTGTTACCAAGCTCGTTCGCTAGTTCGTTGTTGTAGGCAGCCTCGTACGTTTCCCAGGTGAAATCGCCGTCGTTATAACTGGGAATGTGGCGCAAAAAGTAATAGCGAAAGGCGTCCACACCGTATTTGTCAACCACTTCTTTGGGCGAGATGACGTTGCCCAAGCTTTTGCTCATCTTCTCGCCGTCCACGGTGATAAAGCTGTGCACATACAACTGCTTAGCAAGTGGCAATGTAAGGCTCATGAGCATCGCTGGCCAGATAGCGGCATGGAACCGAGTAATGTCTTTGCCGATCACCTGGACGTTGGCCGGCCAAAAATCCTTAAACTCCGGTTTGTCGGGATAGCCGATGGCGGTGATGTAGTTCATCAGCGCCTCGAACCACACGTACATCACCTGGGTTTTATCGCCCGGCACGGGAATGCCCCAATCCAGCTTGGCCTTTGGCCGCGACACGCTGATGTCTTCCAGACCTTCTTTGAGTATGCTCAAAATCTCGTTCCGGCGCGTTTCGGGAATGATCTGGAATTCGCCGGATTCGATCTTTTGCTTGATGGCGTCGTTATATTTGCTCAGACGGAAGAAGTAATTCTCTTCTTCGAGCCGCTGGTACGCCTGCGGATGATCGGGTTTCATACGTGCCGGATCAGCCTGAGCTTCGGGCACGAACTCTTCTTGGCGAACATCGTACCAGCCGATGTACTTGGCCTTGTAGATGTCGCTACCCAGCGCTTTCCAGATTGTCTGGGCACGCTTTTCGTGGTCAGGGTCGGTGGTGCGGATGAATCGGTCGTTGCTGATGTTCACATCTTGCAGCAGCACAGTGAAGGCACTGCTGATCTCGTCGGCGAACGACTTCGGATCCTTGCCAGCCTCGGCCGCTTTCTGCGCCACCTTCGTGCCGTGCTCGTCGGTGCCGGTCAAAAAAATCACCTCGTTGCCGCGCTGACGAGCGGCGCGCGCCAGCACATCTGCCTCCAAAAGCTCCATGGCGTAGCCGATGTGCGGCGCCGCGTTCACATACGCAATAGAGGTTGTAATGTAGTATTTCATGGTTCTAGTCTACCTGTTTATACGCTAATCAAAAAATGGAAATAAAGAGAAATCTATGCCCGCGTGGGCATCATGCGCATCATAACCATAGAAGAGGCGCGTCTCATAATGCTTGATTATATCATCAAATGCCGTGCCTTAAAAGAGCGAGGCTTGCGCGGGCGGCGGTGGAGGCGGCGTGAGATCAACGTTGAGTTTCTCAGCTAAACGCCCAATGAACACCACTTGCCCCTTCGCCATCTTTTGCACTGCAGTGGCCAGAGACACCCAGGCGGCGCGGTCGCATTCGGGGAATTCCTGCTTGGTACTGCTGCCACGCGGCCATTCCATTTCGAACATATTGCTCTTAAAATGCTCGAGGTCGAAGTTGCCGGCTAGCGCAAATATGTGCACGACTTTACCGCTCGGCTGTTTGGCTTCGCCGAGACTTTCGTAGTCGCCAGCGGGCGCGAGCATGCCCATTTCTTCTTGGAACTCACGCTTGGCGGCGTCAAGCGGCTGCTCATCGGGCTCAAACTCCCCTTTCGGTGCCGACCAACTGCCGAGGTCTTTTTTCGCCCAAAACGGCCCGCCCGGATGCACGATCAGCACTTCGGCGCCGCCCGGAACCAAGCGATACAACAACAAACCCGCGCTTTGCTTTGCCATGATATCTAGTATAGCAGCGCGGAGCGGCAGGTGAGCCGTTAGATGCCATTAAAACTGCGGCCGAGCGCCGCCAAGCAAGGCAAACCCTTTCTTAACGAAAGGGAGCTCGTCGGTGTGCTCGCCGAGCAACCGCTCGATTTCGTCTTCGGCGAACCAGCCGCATTCGGAATGATCTTCCGGGTTGAGCTGAATGTCGTCGATGGCGCCTGCGAACTGCGCAAAATAGATCACTTCAATGGAGTGGGAGCCCTTGATTGGATTCAGATATGTAAACGCTGCAAACGGATCGCCGATAACGACGGCTTTGTGCAGCTCCTCGTGTATTTCGCGCCGTAGTCCGCCCTCCATAGTTTCGCCGTAGTCGATATGCCCGCCCGGTAGTTCGTAGACATCCGGAAAAAACTTTTTGGTAGCTGCGCGCTTGGCCAAAAAGACTTTTGGCTTGCCGCCAAAATTATGATGGATAAACGCACAAGCGGTAAACACCTGCTGCCCATTGGCCGGCGTTTCGCTGTCGTGACTGATAACTGTATCGCTCATAGCTATTTTTAGGTGGTGGGCAAGGTGGGACTCGAACCCACAAGACTTTTGGTCAGCAAATTTTAAGTCTGCCGCGTATACCAATTCCGCCACTTGCCCGACATTTTGTCAATTATATTTTAAGGTATCGGTCCTCCACTTATTATAACAAAGCGGCGAGGGTTTTGGGCGACTTGGCGACTTTGTCGATGAGCGCGTCGCGACATGGGTCGCCGGTTTTGGTGCTGAGTGCGAAGGTAGGTCTGCCTAGCGCAGCGGCGTAGGCCATCTCCATGGTAACGCTAGCGCCGACGTAGTCGTCTTTGTTGTACACAAAGCAGACCTCGGCTTTTCTGATCCAGTCGAAGTGCTCGAGCGTTAAGCCCTTGAACAGCTTGGCGGTAACGTAGTCGGAGTGGACGAAGGTGTCTTCGGGCAGCGTTTCTTCGAACGACGGCTCGAACACCAGCACGCCGAGTTTTTCTAGCTCGGCGCAGAACGTGGCGATCGCGTCTTTATACCGCTTGGAACCGCAGACAACAACTGATTTCATAAACCCCTCAACATAAACGTGCGCGAAGCATCTCTGCTAATGTGGAGGCACCGACCGGATTCGAACCGGTGTACAAGGTTTTGCAGACCTCTGCGTAACCACTCCGCCACGGCGCCACAGTGTTACTCGGCATATTGTAGAGGATTACCCCTGGTTTTGCCAGAGGCAGCGCGAGCACGAGCGTTTCTTTACAAATACTCTGCAAAAACTACGAAAGCGAGCTACAAGCCCCGACTATCACACCCAAGCCAAAAACCAGGTGATGGGCCACAAGTCCAATCGGATTAGACGACCGATTTTTGAGCAGCGGTACAACCACCAAGAGCGGATAGAACGGCACGAAGACCGTGAGCGGCAGGCCGAGAATAAAGAGCGAGTACATCCAGACGTGCGGTTCGTGCAGCAATTGACGACCGTGGCGTCTCCAGTGTTTCTTAAATAGGCGCGCTCGCGCATAGCCGTATTTGTAGGCGCGCCGCACCTGCTCTTTGCGGTCGCCCCAATCGTGCCCGATTATCATTTGTGGATTGAAGTAAATCTTGTACCCGGCGTCTGCTGTCCGCCAAAAGAAATCAACATCTTGGCCGAATAGAAAGCGTTCGTCAAAATTACCGATGCAATCAATCACCGCTCGCCGCAAACCAACGTTGATGGTGGTACATTCGCGTACATAGCCAGCTTTGGTCTGATCCACGGCGTAGTGCACTAGGTTCGTGCTGTTCAGATCGTTCACTGGGCCGCAGACGATAGCTTCGCCCGACTCCAGCGTTTGCGCGATCGCCGCCAGCCAGCCCGGCACTGGTTTGCAGTTCGCGTCGATGAACACGATGATCTCGCCCTTGGCCAGTTCTAGCCCACGATTGCGTTGCTGCGGCGTCGTTCGTTTGTCGCTGACAGGATATTGTTCCCAGCGTACCCACCGATGCTGCTGTTTAGTATCCGCAAGAACCGCCGGCTCGGAAGCATCAACGACGATAACTTCGTAGGGCCGGTCGAACGCATTCTCTTTAATGCCCTGCAACGTCCGTGCAATGTTGCGGTCGTTTTTGACAACAATAATGACCGAGAGCAATGGCTTCTTCATGCTACTTGCTTCTGTCGTCCCCACGCCAGTGTTTGTACGCCGCCAGGTCGATCATCTGGGCGAACTCGATCTCGCCGCTCACTGGCTGGAGGCTCACCCAGCCGCTGCCCGGCGTAAAGGTCAGCTCGCCAAAGTACACCTTATCGCCAATCGAATACAAATCGACGCGCACAAATGGAAAATTCTCTGAGAGTTTGCGGGCAATCTGGAGCATCTCGGGCAGATTATCCGGCTTTTTGGGCAATGTTTGAATGCCGTCGAAGGTTGTCACGCGGACGTAATCCAGCAGCTCCCAGTTCAAGCCGAGCAGCGCAGATTTGTGATCCACGAACCGGTCGGTGTCTACCTGCACGGCTTTTGGCTCACCTTTGGCGCAGTAAATTTTGTAGTCTGGCAAGTCTTTGGTGGTCGGATCTTCCAGATACGCTTCGCAAATAATTCGCGGCACGCATGGCTTGTACTGCGGCTCGCGCTCCTGCTTGTAGAAATCCTCTTGCTGCCAACCTGTTATTTTGGCTTTGAGGGCGAGCATGTCAATCTTCGCCTTATCTTTACAGATGTAATTGTAGCCGCAGCCGTGCGTCACCTTCAGCACGAATTGCTCGGGCAGCTTGGCGAATGGAATATCGTCGAAGTTATCCCAGACTCCCAGCAGCGGCACCAAATACTGCGCGCCGATCTTCTGCTCGATAAACGCGCGGACCGTGTATTTGTCGGCAAACGGCGCAAAACGCTCCATGTTACCGTTGAGTTTGAGCCACTGCACTTTGTCCGATAAGCGCTGCGGGTTACGCAAGTTCGGGAATCGTTTATTCCTTTTGTAGAACACCAGCGGCACGTATACCTTGTCGGGTAACAGATCGATGGTTCGCGCTCGCACTGATTTCTGCCTTGATTGCATATCTATATGTACCGTCACACAAGCACCAAACAGCGCCCGTCATTACTTTCGGTACACATTATATAATAAAGTTTTACTTTATGCACGTATTATGCGTAATATAAATGCTAGCTAATCACATTACGCAAGATTGCATCAACAACTTCGTCTAACGGCTGTGTGGCATCGATGATAGTATCACCATGGTGCTTGTGTTGTTCATAGATTATGTGGTGATGCTGGAGTGTTTGCTCCAACTCGTGCGGCTGCTTGCCCCAATCGTTGGTTGTCCGAGTAGTCAGCCGCTGCCTCAGCGTATCGTCGTCAACATACAAGGCAAGTATGGTTCTGAACAAATCTCGGACCGCATCTTCATTGCCAAGTGAGCCGCACACAAATAGCGGCCTGTGCCTATGCTCGGATTTCTGCAGAAGGTCCTTAAAATACTCTCTCGGTACAATCCAGGCATGCTCGTCTATAAAAGCGGCCGTGCGCTGCTCGGGCTTCACAGAAGATTTGGGATAGATATATCCGCTTGCGATATGCTGCCAGCGGGCAAGGCCATCGTCATCGGTGTCATAGGCTTCGTAGCCGCGCTCCTTTAAAGCGCAACAAACCTGCGACTTGCCCGTTCCAGCCGAACCGGTGATTAAAAATAAAGACATCTTTCTATGATACCAGAGAGCTACTGGGTCGTGTCCGGGATTAGCCTGTCGTACGCAGACAGTAACGGCTCGCGCACACTAAAGTCAACGTCCACACCGCGTGTAAGCACCAAGGCGCGGAAGGTGCTGCGGCGGGGAAGTTGCAGGTCCTTAGCGGCGCTTATGCGTATTTGCTCCGCGTCGGTTCGAGGCCCTCTGATGCTATCAAGCTCGTCTCGCGTCGGCACGCCACAGGCCACTAAGAAATCAGTCTGGCTGCCAGAGAACGCCACGTCGAGGCCGCCCTGCTGAGCGACTTGCGCCAATACGTTAAAGTCAACGTCTGAGGTCAAATCTACCTCTCCAGGCGCTTGGAGAGGACTAAGGCCAGCAGGATACGTTCGCACTGCGCTTTCTGGCTGGTCGCTCGCGCCAAGCTGCCCCAGTAAGGCCGTTAGGCTAGATTGCGGCGTGGGTGGGTTATTAGGTCGAAACTCGCGAGCGCCATCAAGGCCGTAATCTATGGTTATGATACCGCCACGGTGCAGCAGTCCATTCAGATTTTCCTGCCAAGCGACCGCATTCAAGTTAACCGCTATCTCGCCACCTTCGGTTACATCAACAGCGAATTGTTCCATATATTGCTCTACTTCGGGTTGAAGTGGATGCCACTCTGCAGCAAGTTCACCACCATCCATGGTGACATACATTTGTTGTAAGGTACCACCTTCTCTACGGACTACTTCAACAGGAAAGGCATCGGGCAGTTCGTTCGAGATAAATATGGTCGCGTCACCCTCGCCAATCTCAGACTGGATAGCCGAGCCGCGGTGCCAGCGCACTTTGCTCAGATCTTGCCGGTGCTCGTCAGGGGTACTGGTTTCGGCGCGAGAACCGCGGCGCAAGGTCGTGGTCGGATCATTCCTGCCGCCGATAGTAAGTCGCTGCTGGAGCGCCATGTCACCTTGCTCAATAATGTGGGCGCTTGTGCTTGCGTACAAGTCTGGCCGCTCTGTACGCATCCAAACCAAAACATCTTTCATCATTACACCGTTACCGGCGCCCGACTCTACCAGATCGAGTTTTGGCCCATCCATTGCCGTCCAGATCTTGTCAGTTGCAACACCAACCGCTTCACAAAAGTCTGTCGACGCCACGGGCCATGTTTTAAAATGACCCTGACCACTAGCTCGAATATCGGCCTTGCCTGCAGAGTAATAGCCATCAGGGCCATACAATGCAGTATCCATATAACGAGAGAAGGAAATGGCACCGCCAGCCTCGTCGATGGCTCGCGTGATCTCCTCTGCTGTTGTCGTGTTTAGCTCAAAGTTAATGGCTTGCCGTGGCAGCTCTGTGATGCCTTCGGAGGCAGGATTTCTTACTTCAATATCAGCGGACATATTTGCTATTATAACACCTTACTATTCAAATTACAATCTTACCATGCCGCGGGTTGGCGACACGAATGCCCCTTATACCTTTTAATTTTTAGATGACATCATGCGGCAAGCGTGTAGCCAATCTTACCGGCAACCTCATGCACCCAGCGATCAAGCCTTTCAAGCTAGTACCCCATAACAAGACGCTCATCGTCGTTGATTTCTTGTTGCTTGATTATTTTGTCCAGGAGATCGTAGACTCGTTGCAAGTCAGTTTTACTGGCTTTGTCTTCTAAAATCTTGTCGATACGATCAAAGCCTTTAGTGACTATAGTCGCAATGCGATCGAGCTGCGTGCCAATCTTGTCTAAGTGTTCATCGGTGGTTAGGGATGCGGCCATACAGATAGTATAGCAGTGAGAAACGGGAGTTACATAGAGTCATAGTCATCTATCGGCGCACCAAGCTCGGCAGTAATGAAGACGTTCCTTTCATACTTGAAGTCCTGCACTCAAGAGCATTTTGCTAAACTATATGCATAACATGAATCTCCATCACATAAAGCTCAAAGGCAAGACACGCGAGTGGCTTAATCGATACATTCTCGCCGAGATCCTGGGCACAATTGGCGCACTTATAGCAGCCTGGGCGGTGTATAGCCACACTCATTCATATATTGCCGCGGCGGCGTCAGGGTGGATTGGTGAAGGTATTGGCTTCTATGGCTACTTCGTTACGATCGAACTTTTGCGCAACTCTAGGAAATACCGAGAATATCCACCCGCCAAGCGTGTTTCATCGGCTATAGCTGCAGCCAGCACCAACCTGCTTGTGGAGTTTCTGCCCGCCGAGATACTTGATAACTTCATTATCCGTCCGTATCTTATGTATGTAGTGCCCAGATATATACATCCGTATCCCATTGGCTTCTTGGCTGGTAAGTTTAGCGCCGACATACTCTTTTATGTCCTTGCAATCCTAGGCTATGAAGCTCGAAAACACTGGCTGCATCGCTAATCAGCTAGCTCTACTTATCGATGATGCCAGAATCTCTGGTCCTTCGCCAATGAGTGCGACATCGCCATCCCTGACGAGAAACGCCTGGTCGTCGGTGAGGATTCTCACGGGATGATTAGCGGTCGGCATCTTTTCTGCCAGCACTTCGCGATACTTTTCTCTGTTGTAATGTACCGACACCAAGAATGGCACGAGGTTCATGCCGGTTAGGTCTTCCAGTCCGCACTGCTCCTTTTGCCTTTTCCAGTTGCCCATTTCAATAGTCGGGCAGGCAATGTAGCTACCAGCAGAAACACCGATGTACCATTTGTCTTTGTTCTCGAGGATTCTTCGCACTGCTTGTTCAAAATTGCAAGCTCGCGCAACCTTGAGTAGGTAAAACGTGTTGCCGCCTTGCACGTAGATGATGTCGAACTTGTTTAGCTCCTCGAAAGCTGTGCCCGATGTAAGGTCCGCAAGGTCAATGTCTGTGACCCGAAAGCCAGCCTCTCGCAATGCAGTCCGGTCTTTGTTCACGTAGTCCGTGTTGGTTTCCATGCGCGAAGCCGTAATAACATGCGCCAGCTTAAGCTCACTCGGCGGCTTGGGAAGTAACTTCAAGACTGCCTTTCGTATGGCAGGCATTTTTATGCCAGCGGAAGTGAGGAGTATATTCATAGCCTCCATTCTAACAGATAGGATACGGCTTGCTTCCCCATTTTTGGCAATAAGCAATTAAGGTACACACTAGCCAGTGCCTAGTTATCGAGTCTTTGGTTTCCGACTCAGCACCCACTGCACCGACGGGCTGATTGACTTGTCCTTGCGGTGAATACAGCCCATCCAGCAGCAGGGTCGGCGCATGCCCTCCAACAATTCTGATACCGTCCGGTCAATATGATTCTTCCTGGTCTCTGGTTGTTTGACGGTTATATCCCAACAAATCCACTCGTTGCGCGCCAGGGGCGTCAAGCTTTCCCAAATTTTTAATGCTTTCGGGTTAGCGGTGAGCGCTTTGCGTAAGTCAGATGGCAGTACGTGTACCGTACCGCCGGATATCTTTTTATCGATCATAGGTTTATCTTACCTCGGTCAGCAGACGTTGTACAACCGCGACATGAGATGAAAGCTCAACGATAGATCTTTCCGCTGTCTACAATTCGCGTACAGGCTCGATTGGTTTCTTGTTTCGCTTACCCTGAATAATTGCAAGGAGGTCAGGCAGTATAGCCGCGAAGATGATAAAGGCACCGCCGGCAACCACTACCCCGGTGATTGCTTGGTGGAAGACTATGGCGGCAAACACAACAGCAAATACGACCTCCATAAGCCCAATCAGGCTTGCTATGCTGGCATCGGCGTGTCGGAAACCTTCGATGCTTAGCCAAAAAGCCGCGGCGTTCACTACCGAGTACGCGAGCAGGTACCCCCAAGCCGCATCAAATGTGGGCATAGGCTGCGGCTCATGGAGTAGCAAGGATAAGGGCAAGTGAGTCAAAAGCGTAAAGACCCAACCCCAAAATACAATGAGCCCAGGGGGATATTTATCGGACAGCTTCTTGGTACTTGCGGTTTCACTGCCACTCGCCACACCATTTAATGCAGCCAAGGCAAGGCCCAGCGGTGTAAACGATATAACTGATACCCCAAACACAAGGGCCAGGCCAACAAATGCCAGTCCTATCGAGAGCAGCTTGACACGCGTGATCTGCTCACCAAGATATAACCGGCCCACCGCATACGCTGCAATCAAAAATACGGCGTAAAAAATGAGCTGGACCGTGCCGACTGGCGCATGATTGAACGCATAGTATAGCGGCACTTGTGTAAATAAACAAAAACCCACAAACACGGCCATCTGTGGCCAGTCTTGTCTACTAATTTTACGGAATGACTTTGTGGCCAGCAGCACTGGCAGCATAACGAGCATGATAATAATGCTTCGCACCCAAGTCTGGTAAAACGGCGCGAAGCTGCTGCCCATAAGATGCGACCATATGCCGTATGTGCCATAAAATACACTCGCAAGCAAAATAAGCCCATATCCTATTGCTGATGTGTGCCTGGACTTATTCATTTCGGTTTCGTCATTATGCGCGGCAGCAGGTGGCCCTGGCTTAGTTGCGTATCAATATTTGGACTTATGATGAAAATTTTCATGTTCTCATCATACAGTATCTTACGGGTAGACGGGCGACCTGCATTCGAAAACTGCCCTAACAAAACAAGCCCGTGAGCCAGCTCAACAAAAAAGACCTAGCAAAAGCTAAGTCTCTTTTGGTGCGCCTAATGGATAGTAGGTGGAACCACTTTGAGGCGGAACTACGGCTGATGTATTCAAAACTTGAAAGGTTCGGCCTTGCCTTTGTTAATGGTGAGATCGTTTACTTGCATGATGAGGAGCCTAGAAATGTTTAGCCTATTCAAGCGCACTCCCCCATCGCCCACCGACCTTCTAACGTCCAGCTTATTTGACCAAGACACATTTTATCCCAGGTTCGTTCGTGACCTGGAGTGCTGCACCAGCGAGGTTATTATAGAAAGCCCTTTTATAACCTCTCGTCGCCTAACAACATTAAGGCCGATATTTAGAAAATTGCGTTTGCGAGGCGTTAGAATTGTTATCAATACCAAGCATCCTGACGAACACGAGGATGAGTACTTGCACTATGAAGCCCAACGATCCGTAGCCGATTTGCACGATTTGGGCGTGGTGGTGCTATACACCGGCGGGCATCACCGCAAGCTGGCTATATTGGATCGGAGGATATTGTTTGAAGGAAGTCTCAACATTTTGTCTCAGAACGATAGCTGCGAGATAATGCGGAGGGTCGAATCGGAAGCCCTAGCGCAGCAAATGATTCAGTTCACAAAACTTTACAAGCACATTGTGTAAGGAGGAATTATGGAAGAAGCATACGAAATTAGCGAAAAAGATATCCAGAGTGTTATGCGTTATCTTGAAACTCACGATGTCGAGAATGCAACAAGAGAAAAGGCAATAGCGCTGCTCGAAGATTTACACGCCGGGGTGCACAGTATGGCGCATAATAATCCTGAGCTACTTGAGCAACTACAAAAAGAGGTCGAGGAGAATAGGCACTAATCGCCTATCAAGTTTTCGACCACCGTCCATACCTGGCGGGCAATATATTCGTGCCCTTTTTGATTAGGGTGTAGGCCATCTTTGTACAAATACGATGCTCGCCACTCATCGGGCGTAACATCCACAGGTACAAAATGAGCCTCGTGCTTTCGACAAACTTCTACGAGCTTGTGCTCAAACATTTCACGCCGGGCATTTGTGAAATAGGATTTGCCACCAGTGAGAGGGTTAGGCTTGGGGTTCGTCTTTGCTTCATCAACCGCACCACTACCCACAAGTATCACCTCATCGACATCTTCTTTCATTCGTTCGATCAGTTGAGACATAAGCTGTTTATATTCTTCAACCGTACTAACAAAGTTATCTGGGGTCTCTTCCGCTTTCGAGTTGTTGCCGCCAACCGAGATCACAGCAATAACCTTGCCGGATCGACGATAGAACTTTAACTGCTCACGTGCAGTTACGATAACAAAATCAGCGCCTGCGCCAGGATATGCAAAATTGAAAACCTCATGTTTCTCGCCGATACCATCGGAGCTGTACATTTTTGAATGTAGGTATTGCTTCAGCAGGTCTCCCCAACCGGAATGCTCTGCGCCGACACCGTAAGCTGAACTTGCGCCAAAAATATAAACCTGAGCCACTGCTATAACCCCTTGAACAGATCTTCTAGCGTAGTATTAAGTGCCATTGCGAGTTTATGCAGGGTTGAAACCGTTGGTCGCCTGCGTCCTTGCTCAATGAAACCAATGTGCGCACTAGCAACTTCGCTTTCGGCTGCTAACTTTTCTTGCGTCCAGCCCCGTTTTGTACGAGCACTTGATATGCGTTTGCCAATTTCCTTGTAAATCGTGTCGATTCGTTTCGTCATTACATTTAGCGTAGGACTAACATAAGTTAGTCACCACTAACAAATGTTAGGGCTTGTCAGCGTTCGCACATTGCTGTACGCTAATATTAAGCCTTCAAAATATGAGGCGAACAATTCATAGACCTAAACCATTGCTTGCAATGGCATGGCCTAAAAGCCAAGCTAGATACTGATCCCGTCGTTCAGCATCTAGCTTGGTCATGGCTCGAAAGGGTCATGGGGTTCGCAAGAATCCGCTGGCGGCGGGTTCTGTGTTTCTCTGTAAACCATAATCCAAGCTAGGTAGTTATGACGAATCGGGCTATATGCAGCCGCCGAGGCTGTATTTATTTTGCGCTTTTTTCGAGGGAGTCGGCATGCATACTCTAGTTATTGAGCGCCGACAAGCTGTAGGTGCTAGATCGCTTGCAACAGACCTTGCGGAGCGACTCATTGATAACGTCTACCGAGGCAAGGCCGTTGTGGTGTCCGACAAACCCGTTGCATTGCTCTCGGCAGTTAGAAAGCAGTGGCTTAGAGCTGAACGCAAGGTTTGGATTGAGCGCGCACGAACGCTTAGCGCCGCTCGCATCAGTGAACTTACGAGCCAACTAGCTTACATGGAGCAAACCAGCTTTACAGCAAAGCCTCCCGACGACTTTCTAGAGGCAGATATTACTTTTGCGACTGCTGACGATTTCATTCGTGTAGCGCCAGACTGCAAAACGATGTTCGTCACCTACGACTTTCCGAGGTTAAAGTTGCATATGATAACGAGTTGGATGCCCCGCAATGGATTGGTGGTTATCTATGGCTAACGTCAAGCCGCTACTTAAATCAACCGACGCAATTATGGCGCAGCTCAATTTTATCCGTAATAAAAAGCAGGAGTATTTTATTTGTCTTTCTTTGGATAGTGGCCAGCGGCTTATCGCTAGACGTACAGTTACTATCGGCACTCTGACCAGCACCTTGGTTCATCCACGAGAAGTATTTGCTGGGCCGCTTAAAGATCGGGCCGCGTCAGTTGTTATTGCACACAATCATCCGTCTGGCGATCCCAGCCCAAGTAAGCATGACATCAAGACCACCCAGCAACTCGTAGCTGCGGGTCTGATACTTGGCATATCTTTAAGCGATCACCTTATCGTCGCAGCCACTAACGAATACAGCTTCAAACGCCATCACTTGCTATAGACATCTACAGATACTTTGTCGAAAGTTGGCGGCAGACTATCATATAAGCAATGGAAGATGACAAGTCACGGGAAATATTGGCTAAATTGGAAGAACTGGCTCAGCAGCCAGGCTTCTTGCGCATACTAGCCGACGTTATGGTAAGCGATATGTTTTACCCCGTTGCCGAAGCGGTGGAAGTAAATTGGCGCGAGCGAGTATCCAACCAGGAAGCCACCCTTTTGGCGGGTTACATGGTTAAGAAGCCCGTATATGATGCCAAGCTGACGCAGAAAGACATTGATGCAGCAGTGGCAGAAATGCGAAAGCTACTAGAAGAGCTGCATCATATCCAGTCAATGAAGATGTTCGAGAGCATGTCACCTGATGAGTTCCAGGGTCTAGCCCCTGAGGGGGTTGCCGCCAAGCTCACCGAAAAGTATTCGCAAGGCTCAAACATGGTCGAACCCATATTTTATGGCGATTCAGGCGCATACGACTTTCAATGGCTCGATATGGCACCCAGGCTCTATGCAGAGGATAAAACCTGGCTCGAAGCGAACTACATGGATTTGGTTACGGCCGCCAAGTACTACTGGGCCGCCTACAATACCATCCTGGCAAAAGCCAGTATTGGCGAGATCCACAAGGGGCAGGCATTGGCACCGATTGATGCCATGACATTTAGCAAGCACCAGCTAATAGAAGCAGCGCAAAAGTTCAACCCTGGAGATCGGGACATAAGTGAGGAGTCGGCCACAAAGCTCCTAGAGCTATTCAGCACAAAGCCTGGCGGCGATACAAACAAGGCATTCACGACACCTGGCGAGTACAACGTCATTAGTTCCCGGCCGCTCATTGAGGTTGCCGATGATTATTACTTTTTGCCCGTAAATCTCAACCTGGCCGAAGCTATCTATGTTAATCCGTTCTATGGCATGATCACCGATGGTGCGTACAAGAACGAGGTAGCAAAGCATCGTGGTGATGCTGTCGAGGACATCACCCACGACATGCTCAAAGGCACATTTGGCGAAAAGGTTTATAAACGCGTCAAGGTTATGAAGGGGCGCAACGCACTCACTGACATAGATGTAATGGTGGTTGTCGGCAATAAAGCCATCATATTCCAATGCAAGGGCAAGAAGCTTACCGAGCTTTCACGGCGCGGCGATACTGATACCCTCAAGCGAGACTTTGAGAATGCTATCCAAAAGTCATACAACGAAGCGGCGACAATACGCACCACCCTGCTTGGCGACGATGAGTATAAGCTGGTAGATGAAGCTGGTGCGGAGATTGCGCTGCCAAACGGTCTCAACGACGCTTATATTGTCTGCGTGACTGCCGATGTCTACCCTGCGGCGCTACACCAAACAAGCCAGTACCTCCAAAGAAAAGATGGTGAGCCATACTGCTTGCCAATCAGCTTGTTCGACCTTGAGACAACGGCGGAATACCTGAAGAACCCTTTCGAGTTCTTATTCTACATTAAGCAGCGGCTCGATACCGTCGAGACCATGAAAGCCGAAAGCGAGATGGCCTACCTTGGCTATCACCTGCGCAGGCGGCTCATCATGCCCGAAGGCAAAGACCGCGTGCTTATTACTCAGGACTTCGGACAGCTCATAGACGCGGACTATCTGCACCGCAAAGGGCGACTACCCGAACCGCCAGAAGAACACCGCCTCATAAGCGACGAGGATAATCCATCAAGAGCGAGGCTCATCAGGGAGATATCCCAATACTCCTCCCCAGATATAACAGATGTCCTTATGTTTTTGTACGGCATTTCGGACGACTCTCTCGATGAGCTAGTGGGCTTTATGGAGCAAACGAAAGAAAAGGTCAGAGCCAACGGCAAGACTAACGACATATCGGCACCGATTGGTGGACAATGGGGCGGCTTAACATATGTTTGTGCGACGACCTATCCTGAACTTCACAAGGCTATGCTGAGCTTAGCTGAGATCAATAAGCACCGCTTCAAAAGTGGACAGTGGCTCGCGCTAGGTACAGTACCGAGCGAGGAACGTCTAGTCAGCTATGCACTCTATAGCGATAAGCCCTGGGAGCCGTCAAAGCAGATGGACAGGGCAGTTGAGCTGCATGAACGACGCGGCCGCGCATATAAGCGACAAATTACAGAACAAAAAGAGGCTAAGCTCAAGGCAAGAAAGGCACGGGCGAAGAAAAAGGCGGCGCGAAGAAATAATAGAAGACGGCGTTAGAATGCAGTCCACCGGGAAGATATAAATGGAATACCTGCTAGATTCGGAAAATTTTATTAAGCATTGCGAAAGCCTTGGTCTTGAGATAACGAAAAGTGATTTGGAACTATGCAAGCACGTAGGGCTTATTGAACCCATAAGAAAGAATGGGCAAACTGATTACTACTCAATCTTTCAATCTTATTGTATTGATCGTGCCAAACCCTACATATCTTTTGAGCTTGATAGGCGGAATGACGTCGAGGTTACGGCAGTAAAAGTATTCGCGCGCGACGGCAAGATATTTTTAAGGGCAACCCTACACTTGGAGATTGAAATTGCCGAGGCTGAAGCACTACCCACCTCGGGCGGAGGCACATATAAACCACTTGAACATGCCCCTGCGCTAGAAGAGCGTTTTAGAAATAGGGTTTCCGGAAAAGAGGCATTAGATTACCTACAAAACACATTGCCCAACTTAGTCCCCTTCTTAAAATTTCTAGTTGCTATCGAAGATGTCTATTTGCCCTATGCAAAAAGTGGAGGTAGTACTATCCAAGTGACGGGAGACTCACGGGTTTGGCATCGTAGAAAGGCTGAGCTTGATCTCCAGAAAGAAATGGCTAAGCAGGGCCTCGCTGCCGGAGACCTAGCTGAATGGTATAAGCGCTTTGCAAACATGGCTGGAAGTATCCTCGGCGCAGAGTCGGACTGGCTGCAAATCTGGCGGAATGTTAGCTGGAGCAAAAAAGAGAAATTGAGCGGCGACATTCGTAAGGGGGTCGAATACCTACAATGGGCGCTTATGATAAAACGGATACTTGAGGAGAATCTTCAGCGCGAGATATTTGATATAGACGAAATCCATAATCTAACGCCAAAAGATATTATTACACTAGACACAAAATCCACCTCTAAGCCTCACTTATTAGCTAGAGATTGGCGCAATAAGCGGTATAGCGACAATAACAAGAACTATTATGAAGACCGATATAAGCGATTATTGTACCTCTCTAACGACTTCGGGCTTAACTATCAACCCAAAGTTATGGTATTTGTGGAAGGCCCGACAGAGGAAAAGATACTACCGAAAATGTTTATGGATCTTTTCGGGGTACGGCATGAGCAAATGGGTATCGAGTTTGTAACCCTGGGTGGTATAACGAACTTCTTTGGTAGCTTAGTGGGGCGTGGTGCTAATAGAAAAGTTATAAGTAACTTTAAGAGCACGATCTCCTATAACCTGGATAAGTGGCAGACTATACCATTTTTCGTGGGCGACAATGAGAACGATATACTTAGCCAGCTCATCACCGGCGAATGCCTGCACTTTAACCGTAAAGACTATAAATTACCAGACGGATGGTATGCGTTGTGGGGTCAAGATACAGAGTTTACTTCGGCCGGAAAAGATTTTGAACTGGCCAACTATACTAACAGGGAGCTAGTGTTAGCTATTACTGGGCTGGATGGCTCTATTGCCGTAACGGAGAGTCAAATTGGTGTTGTACGCAGCGCTGGTCAAGGCGTGAAACAACTACCTGCCCCCTATGGCGAGCAGGTAGACGCTTTAAAGATAGACCTTGCCAAAAAGCTCTATGACAACCTTAAGGCGGAATATTTAGAAACTAAGGATGATGAATTACTAAAGCGGCCCGTATTTAAGGTGGTGAGGCGGATATATGACATTGCAGCATTGAACCATGCACCTCACGACCGTACACAGGAACTTGCAAACAGAGGTGTTATCGAAGACGTCCTTGAAGGCCGCCGTCCGGCGTGGTAATGTCTCGACTATGGCCCGCATTTCTCATACCCCGCTTCTAAGTAATGTGGCCCTTGAGAATTATCTAAAAAATGATCTTGCAAACGAATTGCACTGGATGCTGCGTGCAGCCGTAGAATGGCGCATCCAAAGCCAGATTCGACTAAAGGTATCTGGTTACCATATGCAGGTATTTGCAATGGATTCAACTTTTCTTCACGCTAGAACACTGTTTGAATTCTTTACATGCAAGACAACTGGCAACCATTATGGATATGACGCATATCGAATTAGTATGCCGCTAATAAGCACAGCACCCGACATAGTTGATACGGTCTACTTGTCTGGCAACTGGAATGGCGCGTTGCATGCCTATTTGATGCACGCCCAAGATAGGACTGTAGCCCGCAGACTTCCCAGCTTTGACGGCACTAAAACGAAAGACATTAAACGGATGCCTGTTGATTTTGCGCAAGAAGTCGTTAGGCTATGGCGCGAATTCGCACAACAGCTTGGTCGAAGCTCTGAATCCGACATACAGAAATTAGAGGTAATTGCATTGGATATTTTGAAGGAAGCTATAGCCCAAACAATGGATATTTACACTAGGAAGAAAATAGTCGTAATGAAGCGGCGCTTTCCAGTCAAACACATCAGTTGGTAAAGCTAGCCCACTCGCCTACTCCTTGGTGTCGGCGCAATGTTGCTGCGTCCAGGCCTTCAGACTATCATCTAGCGACCCGCCATTGAGGGCGTTGGTTATGGCGTGCGACGGGTTGTTGTGAATGTCCTGGTAGAGCTTTTGGAGGCTGCTTACTTCTGGCTCAACTTCCGTAGGGGCGACGGGATCGAGTCTGCCAAGCGACGTTGCGATTTGTGCGGCGTCTGTAACGCTCACATTAAAAACACCGGAGGGGTAAGGATTGGAATTATTGGACATTGCTGTCAGCCTTGCTTTTTCCTGGCCATAGACTTTGCAGTAAGCAGCAACCGAGCGTTCGGGTTGATTAAGCTGGGTTATTAACAGAACTAGCAAAACCAATACCAGCACCCCAGCTCCTACAGTAATACTCTGTTTTCTCCGGTCAAACTTCTTAAACTTCGTCAAAATCCGCTCCTGCATGCTCAGATTATAGCATTAAGCATAGAGCTTATGCTAAGACATAACTGTTTACTCATGTCAAATCATATGCTATATCTTAAGGTGAATTACAGCAATTACAGTGACAGGAGGGTCTTGCCGTGGGGAAATACAAAAATATCAAGATAGTGGCGCTCTTTGTAGCGCTTGGATTGCCTATTGTGCTGGCACATCCGGCGTTTGCGGCAGACGGCAACGTTACCCAGGTAGAGAACTTTATTAAAAGTGTCATCAAGGTTATTTCTGGCCTGGCCGGTCTCGTGGCGACCGGCTTTTTTGTAGCGGGCGGCTTCGGTTACATTACCAGTTCTGGCAATCCAGAGCACCTGGAGAAGTCTAAGCATACCCTACTTTACTCTGCCATCGGTTTAGCAATTGTTATTGCCGCCTTTGTGATTAGTAATATCGTAACCGACCTAGCAACGAGCGCGTTCGGGAAATAACCTATGGCTATTTCGGTGGGTTTGCCCCTAACGCTGTTCGCAAATGCTTCAGCCGCATCCAGCGCTATGCGGTCTTTTTTGGACCCGGTAATTGTGACGCTTTGTGTAATCGCGTCGCTGGCCTGTACATTCTTCCTGGTCACAGGCGGCATCCAGTACATGACCAGCAAGGGCAACCCAGAGAACCTTGCGCATGCTAAAAAGACGCTTAAAAATGCGCTTATAGGGCTTGTGCTTGTTATTGCCGCTGCAACGCTAACGGCAATTTTAAGTCACGCCTACGGCTCATCTACGGCGACAATGGCAGATAAGTTACCGAGTCTTAGCCCGATTCAACAAGATAGTTCAACGAGCTTCTTCGATGTCGTCACCAAAGCAATCATTCATGTGCTTCAAGGCATCGTGAACTCTATCGGGGAACCCTTTGTGCAAGCGCTGGGTTACTTCACGAACGCAACACCGCTCATGGGCGATAACTCCAACGTGTTTAACCTATGGCTTGCGATTGTCGGCATCGCTGATGCGCTGTTTGTCCTGGTGGTGGCATTGCTTGGCTTCCAGGTTATGAGTTTTAGCTCGCTCGGTTTTGATGAACTTGATATCAAACAAATACTGCCACAACTGGCGCTCGTGTTCCTACTCATGAATACCTCAATATTTGCCATAGACGCCATCATCGGGCTATCCAACGGCATGATTCATGCATTGCAAGCTGGTTTTCCATGTACCTCTATATGGGACTTGCTAGGCGAAATCACCAAGAAGTCATCAGACCTGGGATTGGGCGGGTTATTGGTAATGATTGCTTTCCTCGTGCTCACCGTGATGCTGCTTGTGTACTATGTCGGCCGTCTCATTACCCTATACATCGGCGCAGTTTTGTCTCCTATTGTTATGCTTCTATACCTGATCCCGGCCTTCAAGGACTTTGCGATAACTGCTCTTAAAACTTACCTCATGACAATCTTCGTTTTGTTTGTTCAGGTAGTCATTATGCAGCTCGCATCTTCAATATTCAGCGGCATGCTACAAAACGATATGAGCGGCCAGCCCAATACACTCATGGCACTAATCGTTGGTCTGGCCACTGTTTTGGCCCTGCTTAAGACACAAGGCGTTATGTACGAACTGTCGCATGCTGCCAGCACCCCACGCGCCGCACGAGAGATGGCCGGATCATTTATGCGCGGCGTGGGTTACCTAAGCTCAGTGAGAAGGCGCAAGCGCCGTCGCCGACCGGATGAAAACGAGGACGAGCAAGATGAGAACACCGAGACAACTCAAAAGAAGCGTAAGAAGCGCCTATCAAATAACGGCTTTGGTGGCGACACAGATCAGCAAGATTACGATAATCAAATCAATCGGCGTGCGGTTAGAGCTCGACAGGAGCCCGGCCTAAAAACTGGCGAAACGCAACAAGCGCAAACCTCGGATCAACCCATGCCACCTAAAGCACCCCGTAAGCCCAAAAAGGAGATTAAAACATGAGGACGACTATTGTTCCGGCGCAGATCACAACTGTTGAAGACCGAATCGCAGGTAGACTCGGTTTGTCGCAGCTTTTATTGCTCATCATGCCAATCTTCGGCGGCAGCGCTATCTTCGTAATCTTCCCGCCATTTTTTGCTTATGCCGTGTATAAAGTTGTGCTCATCACCTGTGTGGCCGTTTTGTGTGCATTGTTAGCCATTCGCATCAAGGGTAAGATTTTGCTGTTCTGGGCGCTTACACTGCTTCGATACAATGCACGGCCGCGCTACTACCTTTTCAATAAAAACAGCACCCATACACGGGAGATTGTACTGGCCGCCGATATCGAGGACGAACCCGCCGAAGAAGCGGTTGCACAAATAGCAGCGCCAATCCGAAAGACCAACCTGACAACCGCCGAGCGCGTACAGATTGAAGACTTACTAGCAAATCCCGCAGCCAACGTACACATCACCACCAACAAGAAAGGAGAACTGCGTGTCCATCTTACAGAAGTCCAGCAAGAAAGCCTCAGCGCGTCAGCAAATTAATATTAAGGGCGTGCGTGGCAACATGCTTTTGCTGCCGCATGACCAATACCGCCTAGTCATCGAGGTGTCACCCGTGAACTTTGAGCTGAAAAGCGAGGAAGAACAAGACGCCCTTATCGACACCTACGAGAGTTTTCTTGATTCGCTGCCGTGCCCGCTAGAGATTGTTGTCCGCATCCGTGAGCTAGATATGGACAAATATCTGGCTGACACCCAAGAGCTGCTGCACGACGAGAAAGAAGAAGTCTACCGTGACCAGATTAAAAACTACGCAAAGTTCGTGCAGGGCTTGGTCGCAGATAACAAGATTCTTTCGCGCCACTTTTATGTCGTGCTGCCGTATACCACCAGTGATTTTGAGACCGCCAAGGAACAGCTATCACTGAACGCTGACATGGTAAGCAAGGGGTTGAGCCGCTTGGGCATGCGAACGAGACAGCTCACCAACATCGAGCTGCTTGATCTGTTCCACACCTTCTATAATCCTGGACAGGCCAAGCGGCAACCAATCAGCGATCAGGTGGCGGAGCTGCTAAACAATTCATACATCCGAAAGGAGCAGGCATGATCGAGATTAAGCCCCTAACTCAGTTGACCGAGTGGAAAAAGCGCCGAGACGAGCGTCCTAAAGAACTAGCCTTCAGCTTCGGTGAGCAAGATCAGGTTGACTCACTCTCTTATGAAGGACTGGAGGAGCAGGCAGATCACCTGGTTATTGACGGCCAATACATGCGCACCCTGTTCATTTCGGGTTATCCTTTCGTGGCCTCAAGCGGCTGGCTCGACAGCCTCATCCATTTCAATCACAGTGCGGATATTGCGTATCACATCCATGAGGTGGATGCGCTGTTAGCCTTGCCAAAGCTCCACCGCAAAATCACTGAGCTTGAATCGACCCGCCGCTCCATGATGCGTAAAGGCGCGATTGTCGGCTCGGAGATTACTGATCCGCTCGAATCGGCGATGGAACTGCGCGATAAAATCCAACGTGGCCAGGAGAAGCTATTTCAGATGTCGGTTTACGTAAACCTGCAGGCGGACTCGCTCGATGAGCTAAACAAGATCACGAAGATGCTGGAAAACGCGCTGGCGGCCCGATTATTTAATATCAAGACCGCACGCTACCAACAGCTTGAAGGCTTGCAGTCCATCTTGCCGCGTGGCGAGGATGAGCTGAACCAAAAACGTAACTTGGATAGTTCTTCGGCGGCCTTGGCCTTCCCGTTCATGTCTTCCGAACTCGTGCAGGAAAACGGTATTCTGTACGGCGTCAACAAATCCAATAACTCGCTGGTTATCCTTGACCGCTTCAGCCTGCATAACGCTAACAGCATTGTGTTCGCGCAGTCCGGTAGCGGTAAAAGTTACGCGACCAAGGTTGAAATCTTGCGCCAGCTTATGCAGGGCACGAAAGTAATCGTGATCGACCCAGAGCGGGAGTATAAAAATCTGGCCGAATCTGTGAACGGTACTTACGTGAAGCTGTCGGCCAAGTCCAAGGAAAAGATTAACCCGTTTGATCTGGCTACGACGTTCCATGATAAGAGCGACCTATCCGAACATGCGCAGGATTTGACCGAAGTAATTTCGCTCATGGCCGAGGGCTTGAGCGCCCGCGAAAAAGCGGCTGTCGATAAGGCAATTCTGCAAATCTACACCAACGCCAAAAAAGAGCCGCCCCTGCTCGAAGACTTGTATGCCGAACTCAAGGACTTAGGTCAACTACAGCTCCGCGAACGGCTGGAAAAGTATATCAGCGGCACCTTAGCGCACGTCTTTAACGCGCAGACCAACATTAAGCTGGATAACCGGCTTGTGATCTTCGACATTAAGGACTTACCTGAAAGCTTGCGCCAGATCATGATGATGATTATTGCCAACTTCGTGCAGAACCAAGTTAAAGCCAAACCGGAAAAGCGCTTGCTCGTGATTGATGAAGGCTGGATGCTTTTGGAGCATGAAGAAAGCGCCCGTTTTGTGTCTGGCCTAGTGCGTCGCGCCCGCAAATACTATCTTGGCGTGTCGATCATCTCCCAGCAGGCTAACGATTTTCTCCATAGCGAATACGGCAGAGCCATTGCCTCACAAAGCTCACTGCGCATTCTTATGAAGCAAGACACTACCACTATTAAAGGCGTCGTGTCCGAGTTCAACCTGAGCGAATACGAAGAAAGCTTTTTGTTGACGTGCGGCCGTGGTGACGCGCTGATTATTGCCGACCAAAATCATGTTGCCGTTAGAGTTATCGCGTCGCCCAAGGAGCATCCGCTCATTACAACCAATCCGGCCGAGCTGTATGCCTCATGATAACAGCGCTGCGCCGAGGTAAAAGGCTTGTTTCGTTCAAGATAGAAACCGGGGTTATTCTCGGCACTATTATTGTGCTTTTGATCTTGCCCGGCGCGGCGGTTGCTTCGATCACCAACATTAGCGACATGCTGAAGAATGATGTTAGCCCTGGCGATTCCGGCGGCAATGGCACGTTCTACACCGGCGACTCACCGGAAGATAACACCTATGCCTGGGGCAACTGCACATACTGGGTATTCATAAAACGGAAAGAGGCAGGCGACCCAATACCAAACACGTGGGGCAATGCTGCCGATTGGGCGCTCAATGCCCGGCTTCAAGGCTACGTTGTTGACCAAAAGCCAGCCGTCGGCGCAATTATGCAGACGGCCGACTCAGCCGGAGGCCTGGGGCATGTGGCCTACATAACAAAAGTTGATCCGATAACCGGCTCCTGGACGATTTCGGAAATGAATGTTAAAGGCTTAAACGTGGTGAGCGAACGGACGCTTACTGTTTTGGACACGCACAAATATAACTTCATACACGACAAGGAGCGGTAATGGACACGAATTTTCCAACACAGCAGCAGTTCGATGGGTTTATGCACTTCTTGAGCGCACTCGTATCCGCTTTGCCAAAGATCGCGCTTGTTGCCGTATTGCTCGTGGCGGCCGGATTTCTGGTATGGCAATCCGCAATCCTGTTAGTGCGCCTACTCGACCTGCGCCGCTTACTCGACAGGGACATGCTCTTTCTTGAGCTGACGCCGCCTGCCTTTGCCGACAAAACACCGCTTGCAACCCAGCAATTCTTCTCCGACCTGCACGGCTTCGAGACTATACGCGCCGTTAAGGACAAAATGTTGCAGCATAAGTCCGCGTTTGCCGTGGAGATGGTTGGAATACGTGATAAGGGCATCCGGTTTATCTTCTGCGTACCCAAAGACAACCGTGAGAGCTTCGAGCATGATATAGCTGCATTTGACACCAGCATCCGTGTTAAGGAAATTGACGACTACCTCACAAAAGCGCAACGCCTGCGTGCCCGACTACTGGAACTACGCTTAAAAGAACGATACTACCCGCTTAAAGAGCAGCAATCATATGACCAAAGCGACCCGGTTGATTACCTCCTTGGCACAATGGCCAACCTCAAATCAGGCGAAATTATGGTAATCCAGCTTGTATTATCACCTACAAAAGTACGCAATGCAGACAAGATCAGCAACCGGCTACTTCACAATAAAGAGCACCTGGACGCGCTTGGCAAAAAGCAGCATCGGTCATTCGGCAGCGTACTTATCCAAGGCATTAACTCAGCTATGTTTTCGATGACTAACACTGTTGGCGAAATTCATCACGGCCCGTCAGTCTACAGCAGACAGACGCACCACAACACCATGCAGCACCATCATCAGGTGGCGCAAGGTATTAAGCCTGCACGCATGATGGGTTCGCTAGAAAATATGCTGGCCGTCCAGGTGAATGAAAAGCTCAACAGCAATCTATACCGTGCTAACATCCGTGCGCTTGTTGTAGCCGATAGCCCACGGGCGAGCATTATCAGGGCAAACGACATCCGTAAATCCTTCAATGTCTACAAAACAAAATACCAGGCCATCGTAAGTAGATTAAACTTTCCATACAACATTCGCGGCAAATATCGCATGTTCATGTTCGAGCATCGACTGCCTGGCATCTTCAATAAATATGCCAGCTTGCTATCTGCCACAGAAGTTGCGAGCGTTTACCACTTCCCAAGTAGCGAGACCAACCGCAATGCCGACGTGGTTAAATCGCTCAGCAAGACATTAGCCGCGCCGTTGGCCGTGAAGAACCATGCCGATGCCCAAGATTTCGATGTCGTACTCGGCAAAAACCAGCACCTCGGCAATATTATGAAAATTGGCTTGATAGAAGCAGAGCGTGAGCGCCATGTGTTTATGGTCGGCGGCACAGGGAGCGGTAAAACGACGTTGATTAAGTATGCTGCCGTGCAGGATATACAAAACGACAAAGGCTTCGCGGTCATCGACCCGCACGGCGACTTGGCGCTGGAGCTTCTAACTTACATTCCCGAACACCGTGCTAAAGACGTCATTTATTTCAACCCCGACGATCTGGCCTATAGCGTCGGATTAAATGTACTAGAGCTGACGCCAGGGTTAGAAGGTGACGAACTCCTCCGAGAAAAAGATATGGTGACCGAATCCGTGGTCTCCATGTTCCGTAAAATCTTTTCAGACGATGACACTGGCGGCCACCGCATTGAATATGTCCTGCGTAACGCAATTCAGACCGCACTTACCATCAAGGATGCGACGCTATTTACTGTCTACAATCTTTTGAATGACCCGGATTACTGTAAAACTGTTGTTGCCACACTCGACAATGAAGACCTCAAAAACTTCTGGAAAAATGAACTCGGTAAGGCTGGTGGCTTCCAGCAGGTCAAGATGGTCGCCGGTATCACCGCCAAAATCGGGCGCTTTTTGTTCTCAGCCTCGGCCAAGCGCGTTTTGGAACAGCCGAAATCCACCATTAACTTTGACGAGATATTGGACGGTAAAATCCTAATCTGTAACTTTTCAAAGGGTTTGCTCGGCGAGGATACCTCAGAGCTATTTGGCATCGCGGTACTTGCCAAAATCCAGATGGCGGCACTACGCCGCGCCCGTATAAAACAGATCGAACGCAAGCCGTTCTACCTGTACGTGGATGAATTTCAAAACTTCGCCACCCAGTCGTTCGTACAGATGCTATCCGAGTCGCGCAAGTACAAGCTTTTCCTGACAATGGCCGAACAGTCCACCTCTCAGCAAGACGACCAAAAGATGGTTAACATTATTTTGGCAAATGTCGGCACGGTTATCTGCTTCCGCACCGGCAACCCCGCCGACGAAAAACTGTTGCTGCCGCTTTTTAGCCCATATCTGGAAGAAGGCGATATTGCAAACCTGCCGCCGTACAATTTTTACATGCGAGCATCTGCTATAAAATCGCAGGAGCCACTCTCTGGCGAGACCCTCTTGCTGGATAAGCCGGGTAGCGAAGAGGTAGCCGAGCGGGTCATTAAAAGCTCACAAGAGCGCTATGCCAAAAAGTACGCTCCACCAGAGCCAAAGGAAAAGCCCGAAGCAAAACCAAAGCCTAGTGGCCAAGCTACGATAAAAAAGACCGATCCAAAAATACTGGGCAAAGACAGAATGAAGCAACGCCGTAAGAGAAAGACCGGGCCAAAGAATCAAAAGTAGACGCAGCGCTTACGAAGTCATTCGGCCAACGCCAAACACATAGCTCTCATCGCTAATGTTAGCGCCCTCGGCCTGCATAAGGCGATTCGCTACGGATTCGCTCGGATCAATAAACTGTATCATTGCTCCTTGATGTGATTGCCGTACCTCGCACATGCTCATAATGGCGGCTACAAATACAGAAAGCTGCCATCCTAAATCAGTCGTCTGGTCTGTGCCAAGGTCAAAATAACGGAACTTGTCACTATCCTTGAACCTTGAGTCCCATTTAAGCACGAGCTTTGACGCCCCAAAGAACATAAACACGTCAGGTGAATACGCATTGTTTACAAGCGTGACGTTCTTGAACCACCTATCAAGTACGTCGCTGTCAGCAGATGCGCCCGCGTACCCAAAGACGAGCGTCGTCGCATTGTGGGGTGATTTAAGCAGCTCTTTTACAGAGTAAAGCTTGTGTGTAGCATCAGCAAACGTGGCTTGTGTGAGAGTAGTCTTGACCTCTATTGCCGCCACTACCGATTCAGGAGTGACGATTACAAACTGTTCATCTTTAAAAAGGTAGGTAGCCGGTGTACTCTCATCAATAATGAGGATATCAACCTGGTTGCTAACATGGTCTTGATCTTTGTACACAAAGCCAGTCTTTACGCTAAATCTATCCGTTAGGAAATTGCGCAGAATGCCACGTAAAATCTCCTCGTGATAATCTCCGGATGCGTCAGGCTGCTTGGTAAGCTCCTTGATTCTTTGAAACTTACTCTGTATTTCACGAGCGTAGCTATCGAAATATGCTTGGCTTAAAGGGTTTATATTTGCCACCGTATTACTCTCCGACTCCAGTAACATTCTTCGATTCATCCATCGTATAAAAACCTTTCGAGAAGTCCACCAGGGTCAGCTTATTACCAAAAGCATCCTCTACGACAGCCAGCTTTCCTACGTCTATGTCTTCCGGCGGCGCTATAACTTTACCGCCAGCGTTCACAAATACACTGGCTGCATGTTCTACTGACTCAACAAGAATGTTGGTTTCTGGGTCTAGAGTAGTGCTCATTACAAGTTGGCCATCGCCTAAGCGAACCGAAGCTGTATCTTCTTTTTTCCAAAATGTTTGCATGCCTAGCTGCTCACGATAAAAGTCTAAGCCTTCTTGGATGCTCGGCACTTTTACTAACACTGCATTTATTTTCTTTAGCACCGGCACGTCGTCATCTCTAGCATCAACCGTTATAAGCTCACCAGCTTTAATATCCCTGAGCGCTATATCGGCTCGCTGTTCGTGGTCATTCCGGACGTTAGGGTCTTCCGAGTGGCTTACATATCGGGCGGGTTCAGGGTATAAATAGATCTGCCCGTTGACGTTATGGGTAGCGGCGTAATCTTCGGGCGGCAATGCTTTTAGCTCGGCAAAAGAGAGTGGCTTTAGCTCATATTTAATGACTAATTCGCCCTTGTTAAAGTTACGGGCGGCGTATACACCTTTGCCGGACATGGAGCCTTGGCCGATAGTTATGTCAGCCATTAGACAGCTCCATTGTTTTTGGCTGACCGACTTCGCTTTTCGTATTCCTTAAGATCGGCCTTGGTGATGATAGATAGTGGTTGCGGTAGTTTATCAAGCGCAAACCATCCAATCTCATCACACTTGTCTGGTTCCATGATTTTAGGCTCTTGGCCTGGCTTGAAGCGAGCTAGAAAGGTCGTGGCCACCCAATGCTGGCTTTCGGCCGGGATAAGGTGGTCGGCGGCCGGGAACTGCTCGATGATTTCAATTTCAGCACCGTACTCTTCAAGCATTTCGCGTTTAACAGCTTGCTCCAGCGTTTCCCCAAACTCCACGCTGCCGCCAGGCGTTTCCCAGTGGCCGCGCTCGTTCTTGCAATTTTGGCTTCGCTTAGATAGGAATAGCTCACCCTTGGCATTAAATACCATTGCTCCGGCGGAGACGCCGATGTAGTCTACACCTTTCTTCATGCAGCCGTCTTTGCTGGGAAGGTAAAGTATTTCTTACCCGTTTTATATGACTCGACATAGGCCGATACGCAGCCAAATAATTTGTCAGGTAGATCGTCGAGATCGTACCAATCCCAAGATTCTAGTTTATGTGGCTCTAAGACTTCCGGTTCGCCTGATTCCCATTCGGCCATAAAGCCAACATCAACATAGTGCTTAGGGAAATACGTTAGGAGGTCAGATACACAGAGCATCTGCAGGTTTTTTACCTTAATGCCGCATTCTTCGGCAATCTCACGCAAAGCTGTTTGCTCAATGGTTTCGCCATACTCTAGGTGCCCGCCGGGGCCGCCATACTCGTCGGAGCCGTGAGCGTTCTTGCGCTTGCCGAGAAGGACCTTGCCATCTCTGATAACCAACACGCCGACACCAACTTTGGCCATACCCTCCGACATTATCTTTTGTTCCTTTCGTTAACTTTCAGCTCTGGAAAGCCCGTTTCTTCGTCCAACTCACGAGTGTATACGGCTTGCTCATCTTCACCGATCACCACCTCCGCCGTTGGGTGGATGATCGTACCCTCCTTCAGATGACCACCAAAGCTTTTGCCCTCTTTATCGGAGATGGACATATGCAGGTGAACACCGTTTACGCTGACCGTACCAACAAGCGAAGTTATCTCAAAGTCACCCTCATAAGTTCGAATGTCTTGCTTGTCGGGCAGAGCGCCAGCCATGCGCATGGTTGCTTGGCTGAGGCCGCCAACGCAAGTGATAATAAATCCCGCTTGGATGTTGTTAGTTTTTATAAACTTCTCTATTCCGGTTTTTAGATCGTTGCCAGGCTTGAGGCGAAAAGTATGGGTTTTCATGCTCTAATAATACCTTATCTGGGCTATCCTGCTGTGCTATTCTATGAGCAGTCTCGTGAGGACTGGAGAAAACAAAAATTAAAAAACGGAGGGGTTATTTTTATGGCTCAGAATATTCAAGACGCGATTCTACCAGCAAAGCTTCGGCCTGGTGATCGCGTCCGTTTTGTATCACCCGCAAGCCCAGCACCAAAAGGCAGCATCGGGACAAAAGTACTGGAAGATTTGGGATTAGTGGTTGAATACGGCAAGCATGTTTACGACGTGCACGACACTATAGATTACCTAGCAGGCACAGACGAAGACCGCTTGGCCGATATAAACGATGCGCTGCGCGACCCTGGCGTTAAAGCGATTATCGCCACACGCGGCGGCAAGGGCGCGTATCGTATCGCGGACGGACTCGATTTTGAAGCTGCGCGTAAACACCCGAAACTACTCATTGGCTTTAGCGAAATCACCATCTTGCACATGGCGTTGCTCAAACATGGCATCGCAGGTGGTATACACGGCGCGCCGTGGGATGAGAACTTTGGCAAAGAGACCGCCGCATCATTCGTGAAGGCTGTCACGACGACCGATCCTATTACTATCCACTCCGAGAAGCACGAGCACACTCATGCCCTTACGACGCACGGTAGAGCTGAAGGCGTATTGATTGGTGGCAACCAAGATTCAATCGCCACGGCCGCAGGTTGGGCGTTGCCAAACTTTGACGATGCAATTCTGCTGATCGAAGCCACAAATATGCGTATCGGCCACATTGACCGGCAGCTTACCATGCTAATTAAAAGCGGAATTATTAAAAATATGGCGGGAGTTGTCATCGGCCAATATACCGACTGTGGCAATGCCACCGACCCGACGGGTAGCACGAAGTGTACTGAAATTGACGTTTTGCGTGACCGGCTCGGACAGCTCGGCGTGCCGATCTTGGGCGGGCTACCAATCGGCCACGGCAAACATCCTATTGCGCTGCCAATCGGCACACACGCAACGCTAGATGCCAACGCAGGAACATTAACCGTAGCGGCGGGAGTAAAGTAATGAGCTACAAAATTGGCGTGGTTCAGGCGCAGGATATTCAGGGTGATGTTTCCGCAGCCCTGCGTGTCATAACTGAAGCGATGCGGCGAGCAGACAATGAGAGCGTAGATATACTTTGCTTCCCAGAGTGCTTCCTGCAAGGCTACACGCTAGACGACAAGGAGACAAAAGAGCGAGCGTTTGATCTGGCATCTCCGCAGTTCAAGGAGATGCTCAATACACTAGCAAAGCACAAAGTGACCATCATCTTGGGCCTGATCGAAAAGGACGCTGACGGCTACTATAATACCGCCGCAGTCATTCAGGATGGGAAGCTGCTCGGTACGTACCGCAAAATTCATTTGTTTGAGCGCAATTTTCAGCCAGGCGAAGCTTACTCCATCTTTACTGTGAACGACCTGCCATTTGGCATCAATATTTGCTACGACGCACGCTTTACGGAAGGACCGGCCGAGTTGGCAGCGCAGGGTGCAAAGGTTATATTTTATCCGCTCAACAATCGCTTGCTGCACGAGAAAGCCACCACCTACCGCGACAAGCACATTCCTAATCTTGTAGCTCGCGCCCAGGAAAGCGGATGCTGGGTGGTATCGTCTGATGTAGTGGCACAAGACAGTACCCATATCGGCTACGGGTGTACGGCCATCGTTAACCCCCAGGGTGAGCTTATCTCGCGTGTCCGAGAGCTTGAGCCTGGCATGATTGCCGTCGAGCTTACCTAAAGCTCAAAACTTATACCTCTGGCTGAAACTTATTCCGGCTCCAATGCCACAGCACCGGATGAACTTGCGAGGGATTGATGCCGCTATTTTTGAGCAGTTCTTTCCAAGCAGCTTCAGCCTGCAAAGAAGTGGCTCCAACTGGCGTAATGCCAAGATGGACACTGCACTGCAAGACATGGGTATCAGGGATAATTGAAATCTCCTGTGCATTCTTGAACTTTACATCGGTGTAGCGCGACAGGATGAACGGCCAGTAGTTGGAGAGCTTTGGACCAGAAAGGTAGGGAAAGCGCTTTCGGTGCGTCTTCTGCAAAAGCGTAATTAGCTGGCCAGCGTCACCTTCGGCCTCTTTGACGATATTTCGCGGATCATCCTCGTAATACTCATGAACGGTTTGGGCTATCGTAGTCCAGATCAGCGTATGCTTGTTGGGTTGTAAGGCCAACTTGTGTTTTGTGAGATCGGCACGAATTTGCTCAACAGGACGCATAGCCAGCTCTTCGGGGAAGAAGACGTAGCGCGTTGTTTCATCTTCATATGTTTTAAGTGCGCTAGCCCACATTGCTGGCGAGCTGCGCTGGAAGTTTATACAAACTGGCAGCGTAAAGTATAAGTAGTTCTCGCGGCTGCCAGGAGGCAAGCCAGGATTAACCTCATGCTGTTCAAGCACCGGAATTAAGCCCTGTTGATAGAGAGCGAGCAGGCGCTTCACCTTATCGAGCTGCATACTATTGCGTTTTCCTCTGCTCTTGCGCAGGCTGCTTGTGTTGCAGGTATGTTTGGTAATCGGGGTCGTTTTCGATGGCTTGCTTCAGCGCTTCGCGGATGACTTTGGTGCGGCTGCGGTTGCGCGTAAATTGCGCCCAATCCAGGTAACGGCGTTCCCAGCCATTCAGTATCAGGTGGAAGCGGTTCTTTTCGGGCTTGTCTTCGTAGGTGTTGATGAAGGTTTGCAGCACATCGACCAGGGTATTAGGGGCATACTCTCGCACCTGCAACAGATCTGATTCGATGCCATGTATAAACATTTGGTTAAAGTGTTGGTGCTTCTTGCCTTGCCAGAGCACGAGTGTCGGTTTGCGCATTTGTAGCGCCAGCGTAATCTGGTGGCCAGTACTAAAGTTAGACACCGTGTCTTCGATAATGACAAGCTCCGCTTCTCGGATCGCCTCTACACAGGCTTTATAGATAGACTTAATGCCAGGTAACTCAGTGTTGCCAGCCTGCATATGCCGCTCGGTTTCCTCGAGCCAATCGCGCGTCAAAACATGCTCAGCGGCCAAGTAGTCGCGGATAGCATAATAGCTATCACGGTGAGTCGCAAGCTCGGCAGTTGAGCAGGTAAAGTAGATTTTCATATGACCTTAGCCTACGCTATGCGTCTTTTATGTGCAACATGTGCATATACATGCACGCTACTCTGACATAGTATGTTGCCATGAATGAATTACAGGATTATCTAGCAACCAACCCGCCCATGCGGGAAACAGTCGCGGGTTATCTGATTAGGAATGGCGAGCGAGGCGAAGAGGTACTGCTGGGCGAGCGCACCCGGGTATCTGACGGCCTGGGACACGGCATTATCGCTAGTATTGGCGGCGGTATAGAAGACGGCGAGAGCCCCGACGAAGCACTGGAGCGAGAAGTGCAGGAGGAAATACGGATTCGCATCACTACCTACCGGAAAGTGGGCCGCGTTGTGTGCCTGTCGCCCCACCGCCCTTCGTGGAACTTGGGCGTCGATATTTATCTGGTAACTGACTTTGAGGGCGAGCCAGAAAAGACCGAGGACATTGATCCTCATTGGTATCCGAAGGATGAACTGCCCTTAGATCGTATGTGGCTTGATAACCGTATAACCGCTCCTTTGGTTCTGGCAGGCAAACGTATAGCTGGTAGTTTTTTGTATGATGCTGATGGTCAAATTGTAGAGCAGCACTTGCGTGAGCTAGCTCAAGGTGAGCCTATCCCTGCGATTGCTACGCAGTGAGATACTCCGAAGCATTAGACTTCAATGACAGCGCTAATGCCCTCACTACGTAGTTTGCGGAGCGTTACTTGCTCCATACGTTGTTCATATTCGCGTACCATAGCCTCCGGCACTTTGACCTCGCGCATCTGGTTTTGCCTGAGCAGCGTTTCTACATCACGCCTAAAGCAAAAGGCCGTCACTGGCTGGCCGTACTGTTGAGCAATGGCAATGAGGCGCTGGCGAGCCTCCGGTTTTACATTAGTAGCATCAACAATAGCCACCCGGCCATTTGCCAGACGTTCCGCTATACGTCTGTCTTGCTCTGCAAAAATCTCACCGTCTTTGTCGCCGCGATCTACCGTAACGTCAAACATATCTTTAGCTATGGCATCGTTTGAGATATAAGCCCCTTGGTCTAGTCCGTAGTGAACAAGAAGTTTTTGGGCAAATGTAGACTTGCCCGAGGCGGGCGGTCCTACAAGCAGGATAATTCCATCTAGAATAGCGGGCATTCGATAATCAGTGCTCATATGCTAACCAGTTATCTTTAGTATGCCAAGGACGGCTTCTGGTTTATGGTCTGACTCCTTGAAAACGAACCCATCACTTTCTTCGATGTCGTCGCCATACAAATGCTCAACCTTCGTGAGCTTGCTCGCGTCGTAGATTATCACGATATCAATACGAATAGCGTAGCCACGGTCACCCAAGCTTCCATGATAAAAGTCGTCTAACAATTCAGTGGCGAAAATGTCAGTACCGGCGTGCACCTTCACTGACGTTCCAAAGAAGTCGATATGCTTTCCTTGGTCGGTGCCTACGTTGTAGCCTTGACCCTCGCGTGCTGGGTCGTACTTATCCGTGCCGGTTTTGATGATGATATCCGCTAGCTCGTCCAATGCTTTACCAGGATGATCCCGGCTCCCAACACAGCGCAAAACGATATCCCGACCCATGAAGTGCTGTTCCAGCAGTCCGTCTAGCTTCGGGCCGATAGCAAGATAGTCTGGCTTAGCGTTAGCTTTGTACTCAGGAAGAGCAATCTCAAGTATCCTTGGAGACTCCGTTACACGCCCGCCGATATCTGCATAACCATCCGGTGCAGGCTTGGCGAAAATAACAGAACCCTTGCCGTGCTTTATCTCGATAGCCTTACCTAACTGCGCCGCCAACACCATTGAGCCAGAGCCATTACCTTGCGCTTCCGGAATATCCCAATCAGCAGCGAAGGTACGGGCGCGGATCAGCCCTTTGGCTTCGTCTATCCAAGCCCACACCATGGTATGTTGCCAGTCTCTTGTTTCTTCTAGCTTAATCTCTTCAATGGCCTTAGCAGCTTCTAATTGCCTGTAGTTCCACGGCGGCATGATTGAGAGTGGGCCACGCGCCCAGGTAATATCGCCGTCTTGCCATGTAGTAATTTCACCATCCCGGCTGTGTATACGCTCGGTTGGCTTGCCGCGCAGTTTAGCAAGCAGCCAAGCAGCGCCCACTACGCCGACACCAGCAAAGCCAATCTCACCTTGCGGATGGACAACGCTAATGTCGGCAGCAGCTAAGTCGTTTATAAATATCGTTTCGCCGGTGTTGAGTTCGCGGGCAATCTCTTGTCGCTTGGCATCGTCAATATGTTTACCGTCATCAATGACAATGCTGGCTGCATCGCCAAAATTGCCGCTGCCGTCGGTGAAGACACGAAGAAAATGAGCATCAATCATGACATCGTTACTTTTGAGGTTCAAATGTTATATATTCACCTTCACCCACAAACTCGGTTTTGTCGCCATCTACTTTAACGGCCATTTGGTCGTCAAGGGCATAGACTGTGTACGGACAGCCATCAACCCGTTTTTGTACGACTTCGTAGGTTTTAGCAAAAGGAAATTTCGGGCTTTTGTAGTGTGCCTGCAAGCCGAAATCTACCAAATGAAGTCCATCAAGTACTTTGCTTGTTTTGTCACTGTTAAAGCGTAGGTCGGGTGTAGCGATGTAGCTACCAGCGCTCACCCCAACGTAGACTCGTGTCTTAAGCAGTCCCGGTATTTCTTCGGTCAGGCCACTTTTATTAAAGCAGGTCATGAGGTGTGTGGTATTGCCACCGTTCACGAAAATAACGTTGCTTTCCTGAAGTCGGGGCAGCCATATGTCTTTTGGGATAGCGGATATATCGACAATATCTATTTGGGCAACGCCCATTTCCTGCAAGCGATTCATTTGAGCAATTGCCCAGCCTTTGTCACCTGGCTCAGTGTTCATAGCTGTGGGGATAAACGCAACTTTGAGCTCACCCGCAGGTTTACCGGCTAGATCAAGCAAGGCCTTAATGAGCGTTGGATTGCGGAGGCCGCCGGATGTTAGGAGGAGTTTCATATCACTCTCTGCTCGTCACCGTCGATTATCAGCGCCTGACCATCACCGAGCGGCACGGCCTTAAAGCCGTCTGCCTTGAGCTTGTCGTTAATGCCGTGAATGATAGCTGCAAACTTGGCATTATCCATATGCGGTACAACCACCGAGTCGGTGAAGCCAAGACCGTCAAGTATCACCTCTGGCGCATCTTTAGGATCGTCAGCAGTTTCAAAATGTTCGAGAGTGGGCCCAGCGATAATTGCGCCTGCACTCCCGCCACCGTAAACCTTGCCTCGTTCAACTAGCTCAGCCAACAACTTATCGACGCCGGTATCTTTGAGTAGCCAACGCAAGTAGTAAGTGTTGCCACCGCCAAACCAAATAACATCCTTGGCAGTGAGCTTGTCTTTGAGTTCAGGCAATTTGCCTTTGTACTGCCGGATATCAATAATCTCAACATCAAAGTCGTGACTTTGAATAGCTGCCCGGTTTTGATCTACCCAGGCGCGCGAGCCTTCAGCATAAGTGTCGGCAGCGTTTTCGATAAGCGCCAACTTGATGTCTTTTGGCGTCTTGTCCACTAACTTGGCCAGTTCAACGCTCTGAGAGTTAGATATGGCGAGAGAGGAAAGAAAAAGCTTCATGACCGCTCCAATAGCTTCTTAATCGGATCAAAGTAATAATCACGCCAATCGGCAATATCTTTTTGCTCGTCAAGGATGTCGCCTGCGTAAACCATGTGGACAGTGGTTTGCTTGTCGTCGCCTTCAAATGCAAAACTTACCGCGTATTTCCAAGTGGGATTATCGTGGCCATACCAATCCTGCTCGATAAGTTTTTCTGGCACAAGCTTGATGAATACGCCATGGATATCACCGTCCCAGTAACTAAACTCGCCACCTTCTCTGGCGTCTACCTTTGCAGGAGCAGCGCCCCATTGTTCTGCGGTAGGGCCGTCGGTTAGAGCTTTCCAGACTGCGCTTATTGGCGCGTTGATTGTGTAGGTTTGTTCGAGTTGCTTCATATGATATCCTCGTTTCCTCGTGCCTTAAATGCTGCCAAGATTTTCGGCTCAATCAAAGTGTCGAGCAATGAAATATTATCAAATAGAATATCCATGCTCGCTTGTTTGCCGCTTGTGCGGACTTCGTGCGCAGCTTCGATTACCGCCTTGTATTCCGGATCAGTCACTAGCGTGGCAGACAATTCGTATATCTCGTCGTAACCAACCGGGAAGGTTTTGAGTTCTAGAATTTCCAAGCAGCGTAAACCAAAGAAGCAGGACTTACTAAACTCCTCCATGCTTGTCTGCATGTCACCTGTCCGATACGACAATATGGCCGCTAGAGCCATGCCTATGTCAAAGCGCAGACGCTGGATGAGATCGAGAGTGGTAATAGGCGGTGGCGGAATTTGCTCAATGAGATGTTCGCCTGCAATGGTCTTACCGCCCATGATGATCTCACGCAAATATATGGACTTCTGGAAGACATGCCCGAATGTACCACTGGATAGCTCACCCCACTTGAAAGGGTAGGCTTTTACTTGCGGGTTGGTGATGGCAGCGTGAATATCGCTACGCTGTACGTATTTGTCGTCATCAAAAATAACGCCGATCTCGTAGTCGCTATCCGGTTTGGCATCACCACGGCCGCGAGAGCCATAGAGGAAGATTGACTTGGGGTTGAATTTGGAGAGTGCTTGGAGTGTAGCCGCTATAACTGGATCGTTATTCATGTATCTAATCATACCGTATCAGGGGCGGCTAGAAATCACTTTTCCTTCGTAAAAGTGACAACTCGCATTTGCCGTTGGCAAAAGCGAGTTACGAGTATTAGCTCAGCGTGACATCAACGCTTGTTGCAACTTTGAGGGCTATATCAGTTACCCAAGCCTTGCTGAGGAGATATTCGCTACGCTTCTGTACACGATTACACGCATCCTCAGTATTACAAACAAGAATAATCTGCGGGAATGGTGCATTCACTACTGCCCAATCGCCGCTTTTACGATATTCGATATATCGTTTAACTTTTTTAGAAGCATCTATAAGCAAATGGGCATCATCGTCCAAAACATCTACAAAATAATGCCTTACGCCCAATGTCAGGTAAGCGTCTGGCTTTTGTTTTGGGAAGTCTTCGAAATCGGTTTGATCGCTTTTTGCGAGGAACTCTAACTCATCACCATATTGGCCGGACAAACGATTATACAGATCAAATATAGCCACACAGTGCATAGCAAACCGCTCGCTTACCACGCCGTCTCGGTAGATACCTTTAAGCTCAGCCCGATCATCCTCATCTCGATACTCATTAAGCTTGCGGACTCCATCGGGCAATAAGTAATACACAACCGGCTTATGTAGCAATCTAAAATTGTCAAAGTACCGTTTAGCTATAAAGCCTTGCGTTTCTAATGTCTCTAGCCTTTTAAATACATTCATACCTGGATTAGTTTCTGCAAAATAATCCTTGACTGTTGCTATGGTCACAAACCTAAACTTATAGATTAGCTCTAATATGTCTACTTGTTCTTGATTTAATGGCCGCCTGTATTTTGGTTCAGCTCTTGATATCGCCATACGCTCACTTTCTTCTATATATTTATATATAAGGAAGAGAGAAAGTAAAGAGAAAAAATAAGATAGTAAGAGTAAAGATAGCTGCAATTCGGATATTGCAGCTATCTTGTAGATAAAACAACGGTAAAACGGGTGGTTTTACTTGCTTTAACGTACTCATACTACTACAATGAGTACATAAGCAATTGGTACGTTAACAATTCGGCTAAGCAACTAATTGGAGGGTAAATCCATGAAGCTACTAACTAAAACATTAGCACAAAAGCTGCCGGAGCTCTATGCAACGGAGGACGTGCCGACGGAGAACAAAATCGCCGTTGCTAAGTTCTTTCATCCTTGGTCTAACTGGACCTGGTATGTAATCGAGTATGATGGCAAGGATACGTGCTGGGGATTAGTAAGCGGGCATGAGACAGAGTTCGGATACTTTTCACTATCCGAACTGAGCAAGGTACAGTACCCGGCCGGGATCTCGATTGAGCGGGATATATTCTTCCGGCCAACACCTGTATCTGAGCTTGCAGCCTTTGGCCAAGGAGGGGTGGTATTTTAACCGCCCCTCCTATTGGAGGATCAGATTTATACTTTTAGTAGTATAATGAGGTATATGTCAAATTCTCGTGTTCGATTTCAAGTAGCTTCGAGCGCGGCTACGCTCAACCGAGCGAAAGCCGTTGCTTATGGACGCGGGCAGACGCTAACCGAGTTTGTATTGCAGGCTATCGCTAAGGAAGGTAACGACGAGGAGCTTAAAAAGCTCGTCGAAAAAGATCTTTCAAGCCGCAAGAAAACTGGTTCCCAGCCTGCCAAATCCGACGATTAGTCAAATAGTTTAGCCGATTGTTAGTGTTTCGCCTTTTGTAGTCGAAGCTATTTTGCTTTGGCGAAAATCCAAGCTAAACGAGGGCAAACATAATGGGGAGATTAAAAGGTTCCAAAAACAAAAATACGGGTGAAGTGCCCATGTATTCCAGTATGCCAACCGAGGAGAGAATCTTTGTAATTGCAAATCTGATCATTGACCGTATCATCGAGGACCAAACCAACGACCAGAGACTCTTAAGGCAAATTGGAGGTGGAAATGAATCCCAATTATCAGCGACCACGTAACGGCCTTTTGGCCGTTCGTGTTTCAACAATAGGCCAGGGCATTGACGGTGACTCACCGGAGGCCCAGATCGAGCAAGGCGAGCGCTATGCGCCCGCTCGTAATATTAAGATCGTGAAGATACTGACCTACCTTGAATCGGCATCGAGAGAAGCCCATCAGCCGATGCAGGATGTGGTGAACTACGCGATTGATCCCAAGAACAAGATAGATGTCATTATCGTGAAGTCTATCGACCGTTTTACTCGTGCTGGCTCAACATCATACGACTTGTTGAAGAGTCAGCTAGAGCCGCACGGCGTCGAGCTAGAGGATATCTACGGCGTAATCAGCAATGTTAAGGTTAATACTCTTGAACACCTGGGCGTAAAGTACCGCTGGAGCGAGTACTCCCCTTCCCGTAAAACTGAGCTATTGGAGGCCGAACGTGCCAAAGACGAAGTGCGCGACATTTTGAGCCGCATGATTGGTGCTCAAGTTCGCTACACGCGTATGGGGTACTGGATGCGCTCATCGCCTTATGGCCTCAAAAGCGAGCGAGTGGAGACCGGCAATGGCAAGCGCTATATTCTGGTGCCAAATGAGGAAGAAGCACCGTTTATTCGGAAGATGTTTGAGCTGCGATGCCAGGGCCACCTTAGCGATACCAAGATCGTTGAGGAAATAAACAGGCTTGGCTATGCTTCGCGCTATCAGAACCGACGGGCAAAAACCGACAAGACACAGATAACCGGGCGTACTGGCGGGCACAAGCTGACGCTCAAGCGCTTCTGGCTCTATATCGCAAACCCGATTTATGCTGGTGTAATCCGTGAGAAGTGGACGGAGGATCAGCCAGTAAAAGCGCGCTTTGACGGCTTGATAGATTTTGAGACCTTCAATAAGGCCAACCGGGGCAAGATGATCTTGAGTATGCAGGATGGCGTGGTGTCGATCAGTAAGCAGCGTCCGCCCGAGCATCAGCTCAGAAAAGGCTCACACAATGCAGAGTATCCGTATCGTAAGGTCGTGACCTGCTCGGAGTGTCGAAAGCCATTCTTTGGCAGCGCCGCGAAAGGCCGCTACAAGTATTACCCCGGCTACCACTGCGACAAGCGCGGCCATCACTACAGAGTGCCTAAGGACAAGCTAGAGGCTACCGTAGAGGAGTTTGTGCGCAAGGTTACCTTCACCCAGGAATACATTGATGCGCTCATGACAGCGCTTGAGACGGTCTGGCAGCAGCGCCGGGAAGAACTCGGCCAGGATGAGGCTCTGATCGACAAGCGCATTGACGAGCTAAAGGCTCAGGCCTTTGCTACGGTCGATAAAATCAAGCTTCTGAGCAGCCCTACGGCAATTAAGTTTATGGAGGACGAGCTGATGCAAGTCGAGCAAGAACTTAACAAACTAAACGAGGAGAAAGAGCAGAAAGAAAAAGAAAAACCAGTCAGTTTTGAGGTTGTGATGGCATACGCCAAATATTTTCTCCAACACATGGATTATCTGCTGCTCCAACAGATTGATCCGCTCAAAAAAGCCGACTTTTTCAGCGTCATTTTTAACGAAACGCCAACCTACGCAGAAATAGCGTCTGTAACCACCGATTCCGGTACAAATGCATGGGATCTAACAGGTATAAACGAGCTCTTTAAAATCAAAAAAGATACACCAAATCCTGATGTATCCTTTATGGTGCGGGTGACGGGACTCTAACCCGTGGCCTCATCCTTGGCAAGGATGCGCTCTAAACAACTGAGCTACACCCGCAAACGCGATACACCTACGATACCGTACTGCCGGGGTTTTTTCAAGGGTTCGCGGGTAGGCGGAACTGTGGGCCGCGGAGTGGGCGCAGGCAGGTCAGTTTCGCCCATCGTAACCCCACCTCAACCAGATCTTGTGGAGTATGTTCCCATCCGCATACGACGTTCCTCTGGTTGATAGTGCGGATTGTCCCCGTCGTGCGTCACTTGCCGGAATGAGACGCTTTCGGGAAGAGAGTTCGCCGCGCGGGCCAAAGTACTCTACTAAAGCGTTCCAGGGCTCATGCCTGGATTGTTGCCGGCGGACAATACCAGGACAAAACTGGAACTATTTGCTTGAGGCTTTGATTGTTTTATGTGAACGTTTTGGATGAACTTGATATTGAGGCGATCATGACGGCTGAGCGGTAAACTCAAATTTGTGTCGGATGAGCCGCGCATGAGGATGTTCGGGAACTTCTACTTCAATCAGATAGGCAGCATTGCTCATGTGTGTCGAGCCGACTTCCAAACGTGCGTTCTCTTTTTCGGTCACATGAGAACGATAGCCCTCGCCTACCCATTCAGGCGCAGTATATTCGACGTGCAGGTCATTCAGCAGTTCATACAATCCCATGTGGAGACTCTTGATTTGCTTTGTAAGCTCAAGTTCACTTACAGGAACTTGCTTTGGCCCAAGCAGTAGGTGTTCGTGCGGTATTAATTTTATGGGCGAGATTGTAGCAAAATAGGATGCTACTTTGTCGGCAAGCACTCCGGGAGTAAGCTCAGACCAAAAACGGTGCATAAGCGTACAGTGCAAGGGTAGTGTTTGGTGTATATCACCGACTTTGAGCGGCTGCACTTCGAGTGCAAAAAGGTAACAGTGTTTTAAATTCATCCGCTAATAATAGCAGAAGCTACCTGCTCCAAGATAAGCACACTATTCATGAGCCACTATATATAATAGATTATTTGCTACGAAGATCGTACCAAACAGATGTGCTGCAAACAGAAAAGTTCCAGACGATAAATTCTGGAACTTGTATCTGTAATTCTGCTTGGTGGCGCCTCCCAGACTCGAACTGGGGACACAAGGCTCTTCAGGCCTCTGCTCTACCAACTGAGCTAAAGCGCCGGATACGGAGGGGTGCCAGTGGCGCCCGAGTACGTGCAATCGCGATTGGCCGGGCGCACATGACGACGCCAACACTGCGAACCCTGCTATCGTACCGTTTTTACGCTGTTTTTTCAACCGGTGGCCAGATTTTGTCGATATGATCGAGCACGGGCGCTTCGTCTTGCGCCCACGGCAGGCGAACAAACTCGTCTTTGGTGACGAAACGAGCTGAAGCGATGTCGTCTTCCTGGCGCGGGCGAAATGTGGTGCTGGCCAGTTTTACCGGCATTGCCAATCGCAGATTCCAGTGGCCATGAGGATTCCAACCGCGATATGCGAACCACAGTTGACCAACTTCGTTCGCCTCCACGCCGAGTTCTTCGCGAATCTCGCGGCGCAGGCAATCTTCGAGACCTTCGCCAAATTCCCAGCCGCCGCCGGGCAACTGGTACATACCGGTTGTGTCGAGGGCAACCAACACGTTGCCCGTATCATCCTGGACGATAGCCCGCGTCGTCACCCGATAGTACGGACTGCTGATGCGCTGCGCTGGCGGGCTCCAAATTTGGCCGGCAAAGGCTTGCACTTCACCTTCGCCAGGCTGAAATGGGAGCTGCAAAAACTCATCCTTGGTAACGAAACGCACCTCTTGGAGATCGTCGCCCCGAGGAGTCAATTCATCGAGCCGACCAGCCAACACCACCGGCACTACGATGCTGATCTTGGGCTTGCCGGTGCGCGTGCTGCAGCGGTACGAAAACAGCTCCGCGCCCACGCTCGCCACCTCAGCGCCCACTTCTTCCATCAGCTCGCGCCGTACCCCGGCTTCGTAATCTTCGGCGTGCTCCAAGCCGCCGCCGGGCATTTCCCAACCATCTGGCGCGCGGAATACCAACAGTCGCCGTTGACCATCAAAAACGAGCGCCTTAACCGAGACTCGATAGTAATTCTCGGGCGGACTGAATGCCTCGCCCACTATTGCTCCTTGGTCATGAACGTCTTGATGCTCTGCATGGTGTCCATGAACTGTGCTGGAAAGACAATGGTGCTGTTCTTTTCGGTAGCAATTTCGGTGAGCGTTTGCAGGTTACGGAGCTGGAGCGCGATCGGATGTGCAGCGATGATGTCGGCCGCCTCGCCCAATTTGGTGGCGCTGAGCTGCTCACCCTCAGCGGCGATGATTTTGGCGCGCTTTTCGCGCTCGGCCTCGGCCTGCTTGGCCATAGCGCGCTGCATGCTGTCGGGCAACTGGATATCTTTGAGCTCGACAGCGCTGACAAACACACCCCACTTTTCGGTCACGCCGTCCAGAATACCTTTAATCGCTTCGTTGATTTTGGCCGTGTTGCTGAGCACATCGTCGAGCGAACTTTGGCCCACAATGTTGCGCACCGTTGTCTGCGCGATCTGGTACGTCGCAGCCACCACGTTCTCTATCGCCACCACACTTTTAATGGGATCGGCAATCTGAAAATACGCCACCGCAGCGACGTCGATCGACACATTATCTTTGGTGATGATCTTTTGCGAATCCACTGGCAGCGTCACAATCCGCATGCCCACTTTGCGCATTTGGTCGATGATGGGAATAATGAGGCGCAAACCCGGCTCTTTCACCTGCGGCCGCACTTTGCCCAGCCGCAGCACCACACCGCGCTCGTATTGGTTGATGATGCGCACTCCCGTCAAAATAACGATACATAGTACGATTAAAAAGGTAACCACTACAGCCGGCATCTCGATGCACTCCTTATTACATCTGTATTGTACTGCGAGTTGGCAACTTAAAAAAGACGCTGCTGGCTGCGCTTGATGGCGCGCTTTTGGGCGCGGCGTCGGTCGTCGGCAAGGTTTGGGTCGGTGTGTCTTGGGAGTACTTGCTCTGGCAACGCCGCGGCGAATCGCGACATCGTCGCCTGCTGGCCACCACGCCGCGCCGTATGCAAGATGTCGAGATTGTGGCGCGCACGCGTGATGGCGACATAAAACAGGCGGCGCTCTTCGTCAATATCGCTGCGGGCGTGCGGCAACACCCCATCTTCCGCCGCGATCAGAAACACGTACGGAAACTCCAAACCCTTCGCGGCGTGAATCGTTAAAAGCGTCACCGCTTCGGCCGCTGGATCGTAAAAGGCCTGCTCGCTCATGGCGTCAAGGTGCTGGAGCGCCGATCGCACGCTCGAAAAGCGCACCAGTCCATTCAAAAACTGCTGGAGGTCGGCCGTAAGCTCCAGCCCGAGCATATCTATTATTTTGACCGCGAGGGCGTGCGGATTGCTGCCGTCGTGCTGAGCCAGCACGTCGAGCAACCGGCGCCACTCGCTGGCGGTAAAGCCTTCGTGGGCAGGCGCATCGTCGGAGATATGTGCTCGAAGCAGAGCGATAATCGCCTGTACTTCTGGCTTTTCGTACGGCGACCCCTCGCCCACCACCTGATACGGCAGGCCAGATTCAGCAATCGCCCGCTGCATTACCTGCGCCGCCGACCGGCTGCGATAGACTATGGCAAAATCCTTGAGCGGGCGGTGCTCAGCACTGTCATCATCGCTCACCGCCTGCAAAAAATCGCCGCCGCCAATAGCCTTATGGATCTGCCGCAGCACCCAGTCTGCCTCTGCATATTCGTTGAAGATTTGGACGGTTTGGACGTGGCCGGCCTGCTGCATGTTTGAGGCATGCGTAACGAGCTGCGGCGCAGTCGCAAAAACGGCGTTAGAAAGCGCCACCACCCCTGGCACTGACCGATAGTTGATGGTGAGCGCAACCTCGAGCGCATCTGGAAAATCATGCCGAAAGCGATCGAAAATCGAACCGCTCGCACCACGAAACCCGTAAATTGACTGTAGCGGATCGCCAATGACAAACAGGTTGGCGGTGCCGCGCATGAGCTGGAGCAGCTCGTACTGCAAATTGTTAGTGTCCTGGAACTCGTCTACCAATATGTGGGTGAAGCGATTTTGCAGGTCTTTTTGCGTCTGCGCATCAGCGCGCAGCAGATCGCGCGTGCGGGTCAAGAGATCGTCGAAGTCGAGCAGATGCTGCTCGTTAAGCACAGCGTCGTAGGCAGCCGTGAGTTTGTCCAGTTCTGGATCGGCCCCGGCCAAATTTTTGGCGCGCGAGATTTGCAATGCAAGTTCGCGCGTGGTAAACCCCTTGAGCGAGGCAGGCTTTGGCAGTTTTTTGATGATATTCAGGCGCGCCGCCTCACTGGCAAACTCCAGATCTTGCCCGCCGAGAATTTCGTAGCAGAGCGCATGAAAGGTCGAGATCACCGGCGCAACGTCCACCAGTGTGCTGACGCGGGAGCGCATTTCTTCGGCGGCTTTTTTAGTGAATGTCAGCGCCAGAATCTGTTCGGGCTGGGCGCGGCCACTGGCGATAAGATAGGCAATGCGCGCCGCAAGCGTTTTCGTCTTACCGGTGCCCGGCCCAGCTACAATCAGTACCGGGCCATCGGCGGCTGTGGCGGCCGCTCGTTGCTCGCTGTTTAACTCCTCCACAACGTCCATGCAGCTATTGTACCGCACGCCGCCCTTATATAGGACAGTTGCTACAATGCCTACAACAAGCTTAGCTGGTTAATTGTTTGCTGCCGTTCGGCGTTGTCTTTGAACACTTTGATCGTGCCGTACACGCCGTCGTAGCCAGGATCTTTTACCACTTCGCCAGCGCGCAACCGCTCTACGGCAAGCTTTAAGAGCGGAAAGCCGGCGGCCTCGATCGCTTCCGGCGGCACCGTGCGCAATATATCAAACTCATTGCCTAGCCGGTCGATGACTTCGTGATACTCAGCCGTTACTGCCTTGCCAGCAGTACTTTTGGTGTGGCGTAGCTCGGCGATGATTTCGGCCAGTGGAATAATGTACTCGACACGTTTCGCGTTTTGTGGCGCAAAATCGGCTGGCCGCGAGGCGAGGTTGTCGAGCCGATTCTCGACCCCAACCACCACCGGCTTGCCGCACACCGGACAAATGCCACCATGTGTCTTTGTTTCCGCCGGGGTAAAGCGCACGTTGCACATGCGGTGGCCGTCGTAGTGGTACTTACCTTCCTCGGGGAAAAACTCGATTGTGCCCACAAGGCGCTCATCATTCGTTTTAAAGGCGCCGATGATGTCGTCGTAACTAACGCCGCTTCGCACTACCGTAGCCTCGCGTCCCAACTTTTGCGGCGAGTGCGCGTCCGAGTTACTCGTAACCGCAATGCCATCGAGGTTCTCGACGCGCCAATTCATGCCCGGATCACTAGATAATCCCGTCTCTATCGCGCGAATTTCTGGCGCCAGCTCATCGTACGCTTCCTGGATAGAGTCGAACCCGCTTTTGCTGCCGAACATGCCGAACCACGGTGTCCAAATGTGCGCCGGAATGTACAGCGTGCGCGGGTCGACTTCCAGCGCATGGCGCAGCAGCCCCTTGCTGTCCAGGCCAAGAATCGGCCGGCCATCTGCCTTAAGATTGCCGATGCGCTCCAACCGCGCATTCAGCCCCGCCACGCTTTCGAGGCTCGGCATCACGATAAGCTGGTGCAGCTTGCGCACTCGCTCGCCCTTCTTATATATAGTGGCGATCTCCACCGTCGGCACAAAGCGGATCATCTGTTCGCGCACAGTGGGCGGCAGGCTTTTGTCGATCGGCGCAGCCAGCTCGTCTTTCAATTTGTAGAGGCCGGGCTCTGCCGGCTCTAGCTTTTCGCGCAGCTCGTTGAACCACTTTGGGTGGGTAAAATCGCCGGTACCAATAAGCGTGATGCCCTTCAGCTTGCCCCAACGATACAAACCTTCGAGGTCGCAATTTTTGGACGTCGCCCGGCTGTAGTGCGAATGAATGTGTAGATCGACAATGAGCTCGTGCATAAACCGAGTGTACAGCCTCGCGTCGGTACCTGTATAGTATGAGTTTGTGCGTCCATTTAGATCGTTTTCCGAAATACCAGGTTATCAGTCATTCGTTCCAGATCAGTGCCCGGAAATGGCGCTCTATGAATCGCCCGACATGACCCCCAGCGCCGACCCGTCGCGCCAAGGATTAGGGGCCGAGGGGTTACAAGCGCTGTCGTCGGTGTACGCCCAAGAGCATGTCTACTTGGGAACGCAGCCGGCATACGACGCGTTGGTGGGCGTAGTGTGCGACCCCGAAGAGCCCAGGCGCATCGTCCGTGAATATGGCCAACCGGCCGAAGGTCGGCTGGAACCCAACCAATTTATCGAACTCCACGCAGGACTTGTCGGAGCTGTCGCCGACCCTGCAGCTTATCGGGCACTTGGCTACATCAACGTCATACATGACGGCGGCAAAAATCCGGAAGTTATGACGGATGTCGATCTCGATCCTGCTCATGACAGTCACGACGAAGGACTTCGCCGACTGTTTTTGGATGAGTATACAGCGCAGCGCCAGCGACACCTGCCCACCTACGAAGCGCCCGATATTCTGCCGCCCCGAAGTAAAGAGCTCGTACGCCAAGATATGGCCATTCCGGTGAACTGGCCGGGCATTATGCAGTCGCAGTCTTTTGGTAGCGAGCTCGACGCACTGCCGGAAGGCACCGATCCGCAAGCGCTTGAGCTCTCCTTTTGGCACGGCGCGCTCGATATCGCCGGTGCGCTCGGGCACAAGGGCGACCCTAGTGTTGCACTGGCACTAAACGCAGGAACCGCCGAATACATACTGGACGCCTACGCCGCATTCTTTTCCCCGCCGCAGGAAATGGGGTTCCCGCCAGATGCCAATCTAACCGGCGAGCTGCGGGGCGAGATGTATCTTGCGCTGCGTGCCGTGCATTATGGCGTTCCGAATTATATGGAACTTTGGCTGAAAGCGCAGGATATGGATGCCTGTTTTACTGCTGCGCAAGCGCGCGTCGCAGCGCAACTAGAACTTGCCGAGGGATCATACAGCCTAAGCGAACGAGATGCTCGCTTCCAGCAGATAGAGGCCGACTATCCACTACCGAACATGCAGCATATGGAGATGAAAGCTAAAATTATGTTTGCCAATATGGCCCACTCGCATTCGCCCGAACAGTTTAACGAGATAGCTCGTGAATACGACGCGTTATCAGTGGTCTCTAAGGCCACACTCCAGATGATACTCTTTGGCGGCGGCTATACGTATGACCTCGACTACGGACCCGCACTGTATCGACAATTGCGCTCGACCCAAGCAGCACGCGAGGGCGTCCAAAGCGCGGTTGAATACATGCAACGAGTCCTCATCGCCGCCCACACGCAAATTCGGGGCATAGATGGTTCGTTCTCCATCTCGTTGCGCCGGCTTGCCCAGGAAGTAGCGCGGCCAGATTTTGATCCGTTCTCGCTGCCACTTATTGCTGAACTTCGAGACAGATCCAACATCGAGGTACTGCCCCACTACCCAACAGAATAAGATTACCGTCGGCCATGCTGTAGGGTTGGCCGCGGGCGGGCGATGCCAAATCTCGCGTGCAACCGAGGTAGGTGGGAGGATGCAAGTGCCGCTGGCGCTGCGCCGTATATGCATCCAAAAACAGCCGGGCGAAGTCCTTCGTCGTGGTTGTCATTCGCCCAGTCTCTCCATCGGATCCGGTCGATTCGGCCGGTGATACGACCGGCCGAATCAATACCCGTAGCCTACTGTGGCATCACGTAGTCCACATCGTTGCCGCTGTGCACTCCATCCGGCGTCGTCCAACCGCCAACAAAAGCTGCATAGTTCGCGCTGCCATCGAACTCTTTGATTTCGGTCATGCCGCTCACTGTATTCTGGTGTTGTACCTCATAGATGTTGGGCCGGCCGTTGCCGTTGCAGCCGGACGCCACATAGTTAACGTCATCGCCACCATGTACGCCCTCTGGCGTCGTCCAACCGCCAACGTAGCTCTGGTAGTTGTTCGAACCGTCGAATTCTTTTATCTCCACTCTACCACTGGAAGTATTAGCGTGAAGGATCTCATAGATGTTCGGCTTAGCCGAGGCGCCCGTGCCGCAGGTGGACGCCACAAAGTCAACATCTGCCGCGCCATGCCAACCTTCGGGAGTTGCCCAACCGCCGATCCAGCTTTGGTTGTTGTTTGCGCCATCCATAGCTTTAACTTCTATGTGGCCGCTGGACGTGTTCCAATCTTGGATCTCCACCACGTCCGGTTTGCCATCGCGGTTGACATCGGTCACCACATAGTGCACATCGTTCGCACCATGCACACCTTCTGGCGTATTCCATCCGCCAATCCATGACTGGTTATTGTTTGCACCGTCCATCACTTGCACTTCCGTGTGCCCACTTGAGGTATTTTGATGCTGGATCTTGTACACATCCGGAGTTCCATCCCCATTCTGATCGGCAATCCCATAATCAACATCCGCGCTGCTATGCGTACCGTCCGGCGTGTTCCACCCACCAACCCAACTGTGATAACTCTTCGACCCATCCAACACCTTAACCTCAGTCTTACCAGAGGAAGTATTGTTATGCAAAACCACATACAAATTAGGCGCGGAAGCGGAGGAACCACCTGATATCTTTGCTGGATCCACGCCAAAGTCAACATACTCAGTAAATCCCATGTCACTAGGTTTACCGGTGCGTGTGTCCCCATGACCTTGCAGATCATGATTGTACTCCGAAACAGTAATGGTGCCGTCTTGATTTACCGCTTCAACAAAAGCTACATGACCAAACTGATCCGATGATGTCGTCGGAACTACAGCCGCTTCACCAGGCTTTGGCGTAGAAGATTGCTCTGTACTCGGAGCTTTAGCATACCATTGACCACCATTCCCAAGTCCATTAACTTTGCCTGCCGATACGCCTAGACTTTCTAGTCGCCAAGCTACGTAATCGGTACAGTTACGGTACTCATAGCCACCCGACTCTCTATAAGGATGAAAGGTACCATTTGCGTCCTTGACGCCCCAGTCGTACTTATCTGATACGTTTGCCGGATTAGTACACGAAGATCCACCCGCCGCGCCAAATTCGCATGGTGCTTCTGCGTCCGTAGGATATGGATAGCTAAGCGAATCTGCATATGCCGCCGCCGGATTAGTGGCTTCTTCCAATACAAACGGCAAGCTTGAAGCGCCAATTGCGAGTAAACCTACAGCTACAATCCTTCCCATGGTGCGTCGTACTCTTTGCAAAGCAGTCATTTCTGACATTTGCTGAATGTGAAAGTTTTGCTCCTCAGATGTGACAGATTTTAGGTTTTCAGACATAGAACCTCCAACACCTTCAAAAAGAAGGCGAGTGTTATTTTGGTTAGAATAAAAGCTGCGATAGTTAGATTAACTATCTTGTTATTCGAGTAGAGTGTCTGGCGAACGGATTGGTTCCATTATGATCCCCTGAAATGCGAAGATCATAACGAGGGTTGCCTTGCAATACAACGTTGAGTAACAGATGTATACGTTGTAATTTTATAAACAAAAAGATCCGCCGAAGTTTTGGCGGATCTTTTTGTTTATAAAAGCTGCGTCTATTCGTAGTAGAAAGATTGGAGAATCTTAAGACACGTCTTTGCTTCAAGCCCATTAAACCATTCTTTTGCCATATCCATGCTCGTGATTGCTATACTGCCGTTAATCCCTGGCGTAGCAACAAAAGTGACGTTTTCTTTACCTGTTCTCCCTGTAAAGGTTGGGTTCGTGCTGATTATTTGAGCAGTCTGACCAACACTTAGGTTGCGTGTGTCAACGTAGGATTTGTCGAAAATGGAATAGAGAGGGTTGCTGTTAACGACATAACCTACGATCTTTAGACCCGACCCACCTGTATTCAGATCAGTTATACTAGCGATATAAGCTTCGCTGGTGCCTTGATCTTTTATGTCAGGATTCTGGTACTGGAAATAGGCAGTGCCATGTGCATTTTGAAAGCCTCCATATGAGGGAGTCCAGTTCGCCGGATACCGAAAGCAAGCCTTCAACTCGGGATCACAGCTCGTCCTCCAACCGGCGTAAGGATCATTTTTTGATAGGGCATGTCCGCCGTTGTTTATTACTTTACTCTGGCTGTCGTCTGTGCTTTTGTGGTGCCACACAGACCATCCAGTAATACCTAAAGCGGCTATGATGATCAGGACGACAAGCGCCTCAATGATAGAAAAGCCCCTCGCATTTGCCGTCTTCTTCATGCCGTTCCCTTTACGCTTTTTAGGATCGTTAGCCGGATTTTATGACTTGTTGCCTCGAATTGCAAGAGATTAAAAGGATGTACTCCTGGTCTTCTGTTTGGCTGGGGTGGAGTATGTAAAGTCATTACGATCGAATTGCCCCAACTTGAAGATATGTAGTTCTCGGCGCGCCTGACATTTTTACTTGAGATTCTACTTCTAGTAAAAATGTCAGGGGACTAAGACATGAAAACTTGGTGGGGCTGGAGGGGCTCGAACCCCCGACCTCGTGAATGTGAATCACGCGCTCTAGCCAACTGAGCTACAGCCCCATTTCGTTCCCCGCTATTATAGCGTGTTTCGCCTTATCTGAAAATCCCCTTGTACGGCGACCATCCCCTTACAGCACGTAGGCCTCAAGACCTGCCAAGTGTTACGTGTTGTGGAGGGGTAGCTCCCTTGTACTGGGAGCGCTGGGGTCCAGCACGGCAATTGGACGGCTCGACAATCCGCACAGGCACACCCCACCCCAGGAATAGGAAGGCGCTGGCTGGTGCCCGACTGCACCAAAAAGCTGACGAGCCGATACTACTCGTACCGCCCTACACATGCAAGCCGTCGATAAACTCCTGGCAGAAACGCTCGAACACAGCATTCGTCCAACCGAAGCCGGTTTGCGATGGATACACACCGCTGGCCGGTGGTTTGCTAGGGTCGGCAACGTTATATTTTTCGAGAAACACGCTGTGCGCTTTGAACCAGTCCAGATTAGTGCGTAGCCACTTGCGCGCGATGCGCTGGGCGTCTTTGTTGTAGCCGTAGCGCTGCAGGGCTTTTACCGTAATGAACTGCAGCGGCGCCCAGCCGTTTGGATACGCCCACTGCATCGGCAGTGAGCCGGGAATGCGCTGGCTGAGCGCATAGGTGTCGGTGGTGGCCACGCCACCTTTCTTTTCGAAGCGCTTGAGTTGCTTCACGAGCTCTTGCGCAGTACGACCGTCGACCATGCCGGCCCACATTGGATAATACGCTGCCAGCGAGGCAACGTTGCCGCGCCGCTCCTTGGCGTAATTGTAGTCGTAGTACAAACCTTTGCCCTGATCCCACATCAGCTTGTCCACGGTGTTCTTGCGTTTTTCGGCAGCGTCTTCCCAGTCGGCGGCTTCTTTTTTATTGCCGAAGATGAGCGCCGCGCGAGCAAAGTCCATCTCATACTTATATAACAGCGCGTTGAGGTCCACCGGCAGATAATTGAGCGCCTTGCGACTAAAACGCGGCGTCATGTCCCAGCCGCTTTCGGTTTCGGCGATGTCGTTTAAATAATTAAAATCATAGTAGCGACTCAGGCCTTGGTACACCTGGCGGGCATTCGGCTTGCGCGTGCCCATCCACACTGTTTGGTATTCGTCTTTGGCGATGGCAATGTATTCTTTCAGCCAGTCATCGCTCAGGTGATAGGCCTCGTAACAATCAAAGATAAAGCTGCTCAGAAACGGCGGTTGCGACCGGCTGACATAGTACATACGCGAACCGTTTGGAATAAGCTTGAACCGCTTGAAGATATAACACAGATCTTCGAGGATGCCGAGTACCAACTCCTTGTGCGCGCTGTCGGCCAAAAAGCCCTGAACCATGAAGTAACTATCCCAGTAATAGAGTTCGTTGTAGTCGAACTCGTGGCCTTCGGCGTACGACGGCACCAGATACGGCTTGGGTACGCCGATGAGCGTCTCGTCGTCTTTAGGATGGAAACGCTGCAGCTTCGGCCAATAATCGGCGATATATTGCCGCGCCGCCTTGATATCTTCGATTTTTAGATCTGCTGCTGGTTTAAAAAAGAATCGCATACTGTGTTGCCCGAGTTGCTTTGCTCTATCTAACATTACTTCTAGCCTAGGCCACCTTGCTGGCCTCGTCAAGTTGGGTAGCGATGCCAGCCAGGATGATATCGAGACCTCTCTGGAACTGCCAATCTTCGTCGTGATCTGCTCGTTGCATCATGGCTTTGGCAACAACTGGATAGCGCTGGACGTTTTGTTGCAGGTGTGCGCGGCGAGCGGTTTTGTCGCCGCTCCGGGTGCGTGGATCGGCTTGCTCTTCGAATACGCAGCCGATCGTAAACCGAACCACTACAAAAAAGCTGTCCATGGCCAATTCGACGCTAAAACCTTGCGCAGTAAGCGAGTGCAGTAAGCGCTCCATGCCACGAAACATGACATCTTGCGGCATGTTAGCGTGGGCCAGCACTTGCGCGCCATCGCGGTAGCGCATGAGTGCTCGACGATTCGTGTGGGCAAGGTGACGCAGCAGCTCGGGCCAGGTGTTGCCGCGTGGAGGATGTTGAGAGAATTCCTGAGTGAGGATTGCCGCGCTCCTGCCCACCCTGGCTTTTCGTATTACATTCGACCATACTACACCATCTCGGTGGCCTGGCTTTTGCCAGCGACCTCCATATTCGTATCATCTTGTTTGCTTAACGTTGTTCAGCAGATAATAGATCTAGGGTACGCGCTTGTCCTGGTCACCGTCAATACCAGGATACTTTGCAGCCCACACGGCCATGGATTCTAAAATGGGCAGTAGGTCGGCGCCCTTTTCTGTCAGTGAGTATTCGACACGGGGCGGCACCTCGTTGAATTGCTTTTTTGCCACAACTTCTTGCTGCTCAAGCACGTCGAGGCGCTGCGACAGCGTGCGCGGGCCAATGCCTATCGCGTGCTCAATTTCGCAAAAACGGCGCGGGCCGCCAGTGAGCTGCTGGATAATCAAGCTCGACCATTTGTCGCCAAGAATCTTGAGGGCAGCGGCAAGGCGCTTGCACATTGGGTCGTTCGTAGCTGTGTCCATACAGAGTTTATTATAATACTTTACTTTATATAGTAATGGCGTATAGTTAGTCGTACCAAAACTATACTTTGTATAGTATAACAGATAGGGAGGATACGATGCCACAATACAATACCATTGCCGACAATGCCGCTATTGACCGCACAAAAGTCGCGCTCGAAGCAAATGGCTTTGCCGTCACGATCGCCGAAGACGCCGACGAGGCTACAAAATCAGTCTTGGCGATGCTGCCAAAAGGTGCCGAAGTGTTCACTGTTACTTCGCAAACGCTGAGCCAAATCGGCCTCGATGCGGCAATAAACGACTCGGGCGATTACGACGCAGTTCGGCCAAAGCTGTTCGCGCTTATGAATCAGCCCGAGAAAAAGCTTGAGCAGCGAAAATTGGGCGCTGCGCCCGAATACGTCGTCGGCAGTGTACACGCCCTCACGCAAGACGGTCATGCGCTGGTGGCTTCGGCTACCGGGAGTCAGTTGCCCGCATACACCTTTGGTGCGGCGCATGTCATCTGGGTGGTTGGCGCACAAAAAATCGTCAAAGATGATGCGCAAGCAGAGGAGCGCCTCCGTACGCACGTTTTTCCACTTGAGAACGAACGCTCAAAACAAGCCTACAGTGCTCCTAGCGAAATTCGCAAGCTCGTACATTTCTACAAAGAGTTGCCAGGTCGGATCCACGTGGTTATCGTCAAACAAACACTTGGGTTTTAAGATTGAGCAGGCTCGTTGTGTCATGACAGAGCGGCCTTTCGGCTGCTCTTCATTTAATCGGTAACGAAGGTGAGTGCGTAGCCGATTTTGCCTGCACGCCCGGCGCGACCAATACGGTGAATGTAGGTCTCGTATGTTTGCGGCGTGGAGTAGTTTATGACGTGGCTGACGTCTTTCACGTCGATGCCGCGCGCAGCAACATCGGTAGCAACCAAAATGGTCACCTCATCTTTTTTGAATCGCTTCAGTGCTCGCTCGCGCTGCGCCTGGCTTTTGCCGCCGTGAATATCATCTGCCTTAAACCCACGGGTTTGCAGTTCACGGCTCAGGCGCTCAACCGAGCGTTGGGTATCGTCAAAAATAATAGCTTTGGTGACCTCCGGTTTATTCAAAAGATTGTGTAGTTGCTCAATCTTATCGGTGCTGCTTTCGTAGCAGACAATGTCCTGATGCACGTTCTCGGTGGTTTCGCCGGTTTTTACCGACACAGTTACCGGATCAGCGGCAAAAAAGTCGATAAGATCACGCACCTTGCGATCCAGCGTTGCCGAGAAAAAGAACGATTGCCGAACTGGAGCGAGCTGGCCGAGAATATCGCTGACGTCTTCGACAAATCCCATGTCTAACATACGGTCGACTTCGTCGAGTACGACCATATCAAAGCTGTCGAGTTTGAGTGAACCACGCTCAAGGTGATCCTTAATGCGGCCCGGCGTGCCAATGACAATTTGTGGGTTGGTGCGCAAATCGCGCAACTGCGGATTCATATTAGCGCCGCCGATCAGAAGCGCGCCGTACATACCGCCGCCCTTGCCCACTGCCTTAAATTCTTCTTCGATCTGTTGCGCCAGCTCGCGAGTGGGTGCAACAATGAGTGCGCGCGACGTAGGACGTTCCAACAGCCGGTGCAGTACCGGCACGGCAAACGCTACGGTTTTACCCGTGCCGGTGTTGGCGATGCCGATAACGTCGCGACCGGCCAGGCCGAGCGGAATTGCTTGGTCTTGGATGGGCGAAGGGGCAATAAAACCTTTCCGCGCCAAATTAGCAAGCAATAAATCGTGCATCCCAAAGTCGGGAAAGGTGTGCGTGGGCTCGTAGGCTATCTCTTCTTTAGGAGCAGCCGCTTTTATAAAGCGCGACGGATGGATGTAGTCCTTCTTAGGGCCACTCCGGCGCGGACTCCCGGAACGGCGACCGCCGCTCGAGTGTTTAGTTCGGTTCTGATGTGCGCCACTGCGGCGCGATGAGTACATCGTATAAGACATTCGTTTCCTGGGTTTAAGGGTTATTACTCTGATTGCCTGCAATGAAATCGAGTAAATAGTACCTTATGACCCGGATTCATCGAAAAACAATGTTTGTAGTATAGCACGCTTGGCCCGCAGAAACAATAGCACTATTACTATTGACGATATATCGAAATGCAATATATTTGAAATATGAATACTCGTCAGATCGGACTCTTATCTTCTGTACATGTCGGTGTGCTTTTGGCGCTCAGCCTGAAGCCGCGGCATGGGTATGAGCTTATGAAACAAGTAAAAACAGACTCCGCAGCGCGCCTTGCACCTGGCCCGGGGATCCTCTATGCCAGTCTCAAGCAGCTCGAACGTGATAATTACATAGAAGAAATGCCCTTTGAGGGAAGTCCGCGGCGGCGATATTATCGGCTGACCAAAAAAGGACTGAACCGGCTCGAAATCGAATTACAATACTATCGTCGGATATTAAGCCTGGCCACCGAGCGGCATCTAGAGACGAACTGATCGTCTACTATGCTTCGGCATGTCTCTTGCTGCCGCGTAGGCGCTAATAAAGCTAGCAAAAGCATTTGCTTTTTTAGGTGCTTTGGTGCATATATAAGATGCGGTTAGCAACACGAAAAGGATGTACTATGGAAAACGAACAATCGAGCTCGAACGGCCAAAAGCCAAGCACCAGCTCAACACTTGGAGAAACTGCGAACGATAACCTGCGCGCTCCAGCTCCGACTGATACAGCGGGCAGCGCAGCCGGCGACCCAGTAACCACTGCTCAAACCAGCAGCGCGAGTGGTGTCTCGCCGGGCGCCCCTACCGTACCAGCGGATGCAGATGTAACTACCACGACTTCTGACGCTTCAGACTCGCCCAACCCAACTACTAGCACCTCTACCAGCGATGATGCCACTGCAGCCTCCACGCCACCGGCAACGCCCGCACCACCAAAGCGAGGGATGTTGATGGTCTGGATCGTGGTGGCAGTACTGATAGTCGCTGGCGCGCTAGCCGGATGGTATGTCTGGCACAAGCACACTGCAAAAACGGCCAGCACCAAGACAACGCAGACTACTACATCCACCAGTAGCAACACCACTCCTGCCAGTACAGCCATGACCAACGCCAGTTCTACCGACAATAGCAGCCTCAATCAGGATCTTTCCAGCGTCAATACCAGCTTGAACCAGAGCACGCAAGACCAATCAGCGGGCACGGGCGCAACCAACGATAAGCAAAATCAGGTCGATGTACCGACTAACTAAGGAGCAGCCATGAAGACTTTTCTAAAGCGTACCATCATTATGCCGCTCATCGTTGCCATCTGCGCACCGCTGGTTGCGGTAAGTGTAGCGAGCGCCGCGTCAACGGAGCGAAGCACGAACGATACAAGCACCTCGCCAACTACGAACTCATCAACTGCGACCAGCGGCGAGACAGCACTGGCAACGTTCAAGACTAAGGGTGACGCCGAGATCAGTCGTCGCCTGAAAACACTGGACACACTCACCACCAAGATTAGCGCCAACACCAAACTGAGCGCCTCCGACAAAACCGCGCTCACCGCTGAAGTAACGAGCGAGATCAGCGGCCTAACGGCGCTGAAGACCAAACTCGACGCCGAAACCACTCGAGCTGGCGCTATTGCAGACGTCCAGAGCATGATAAGCGACTACCGCGTGTATGCGCTCATCGTGCCGAAAGTGGAGCTCCTAAAGACTGCTGATAGCCAGCAACAAACGCAGGACAAGCTCACCACGCTGGCCGCCAAATTGCAGACGCGCATTACCGAGGCAAAGACTGCCGGCAAGGACGTTACCGCCTTGCAGACCCAGCTCGACCAAATGAAGGCGCAGATTTCGGCGGCACAGGCTCTCTCGACAGCCGAGCAAACCAAGCTGCTTGCCTTGCAGCCGACCGACTACGACGCCGATCACACCGTATTGCTGGCCATTATCACCCAGCTTAAGAGCGCTCAGTCAATGAACCAAACCGCGTACAACAGCGCCAAGAGCATTGTTGCCGGCCTAAAAGCGTTGTAGTCGTTGTAACGCCAGATCAGGCTCGGTCTCGGCCACCGCTAGCGACTACGATAAAGCCGATCTTACTTCCCGAACAAGAGTAACTTGATAGCAACCGCCAGCAGCAACCCGCCAAAAATGCGCCCCACTGCGTGATCGGGCAGCTTGATGGCAATACGCGCCGCCACTGCAGCGCCCACGATAAAGCCTAGCGCGATAATAACTGCTGCTCGTACGTTGGCCAGCCCAGCGCGGTAATACGCTGTTGCGGCAAACGCGCCGACAGGCAAAACCAACATCAGTAAGGTTGTTCCTTGAGCTGTCTTCTGGCTGAATCCCATCAGCAGCACCAACGCCGGCACCACAATAATACCGCCGCCAACACCAACTAATCCGCTCAACACGCCAGCAGCCAGGCCGATCAAAACGAGTACGATGGTGTTCATTACGCTACAGTATAAGCCGCGGCGGCGTTTTCGCACAACTCGGCATATCCGCCGGCGTAGTAGGCCAAGCCGGTGGCGAAATCCTCGATAATCGGCGAGGGGCGACCGAGCTGTGCGGTTGCATAATGCAGGCCAGCCACAATCTCGCGCGGTCCAATCATCACGGCAACGGGGTTGCGCTGGTAGGCATAGCCTTCGCAAACACTGGCAAGCGTGAAGCGCTCCGCGCTTTTTATGGCGTACGCCGTGTCGCCAAAGTGCTCGGCTACATCTATTATATCTTGCCAAGGCTCGGCTGTGCCTATATCCACCACGGCGCGCACCGCGTCACGTCGGGCGATGTCTGCCTCCAACGGAATCGCAAGAGTCGCAGCGAGCGTGGCCATACCCTGGCGACAATCGGCGGCTGTGAAGTCTCTGTCGCTGGACGATAGATCCCGAAGACGAGCATACGACAACACATCTGCACCGTCGCGCGTCATAAACCCAGGATACAACTGCCCAGTCTGCTCGTGCGCGGCCAAAATCGCAGCTTCGAACTCCTGAAGCGGCAGGCGCATCGACAGGCGCGAACTGCACAGTTCTAGGTATGATTTGCTCATTGTGACTAGCATACCACAATAACGGAGATCTTCTGGACTATTCGCTCTGCAAATCGCGACCGCGAAAACGCGCGGCTCCCAGTGCAGCCAGGGCTACCGCGATGACAATCAGGATCGCGTCGGCTTTCCAGTTTGGGCTGGCCGCCGGTGCAAACGATACGTGTTGTAACACCGAGGTGTCGAGCAACCAATGGCTCAGATGCACGCCAGAGCTAATCATGGTAACCAGAAACGACCACGCCACTACACCGTATGCCAAAAGGCTGGTGAACCGAGGCGCAAAACCCAACGCAGCGATGCCGATGCCAAGCGTCAACAACACTGGCGCAGCGATGTTGAGCCCTGCTCGCCACAACACGCCAAACGAAAGACCGAGATGCTGTGTTGCCTGCCCCGCCCACGCCGCCATTCCTGCCAGTGCGGCACAGAGCAACACCACACCAAGCACCAGCGTCACACGGCCAGCTAGCCACTGCAAGCGTCCGACTGGGCGCACCAGCAGATTATCCAGATAGCCCTGGGCTTCATCCTCGCGCATGGCACTGGCCGCACTCGAGACGTAGCACATAAGTAGGACCATAGCCAACATAAACACAATGCCTAAAAACGCCTCGGCCGCAACAGCTCTCTGCGAAAACACCGTAGTACTGTGCGCGAGCTGGCCAAACAGTTTTTCGGCGCGCACGGACGAAGACAACGCCTCGGCCGCCGTTTTAGACATCGTACCGAAGAAAAACGCCACCAGCACGATCACCCCCAACCAAGCGGCATTGGTTACGCGAGTTACACGAAACGCAGCCGCCAGCGGCGATCCCAAAAAGCGCAGGCGTGGCTTGGCTGCATCTGTATCAGCCAGCAAACTGTCGCCAAGATCGCGCTTCCCCGCTAAAAAAATCGCCGCCCCGGTGGCACCCGCAATCACCACACCGCACGGAATCAGCCAGATCGGGTCGCTTGCGTACAGCGGACGCAGCTTTTCGATCCACCCGAGCGGCGAGAGGTTGAGGAGCCAGCTCTGCGTGGTCGAATCAGCAGTCGCTCGCACCAAAAAGCAAATGCCAAATATAAGCGCCGTCATGCTCGCCGCCCGGCTACGCGTGGGCATGAGCTGGCTCATAAGCGCACCGATGGCCATAAACATCGCTGCGCCCACGGTGGTGCACAGCGCGAAAAACAAAGCCGCTTGCAGAGAATAATCTACTGTGTGCAGTCGGCCGACCACTATAAAACCGAGGGCAGAGACAGCGTACATCACCGCCAAACTCACCCCTAAACCACCCAAGGCATTGGCCGTTGCCCGGCGCGCGGTGGTTTGGCCGGCAAGCAGCAGCTCCCACCGGCCGTTGCTCTCCTCGCCTCGAAAGGTTTTGCTCGCGAGCAGAAATGCCCAGATCGCGGCGATCAGCGTAATGACCATCAGCGAGTTCCAGACCGTGAACGCAGGGACTTGCTCAAGATGCTCCGGTCGGCCGACCAACATCTTGAATCCGATATTGCTGCCATACGTCGCTGCTGCTGCCTCGCGAGATTGTAGGGTTGGAAATGCCGCAGCGTACCCGCTCGCCTTCGACGCCACAAACACGCCGAACACAAGCGCCCACAACGCGGCACTTCGCACGGTGCGGCGTGCTACAAATCGGCAAATCACCGTTTGCGGCCAGCGAAACGTGCGCAACGCGGCGGCGCTAGCGCCCATTGTTGGCCTCGATGTTACGCTCGTCGGTCTTGCCGTACAGCGACAAAAACAGTTCCTCCAGAGAGGGTTCCCGGCTGAGCAAACTCTTAGGATGCGCGGCGGCCAGCACATGCAACAGCCCATCAATGGAGCCACGTACTTGACACGTCAACCGATTACCCGTGATTTTTACTGCGCTCACTCCTTGCAGATGATTTACTTTAGGAGGATGACTGTCGAACGTCGCCTCTACCGTCAGGGCCGACAGGTGGCGCATTTCGGCCAGCGTTCCAACCTCCACCAGTTTGCCAGCGCGCAAAATGCCCACTCGGTCACACAGCGCTTCGACCTCGTCCAGAATGTGCGAGGATAAAAACACCGTTTGCCCATTGTGTTTGGCTTCAAGCACGCATTCGCGAAAGGCTTGCTCCATCAGGGGGTCCAAGCCTGCTGTCGGCTCATCGAGCAACAAAAATTCGGCACGCGTGGCAAACGCCGCAATAAGGTTGATCTTCTGGCGGTTACCTTTCGAGTACGTGCGCACCTTTTTATCAACATCGAACTGAAATCGCCGCACGAGCTTGGTGCGATACAGCGTGTCGACAGCGCCATGCACCTGAGCAAGCAGATGTAGCGTTTCGGCACCGGTCAAACCAGGCCATAACGTGGCCTCGCCAGGTACATAGGCCAGCCGTTTGTGGATTTGAATCTTCTGACGTTGCGCGTCCATGCCAAAAATTTCGGCCTGGCCAGCGGTTGGCGCGATGAGCCCCAGCAGCAAGCGGATCGTTGTTGTTTTGCCAGCGCCGTTCGGGCCTAAGTAGCCGAATACCTCGCCGCGAGTTACCTCGACATTTAAATCATCGAGCGCCGCAAACGAGCCATAGCGCTTGCTTAAACCTATGGTGCGCAATACTACGCCCGTGTCATCATGCATACTATTTACTCTTGCCATCTCCGCGAGTCCAACTCATTACGGCTTTTCCAGAAAAAACAGTGCTACAGCCGCCGCAGCCAAACCAACGTCTCTGAAAGTAGTGATGAGGTTCGCCATGTTCGCTACCACGATACCTGCCAGCATAAGCACGGCCACTACAGCCGCATAGCGCGTCCACTTACCGCTGCACAGCCACGCGGCCAGCAGCAATTGCGCCACTGCAAGTATCTTCAGTGCAGTGGTCGCCGCAACAGCGTGCGTCAGCGCATTTGGTATAAAACCCACCCAGACCAACGGGTGCTGGAGCGATGACACGCCGGCATACAAAAACACAAAACCAAGCCCCAGCCGCAGCAACCAAACTGCTGCGGCTGGATTATAAAAATGCAGGTCCTTCACGGCCTTCATCTGTTACGGCCGGGCGAGCTCAAAATTAGCAACGCCGTTGCCAGTCGGTGTGGCGCCAGTGTCGCTCACGAAGTAATACAGCGGCTTGCCTTTATACGTGTACTGCGTTTGGCCGTTATCGCTGCGCGTGAGCGTGCTGACGTTCGTTGACAAAGAGTTCATCGACGTCGTCTGCAAGTAGGCCGGCCAACTGGCCAAGCAAGTTCCGGTGCACTTGCTCACACCGCTTGTGTCCGAATTGTAGGTGTATAGCGGCTTACCGCTCGGATCAGCCAGATATTGGCCCAAACTGCCGCTACTTTTGGTCTGCAAAAGCGCGTTGTTCACCGCGGCCGACGTTGCAGTGCTTGAGCTTGTCATACTCATGTTTTTCGAGCGATGCAAAAGAGCATACCCGCCAAGAACGGCCACCACCACGACAACCGCCACTATTACTACTTGTATCTTTCGTTGCATAGTACATACCCTTTTATTAGGTTATAAGCACAAGTATAATCCCGTTCGCTGCGGCTGCATAGCACCAGGCCAGGCCAAACAAAAAAGACCTTTCGCTTGCAAACGAAAAGCCTCTTTTGGTGGAGCTGGCGGGTACTGCCCCCGCGTCCATCGGTGTATCTGGTTAGTCTATCCTACAGGCTTAGGTCGTTTAAAATGTCTCGGGCAAGGCGGCTGAACGACCAAAACACCTTACTCCACAGTCCAAAGTCTTAGCAAACGCTCCGGACAAAACGCTTGCGCAGTCAGAAATGTATAAACGCAAACTATAAATATCTGGCGTCTTTATAGGCGGCGTTGCTGAACTTTACGCAGCAACTGGATTGAGGCTGAACTTGCTCCTTTGCAGGAGGTTAGCTACAGCCGTACGTGCATTGGTTGCATGTATTGAATATGCCTATAACGCTGACAAGCGACCTGCTGATCTAACCGATAAAGTCCAATGTCGAGCTTAGATTCAGCCCCACGTATCCATATTATAGCATATTCGGGATGGATTTATAGCTCGTAGGAATGGTCGCAGGCAAACGGCTTGCCAGGCGAGCAGATGTGCTCGTGAAACACGGTTAATGCCTCGGCCATTTGTTGGCGCTGCTTTTCGCTGAGTTTTTCGAGCATCGGTGTGTTGTATTCGCCCAGCACCTCCACCGCCGCTTCGGTGATTTTGATACCTTTGGTTGTGGGCACGGTGATGTGCTCGCGGCGACTTTTCGGGTTGACCCGAACCGTGAGCAGCCCTTTCTCGCAGAGCAGTTTAATCTGTCGGCTAATGCTAGCCTCGGTTTGGCCGAGCCGCTCGGCTAGCGTGCGCTGTTGTACATTCGGGCTTTTTTGCAGCATAAGCAGCAGCTTAAACTGCGACATGCCGATGCCCAGCCGTTCTTGCAGCATTTGGTCCGACTGGCGCAGGACAATGCTTGCAGTGTGGGTGAGTAAATAACCAGTGGTAATAACAGGACCCATACGCTTCAAAACTTAACTTGTTATGCTTGTACGTTGTTACCCTACACTAAACGTGAATCTTTACTCACATTCTAGCGTACTCTGTGCGTTTGCACAACCGCAAACCATTCAGCAAGTGTCAGATTTTGCGCGCGTTTTTCTGGCGGGACACCAGCTTGGCGCAGCAGCACCTCGGTCTGTTCGCGGGAAAGATGCAGCCCGGCGCTCAGCGAGTTGAGTAGCGTTTTGCGGCGCTGGGAGAATCCGGCTTTCACCACGCGAAAAAACTCCTTTGGATCTACATTAGTAAACAGTGGCTCGTGGCGATACGTGAGCATAAGAATCTGCGAATCAACTTTGGGCGGCGGCGTAAACAGGCGCGCCGGCACTACAAGCCCTAGGCGCGCTTCGCAGTAAAACTGTACGCTGACGCTCAGTAGGCTCATGCCACCCGGCTGGGCGCACACTCGCTCGGCAACCTCTCTCTGCACCAAAAGTGCGGCGCGGGAAAAATGGTTTGAACTTTCGCACAGCATACGCAGTAAATTACTGGTGAGGTAATACGGAATGTTGGCAGCGATCTTGTACCCGCTGGGGAGCTGGCGCAGGTCGTAGCGCAGGATGTCTTGCTGAACGACCTGGAGGTTTTTGGCTGGCACCCGTTTGGGCAAGTCGCGCGCGAGCTCGGGGTCGAACTCGACTGCCACAACCTGGCGGGCGCGCGCCGTGAGCTGAGCGGTGAGTGCACCGGGGCCAGGACCGATTTCGAGCACAGTGTCGTCGGCTTGCAGATCAATAGCATCACCCATTGCTTGCAGGCTGGCGTCATCGCCGAGCCAATGCTGACCGAGTGATTTTTTGGTGTGCGGGGCAGGTTCCATCTCCTTAGTCTACCAGTTGTGATAGTTAGACCAATGATCGTAGGCCGCCGCCCAACTTCCGTATCGCCCAACGGCATAGCTTGTCGCCCACCTCAGTTGTGTGACAGGGTTGGTTTGCCAGTCGCCGCCAAACGAAGCCATCTTACTACCAGGCGTGGCCTGGCCAAGTCCATACCCAAGATACGACGGAATAGACGCCGGCGCGTACGGTGGACAATAGCCGGCCTGGCCTTGCAGCTTGGTTGGGCACCAGCCGGACTCGTGGCTGACGATATAATCCACGTACGCGTAGTCGCCAGAGCTAATGCCAGCCGCAGCCATCACTGCCTGTTTATCCGATGGAATCTGCACGGCTTTGCCGCGGGCGATGATTTCGGTCACTGGCTGCATTGTCACTACCTCTTGAATCTCTTTTCGTGAGACTTCTTTGCCATTCACAAGCTGCACTTGATACGTTACCAGCTTTTGACCGTCGCTGCCTTGCTGGCGAACAGCGGTGGTGCCGAAAGTAAGGCTGTCGTCTTCGATAATCTGGGTGTCGTGCGTGATTCCCACCGTTTGGGTGACGATGGTTGTACCCTTGCGCAGAATAAACACCTGCATATTGGGGGTGATGGTCGTGTTCGAGCTCGGCTGTAAGCTGTCATCTTTTTGCAGTTTCAGCCCGCGCTCGGTCATAAGCGCGCCGACGGTGGTCACATGTGTGCGCATCGTCACCGGCGTGCCGTAAATGTTGACGTTCACTGGCGTGGCGCGGTTGATGACCACACGCTCGCCAATCGAGCCTTCAGTCAAAAAATTGTCGGTGGGCAAAAGCGACAAGTTGTCTTCCGGGTACACCTGAATGCCGGCCTGCTGCACAATACTACGCGGCGTGGTAGCTGCTGAATACGCAAACGTTTTGGTGGCGCCATCAACGATGGTAACTGGCACGGCGCGGTACACGTTAATGCGAAAGTTGTCGGTAACGATCTGCGTGCTAGCGTCCGGCTCCACTACATCGCCCTGGCCAAGAGTAATATCCGCCCTTTTCAGCACCTCACCTACGGTGTTGGCGCGTGTTGGCAACGTTTGTTCCTTGTGGTCGTGGGTAATGATGACGATGTGCGTATCGGTAGATTGCAACTTCGGGCTGCCGCCGTTCAACAGCAGCACGATTGCCAGCGTCAGTAGCACCAACAGGCCGCACGTAATAAGTGGAATCGTAAACGCCGGGTGACGGCTCACCCGTTTGAGCGTCCGCACTTTTTTGCGCTGTACGACCGTGTATTTCTTTTTGAAACGGCGAAATGGCATACGCATAATCGGCCTCTCGTGGGACCGTATGTATTGTAGCATCGCCTCCAGTTAATGTGCAGCGCGGACGGGCAGCGAAGTGCACCGGCAAACGAAATCTTCCGCAACAAACTGCTTGCATTCCCGTGTTCGCTATCGCACAATTGTGGCATGTCACGTTTCAACATGGAACTCCGTACGACGCCGTCGTATTATGAACCGTTTGTGCATCTCGACACGCCGTACGATCGCATCCTCGCTGTAGGTACTCCCGACGGGCTCGTCGCCTGTTCGTATATAACTGAAGTTGCCACCCCGCTGACCACACACCACGTACCCGCTACCGAGGAGTTCGCCACTGCACTCGGCGATTTATTGCAGCGCTATGTGGGCGACTACAACCCCGAGACAGACGACTACGAAACCGTCGCACCGTATTGGTGCCACAATATTTTAGAGCTCCTGCCGGAAGAGGACGGACCAATGGGTCACCAGATCGCCAAAGAGCTTGCCAGAACATACTCAAGAACGTATGTCCATCACGAGCCAGATGAAGCGTTGCCGCTCGGTACTCCCGGGGTCGTTCGAGACCTGAAGCAATGGAGAAATGTCCACCATACCTTTATAGCACTCGGCGAGCCATTCGATGGCACAGAACCCCAATGTGTTAGTATCTTTAATAACAGCGGTAATGTCGGCGTTATGTCTCTTGGGCAAACACTTGAATCGTACCGCTTTAAAGAGCATCCCGCCGAACTGGCCGCGCCGCCACTACCTGCAATCGAATACTAAACTACAGGGAGTTAACATGTCACATTTTGAAATGGAATTACGCACCACGCCGTCGCACCACAATATAGAAGGGCCTATGTTCTATCAACGCGTGTTGGCAGTCGGTACACCACATGGCCTGGTTGAGTGTGATTACATAGACGCCATCACAACTCCGATCGATACCACCCTCTACGACGTACCACCTACTCTGGCAAGAGACCTTGGCGAAGTGTTCGAGCGCTACGTTGCTCATTTTAATCCCGAGGCCGAACTCGTCCCAGAGGATGCGCCCGAATATTGGTGCCATAATATCACTGAATTGCGTACTGGTTATGAGCTCGACCGTCATGCCGCGGCACGGTTCGTACACAACCTTGCGCCTTCGTACCAACCGATCAGTTATCACGAGGCTCAGCCAGCCGGTACGCACATCGTCGTGCGTGAACCGAAAGCTCGATCCGTCTCTCATAGTTTTGTCTCGCTCGGCGAGCCGCCCGAAGGCGCATATCCCCAAGGCATCAGCTTTTTTGATCTGCGAGGGAATCTAGGCGTCGCCTCTTACGAAATCCATTTTTTCGCCTACGACAACCCCGACTACGCGATGGAACTAGCCGCGCCGCCAGCCAATTGGTTAGCGCAAGGCTACTAGAGTTTTTTGAGCGGCGCGAAGGCGATGTTCAGCTTTTTGACGCCTTTGCCTTTAAAGAAAATGGTGGCGTTTTCGCCGTCGAGTTCCACTACGGTGCCCACACCAAATACTTGATGCTGGACTTTGTCGCCTTCGGCAAGGTGAGGTGCAACTTGCGCATCACCATCGACGACGTAGCGTACATCATCGCCAAAGGTTGGGGTCCTGTCAGCCCGTCCGCCCCTTCCCCGTGCTCCTTCGTGCGCGCGGGGTGGGTGCTGCCCCGCGGGCTGCCACCCCTGGTCCGGGGCTCGTTGTACGTAAGAATCCTCCGTTGCCGACCACCCACCAGACATACCAAAACTGCTCTCGGCTGGCTGAAACTCGGCGTCAATCTCGCTCAAAAAGCGACTAGGCGGATTGTGCTGGACACCACCGTACAACGAGCGACTCGTGGCGTACACCATATAGAGTTCTTCGCGGGCACGGGTCATACCCACATAACACAGCCGGCGTTCTTCTTCCATCTCGAACTGATCGTACACGGCGCGAGTGTGCGGAAAAACCGTCTCCTCCATGCCCACCATAAAGACCACCGGAAACTCCAAGCCTTTGGCGGCGTGCAGTGTCATAAGCGTGACTGCGTTGCCATCGAAGTTCGCTTGGTCGACGTCGCTCACCAACGCGACTTCCTCAAGAAACCCAGCCAAGCCCAAATCTTGGTATTCCTGCGCTACGCCGATGAGCTCTTTGACGTTCTCCTGGCGTGACTCAGCCTGTGGCGTGCCATCGTCCAGATAGTTTAGGTAGTCGATGCGCCGGATCAAACTATCCAAGATACCTGCTGGCGGCGTGTCGTCCACCAGATCGCGCAGGCGTGCCAAAATATCCGCCAGCTCACCCAAGCTGTTCTGCGCTTTGGTGGTCAGCGAGCCGCAGGTCGCCACTTCATTAAGCGCCTCGAACAGATTTTTGCCAGTCGATTCCATCCACTGATAAAAAGTCTCCAGACTTTTGGCGCCGATGCCGCGGGTCGGCACATTTACGATCCGTGCAAAGCTAATGCGATCCTCCGGCTGATAGATGAGCCGCAGATACGCCATGAGGTCTTTGATTTCTTTGCGGTCGTAAAAACGTTGGCCGCCCACGATGCGGTACGGAATACCGTAGTGGATAAATGTTTCTTCGATGGAGCGGCTCTGCGCGTTGGTACGATACAGAACCGCAAAGTGGTTGTAGCGACGAAATCCACCGTCTACCGCGTTTTTGATGCGCCGTACGATGGCCTCGCCTTCGGCGCGCTCACTGCCAACCTGAATCATCTGGACCGGCATGCCGTTACTGGCTTCCGTCCAGAGTTTCTTCTCGCTACGCTGATGGTTTTTGGTAATCACCGCATGGGCGGCGTCCAGAATCGCTTTGGTGCTGCGGTAATTCTGCTCAAGCTTGATAACGGTGCAATTGGGATAGTCGTGCTCGAAGTTCAAAATGTTGCGAAAATCCGCCCCCCTCCACGAATAAATGGAATTATGCACGATAATACCTGATGCGGCGTAATTGTGGACCTTTTCTACGTCGAGGTCGTATACAGAACCCGTATAGGCTGCTTTAGAAACCGCTATAACTCTCTCCTCGGAAATAGCCCCATCATCAGCAGCCGCGACTATCATCCCCGGATGTACCTGCGCCGCTGGCATAAAATTGTATTGGCTGGCTGTTATGTATGCATATCTGCGTATGCTTGCCTCTTCGATGCCGCCGCCCAAGCGTTCCGCTAGTCCCTCGATTTTTCCATAATCTATATTGTGGATTTCTGATCGAAATGTGCCCGCCCGGCCAGCACGTACCGTGTAGCCTGCGGCCTCAAATATCTGCAGATCTCGCCTATCGGTCGTGTTCGCAGATATCCTACTCGCAGACCATGCACTCCGTTCTGACGTACGCTTATCACCAAACAGCACAACGTTAATATTCACTCGTTTCATGCCGTTTCTTGTGGTCGCCTGCGGAACGAAATCTGGATAATCAAAAGCCAGACCCAGATCAGCCATCAACTTCTTTGACCTTGTTTGTGTGTCGATCTCTTGGAAAATCGCATCGATCGACGCCTGATCCATCCTTAGAGCCCGATTCGTGAACGCATGGAAAACCGTCATAGGGATGCCGTATTGGTAGGCGTAAAGCGCCTCAGCATAGATTGCCTCTTGCCTGCTGGCGCATACCTTGAGAACCCACATGCGGTCCGCTCGCTCCTGGTTGGCGCGTACCCGCAGCCCGAACGCATCCTTTTTACCGTCAAAGCGCATGCCTTTCGCTAGACCAATACGATACCCCTTGCCGCGCGCATACATGAGATATACAAGGTACGAGTCCGTCGCATCCCATCGCGCAAAGACGAGATGATTGGGTGTACAGCGCAATTCTTTACCCGAGCTCGTCTTGATTGTAACCAGCTCTCCTGCGTGATCGAACTGTTTGCGTGCCGTGACCTTAAAAAACCCACTCCGGCCATATCCAGCAGCCGAGCGCACCGCATCCCCTGGGACAACATCCTTTATTTTTCGCAGGCCAGACGGCGTTTCGACTTGCGCATCAGGCGGTAGGCATTGCCAGTCGTCGCCGACGACGGCGATGTTTTTATCGGCGTTTGTCAGCAGCTTCACCAGCTTATATTGCGCGGTGTTGGTGTCTTGATATTCGTCGATCATGATGTATTTGAACTGTTTTTGCCACTTGGCGCGAATTTCTTTTTGAGTTTGCAACAAATGCACGGTGCGATTAATCAGATCGTCGAAGTCCAGCGCGCTCGCTTCCTTCAGCGCTGTTTCGTACAACGGGTACACCTTGGCTGCTGCGCGCTGCGCTGGTGTGGAGCCGGGCATATCGGCCAGCTCCAGCGGCGAAGACATATCGTTTTTGGCACTACTAATAATGCCCGACAGCATGCGCGCCGGAAAACTCTTCTCATCTATGTGCGCCAGCTTGCTCGCCTGCTTTACCGCCGCCTGGCGGTCGGACTCGTCGAAAATCACAAAGCTGCGCGGAATGCCCACGTGCTCGCCATCCTGGCGCAGCAGCCGCACACAAATAGCGTGAAACGTACCCATGAACGGCATAAAACCGCGGTTGTCGGCGCTTTGGCCGAGCAGTCGCGCCACACGCTCGCGCATCTCTTTGGCGGCTTTATTCGTGAAGGTGACCGCCAAAATGTTGAATGGCGTGGCCTTATTGTTGGCAATAATGTACGCGATACGATGCGTCAGCGTTTTGGTCTTGCCGCTGCCGGCACCGGCCTGAATTAACAGCGGTCCCTCGGTGGTCTCCACAGCCCGCTGCTGCTCGGGATTTAAGCCGGCCAGCAGATCTTCTATCACGAAAGCTATTGTAGCAGAACACGCCCTATCAGGCTTGCCAGTTAAGGATGTCATCTGGCGAGGATGGAGCCGTGCAATTCATCGCCACGCCTAACATCTGTTGGCCGGCTGCGTCTTGCGCCACCCTGAAGGTCACCCAATGGCCAAGCGCTGTGGCACGTTGCACTTCGGCGCTTGGATGGCCGAGATTCACCGCCCACGACTCGCCTTCCAACGGTGTGATAGTGGCTTGACCTGTGGCAATGACCGGCTACCTCCACACCGTCGATAAGGACATCTGCACGCGGGTCCGCGCTCGGCTCGGAAGAGCCCGTGGCTGCGGCTTCTGACGGCGCCAAAGCTGTGAGCCCTACCACCGCACGGGTCGACTTGTCCGTATCAAACCAACTCGCTATCGCGCCACCGGGCGTGGAGCAGTCCGCCCAACTGCCGCTGCTGTAGCGCCCCGGCACGCGATGGCCCTCTTTATCAAATCCGCCAAATGCGCTCACCGATCCTAGGTTCGGGTCAAAATTATAGCCATGGTGTGGCGCGTTGCCGCAGGCAGCCAACAAGCCAGCTAGGCCAGCGACAGCGGCGACTCTTGCCTTATATTTGCCGGATTTGAGTTCTGGTGTTTTCATATCCATACACTAGAACATCTGCCCTGTTTCTGCAAGATTATACTTGAACGACTATTCCTCAACCCAACGGTTGAGATTTCTAGGGGATGGTGGTTTATACTCGGCGGCCCTAGATGACGAGCCAGTGTGGTGCGGATCTGTCTGGCAGATCCCGCTCGCGCAGTGTACCACGAACCCAAGGTCTTTCGCAGTGGACCGCGACTTTACCGCAGCGAAGCAAAACCAATCCTAGACCGTAAGCAATCGACGCGAGGCATTGAGGATGGCACTCGCCAGCGCCTCTGGCGTACCGCCAGAAATAATTAAGCGTTCGTCGCGCATATCTGTTGGCGTGGCACTGCCGACAATAACCGCATTCGCCTCCGGCATATCGATGTCACTAAAACGCACCCGCGTAGTTAACGCCATACGTTTTACCAAACGGTGCATTTCTTCCCGGAACGTCGCATCGGTGTCCTGAGAGTCGTGCAGCACCAGCTTATAACGCTTCGGCAAGTAGTAAAGCGAAGCAATCGCCTCCGCCACGCCGTTCCCTCTCGCCATAATCGGTCCAAGAATAAAAAAGTCGTTTGTCTTTGCCGCTATTGCCGCCATAAAGCCCACTTTCCGGGACGTTTTTAAAGCCCCTCATTTATTACTTATGCTTGCCTTAACGCTAAAGTTCGCCTGTTATGCTTTAGAGAGAGCTGTATTTTTTCGCAAAAATCGTATATAATATAGACTTTCTGCGAAATACACGAGCTAGTAAGCTAAAGGTGTATACTTTTATGATACGACTAGCAATCGGAACATGTCAATAAATTTTAGGTTATAATAGAAGTTAGGACTGAAGCGTGAGATACTTCAAAAACACTGAACTAGCCAAATTACACAACGTCTCCGAAAAATCGGTCCGCAACTGGATTGATGCTGCTGAAAATGGAAAGCTAGATCTGCAACTTTATCAGCAAGGCAATAAGCTATTCATTGCCAATACGTCGAAAAACATTACGGTCATCGGAACTCTCGTCGAAAAAGGTAAAAAGTATCGTAACACGCGCGGTTTTAAACTTACTTCACCAAAGCCTGAGTTTTACAAATTATTTGACTCAAAAGAAACCCTCAATATAACTTCTAATTTAGACGTACACCATGAAATCCCGCTCCAGTATTGCTACTTTGATGGCGGGGCGTCCATCTGGGACAAGTACATACAAAAATTAGCCAAAGAGAACGAGGAGAACATTCTTACTAATACCATGAGCTTGTTGGGCATCAACTTAGACTATCTGGAAGGGCTCTTGAAAGATAGTAAGCGGATTAACATCATAGACATTGGACCAGGCAACGCGTATCCAGTGCGCGGATTGGTTGAATACTTTCTCGAGAGTGGACGTTTGAATCGTTATATCGCCATTGACGTAAGTCGAGATATGTTAAATATTGCTAAACGGAACATGTGTAGTTGGTTCGGCGATAGCCTGCTCTTCGAGAGCTACGTAAGAGACATCACCTATGAAAGATTCAGTGATATTCTTGCGGTGGATTCATTCATAAGAGACGAACCAGTGCGGAATCTTGTGTTGTTCTTTGGTAGTACGCTCTCCAATTTCCGTGATCCTAGCCAACCATTATCGGCAATCCGCGAGAGCATGGGCAAGCGAGATCTTCTCCTCTTTACAAAACAGCTTGATACACCAAACGCCCGCCGGTACTTCGACTTTGATATTGAACCAAATAGTAAGGCAAAGATTAGCCCACTCGGTAGGTTCACATTCGAACTGCTCGGCATTGATGAGTCGTTATACGAGGTTGAACAGTTTTTTGATGAGCGTAGTATGGAACGTCGTCTTCAAGTTCGTTTATCTGTCGCCATATCTGTTGAATTTGAACTTAATGGCCGGCATAAAATCTTAAACTTTAACAAGGGCGACGTGATTCTTTTCTGGCGGCATCGCCATCAAAATGCCCTGCAAACTATTGAGCAGTTTGATAAAAATGGCTTCAGCTTACTCCAGGCTGCAACATCGGCAGATGGTGAATGCCTTCTTTCTATCTCAAAAATCAAGCTTGATCTCGAACAGTAGCTCCTATTTTATACACGACCACTACCCCTTGCGTTACTATGCAACCTGATTGCGGACGGACATTTTGGCAAGTAATGTAGATCGTATGAACGCTCTGCCCCTTAAAATTATAAAGTTGATCTGGATCCATAAAAATGACTTTCGGCATTTTACGATCGGCGTTCAGAGTACCAAATGTCAAACCATCCATTGCTCCTATGATTTCTTTTATATGATTCGACCTTGATATCGACAGTGTAGAGGCTCGCTCTTTGCGTAATTTTTGAATTATCCGAATCCATTGCTTCCTTACAGACGCAAGCATACTGCCCGGGTTGTCAGCTAGGACGATAGTCCAACCATTCAACTGATGTCTCGGGTATAGGTGATGTGCTATATCCCAGGATAAGGATACACCATCACCTAGATGACGAGATTCGATATATACATCGCCCCATAAGGTGCTGTGCTCGAAGTTTATCATGCTACATTCTCTTTTCCTAGAATAGATCCTTGTTCTGCAGTGAGCTCCAACCACCTACGGATTAAGATTTGACTCCCTGCGGGCGTGACATGAGCCGCACAGGCAAACACTTGTTTGCCATGACTGTCATGCCCTATTGCGGAGATTCCGTCAGAAGAGATTTCTTCACGGCATATTGAACAAGTGATTGTACTTACGCTCAGTGAGCTGACCGGCCATGAGACTATTGTCATATTATTTTCCTATGGTATAATAAATCTTAAGATATGTTACTGGATCTAGATTGTATCATTACATAGTGTAACACCTTATTTTTCCCACTCATCATTAAAATTTTCCAGATGATACGACTTTTTACCTGCACATGTCAATAATAGCGACTGATTCTAAGGATTCCTGACTAAAATATGCGTTACTTTAAAAATAGTGAGGTCGTTCGACTTTATAATATTTCCGATAAAACTGTCCGAAACTGGATAGCCGCTACTCAGGATGGCAAAATAGATCTTGATCTGTTCGAGCATAAGGAGAAAAGTTACATAGCCGATACCATCTCCAATGCACACATTCTCACCAGCCTAGTTGAGCGCAGCAGAAAATATCGTAATACGTTGGCGCATAAGGATCTCACACCACTTGCAGAATTCTACGATACATATAGCCCAAGGCAAGTTATAGAAATCATTAACGATCTAGAGATACATCGAGAATATCCGACGCTCTACCGTTTTTTTGGTGAAGGTGGTCGTTACTATAACTCATACTTGCGCAAACTATACACATCAAGCCAAACTAACGCTTTAACCACCGCTATAAATCTCTTAAAGCTCGAGGAGGACTATCTAGAAAACCTCGTGGGGAAGTATGATTTTGTAAACATTGTCGACGTAGGGACGGACAATGGATTAGTCTCTAAGGAACTCGTTTCTTTTGTGATTAGAAAGAATAAACTCGCACGCTATATCAAGATTTACAGTAGCAATGAGATGCTCGATATCGCTGAGAAGAACTCCATCGAATGGTTTGGCAAAAAAGCAACTTTCGAAAAATACGTACGCGACATTAGCTGCGAAAAGTTTCCGGAGGTTCTTGCCGCTAACTCGTTTAATCAGGATGGCTCTCGGACTTTAAATTTAGTCCTTTCTTTAACGGGCGACGGTAGTAATCTGCGTCATCCCGAACACATGTTTCGTACTCTCTCTGAAAGCATGAGAAAAGAAGACGTGCTTATATTTGGAGAAAAACTTGATACTGAGAACTCTCGAAGGTTTTTCGACTTCAATATCCACACAGATAAAGCCGTACTGCCTTACTATAATAAAATAGTTATCGACCGTCTAGCGATTGATCCTTCTCTCTACGAGATCGAACATTTTTTTGATAAAGAAGAAAAATGCCGTTTCACCCAGATCCGATTAAAGACAGACATCACTCTTCATTTTAAGACCAATACTTATCAGAAAGCGCTGAACTTCAAAAAGGGAGAAACGATAAAGCTATGGCGCTTCCATCAACACAGTTTTCAGGACGTCGTCGACCTTCATACATGTAACAATTTAGACATCATGCGCACGTCACTGAGTGAAGATAAAGAATATGTGCTCTCAATGTCACGATTGCGCCCTGTTATCTAACCTAATTCCGGCTACATCCCGAAGAAGTGGGTGTGGGGGATGTTGAGTGTGATGACTTGGGCGTCGAGGAGGAGGTCTGCGACGCATATGGTGAGGAGCAACAATATTGCGGCGAGGACGATGTTGCGCAGCAAGTGGCTGCCACTTGAGGGATGGGTTTCGATGATGGGAGCTTCGCCGGGCAGGCGCATGTCGGCGACTTCGGCGGTGGCGGCAGCGAGTTCTTCGGCAGTGAGGGGTTTGACGTGGGAGACGGGCTGAGGAGAGGTGGGCCTTCCAGATCCAGACGCGGGCAGTGCGTTAGGCAAAGGAGGTTGGGCGGGCTGCGCGGCTGACGGCTGAGCGCTCTGGAGGCCGGATGATGCTGGCACCGGTGAACTCTGGGTCGGTGACGCCAAAGCTGGCGACTGCGCCGCCAAGCCAGAACCAGCCAAGCCCGCCGCAGCGACAGACATATCCGTAAGCTGGTGATCGGGCTCTGCCGGCTCAGAAGACGCAAAAGATGAAACTGGCTCAGCCGCACCCTCCGCCGGCGTCATGCCTCCGCTAGCGGCTTGGGTTTCGCTGTCTACGGCGACGACTGCCTGGTCTATGCTGGTTTCGGGCAACGACTCGATTGCAGGCGGCGACTGAGTGCCTGGTTTGTTAGCGGGTGTCAGCGCAGCGACGGTCGCTATGCCCGCTGGCTTCGCTGCTGCAGACTGGCGAAGTTCGGGCTGCTGCGGGTCAGCTCTATGCGACTCGGCCGCGCCACCGTCACTGGGCGCAAGATCTATTTTCTTCCGCGGATCGAGCAAGTTGTCGCGCTCACCAATGCCGCTAACGGCGATCTGTGCACTCTGCGCTTCGGACTTGTGGCCGACGATGACCGGACGCGAGGTCGGCGAGGCAGCAGCCTTACCAGGTCGCATTACATCAAACACCTTGCCTTTCGGGCGCGGTGACGGCGTGGACGGTTTGGATGATTGGGGCGGATCAGTCTTCATTGCCAAGTTCGTGTTGTAAGCGGTAAGCGGCATCGATAATACCAGCAAATTTGTACGGGTTGATGCTGGCGCCGCCCACCAACAAGCCGTCGCAACCTTCTAATGATAGTATACCGGCAACGAATTCTGGTTCAACACTTGCGCCGTAGAGCACGCGCACAGCCGCGCCTATTTTTTCGCCGTAGAGTTGCGCGACATTGTAACGGATAAAATTCAGCGAGCGCTGGATGTCGTCTGGCTTCTCAGGGTCGCCAGTGCCGATGGCCCACACCGGCTCGTAGGCGATTACCGCATCGCGAACCTCGCGCGCGGTGAGGTTGGCCAGCGCCGTGGTGACTTGATCGTGCAGCACGCGCTTAGTCATCCCTTCTTTGCGCTCATGCTGGGTTTCGCCCACGCAGATGATGGGCGTGATTTCGTTGCGCACTGCGGCGGCGACTTTTTCGCGCACGGTGGGCAGATCTTCATGGAAGTACATCCGGCGCTCGCTGTGGCCAACAATCGCGTAGTGCACCAGATCGCGCAGCATGGTAAAGCTCACCTCGCCGGTGTAAGCACCCTCGTCTTTATAAAACGCGTTTTGGGCGGCCAGGCGAAATTTGCGCCGGTCGATCTGCAGGCTCAGCGGCTGCAGCGCCAACATGCTCGGTGCCAACACTACCTCGATGCTGCGGTGCATGCGCGTACGCTCTTGCAAGCGGTGTACCAGCAGGCTCGCCTGCGAAACATTGAGGTGCATCTTCCAGTTCCCAACTATAAGCGTCCTACGTGCCATGGCCTCTCACTACCTTTGTGTTTAGCTTACCATAAGCATTGTGTAAAATACAAAACCTTATTGCCTAAGAGCCACTGCGGTGTAATCATAAAAATGTGCGCTATTTTCCCAAAGGCTACGCAGACATACCGACGTGCCCGCCAGAGGTTGTTAATAACGAGCTATCGCCCCGAGGCATGTGGCTTCTGGACGAAGCCGGTGCTGGCTGCATTCACCGCGCCACATACGAATCCCTCAGTCCGGACGGCAACGGATTAGAGAGCGGGGTAGCGCTAGGTCGAATGCCCGATTGTGATGTTGTTGGCTATTGCAGAATGCAAGAGCACATTATTTTATCAGAGATCATGTTTGAGTTACGGGAACGCTTGGAAGACCCCAATGACTGGTAGATTGTAGGCATTTCGCCGACGCATGCTTATAGTAAAAAATATGGACGCGAAAGCACTACTTGCACAGCATCAACAGCAGGGCCTTACCTACGATGAGGCCGTATGGATAGCTCGGGCAAGGCGCGAGCGCTGAAACAATCGGACAGGCTGCAATGGACAGACGACCAAGCTCGTGAGCAGCGCCAGATCCTCGCCGATCAAGGCAAGCTCCGTAAGAATGACGGTGCGCCTGATGACTTTCATCGTCCGCCACAGCCCTTGTTCGGCGCACTTGTTTGGGCTGGTATTATTGCCGCTTTCAATTTTCTGGTCATTGTTGTGGTCTGTGCAGTTAGTGTCGTGACGACTTCTATACCCTTACAATTTCTATCATTAGCAACTGCCACGTTGGTGGTATTTACACTTTTAGCCTACAGCACATTCGGGTTGCAAGTGACAGTCATGAGAAGGGTTTCGGGGCTCGGTAATTATCGATTGGGCAAAAAGCCGTACGCTACGCCATTGTATGGGCAATACTATACTTGTTTTTGATTGGGTTTACTGCGCTCACTATTATTGCACGCCAGCAGCATTGATCTCAGCCTACACAAGGATAGTCGCCCAGAACACACCTTGACTAATGAGTATTCTGTACGATAATAACCATATGATGAAACAATTTCGGGACGCGGCTCGTCCAGAGTGTCCGCGATATGTAGTAGAGCATGAACTTGATAGTAGCGGGGAGGAAGTTTTGCGCGAGGTTGGAAGCGGCTGCATTGTAGCAGCGTATCCTCTGCAAACAGATTTTGAAAGCGACATTTTAGTAGACGAGAGTTTGAGTTGCAGCGGCGTCGGTAGATGCCTTATGGATATCGCGCTCGGTAATCACGACACAACAGAGTTCGAAGTCGCGGACGCTTTGCGGAGGGCTGCCGATTACGACATAGATCCGATCGACTACGTCGAGTGGTAAGCTATTTGTCTTGCAACGCTTCCACGCCGGGCAGTTTGCGACCGGCCATGAGTTCTAGGCTGGCGCTGCCGCCGGTAGACACGTGATTGAACGCACCGGTGAGCTTGCGTTGCTCGATATAGCCCACGGTGTCGCCGCCGCCGACCAAGCTGAACGGCCGCGAGCCGAAGTCCCCGGTAAGCGCCTCGATAAGCAACTCTGTCCCGTGTGCGAATGGCCCGACCGGTCCGGTAACTGCGGGCGTTTCGGTGACGCCGAGCGTGCCGCTCCATACCACCGTGGCGGCTAGTTGCACACCACCTGCAATGAATGCAGCGCTGAACGGGCCGCAGTCTAAGATCATCTCATCGTCACCCACTTTTTGTGTCTCGGGCGCGGGCGCTTTGGGGTAACTCTGCACGTCGGCGATGAGGTCGGCGTCCCAATCTACCAGCCGCGTACTGGCATTCTTGTCGCTACTGGTAGCCACCACACCATCCTGCGGCAGGTAAAAGGTAAAGCGGCCACCTTTGGCTTTTTCCTCGGCCTGAGCCAAGAGGTTGTGGGCGAGCTCAAGCTCGTCTTTGTCGTACATGCTTTTGCCGAGTTTCTGGCCTTTGGCAACCAAAAAGGTATTGGCGATGCCGCCGGCAATGGCGATAAAATCGGCGATGTCGATGAACCGAGTGAGCACATCTATCTTATCGGCAATTTTGGCACCGCCAATCACTGCGGCCAGCGGGCGCTCTGGATTACTCATGACGTTCGTGATGGTGTCGACTTCTTTCTCCAGCAGCAACCCGGCCACGCTAGGCAAATGATGCGTTATGGCATCAGTGCTGGCGTGGGCGCGGTGCACCACACCAAAGCCGTCTTGCACAAAGATGTCGGCCAGCGTGGCGAGCTGCGCGGCAAAACCGTCATCGTTCTTTTCTTCTTCTGGATGGAAGCGTAGGTTTTCCAGCAGCAAGATCTGGCCGGGCTGGAGTGCGGCCGCGGCTTTTTCTACCTTCTCGCCGATGCAATCGTCTGCAAATTGCACATCTTGGCCGAGCAACTCGCTCAGCCGTTTGGCTACTGGCTTGAGGCTCAGACTGGTGTCGCGCTTGCCGTCCGGACGACCGAGGTGCGAGCAGATCACCAGCCGCACGTGTTTCTCCAGCAGCGCCTTGATGGTCGGCACCGATTGCGTCAGCCGGTAGTCGTCGGTGATGGTGTCGTCTTTGGTAACCGGCACATTGTAATCGGCACGCAGCAGCACGCGTTTACCTTCCAGATCGATGTCGCGAATTGTCTTCTTCGTAAACATATATTCCCCTTATGTTTACGATTATAGCGCAAGTAACGACATCAGCCATTCAAGTACGCTATTATTGATGCACGTAATGGAGAACAACATGGACATTGAAAAAATCATCCGGGGCTATGTACCAAACGTCGTGCATATGTCGCTCGGCACGTGTGTGAACAACAGGCCTTGGGTGTGCGAAGTGCACTTTGCATACGACGACGAGCTCAACTTATACTTCCGATCGCTCGTCTCGCGCCGACACAGCCAAGAAATAGCTGAGAATCCGCTCGTTGCCGGAAATATTGTACGCCAACATCAACTCGGCGAGTATCCGCTCGGCGTGTACTTCGAAGGCGTGGCGAAAAAGCTCGATACCAGCACGGAGCGACAAAAGGCGTTTTCAGCGATTAACGGTCGCCTGCACACGGGAGACGACATCTTGAAGGAGGCCGAGGATCCCAAAGGACACCAGTTCTACAAAATAACAGTCAACAATTGGTACGTCTTCGGCAAACTTGATGATACGGGCGGCAAAAAGTACACGCTGGAGTGGAGCGGCGGCGAGCAGTAAGCTATATGCTGAGTTTTTGCTTGAGCACGTCGAGGAGTTCGGGGAACTCGCGCTTTTCTTTGCCAGAGCCTTCTGATTGGCCGAAGTGGCCTTGATCGGTAAACTCGTGATAGTCGGCACCGAGTTGATCGCGGATAAAGCGCGGCTCGGCAATTGGGATGTACGGATCATCGGTGGAGGCAAAGATCGCCACCCATGGCTGATTTGCCTTAATCGCCTGCCAGTTCCACGGTGCGTCGTAGTAGCCGCTGGCTTTTTCTTCGGGATAGCCGAGGTCGGTGTAGTTAACGCCGACCAGGACGGAGCCACCGATCTTGTGCGTTTCGGCATAGCGCAAGGCGGCCACTGCGCCACTGGAGTGCCCCACCAGAATGGTATGCTCGTTAGCGTTCAGGTCTTTTTCTAAAAACGGTAGCCAATATTCGGCGCGGGCGAGCTCAGCATCGGGAAAATCCGGCGTGAGCACCTCGACGCCGAGCTTCTCAAGCTGTTGTTTGCACCACGGAAACCAGCCTTCTTGCCCGCTGCCGCCACCATTGCCATGAATAAAAATAACGCGCTGCATGCGCTTATTCTAGCACACGGACTTTGATGGTGTCGGTGGTGCCAACGGTGCCCGGACGCTTGCCCGAAACGGTCACTACCACGTCGCCAGTCTTGAGCACGTTGTTGTCGCGCAGCCAGTCGGTGAGCTTACCAGCAGCTTCGTGCTCGGCCGAGCGGACATAACTCTTCACGTCGTATACCAGCGTGAGTTGCCGGGCAGTGCGTTGGTTGTCGGTAACGGCGATGAGCGCGCTTGCCGGCCGACGTGCAGCAATCTGCCGGGCTGTGGCGCCAGATGCGGTTTCCGCCACAATCGCCTCGGCGTCAATATGCTCCGCCAAACTGATGATGCTGGAAGAAATGGCGTTCTGCATGCTTTTTTCGCGCAGCAGGTGGAAGTCGGTCTTAAAGGTAGCGTGGCGCTCAGAGTACAAAATAACGCGCTTCATCATCTTGACCGCCTCCACCGGATACTTGCCCATGGCGGTTTCGTCGCTCAGCATCACACAGTCAGCGCCGACGAACACAGCCGTGGCAACATCGGACACTTCGGCGCGGGTCGGCTCCGGCCGCTCGGTCATGCTTAGCAGCATTTGTGTCGCCACAATGGTGGGCTTAGCGTACTTCAGGCCCAGCCCGATAATGTTACGCTGCACCACCGGCACGCTTTCGGCCGGTGTTTCTACGGCGAGGTCGCCGCGGGCAATCATGATGGCGTCGCTGGCCTGCACGATGTCTTCGATGCTGTCCACCGCCAGCTTGGTCTCGATTTTGGCGATGATTTTGACGTCGTCGGGATAGTCGTGCTCTTTCAAAATCTGGCGCAGCTTGTGAATGTCGTCGGCCGTTTGCACAAAGCTGATCGCCACATAGTCGAACTCATTTTTGTCGCCGTAGGCGATGTCGGCCATGTCTTTTTTGGTGAGGATGTCGCCGCCGAAGTCGGTATCCGGCAGGTTCATACTTTTGCGCTTGATGAGCACGCCGTCGTTTTTGGCTTCGCCATACACGATGCCATCGCGTACGGCGGTGATTTCGACGCGGATACGACCGTCGGACAGGTACAGCCGCTCGCCAGGCTTCACCTTGGTGCTAAGGTCGTACTGCATCGGAATGTGGCCAGTCGCCGGATAGTCGGCGTTGTGGGCGAAGCTAAGATGCTGACCGGCTTCTACCTCGATAACGCCGTCAAAATCGCCCAGTCGGATCTTCGGCCCCTGCAAATCTTTGATGATCGCCACTGGCTTGCCGTGCTCGGCTGCCGCTTTGCGGATCCAGGGAATTTGCCGATCGCGCTCCTCGAACGTGCCGTGGCTAAAATTGAGCCGTATACCGTTCACGCCAGCGCCAATCAACTCATAAATTTTTTCGTAACTATCTGTTGCCGGGCCAAGGGTGGCGATGATCTTCGTCCGCTTGAACGAGCGGATCGGCACCTTGGGCGGCTGCTGGGTTCCGTGCATATCGTACCTATCTTATATTTTGTCTATTATACAATAACTCTTCAGAGAGTGAAACTGTCTGCGCTTTGCGAGTCAGCGACTCGATCGCGCCAATCACCAGTGCCAACGAAATGCTGCAAACGCTGATAAAAAAGTACTGTAGCGTATTATTATCGCGGATGTGCAGGAGCTGCTCCAACAGCGCGCCGGCGCCAAACACTGCCCAGCACAGGAGTGTACCCGCCAGAAGCGCTTGCAGAATCCGCTGGCGCGGCCGTTGGTATGCCGCGATGGCGATCGCCACCACCGAAAAAAGCAAGCACACCACCGACAAAATACTAAATCCGCCATGCATCACGAGCGCCGGATGACGCAACAGCGGCGCACACGATTGCTGCGCCGGATCGCACGTGAGCGGCGACAACGCCGCGCCGGCGACCATCGCGCCAAACAGCACATAGCCAGCCACTGCCGCAAACAACAGGCGAGAGACCTTACGCGTACGCAGTTGCAAAAGACCGACCAGCATGATAAACACGCCGGTTAATACGTCGGTCATGATAAACACCCAAGCATAGGGTTGATGCGGCGCCTCCAGCTCGCTGGCCAGCTCATGCCGACCAACCCACGGATTCAATAAAAACGCCAGCGGCCACGAACTGTACGATAACGCCGCAATAACACCGAGTGTCCGCGAAGAATGACTGCGCAAGCGAGCGATATCGAGCGCCCTGAGTTTGTGGATCATACGATACTTCTATGGTACCACGGTTCGGTTCAGCACAGAGCGTTCGGTTAGTAGCCCGAAAAATAATCAGTGACGATCCGGCGTATGCCGACACCTTGATCGTGCAGCCAGCCAGCATAGTGCGACACCATGCCGTTTGGCCCAGATATATAAAAGGTGCGCGTTTGGTAATCCGGCGCATTGGTGTGGAGCTGCTCGGGCGTCAGCCGAGGGCTCACCACAAACACTCGCACACCGATGCCCTGAGCTGCTTGCAAGATATCGCGGTAGGCAACGTCGGACTCGTCGTTCACCACATAAAACAGCGCGATGTCTCGCTGCTGCTTGGTATCCATCAGATATTTGAGCTGACTTCGAAACGGCGTAATGCCAATACCCCCAGCTATGAGCACCAGCTTCTGGCTTGGGTTTTTGGGCAATACAAAGTCGCCAGCCAGTTGTCTGGCTACCAGGTTATCGCCGGGCTGCATGCGGAGGAGCGCCTGCTTATAACTACTAGGCGGCTTATAGAACTTCACACCCAGGCGGATGTCTGGCTCGGTAGGCGACGAGGCGATGGTGAACGTTCGGCGGTTACCGCGGCTATCCACCCGCTTGTGTGGCAATGTCCACTCCATATATTGGCCGGGTTGGAACGAAAATGGCCGTTGTGGTGCGAAGACATACTCAAAGCTATTGGCAGTGAGCTGGCGCTTGGCTTTCAAACGCATAACCACTGCAAACCTTGGGCTTAGCGCAAAGGCACATATATTGCCGAGCACCAGCGCCATCTCGGGCGTAACCGACACCGGCCCGACTTGTAGCTGAGCGGCATACAGCACGCCAACCAACGCGCCGTACAGCAGGCGCATCGGCCGTTTGGGCGGCATGGTGGCTGGCTCGGTGAGCATAATTGAGGCGAAAAACACTGACGGCCAAGAGGTGAGCGACTGCTCGATAATCATCTGCGGCGTGCGCCCGTGGTCGATACCCAGTGCCAGCATGATCGCAATGGCAACCAGAGCGAACACAATAACGAGCTGAAATCGCCGTACCTTGCGGATAATCAACAAGCCGACAATCAGCGTGAACGGCAACATCGGCTTGCTACCGACCCACCAGGTAGGACTCACTATGCCGAGCAAGCCGACCGCCACCGCGCCAAACGCGGCTGGATTACAGAGGTGCTTGCCACGCCAGGCCACAATATACTTCGACGCCATGGCCAACAGCGCCGCCAAAGAGATCGCCAGTGCCCGCGGTGCCGTGGTGGCCGGCGGCAAAATAAGACCTAAAATAAGCGCGGTAATCAGCCACGACTCGCTGTTTGTACCCACATCCCACGCCCAGGCGAGCACTTTGTTCACCGCATAACAGCCAGCAATCAAGATTGCCAGCGAGGCCAAAAGCCCGAAACCGGAGAGCCGCGTCACTCCTAAAAAGCCAAGCGAAACGCCCGCCGCATACAGCAAACCAAGACCGTATAGCACCAGGCGATACATCGTAACACCATTCAGGCAGCGGTCGATGCCACCGATGATACTGCGGGCAAATTTCATCATGCGCTACTCCCCTTTGTAGTAAAGAATGTCGCCGGAAAGTCTGCCGAATGCGTCAACGAAAAATCGTCGGCCACCAGGGCATATGCAAAAGTATAACGTGTTTGCAGCGCGGCTGGGGGCACGAAAAACAGGCACGTCGCCAAGGCGTCGGCCAGGAGCGCAGTGTTTGCAACCGTCCACACGGCGCGAACCCCCTGTACTGATTCAAGGCGCTTGGGGTCCATGATGTGATGAAACGCTCCCCACTTCCGGCGTGTGGGTGCCGAGGCACAGATGCTCTGATTGGCGATGGTCGCCACGCCGATGGCTTGCTGTGTATCGCCAGGATGCTCCAGCCCCACGCGAAGTGGCTGGCTGTGGCCACGGTGCAGGATATCGCCACCGGCGTCAATACTGTAATCGCCCACGCCATGCGCCTCCAGCACGCCACCGATAATGTCTACCAAATAGCCCTTGCCCGCGGCACCAAAATCGAGTAGCACTGGCCGGCGCACCGTCAACTTAGGAAACTGATACTCCAGCACCTCGTCCCAGCTCAGCGGACGATGGAGCGTGCCGGGCCGGAACGAATAATTCGCATCGTAGCCGGCCTCGACAAGTAACCGACCAACAAGCGGTGTCACCAGGCCGTCGGTTACGCGGTAGAGCTCGGCGTACAGATCGAGCATCGGGCGGGCATCGGCCGAAAGCGTGTACTCGCCCGCCCGCCGGGACATCTCGCTCACGAAAGAATCATCGCGAAAACGCGAATACTGCGCGTCGAACGTCTCGATGCGTGCCCGAATCGCGCGGTGCAATTGATCTATCCGCTTGCTGCGAAGTGCCTGAAACAGATCGATCCGCCACTTGGTGCCAATGGCGTCGAAAACAAAACGCACATGCGGATCAGGCCTTGGCTTGGGATTTGATTTGGTCGATTGCGTCATTGAATCCTTGGGATGTTAGGGAAGCGCCAGCAACATTGGTAAGCTGCAGCGAACTAATGTTGCGGCCCACTACGTACTGCTTATAGCTGCTAATAAAATCTGCCTGAAACTGCTGGCTTTGGCGATCGTTCGCCTCGTTTTGCGCGCTGGTGGCGGTAACTACGCCGGCTTGCAGAGTAACGGTTACCTTGATGTCTTCTATTCCCGCCGGTGAATCGTAACTACCGGCGGCGGTGTAGGTGCCGTCTTTATAGCCGCTGGTGCTGGTGGCCGAGCTAGGCGCAACGCTTGAGCTACTGCTGGAAGTTGTGCTGGCGCTTGCAGACTGCGTACTACTCGCTCCGGTGTCGCTACGCAAACTCGCCGCTGCGGTTTCCTGCTTGGTAAGCGCCTTAACGCCCAGCACAATCACAACTGTCACCACCAGCACGGCGAGCGTGGCGAGTATTTTCTTTTGGTAGCTATGCGATTGCGCATACAGACGGTCGTCCATACCTAAAGTATAGTAGGACGGCAAACTGCGCGGAAGCTGAAGTAGCCGAAAGGTCCAATAAAACACCAAAGAACAGTGGCGTGTTCGGATCGTGTACAATAAAGGCATGAAACTGCTTTCCAGCTCATACGAGAAAATCCGCACGCACAAAACCGCAGCGATGGCCAGCGCATGCGTCCTTGCGCTGGCCGGAGTAGAACTGGCTGCTTACGCGCAGGACAACATCGAGCCCGTGCCGCAAGGCAGTTGCCTTTCGCCGTTTGCGGTGACAAGCGCGTATGTTGATCCTGGCATGCCGCAGTGGCTTGTGGGCGCTGGCCTAAGCAGCGGATTGGTGATACGCGGACACGTGCCATCGGGAGCGATTGGCGTTGAGGCTGGCTTTAAAGCGCCCGACGCACCAGATTACGCTTGGCAGACCAGCCAGCTCGTGCCTGCCGACAGCCATGGTAATTTCGTCTATAAAGTTGGTATCGGCGAAGGTTGGGTGGTGTTCGGCACCCGCAGCGTTGGTCCGCCAGCACAATCGCCCGGCTCCGAAGTGTGCAACCAGCCACCGGCCGTCCAGGTGCAGCACTATGACCAAAACACCTACTTTCGCGCGCCGGGCCAAAACCCGTGGGATAACCTTGTTAACACCGCCGTTAACATAGTCCCGTAGCCGCACGTGGTGTATACTGACACTATGTTCGAGACAAGCCGAGGAGCACCTGAGACTCCCGATGTTTTTGGATTGGACCGCACGCGATTGCCAGATGTCTTACGCTTAGCGATCGGCTTTGAGCAAGGCCATAACCCAGTCACTATCTTCGACGAATCAGGCCAAGAAGTTCCCTTTGCCATTCAGCGTTGCGAGTTCGATAGCGATACCCGGCTTTTGGCAGACGGCCGGCTTGATCCGACTCAAGAAACACCGTCGTTCGTACATTTTCAGGGGGCTGTCGGCGATCGGCCACACGCTTTAATTGTGGTGGACGGCGAGTTGTATTCGTTTCATTGCACCGAGATACCAGACGACAACGAGCTTGGCGACTAACCGTAACAAAGGACTCGAATGAAAACATCATTCACCGACGAAGACGCTGCAGCCCTCGTGGACTGCGCTGCAAAACTCGCGAAAACAACGGCCACGGACGAAAAAGGTCCGAAGCCGGTGGCAATCTGTTGCATGGTGGCGCAGCCTGATGTCATGGCCGTGCCGACCGTCTCCCGGCGGATGGACGGCGCCAAGGCGATCAGCGTTATAACAGCTTTGCACAAAGCCTTTACGGTGTTAGCGTACGGAGCGGACACCATCAAGCACGCCGATCGGATCAAGCACAAAGAATGGTCCGAAGCCGACATGCTGATGCGCCAGAACACCGCGCCCATGTTCTGTCCTTGGGATGGCGGGATCGTCGTGATGGACAAAAACGGTAAGCTGTTGTGCGCTCTTGCGAGTGCCGGCCGGACCTCTGAAGGCGACAGACGGCTCATGGTGCTGGCAGCGCACAAGATGGGCTATCGCACCAACTTCAACAAGCAGGGCGACCCGCTTGCAAGCAAGGGCTAACGCTGACGAGCGCGGAAACCTATTCCCTGCACATAACGGGCGTGCTATCCTAAAAAGGATTAACATAAAAGGAATGCATGGCACGCCTACCAACTCCCGGTTCTGACGACGGTACATGGGGTGATATCCTGAATCAATTCCTGACTGTCGAGCACAATAGTGATGGAACGCTGAAAAACGCGATGCACCTAACGGGCGACGAAACAGCCGCTGGCGTTAAGACATTTAGCTCGTCACCGATAGTTCCGACGCCAACCACTGGCACGCAAGCTGCGTCAAAGACATATGTGGACAACACATCGATTACCGGGCCAGCACCAGTCACACTGACCGATGCAGCAACGATCGCCACCGACGCCAGCTTGGGCAGTCACTTCCGCGTAACGCTGGGCGGCAACCGAACGCTGGGCAACCCCACCAACTCGACCGATGGACAAAAGGTTATGTGGGAACTCATCCAAGACGGCACTGGTTCACGCACCATAACGCTGGGCGGCAACTTTGCCCTCGGCAGCGACATCAGCTCAGTCACGCTCACCACTACGGCGGGCAAACGCGACTTTCTGGGTGCCGTATATAACGCCGCGGCCGGTAAATGGTACGTAATCGCGTTCACTAAAGGGTACTAATATGCCCACGCTTGTTACGAGCTACTTCGTCCAGTCCTCTACCGGCGGCGACACGACCACTCTGAGCACGCCCTCGTTTACGCCCAGCACCGGCGAGGTGCTGGTGGTGAAAGCCGCCACCTGGGACACCGGCACGCCGAGCGGCACACCGAGCGGCGGCGGCCTGACCTACACCCGGCAATCAACGGCAGCGCCAGGAGGTTTTGCCGGCTATTGCACCATTTTTACTGCCGTCGTGGGCAGCCCGCCAGGCTCCATGAGCGTGACGCTCTCCGCGCCAGCCGGCAGCTCATACCATTCTATGGTGGTTGAACGATGGTCGGGCGCCACCGTAGCCCCGTCGCCGGCAACTAATGGCGTGGTTCATGGATCGAGTAGTCCGCCGTCGGTTACCATTACCACCACGGCGGCAAATTCGATCATCACCTGGGTGAACGTTGACGAAAACAGCTCCGACCCTACTGGGCGCACCTATCTTTCAAGCGCCACCGAAGACGGGTTGGCCGATGGCCACTCATCGGTTTCCAGCGTGCAATACTACGCCTACCAAACAGCGGCCACGGCCGGAGCGCAAACCGTGGGCATGTCCACGCCAGCTAACCAGAACTGGACGATCACCGGGATCGAAATACTCGCCCAGACTTCCTCGCCGCCCGGCGCATTTTTCCAATTCTTCTCAAAGTAACGGGCAAGACGATACAGGTTATGCTAAGCTTCTTACATGAGTCTCGGAACACATAGCAAGCAACGGCTCGGTGCACTTTTGGGCAGCGTATTTATTGCTGCTTGTACGTTGCTATCATCTGGGGCGAGCGCGGCATCCAGCAGTGCGATTGCGCAAGGGTTTCAGGCAGACACCGGACGTGGAACAATTGTGTCCGGCGCGTTGGTCAGCTTTAAAACTGGATCGCATAGCGTCGAGCTAGCGGCCACCGACAACGCCAGTCGCCTGGCCGGAGTAGCCGACCAAAGCGCGCTTATCACCCTGTCGGACGGCAGCAAAGAAGTGCACGTTATCTTAAATGGCACTACCTCGGCACTGGTCAGCGACATCAATGGCGCTATTCACTCAGGTGATCGTATCGCGGCGTCGCCGATCGAAGGTGTCGGCATGTTGGCCTCTTCGGGCAGCCGGATTGTCGGCGTCGCCAAGGCTTCGTTCGACACCGCAACCGCTCAAACAGAAACCATCGACGACAGCCACGGCGCATCTCACACCGTGCATGTTGGCGCGGTTCCACTGCAAGTCGGCTTGGCCTACTATCAGTCGTCTGCCAGTAACTTCTTGCCGCCGTTTATACAAAATCTCGCCAACAGCGTGGCCGGCCGCCAGGTGTCGCTGCTGCGCATCGTGTTTTGCACGCTGCTACTGCTTGTTAGCTTCGTGAGCTTGTCGATCCTCATCTATAGTACCGCGCGTTCGGCCATGGTGTCGCTTGGCCGCAATCCCTTAGCGTCGCACGAAATCCGAAAAGGCCTGTACCAAGTAGGACTCGTAACCGTTGGCGTATGGGGCGGCGCGCTGCTGGCGTGCTTTTTGATCCTTCGGCTGTAATTTGACGATACATTGGGCGATAAAAATAAGCATTTTGCTTGCCCTCAGTTGCCTCGGTGTTGTACACTAGCAGTAACGAGGCTATAAGCCGAGGCGGAAATAAAAATGCAAAACGATCGACCTGTCGACATCTTACGCACTCCAGCAGCGCCTGCCACGGCGCTGGAGCAACCGTTTGTGGATGACCTCAGTCTGAACGTACCGCTTACTCCCGACGATTCGCTGGAGAACACCATCGTTGCCGCACCGCAACCAAAGACCAATATCTGGCTGCGCTTGGCCGCGGTGGCTGCCGGTGTTCTGGTGCTTACTATTGTCAGCGTGCTTGTCCTCGCTCGCAGCGGCGGAAGTCAGAACCAGGAGCTCAAGAGCGGCTCCTATGGCATCACGCAACTCCCCTTGGGTCAGATCAAAAACCCGTCGCTTAGCCTAGACAACGCCACGCAGGTGCAAGTCAACGGCCAGCTCCAGGTGTCGAACTCAATCGTGCTCACGCCGATCGGGCAGCCTACCAATCCGGTGTTAGGTCAACTATACTTCGACAAAACGTCGAACCTACTCGCCTATTACAACGGGCAACAATTTTTGACATTGGGCGGCAACACTCCCACAAACACCAATACCACCAACGTGACTAATATCCTCGGCTCTACGCAGACAAACGTCCAATTGCAAACCACGTCTCCGGGCGTGCAACAAACGGGCAACTTTAATATTTCTGGAGTTGGCGCTGTCGGCACGCTCGAGACGACGGTCATCACAAGCAACGGAGGCACCCTGTATATCAACCCGGCGAGCGCTACAGCGCAACAGCAAGTTGCCGCTGGCACACCCGGGACGATAGGGCTCACTTCTGGCGCGTCGCCGAACGGCCCAGGATGGAACAACGTCTTGAGCGCCACGAAGGTGACCATGGGCGCCGTCAGCGGCACGGCTCAATCTATTTCGGTAGTCTTGCTGGGCGGCTCCAGTGCCAAACACGTGCAACTTGGCCTGTACGACGACGATGGCGACGTGCCCAGCAAACCAGGCAATCTGCTCGCCACCAGCGCTGTTGCAAATTTAGTCCCTAACGGCACCACAACTATCACTATCCCGCAAGTCACTCTAAACGCCAACAACACCTACTGGCTGGCAATGAACACGGATGACGCGACTGTCTCGCGCACTTTCAACAGCGGTAACAAGGCCACCTGTTTTGTGAGCAAAGGGTTTGGATTCATGCCCGACCCCTTTAGCGCGCCAGGCTGTTTTTACGACAATAACGTCTATACCATTTACCTAAACTACCTCAGCGGCACTGGCGCTTCTGGTGGAACCAGCCAAGCCGCCCTGGTGATTGGCGCCGACGGCAGCGCGTCGTTCCAAAATTCAACCGACTCAACAACCGCATTCCGCGTACAGAATGCCGCTGCCAACAGCACCATCCTGGACATCGACACCGTCAACAGCCGCATCGGTATCGGCAAGACCACACCTGCCTACAAATTGGATGTTGCCGGCGGCGACGTTAACCTCTCAAACGGACACTCACTGCGGTTCGGCGGCTTGCAAGTGGTGTCGGTCAACTCCTCGGCCAGCGCTGTGTCGATTACCAACTTCAACTCTGGCGGAAGCGTCTCGGCTCAGGCCGATAACTTCTACGTGCAAGATGCCAATGCCAGCCATCAAAGTCTTGCCATCAACAGCGTTGGTGCATCCACCTTTAGCAACCGCATAGATTCGACCACTGGGTTTCAGATTCAAAACGCTGTCGGCACCGTGCTGTTGCGCGCCGACACCACCAACCTCAGCATTATCATCGGCAACCCAGGTGGTTCTGCCACGCCAGTGGTGCTATACCTGGCAAATAAGAATACTGCGGGCGACCCGGCCACCGGCGCAGAAGGCGGTACGTACTACAACAGCACGCTGGCTAGCTTCCGCTGTTTTCACACCGGCTTCTGGCAGGATTGTAGCGATATCGAGCCACAACACAGCTTCTCGTTTTATGATGATTTTCTTGGCGGACAGACCTCATTTAGTGGTCAGATTGGCAGCCTGGGCTGGACAGCCGCTGCCATTGGCGCGAACGGCAGCCTGAGTCTCAACCCTGCCACGCCAGCGCCGAGTGCCGACCGGCCGGGCGTGCTGCAACTCACCACAACCGGCACCGCAAACCAAGGCACCAGTCTGCTGCTCGGCGATACGACTGGCGGTTCGACCATCATCGCCAAGGATAACGACGTTAAAACAGCCGTTGCCGTAGGCGCTGCTACCGGCCAAGTGTTGCGCATTGGGCTTCACGGCGAGACAACCACTACGACACAACCTGTTTCGGGCGTTTGGTGGGAGGCCGACCCCGGCACGAACGCCAACTGGCGCTACTGCTACGGCGACGGCACAACCGCAACCTGCGCCAACACGGCAGTGGCTATCACTGCCAACACTTGGGTGACGCTAGAAATCCGCGTAACGGCAACCGGCGGTGGTACCTCGGCGGCAACCTTCGTCATCAACAATACACCATTCACGGTCAGCGCCGTAACCATCGACACCACCAACCGCGTTTCACCCGCACTCACCTGCTACACTACTCTCGCGAGCGCACATAGCTGCGACTGGGACTACTTCCAATTCACTGGCACCACGAGCACCCGACGATAAACGGGGCTGCAGCTTCGACAACTGGATGCAGACGCACGCGTGTCCTAAGACAGGTCAACACAACCGAGTTAACCGAGCTCCCAGCCGTCAGCCGCATAGCTACACTCGTGTGCGCCGTGCAGCTTCCAGACAATCAATCGTCCAGCTTGAACTTCGCTTTGCCAATCAAAAAACTTACCAGCGAACCAATGCCTGTTGTTATCACTTTCTCTCGCTCTGGTTGATCGTGCCAAGAACTCACAAGCCACGCGCCATACAGCAGCGGTAGACCTATCAGCGCGCCATACAATGCAACAACCGTTACACGATGCACATGTGTTTTCATTCGCTGGCTGCGTTCATGATCCTGCACTTTCTTGTCGTCATCGATCTGCGCAGGCTTGAGCTTCCGGCCAGTTCTTTTACGCGACCCCGTTAGATTCATCAAAATATCCTAAATCAAGTAAAGCCGCTCTGACGTTTGCCGCCATTTCTGACACACCGAAATAATCCGCTACATCTTTGAGACACTGCGCTTTTGACCAAACTTCCTTAAATGGCGCCTCTGGCATGAGCAGGTCGCCTGCAAACTGATCGGCGACGTATTCCCGCCGCCGCTCTGCTAAGTCGTCGCTTGCTGCAGCGCGACTACTGCGATTCAGAATGGCCTTTTTGGTCGGATTCAAAATTTCATCGGCCTGATCGAGGTAATCTCTGTCTTCAAGAAAGTGACCGATTTCATGCGCAATAGTGAACCGTTGGCGGCGAAGTGGCTGCTTGGCGTTGACATACACCACGTAGTGTTCACCCTCTTTAGATATAGAACCAGACATGCCTTGCGGTAAATCTGTTGTGCTTACTACCGTCAGGCCGAGCTCCTCCGCCAGTTTACCGACTTGTACAGGAAATGCCCATTTGTAGCGCTCAAGTATCTTCCGCTGATCGTCCGTCATACACCTCTCTTATATATTGCCTTGCCCTTTATTGCAAGCCTACTATGTTTTTACTATAGCGTTCTTTACACAAGTTTGCCGTAATATGCGTCACACTGAAAGCATTCCTGTTAAGTTTTAGCGGGCTGAGCCAATCTGCTCCGCACTAATTATGCTGCTGTGGTGGCGGGATCGGCGCGCCCGTGTCATCCCACACGTTGCCTGTGTTTTGGTTAAGCACGGTATTAAGACTGATGAGAATATCGCAGCCAGTGTAATATTGATGACGGCCCCAACGGTTATTGGTAATCCAAATATCGGTGAGGACCGGGCCATGGTCGGCAATATTAACCGTGCAAGCGCCGCCATCAAGCCAGTTGCCGTCGATGTGGTAGTTGGCGCCCGAACTCTGGATGGCGGAGTTCGAGGCCATAGCGCCGGTATTGTCCACTGTTCCGGAGGTGTCGAGGTTGTTGTGACGCAGCGTGATGTTCGATTCGCCGTAAAAGGTTTGAATCGCGTCGTTGTGGGTCTCGGTGCCGCCTTGGTTCGGATCGACAGGCTCCCAGCGCATGTCGTGGATATAGGAATCTTGGACCAGTGTATTCGAATCGGCCTTCATGCCGTCAGTGGTACCGTGGACGTTCACGCGCCAAACGTTTGCATTGCGCGTCCATAAGCCGTCGATGGTAGCCGACGGATTAGACGGCACGAACTCCGAGTCTTTGATGGTGATGGTGCCGGTGCTGTCTTCGGTGTCGATGAGGCCGTTGTTCGAGCTTGTGGCTCGGCCCTCGAACAAACAGTTGGTGAAGGTAATGTTCGCGCCGGTTACTTTTACGAAGCCATGAAAATCCTTGCCGGTAATGGTCTGCCCGTTGGCGCTGGGGCCGTACGTTTGGTCGCCGGTTACTACTGTTAGGCTCGATTTTGCCGTCAAAAGACCAGTGTTCGTTGCATCTGGTTTCATGCTAGCGGGAAATGGCTCAGGGCGTGTCGATCCGCCACCTCCACCACCACCGGAGCCGCCTCCGCCCCCAGTGGCTGGGGCGTTAAACTCCAAGGCTTTACCGCCAGACGCGGTTGTGTCGCTGACGATGGTAGCATTCCCGCTGAGGGTGCCCGAGTCTGGCTCGCTCGCTGCAAAGAACCCAGCAGCGTGCGAGCGCACCAACACCACACCCACGGTTGCGATTGCCAGCGTACAGACGACTGCAGCAATCGCATTCCGTTTCTTGTTTTCGAAGATCTTTGACTTGGGCATGGCGTGTATGTTCTAGCTAAGCTAATCGGCGAGGGATATGGGCAGGCCGGTCTCGTGGTAGACGTTACCAGACAGGTTTTCGTCGCCGCAGTCGGAAGATGGCCCATAAGCGCCAATGGTTGGATAGTATATGGTGCTGAAGTGGTTGCCCTTCACGACATAGTTGTCTGGGATTGCAGCCGTATTAGTAGTGCCGCCACCGTCACAGTACAGTGTGTATGCGCCACCGGCTAGTAGGTTATTTTGGATAATCACCTTCTGATCGATGGGAGTGCGGTTGCTGATGATGGCTGAAGTAGTACCGGCAGGTTGGCCAGGAGCCCCGCGAGAGAGGATGGTGTTATGTATGATGTCTACGTCTATCACGCCGTTTATGATGCTGTGATCCGTGGCCGAAACGTAGTGACCTATCGCAAACTGCATGCCGTCGGTATGCGATTCAGTGCTATTAGCCAAGTCGTGGATGTAGTTGTCGGTGGCATGAATATGAGCATCGATGTCATAGCCGTTCTCGCAGCCATGGATATTTAGACGGAGCGTGGTGACATTGGTGTCGCCAACGGCGGTCGTGCCAACATTGTTCTTACAGTCGATTTCAGTATCCTGAATAGTTAGGCCAGTGCCAGAATAGTTACCGTCTCCGCTAAAGACGGCGTCAGGGCTGGCGTTGGCACACTCGATGAAGGAGTTGCGAATAGTAACGCCTGGCGCCTCAACATCAACACAGCCAATGATGTGCTCGCTGTCGATGACGGTGTTAGCTGTCGTAATCGTAACGTCGCCAGTGTGCGTGGTGAAACTCGTGCCTGCTGGATAGCCGGTACAACTTGCATCGGGGAAAGCCGGATACGCAGGGCACGATCTGCTCGTGCTGCCTCCTCCACCACCTCCGCCGCCGGAGCCCCCGCCGCCTCCAGTGGAAGCTGGGGCGTTAAATTGTAGCGCCTTGCCGCCAGAGGCTGAGCTATCGCTAACAACTGTGGCATTACCGCTGAGGGTGCCAGAGTCTGGCTCCGCGGCGGCAAAGAAACCCGAGGCTTTGGTAGTCACCAGCAAATAGCCGCTGACGCCTATCGCCAGCACAACCGCTACGGCTACTATCTTATTGGCCAGTGAGCCTTGCAAAAAACTTTTCATGCGACCTTTTGTGATGGTATCCATGTGATTCTTTCGGCGTTTCATAGTTATTATTCAACTGTTATGGTGCCCACAAAAGTGTTAGGGTCCGCTGCATCGTAGTAATGATAGGTTCCGGGAGTGTCGAAAATGTAGGTGTAGGTGTCGCCCGTCTGCAGCGGTTCCGCGGTGTCAAAGTTAGGAAGCATTGACTGATCTGCCGTCAGATGATGCGGCAGACTATCGTTGTTCGTCCAAGTAATCTCCTGACCTTGCTTTACTTTGATGGTCTTCGGCATAAAGCCGGATTTTTCGATCGTGACCGCTGCAACGTTCGAGCTGATAGCTACTGCCGGCTGATTGGCAGTCTTGCCGCCGAGTAGTAGCACAGCGCCCGTAACTCCTGCCGCAACAATGACCACAAGTGTTACTGCGATAACCCAGAGCTTTTTGCCGCGGCTGCCCTTGCCATATGAGCCTGTCCCGCCAGAGACAAAGGGTTCGTTTGATGATTCGTTAAACTGTTCCATACTGCTATCCCCTTTGCTAGCGTTTCTTTAAGGTTATATCTTGCGTGAGTGGTGCGGCAGTTAGGTCTACCGAAATGGTCTTTGAGTAGTAGCCGTTCGCTCGGTAGGTCAGGTTGTGCCGGCCGACTGGCAGATTGAAGATGGCGTAGCGACCGTGCCTGTCTGCCTGATAAGTGTGTCGGTGATCGTTGCGTACCAGCACGACTTTCGCGTGCGCGATGCCCTTGCCTGTGGTTTGGTCGGTGATAGTGCCCATGATGGTTGAGACCGAATTCTGCGTGGGCGGATCAAGCGTTTTTGCCGTCACCGTGTCGGATGCTGGACTACTGTTGTTGGAGGCGTCTTTGGCTACGACATAGTACGCGTACGTTGTGCTGGCGGTCAGGTTCGAATCACCAAAGCTGGCGGTTGGGCTGTTGCCAACCAGTTGAGGATCGCCAGTGCCCGTAGCGCGGTAGATGTCGTACGAGGTAACGCCGATGTTGTCGGTGCTGGGCGTCCAGGTAAGGTTGATCTGCGTTTGGCTCACCGCTGTGGCACTCAATCCAGTTGGCTTGGTGGGCGGTTGCGAGTCCGCGACTTTCGGCGTAGTAACACTTACCTTTGAGGAAGCTGCCGACTTGTTACCCGCGGCGTCGAACGCTTGTACTTGATACGAGTAGGTGGTGTTCGCCGAAAGGGTTGCGTCGGAGTAGCTCGTCACCTTGCCGACCGTCGCAATCGGTACGGTATCGCGCAGAATGGTGTAGCCGGTCACGCCGACGTTGTCGGTGCTAGCAGTCCAGGTAAGCGCTACCGTGTTATAGGATGACGCGGTCGCTTTCACATTCGTCGGTGCGGTCGGAGCTTGCGTGTCGCCGTTGCGTGCGGTGACTGTATTGGAGTCGGAGCTTACATTGCCGGCGGCGTCGTAGGCGCGGGCAGTTATGAGGTGCGAGCCGTTTGTGGCCTTGGTGCTGTCCCAGGTAGCGCTGTACGGTGACGTCGTATCCGTGGCAACCAACGAGCTATTGTCGTAGAACTCTACTTTGGTAACACCAACGTTGTCGGAGGCTGTCGCCGTAAGCGGCACGCTGCCCGATACGGTTGCCCCTTCTTGTGGCGCGGTTAGGGTAACGGTTGGCGGTGTAGTGTCGCTCGGCACGTTACAGTTGTCGCCGGTGCCGGTCGGCACGCAAGTGGTGTCGCTCACGGCAACCACGCGGTCGACTTTAACGCCGGGCGCATTGCCAATTAACTTCAATGTGTGGCTTCCTTGGCTGAGTGACTGCTGTACCTTGTTGGCGCTGCTACCGCCTTGGTAGTCCACCCACGTCCAGGTGTTTGCGGTGATTGTTGCGCCGCCCACGTTGTAGCATGAGCCGCCGTCGACTTCCAGCAAGTACGATTTGTTGGTTGTGTCGGGCACCATAATTCGGCTCCATATGCGATATGTCGCCGTCGCTGGCACCGAAAGCGCCACCGAAGCCGAGCCATAATCCGTGCTTGGTGCCGTACAGGCAGCATGCGCAACTCCACCGAGGTGCGCCACCCAACCAACTGTTAATACGCCGACCGCAGCCAGCGCGACTGTTATTTTTTTGAATGTTTTTGTTTGTATAGGATGTAATCCCTTCATGTGCTGTCGCCTTGTAAATACTTATGCTTCCATAGTTACTTTCGGCGCGAAAAAAGTCAAGTATAATACAAAAATATGCACCCAAAACGCCTAACCAGGCTTCTGCTCATACCATCGCTTACGAGCGGGACAGCCGTGGTAGTTTTATCGCTTGCGCTGCTTGGATATAATGCCTGGACGTACGTCCGCACCAATCAGTTGTTTTACGATTACCTCTTTGGCGCGTACGGACTCCAAACCTACATCTGGCAACAATCAGCCGACGCCACCGCGGTGCGTCATGCGTTCTTGGCAAGTCCGCTGGCTTACTACATATTAGTCGGCGTGGCTGCAACCGTGGGCGGGCTGGCGGTGTACACCTTATTGCAAGGGCTGAGTTTACTTTCGAGCGGCACCCGCCGCGTGTGGCGCGAGCTGGATACGCTTGGTCCGACGCGCCGCGCCATTGCTATGGCACTGCTCAGCCGCTGGGCCCTACGCAGTGTCAGCCTGGTGGGCTGGGCGTTTTTTGGGGCGTTTTTTGTGAGCACATTGTTGCCGTTCGTGCTCGTGCTCAATCAAACCGGCATCGGGCATGTCCACAGCGGACAGCCCCTTGGCTGGTTAGCGTGCGCCTTGGCCCTGGCTATCCTGGCGTTCTCGCTTCATTTGCAAGTCGTATTCACCCGACTGGTTTTCTTGCGACCGCGTCTCTTTTTCGGCGACCGCGCCATCGAAGAAGCCGAGGCCGAAGACCGCTCGCCGCACATTTAACACCTGCTGCAATCTTGTACATATGTTTTTCACAACGCTGGCAGCACATCAGTTCTGCCTATTCTTGCATTCTAGATACTTTAGGGGATAATAACTATTAATATTTAGTAGACTTTAGCCTTACATGAAATCTTTTTCTGAGTTTGAAAATCTGTGCGCCGATCAGCGAGTTGTCTTGCCTACTGAGATCATCAACGCCGGCAGACGCGGCAGCTCAACCATGCACTGGACGCTTGAACCCGACGGGCTTTACGCTGCCGTAGTGCAAGCTGGCATTATGTTGCGCAAAAGCCCCGGCTGCGAACTGACGAACATTCCCATCTCACTACCGGAGGCATCCGACTACGCAACCGGTCCAAGCGTCGCAGAAACCACGCTAATTGATATGATAAATGCAAGTATCGTCCCCGTCCCCGCCGAATCGTATGACCGCTACTTTATAACAGGGACGAGCCCGGCCATAAGCGCGTGTAGCGGAGCAGAGTGGGATTTTGTAAGAACGTTTGCCCAGATGGAATATCCTGACGAAACAATTAAGAGCAGGGGCGATCCAACAGGATACCAGATCATCACTGGCGACAACGACGAGCCCATCGCCGTGCGCAAAGTAACCGGCCAACAATCCACTCTGACCTTAACCGACATTAGCATCAACAATATACCCTATCCGCCCGGATCACTTTTGCGCGCCGAGTTGTCGCTCGACTACGACCCCCAGGCAGACTACGAATGGAAACCATCCGCCGCCGGAAGAGCGCGCGTCAGTTCAGACTACGTGGAACGGGCGGCGTTTATGCGTTTATCGGCATTTGCGATCGAGCCAGGCGAGCGAATGGTGGATTTTGAACCTGACTTGGAGTTTGGCATCTTCTCTGACTCCCGGCCAATAGAGAACATGCTACGGTTCGCCCCCATGGAGAAGCTCGTCGATCTCGCTGCTACGGCACTGCAATCTGCGGAAGTGTTAGAAAGACCTGAGTAGACTGTATCAGCTTTAGCGCATGAGCTTCGTTGCAAAGAGCTGCGAGTATTGCGCATGGTCGGGCACGTCAAGCGCGTCTTCAACAGCCCACAGCGGCGCCAAGCTCGCCTCATTGTGTATAGGATACGGAAGCTCTTCGAGTTGGCCAAGGGTCAGCCTGCCCCGCGTGCCGTTATACACAGCCTCTGCGACTTCTGCGCGGGCATCCACATTGTGAACTCCCGTAGTGCCATAGTCGGCGAGCATCTTGAAGAATTGCTCGGAAGGCATGCCTACTTCTCTCGCTATTAGTTCCATGGCGATGGCCGCTGGCGCAGAGTTTGAAAAACTGCCATTCTTGCTGATGTATGGCGCTACCATTTCTGGCAGTTCCAGTACTTCATTATCAAAATAGGTTTCAACGAGGTGGAGTTTACGATTGGCCAATGTCCCCGTACCTTCGGCGACCGCTTCCTCAATGATAGATCCTTTACGATCGCCATCTTCCGCCTGGTACATCAGTCCACCGCTTACGTGGCTAAACCCAAGGTTCGTTTTGAATTGAAATGTGTCGGGATCTACCTCGGTCGTGCTTTCCCATGCAAGGCCCAACTCCGGTATTGCACAGTGCGTTAACTCATGCAAAAATGACCGCATACGCGACCGGCCATCTGGCATTTCTATACGTGCTGTAGATTTATTTGCAGCCCCCCCTAAAGCACCCTTGCTTGCATCTTCTGGCTCAAGAGGCCGCGGTCGGACACCGGTTTGCTTATAGAACCGCTGTAGTTGCCTTTCGACAACTTCATCCTTAAGACCTAAAACTTCTTTAGTAGCGTCCTGGCCAGTTGGGACTTCAACGCTGCGTACAACGGGCATCCCTGGGTCGAGCCCTGTCACTTCCTGAAATTGAGAAAATAGCGTATTCATATCGGGAACACGACTTTCGTCTACATCGGTAAACTCGATGTGGTCGTGGCGATCCGGTTCGGGATCCAAGCCATCGCGCAGTAGCCCGCGAAGCTCTTGGTTGAAAGCGTATTCTCCTTTCATCGTCCAAAGAGTTTGATCGACTAACGGCGCATAAAAAGTAGTTGGCGGGATAACTTCGCCCGCAAACCGGTACACATTTGGCTTCATAAACTATATAATACCATAAACGGATAACTTCAACAACTCTAACGCCTCGTCGCAGTTGACGAGCAGCTATCCGCTGGTTTCCTTCTTAAATAAATAACCAGTATATAGTAGCAGAATTTGTGGCAAAATGCCCAGCGCGACTTCGGTGATATTCAGAGCGTTACCTTTAAGCGTACCGCGCACTGCAATTAAAACACACACGCCCACCACCGCGGGCAAACTCGAGGCGAAGTACCAATACAGCCACTGCATCGACTTGGCGTACGCTGGCGTCACATGTCGGACAATCTGGCGCGTCAGCCCGGCGTCGAACAGCACAAACACAAACAGTACCACAAAACAGGCAAACGAAATGTCAAAATACAACGCCGCCACTGGCTGCTTGCGCGGCACGATAATCGCCAGTACAGGCGCTAGCACCAAAAGCGCTGCCAGCAGTTTGAGCGACAAGAAGCGCGACCGCGCAGCCAGCAGTCGGCAATACGCTCGAAACCCCACGTACATCCAGATGAACTGCAGTGAAACGAGCCCAGTTATGCCGGCGTATTGAAATGCTGGGAAACGATCGAGCTTGAACAACGTTACCGCGATCAGCTCTATGTACAACAAAGCCATCGACAGCACGCCGGCGCAAACGAATACAAATGCTCTTCGGAACGCCGGATTAAATCGCTTGACTGCCGAAAGATAAAACCAAATGCTGCCGAACTGCAGCACCAGAAAAAAGAACGGCGCGGGCAGCACGATTCTCGATTCCAGCGACAACGAAGAAGACGCCGTTATCGCAAAAACAGCGGCAGCGACGGCTGTCGAGATAAGAATCGTCAGCCAAAAATAGACGGAATACCGATTGGCCGAGGCCGAGCCATCTGTCTGCTTGCGCAACCGAGCCTCGAGCTCGGCTGCAGCAAACATGCGAATTGGATCACGATGCGTCAGATAGTCTTTAAGACGTGTTTCTAGCTCAAGCAGTTGGGTTCGATCACTTGCCTCCAGCGGCTGATTGCCGTGCCAGCGGGTCGTCACCAGCCGTAGCGTATCCATGAGCGGATCAATAACGCTCCGCTCCGACGCCAGCGTGCCCATGTACACGATACGATCAACCAAGGCGCGATCGTCTTCAAGGGGTCGCTCAAGCATCATCAGCACCTATTGGTTGGTATATTACGGTCATACGTCCTCTCCGGCGCACTTGCGATGAGCAGCTCCTAGTACCGTATGAACGCCGTCGCTGCAAATACCAGACACAGAAGCGTGAAGGCAAAGATGAGGTTGCGTTCTCGGCCGGAATAACGCCGCCTTGCCTGGGGTGCCGGCCGATTGACACTCCCAAGAGCAGTCTTTTTCGAGCGAGTATTGCTTGGTTTTTTCTTGGCTGCCATGGCAATACCTGTTATTTCGTAACTGAAATAGTCTTCTGGTTTTCAGCATTCGGCGCCGACACAACCAAGCGGCCGTTGGCGTCTTTGTTGATCTTGTAGCCGTTGCCGTTGGCGTTACAGCCGGTCGGACACGATGGATCGGTAGGAATCGCCACGAGGTACTTGCCGCTGGTGGTCAGCACGTTCAGGTCAACCAAGCCAGTACAAGTGCTGGCGCTGGTCGAACAAATTTCGGTAGCCGTGGTAGTGATGGCTACCGCGCCGGTGCGACCGCCTACGGGAGGCAGGTTACCGTTGTTATCCAAAATGTACTGGTACGTTCCATTTATGATAGTATTCACGTCGGCAGAACGTTGGGAGTTACGCGCATCGCCCAGGTTTTTTCCAGGGTTAATGGCGATAATAACAATGCCCGCCAGAATAGCGATAATCGCTACGACGAGCAATACTTCCAAAAGCGTAAAGCCCTTTTGCGCTTGTTGTTTTATAGCTTTGATACTAGACATATCCCACCCTTTCATGGATTAACTAGTCTTAGCTCACTTCTTGCCACGAAGTGACGCTTATGCTTGACGAACCAATTGTAACATACGCCTGGATTTTTCTCACAACATTTCCGACGGTAGCTGTGGATGTTATTGTCCGGGTAGTGCCGGCTGTTACCGTCACGGTGTATGAGCAACTTCCCTGTCCTTGCGACAGCGAGTTGGTGCCGCTGAAAGCGATGTTGTCGTGCACAACCTGCAGTGCTTCTTCGGCGCAGGCAATGGCCAGGGAGCGGGCTTGCCTGGACTGCTGCTCGACAAGGCCGCTGCGCTGTGTGTCGGCGCCAAGCGCCAACAGCGCGACCGCAATGGCCGTGGCTGCTGCACCAACAATAAGTACGCTCAAGAGTGCAACATAGCCGCCTTGCGATCGGTTCACCATGCGACCTCCGCCGTTGTGGTAAACGTCTTTTGGTAATCGTATTCGTTACGGCTGGCCGGATTAACGCGCGTCATGGTAAACGATATTTGCACCGCGCCGGACGTGCCCGTGCGCGTCAGGTTGGTAAAGGTGAGGCTGGTTATCTGCACTTCACTATCGGTTAGATTGACGGCAGCGCCAGCTCCCTCTTTGATGGTCGCAGTGGTACCGCTGAGAGCGAACACCGTTGGGCTGAGCGAGCCGGTTGGCACGGTGAGCGTCAGCGATGATCCGCTGGCGCCGGCTGCTGGCGCGGTTATGGCCGTGGCATTTCGCACTGTTTGGGTGATGACGTCCATAAGTGCGATGGCTTGGTCGTTCACTTCGATGATCGTCTGGTTTTTAACCCGCGAATCGGCCACAATGCCGAAATAACTCACCACCGAGGTAAGCAGCGCGCCAATCAGCGCCACATACAGCAATAGCTCCAAAAGCGTGTATCCTTGTTGACGATTCCTGGCAGAAAAGTTGCGGCGCTGCATGTCTTTAGTTCCTCGTAAATACCAGCAAACGCTGGGTAGTGGATGCGCTGGCGCCGGCAACGACATCGAGTGACGAATCGTAAGCCACGCCGTTTACGGTGCTGGTCGTGCCGGTCACATCGACTGTTTTAGCCAGGGTCATGCTCGCCGGCGTGCCAACGTTAACGGCTTGGAACTCGCCAGTGGTACTCGTCGTCCCCAAAAACGCAAACTTGCCCGTTATGTCGGTGTCGATATCCTGGATCGTTCCGGCAGCGGTAAACGTGCCGAGCCGGGCTGGCGAGGTGGGTGTGGTGATGTTTACGGCGTCGAGGGTGGTGCTCATTCCTAAGAAAACGGTGGTACCAAAGCCGGCTACGGTGAACGCGGCGACATTCGGCGTCGAGGGGTTGTAGGTCGCTCCGAGCGCGGGTGCGGTGGGCGTAGTAACGTTAATCACGAGCATCTCGGCAGACGTTGAGCTCGTGGCCACATAGGCAAAATTGCCCGATGCCCAGACTTCATTCATCTGGATATCGTTGTTGTAGCCGCCAACGACCGAGGCGCTGGCTGGGGTGGTGACATTTACTACGTTAAACTCGTTCGCGCCGGCGGTGGCATCTGCGGCCCGCACCACATAGGCATAGTTGCCGTTCACGAACACGCCGCGCGCCGCACCACTGCCGGTAAAGCTGAGCGTTTTGGTAAGGCTCGGCGACGCCGGGTTGCTGACATTATAAATAAGCAGGCCGCTCGATGCGGTGGTAGTTGTGATATAGGCGAAACCGTTGCTCACCGCGATGTTGGTCGGCGTGCCGGACACGGTGGTGGTGCTCGAGATTGTTGGCGACGCCGCGTTAGAGATATTGACGATCACAAAGTTGTTTGTCGTGCCGTTCTCCACCAAATAGGCGTAGTTGCCGGCTGTAGCTACCTTAAGCCCAGCCAGCGCGCCGGTCGGGTTGGCGGATCCAGCGACAATGGCGTTGCTCCACAGCTTAATGGCCGCTTGCCAGTTTACCAAGCGAGTGGTGATCGAAACACTGCCGGTGGTGCCACCAGCTTGCGGCCAGGTCACCGTGCTGGTGATGGTTTTGCGGTTCGTGCTGGCTGTGGCAACGGTGATTTGGCGCGTGAATATGCCGGTGGTGTCGGAGCTGCCCGAAAATATCCACTGCCCGCCACTTTTGGCCAGGCCATAGCTTCCGGAAAGCGTCATATAAAATGAGGATAGGTCGGTGGTCGGCCCGGAGTTTTGCGCAAACGGGCTGGGTGCTGGATAGCCGGTGCTCAGATGATAGTACGATGTGCCGCCAGCACCGTTATCAGCAAACTGCGTGTTGCCATTTTCGCTCAACGCCAGCCAATAGCTAGTACTGGCCGCAACCGTGACACCGCTCATAGGGAAGGTATTCCAACTATTGGCAACGCCGGTTTGCACCGAGCTCGCGCCAAGCTGCGCGCCCGGCGTGCCGCTCGAGTCGGCATAGATGGCCGCCTGGACGTTGTTGTTGGTGCCGTCGAGTGTTTTGAGGTAAATCGAGATAGAAGTCACCACGCCGCCGGAAGCGCCAGTGGTCACTTTGACCGCGCTGGTACCGTTGGCGTTCGAGTCGGTGCTGGCTTCTATGGTTGTATCGCCGACTGTACCGGCCGAGCTGTCAACAAGATTGGCAAAAGAGGCGGCAGCGATGTTGCGTGTTGCTTCGATGCCTTCTTCTGCCAACATTGTAGCCTGCGTGCGATCGTCGGCATTATCGGACGAGGCGCGGCCGTATACCACGGCGCCAGTCAAAGCCGTTACCAAAAAGCCGAATATCGTCACGGCTAGCAGCACTTCCACCACTGAAAAACCCGCCTGCCGCGCCAATTTAGTAGTCAACCATGCCTTTTGCATTGACGGTGATCGTCCTCGTATCGTTAGTGTTGCTCGTTAGCGTAACTGTGCCGGTTGTGTTGGGAATACCGGTGAACTTGGTGAACTGCACTTCGCCCAGGCCGCTGGGCGTGACCGAGCCGGGCAGGCTGTACGTTTCGTCGTACGCCGTATTGCGCGAGGCAAAAGTCGTCCCCTGAAACAGCGTGATTGTGGTAGATTGCAGCTCCACGCTCCAGGCGTTATCGGTGTTAGAGGCACGCGCGTACGTCTCGGCCCGGCGTAACATATTCACAACTGTTTGTGCGGTTATGTCAAGATCGTTGCGCTGCACAAACGTCTGGTAAATCGGTATCGAGAGTCCAACCAGCATGCCGATAATAGCCACCGACAGCAGCATCTCCACCAGCGTAAAGCCGGCAGAGCGATTCATTTGCCCAATCCCCCAACCAGGCTGTAAATCGGCACGATAACCGCCACTGCCACCAGCATCACGCCAAACCACACCACAATCAGCAAAATCGGCTCAATGATCGCCTCCAGATTAGCCGTGGTGGTGTCCGATTTTTGCTCGTACGTCCGGCCAATGGTCAGCAGCACTTCCGGAAGCGCCCCAGAGCGCTCTCCAGCAACCACCATTTGCTGCACCGAGGGAGCAAGCAACGCGCTACTGTACTTATAACGGCTGAGGCTTTCTTTGAACGAGTAGCCGTCGTCCAGCGAATCGGCCAAATAACTATAAAAGTCTCTGTACTCCACCAAATGCGTGGCTCCGGCCAGCAACTTCACAGCCTGCGTAACCGGCAAACCAGCATCCAAAAGTGTGCCAAGCAAGTAGCCGAACTGCGCTATCTCTACCTCGCGCATCAACCGTCCGATGCCAGGGATAAACAGCAAAAACCGCTGCCCGACCGCCTGCGCTTGCGGCAATCCAAACAACCCATACCCGGCCAAACCGCAGACCAGCAGGAATGCCGGCACCGCCACCAGGCCATGCAGCTTCAGAAAGTTCCCCAAATCAATCAGTACGCGCGAAATAAACGGCAAGTGCACATGCAGCTCTTTGAACGTCGTAGCCAGTCGCGGCAGCAAAAACCAGGCAACGCCTAAACCCACTAATCCGGTTAGGCTCATCACGAACGATGGGTAAATCAACGCCGAGCGAACTTTGGAACGGAAAACGTGCCGTTTTTCCTCCTGCTGTGCGGCTAGCTGCAAATTCTCCACCAAATGGCCAGAGGCTTCGCCCAAGCGCACCAAGGCTAACGTCTGACTGCTAACCAGGTGCGATGTCTCAAGCGCATCTGCCAGACTGCGGCCGGATTCGACATCGGTATTCATCTGTACGAGTGCCTGCTTGAGTCGCTTGTTGTGGGTGGTTTCACCCAAGGAACGCAGCGCGTCGCCAACCGGCACGGCGGATTTTAGCAGCATGCTTAGGTTATCCGTAAAGTATTCTTGCTCACGAAACGGCAGGCGAAACTTCTTCTTGGCTTTCGCTTTCGGGTCGGCAGCGTGCGCGCCCTCTGGAGCCGGAGCGGCTGGCATATTAGGCACGCGAGTGCCTTTCTTTTTCGGGCAGCGGCACCACGCGTAACACTTCGCTGAGCGTGGTCATGCCGCGCTTTACTTTGGCAATGCCGTCTTCGAACATCGGTCGGCTGCCCTGTTTGCGCGCCAGTTGCTCGATCTCCTGCGTTGATGGCGAGTTTAGGAGCAGCTCTTGCATAGCCGGCGTAATCTCGATAATCTCAAACACGGCCGTGCGCCCCTGATAACCACTGCCGCTGCACACATTACAGCCCTTGCCGGCGTACACATGGTCGGTCGGGCCAAAATAGTCGCTCGGCGAAAAACCGGCGGTGTGCAGGTTTGCCACCGCCTCGCCGATCGAAAGACTATACCGGCAGTGCGAACAAATAACGCGCACTAGCCGCTGTGCAATAATCACCTCAAGGGTCGAAGCGAGCAGAAACGGCTCGATGCCCATATCTACCAACCGCGGCAATGCCGTAGCGGCATCGTTGGCGTGGAACGTAGAAAGCAGCAGGTGGCCAGTTAACGCGGCGTTCACCGAAATCTCGGCGGTTTCTTGGTCGCGGATTTCGCCCACCAGAATAATGTCCGGATCTTGCCGCACAATAGAGCGCAACCCTTTAGCAAACGTCATATTACCAGCTTCGCTTACCTGGATTTGGTTGATGCCCGCCACTTTGTACTCCACCGGATCTTCGATGGTTGTAATATTAACGTTCGGACGATTGAGCATTTTGAGCAGCGAGTACAGTGTGGTCGTCTTGCCCGAACCCGTTGGTCCAACCGTTAAGATCATGCCGAACGGCTTGGCAATGCTGCGCTCGATGATGTCGCGGTGCGCGTCTTCGAGCCCAACATCCGCGAAGGTAAAACTCTGCACATATGCGCCCAGAACGCGCATCACCACTTTTTCGCCCTCAACGGTCGGCACGAGCGACACCCGAAGGTCTACCTGATAGCCGGCAACCGCACGCTGCATGGCGCCGTCTTGCGCAGCCAAGTGCTCGTCGATGCGCATGCCGCTTTCCACCTTGATGCGGTTTAGGATATTGTCGTAATATTCCTTCGGCACGGTGCCGGCCTGGCGCAGCGAGCCATCGACCCGAAAGCGCACCACCACGGTTTTATCGCGCGGCTCAAAGTGGATGTCCGAAGCCCGAAAGCCAAGCGCGTCTTTAATGATCTCGTCCACGATTTCGGGCGCCACACGCTGGCTGGTGCTCAGAATTTTAGAAAAGCGGGTTTCCAGCGGCTGCTCGTACAATTGCAGCGCTGCGGTGATGAATTCTGGCAAGGTGTATGCCAACTGGACACGCTTGTGGGGAAACGCAGCCGCTAACGCGGTTTTGTCGAGCGTGTCTGGGCGGTCGGTGGCGATGGTGACGGCGTCGTTGTCGGCGTGTAGCAGCACAATATGTTGTGTCTTGCCGGTTTGCTCCGGAATCTGATTGACCTGCTCTTTGGTCGCCGGATTTATCTCCAGGTCGGCATACGGCATATGATAGCTTTCGGCCAGCGCTTGGCCGAGCAACGATTTGCTCAGCACCTCTGCCCGAATTAAATACTCAACATACTCACTACTGTTGTGCGCCGCCGCCTCGGCAGCTTTGCTATCGGCCTCGGACACGTAGTTTTCGCGCAGCAGGATGGCTTTGATGACATCAATGCTCGGATACATGCCCACCCCTCTCTGGCGCTAGACTTTCTTTACTTCTTCGACAATAGTCGTGAGTGGCGTATCGGATTTGATGAAAAACTTACGCGCGCCAAGCTGCAAGACACGCTGTTCGTCCTCTTGCTGGCTAAGGTTAGAAAGCACAAACACGGCCGGCGCCTGCGACAAACCCTTCAGCCGCTCCAGCACCTGAAACCCGTCCATGACCGGCATAATAAGATCAAGCAGTATCACATCAAACGGCTGCTGCTGCAATAAATTGAGGCACTCCTGCCCATCCGATGCCGAGGTAACTATAAACCCCTCGTGCTCCAGCTTAAGTTGCAGAGCGTGCGCCAGCGGCTTTTCGTCCTCAACGATCAATACTTTTTTTTGCACGTCGGTCATTGCTACTCCAACACTTCCTTTTATATTTACCCATTTCCGCGTTCTGTGCAAGACTCTTTAGCTTTTCGGACTGCTACGCCGCGGCTGGCGGCTGCTGCGATGTCTCGGTTCCTTGTTTCTGCGATGCTTGCTGTTCGGCCTGAGCTGCGGCTTCCATAGCCGATGAAGCGCCACCGTCCTGCTGAATAAACTCGCGAATCATGGCGATAATCTCGTCCAGGCGATATTCGGCCTTTAGAATATACTTCTTCGCGCCCAGCGCCAGCATGTTATGGACTTTATCTGGGCTGGCGGAATTGCTCACCACAATCACCGGAATGACACTCCAGGCGCTATTCTGCTTGAGCTCTTGCATGAAGGCCAGGCCGTTCATGTCTTTTAGATAATAATCCAGCCAGACGGCATCTGGTAGCCGGTCGAGGTTCTTTAAGTAGTCGAGCGCTTGCTGGCCGCTGGCGCACGACAGAACGTCCATACCCGACAATTTCAATTTTTTAGTGATGGCCTGGAGCAAAAGTGTTTCGTCTTCTACCACCATAATCGTTGGATTTTGTTGTGACATATGCCTTATTGTAGCACGGTGTTAGCCGTCCCCTCCTTTTCCTTTATGTTAGCTTCGTACGCTTCAAGCTGAGCGCGCAGTGCTGGCGTTATTCGGGCGCGCAGGGCGTCCTTCGTAAAGCTGCGCAGCGGCTCTTTGATGGTCAGATACTGCTCTAGAGAGAGATAGACACCAAACAATTTAGACTCATCAGCGGGCGAAAGATGCTCGCCAGGCTTCAGTCGGGAAGTAACCTCGCGGACATTGTCGAGCAACGGATCGACCTCGCGTGGATTCGATACCAAACTGGCGGTGCGAGTCACTAATTCGAGCGCCGACTGCATAGCGCCGGCTACTCCTCGGTTACTGCCAAAGAGCGATTCCAGAAAAGACATTAATATTCCTTTGTTTTGGTAAAGACATATCCGGCGTGCACTAGCGTTAGGCCGGCGGCCAAACCAGCAACATCGATTGCGATACTCCAGTTGTCCTGCGTCTTGTTCGAAACAAAGCCGCCAACTATAACCAAAATCAGCGCCACCGCAACATTGCCCACGCCCGAGCACAGCCACGCCATAGCACTCTGATAGTGCTGACCAATGTCACGCTGAATACGGGCAAGCAACACCGTGGCGATAACCGTAAAGACGGCGCTCCACATAAAAATGCCGTAAGCAATATCGAAATCCCGTTCCGCAAATGTGACATGCACATGGGGAACAAACGCCAGCGCAACACACAGCACAATCACAAGTGGCACAACCACTACAAAACGAGTCAGGAGCCCAGCCTGACCAATCAGCAGCGCCAGGCGGCGCACGCCAATATATAGCACCAAGCCGGACACAAAAAACGGCACGCCGACAAATCCATTATTCACCCAGGCCGAACCCCACAAATTAAAAATTCCCAAAACAGGTAGCTGCACACAGCCGAGTGCCACCAACATAATGCCCGCGCACATGGCCAGATATGCGCGCTTGAGTTCAGCTTTGTACGCACCAGCGCCCATGAGTAATAGCACGACGGCGCCGATCAGCAAACACATGTAGGCCGAAACCAAGATGAGCCCTTCGTAATACAACGCGTGGCTGTATTGCCAACTCCTGGGAACAGGCGCCAAGGCCGCAGCCATTGCCGCCACGGCGGCCACAACATACGTTACAACCATGGTAGCGCGGGCGGCGTGCAGCGCGCCTTTCTCAGGCATCGAGCGTTACCTCGCCAGCTTTTGCTTGCATGCCGCGCACCGGGATGCTGAACCAAAAGGTCGTACCCTTGTTTTCGGCGCTCTCGAACCAAATTTTGCCGCCCGACGACTCGATAATGGCCTTGATGAGGTACAAACCCAAACCGGTGCCGTCTGTCTCGACCTTCACCGCGTTGGTGGCGCGGAAAAACTTCTGGAAAATGCGCGCCTGTTGCTCCTTAGGAATACCGTAGCCGTTGTCGGTGACTTGCGAAATAATATCGTCGTCTTTGCGTGAAATAAACACCGAGACTTCGCCACCTTTTGGTGTGTATTTGATGGCGTTTGTGAGCAAGTTTAGGTACACTTGGCCGATCAACCGCGGATCCAGGTTGATCTTTGGCAAATCGTCGTGCACGCTGATAATCAGTGTTTGCTGCTTTTCTTCGGTCTTACCCTTCAGGTCGTTCACAATGCCAGACACCAGTTCTTTCAGATCAGTCGGCTTCGGATCAACCATAATCCGCCCAGATTCGATACGGGAAATGTTCAGCAGTGCGTTCACTAGCGCGATCATTCGTTCAGTGGAGTCGGCAATGTTACGCGCAAACTCAGCTTGGTCGGGCTGCAGCTCGCCAGCGTCGCCGGAGACGAGCATCTCGGTAAACCACTTGATGGCGCTGAGCGGCGTGCGGAGTTGGTGCGAGGCCAGAGAAATAAACTCCGTCTTCATGCGGTCGACTTCTCTTTCTTTGGTAACATCGCGCAGTGTCATGATGGCGCCAATGGTTTTACCGCTCAACACCACCGGACTAGCGCTCACCATCACCAGTATTTTGGCCGCGTCTTTTTTGGCGAACACAAAAACTCCACTCGCCGGATGAGTGGTTTGGAGCGCTTGCAGTGCAGGCGTGTCGGCGGCAGTTATCGGATGACCTTGCTCGTCGCGCAACGTATAAATGTGGTTAACCGGCAGCCCGACGACTTTCTCTCGAGGTGGCATCTCAAACAACTCCAGCGCCTTTTGGTTCACCAGGGTAACGTTAGTGTCTTGGTCGATGGCAATCACGCCTTCGCCCAAACTCTCCAGCAGTGTTTTGTCGCGCTCAGTCTCGGTTGCCAGACGTTGATAGGAATTGCTCAGGCGGCCCGACATTTCGTTAAATACAGTGGCCAACTGCCCGAGCTCGTCGTCTGATTTTACTGGCACCGGATGAGAAAAATCTCCGTTGGCAATGCGCGACGCGCCTTCGCGCAGCCGGCGGATCGAACGGGTGAGGGCACTCGCCACCACGACCGCCAACACAGCCACCGCAACGATGCTGCCGCCAACCAGCAAGAGCGTCGTGCGAATTAGGCTCGCCACCGACTTGTCGATATCAGCATTCTCTGTTCTGATGCCCGCATCTTCGCTGGCAACGAGCTGGTCGGTGTGCTGATTCAGTTGTGTAAAGAGCTGCTGCAATTGCTGCAACTGAGCAGTCGTCGGCGCAGTCGCGACAATGTACGCATGTGCGGCAGCAAACGTTTGGTCGGCGGATTGTTTGAGCTCTGTCGATTGCACGCCGAGATGCGTGGTATCTTGCTTGAGAATGCTCTGGTACCGCAAATAGTAGCCCCCAAACTGGTCATCGAGCGCGGCCAATTGCTTGGCGGCCGCTGTGGCATCTACGCTGTGGGTTTGCCGCTCGTTGCTATATACCAAAATATTGTTCTGCGCTTGCACCACCGTTACTTTTACTTGATCCAACAGATCGCGCCGCACCAGATCGCGGTCGATCAGATTCAAAAAAAGAGTGCTTAAATTATTGATGGAGTGCACCTGATAATAGCCCAGACCACCAACCAGCGACGACACCACCACCAAAAAAATAAGCGTCAGCTTGAACCGCAGCGACAGTTGTTTACGCATGCCCTTGTCCTTGGCGCGCCGAGACGTCTTGATGCGTCGTAGCGCCAGCCGCCCCATGCGTAGCAGTATGTTTGGTCATACCTTCCAACGGTAGCAACATAGTGAAGGTCGTCCCCTTGCCTTCCACGGACTCAAACGAAATTCGTCCGCCCACATAATCGAGCAGCGACTTTACAATGTACAAACCCAGGCCCGTGCCATCTGTATCTTTGTGTAAGATGTTTTCTGCGCGGAAAAATTTGCTGAACACGCGGTCTGTCGCAGTAGTGGGAATGCCATAGCCGTTATCTTGAACGGTGATCGCAACGCTGCCCTGGCTGCTCGGCTGCAACTTCGCAGCGCGATCGATATGTATCCGCAGTTTGATTTCCCCGGTGTTAGTCGTGTATTTGCGCGCGTTAGACAGCAGGTTACGTAGCAAGAGCTTGATAATATCCGGATCGGCCTGCAGCAGCGGCATGTTCGGCTCATAGTCTTGGATGACGTGGGGCTGCTGGCTGCCACTGTGCGTCCCGAGCTCCTCGTGCACGAGCTGCTTAGCGATCTCTATAAGCTGCAATTTCTGCGGTATTACCGGCATTGTGCCCAGTTCCAAACTCGAAACGATCAGCATCTCGCTTACCAGCCGGCTCATGCGTTGATTGCTGTGATAGATGCCGCGGATGTGCTCAAGCTGATCGGGCGATAACTCACCCACATCTTCGTTGAGCAGCAGCTCGCTCAACCACGAAATTGCCGATATCGGCGTCCGCAGTTGATGCGATGCAACCGTGACGAACTCGCTTTTGGCGCGAGCCACAGCTTGCTCTTCGCTGGTGTCGCGGAACAGGCCGATGCCGCCGATCACTTTGCCGCCAACCATAACTGGCTCACTGGCGAGCGAAACTGGCAACGTGCGGCCATCTTTCCGTCGATAGACAGCCGTGGCCGACACCGACACACCGCTTTGCAATGCGCGCAGTAACGGCCGCTGCTCTTTGGGAACTTCGTGGCCGGATTCGTCGAGCATTGGCATAACCTCAGTAAATGGCTTGCCGATCGCCTGGCTAGCTTCGTAACCGAGCATTTCCTCGGCCGATGGATTTATAAACGTAATGATGCCTGCGGCGTCGGTGGCAACAACGCCCTCGCGAATTTGCCGTACAATGGTGTCGGCGCGCACTTTTTCGGAGTGCAGCAAGCGCGAGCTCTCCAGGGATTCGTCGGTGAGCTGCTCGCGCGAACTCTGGTAGGCATAAATACCAATGGCCACAACCACCACGCTCACCAGTAACTGGCGGATTTCAACAGGTGTATACGCCAACGCGATACTGCCTTTGCCGTTCAACACCAGCATGCCGGTTGTCATCACAATCAAAAGCGTCATCCACAGTAGACCCTGACGCGTGTTCGTCAAAAAGAACGCCGCCACCGGAAACACAAAAAACCAAAACGCTCCCGTGCGATCAGTGCCGCCAGTAAGCAGCATGACCACCAAAAACGCCAGCACCGCCAACAAAAACAGATATCGGGCAAACGACACCGTCCGCGAAACGCGAGCAAGGCCGATATTTACCACAAAGACAATCGCGCCAAGCAGCTCGATATATCCGAGCCACGGCTTTTCGTCCAACACATGCAACACGCCAAAAAATCCAAGCGACACCGCAGCCAGGAGCGAATAGGCCTGCACTACAGCCGATAATCCGCCATTGCCACCTATGATTCGTCCCAACTTTTCGCTTACTGTGCTCACGCCCACCTACACTTTTGGTCTCGTCCATGCTAGGTTATTATCTTAAGCTTAAGCGTTCTTTCAGGAATGTGCAATACATGCGCGGGCGTTTTTAGCAGCGCCTCACGGATATTGCGTACATGATAAACGCTCACCAGCAATGGCGAATTACGCGCCGGCGTCGTGCACCAGTCGCTCGATGTCGGCGAGCCGCCTCGCCAAGATATTAGCTCATCTGCTGTGCAGATTGGCAAAACTTTGTTGACATCGTTGCTTTACTTTGGTAAAGTAGCGCTATGCAGACCTCTGCGGCCTCAGTTTGGGATACAGCTACTGCCCGGCAACTTGCCGAGGTAATTGCTGCTATTGCTGACGTTGCCACCACACAGAACTTCTTGCGCGACGTCATGACCGAAAAAGAGATCATCGCAATAAGCTCGCGCTTCGAAGCCGCCCGCCTGCTACAAGCAGGTAATACATACACCGAGATTGTCGAAAAGACTCGCCTGAGCAGCCGGACCGTCGCCCGCATCAGCGATTGGATGCAAAACGGCTGCGGTGGCTACAACGTAGCAATCGAGATCGCACGCGCACATCACAGCCATATCCCGCCGGCTCGTGCCTAGCGTCCTCTTCTCACCTGTGAGCAAAACGCCAGCACGACGCTGGCGTTTTTATATACGTACTAAATTGGAGAACTATATGAAAGAACTAACCGCCGCGCTGGCGCAGATAGAGGCCGGGACATATACCGGCATTGGCAGTCAGATGGTTGCCCTCGGTGCTGACATCCGCGCGCCAGAAGGCATCACAAAACCGCCGCGAGATGGTGGGCTCGGCTGGGCTGGCAAATATCTGGGATACACAGCGCGCGAAACAGCGCGCGATCTGCCTTTGCAGCCGTTATCGCCCACCGAAAACGGCAAAATTGTTGATAAGCGTTTGCTGGCTTGGCTGCTCATCGGCCGTGAGTATAACGATAAGCTGGGCTCAGAAAATTTTATTTTCGCTGCCGAAGACCTGGTGCAGCGTGCGCTCCAAACAACTGCGGAGATTGCTCAGGCCAAGGTTGTCCAGGGCGCCAAACGCACCGCCACAGATTGGCGCTCGCTCTTTGAGGGGCTAACGAAAGCGGATATCTTTGGCGAGGAGTTCCAGCCCGCCATCATTACCAGCTTGGGTGGCTGGGACGGTGAGGTGCCACTGGCGGCTCCGTTCAACGTCGTGCCCGGTCTGGAGCTTTGCCAACTTTTGCGGGCGCGCGGCTACGATCCGACAATGGTCGTAACCTCCGCTGCCAAGTACGGCGCGGATTGCAACGGCTTAGATTTGGGAGCGGTCAGCAAAAACTGGACGGATACATACGGCGCCTATCAAACACTCGCGAGTGCCTTCTATCCAGAAGCCGAAGGCGCTATTGCCTACGAGACGCTAGTTCCAGGCGGCCTTGATACCTATCCACCAGAATTGTTCGATGCTGCCCGAGCAGCGTGCAATGCGGATAAAAGTCTGCAACAAACAGCCGCTCAATACAGCGCCGATCCGGAAGCGTTTGTGCGCTATATGTTGTCGCACACGCAAGCGTTTCGTGATTTCCAAACCGCGCCAGAGCTTCCATTCGTTATCAAAGTAGGCGCGCCAAGCGAGCTGCGCTTTTCGCAGTGGCAGAAACGAGTGATCGAGCAAGCGCTGCCCGACCTGCCTGGGTTTATTCCGAATATGGTCCGCCCTAGCGACGGCCAATACGGACAGATATCGCTGTACTATCCGCGAATCGGCAACCGGCCGCCATACTACCCGGATAGCGCCGACGAGCCCGGCTTGTGTGCGGCACAACCTGGCAACTACACCGACTTTCTATACAGCCTTCCAAACGACAGCCCAAGCCTGGCACGGTACGCCGATCTGGAGTCTGCGCTCGAAACAACCAGCATCGCGCCCAACGAGTACCTAGCGCTCTTTTCTGGAGGCGACAATGAATAATCTACAACGGCTGGCCGTTGTCTATCCGTCGGGCAACACAACAGCCGTCGTGTTTGATGCACTGCCGGCGAGCCAGAATCGCAAAATGCTCAATAAACAGATCATACGGGCTTGGGAAAAGGAGTTTCCTGATCGCCCAGCAATCGAGCAATGCTGTCTCGTTGCCACACCGCGCAGCGCAGACGCCGTGCTGCGCGTTGCAATGTTTGGCGGTGAATTTTGTGGTAATGCTACTCGCGGTGCTCTTTGGCTCCTGGCAAAAGATCGATATTCTAGCGGTTTGGTCGAGGTGTCGGGAGTAGACTATCCACTGGCTTTCGAGATCCAGGGCAGAGAAGTGCTGCTTGAAATGCCGTTGCCACGCCAAGGCCAACTTTTGCGCCCTGTTGCGGAGGGCCAGCTTGTGCAGTTGGACGGCATCACGCAACTTGTCGTCAGCCAAACTGGCCAGGCGCAAAATCCTCGAGCCTTGCTCACAAAGCTCCTGAGCACCAACACATACGATCTTGCCCGGCAGCCGTGTGTAGGTGTCGCTTGCTATGATTCGATCTCCGGCCAGGCGCAATTCTGTGTATGGGTGCGCGATGTTGGCACTATGTTTGACGAGACTGCCTGCGGCAGCGGTACCTGCGCGATTGGCATCGCCCGCGCCTGGGAGAGCGGCAAAGACACAGCGCTCAGCGTCATCCAGCCGTCAGGCGAGGTCATCAAAACCACCGCAACCTACGCTGCGGGTTCGGTACGCACATCGTTCATCGCTGGCACTGTCGAGATCCTATACGATGGAGCGTTCACGTTAGCATGAACAAGCAGGCAGTCTACCGTTTACTCGAGACAAAAATGCTCAGTTACAAAGACTACGCTGGTGTCCCAGTGCAACCGATAGCAGAGCCGCTGGTGGTTATACCTGCGGGCGCCAATCTCGTGGCGCGCCAAATCGACCAACACATGGTGGCTTACACAGGCGCAAAGGTATACGTTCGCCGCACGGTGCTGCGAAAACTGAGGCTGGCCGCAGAACTCTTGGCTGCTCAAGACGAGCAACTACAGCTCGAGGTCGTCTATGGCTACCGAGCGCCCGAGATTCAAAAACGTCTGTTCGAACAACATAAGGCTATACTCTCAAGGCGTTATACCGGGCAGGCATTGCTGGCCGCCACGCACCGCCTTATTGCCGCGCCCGAGGTGGCTGGGCACCCAGCCGGGGCGGCGGTAGATATTCAGATTACCAGAAACGGCCGGCCGTTCGATTTCGGCACCAAGATGCACCAATTCACGCCCGATACGTTCACCTTTTCGCCATTCATACACAGAGATGCCTGGGACAATCGCCAACTGCTGCGCCGCGTGATGATGCAAGCCGACTTCGCTCCCTTCGATGGAGAGTGGTGGCACTTCAGCTACGGTGATAAAGAGTGGGCAAGCTACTACCACCAAAAGGCGGCGCTGTACGAACAGCTTGAGTACCGTACCCGGAAGTAAAATCTATGCCTGCAGGAATTGCGCAGCTTGCGCTTCGTCCACGCGGATCCACCAGCGGCATGGGTCATCCAGTCCTCGGGTATATGGCTGCGAACTGGCCGATGGCTTAACCGAGACGTCTGGGAATGTACTGAGCCCAGGCTCCTCCGCTATCATGTCTGGACTTTCTGGATAAAGTAAAACATCCAGTTCGGTCGCAATCTGCCAGGCACCTGCTGGAGAAACGCGCTCCTCCTCCATGCCCTGCCACGATCCAAGCTCCGGAAAACGACGCATAACCGCATTGCCCGCACCTCGGGCGATCAAAAGAGTGCGCTTCGGCGCGAATTCATGCGAGCTATTCGTCTTCACAAAACCAGCGGAAACCGCATACAACTCACGCCCAGGCTCGCCCTCGGTTGGAGCAACAATGCGGTCCGCCACCACCACAGCCATGTTGCCACGAGCGCCATAGAAAGCAGTTGTCTGCAGCAGGCCGCGGTACGGATAAGAGGCGGGAATCATACTGAATTCTTTGCAGCGTATCGGGTAGTGGTTGACATCATAGCCAACGGCATGAGGATTGGGCCATAACACGGCTCGCGCAGTCACCAACGCCCCGTTCGATAGCGCAATTGGCGCCGGAACGAGCTTTTCCTTCTTCCTGAGAAATCCTCGCTCAATTCTCTCCACTGGCACATATCCGTGCTGGTCGACCATCTCTGCAATCGCAGCATACAGCGTGTCATAAGCAGCGGCATCATTTGGCTGTCGCGCGGTATATGGCGCAAGAGCGTGCAGCGCATCGGGCGCCGCTACTTCTTCAGAAGGTCTAGCTAATTGTTTCATGATTGAATTATAAAATAATAGCATAAGTACGTCAACGTAGAACAGTGTGCGTTAGAAAGGCCTAGGAGCAGTGATTGCTGGCCGTAGAACAAACGGTCACCGCGTGCATGTAAAAACGCCCTGGTAGCCCAGGGCGTTTTCGCGGCAAGACACTGCTCTTTAAAGCCGGCAGGCTAGAGTCACATCGTGACAAAGACTAAGCGCTGGCACCTCCGGCGCCTGTTATTCCCTTATTTAGCCCTTCATTGACTTGCACTTGCGGAGCCTTGAAAGCCCGTTCCAAAATAGCGAAATTCTCTTCAATGGCTTTAAAGGCTTGGCGCGTCTCAGGGTTCCAGCCCGGCACGTGATGGATTTTTCCATCTGCACCAAGATACCAATACCCAGCATCGCTCCCTATATTACCAAAAATAACTATTGGCCTTGATTCCATGTTGCCCCCCTTTTTTTAGTAACCTATGTCGAGTATAGCACGTTCGATGCATCAACTCACTATTCCTCGCCGGCAAACGCAATTAGCGAGCTTAGGGTGCCGATGGTTACACCATACGCCAGCGCCGTATCAATTTCACCGCGAACTAAGGAGCTGGCCAAAGTAGCTTACTCCATATTCATAATCCTGAAAAACTTCCGCGTGCAGCAATACAAATTAGTGCCATATCTAGCAGTAAACCTGAGCAAAATCGAGCGTGTAACAGACAAGGAATAACACCCAGCTTTCAAAAGTGAAATTTAGGTGTTATTCCTAAGGTGCAACCTTCAACTTGGTGACCCCACGGGGATTCGAACCCCGGTTGCCGGGATGAAAACCCGGTGTCCTAACCATTAGACGATGGGGCCTTGAGCGAGTCAAGGGCCAGCATAGGGCCGATGCCGGACGTGCCGACCGTCCAGCTCGCTGCTGACACTCGAATTATTTTACCATAACAGAGGTAAAAAAGGGAAATATTTGGCCGGACGACTATCCCTTCACAATACGTAACGCTTGACAGTTCTGAGGCGCACGTGTCGGGATAGTCGCCCTGGCGGTCCTCCGCTGTTAGCCGCCAACGACATCATAGTAAGAAAACCCGCCGGCAAGGGCGGGTTTTCGAGAGTTCTTAGAGCGGTCAGTCAATGCTCGTTATTTGTAACTGTAGCATACTTTTGGGCTGCTGGCTAGCCGCTTTATCCACAGATCTTACGAAATCTGGACGGTTTCGGCGGCGGCGCGGCGAGCGCGGCGGCTCACGTAGAACTTGTGGGCAAAGAATGCAGCGATGGAGGTGCCAACAAACATACCGATGACACTACCTGGGCCGGTGTTGACCAAGGCCGTAGGAGTGGTCGGCGGCGTTGGAGTCGTTGGCGTACATTGTGGACTGCCAATGGGGATACCCGGCTGGCAGTATCCACACGTCGGCGAGTTTGGCGCTTCGCCTTCGTGGCCAGGAACCGTACACTTCGGCTGTTCCTTTGGTTTCACCGTGGCGCTACAGTGGCCGCTATCGGTCTTGACGCCTTCCAGCGTGTTGAAGTAGACTGTCACCTTCACCGTGTGGCTGTTGGCGTCATTCAAGGTGTACTCCTTGTAAATGTTGCCGTCTTGGTCCTTGGTGTCAACGCCGCTAGTCGTGCTGCTGTTGTCGAGGATGAAGTCGGCGTTCTTCACTGTAGTGAAACTGTCTTGAGCAGTCTTAATAGTGAAGCGGAAGGTTTTGTCGTCGATGGCGTTGGCGACCAGCGCAGTACAAACATACATCGGAGGCGTGTAGGTAATGTGCTTCTGGCAGTTCACGATGCTCGAAGCAAGCTCGTGGCCGCCTGGCACGCTGGCGTACACCGTAACGGTGACGTCGCCAGATTTGGCAAACGTATGGTTTACGGGAGCCGACACACTGGTGGTAGTTATATCGGTGTTCGTATCGCTAAAGTGATATACCACGCGGCTAATCTTGGCGTTGCCGCTGACACTGGCAGTCGTGGTAAAGGTGTAGCTGTTTGGATTGTCTTTACTTTGCGACGCGTTCAAAGCCTGGCAGGTTAGACTGTTGTGCACTTTGGTGCCGCCCATGATGTTGCCGCATGGCTTCTGCACGATAAACTGCACTTCGCCCTGGTTGTTGAAATACAGCATCACCGGAATGGCGTCTACGAGGAAGACGTCCTGGCTGTGGCTGGCCCAGTAGTATGTGTTGTCGTGCGGAATGGTGTACTTCCAGGCGTAGCTCTTTTGGTCGCGGCCGATACTCCAACCGCTTGTGGCCACAACGGTGCCGTCCATGGTGGTGATACGGCCGTCTTTGTAGGCGATACCGTCAACCGCATGAGCGGCGAAGTCGTCGTACTGGCTTGGGCTGAGGTTAAAGTCGCTCGAGAAATATTGGTCGATCACTTGCAGGTCGGTCGGATCATTCTGGCGAACATCTTTGATGTATTCGCTTGGGCTGTAGGCGCCACAACCGCCATTCAGATCTTTGTAGTCGATTGAGTTATGCTTACAATCGCGCACCGTCGTCAGTGCAACGCCGTGCCCGCGAACGCTCAATCCCAAAGCCACAGATCCAGCCATGGCTAACGCAAAGACAGCACCAACAACCAATTCCTTCTTGGTCGGACGGCGCAATCGTTGTGTAATTATACTTATAAATGACATAGTGATCCACCTCCTCGTGTTTCGCTGCTATAGTAACATAACCGACTTAAATTGTCAATTCCCGACCCTTCACATGTTTTCTTTTTGTCAATAGTAGCAAGTGATGCACCTGGGGGCAACCTGAAAAATCTCACGTTGTAGAAGATCTGACGGCTGGACGCGCGAGGCTTGCAAAGAGCGAAGCGTAACACGGCACTGCGACGGAAATCGCATCAAACACGCTGCTCGGTTGGCAGTAACGGAGCCTTGGCAAAGGTAAAACCAAATGTGCTGCCGCGGTTCTCCTTGCTGCTGAAAATAACCGCCCCGCCTTGGGCAACAATCACCTTCTTGGCCATAAACAGCCCAAGGCCAGTGCCGTCTGGCCGAGCGCGTTTGGCATTTGGCGCACGAAAGAACTTGGTAAAGAGGTGATGTTGCTCGTGGCGTGGCACACCGATGCCGTCATCTACCACAGTAAACTCGATGCTCTGCGGTTTGTCTACCAAGTTGATGTCGATATGCCCGCCGCTCGGCGTGTAATACACGGCGTTATCCACGAAGTTCATAATGACCTGCCGCAGCTTGGTTTCGTCCAGCAGCAGCGTTGGAAAGTGCTCGGGCTTATGATAGGTCAGCGTCAGATGTCTGCCCTTGGCCGTTTCTTCCAATTGCTCGACTTCTTCTTGGATAACGTGAGCGAGATTGCACGGCACCGGCTCGATCACAAACTTGCCGGTCTTCAGCCGCGAGACATTTAACAGATCAGAAATAAGATACACCATGCGCTGCGAGCTGATAAACGACTGCGTGAGCAGCTTGCGCTGGAGCTTGGTGATCTGGCCAGCGTCGCCATCGAGCACCATGCTGACATACCCCTTCACGCTGGTGAGCGGCGTCCGCAACTGATGCGACGCCATACTAATAAAGTCGTCTTTCGTCTCGTTCAGCTTACGCAATTTGTCGTTGGCCCGGCGCAAGTTGCGGGTTGCGTCAGTGATTTTCTCTTGGAGCGTGATGTTAAACCGCTCGATTTCTTCAAAGCGCAGCGCGTTTTGTAAGCCTATGGCCAGTTCATCTGCGACAGCGCTCAAAAGACGCTGATCTCCCTGGGTATAGGCAGCACCTGAGCGACGTGCTCCAAGCAATAAAAACCCTAGATCTTCGTGGGTCGTCCGCAAACGAACAGCCAACGCGACATCTGCACGGCGTAGTTCGTTGCGCACACTGGACATATGTGGCGCGACCAAATTCTCTGGAAAGATCAATGATACATTAAGTTCTAGTAGTTGGTGGATGAGTTTTTCCCGCTCCATGCTTGCATCTGCAAGAAAAAGAAAGCCTACCTTGGTTGGATGCAGACAGGTCAGAAGAATCTCCTCAGTACGCACAGCAATCTGCTTTATATCTACTGTTCCGACCAATAACGTGCTGAGCTGGTCGAGCACATCCTGAGGGTCGTAAAAATCACGATAAAAAATTTTGTTGGTGATTCGATTAAAATAGGTTTTTACCGGTTCAAACAAAAAAGCCACTAATAAGGAAATGGTTGCCAAAATAGCAAGCGTTGAAGCATGGAGTGGGGCATGCAAAATAACTCCTGTAAGCAGTACCACAGGTGTCACGTACAATGCAGCCACCACCAACAGCGATAATGTATAGGCCGTAGAACGAGCAATCACCGCTCGAACATCAAAGAGCCCCTGTCTAAGTAGTCCGTAGCTCGTGAGTGCTAGCAGCCAATATGGCGCGGCGTAACCTACAGCATATAGGATTGTCTTCTGTCCAAATAAGCTTGGGAGTATTAGTACAAATAAGAGAGTGTGAATAAACGTCAAAGTGATACCGAGCAGTAGTGTTCGAGTCTGACGTCGAAGGCGAAGTTCCCTTGTATGACGCAATAGCTTAACCGATTCGAAGTAAATAGTAGCAGTCATGAACACTGTATAAGCTACGACTAGAAAGGAGAACCCCCCGTAGCTATATATGAGTTTTCCTTGCTCAACAGAAAAATGACCCGCAATGACTGGCGTTGCCGCCGCCAATGATATCAAGCTCCCAACACTCAACACTACCCGCTGCCATACGCCAATAGCATGTTTTACTGGATAATAAAGTGTAAAAACGTAGGTAAGCAGCACGATTGTACATGACAAGAGAAAGGTAAATGCATTTAGTGAAATGAAGAAACCGGGGTGGCGTGCTGATTCGTTCACATCAACACGTGTCAGATAGCCAACCGACAATGTCCAAAGGACGATCAAAAAGGCAATAAAACCAAACAGCCGCTGGTCGATGCGCTTGGTTCTTTCTCCTTCTAGCCAAAGAAGCAGTCCGAGCACAAATTGGCCGATGGTCAGAACAGCCAATACGATTATGGTAAGCATACTAGCAGTATAGCATCGACAACGACGCAGCCTACGCTAGAGTATTAGTTCGCGCGGAGCGAAGATTCTAAGCTTACTCATGGAGCGAGCAGTATGATTCGTATTGAGCATAGCGATTGGAGTAAACTTATCATCATACCGATCAGCCTCAGATGTGCCTGCGGGAGTATGCAACCGTCGCCCTGCAACTAGTTCCGTGTCGACACCAGCATGGTCAAGTGACTCCAACGTCGCACGGTTTGCATGAGCAAAAATGGCGACATCAGAGGCTTGGAAGTCGTTATTCACTACTCTTCGATACATACACAAGTAGGATAGCGCCGCCATGCTCATAACGCCAAACCGCCGCGGTGCGCGCTCACCAATTCTGAAGTTAGTCTCTACGGCAAACGACTTGTTTAGGTCTATACCGCCACTTTGATTATAGTAGTGACGTAGCTCTTCGGCACTTATTTCACCATCGACTACCATGTCGCTGAGCATTGCCATGTCTAGGCCATTGCCATCATGTCCGTCGCCATTCCGACGGTCAGGATTGAACTGTCTACCAGTAATTCGCGTGCCACGAATCACACGATTCACGCGCCGCCGGGCGTCTACCATGGCCAAGAAATAAGAGTTACTTTCGTGCGGACTAAACAGATTTTCCACATTCACATCAGGAAGCGCTTGCGCTTCTCTTGCACGGAGAAGATTTGCCTCGGGCATGTCACTCTTAATCCATACTGCACACAGCTTATTGCCGTGAGTCTGGCGCACCCGATCAAGCATACTGCTCTCTAATTTCGAAAGCTCGATCTCACTAAGGTCGAAGCGTGCCTCAGCAGGTTCATATGCGCCAGCTTGTTTTGTGGTCGATTGCCTCTGAGCGCGACGCTGGATCTGACGACGTGCCTTGCGCCCAAGTGCCGCAAGCCCGCCCACGCCTATTGCCAATGCACCGGCTCGCTCAACGGTTGCTAAGTCGCTCAAGCCTTCTGCAGCAAGATAGCTAAACGGTACCGAGGCAGCGGTAACACAGGCTGCAATCTTCCTGTTGTACTTTACGTTTTCTTGGTAGGTGCGATCCGGGTTGAAGATTTGCTTATTTGCCGACATTACTGAGGTACCGCCAAAAAAAGCAAGTTCAAGATCAGAGGTGACGCTAGTATCAAGACCTTGTTCGCCAATGCCGACCTTGCCAAGTATACGATGAAGATGTCTTGTAATCCTGCCGCTTCGTTCGCTGGCAAGCACTCTGGATACTCCGGTTGCGGCAGCAAATTCAGTGGCGGCAACAGCTACCGTTGCCCCTACCGTCGCCGAGATTACATTGTGGCCCACACAGGCGCCGGCCGCCAAACCCATCCCACGCCCTATGAGATCTACACCCGGTAAATCAGCGATAACTGATGCTTGAGCCCAGAGCGGCACACGTTGTTGGTCGGGCGTGACAATTTGCTCATCATGGGTGGGCAATACTAGCCCCTCGGCAATCGCGGGGGGTGGTAATGGAGCGAATTCCTGCATTACTACTCCTGATCCTCGAAGAAGGACGGTCTGTTCTCCCAATCGCTCGACTGATACACCGCTGCAACCATGGCGCAGACTGGCTCGTGGACGCAGGTGCGGCCTGCGACTTCCATGTGAATTTCGCCGAAGTCAACATTACGGGTGGCCATCAATGCTTCTAGGCTTTGGCGAATGTCGCGGCGGACTTGCTGCTCGGTGTGGCCTTCGTGCTCAACAAACAATCCCTTGCCTGTCGCTTCGTCTTGGACCCAGCCAACGCCAGCCCAGGCTTCGTCGTTTGGCTTGTCGGTGCGCATTTCTGACATCACCACATACAGACGGTCGCCCCAGTCACCCGGGAGCTTTTGGCTAATACGGCCATTGTGAACAATAATACTGGTCTTTGGTGGAATAACCGAGCTTAAACGCAACAGGTTGTAATTGGCGACACCAAGATCATTCAGCGCGGAGTCAAAAGCCGCCAGGGTCGTGGGGCCTGCACCAATACCGCTTCCAACATGAATTTGCATATCTAAACCTCTGTTTTCAGGAAACAAAAAACGGCCCCGACTTGGGGACCGCTTTCGTCTTCTAATACATCTATCGCTCCATTGGAGGATACGCCCTCATAATACGCTGTTGTACAATATTTGTCAAGACATATTTTACTTAACTAGTCAAAATTGTGGATTACTACACGTTCCGCGCCAACTTCGGCACATGCACTATAAACAACGAACACTTTCTCCTTGCGGTAGCACCCCGTTCTGTGGTACTACTGGTATATTCGTTACGGCAAACCAAAACAGCGTACGTAAAAGATAAATATGGCCAAAGCAATCGTCGTCGAAGATGACACCGACCTCCAATTCCTCTACAAGCTCAAGCTTGAACACGAAGGATTCGAGGTATTTGTAGCCGGCAACGGTCTCGAGGGATTGCAGATTATAAAAGATCAGCGGCCGGATATCGTCTTGCTCGACCTCATGATGCCGGTGATGAGTGGGTCAGAAATGCTGGCCCACCTGCGTGCAGAGCGGTGGGGCAGCGAAGTTCGCGTTATTGTCCTCACCAACATCAGTAAAGATGAAGCGCCACCTGCGCTTCGTTTTTTACATGTCGACCGGTACGTGGTAAAGGCGCATCACACGCCGGCGCAGATTGTCCAAATGGTGCGCGAGGTGCTTGCTCCAGGCGCGCCCTAACCGAGCGCACGAGAGAGCGGGTGGATGACTAAAGTGATACACTAAAAAGACAAGAGAGGGCCGCAGGCATGAGTACAAAAGTTGCGATTATCGAAGATGACGAAGCTATTTCACAGATGTACCGCATTAAGTTCGAGGCCGAAGGCTACGCAGTAGAAACCGCCGAAAACGGCAAACTCGGCCTAGCGCTGTGCCAAGATGTACGCCCCGACATCATCCTGCTTGATCTGATGATGCCCATCATGACTGGCGAGGAAATGCTCGCTCGACTGCGCAACACTGCGTGGGGCAAAAAAATCCGCGTTATTATCCTCACCAATCGAGGTGAGCAAGAAATTCCCCCCGAGGTTAAAAACCTTGGCGTCGAGGCAGTCATTCTGAAAGCAGCCATGACACCGCGCCAAGTCGCTCAACTGGTGAAAGAAAAACTCGCCGAAACAAAACCACAACAATAATTTGCTTGCGCTTGCAGGTAAGTAGGCCTACCATCATGCGTACCATGACCAGAAAACTATTCGGTGAGCTTATTCTTGATGAGCTCAAGGCCATACATGAATTAGTAGCCGATATCCCGATCATGAAACAAGATATAGCAGTTCTAAAGACCGACATAGCCACGCTCAAAGCCGAAATGGTAGCAGTCAAACTTACCGTCCGAGACCATAGCCTGCAAATCGACGACCACGGCAGGCGCCTTGGCGAGCTTGAGACGCTGCCGGCTGGTTAGTGCGCCGGGCATCTAATGTACTTGTTGCGTTTTCAGCTACGTTCTCTTATAATGACAGTGATACGCCTCGTGTTTAGCACGAGTAAGTGGCTATCACCCACGAAGTAGCAGGAAGAAATCGCCTTACCAAGCGAAATTAGACCCCGCCGGGCTGCCCGTAACAGCGAAGACTAAGCGCCAAAAAGAGCCATTTCTTTTGGAAGTTGGATGGTACCGCCCGCAAAATAGCCGGGTTCCAACACTAAAAGAAGTGGCTCTTATAGTTATAGTTCATGCGAAACGAACTTCTCTCCTACGAAATATAGACCACCACAAATAAGGAGTAACACATGAAATTTCAAAAGAACACGCGTCGCCGGGCAATCGAATACGAGAAAGACCTCGTCAAATATTGGAAAACACACCAGACTTTTGAAAAGTCGGTCGAGATGCGGCCGAAAGATGACGCCTATGTGTTTTACGACGGGCCGCCGTTCATCACCGGTGTGCCGCATCATGGCACACTGCTGAGTTCGGTCGTCAAAGACGCGGTGCCGCGCTACTGGACCATGCAGGGTAAGCGAGTGGAGCGCGTATGGGGCTGGGACTGCCACGGCTTGCCGGCTGAGGTGTACACCGAGAAAAAACTCGGCATCCAGGATAAGCGCGACATCGGCACCAAGGTAAGCCTGGAAACCTACATCAACACCTGCCGCGAAAACATGGTGCTGACCGGCTCACTCTGGGAAGACACCATCGATCGTATCGGCCGCTGGGTCGACTTTAAAGGCGCCTACCGCACCATGGACAAGCCGTATATGGAGAGCATCTGGTGGGCGTTCAAGCAGCTCTACGACAATGGCAAAATTTACGAAGGCGAGAAGGTGCTATTATACTGCACGCGCGATGCGACGCCGATCAGCAAGGCCGAGGTTGCCATGGACAACTCGTACCAGGATGTGACCGATCCGTCAGTATATGTCAAATTCAAGCTCAAAAGCGAGGACGTCTTTTTGCTGGCCTGGACCACCACGCCGTGGACGTTGCCGGCTAACACCGCCGTGGCCGTAAACAAAGACGAAGAGTATAGCGAAGTGCTGGTGGACAACCAGCGTCTCGTGCTGGCCACTGCCCTACTCGACAAGGTGCTGACCGACGAAAAACACAAGGCGCTCCTGTACGAAGTTGTGCGCACGTTCAAAGGCAAGGAGCTCGTGGGCAAGGAGTATGAACCGCTGTTCGAAGATCGCGGCAAAAATGCTCACAAAGTGTGGCACGCAAAGTATGTCAGCCTGGAAGAAGGTACAGGCATCGTGCACCTGGCGCCGGCTTACGGCGAAGAAGATTATCTGCTCGGCAAAGAACAGGGCTTCCGGTTCGTCAGCATCATCGACGAAAATGGTTTGTACACCGAGGGCGAATGGAAAGGCCAGAATGTCTGGGATGCCAACAAGCCGATCGCCAAAGCACTACACGAGCGCGGCGTGGTTTGGAAGATCGAGTACATCACTCACAGCTACCCGCACTGCCATCGCTGCGGCACCAAGCTGATGTACCGCGCTCACCCCAGTTGGTTCATGGACATCGCCGGCCAAAAAAAGGCAATGCTGGAGCAAAACGGTGACATCAACTGGTTTCCGGAGCACATCAAACAGGGGAGATTCACCAAAACCGTGCAGAGCGCGCCAGATTGGAACCTCAGCCGCGATCGCTTTTGGGCCACGCCGATGCCGGTCTGGAAAGGCGTAGATAAAGACGGCGAAACCCGCGTGAAGGTTGTGGGCAGCTACGGCGAACTGAAGGAGCTAAGCGGCAAAGAACTGACCGATTACCACCGTCCGTGGATCGACGACGTCACCTTTGAACTCGACGGCGTAGAGTATACACGCATCGACAAAGTGCTGGATTGCTGGTTCGAAAGCGGCAGCATGCCCTTCGCTCAGTTCCACTATCCGTTCGAGAACGTCAAAAAGTTCGAGGAGAACTTTCCGGGCGACTTCATCGCCGAATACGTCGGCCAAGTGCGCGCCTGGTTTTATTATCTGCACGCCGTGCACGTCGGCTTGTTCGGCAAGCACGCGTTCAAAAACGCCATTGTTACCGGCGTGATTGCTGGCAACGACGGCCGCAAAATGAGCAAAAGCTACGGCAACTACACCGATCCGAACGAACTTATGGACACCTACTCTGCAGACTCACTCAGGTTCCTGTTGCTCAGTTCGCCGCTCTTAAATGGCGAAGATTTTGCGCTGCAAGATAAAGACGTGGCCGATGCAGCCCGCAAGCTGAGCATGGTGTGGAACATGTACGACTTCTTTACGCTGTATGCCGATGTCGATGGTTGGGAATGGAACGGCAAGCTCGATGATCCATATGCCGAGCTTACCAACCCGCTCGACCGCTGGATTGTTTCGCGCGTGCATCAGCTCATTGGCGACGTCACTCACCACATGAATGGCTATGACATTCCGAACGCCACCAAGCCGATTTTGCCGTTCATCGAAGACGCCAGCAACTGGTACGTACGCCGCTCGCGCCGCCGCTTCTGGAAGAGCGACGACGATGCCGACAAGAACGACGCCTACTGCACGCTGCACTATGTATTGGTGCAGTTGGCGCATGTGATGGCGCCGTTCACACCGTTCTTGGCTGAGGAACTCTACCAAAAACTGACTGGTGGCGAAAGTGTCCACCTGCGCGACTGGCCCAAGGCTGGGCATGTCGATGAGCTCGTCCTCGACAAAATGACATACGTACGTAACGTCATCAATGAGGGTTTATCGCAACGAGCCGCAGCAGGTATAAAAGTCCGCCAGCCCCTCGCCAAGGTTACTGCTACCGGTACACCGGAGTTCTTTGACACGCTGAGCACCGAATACTTCGACATCATCAAAGAAGAACTCAATGTTAAAGAAGTGGAACACGACTGTAACGCGAAAGAAGTTGCACTGTATATCAAGCTCACGCCAGCGCTCAAGCGCGAAGGCATGGTACGCGAGGTGATCCGAAACGTACAAAACGCGCGCAAAACCGCTGGGCTAGATGTGGACGACCGCATCCGCCTGAGCCTCAGCACCACCGACGACGAACTACACAAAGCCATACACGAGCACCGTGATATAATTGCTGCCGAGACGCTCGCTATCGAGCTGGCGTTCGATCAAACCTTCGCCTACGAAACCGCCTGCGCGGTGGACGGCGCACCACTCACCATCTCGCTCGAAAAATAACACCGACGAAAGGGTATCATATGCGTTATTCAGAGCACGGAGGCAAAGAAATACCAGTTGTGCCGCCTGGCTGTCCTGCGCTGCGATGGGAGAAATTGGACATGCCTGGAGCGCCATCCTTTCCGGTAGATCTGCTTGGCGAGTACTCGCCAACGGGAGGGTCTGAATTCATACTTTGCGCAGATCTAGCCGAAGATCCGACACAAGTGAGTGTAGTTGGGGATTGGGTTCCCGGGGAATACCTTACGTTGGTATCAGATAGCGAGAACCCCGAGAATACCATCGCAACTTCCGCACAAGTTGTTGTCGATACTCCTAGAGTACTTCTGCCTGCCGACTCTGACCTGGGACGCATCGCAAGCAGGGTAGCTGAGGACCCAGACATGACTCACCAGGTTGGAGCATGGCTGAGCGAGCGTGTCCTCGACTGCCCTGGCCTGACTGCTGACGGCGAATGCGGGGCGCTGAATAGGGCCGGCCTCGAGCAAGTCCTTCTACGCGCTGGTAGCGAATATGACTTGATGGAGAATCAGTAAACAGCAAAACTAGAGGGTCTTCATGCGTTTCGGCGACAAACCACATGTGCCATATAGCTGCCCAGCTTTAGAAACCGCGTTCCAAGGACTAGAGCCCCCACAGCAAGGCCTAGCTATAAAAGACGACACATCGTTCTACCTCGGCACCTCGGACTTCAGTGACGGGCCAAATCATGCTGTTGCGACCGGCTTGGAAGTATGCGGCTACTTTCAAGGCATTGACCCCAGATACGAAGACGAAACCACTCCTTTGTACGCTGCAACAGAGGGATTCGACGTCGCAATAGACTCCGACCTAGCCACTGCGGCCGAAGCAATCGAGGCAGATCTCCAAGCTCAGATCGCCATGGGACAACATTTTGCGAGCCGCATTACAGAATGCCATGGCGTCGTGGACGGAACGTGTTGGGCCCTCAGTGCTGAGGCGTTAGAAGCTGCCCTGCGAGAATACCACAAAGAAAACTTGTGAGATAACGGATAACGTCACTATGGAGCTTAGAGGTAAACCATACGTTCCACCAGGTTGTCCGCGGCGACTCGATCACGAGATACCGGAGCATGATCTGTCACAAACGCCGTTCGAATTGTTGGTCCACGAATGTACCACCGGTGCAGGTGGTGTGCGACTGGAGCTAGAGTTTTATGGCGAGTTCCAGCATGGCATCGGGCGCGTAAGATCTGATGACCTCATCGCTACCGAAGACCAAGTTGTACCCATTGAGTCTGATTTGGCGCACACCGCCAGACAGCTTGCCGATGACCCAGGCGCAGTTGCCCATATGGGCGCTGTTTTTAGAGAAAGGATCAGCTTTTGTCATGGTGTGGTCGATGGTGAATGCTGGGCGTTAGGCTTGCCCGCCGTCGAAGAGGTGACCCGGCAACTGGGCGAAGAGTTAGGTTACCCACCACCTTCGGCGCCCGATACGCTATACTGAAGGCATGAACGTTGCGATTGTAGGGTACGGCATTGAGGGGCAGTCGGCCGTCCGGTATTACCAAGCTCAAGGCGCCGACATAACTGTTTGCGACCAAGATGCCAGCAAAACGCTGCCAGCCGAAGTCCACGGCCAGCTTGGCCCAGATTACCTCGTCAACCTCGACCGCTTCGACGTCATTGTGCGTACCGTGGGTATGCACCCGAAGCTCATCCTCGAAAAAAACCCCGGCGTGGCAGGCAAGATCACCACCACCATCAACGAGTTCATGCGTGTTTGCCCCACCAAAAACGTGATTGGCGTAACCGGTACCAAGGGTAAAGGCACGACTGCCACGCTGATCGTCAAGATGCTCGAGGCGATGGGTCACAAGGTGTTTTTGGGCGGCAATTTTGGCGTTCCGGCGCTTGATTTTTTGCCGCAGCTCACGTCTGATTCTTGGGTGGTCATGGAGCTGTCCAGCTTCATGCTCTACGACATTACGTACAGTCCGCACATTGCCATCTGCCTGATGGTGCAACCCGAGCATTTGGATTGGCACGGCACTGCCGAGGATTACTACGCCTCCAAGGCACATCTGTTCGTGCATCAAAAACAAGACGATATCGCGATTTACTACGAGCGGAGCGAGCTCTCGCACAAAATCGCTAGTCACAGCCCGGGGCGCAAGATCACCTACTACGCCGAGCCAGGCGCATACATACACAACGGCAACATTATGATCGATCAAACCGTGCTGTGCGCTACCAACGAGCTCAAGCTGCTGGGCGAGCACAACTGGCAAAACGTCTGCGCTGCCGCCACCGCCGTCTGGCAGGTCGAGCAAGCGCCTGATGCTATCCGCCAAGTGCTCACCAGCTTTACCGGCTTGCCACATCGGCTGGAGTTTGTGCGGGAGCTGAACGGCGTGCGCTATTTTAATGATTCATTCGCCAGCGACCCGTACGCCAGCGAGGCGGCGATTGCGGCCATCAGCGGGCCAAAAGTGCTCATTATTGGCGGCTATGAACGCATGCTACCGCTGGAGCAATTTGCACAAACTGTGCTCAAGCATCAACACGACATCCGCACGATTATCCTGATCGGCGCCAGCGCCGTGCGCACCGGCACAGCACTCAAAGCGGCCGGGTTTACCAACTTTAAAATCAGCCCGGCCAAAGCCATGGACGACATCGTGGCCGAAGCACGCTTGCACGCCCATAAAGGCGACAGCGTGGTGCTCTCGCCCGGCTTTGCCAGCTTCGATATGTTCACCAACTTCGAGGTCCGCGGCAACGCCTTCAAGAAAGCAGTCCACGCCTTATGAGTACTTATCGACAGTTTATTTTTGAAGAGTATCAGTTCGACGAGCAGGCCAAACTGCTAACGCTCAGCTACAGCCTCGATGGCGTGCTCGGCTTTACCGAGACGTATCGGTTTAATTTCGACTTCGCATCGTACAATCACCCGCAGCTCGATCGCGCCTTGCAAGCACTCTTTTTTATGGCCGGCGCGTCGTATTACAAAACATATGTGCCGCCGGAGATCACGGTGCACGCCGGCGCGCTCGATCCCGACCAAGCCGCGTTCTTTAGCAAGACCTACCAGCGTGGCTTGGGCGAATTTTGGTACGTGAACAAGCTCGATCCACGCACGCCGGTCAATGTTCCAGCAACAACTGATGAGCTTGAGCCGCTGCAAACGAAGGCGAGCGGCGAAGGCTTGCTGGTGGCCGTCGGCGGCGGCAAAGACTCGCTCGTTTCTATCGAACTGCTGCGTGGCCAACAAGATATCACCACCTGGAGCCTCAACCACCGACCGCAGCTCACGCCATTGGTGGAGCACATCGGTTTGCCACATCTGTACGTCGAACGTGAGTGGGACACCAAGCTGCTGGAGCTCAACCGCCGGGGTGCGCTGAACGGCCATGTGCCAATCTCAGCTATCTTTGCCTGTGTCGGCACGGTGGTCGCCATCCTCGCTGGTAAGCGCGACGTGGTTATGAGCAACGAACAGTCCGCCAACGAGCCCACGCTGCGCTACCAAGGTGTGGCCATCAATCACCAGTACAGCAAATCGCAGGAATTTGAGCGCGATTACCAGCAGTATCTGCAGCGTACCTTAGGCGACCGCGTGCGTTACTACTCCTTTTTGCGGCCGCTGAGCGAGGTGTACATCGCCGAAATCTTTGCCCGCATCGGCTTCGAAAAATACAAAGACGTCTTTAGCTCCTGCAATCGTGCGTTCGTTCACAGCAGCAACCATATGAGCTGGTGCGGCGAATGCCCGAAGTGCGCCTTTGTGTTCATGGCGCTCACGCCGTTTGTAGCGCGCGAGGAGCTTGAAGCGCTGTGGGGCGGCAGAAATCTCTTGCTGGAGCCGACGCTCGAGCCAACGTACCGCCGACTGCTCGGCATCGAAGGCGACAAACCACTAGAGTGCGTCGGCGACATCAAAGAATCGCGCAGCGCGATGCACCTCGCGCTCCAGCAGTATCCCGAACTGGCGGAGAAATATCATTTCGACCTACCCGAAAGCTACGACTACCGCGCCGAAAGCACGCACGAAATGCCTCCAGAGATATACGAGCTTTTTAAAAAGGGAGTACCGCATGAGTGAATTCACCCGAGCTGACGCGGTAGCACTCATCAGAGAAAAAGGCCTGGACTACCGACCAGAAGGCTTCAAAATAGTCAGCGGCTATAGCAACTGGTACATCGACGTAAAATACGCGCTGCGCGGCGGGCGAGATCTCATGCACGTTGGCGAACTTGCTGTACATACTGTGCAAGAAGAACTCGGCACTCCATTTAACGTCGTTGGCGGCCCGACCATGGGCGCCGACTGCATTAGTGTTGCCGTCAGTCATGCAGCCAGCAAAGCTGAGCCACCGTTTGATTGCGAATATTTCTCCGTGCGTAAAGAAATTGACGAAGAGCGCGAGCTACATCGAATGGCGCAAGACGGTATCGGCTTACCACGCATGCCACGTTTTCCGCCAGGTACACCAGAAGAATATTTTTGGCTCGAGAGTTGGCCTCCATTTCCAACCGAAGATCGCCCATTACCTCTGGAATTTTACCAAAGCGCAACACTGTGGGTTGAAGATGCGATCAGCACAGGTGCGAGTGTTCGTAAAGGCATGCAACGCTACTACGACCATCCTGTTGCCCGGGACGTCCCGATTGTTGCTGCATTGGCGGTCGTGGACCGCGGCACTGCAGCAACGGAGATGTTTGCCGAACTAGGTATTCCCTACGCTGCGCTCGTTACGTACGAAGATCTCGGCATCCCACCAATTGGACAAGAATACTAATCACTCCTGTGCGCCGGCCACATTGCGGGCGGCGCGAATGACGTTCTCAAAGAGCGCGCACACAGTGAGCGGACCCACGCCGCCCTTCACCGGCGTAAGGGTGAGGTCGTCGCGTTCGTACACTTCCGGCGCCAGGTCGCCCACGGTTTTGCCTTCTTCGCCGGCCACGCCGGCATCTACCACCACGGCGTTTTGCTTAATCATATCGGGGAATAGAATAGCCGGGCTGCCAGTGGCGGTGATGATGACATCGGCCTGCAACGCCTCGGCGCGCAAATCCTTGGTAGAGCGGTCGGCCACCGAAACGTCCACGCCCGAGTCTTGCAGCATCCGCTCCAGCGGCGCGCCCACCAACTTGCCACGCCCCACCAACAGCACTTTTTTGCCGCGCAGCTCGACGTTATATCCAGCCAGCAGCCACAAGATCGCCATCGGCGTGGCCGGCTCGAATTGCGCGTCTTTACCCAAGGCATCAACATCTTTTTCGGGCGCAACCAAGCTCACCACCGCCTCGGTCTCTTCCGGCCGGGCCAACGGCAACTGCACGATAATGCCGTGCACGGTCTCGTCTTTGTTGAGTTGTTTGATGAGCGCCGACGCGTCATCTTGGCTGACCTCGTGGATATCCACCATAACGCCCAAGTCGGCGCCATAGCGCTTCTTCATCCGCACGTACACGTTGATAGTCGGATGATCCACCGTCAGCAAAATCGCCAACTTCGGCTCAACATGCCACGCTTGGCGCAGCGCCCGAACCTCACGCGCCTGGCGTGCCTTAATGTATCCGGCGAGTTCTTTGCCGTTTAGTAGCTTCATACAGAGATTGTAACAGAGAGCCAGGTCCTTGCCTAACGGGGCTTTCGCGCAGCGACTATGTCTGTAATTTTGCGTATCAAGTGATGTTCGACGTCCGGCTGGCCATCAAACAGATCATTCCGAACACACCAACGCAGCGATTCCGCAGTCCAGCCGTCTCTATAGTGTTCTGCCCGCGCGCCCAAATAAGCAACCCCTGCATGGTCAGCACTCGAACCGGCGCGGATCAACTCGTCGTGCGCTAAGACGATGGCCGGCTGGCGCATATCCCGCGTCTTGTCGTGGCGCAGCACATTGCCGGTGAATTGCAGCAGGCCTTTCGCAGCCAGGGTCATGCCGAACTCGCGCCGCAACATAGTGCGGACGTCGTCCGGATTCACATCCCCGAACGGCTGGATAGCAGCGTCTCCTTCCAAGTAGGGCCGGCCCAGCTCAATTGCTTCTTGGAGTTTCATGTCGGTCTGCCCCAGATAGCCCTCAATGTCTAGGTGTGCCTTTTGCGCGTCATCGGGGAATCGAGATATCGCCAACGCCTGACACACCGGCACAAGACCCATACCACGATAGATGCGCATTTGCTGCGCGTCGCGTTCAGTTGTGTGGATGGCGTCACTCTCTAACTCTTGGCGAGCCTGAACCAGTAGGTTACCCGCCTCTGCAAAACATTCAGGTTCGAAACTGCCATGCACAACCATAAGCGCCCGTTCCCAGCTTTGCTGAGCGCGTTCCGATACGATGGCTGTTGTAGACATGATTACTCCTTACTTTGAGCAATCATATCATTGAGTTGCAATATCTGCTACTGTGCAGCTTGATGTGGCGGGAGCGGAGCGTCGGGCATGGTTTTGCCTTGCATTGCCGCCGGGCCTTTGTATTTTGCGTCACCAAAGGCAAGTATCGGGAACCCGATGACTGGCAACAGTACCAACAACACCGTGAATCCAGTAGATTTTCCAAACGACTTCGAAAGATCATTGTACACGATAACAATGATAATGAAGCTGACGATACTACCAACAATAGGGATAAAGCTCACCAAGAAGAGTAAAATCCACCACCAGGGACGGCCGACAATCTGCAGCAGCACCAGTGTGTTATAAATAGGTATGATCGCCGCCCAACCCGGCTTGCCCGCCTTGGTAAACACGCGCCACATACAAACGATCATAAAGACGGCGAGCACGACTGCTCCAATGAGGAGCGCCCAAAAGACGCCCGACACTCCAGAAGAGGTCGTTACGGGAGGGGTGGAGTACGTATAATAACTATAATCCTGTGCAAAGTTGCTAAGTGCGGCGAGCATAAAATCCTTTCTTCTAATGCTTATCTTCAGGTTCATTATACAGTCATCCTTCAGGCATGCAAAACACATTTACAAGCGCGGCTCCATCTGTTAAAATTAACCTCTGTAGTGGCACATGCCTATTTGGGCCAGTAGCTCAGTTGGTTAGAGCGTCTGCCTCTTAAGCAGAATGTCCAGGGTTCAAGTCCCTGCTGGCCCTCCAAGATTCGAAAATTGAAGCTAAAGCGTCTGCTATCTCCTTAGCAGTCGCTTTTTTGTTGGTTCTAACCCTGAGGTAGGCTTTTTCAAGTTCTGGATAGTCTCTCTCAATAGGTACAAGCCACTTTTTAGGTGTTAGAGTCAGACTGTTGTCTGTTAGGAGGAAGTTCGCACCTAATGTTTGTAGGATGTCCCGTTTTACCTTAGGGTCTTTAGTTTCGTTAAAGCGAATGCGGGCGTAGGTTGCAAAGTCAAACGCCTTTTCGGTCAACTCAAGCCAATCCTCTGCTCGTTTCTCAGTACTACGCAAGTCACCATCAGTCTCCCTTAGCTGCGCTTTGATTAAGTCACGTTGCCGCATGTAGTCATCTTCTTCCACGATACCTCGCGTAAGCCTATCTGTGAGATTATCTAGTTGAGTCTGAAGCTGTTTGCGTCTCGCTTGCTGAATCTCATAAATCGAGGTCCTATCATGAACTTCGCTTTTATGGTTTCTGCGGAGTATCTTGAGAGCCATATCTCGAAATTCAGGAATGATGGTGTACTTAGCAAGTTCAGCATCAATATCCTTTTCAAGACCATCAACGGATGTGTATTTAACCTGCGTGCATGGCCTTGAAAGACTTTTGCGAGTGCAATAATAGTGAACATATGTTTTTAGTTCACCAGTACTCTTTATGCGCTTTGTGTTTGCTTTAGCTACAATCTGACAATTGCAGACCCCACAACGAATAAGGCTACCGTAAGCAAAGTTATGTGCGGTTTTGCGTGGCTTGCCCTTTGCGCCAAGTAACTTCTGCGCATAGTCGTACTCTTCAGGTGTAATCATTGCTTCATGCTTACCCTTGTGCCATACGCCATTGTGTTTGACTTCACCTGCATAAAAACGATTGCTGAAAATAGTGTAGACCATACTCTTAGGCATGGGTTTACCGCCAGGTGAGTTCTTTTTAAATGTAGTTTTGCGAGTTAAATAACCCCATTCGTTATTTACGGTCTTCCAGATTTGGTCTGGGTTGTAACCCTCGTAAATTAACATTTTCCACATTAGCTTTATCTGCTCAAAGCGGTCGGGGTCGTTAAATGTTTTAGTAAGAACCTTATCACCTTTGCGCATTATCACACGGCCTCTACCGTCAAGTACGGGAAGTTTGATATAGCCTTGTGGTACTTGTCCAGGACGTTCACCGTTCATCGCTTTTTCTTCCATGCCTTTTTGCACATCACGACCTTGTTTTGAACTTTCATATTGTGACTGGCTCATGATGATTTGCAGCATCATTATGCCTTCGGGCGTGTTTTCAAAGGTATATGCACAAAACTTTAGGTCTATAAGTCCCTTCATTCTCAGCATATACGTTACTGTAGCCGCATCAATTTCGTTGCGAGAAATACGATTTGGGTGCCAGGCAATTATTCCATCTGCTTCACCGTTTTTTATCATTTGGATGACACGACCAAACACAGGACGACCAGGCTTAAATGCACTTTTACTTTCCTCGACAAACTCAATAATTTTTAAGTCAGGAAATTGCTCATTAATCTTTCGCCTTTGTGCTTGATGCGAAAGCTCTTGGCGCTCAGTACGCTCTTCTGATTTGCGTATGTAAGCTATGTAACGTAGTTCATTTTTCTTTGCATTCATTTCATTTTCTCCCCAACAAAAAGGACGGCTCAGTTGTTCACACTTCCAGTAGCACAAAGCTACCTTCAGATACTAAGCCGCCCTTTTGGGCCTGAAAATAAAAACACTCTGTGCTTTTTACTGGAAATGTGAACATAACTATTATATCCCTTTTGCGATTCGGTTGCTTAAAATTTCTCCAACAACCGTTACTTTCTTATTAAGTTTTCTTTTAACGTAGTATTCTTTATCCTTCATATTTGAAGGAGGAGGCTCCCTCGTATTTGAGCCATACTCCTCTCGTTTTTTAGGGGGGTGTGGACAAACTCTCTGGTGTTTATATAGCTTTATAACGCAAGGTCTTACATCATAGAGGCTGGTTTTCCCGTTAACATAGATTCGTTTAATAAAGCCTTTAGCCTCTAGGTTTGGTAGTCGTTTTTGTATCGTGGAGTAGCCCTTGTTTGAATAGCCAGCTAATGTTTCTATTGATGGAAACACCTGACCATCATGCGCATACCAAAATGAAAGCAATTGTATTAAGGTTACTAACTCGTTGTCTGTAACCATTAGATGGCCTTGGCAACATATCAAAAGGTTTGGTAATTGAGTAAAGCCGTATTGTTCGACTTCAGGTGACCACTTTTGAGCAAATGAAGAAGAGTTACCTACGCTTTTCTGGTAGTTCATTTTTGTCTTCTTCATTTACATATTTAGCGAGATACGCTTCAAATTGAGTGTGATTAATGGGCTGGTATATAACTTGCATCTGTCGAAGTAGGGCCGTTAATTCAAGACGAGCAACATTTACATCCAACTTTTCACCAAAGTATTGGAGATAGAGAGCTTGAAACTTCTTAATGTCAGAATCGAGGAGTTTCATAAGCTACCCGTTATAAATCCTAGATTTAAGCCACTTCTGAGTTTCAAAAAAAGTCTTAGCATCAACTTTGAGCGAGCCGTTCCAATAGGAATTAACTACATCAAGAAGCTCCGCCGAGTTGCTAAAAACAAAAACAACCCTAGCAGGATTGGACTTATTGAGTGATTGAATATGAACGCCTGAAGCAACTAAAGCAGTAGCGCAACCAAGGTCACTGGTTGTGTACGTCTCATCGTCTAGGCGATTATCATCTCTAATCATCATGATTAGAGCTTAATCAACTGGACAAGCTAAATCAGACCCTATTTAACGGGTACCGTTATCTGTCTGGTTTGTACTTATTGTAGTATCGCTCGAGGTCGTCCGAGGATTTATACTGAGTTTTGGATTTTTCATGGTATTGGTCTAGCTGCCCGTCCTGATAGAGTGTAAAAATCTCGCTGAACTTCTTGCCTTTTTTACGTGCCTTGAAGATTGCATAGATAAGCTGAGTATTATCGGGTGACCTTCTACGACTACCATTGGTTTCTCTCACTTCTTCTCTAATTAGCATGTCTTCAACTTCGTCCCATGCTTCAAGATAATCATCCCTGGTAATTGCGCCAGGAATAGCTATGACAACTTCATCGCCCTTGGTTTCAATGTAGCGGAATGGGAAGTCAAAGTTCGATATATGATGATATGCCGCGTATACCGCCTCAAACTCGCCTTCGGTGATATTATATTTTGCTTGAATGTCTCGTACCATCCGCCCAAATTCCGCACCCTCTTCATCTGTCATAGCCGTCCATCGAGATGACGCATATTCAAGGATTGCAGCCATATCGTCCTGGAATTCCTTATCCTCGCAAAGCCAGTACATATACCAGTCACTACTCGTTTTGTAGCGAATGTGTTTATAGGGGTTGCTATCCTTTTTCCTTGCCAGTTCTTTCATTTTCATCTCACGACCAAAGCGGTCTACTAAGACCTAGTATAGCCGCCTTTTTTATAGTGTGAGAAAATTCAACTATAGCCCGAGCAGTTGTTTCTTCTTTGTCGCAAACTCCTCATCAGTAATCACACCCTTTTGCCTCAACTCTGCCAGCTTCTCAAGCTGTGCTAGGCTATCATCTTGGGTTGTTGCATGATTTCCTTCATGGAGCTTGGAAATAGCGTCCCTAGCCATCGTAACGGCCTTCTGGAAGACTTCATCATACTTCTTCTCGTAGGTTACGGTAAAATCGCTCTCGATTGCGTTATTGCCTTTGTCTCGCTCAGCCCAATAGCTCATTTTTCGGTCTTGCGTCGCTGGCGTCAGAATTTGTACGAACCGTGATGTCATGTGCTTGCGTATCTCAAGGGCGGTGATGTTACGGTATTCGTAGGCAATACACTTACCACCAAATGTTGAGCCAGCTTGAAACCCCCACTTCACGACATACAGACGTTTGTTGGTCATAACCAGACCCTGACCAAATTGCCCTGGAAGTTTTACGAGTACTGTCTCATCTTGTGAAAGATTGTCGGCGAGTAGTTTCTCGCCTCGCTTGTGGAAGGGCATAATCGGGCGAGGAGTTTTCGCGGCTTGTTGTTCCTCTCGCTTAGCCTTAACTGCCGCTTGTCTCTCTTTGTATATATTGGCCCGACTACTGTTTGCATCTATTTCCCGTAACTTTTTGAATAAACCCATGATATTTACTCCTTTCTATAGTTGATTGATGTCTGCTTTAGTCTTGGCTAAATCGGCGTCGTAGGCTTGTTCATCTGCTGAGACTTTTGTGTTATCACTATCGGTTGGGTTGCTTTGGGTTTGGTCTGCTAGTAATTGCCATTCGTCCCGAATCCAATTTGTTGTGTCCGTGTACACCTGTTGCGAATCAGTATTCCAGTTATCAAGGCTGTCAGGTTGGATTTGGTGGGCGTTGTAATACGAGTTAGCAACAGTGTTGTAGTCTGTGGTTCCTTGATTTAATGGCGTCAAATCCGAATTCCATTTGTCATTGTTGAAAGCGCTGCTAGAGTTTGCTGCGTCACTTTGGGTGGCATCGGATTGTACTTTTGCGTAGTAGTCTTCAAAACGCTTTGTAGCGCCCGTTAAGGTCACTTTGCCCTGTGCTTCGAGCGTTGCCAGTGAGACGGTAGGCTGAGGCGTTGGAATAGAGGTCGTGGTTTTCGAGGCTTGAGTTTGTGTTGTTGGAGTTGTGGTCTGCTTTGCTGGCTTTGTAGTGTTTGAGCTGGATTGAGTCGATGATACGGTTTTCGGTGTATCAACGGGCGTTGGCTGGCCAGCGGCCATGACACTTAGGCTCATTAGACTAGCTATGCCAATACCAAGGGTTGCGCCAACCTTGGCGAGGTTACGCCATTTAGTCTTGCTCCACACGAACCAAGTAAGAAAGAACGGCCAGATAATAATTGCAAGAATGATGCCCCACCATTTTTTGTACCAAGGGTTGCTTTGACTAGTGTGCTGGCTGTTGTCGCTCATGAGGTCTCCTTTAGTTGGCAGTTCCTTGGCGAAGACAACACAAAAGCCGCCGCCAAGCGGGTTTTTAGGCCCTACAAACCTTTCGGAGTGTAACCACGCAAGCAGTACCTGACGACGGCGTCAGTGCTTGCGTGGATTTACGACCATGCCTTTTGCATACAGCTACTCAGTTTAGGTCATACCAAATTGTAGTAACGCTACAAATGTGGCGTTACTGTGATTATAGCATTATCCAAGAAGTTTGGGTCTTTTATAGTGTAAGAGGAATAGGTCTATGACGATGTCAAATTACTCGCAATGCTAACAATTGCTAACATTTAGAACTGTGGTCTGTGTTTCTTTTTTATAGTGTAGGCAAAATAAGGACCGTAACTCTGTTCAGTTGCCCGTAATTATTAACAATTGTTAACATTTTTTGTCAGAATTATATCTTTCATGTGTCTTTTTTATAGTGTAAGAGAATTATTCCCAATAAAGGTTGATTATGTTCTAGTAATCATAATATTGCTCACAGGTGTTCGTGGATAATGATTCCCCCTGTCAGAGTATGTCTAAACCATTTACCAACCACTTAAGCAAATTTTAGCGTTACAATAGGGCTATGGGATTAAATTGGGAAAGTTTTAATGCTATTCATGGCAAAAATGCCAATGATGAATTTGAAGTGCTTGCGGGCATGTTAGTTGAATGGATTGAAAAAGGCCTAATCACAAACGTACCTACGAATTACAAGGGTATAGAGAGCGAGCCATTCGAGAATAAGAGCGGCAAAAAGGTTGCTTATCAATCAAAATTCTCTTCAACTGCATCAGAAAAAAGTCTTGATTCTGAATTCATGTCGTCGCTTAAGAAGCTGACAAAACAAGAAGTTGAGAAATTTGAAATTCTCTATTTGGTTTCCAATAAATTCGGTCCGACTGCGCAAAAGAAATTAAAAACAAAAGTATTAGCTCAGTTCTCAAAGCTTAAGGCGAAACAACCAGAAATTAAGTTTATATCTGGCATTAATAGATTTAAGACTGACCTATTAACAGTTAAAGAATTTGAAAATGCTAGAGCCTACTTCTTTGGCGGTGGCAACCCTAGAGGATTAGTGGAAGCAAATGTAAGTAAGGCGTCACGAAAAGTAATCACAAATACGTTTGTCGAGTTAGAAATGAACGACGCTTCAAAGTCCTTTGGGTCTGAAAGTCTTTTAAGCCGAATACTCGAATCCAAGAACCCCAACGTCCTAATCATGGCCGCTGCAGGTACAGGCAAGTCACTGTTGCTGCAGAAGCTTGCTTATGACTTTGATGCCCTTGGAAAAGACTATGGCGAGGCTATGCAAGCAATCCTTAAACACGGCATAGTAATTTTCCTTAAAGCAAGTCTATATAAGGGGCGGTCAATAAATGGTGTGGTAAACACGAAATTGGAGAACTTTGGTTTAAAGTTTACCGACTATCCGATTACGTTGATTGTAGATGGGCTCGACGAACTAAGTTTTGACGACAGTACAAATATGATTAACGAGCTGCAAGACATGTCGTCGAGTAAAATTATCAAAAAGTGCATAACAAGCGTTAGGGCAGCGAGTAGCTCTGCAATTAGGTGTCAGCAGGTCATGTCCCCCTATTCAGTCTCAATATTGTCGCTCACTGAAGACAAGATGGTTGAGTACTTTGAAAAGAAGAGGGATAAGAAAAAAACTAGAGTCCTCAAACAAATTATCAAAAATAAACAGGACACAGCCGCTATTAAAGACATGCGGCTTCTTGAGCTGTTTTGGATAAATGTGCATAAAGGCGTGGCACCTGATAAGGCAGAGATTCTCAGTGCGGCATTTGTAGAGCATATCGGCCAAAGGGCTGATGAGTTAAACCTGCTCAAACCTAAGGACCAGTCTCTCAAGCTCATACTTGAATCGTTATCTACGGAAACTCTTGTTCATGGCGGAAGAACAATTAGCCTCAGTTCCCTCCAAAACGCCATTCTCGCTAAACACGAAAGATTAAGCTATAACGACGTAAATGAAATTGTCGAACGTCTTGCTAATATCTGTGGTGAAAATGGTGATTTTGGTCAAGGTGAAGATTTTACATTCGAGCACAAATCATGGATTGATTATTTCTCAGCGCTCTACCTGACCAGAAAATTTAAGCTAGAAAAGAGCGCTCTGCTTGAGTTGATAGATTATGAAGACATGCTTGCTAACTGGTTCGTTCCAGTGGCGAGATATGAGTACAGAGAAAGAAATCTACTGCCCGAAGCTATAGCGGTTGGCATTATTGAATCCTATTTAGGTTTTGAGAGTGACAGAACTGACGAGACAGAGGAGCAAGTTTTTAAAATTCAGTTGAGTGTAAATGATGATGCACTTAGAGAAACAGTATTACTGCAGGCGGAGGAGCTGCTCGCAAGTGGAGTAGTGACTAGCCCCCGAATAAACTATGAATATTTAAAAGCAGGTTACCGAGATATTGCCGAAAAAATGCACAGACGTTTCTGTGAGGGTTTAAGCAGACGAAAAGATGAATCTATCAACAGAACTTACTGGGATAATTTCAGCTACTTCTACATGCTTCAGGTTGAATTTGCTACTGTGGCTCCATCAGAAATACTCAAAAGATTTAATAGAGTTATTGGGCAGTACTCATCCGCATCGAATTGGGATATTCATCGTAAGCTCGAACCCACCATCTCAATGACTTACGGGAGACTAATGGATATGGGGGTTGGCATTGATGAGATTATCAATGGGATGGATGCTGAAGTCTTAAAGCTATCCCTAGGCTTTATCTATTTACCAGAAACTATCAGGCAGATTTTACGCAACAATAACGCACAAACAAGTCTCACAAAGCTCGTAGCAACAGCCCAACTTGATGACATTGACCGCTATAGCCTCATGTCACTACTTGGTTTAAGTTTTAAGGATGAAGAAGAGGCCGCAAAAGAAGTTCTACAAGAATTGAGCGATAATTTTAATACCCATTTTGATGATGTAAATAAGTACCACGTTCGACTATATCTACTTCGCAAAGCATTTGGCTGGATAATTGGGGCTGACGAGACAATTGAGAACCATCATTTTGTTTTACTTCAAGACGTCTTCGATTTACTTTTTAATTTTGCGACTGAACAAGACTTACGGTCCGACTTTGCGACAATGTATTCAAGGTTAGTACAGCTAACTGATAGCGCAACCACTTTTAGTATTAATAGAGATAACGCTTGCCGAAGGGCGATTACATATCTAGTTGCAGCTTTAGCGGAAAAGCTAACTATACAGAACACCAGGAAAATCGTTGACCTTAGCGAATCGGGTAGTTTAAAGCCCATTTTCTACTCAGTACTACTTGAGGATATTTTTGCAAGAGATAGAGCTCTCTTTGGCAAACTTTTTAAGCTGGATGATGTTGAAAAAATAGTCGCCAGTAAAGAAGGCGACCTTGAATCATACAGCGCTGAGCTACGAAGCAAGGCAGCGCTAATTGCGTTTTCAGACCCCTCAAAAGCCCCAGGCCTATTAAATGAGCTAAGAAGGCTAACGAGGCTGAGATATGGCTACCATAAAGATATTCTGGGGTTCTTCTTGCCTACAGCACTGAAGGTAACGTTGGAAAAGGACTACTTTAGTAGAGAGCAGAAAGAGGCTTACACAGAAAAGATATACAGCATAATCCTCAACATCCAAGATGTTACAGATGGCGATGAGGTCGCATGGCTCCCTGATGAATTCTTCAAAGTATTAATTGCCTACGATTATGATTTAGCTCTTGAATATTACGAGAGATACTCTAAGCAAACCTATGATATGCCAATCATAGAACAAATTATTCTTGCCCGTGTTGAGCGAGGTGAAGACTTTAAAGATATCAAACGCTACATTGGCTCCTACCGCAGAGAACATAGGACGCAAGATGAAATATTTGAATCGTATTTCGAAGCACGATTTACTGTTTTTGTTTACGTGGCGGCGAATGCACTCTATTCAAAGGAAACACGCGTGGAGGCACTTCGTTTGGCATCCCAAGAGATTGGCGAGCTTAAAAAACAGGATAAAGATTATAGGGAAAGTACGTACGAGAGGGGCCAATTCCTGAATGACGCCATTGCTAAATACAGAAAGCTCGTAAAGATACTCTTGCCGAACGAGAGCCTAGAAAATATAAAACGTCCAAAGCGTTATCAACAACCAGACCTTGGACCAAAACCCAAAAATGCTCAGTTTGCCGACTACGAAAAGAGAGAGCAAAAGGCCAAAGATAACTTCGCTAAGATTGAGGATGAGGCGACCTACAAGCGGATTATCAAAGATATGTCTAACAATCGATTTAGCCGTTACGATTCAAAAATTGTAAGCTCAAAGCAAAATGTAAATCGTTTCGTCAACGCAGTAACCAAACACCAGGAGCCATTGGCAAGCTTCTCTAGCCTACTCATTGGGTGCCTCGACTTTTACAGTTATAGGGCTGAGTCTGAATATTTTGTTGATAGAATCTGGAACTCGCCCCACTATCGACACCAGTTCATAGAACTGCTGTTTAATCGACCCCACCATCAAGATACAAACCTGTTGCTAAGAGTATGGGCAGCTAATAATGAAAGAGAACTGGTTGTTGGACTTATTAATCAAGTAGTCGATTGCATAAAACTACTCTCTAGAAAAGATTGATTATGGCAGCATTTAATTTCCACGCGTGCTTGAGAATGGGGAATCTCTATGAAACCAATAATATCCATTAAGGAAGCCCGTAAGCTACTTGGCGCTGATGCTAGTGGTATGAGTGATGAGGAAATTCTAGATGTAATAGAAACCCTTCACTCGCTTGCCAAAGGTGCCATCGAGGATGCTAAGGTAAGCTTACGTAGAAAGAAAGACGCTAAAGCGCTAGCGAATGTTATTTACGATGTTTATAAGGACAAAAAGAAGAAAGAACTTGAATAAAAACAATGAGCGCTGAAACTGAACGCGAGCCATTCTTAAAAGACGCATTGAAGGTATTTGAAGACGCATCTCAGTTGCTATTTGAATTAACCAAAAAAGATTTGCAGGGTCGAGACCAAACCCTTTTTATCCCTCTGTCGGCGTGCTGTAATACTGCTCTCGGTATTCACAAATTGCTACGCAATGATATCCATACAGAAAACGAAGCATACATGCTTATGCGTGCTTTGCTTGAGAGAATAGTGAATCTCAACTATTTGCGTGTTGCCGAACAGGTTGAAGTTAATAAGTATTTTAGCTACCCGCGCTATCGCATGTACCATACTTCAAAAGGTACGCAAAACAAGAAGATAAGCGTACGCCTTAATAATGATGCGCTTCTGGAGCTAGAGAAGAATCCAGATGTTCAAAAAGCACTGAGGCTCTTTTCTAAAACGAACCCTCGTATGAATTGGACTGACAAAACCTTCAACCAAAGATTGCAGATAGTTATTGAAAAGACAAACTTCAACGAGGGGGTACTCTTGCTGAGCTCCATGCTTACATATAAAGACGCCTCAGAAGTTTTGCATGGTAGTTTTTACGGCCATATGTTTCTAACGGGCATGTATACAATGGGTGACTTCAAAGATGCTTCTCACCCTAAGAAAAGTGAGGTAAGCCGCAATATCTCAATGAAGCTGACCCTGCCGCTAATGCTATTGGCAGGTGTAATTGTTGGAACCGTTCAGCTCATATCTAAGAACCACGATCTCACTGACCTTATTGAACGTGGCAAAGATATAGAGTCTGCTATAACAAAGGTATTAGAGAGTACGCAACAATAGCCCTGCTATTATTAGTCCATGGCGCAACATCATATCATTTACATACCAGGTCTAAATGACCGTCTTCCGCCCAACCGCCAATTTACCCGTCTACTGCCATTGTTTTGGCGACGCCGTGGTTTTGTTGGTCATGTAGTGCAGCCACATTGGGCAAAGGGAGACTATGAGTCAAAACTCCAAGTCGTTCTTGATAGAATCGACGAGCTTACCAAGCAAGGACATAAAGTTTCGCTAGTCGGTCAAAGCGCTGGCAGTAGTCTCGCGCTCAATGCGTTTTCTGCACGTCGGGAATTTGTGGCTGGGCTTGTTATCCTCACTGGAAGACTCAGGGTTGCGGGCGAACCTACGCTTGAAGATGCTGCCAGTAGTAGTCCTGCCTTCAAAGAAAGCGTACAGCGCGCTGAAGCTGTGCTCGATAAAATCCCAGCGGTAGACCGTTTGCGTGTTATCACTATCCGCCCTTCTCTTGATAAAGTCGTCCCACCGTCTAGTGTTCCTATCAAGGGTGCCACTAATCTCAAGAGTCGGCTCCGTGGCCATTCTTTTGGCGGCGCTATGTTAGCCAGCTTTATGGCGAGCCAGTGGCTTACATTTCTAGACAACATTGATGACGAGCTAACGATGGCAGATGTCGTTATTGAGGCTATGCCTTTTTCTGACCAAATAATTGCCTGGTGTCATGCTCATCCTGAATTTAAGGAAGCATTGAAAGTCACTAACCCTGACCGCTTTTATCCTTTAGGCATGGTGACCGTGACCAAAACAAAAAATGTCCCAAACGATAAAGTAATAGGCTTCATGGCATACGACATGGATGCGAAAATTTTTAAACAAGATTTCATTGTAGATGTGGATAGCAAGGAGCGTGAATTTATTCTGTACACACGACACCCGCAACGGCAATATGGGAAGTGCGTCCGTGACATTAATGACTTTTATTCAAGGTACGGCAAAAACGGAGATTATGCTGACACTCATCACGTTGATTTGAAGTATATCCAAAGCATGGGAAACACTGAGCTTACCGAACGTGCAGAAAGGGCCATAAAGACTTCAGAGCAAATAGTCGCGGCAGGTGGGCGTAGAGCGATAAGTCAGCTTGAGCTTAAAGAGACTTTAGCTAAAATTAGGGCTGAGAAAGCAAAAGACCAGGAGAGTATTCATTGGCACTCTCTTTAATTTCAGTTGCGATAGCGTCTACGATGGCCCTCCAATCACGGTTATGTTTAAATTCCCTGTTTCGGGGAGTTTTTATTTGGAAAAGCTATTACCCTACTGAGGCGATTCTAGAGTCGTATCACCGCGTAACTTAAAGGCAGCGATTAGCTTCTTACGGTAGATGAGTGCAACTACGACCGAGCTACATAATACAAAGTACACTGGCAATATGATGTCTACTCGCAACTGCCATATTGCCAACATCCCCAAGAATGAAGCCAGACCTTCAATCGCGAAGAAGGTTGGGCTTTCACTAGTAGGTTCGCGCCATGTCTTTACGAAAGTTGGTATATAACCTATTAAATCAGAGAGCACACCAAAAGATATAGCCAGTAATCCGTTACCTGTTACGACATACACTATCAACGCTACCACGCCGATAACCAAGCATGTCTTATCCAGCCTTGACGCCCCACCCACGCCATAAATCGCTGCTAATACCAGGAGGTAGGTGGCACGTGCTAAGAATATGGCAGCGAATATTTTACCCGCCGTGTTGTTTGAGTGCAGGACCGCCAAGACGCCCGCAATGGAAGCAAGCCAAACTATGAGACGAGTGACTTTATGTGGCTTTGCTTTGCGCGCAAAAATACTTTTAGAGTAGAAGATTGGGGAAATAAGAGATAGGATGAGTGTTCCGATAATCCAGTAGTTCATGTTGCCATTGTAGCAATAAACTGCTTTTTCTCGCCTTGAATTTTAGTTGCGATAACGTCTACGGTGGCCCTCCAACTTACGCACGTAAACATCTTTGCGACGGTAGAGATGTTTTTTGTTACTATATTTTCATGGCCAATGCTGTAGATTTTGATGCGCTTCCGGTCACCATTTCGGCGCCATCCATACAACGAACAGTTATCACCATCTTTTTGTTAATGGCATTAACTTTAAGCTATACGCCTTACAAGGCGCTCTAAAAACAATTGCGCCCGGATCTACCGTGGTTATGAGACTATCCTGCGCCTCGACGGTCTCCCGCAGTTCCGCATGTAGATCTTACGAACAACAAAGCGACCTTATCATCGAACAAACGGCTACGCATATGTACGTAAGCTTTCCGCATGCGTGCACGCAGTCAGAGATCAAAGCGCTGTATTCAGCCGTTAGTCTTGCTTAGGTAAGATGTAACTGCGCGCATGACTACCCTTTGACGATCTTTCAAGATGTTGAAATAATTACCAAAATATGGTATTATTACCTTATGTCAAAGGTGTCGAAGGTCGTTGTTTTTGAGTCTGGTCCGGCGCAAGAATTCTACGCGCCGGATGGGACCGTACATACCCAACCGTGGTGGCGCGACTTGACGCCTCCGGCAGCTCATCCCGAGATTGATATAGCCGACTCTCTGTTAACACAAGTAGCTCAAGATGGGCCAGGTGGCAAGCAATCGTGTGTTTTGACATCCGGGCTGAACGCTCTTATCGCGACGGGCCAACTAGCTCCTAACGATGCACAAAGGATGCAAGATGACCTCGTGACTGATCCGGACGGCATATATGCTCGTCACTGGCGTCGCCTGGGTGACTCGGACTTTTTGGGATGGACTGAGGATCCGGCCACGCTTGCATTTTTTGTGAGTCAGCACTTCGGAGCACCAACATCATTGGAGCATATTGTGTCCAAAGACGCCGCCGATCGCGTTTCCCAGCGTCTGCGTGTAGGGCATGCAGCCGTCGTGACGGGGAGGAGCGCTCTCGGTAGGCACGCAAGGCTCGCCTTCCAGCCCAATGGGCAGGAGTATGAAGGACAAATATTCATACATGATCCAAAATACTCAGAGACGACAGGCCTCTACTCCTATACCGAACTGCCACAATTCCAAACAGCAGCGACAGCAGCAGTCTTTTAGCATAGCCGCACCGGTTGATTACGCTATAATCAAAGCGATGAAGTCCTTCGTTATTTTGATACGCGGCATAAACGTTGGCGGCAAAAACAAAGTGCCGATGGCTGAGCTACGACAGTGCCTAAAAGAGCTCGGCTTTTCGAACGTCTCAACCTATATTGCGAGCGGGAACGTACTCTTGCAATCGGGCAAATCGGCCAGGGAAGTAAAGGCTCAGATCGAAAAAGCTCTACCTTCGAACTTTAAACTGGATAGCAAGCTCGTCAAAGTATTAGTTTTGACGCGTGACCAGCTCAAAGCTATGATAGACGAAAAGCCGAGCGGCTTTGGCGAACACCCAGATACGTATCATAGTGACGCTATCTTTCTGATGGACGTCGGCGTCTCACAAGCCCTGTCTGCGTTCAGCCCTAAAGAAGGTGTTGATGCAATATGGCCGGGAGACGGCGTCATCTACTCGCAGCGTCTTAGTGCTCTCCGCACAAAGAGTCATCTCAGCAGAGTCATGGGCACGCCGGTGTATCAGTCGATGACCATCCGGACCTGGAACACTACAACCAAACTACTGGCATTACTCGATCAACTGCAGAAAAGCTCAGCCGACACTACCAGCAATGACTCGGTGCAACAATAGAGAAAAGCTGGTTGTCGCTCTTTTTTATTTGTATCATTGGCGTATGAATGAGCCGGTTATTATTCCTACGACAGAAACGTTACCAGGGTCTTTTCGGGTAACTATTAAGGTGCGCACCGAGCACACGAATGGCGTGATGTCGGTGGTTGAGGAAACATTGCCGCCAAAAGCGCTCGTGCCCGTGCATGTACACCAAAACGATGTGTGGGTCTACGTGATGAGCGGAAAAATCGGTGTGCTGATAGGTGAAACTATCGAGGTTGCCGAGCAAGGCGAATGGGCGCTGAAGCCGCGCGGCGTGCAACATTCTATGTGGAATCCGGGCAATACGCCGGCAACCGTCATGGAAATCCTGACGCCTGGCGGAACCGAACAATGGTTCGAGGAGATAACTCGCCTTCCAAAGGGCGACAGGCAGGGCTTCGATGCGGCGTGCAAAAGACATGGCATCACGTTTTTGAACGATAGCCACTGGACAGAGGATATACGAACGAGGTTCGGGTTAGACTGACGTCCCCGTCTCTCGGCCTGCTTCAAACCCAAGATGCAGTAAAAGTGCTCGTCCGATACGTTGCTGTCGATTCCTAAGAGTTGTTATGATAGACACATGGCTACTTCAAAAAAGGCAAGCTCGCCCGCAACAACCTTCGCCTCTCGCCGCACACTATGGCTGTTCGCCGTTGCCGCGCTCGTCCTCGTGCCTTGGACGATGTGGCTTTCTCGCTCGCTGCCGCCAACGCATGTGGACAGGCGTTGGGATATTGCGTGGAGCGGTCTGGATATCGGTGAGTTCATATCGCTCGCCATAACGGCGTATCTGGGACTACGGAAATCAGGATGGATCATTGTGACCGCTTCGATAGCCGGCACATTACTGCTTGTTGACGCCTGGTTCGATAGTCTCACGGCCACGGTCGGTTGGGAGTACTTGGCCTCGCTGCTGTCGGCCGTCTTCGCGGAACTACCGCTGTCCATTTTGGCGTTTTGGGTTGCGTACAGAGTGGGAAAACGACTTTTCTAAATGGCCTGCATTTACTATTGCAGAGCAGGTAACTCGTGGTAGAATGCCGGCATGGACGAAAACCAGTTCGACGACCTCAAGCAGTTTATCGTAGCCACTGCCTCGCAAACAGAGAAAAGATTGGAGACGAAGATTGAGACAATGATTAATGATCTGCGCGGCGAAATGCTCGATGGTTTTGCCGGTGTTGGCGAGGCTATCGAGCATATCAACAATCGGCTTGACGAACGCGACACGAGATTCAAAACATGCAACAAAAGGTTAACAAAACTTGAGCGGCAAGCTGCATAGCACGCGCAGCCGTCCAGGGAATATCCTGTAACAAAGTGAGGAGGCGTGCTGCTCGACTTGCGTGCTGAGCGGCAAGCTATAATCTACCACGCAACCAACGCTTACGCACGAGCAATGCCTGTGCCTAGCCTCGCCATGGTACACTAAGCATAATGAAACGGCACAAAACGCTCTTTGTGGCTTTTGCAGTCATGCTTGTGCTGGTCGGTGGTTTGATTTTTTGGGCGACGCTGAACGAGCGTCACGAGAATGTCAGTAAGCAGTTGCTGCTGCAAGAGGTTGGCCACTTACCCCTGCCGAGTAGTTGCGTTGAGCAGTCTCGTTCGTATCAGCGTGGCGGCGTTGACACACAGTCTTCGTGGCACGTGGTATATCGCTGTAGTGCAGCAGCCGATGCCATCAGCAACGAGATTGCACAAGGTCTACAGCACCGAAACTACGTAGCCAGCAATAACGGCCCGGGCGTGTTGCATTTCCAAAACCCCAATTTTCAGGTAGATTACGATGTTATTGCCGACTCGCCGGTGTCAACTACAACGAGTGTCTCTATCTACATCTACCGCCTGGGCAGGAGCTACTAGCATGAGAGCCCGCGTCGTTTTTGTAATACGCCACGCCATGCCGACCGGCAGCCGTCACAACCAAGCAGCTTTTGGTCCACAAGGCGGGCCGCTTACCGAGGCGGGCGTGCAGCAAGCCAAATCACTCACGCTGCGCTTACAGGAATTCGGCATCGACGTTACAACCGAGCCGGTGGCCACGTCTTTTGCCAAGCGAGCGTATGAGACGGCAAAGTATGCTGGCTTTAGACGTATCCAAAAGTACGCATCTCTTGGTGAAGTGGGTGGTGATCTGTCGCCCGCGGTGCTCGACGCCCTGATCGCGGCAAAGCAAGTGCCGCCAGCAGCGGTAGCTGCCGCACACGCCTTGCTCGCTCAGCCGCCGCAAGAACGGGTTTGGGTCACGCATGGGCAGCTCATCGCTGGCATCGCTTACGTGCTACGCATCCCGCCGACAGAGTTGTTCATCCCACCCATGGGCAGTCTTACCAAGCTGTCGTTGCCGTAATTCGTCGCTTGACTTTTATAGCTTTAGACAGACTTGGTATGATAAAAACGATGCGCATCGACAAGCCGCTCAAACTTGCCGGGATTACGCTCGCTAATCCGCTGATGAACGGCGCGTACATCGGCAGCAAAACGTTACGGGATATTGAGCTACTGGCGAATGCTCAATCAGGCGCGGTGGTAGTGGGCTCAATCTCGGTCCGGCCGCGGGCGCGCAACCCTGGCCGCGGCTACTGGTTGCACAAGGAACGGTTATACGCGCTCAATTCCTACGGCTTACCGAATGGTGGCATGCCGTACTTCAAACGAGTATTACCAGAGATGGTGCGGCGCGTCCATGCAAAGAGCAAACCGCTGATCGCCAATGTCGTCGGTTTTTCTAAAGAAGAGTTTGTGCCGCTTATCCGCCTGGCCGAAGAGTCTGGCGTCGACATGGCGGAGCTCAATTTCGGCTGCCCGAATGTGTGGGATAATGGCACGCAAAAGGCGATTCTTTCGTACGATCCAAAGCTCATGCAAGAGACGCTGCGATATATCCGAAGCGCAGCGCCTGCCATCCCACTGTGCGTCAAGCTATCGCCACTGCCGCCCGATATCTTGCAAGAAGTCGCGCAAGTTATAACAGATTCGGATGTTGTGCGCGCGGTGACCGCTACTAACAGTTATCCAAATGGTGCACTCAACAGCGGGACGCGGGTTGATATCGAAGAAGCCTTAGCCGGTCTCACCGGCAGATCCCTGAAGCCGATCAGCCTGGGCGTGGTGACGCAACTGCGCGCGTTGCTGCCCAGGCATATTGCAATCATCGGCTCTGGTGGCGTTAGTTCGGCCAACGATGTGCAGGATTATCTGGCCGCGGGCGCCGCGGCGGTCCAGCTTGCGACTGCGCTCGTAGAAGACGGCCCGTCGGTGTTCGAAAAAATACACTATCAGGCCACAAAGCGCAAAATGTAGGCGACTATCACCTTACGGCACTACACTTCAAGAGCTGCCAAGTGTTATGTGTTGTGAAGGGATAGTCGCCAAAAGTAGCACAAAGCCCGCCCTTCTGCCTCGGTCTGTGATATACTACAACCATGAAAAAAGCAATAGCCCTTATACTCATCATAGGATTCTTGGCTGTTGATTTTCTGTTTTTCCACGACATCTTGCGCCCTGGCGAAGCCATCACGCCGGCGCAATATCTTACCGGCGCGCTGAGCATATTGGTGTTTGCGGTGGCGGCCCAATCCCTGCTTGCAGACAGACATCACACCAACTAGCAGAAACACCATGGCTTACGATTACATTTTGCTCGACTGGGATGGCAACCTGGCTAAGACGCTCGACGTCTGGCTCGAAGTCAAGCGCACGCTGCTAGTTAAGCGTGGTATTGTGCTCAGTGACGAGCAAATTGCCACCAGCTTTGGCGCCCCGCACGAAAAGTTCACCGAGTGGGGAGTGACCGACATCGACCTCGCCATACAAGAGATGGACGCGCTCGCCAAACAAAAGCTGCCCGATGTCGATCTCTACCCCGCCGCGCTTGAAGTGCTCGACGCGCTCGATAAGGCCGGCAAAAAGCTGGCGCTGATTACCAGCTCGCTGCACGAAAATGTCGAGCACACGCTCAAGCGCTACAACATGCTGCACTATTTTGACGCGATCATCGCCAACGAAGACACTGAGCGCCATAAGCCGCATCCCGAACCGCTCGAAAAAGCGCTGGAGCTGCTCGGCGGTAGTAAAAATCGCGCCGTTATGATTGGCGACTCCGACAAAGATCTGGGCGCAGCGCAAAACGCAGCGATCGACTCCATCTTGTTTTATCCGCCAGAGCACAAAAAGTTCTACCGTCTGGCCGAGCTACAAAAGCTGAAACCTACATACGTTGTTGAGGATTTCCGAAAGGTGCTCGACATTGTATAGCAAAAGACCGGCCCCTTAGGCGCCGGTCTTGTATTTCGAAACATGCAGGTGCTAGCCGGCAGCGGCAACTGCTCCGCCCTCATTCTCAGGCGCGGTTTGCTGCTTGACAATAAACAATGCCATCAGCGACGAACCCACCGCAAACACGCCGGCCAAATAGTACGCCACCTGAAAACCGTGCACCATGCCCGCCGCTTGCGCAGCCATAGGGTTGGCCGCATGGCTAATAAACCGCGTGGTGGCCGATGCCGCCGCGCCGCTTAAAATGGCCAGGCCGAGTGCACCGCCGACTTGCTGCGAGGTGTTGAGTAAGCCCGAAGCCAACCCACTCTGACGGTGCGGTACGCCCGACGTAGCCGCAATGGTAATACCCACAAAGTTAAGACCCATGCCCGCGGCCATGACGATCAGCGCCGGCATCACATGCGTAAAGTAGCTACCGTTTACCGGCACGTGCGCCAGCATAAACAACGCTACGGCCACAATCAGCGGGGCGACGGAAATCACCTTCTTGTATCCGACTTTTTTAATCAATCGCGGTGCTTGCGTTGCCGCAATTGCCAGCACAACTGGCATCACCAAAAAGCCCAGACCAGTCCTGACCGGCGAAAACCGCAAGATATTTTGCACATACAATGAGGTGAAATAAAACGTCGAGAACATCGCCGCGACTAACGGCAACATCGTCAGATCGGCACCAGTGACATTGCGAATCTTAAAGATCGAGAACGGCACCAGCGGGTTTTTAACGCGCTTTTCGTTCACGATAAAGAAAGTAATCAAGGCTGCGGCACCGCCCAAAAAGAGCAGCGTGGTGTGGTTGGTCCAACCGTACGACGGCGCCTTCACCAAGCCGTAGACCAACAACATCAAGCCAGCAGTAACAGAGATTGCGCCTGGTAAGTCAAGATCGTTGTGTGTTTCTTCGGACTCGTGCTTCGGCACCAGGTTGTACGCGCCCAGCAGCACAAGGAGTCCAACCGGCACGTTGATAAAGAAATTCCAGCGCCAACCCAGATATTGCGTGAGCACGCCGCCCAGCAGCACACCCGCCGCCGCACCACCAGAAGCCACCGCGCCCCACACCGACAATGCAATGTTGCGCTCGTGCCCTTCTTTGTAGGTAATCAGCACGATGGACAGCGCCGCCGGCGACATAAACGCTGCGGCCAATCCTTGCACGGCACGCAGGCCAATCAGCATACCGCTGTTCACGGCCAAACCGTCGAGCAAGCTGGCGACAGCGAAGAACGCCACTCCTGCCAAAAACGTTCGCCGTCGGCCATACAGATCGGCAGCGCGCCCGCCGAGCAGCAAAAATCCACCGAACGCCAGCGTGTACGCTGTGATAATCCACTGCAGGTTCGTTGCCGTAATGTGCAATGATTTTTGCATAACCGGCAGCGCGACGTTTACAATCGACGCATCAAGCACAACCATAAACTGCGCCAGGGCTAGCAGCACTAGAATAAACCAGTGGCTGCGTACTTTTTCTTTCATAGTCTCTCGCTTGTATCTTTCCGACGTTCTGTCTTATAATGAATCTACCAAAATTGTAAAGCTCAATGGTTGAGGATGTCAAATATTTTATGGAAACGCTTGTTGCCCAGCCTACCTTAGAATCATTCGTCGGCTTACTGTTCCGTTTTTTGTTGTGCAACAAACAGCAAATCGTGAGCATCGGGCACGAGCACGGCCTAACCAGCATGCAGACTATTTCGCTGCTGCTGATGGGCGAAGACACAAAGTCACGCTCAATGAGCAGTCTCTGCACACTGTTTAGCTGCGACCCTTCCAACATTACCGGCATTGTTGACGGACTGGAGCACAAAGGACTAATTGCGCGCGAAGAAAAACCGGGCGACCGACGCGTAAAGATGATCCGCCTGCTGCCGGCCGGCGAGATAGTTCGCCGTGATATCCTCCAAAAGCTTTCCAGTCAGAGCGGCTATCTGCTCACCAGCCTCAGCCCCAGCGAGATGACGGAGCTATCCAAGCTCATGCAAAAGCTAACTGCTAACTGCCCGTTTTTACACACGGCGTGATAGGTCGCGCGTGCCAACGTACAACACTGCGCCTGTCAGCACCGCCACAAACAGCGCGGCAATCGGCACTGCTAGTAGAAGTAAACACAACAGCGCCCCAAGCATGCTGATAAAAAGTCGGTATTGGTGCCGTGCTTTGGCCCGAAAAATAGCGTAGCAGCACATTAGGATGAGCAGAGATGGCAGCGCGATCACCAGCGACAGCGCGATCTGCGAATCGTGGTGCGTACCGCGATACGGCGGCGCGGCCAGGTTGAACCAGGCAACCCAGGCCAGCCCCAGCAAGCTGACCGCGCCCCAAAACGCGGCAAAAGCTCGCGCCAGGCGAATCTGCTTGGGCGCGAGCGCAGCCGACTCAAGCTGCGACGACGGATGATATAAATGTACCAGACCCGGGGTTTGCGCCTGTCGAGTTTTGTGCTTGTTTTTGGCCGCTCGCTTTTTAGAACCATGCTTGGCCGGTGCGGATTTCATATCGCTATTGTAGCAGTTGGCGTGCGTCTTGCTACAATAAGCGGTATGGATGGAATGAGCGGACTCTCGTCGGCCAAGGTCCGGCAGTTGCAAGCGCAGTATGGCCTGAATGTGTTCGAAGAGCCGCACAAGAGTCGCGCGCTGATGGCATTTTTGGCGCGATTCAAAAATCCGCTGGTGATTATTTTGCTGCTGGCCGCCACGCTGTCGCTGTTTTTTGGCGATAAAGCCAGTTTCTTTATTATTGCTGTCATCGTGCTGCTCAGCGTTGGGCTGGACTTTTTTAATACGTACCGATCCGAGCAAGCGGCTGAGGCGCTCAAGGAAAAGGTGCGCGTGCACGCCAGCGTGGTGCGCGACCACCGCACCATAGAAGTCGCAGTCAGTGAGCTGGTGCCGGGCGACGTGGTGCGCCTGGGTGCTGGCAAGGTTATTCCGGCTGACGGCGAGATTATCGACGGCAAAGACCTGTTCACCAACGAAGCAGCGCTGACCGGCGAATCGTTTCCGCAGCAAAAGTCGATTGGATCCGAGGTATTCATGGGCAGCGGCGTAATAAGCGGCGAAGGTGCCATGCGCGTGGTGCGCACCGGCAAAAGCACCAAGTTCGCACACATTGCGGCGGCGCTGCAATCCACCAAACGCCTGACCGAATTCGAGCGCGAGATCAAAGACTTCAGCTTGCTAATTGTACGCATCACCTCGTTTTTGGTGGTATTTGTGTTTTTGGTGAACGTGCTGTTTGAGCGCAATATTTTAGAGTCGGTACTATTCAGCTTGGCGCTGGCCGTGGGGCTGACGCCGGAGCTTTTGCCGCTTATCATCGTGCTCAACCTTACGAAAGGTTCGCTGCGCATGGCAAAGGAAGGTGTGATCGTCAAACAACTCTCGGCTATCCAGAGCTTTGGCAGCATGGACGTGCTCTGCACCGACAAAACCGGCACACTCACCGAAGACAAAATCGCGCTCGTAAAACACGTGGACGGCAAAAATCAAGAGAGCGAACGCGTGCTGCTGTTTGGCTACTTAGCCAGTTTGTTCTCGACCGGATTTGAAAACCCGCTCGACACCGCGGTAAAAGATTTCAAGCAGTTGGACATCGCCGGCTACCAAAAGATTGACGAAATCCCGTTCGATTTCGAGCGTAAACGCGAGGCTGTTGTAGTGCACCACAACAAAGAAAAGCGCCGCTTTTTGATTGTTAAGGGTGCACCCGAGGAAGTGCTCAAAATCTGCACCGGCTATGACGACACCACCGCGCACCTGACCGATCGCTACCGCAGTATGATTCACCAAACATACGACGAGCTCAGTCGCGACGGCTTCCGCGTGCTGGCCATTGCTACCAAAGAGATCGGCACCGAAAAACACTACGAGCCCAACGACGAAGCGGCGCTGAACTTCCAAGGATTTTTGGCGTTTTTGGATCCGGCACGCGAGTCAGTCACCGAAACGCTGCGCCGTTTGCAGCAGATGGGCATTGGTATTAAGGTAATCACCGGCGACAACGCGCTGGTAACGCAAAAGATCGCCCGCGACATCAACCTGTCGGTTGAGGGCGCACTGACTGGCGACGAGCTGGCGCAGATGAGCACGCGCGAGCTCGCCACCGTCGTGGAAACAACCACCATTTTCGCACGGGTTAACCCAGAGCAAAAGCTCCAAATCATCCAAGCACTGCAGCAAAATGGCCACGTCATCGGCTACATGGGTGACGGCATTAACGACGCGCCGAGTTTGCGCGCTGCAGATGTCGGCGTTTCGGTTAACAACGCAGTGGACGTCGCCAAAGACGCAGCCGACTTCATCCTGCTGCGCAAAAGTCTGCTAGAGCTAACCAACGGCATTGTGGAAGGCCGCAAAACCTTTGCTAACACCATGAAGTACCTGCGCATGAGCCTGAGCAGCAACTTTGGCAACATGTTCTCAATGGCCGGCGCCAGCTTGTTTTTGCCGTTTTTGCCGATGCTCGCGACGCAGATTTTGCTAAACAATTTGTTATACGATAGTTCACAGTTCGCCATTCCGCTGGACAACGTCGACGAGTCTGAGATCCTGAAACCCAGGCGTTTGAGTATCAAAGATATCAAACGGTTTATGTGGTCGTACGGGCTGCTCAGTTCGTGCTTCGATTTTATTACCTTCGGGCTGCTTATATGGGCGTTCCACGCAGATGAGGCTGTGTTTCAGGCGGGTTGGTTCTTTGAGTCGATCTTAACGCAAGTGCTCGTAGTGTATATCATTCGCACGCGGCTCAAGCCGTTCAAAGAGAGCCGCCCGGCTGTGCCGCTGGTCCTGAGCACACTGCTTATTTGCTTGGTGGCATCGTTGGCGGTGTTGCTGCCAGTGCGCCATATTTTCCAGTTTGGAGTATTACAGCCGCACGAAATTGCGGCACTCTGTGGCGTGGTGTTCGCCTATCTGTTGTGCGCACAGCTTATTAAGCGTCATTTTTATGGATCAGCCAACCAGCCACTGCCAGCCACACAAAATCGTGGCAATTCCGCGTAGAATTGCGACAAATTTGCAGTTTACGGCTGCTGGCTGTAGGCTGGAATTATGAAGAAGTATTTGTTTGTGCTGGCTGGCGTCGCTGCTATGTTGTTTGTCGTCGGCGTGGTTGTGCTGGCGGTGATCGGGATCGGCAACCAGGCGCACAAGCCTCAACAACTGTCGGTGGTGGCCGCGGAGAATGTCTGGGGAGATATCGCCAAACAGATTGGCGGCAATCACGTGCGCGTCAGCTCTCTTATGAGCGACCCGAACATCGATCCACATCTCTACCAATCCAACGCACAAGATGCACTGGCTGTGTCGCAAGCCGATGTAGTTATTGTCAACGGCCTGGGCTATGACGATTTTGCAACAAAGCTACTGCATGCAAGTCCGAACAAACACCGTACGGTAACTATCGCCCAAGTGCTGCATGCCAAGCCCACCGATAATCCGCATCTGTGGTACAAAATCTCTGGCCTGCCCGATGTTGTGCGTTCGCTGGAGCAAACGCTTGCCAGTGAGGATCCCGCACACAAGGCGCAGTACGAAACGAATATGTACACGCTATACCGCGCGCTCATGCCGCTTACCATCAAAGAGAGCGTCATGCGCATGCAGTTTCAGGGGACGCCCGTTGCCTACACCGAGCGGGTGGCTGGTTATATGCTCAGCGAAGCTAATCTCAGCAACAAGACTCCCAGCAGTTTTGCCAGCGCCATAGAGGCAGGCGACGATCCGAGCCCGGCAGCGCAGAGCGCCATGAACACGCTGCTCGCCAACAAACAGGTGCGCGTGCTGGTGTATAACTCGCAGGCTACAAGCCCCGCGGCCGATCACGCCAAGACAATCGCCCAAGCCGCTGGTGTGCCAGTGGTTGGCATGACCGAAACGCTGCCAAAGAACGAGCCATCTTACCAGCAGTGGATGAGCGACCAACTTTCCGCCTTGCAACAAGCACTATACGGCCCTGGGTTCAGACTACAATGAGCGCCGCCGCCGAGCCCATCGCCGAACTACGCCGCGCTACCTTGCGTTTTGGCGAGCGGACACTCTGGCGGCGTATGGACATCAGCATTCGGCCGAGCGAATTTTTGGCCGTGCTCGGGCCGAACGGCGTGGGCAAAAGCAGCTTACTGCAGGTGCTGCTCGGTGTTAACCAGCTTTCTGCCGGCAGTGCGCGGGTGGCTGGTGAGCCGGTACGGCGTGGTAATTCGCTGATTGGCTACATCCCGCAGCAAAAGGCATTCGACGCGCATTTGCCTTTGCGCGGTACTGATCTGGTGGGGCTGGGTTTGGACGGCCAACGCTGGGGATTGCCCACCGTTGCGCCGGGAGCGCGTATGCGAATTGCTCGCGCGATCCAACGAGTTGGCGCCGAGCGCTACGCTGATCGACCCATCGGCAAGCTTTCCGGCGGCGAGCAGCAGCGCTTGCGTATCGCCCAAGCGTTGGTAGGCGAACCCAGACTTTTGCTCTGCGACGAGCCACTACTTTCGCTCGACGTAGCCAGTCAGCATACCATTAGCTCACTGCTTGACAACGAACGTCGGCGCGGTGCGGCCGTCGTATTCGTTACGCACGAGATCAATCCAGTGCTGCCGTACGTCGATTGCGTGTTGTACATCGTGGGTGGCAAATGGAAGCTGGGCACGCCCGACGAAGTGCTCACCAGCAGCGTGCTCACGCAACTGTACGGCACACCCGTAGAGGTACTGCGCGCTCGCGGCCGTATTATTGTCGTAAGCGATGCCTTGCCCACCGAGCCGACCGACGCGCATCATCACCTACAAAATGGAGCGGTGAGATGAGCGATCTGCTCTTTTACCTGTCGCAGCCTTTTGTACAGCATGCGCTGTTGGCGGCGACCATCGTCGCGGTGACCTGCGGCGTGCTGGGCCCGTTTGTAATCGTGCGCGGCATGGCGTTTGCCGTCCACGGTACGAGCGAGCTGGCCTTCACCGGTGCGGCTGGCGGACTACTGGCGGGCAATAATCCGATAGCTGGCGCGTTCGTGGGAGCGCTGGTGGTCGCTGGGCTGATCGGCGTGCTGGGCAATCGCGAGCGGGAGCGAGATGCGACTATCGGTGTTATTTTGGCGTTCGGACTCGGCCTGGGTATATTGCTGCTCAGCTTTTATCACGGCTTTGCCAGCGAGGCAACCAATATTTTATTCGGCTACATTTTTGGCGTCAGCACCACGCAGCTTGTCATGCTCGGAGGCGTGGGGTTACTGGCGCTGGGCGCGCTGTTGTGCATGTACCGTCCGCTGTTGTTTACCTCGGTCGATCCAGAGGTCGCTGCGGCCAAAGGTATTGCCGTGCGGCGGCTAGGGCTACTGTTTGTAGTGATATTGGCGCTCACTGTCACGGCGGCGGCTCAGATTGTGGGCACACTTCTAGTGCTTAGCCTGGCGATCACGCCGGCGGCTGCAGCATCGCGCTGGACTGTTGCGCCGCTCAAGCTGACGCTACTTTCGGTAGTATTCGCACTGATTGCCAGCGACGGTGGGCTGCTCCTCAGCCTCGTGTTCTCCAGCATCAAGGCCAGCGTATTCATCACCGGCATCAGCTTTGTAATGTATCTCCTATCGCGCATTGCCGCACGGCAGTATGATAGATAAATAAGGGGGCGCTATGGCAGAAGACAAGAAAAAACATCACTGGCTACGCAAGATTGTGGTGAACGCAATTTTGAAGTAGGCGGCTATTGCTTCAGAAGCGGCCGAAGATGGCTCAGCATATAGAATGAACCGGCGGCCAGCAGGATCGGCTCCGGCCGGTTTTGGAGTGCGTGGAACGCCGCACGGATGTCGGGAATAATCTCGTAATCCGTAAAGTCGGCCTGATCGCACGCTGCTGCAATTTCCGCGGGATCAACCGAGGCATGTGGCGCGTCCTGACCACCGGCGTAGGTGGTAACGATGATGTGCCTGGCCAGATGCGTGAGCGCTTCGGTGCCAGGCTCGACGCGGTCTTCGCGCCCCGCCACAAAGCTGACTAGCGCCGCAATTGGCTGAGTGGGATACTTCGCCCGAATACTCTCCGCCAGCGTCTGTAACTTCTGAGCGTTGTGTGCGCCATCCAAAATAAGCGTCTTGCCGCCCGGCAACAACACCTCCTCCATGCGACCTGGCACGTAAGTGTGAGCAGCTTGCAGCAGCGCTGCATCGGTGAGCGGCGATTGCTTGTCGCGGGTCAGCACAAAGCGAATCGCTTGCAGGCTCAGATTAAAATTCCGCTGCTGGAAGACAGGCAAAAAGCTGAGCTGCGAATTGGGCGGCGTTTGCTCCACCACATGCACATCGGCTTGCTTCTGCGTAGCTCGCTCGCGAATTGCTTGCATCACGTCGTCGCCTTGCTGATAGCAAAACACGGCGTTGTGGAGCTGAATGATGCCGGCTTTTTGTGCCGCAATCTCTGGAATCGTCGTGCCGAGATACTTCATGTGGTCGAGGCCGATGTCGGTGATGACACAGACTTTGTCCGGCCGCATCACCACATTAGTGCCATCGATCAGGCCGCCCAAGCCGACTTCCACCACCGCATACTCCACCTGCTGGCGCACAAATTCCCAATAGGCGAAGGCGACAAGCACCTCGAAGTACGTGGTCTTAACGCCACTGGCCGCTACCAAATCGAGGAATGCACCAAGCTCGCGGCAAAACTCGGCTTCCGGAAGCGGCATTAGGTTAATTTGTACGCGCTCGTTTACTTCATCGATGTGCGGCGAGACGGTCAGGCCCACCTTATGGCCAGCCGCCTGCAAGAGTGCAGCCGCGTAATAGGCAGTAGAAGTTTTGCCAGAGGTGCCCGCCACGTGCACCACCTTGAGCTTATCTTGCGGATTGCCGACGTGGGCGAGCAGCTCAAACATGTAGTCGAGCGAGTACACCGTACGCGTGGTGATGTTCGTCGGCCAGAACGCTTGCAGCGCGGCGTTCGCCTCGGCAAAGGTGGTGAGTTTTGGCATATCACCCATTGTAGCACTGGAGCCGCCAAGGGAGCGCTGATAAGAAAAGAGCGCCCGCTGTGGAGCGCTCTTTGTCAGTTATGTTGTCGGACGTTACCGAGCACCGCCGCCGTGGAACCCACCATGGAAGCCGCCACCTTCCTCGCCTGCTCCGCCGCCGAAGTGCGGCTCGACTACACCGGTGCCGGGCTTGCTAAAACCGCCGCTGCCGTGTTCGCCGAAGCCGCCATGCTCGGGCTCGGTTATCTCAACGTGCGAGCCAGGCAGTTTACCTACCGGCGCCGCCTCGATACCCGGCTCTTTTGCAAGGTCGGGAGCGTTAAAGGTTCGGTCGGGAATGCCGGTCTCCCAAGTTTGCACATTCGTGGATTTCCATGCCGAGTTGCGGTTCACAATCGGGCCATACACATAGTTGTATGGATACCTCATGGGAACATAGTGACTGACCGGCTGGCACAGGTCGGTCGGCTTTTCTGCAACCGCAGCCTTGGTGTCTTTTTGGATTTTCTGCATTTGGGCGGTGACGTCGTCCACGCAGGCTTGCATGCTGCTGTAGACTGGTCGCTCAGCGCCGTCTGGTAAGACGTATGGTTTGCCATCAGCGCCAATGTGCACCGTGCCTTGCTCGCGGTACGACTCCGAGCTCGCACCGACAGCCAAGGCGACAATTGTTGCACCGAGCGCGACCGCAAAGCTTCCAATTAATAATCCTTCTGTCACACTAGCCCCACCATATGGATATCGTTCACCCATACAAAAACGCCTCCTCGCGTCAGAGTTAAACATTCGCCTTAGTCTGCGATTGCTTATCCCTGAGTGCGGAAGGCGCCTTAGTTTCCTTTTCCTAATGGCCGTACCTTGGCTTGGGCAATGCTGTGTCGGTGAGCCGCTCCCATAGTCACTGGATGCTAACGGGGGGCCAGAGCTGGTGCTCCTCAATTGCTATTATAGCATATTGTCAATAGGGCGTGTAGCGATGGGCGGCTACCCATGTCCGTAGGGAGGGTCAGGCGTAGTGCAGCCGGGCGCATATGTGCACCGCGCGTAACGCAATCCCTACGGACATGGGTAGCCGCCCAGTCGTTATGGCTAAAACTACAGCGCGTCGATAATCGCGTCGTAAGTGGCCAGCGCATACGCCAGACTTGGATCGTTGGTGTGCAGTACTTCTTGCAACAACGCGTGCCGCTCATTGGCGAGGTCGGCGAAGGCTCCGCTGAAGCCCGAATGATGTAACGCTGCGAGCGCACCCGCTTGCTGCGCATTGGTCTGCTGCGCAATTTCCTGAGACTTAGCCAGAATAAAATCGGTCAGCTCGTCCTGCCCGGCGAACTGCGCAGCATCAACCGCTGCATTTGCTTCGGCGTGCAATCGTTCGGCAACCGTTTCGTACAATGATGCGATGGTCGGCTCGGTTAGCTGCGGGTCGCGTGATAGGTCGCCCGCTACCAAGCCGTACTTCTTTTGAAAGACTTCACCGCCGGTTATCGTGATGGCGCCCGCCTCGCGGATCCGTATTGCTTCTGGCAATCGGCCGGGAGTAAGGCGGTCGACCGCATACCCCAAGACTGCAGCGTACGCGACGTCGGATACCGGCAAGTGGAGTCGGCCTGCGGCCGCTTCTATGAGCTGGGCGCGAACAACTTCGGCGTCGTCCGGTTCGCCAATCAGCAGGCCGCGGCGCAGCTCTGGGGTTGTCGCCGCCTCGCCCGAGGCGAATCCGCTGACCATCGTCACCGGAAAACCAGGATGATGTGCCGCCAACAGCTCAGCACGTCCGAGTGCTTCATCCGGTGGCAGACCACGCTCCTCGTAAAATTGTGTATTTTCGACCACGCCCAGCACACCGTGACCGAGAATACGGCTGGCCAAATAATTCGCGCTGTTTCCTTGTAAATACTCGCTGACATCTTCGGCCGATACTGTTGCGTCCACGTCCTCAAGTGTTGCGCGTAGCACACGTTGTCCTTCTGATGTGTCGAGCCGGGCGATGTCGGTACCGTAGCCGACGTCGTGTCGATCAGCAAACTCCCCCAAAAATGTCGCGGCAGACTCGCTGACAATCCCCGAAGCACCCAGGTCGTCGATCAGTCCGTGTAAGGAGCGGATGTGCTCGCTAACGGGCTTTGGCAAACCCGGCGGCAACTCTTGGTACGCGCCCGAAAACGCTGAGTCGACACTAATTGGCGCGTCAGGATTGAACGCATGCCTGGTAGTGCCCGCAAAAAGCACGACCAGGTCCGTTGGATCTGGTGTGTCGGTATATTCGAATTTCACCAGCGAGTATTCTATCAGTTTGATCTTCGTTCGACAAACACACTTTTTTCGCGGCCAAAAACTGGCGGGCCAGCGCGGAGGTGCACCCCTTGCGGCAGTCAAATATCAGACATAAATCGTGTAAAAATCTTCGCGGTTAGCGGTCCGTAGGCTGTAGTAGCTTAAGAAACTGTAACAATAGTAGTAACTGCGGGAAGGGTTCGGGTAGGTGGCATGGACGATACGGAAACATTCCAAGTACGTATGCGTAGCCAACTACCCGCCTCGGTGACGAAACTGATAGGCGTACTTCGAAGTAACGTATTTTTGCGGCATAACATTATCTTTTTTGTTGGCTCGTTGGCGGTGGGTTTTTTGAACTACCTGTACTATCCGGTGCTCGGCCGCATGCTGCCGCCGGCGGGTTTTGGCGAAGTGCAGACCCTGTTTTCGTTGTTCGCCCAAACCAATATCTTTTTGAGCGTGCTAGGGTTGATTGCTGTGACGATCGTTACCAACTACAAAGATACCTCCAGACGCGACCGAATGCTTGTGGAACTTGAGCGGCTCGCTGTTGGCATCGGCGTTGTGCTGTTGGCTTTGGTGATTGTTTTTGGCGGCGGGCTGGCGCGATTTTTTCATTTCGGTTCGCTGTGGCCGTTTGTGACGCTTATGCTGGCGGTGCTTGCGACCGTGCCCCTTACGTTTCGGAATGCGTTTTTGCGTGGACACCGTGCGTTCGGGTTGGTGATAGTGAGCGGCATGGTGGCTGCGGGCGGCGACCTGCTCTTTTCGATTGTGTTGGTCGCTGCCGGCTGGGGAACGACGGGCGCTATCGCCGGCTTAGTATTGGCGCAGTTCGCCGCTTTTTTGCTGGCCGCATATTATGCCGGAGCGCGAGGATTTGCCGGCCGCTCGTTTCGTCTTCGGCTACCTGATATTCGCTTTATGAAGCCCGAACTGCGCTATGCGCTATTGGTGCTCGTTGGATCGCTCGCCATCACTGCTTTGTACAGCATGGACATCGTGGTGGTTAAGCATTTCTTTGACGCCCGCACGGCTGGGCTGTATGCCGGGATTGCGACCGTGGCGCGGATTATCTTCTTTTTGACTGCGTCGATTTGCCAAGTGTTGCTGCCTTCAGTGCGGCTCACGAACACTACCCAGCAGAATCGCGCCGTCCTGCTGCAATCGTTCGCGTTGCTAGTGGGAGTCGGTGGTGCGGCGCTCTTGGCGTTTACGCTGCTGCCGCGATTCGTAGTCGGCACGCTCATTGGCGGTACATACGTTGCTTATGCGCACGTACTGCCTTGGCTGGCGCTAACGTTATTCGTCGTTTCTATACTTAACTTGTTCATTATGTATCATGTGGCGCTTCGGCGCTTCGGCGTCATCTTTGTGGTGCTGGCAGGAATGGCCGCGACGTTCGGCTTTCTGCAAGTGCGCCACGGTTCGCTTCTATCTGTCGTCACCAGTCTATTGTATGGCAGCGTAGCGATGCTCGCATTTTTGGGAGTATGGCTGTGCGGGAGAAAACGTAAGCAAGCATGAGCATAAAGGAGTGTCCTGTATGGCGCAGCAACTTATTTCTATTGTCGTGCCAATGTATAACGAGGCGCGCAATCTGCCGCACCTCTACCAAGAAATCAAAACACACATCAACAAGCTGCCGTACCGATTCGAAATGCTATTCGTTGACGACGGCAGCGCCGACGAGTCAAGCGCGGTGGTTCGCTATTTTGCCAACCGCGACCGCCGGGTGCGGCTGATCCAGCTCGCGCGGAATTTTGGCAAAGAAGCGGCGATAACAGCGGGTCTACGCGCTACCAAAGGCGACGCGGCGGTTATTTTGGACGCCGACTTGCAAATGCCGCCCAAGCTCATCGGGCAATTCATTAAAAAGTGGCGGGCTGGCTCCGAAGTGGTGGTGGGCGTGTTCGCCTCGCGCAATATGAGCTGGCTCAGGCGCACGGGCGCGGCCTGGTTTTATCGCATTATTCACTGGATCGGCACCACCAAAATTACGCCGCATGCGACAGATTACCGGCTGCTGGATCGGCAAGTCATTAACGTGTTCGACAGCCTCACCGAACGCAACCGCATCACGCGCGGGCTGATCGACTGGCTGGGATTCAAACAGTCGTACGTGCATTTCGAGCAGGCGCCGCGCAAATTCGGTCGCCCAACGTACAGCTTTCATAAGCTGGTACAGCTCGCCATGAACAGCATTACTGCGTACAGCATGGTGCCACTCAAGCTCGCGGGCTACCTGGGTGTTTTTATTCTGATGCTCAGCGTGCCGCTTGGTGCTTTTTTGCTGGTGGAACGTTTTGTACTCAAAGATCCGCTTCATTGGGGTGTGAACGGAACAACGCTGCTCGCCACGCTGATTGTCTTTTTGGTGGGCACCGTGCTGGCTTGTTTGGGGCTGATATCATTGTACATCGCCCACATTCACACCGAGGTTATCAACCGACCGCTGTACGTAGTGCGTGCCAAGCCGCGCTTGGCTCAACAGTCTTCGGTGCTGGAGCAAGTCACACCTGTCACCTTGGCTGAGGGTGATACGCAACCGTTCGTGACGGCCGATGGCGAAGCACCGCTGGTCCCCGCCGACGAACCAGCCGCAAAGGAGGTGACCATTGGATGACAATACTCTGGGTTTCTTGGAAAGATCGGCACCACCCGCAAGCTGGCGGCGCTGAGATTGTGGCGCACAATATCATCTCTCGGCTGCTCGCAGACGGCCACGCGGTGACGCTTTTGACCTGCGGCTACGATGGCGCGCGAGCCGAGGAGCAGGCTGGCAAGCTGCGTATCATTCGCGTGGGCGCCAACCGCTATACACACCCACTTCAGGCAGTACTGTACTATGCCCGGCGTCTGCGTAACACCTTTGATCTGCTCATCGAAGAAGTAAATGGTGCCGCGCCGTACTTTAGCGTCGCGCTGGAGCGCCGAGCAAAAAAGTTCCTGCTCTACCACCAACTGGCGCGCAAAAACTGGCTGTACGAAGTGCCACAGCCGCTTAGTCATGCTGGCTATTGGCTGTTGGCGCCGGCAGCTACGTGGTTGGCAAGCCGCACGCGCACGCCGGTTATCACCGTGTCGGAAAGCACCCGGCGCATCTTGGCTCGTTTTGGATTTCCGCTAGAGCACACGCATATTATTTCCGAAGGAATCGACAACGCGCCGCAAGCGGAGCTAACCACTGTTAGTAAATATCCCGAGCCGACGGTGCTGTCTTTTGGCGCGATGCGACCCATGAAGCGCACGCTCGATCAGATAAAAGCGTTTGAACGAGCGAAGCGCCAGTTGCCGAAACTTCGGCTCGTCATAGCTGGGAGCTCGTCGGGCGCATATGGCCAGGCTGTGCTGCAATACGTGCAGCGTAGTCCGTTCGCCGCTGATATTACCTATCTTGGGCGCGTGAGTGACGCCGAAAAATACAGTCTCATGCAGCAAAGCCACGTCATTTTACAGACCGCCATTGAGGAAGGGTGGGGCCTGACTATCACCGAGGCTGCAAGCCAGGGCACACCCGCGGTAGCATACGACGTCGCCGGCTTGCGCGACAGCATTCGTCACCGCGAGACCGGCATTCTCACCAAAGACAATCCCACCGCCCTCGCCGACGGCCTCATCCAACTGCTCAACCAGCCAGTTCACTACCACGCCTGCCGCCAGGCTGCCTGGGAGTGGAGCAAACAGATAACATTCGACCAAAGCTATAAGGATTTTAAGACAATTGTAGGAATCGCATGAATAAAACTGTCAAACGCACATCCGACTTGCCGCTCGTATCAGTTATCGTTACCACCAAAAATAATCACGCCACGCTGGAGGCATGCTTGCGTTCGATCAGCGAGCAGCTCTATCCGCGAAGCGAGCTCATCGTTGTGGATAATAGCTCCAGCGACGACACCAAGCGCATCGCTCGCCGGTTTACCTCGCAGGTGTACGACTGGGGACCAGAGCGCTCCGCGCAACGCAATTATGGTGTGCGGCGGGCGGCGGGCCAGTTCGTACTAATTATTGACTCCGACATGGAGCTTGACCCGTTCATTGTGCCCGCCTGTGTGGCTGCGATGAAGCGAGGAGTGCAGGCGCACATCATCTCCGAAGAGTCGTTCGGCCAGGGGTTTTGGGCACAGTGCAAGCGGTTTGAACGCTCGTTTTACACCGGCATGGACGCAATTGAGGCAGCACGGTTTTTTCGTCGGCGAACGTTTTTGCGCCTGGGCGGCTACAACGAGGCACTCACCGGCGGCGAAGACTGGGACCTAACCAATCGGGTGCGCGAAATTGGCACAGTGGACCGCGTGGAGGCGGTGATCTTCCACAACGAAGGCTGTCCGCGTTTCTTACACACCGTTCGCAAAATGTATTATTACGCTCGTCATGCCGGCGCGTATTTTGCTGCCAATCCTGGCCAGTCGCCGCTTACAAGCGCCTCTGGCCCGCTGGCCCGCTTCCGTTTATTCTTCTCGCGTCCGCGCGCCTTGCTGCGGCATCCGTTGCTGGCGCTTGGCATGCTCACGCTTAAAACCGCGGAATATACCGCCGCCGGTTTTGGTTACACGCAAAGCAAATCAGTCGCGCCCAGACAACTGCCCAACGAGGAAGACGTATGAAAATCGCATTTTACATGACCACCATTTTGGAGTATGGCGGCGGATTGGAAAAATACCTGATCGAGACCGCGGCCAATCTAGCCCAACGCCCGGGCATCACTGCCGATGTGATTACCATGGACGACCGCGTCACGCATCGCATCACTGGTGGGCTGAGCATCTTTTGGATGAAAAAGCTCGACACATCGCTCAGTCATAAAGAAAATGTGCACGACATCCGACGGCGGCTCGGCAAGGCGCGGTATTTTAAGGAGCTGACCATCTGTTCGCTGCGCAAACGGCTCCAGCAATATGATGTTATTTATAGCAAGAACGAGCTTATCGAGGGCTTTTGCCTGCGCTTTTTGCTGCGCTACGGCACGCTGCCGCCAGTGATCTTTGGCGGGCACACGCCTATTTTTTATCCGTTGGCAACGTCGTTCCATGGACGACTACACAACGCACTCTATGGCGGGCCAGTGTACCGGTTCCTCGCCGGTGGTGTCCAAAAATTCCACGCACTCAACACCGCCGATGCTGCGCGGTATGCGCGACTCTTCCCGCGCCGGCCGGTGTCATGCATCTATAACCCGTTCGACATCGACGCTTTTCGCCGTCGCAGTAAGCAGCATCGCTACGATCTTTTAGACGCCGACTCAGCGATGATTCGCATCCTGTGGATGGGCCGCTTGTCCGAACAAAAAGGCGTTGGCGATTTGCCTGCGCTCATTGCGACTGTCCAGCGAGCGGCCAAGCAGCACCAGATTCGCATCTCGTGGAGTATCTTTGGCGACGGCGAAGACCGGCCGCACATTGAGCGCCTGGCTCGCACGAACTCTATGGTGCACTACTACGGCCACGCCGACCAAGCATATGTGCCAAGCATCTACGCCCGCCACCATATATTTGTGAGTACGAGCAAATGGGAGGGCTATCCATACACGCTCATCGAGGCGCAAGCGTTTGGGCTGCAAATTTTTGCGTACGACATACCGGGCGTCAGCGATATTTTGCACGCCTACGAGGGCGGACACCTTGCCGCCAACCCAGACGAGCTTGCAGAGCTGCTCATCCAGGCGCTTGTCACATACCGGCTGCCGGGCAATGTGCCTACAAGCCAGCCTTCCAAGCAATTCGAACCCACGGCAACCTATAACCAATTACTTGAGCTACTCGGTGCAAGGAGTTAACACTATGCATGTACTTATAACCAACGTCTACAGCTACCAAAACAAAGGAGATGCCGCGATTGTGATTGCGCTCCTGCAAGAGGTGCGCCGCGCTTTTCCCCAGGCCACTATTCATATTCAGACAACCGACATTCAGCACGACAAACGCAAATACGGCGCGCCGGTAAGCCCGACCCTACTCTGGACGCTGCTATCGGCAGTGCGCGGTCGGCCGTTCCACATGCGACTGTGGCGATTGGTAAGCGGCTGGCTACGGCTGCAACTCTACCTGACCTGCATGCGACTGATGCGTCGAGCGCCACGCTGGCTGCTGCCGGCGACACTGCAAAGCTTTGTTGACGACATCCAGGCTGCCGATCTGGTGATCGCCTGTGGTGGCGGCTACTTACGCACCGCCAGCAAAAGTCTAACAGACGTGCTGCTACTCAAAATTACCTGCCTGAACTTTTTGGCAGCCAAACGCTTAGGTAAACCGGTGTATTTGTATTCGCAGTCTATCGGGCCGGTGCACGGTCGTTGGCAGCGAGCGATACTTCGGCGCACGCTCAATCAAGTCGATATTATCGAACCGCGCGAAGATGTCAGCCAAGCATACCTTGCAGCGTTGGACGTGCAAAACATGGTGACACCCACCGCGGACCCGGTGTTTCTGCTCGGCGGCCAAGGATCCTTCCCCTTCGAGCTAGTGCAGCCGCATCCCCGCCGTTTGCACGTGGGCATCACCGTGCGACGTTGGTTTCAGACCGCAAGCGAGCTCAACGCCTACATCCACGCCGTGGCACAAACCATCGATCATCTTATCAAGCGGCACGACGCCGAGGTGTGGTATGTGCCGCAAGTTATTGCCGGCAGCTTTGGCGATGACGACCGGCTGATTGCCCGCCAAGTGCGGCAGGCGGTTACCCGCAAAGATCGCTTTACGGTGATCGAGGCCGATCTCCATCCGTTCCAAATGATCGGCCTCTGCGGCCACATGGACGCGTTCATTGGCACGCGCATGCACTCTAACATCTTTGCGCTGATTAACGAGGTGCCAGTGGTCGCCATCGAATACGAACACAAAACAAAAGGCATCATGCGCGGACTCGGACTGGAGCAACTAACCATTCCAATTCACGAAGTCACCGCAGCGTCGCTGATCGAACACGTGGAGCTGCTCCTTGCGCGCCGCACCTACTTTCAGCGTCTCATCCATAAGCATCTGCCCGCACAAATTTCCCAAAGCCGCAAAGCCATAGAGGTGATTAAGACTGCCTATGAGACACTGGCGTAACCGGCCGAGCCTACGGCCGCTCACCAACGATCGCCGAGCCGTGATCTGGTTGGGCGTAATCAGCGTGGTGACGCATGCGCACTGGCTGTTCGATCCGCGCGTGTTCACCTCTGGCGACTGGTGGTTTATTAGCCTGCAAAAATATCGCGACTTTGTGTCGTTCTCGCCCATTTGGGTGACAGATGGTTTTGGCGGAACGAGCGCGACGCCTGGATTCTACTTGATCCGGTTTTTTGAAGGCGTGCTCACGCTGGCCGGCTCCAGCTTTGCCTTCAACGAAAAGCTGTTCTTTTTTGTGCCGATCACCTTTGTAGGCACGTTTGGCACATACCTGTTCTTGCGGCAGTATTTTAAAGAGTGGCTGTCGTTTGTGGGCGCGATTGTATTCGCTTTTAACACGGCGATGCTGTTCAACTACGCCGGCGCGCTGACGATTGCGGTGGCGGACGCGCTGACGCCGATTACGCTGTATTGTTTTCGCCGGCTACTGGTATCGCCGCGTAATCCGCGGCTATTGTGGGCCTCGGCATTTTTGTTCGCGATTATGTCGGCATACGAGGTGCGCATTGCACTGCTGGTCCTGGCTATGGCTGGCGGCTTGGTGCTCTACAACACGCTGATGACGGGGCGCAAATGGGAATATCTGCGTGAGCGTCTCTGGCCGCTGGCCAAGTTCGGCTTGGTGCTAACGGCATTGCAGGCATTTTGGCTGCTGCCGTATATTGTTGGTTCGCGCGCGGGCGTGACGTTTTCGAACCTACTAGGGCAAAGTTTATTCGTCAGTTTCAGCAACGTGCAGAATGCGCTCACTTTGTATCATCCGTTTTGGACAGGTGCGCGGCCGGCGACATTCGTGGTGCAGCAAATTCCTTTGTATGCCTGGCTCATCCCGCTGGCCGCGTTTGGCGGATTACTGTTTCGGCGGCAGCGCGTACATAAAGAAGTCGGCTATTGGGCGCTACTTGGCGTGGTAGGACTATTTTTGGTTAAGCAGGTCAATCAGCCGCTCGTCGAGGCGTACCCCTGGTTGTTCGCACACATTCCCGGCTTTGCGGCTTTCCGCGAAGCGTCAAAGTTTTATTTGTTGATCGCGCTGTCGTACGCCGTACTTATTCCGTACACGCTGGCCGGCTGCAAGCAGTGGCTAGAGCGGCATGTGCATTGGCGGCCAGTGCGAGTGCCGACGTCGTTGGTGTTGTACATAGCGTTATCGGTGGGCGTGGTGTTGCTCTTTGCCGTTAACATGCTGCCGCTGCTGACAGGCAGTTTGCGCACGCTGTACATTCCGCGGCAGATGCCCAACGATTATGCTACTCTCAACACCTTCGTTGGCAAGCAAACCGGCTACTTTCGCCTGCTGTGGATGCCTACGGTGCCACGCTGGGCTGCGCAAACCAGCGTACATCCTTCGCTCAGCGCAACCAATGTTTCGCAAGGCGCCTGGCTTACCAGTCTGAGCACCAACAACTTAGGCGCCGGTGCCACGCTGCGCGACAAAGCCGGCAATATGTTCTCCCAGATGACGTCGAACAGCTTCTTGGATCGCGCAAGCGTCAAATACGTTGTGGTGCCACTGCGTGACACCGCCAACGAAGATGATTTTATCCGCAACTATGGCGACGATCGGCAGTACTTCATCAACCAACTAACAAAGGCTACCTACCTGAGGCGCGTCAACATTGGCACAGCACAGCTCGCGGTGTACGAAAACACCGGCTACCAGCCTCATGTGAGCACGGCGGCGGAGGTCCAAGATTTTGCGCTCTCCGCCGATACGCCGTTTAACTCGCTCTACGGTTTCACCATGCAGCAGCTCGGTCAGCCGTTCAACTTTATTGGCGGCGGCGAGCGGAATCAAACACTGGCGCAGGTGCCGCATACGCAAATCACCGACCCTTTCCAAAGCATTATGCCGACGCAGGTTACATCCGCGGGCGTGCGTACAACACTGCTCACTGGCACCGCGCCAGTACTCTATCGCAACACGACTGCGCAAGATATCCGCTACACACTGCAAAAAGGCGTCTTTACACTGTACGGCAAGCCACGAGATGGACTATCGGTAAACGGGCAGCCCGCTGTGCAAAGCAGCGGCAGCGAAACCGTGCTGGCTGCAGGCAAACTGCTGCCGCAGGTGCGGTACGTGCTTGCGATTGATGGCTCGCTGTTAGCAATAGATCCGCATAAAGATGGTAGCAGCCCACTTGGCGTGCGCGATGGACCAATTGCGTTGTTTGCGATTGTTGGCGAAAACGCCGTGCCCGACGGTTCGTTCGAGCAAGGGCTTTGGCAAGCGCACGTCGAAGACTGCAACGCGTACGACAACGGGGCGATCCTCGACATGTCAACGAACAACCAAGATGCTACCGATGGCAAGCAATCGCTGCAACTGGAGTCCGACGCACACACCGCCTGCACCACAAGCCCGGCGAGCGCGCTGCACGGCAATCAATACATCTTCAGCCTGGCATATAGAGTGGTGGGCGGACAAACCGCTGGCTATCGGATAACTTTCGACGATGCCCATAAAACCACCGTGCAAAAAGATCTGCCGGCAAGCGGTCGCTGGCGGACCTATCAAAGCGCTCTTGAGGTGCCGGCTGGCGCCATACACGCAACCGTTACGCTGCTGGGCTATCCAGATTATCGGTTCCTCAACCACGCTGTAACAAACTACGACAACGTGCAGTTATTACCCGCTGTAGGATTGGTTAATCTGCCGGCGCCAGCGCCGTCTTACACTACCGCCACGCTCCCCACAGAGCAACAGGTAACGCTGAGTTTTGCCAGCAGCGCGGCGAATCAAGGAAAGAACCTCGTACCCGACGGTTCGTTCGAGCAAGGGCTTTGGCAACAAAAGCCGCAAGACTGCGACAATTACGACAGCGAGCCGGACATCAGCATGGGGCTCAGCTCGGGGAACGGCGGCGGCCGCTCGTTGGAACTGCGAGCCCGACGCCATGCCGCCTGCACGAGCGCCACCAATATTGCTATTGAGCCTCGAGGTCGATATCTGCTCAGCTTTGATTATCAAAGCCCTGACACTTCGCGAGCGAGCTACTCGGTCAGCTTTGACGACCCCGGCGCTACCACCGTGCAAGGCACGATACATCTGGCAAATACCGGCTGGCACCACTTTACCAAGCAGCTTAGCGCCCCGCTGGCTGCACACCATGCCAACATTACGTTTTACGCATACGGGGCTGATTCGGGCACCGACCTCATTATTAACCGCTACGACAACGTCTCGCTCAGCGCTATTCCTACCGTGGCTGGCGAATATTTTGCGGTGAACAAACCGAGTGTCAGCACCGCGCAGCCGGCAACGGTTACTGCTACGAAGCAGGGAGCGGCGCGCGAATCCATATACGTCGGTCACGCTACCAAGCCGTTTTACTTGAGCATGAGCGAAAGCTACAACCCGCTGTGGCGGCTGGAGCTTGCCAACAGCAACAGCACCAGTGTGCTGGCGCAGGTTGCGCCTTGGAGCCGCGGCACCGCCGTGCCCAGCGTGCAGCATTTCCGCCTGAACGATTTTGAAAATGGATGGTACGTTGACCCTGCCGCGCTCTGCAGTGGGAACCCAGACGGTTGTACAAAACAGCAGGACGGATCATACGACCTACATCTGGTCGCCGAATTTACGCCGCAGCACTGGCTGTATGTCGGCGCCAGTATTAGTTCCGTAACCGCCATCGGCGGCGGATGGTATCTGTTGCGCTACGTCCGGGCGCAGCGCCAAAAGGGCAGGTGGATATGGCACGGCCGCTAGCACGCCAGCTCTACTTGCCGTATACGGCTTATGCTGCTGTGGCGCTCGGCATTGTATTGCCGTGGCTTCGCCCGGGATATATCCTGACGCTCGACATGGTGTTTACGCCGCACCTGCGCATGCCCACCACGGTTAACAATAACTATCTGTTCGGCGTGCTGCTGCATGTGCTCAATAGTGTTGTGCCGAGCCAAATTATCCAAAAGCTGCTGCTTGCGGCCACGTTCTTTTTAGCAGGAGCGAGCATGCACTATCTCGCGCGCGGGCTGCGGGCAAGCATCATCGGCTGCTACGCTGCCGGCGTGTTTTACGCGGTTAATCCGTTTACCTACGACCGACTCATGGCCGGCCAATATCTGCTGCTGCTTGGCTACGCGCTGGTTCCACTCTTTGTGCGGCAACTGATGCGATTCCTCGAAACACCGCGCCAGCGCCAAGTGGTCTGGGTTGGCGCAATTGCCGCTGGCATCAGCATTGTGTCGCTCCATGTAGCGGTGATGCTGGCAATTTGCACGGGAGTGGCTGCGTGTATCTGGCTGGTCCGCTCAGATGCAACTGAGGCGCGCCGGCTGCTGGGTGGTCTGACTGCTGCCGCTGGCATCTTTGTGGTGTTAAGTAGCTACTGGCTCCTGCCGCTGGCGCTCGGCAAAGGGAGTACTGCCACGCAACTCGCGCAATTCAGTGCGCAGGACACGACCGCGTTTGCGACGATCGGCTCAAATCCGGTGGAGAAGGTGGCGAACCTTATCCGGCTGCAAGGTTTCTGGGCAGAAGACCGCGATCAATATCGTAATCCGCAGTCGGTGGTGCCGGCTTGGGGGCTTATCGCCCTAGTTATATTGATCGTCGTCGGCCTTGGCTGGGTGCAGCTCTGGCGAATTGGCAGGCGGCACGTTGTGTTCCTCTGTAGTGTGCTCATGGTTCTTGGCGTGGCGTTGGCGGCCGGGCTAGGATCAGGCTCACTGGCGCACATCGGTTTTCGGGAGTCACAAAAGTTCGCGTTGTTTGTTGCCGTGGGTTACGGCATTGGTCTGGGATTTGGCGTGCCTGTCGTTATCCATGGCCTTGCTCGGCGCTACAATCGCGGCGCGGTATTGGTTGCTACCAGCGTCAGTCTGTGTTTGCCGCTGGCCTTTACACCAACGCTGCTCTGGGGAGCATGGGCACAACTGACTCCGCGCCAATATCCGGCAAGTTGGACGCAGGCCAACCAGTTGCTCGACCAGCAGGCCGATCAACGCTACACCATATTTTTGCCCTGGCACTTGTATATGTGGTATGGCTGGAGTGGACGAATTATCGCCGCGCCGGCGCCAGCCTTTTTTGATACACCGGTTATTGTCAGCGACAACCCAGAGTTCAACGGCGCTGGCCGCAGCATGACAACGCCCATCAAGCAGCAGCTCGACCACATCCTAGCAGCCGCGCCAAAGCGTCAAGATCTCGGCCTCGAACTGGCGCAACTACATGTCAGATATATTATCCTCGCCCGCGAAGACGATTATCAATCGTATCACTACCTCGATATGCAGCCCGATCTTGCCCGTGTCTTTACCAGCGACACACTCGATGTATACCGCGTTACCACTGCAGGAGGTGCCTATGCCGCTCGTTGACCCCGTTATCCGCCCGGCCAAACAAACGGCGCGCTTGCCGTCCAGGCGCCCACTCCCCAAGCTCGTTAATAATGTGCCGACCCTGCGGCTGCGCCAACGTAGCAATACCACAACGCCAGCCGTGGTTCAGCCCGCACCCCAACAGCGTTCGGCTATTCCTCAAGCTACCGCTCGCCCGGCACCAGCCAAACCCAAGCGCAGGTTGCTCCGCACGCTGCACCTGCCCCTGCTTTTGGCGGTGGCGAGCACGCTGCTTGCAGGCGTACTGTTTCAGTCGCTGGTTATCGGCGAGATCAGCATCGCAGCCTACGCTCTTTTCGCTTTTGTCCGCCGCATTCCGAGCCGCACATCGTTCATTTTAGCTGCGCTCTCTGTCCTGACAGTCTTGGTACTGCTGGGCACGCAGGGCTACAGTTCGCTGGCCGACAACTTTGCAGTGTATGCTTTTCTGCTGATAGGCACTGGCGTGCTTTCACTCATTCGCGAAACGCGCGCTCGACAGGTGGCGGAGGAATAGCATGGGAGACGTCACCTGCGCACCAAACCTATCTATAATCGACGGAGATCGCGCGCCCCCTTGCGGCGGCATTCGCTACCTCGCGACTATCTGTCGTAACTCACACCGAGTATAAACAATAGTAACCCGACGAGCGTAAGGAGAACTGTATGAACATACCACAAGTAAAGAAGCCCGGGGCAAGACTGTCGCTTACCAAGCGGCTGGCGCTTGCCTTTGCCGGGGCAAGCACCGTTGCGATTATCGGCTCAGCCGGTGTCGTCGCTGCAAATCCGGTGGGCGGACAAACCCTTACCATTCCCAATAAAGATGCTTGTAAAACTCAGTGGCACCACTTTGGCTTCAAAAACCAAGGCCAGTGCGTTAGCTACTGGAACAAGCACCACCACCATGGGAATGGCGGCGGTCATGGCTACGGCGGTGGCAACACCACCAATGTAACCGTGACGGTACATGGTGATAACAACGTGGTCAGCGTGGTCATCAACTACTTCTTTAGCTAGGCTAAAGCGCTGTTACACCAGAGCCCGCTCCAACGAGCGGGCTCTTCGTAACTCATCTTTTGGTTGCTAGCCTTGGCAGTTAGCATCCAGTAGCGTCGCGGCGGCAACCACTTGCGATGGAATAATCGGATACAGCGTGGCGTGCAGCTTGCCATTGGTATAGGCATAGTAGTTTTTACCGCTAAGCATCACCGTGATCTGACACTGCCCATCCTGTTTTTCGAACTTACCCCAACTGGCGGTTTGCACAAAGCCGACGTTAAGCAACTGTTGCTGCTCCTGTGGCACCGTTGGCACATTCACTGCGGCCGCAACGCCACCGGCAGCCGCGGTCGCTAGCCCAATAACGGCGCCAGCAATAAGTTTGGTCGATAGCTTCATATCCCTCCCCCTTTTCGCTAATCATTACACAGAAGCACCCAAAAGCACAAGCATTTTTCGTACAGCTAACAAACGTATCTGGTACGCCCGGCAAGATTCGAACTTGCGACCCCTTGGTTCGAAGCCAAGTACTCTAATCCGCTGAGCTACGGGCGCCCGGCAAGAGGTAATTATAGCAGGATTACCTCTGTTATGATAGCGCTTACTTTGTTCCGTCTAAAGCGGCTCGGCGGCAAGTCTTAAACGTTTCGGATGTGACTAAGAAATTTCCTGGAGGGCTACGGTGTGACATACTAAAGCCATGCCCGACGCAAAACTACCAAAAGACTTTTTGTGGGGCGCGAGCATGTCCGCCTATCAGTCCGAGGGCGGCGTCCACACGCAGTGGACGGAGTGGGAGTGCGCCCATGCTGCCGAGCTCGCCAAGACTGCGCCCGCACGATACAGCTATCTTCCAAATTGGGCAGAGATCCAGGCGCAGGCCACTGATCCACAAAACTACATTTGCGGCAAAGGTGTGGAGCATTACGAACGCTACGCCGAAGATTTCAAACTGTTGCAGCAACTCCACCTGAATGCCTTCCGTTTTGGTATCGAGTGGGCACGCCTTGAACCGCGCGAAGGTGAATGGAACACCGCGGCCATCGAGCATTACCGCCGGTACATCGCCGCGCTTCGCGAGAAAGGCATCGAGCCTATCCTCACCCTGTGGCACTGGACCATGCCGGTGTGGTTCACGGCCAAAGGCGCCTTCGAGCGCCGGGCAAATCTGCGATACTGGCGGCGATTCGTCGAAACAGTCTGCGAGGAGTTGGGGGCGGACGTCACGTACGTGCTCACGCTGAACGAGCCGAACGTCTACGCCAGCATCAGTTACATCGAGGGCCGCTGGCCGCCGCAACAACACAATCCGCTACGCGGGTTTTTAGTGTATGGCAACCTTGTGCGAGCACACAAACAAGCTTACGATATCTGGAAAGCACGCTGGCCGCAGGCGCGCGTGAGTTTGGCCGCACACCTCGCCGATACGCGGCCGACTGCGCCATATAACCCAATCAACCGGTTTGTTGTGAGGATTGCTGATTATGCCTGGAACTGGTGGTACCTCGAGCGCGTGCGACGCAAGCTCGACTTTATCGGCCTCAACTATTACTTCACGCAGTTCATTAGCTGGCGCGGCAAACTGCGCAATCCGCCGGAGCCGCTGAACGACATGGGCTGGTATATGGAGCCGCGCGACATCGAGCGCCTGCTTAGATCGGTCTGGCAACGCTATCGTCTGCCCATCATCGTAACCGAAAACGGCCTAGCCGACGCTCGCGACACGCACCGCGCCTGGTGGATCAGTGAAACGCTTGACGCATTGCAAGTGGCGATCAAAAATGGTGTGCAACTGGAAGGCTATCTGCATTGGAGCCTGCTCGACAACTTCGAATGGAGCGACGGCTGGTGGCCGCACTTCGGTCTGGTGGCGGTCGACCGACGCACCATGCAGCGCAGTATCCGGCCGAGCGCTCGTAAGTTCGCCAAACAGATTGAGCGGCTCTCGGAGTAACTACTCGTAACGCAGCGCTTCGACCGGATCGAGCTTGGCAGCCCGCCGCGCTGGATACAAGCCGGCCAGCATGCCGATAATCGTCGTCACCGCAATAACCGTAACGATCAACCAGAGCGGCAACGTAATGATGTTCGAACTTTTAATGCCGTTGCCTTTGAGCTGCCGGTTGATGATCGGGTTGGCGATCAGCGTCAGCCCATACCCCACGAGCACGCCGAATACGCCGCCCAAAAAACCGAGCAACGCTGCCTCGAAGGTGAACAAACGGCTCACCGTCCGGCGTTTGGCGCCCACGGCGCGCATCACACCGATTTCTCGCGTGCGTTCCAAGATAGCCATCACCATCGTGTTCACCACACCCACAGCCGCCACAGCCAACGAGATGCCACCAATGCCACCCAACACCGCACCAACGATGTTAAAAATGGCGAGCTGACTCTTGATATATGTCTGTGCATCCACCGCGCCCACGCCGAATTTCTTGATCTGCGTGGCGGCCGCGGCGGCATTTGTTGCTTTGTCCACCTTGACGATCAACGAATCGTACCCGTTCTTCGCCACTTCGTCGGTTACCACCAGCGACGGTTGCGGTTGCGAATTGCACGGCGCACGCGAATTTCGGCATGTAGCTTGGGCAGCGTCCTGATCGGCTTGCGTTACCTGATAGCTCTGCGCTTCGTCCATGCCGCGCGCCCATTCCAGCGGCACGCGTGCAGCATAACTGTTTTGCGACGTGTCGATCACGCCAACCACCCTGGCGGTCAGCGTCGTGGGCGTCGGCTGAAAATCGCGCCCGTCGGCACCAGGATGAGTCGCAAAAAAGTCCTGCTGCTCTTGATACAAGCGAAGCGGATCTGATCCCACGCCGTTGTACCAGTTTTGCGCCAGCAATCCAACTTGCTTGCCAACCAACGACTGATACTTGCCTTTAAACCCGAACTTGTCGGCATAATCAGCAGTGAGCACGATAACGCCGGCCTTGTCCGAGGGCAGAATATCCCGTCCGGCCAGCACATTGTTCGTCAGAATACCGTTCGCGTCGTAGGCCTGCACCTGATAGAGCCGCAACTTTTGCGAGCCATACGTCAGCGCCTGGAACGCGCCAATCTGCAGTATGCGGGTGCTGCCAGCAACGTGCGGCACGCTGTTAATCTTGTCTGTCAGCGTGTCAGTCAGCTTAACGCAATCGGCGCAACTACTGCCGCCACCGCCATTATCTTGCCAGGTGATGTCGGTCTGAGGCGAAACGCGCACTTGTTGCAACGTTCCGTTCGCCTCGAACTGCTTGGTCATAAAGCCCTTCACGCTGAACACCAGCGCCAGCATGATGGTCACGCTGGTCGCCCCAATGACTACCGCAAAGATGGTCAGCGCGCTGCGCAATTTTTGCCGCGTGATGTTTCGAAGTGCTAGCCGAATGTAATCTGCAAAACGCATAGTGACCTCTAACCTCGTCGCTCCGTTAACTTGCCGTCGTGGATTTCGACAATCCTGCCCGCCTGGCGCGCAATGCCAAGGTCGTGGGTGATAATTATCAGCGTAATACCCTCTTTATTCAGACTTTTGAGCAGCCGGATGATCTCGTCGCCATGCTTGCTGTCGAGGTTGCCGGTCGGTTCGTCGGCCAGAATAATCTGTGGCTTAACCGCCAGCGCCCGGGCGATCGCCACACGCTGGCGCTGCCCGCCGGAAAGTTGGCTGGGCCGGTGCTTGAGCCGGTCGCCCAGCCCAACTGCTTGCAGGCATTCCGCTGCGCGCGCCTTACGCTCTTTCGGTTTCATCTTGGCAAACACCAACGGGAGCATAACGTTCTCGAGCGCCGTTTGCGTCCCTTGCAGATTAAACGACTGGAACACGAATCCGATATGGTGGTTACGGTAAGCCGAGAGCTTGGCATCGCGGACATGCGACAGATCGTTGCCGTCAACGCTCACCGTGCCGCTCGTTGGCCGGTCGAGTCCGCCGATAATGTTGGCGAGGGTGGACTTGCCCGAGCCGCTTGGCCCGGTAATTGCCACGAAGTCTCCTGCTTGGATGTTGAAGCTGACATTATCCAACGCGTTCAACACCTCGTCGCCGAGATGATAGGTGCGCGTCACATTCTTTAATTCTACAAGGGCCGCCATGAACGTCCTTTTTACTATTGCCCTTATTTAAGCACAAGTGGCATAGCTGCGAAAGCGAACGGACGGGGCGAACAACTACTTTTTGCTATCGCGCCAGAGTTTACTCGGCCACCATATCTTGCGGCCAAGATCAAGCGTCAAGGAAGTCACCAGCACCGAGCGAACAATCAGCGTGTCGAGCAGCACACCGAACGCCACGGTGAAGCCGATTTCGGCTAGCATCGTCAGCGGCAACGTGCCGAGCACTGCAAACGTTCCGGCCAGCACTGCGCCAGCCGAAGTAATAACCGCGCCGGTGGCGGCAAGCCCAGCCAACGCTGCCTGCCTGGTGTCGCCTTTTTTGGCCTCTTCGCGGATGCGCGTCATCAAGAAAATGTTATAGTCGATGCCCAGCGCCACCAAAAAGACGAACACAAAGAGCGGGAACGAGGTGTCTGCTCCGGCAAAATGAAACACATGATTAAAGATTTGCGCGCAGGCGCCCAGTGTCGCGGCAAACGACAACACAACAGTGAGGATGAGCAGGAACGGCGCAGCGAGCGAGCGGAGCAAGATGGCCAAAATGATGAACACCACCGCCAACACCAAAGGAATAATCACTTTGCTGTCGCGACTTGAGGCACGCTCCGAGTCAAGCACGATCGCGGTCGATCCGCCCACCTTGGCCTCGGCACCGGGCAGTGTGTGCACGGTGGCACGCAGGCGATCAATGGTGGCGTTTGCTGCATCACTATCTGGCGCAGAGGTGAGCGTGGCCTGAATGAACGCATCGCCGTCCTTAGCAACTGGCGATGTCACCGCGGTCAATCCTGCAGTTTGCCGAACTGCACGGTAGAGTTCGGCAGCGCTCGTCGTTTTGCCAACCACTACAACGGGCTCGCCTGAACCAGCAGCCGTGAAGTGGCTGGCCAGCACGCGCTCGCCCACCACCGAATCGGGTGTGTTGCGGTATGAGTCTTCGGTTTTGAGACCATTTGCCTTAAGCCCGACGAGTCCGATGCTCATCACCGCCAAGATAGCTACCGTCACTATCCACACAGTCCGTGGCCGTTTGGCAATCTGGCGACCAATCTTTGCCCACAGGCCGCGGGCGCTTGGCACCTCCGTGCCAAAATGCGGAATCACCGGCCAGAACAACCAGCGACCAAGAATAACCAAGAGTGCAGGCAACAACGTTAGCATCACCAACAATCCAGCAGTGATGCCGATGGCCGCCACCGGACCCAAACTGTGTGTTGAGTTTAGGGCCGCGGCCAGTAAGCACAGCATGCCAACGACAACTGTGGAGGCACTGGCAATGATGGCTGGCCCGGCGCGGTGAAGCGCAATGGCCATGGCTTCGTGCCGATCCTGATGATTATGCAATTCTTCGCGGTAGCGAGCGATCAACAGCAGCGCGTAATCGGTCGCCGCTCCAAAGACTAACACCGTCAGAATACCAGCACTCTGACCGTTCACGATTAGTCCGGCATGCTTCGCCAACAGATAGACAATGCTCTGCGCGCATGCCAACGCCACTCCGGCCGAAATAACTGGCAGCAGCCACAACAGCGGACTGCGATAGGTGATGAGCAGTAGCACCGTCACCACACCAAGCGCCGCATACAACAGGGTAGAGTCGATGCCGTTGAACGCCTTAGCGCTATCAGAAGCTTGGCCGAGCGGACCAGCCACATGCACATCGAGCCCTGAGCCGCCAGCGAGTTTTCGCAGATCGTCAGCAACGCCGGTGGCTTTATCCCAGCCGTTTGCGCCAATTTTGGCCATCACCAGCGTTTCGGCCGCCCTGCCATCAGACGAAAAAATTGGCTGGGCGGGGCCGACTACGTAGCGCACGGACGAAAAGCGAGCAGCGTTGGCAGTAATCTTAGCCTTGTCGGTTTCGGTAAGGCCAGTGCTTCGCTGATACACCACCACACCGGGTACATCATCCGCCGATTGAAATTTGCTTTGGATGTTCAGCACTTGCGTCGATTCCGCCTTGCCTGGCAACCATGTAGAAACGTTGTTCGACTGGGCGCCGTTCAACTTGCCCGCCAGTGGCCCGACGAACATCAGCACCGCAAACCAAAATACCAAGACCACCCATTTTGTTTTGCGTCCGCACACCAGCGCGGCAAGCTTATGAGATTTGCTGAGCGGAGGAGTTGTTTGTTGAGCTGACATGAAAATACCTACCGTTAGTTACGTTTACATGGTGCACTGCTGTGCAGCAGGCTGTCAAGCACTGGACCGCCTTCTCGTACAATTATAGCAGCGAACGTACAAGATGCAGCGCTTCCGTGCCCAATCCCACCACCAGTGCCACGCCGGCGGCGCCAGCAATAACGCCGATGAGAAGCGCCAGCGCATCTTCAAAAATCAGCGCCAGCGCGATAATCACCACACCGATAGACGGAAAGGTATCGAGCCCCGAAAACGGCGGCGCTAAAAACGCTGCCAACGATAATCCAAAGAGTAGTAGCCCAATAATCATGAGCCCGAGCTGACTCCGCAGCAATCGTCCAAAGCGTGGCTGCGAGAATCGCTCCATCCAGCGCACCACGCGCAGCATGTTGGAGGTCACCTTGGGATGCGCCAGCGCCGGTATCGGCCGCGCGGACAGCCGCTTGGGCAGCCAAATCGTCCGCATGCCAACGACCAATTGCAGCGCCAGCAACATCGCTACCAGCTCGAACACGTGCGACACCCCACCAGTTGGCAACGGCAGCGCCGGCACAAACATCAGCACAAATATAATGATGCCGAGCGATTTCTCGGCGAATACCTTGTTTAGCCCTTCGACGGTCTTTGGCTCTACACCGGAAAACCACCTGGCCAGACGGTCGCTGAAGAGTTCTTCGGCTTGTGGGCGCGTCGTCATATCCGTAGTCTAGCAGAAAACACTGGGGAAAAACCGAGCAACGGCACGCGTTATGCTTTGGCTGCGGCCATCAGGCGCCTCAGCTTGTCGCCATGGAGCCGCATAAATGTACCAAACTGCGAATGCAGCGGGCTGGGCAGCGCATCAAGCGAAAACCATCCGGCGTCGTCAAACATATCCGGCTCGCAAATCCGAACCGTTTCGGGGTCAACTCTCACGGCAAAATCCATTGCCAGCCAGTGCGTTGGCGTGCCGTCATCTAACTGGCGAAATATGTCGCGATAGCCGATACAGTCGATGCCGAGCGGCCGCGTGCCGTATTCTTCCTGCAATTCGCGGCGCACGTTTTCCTCGAGCGTTTGCCCGTGCTTAAGTCCGCCAGCGCCTGGGTCCCACCTGCCGTGCTCGTCGCGCGACTGCTTGCTACGCTTGGCCAAAAAGAGCCGGCCAGCGTTGTCGTAACAAAAAAACACCGTGGTTATACCCGTAAAGCTTACCCCCTTATGCTTGCGGATTGATTCAGAAGAAAGCTTTGCACGCGTCATATAGAGATAATAACACCCTGGTGCTATGCTAGACAGACAGTAGCCAGCAAGAGGAGGTGTATGACTCAGCGACCCGCGCAAGTACGTGTGCCCGCAAAACTACAGCCCGGCGACCGCGTTCGGTTTGTCTCGCCAGCCAGCCCTGTGGTTAAAGGCGATCTTGATCGAAGTACCGCGCTGCTTACCGCACTCGGACTTCAGGTGGAGTACGGCACGCACGTGTACGATGTGCACCCGCAGCTCGATTATTTGGCAGGCACCGATGCAAATCGACTGGCCGACATCAACGATGCGCTGCGCGATCCGGGCGTCAAGGCGATCATTGCCACGCGTGGCGGCAAAGGAGCTTACCGCATCGCCGACGGCCTTGACTTTGCCGCCGCCCGCCAGCATCCAACACTCCTGATCGGCTTTAGCGAGATCACCATCCTGCACATGGCGCTCCTCAAAAACGCCGGCCTAGTTGGCATACATGGCGCGCCGTGGGACGCAGAAACGTTTGGCGCAGCAAGCGCGGAATCGTTTGTACGAGCGGTGATGCACGCTAAGTCGGTGGTGATTCGCGCGCGCTCCATCGAGCACACCTGTTCGCTGACGACGCACGGCAAAGCCAAGGGAATGCTGATCGGCGGAAATCAAGATTCCATTGCCACCGCAGCCGGCTGGGCTTTGCCGAGTTTCGATGGCGCCATCCTACTTATCGAGGCATTTAACCTGCGGCTCGGCCACATCGACCGGCAGCTCACCATGCTCATCAAAACAGGGATCATCCAGCATGTCGTCGGCGTTGCCATCGGCCAATACACTGATTGCGGTAGCGCCACCGATCCGACAACGGACGTGCAGTGTACCGAGATCGACATTCTGCGTGATGCGTTTGGCAAGCTTGGCGTGCCAATCTTGGGCGGCTTGCCGATTGGCCACGGCCAGCACCCCATCGCCCTACCAATCGGCACCCAGGCAACACTCGACGCCGACGCCGGCACACTCACTGTCGCCGCAGGCGTGCGCTAGCACGCAAGCCGCGCGCGACATCATCATCCCTGTCATACTACAAAAAGCTGATACCATAAGGTAATGGACAAGTCCAACGACATTACATCTCTCAAAAACACATACTTCATTCTTCGTCACGGCGAGAGTGAAGCCAACGCTGCACGATTGATTACGAGCGACCCCGCTCAGTGCATCACTCGTTTTGGCTTAACAGATCGTGGCCGGCAACAAGTTACGGCAACCATACAAAAGGCAAAACTACAGGGTTGGCTCGACGCCGAAACGATTATATATTGCTCTGACTTTAAGCGCACGGTCGAAACCGCTCAACTGGCCCGGCAGACACTCCATGCTGGCGCGATCAGATTGAGTCCGGCGCTACGAGAGCGCTTTTTTGGAGCGCTCGACGGCAAGCAAACGACAGAATACGTCGAAATCTGGCCGCAAGATCAGCATGACGAGCAAGTTCAAAAAAGAAGTGGAGTTGAAACTGCAGAAGCGACGGCAGGCCGACTTACAAAATTCGTAAAAGATCTCGAGGCTCAATATCGGGGTAAACGCCTGCTGCTGGTATCGCATGGCGACCCGTTGCAAGTCTTGCAAGCGGCGTTTGCCGGCTTAGAGCCAGAGCAGAGCCGGGCGCTTACGTACATCAAACCGGCTGAGATCAGACGGCTTACCTAAAGTCAAACGCCCAACTTCGTTTTTACTGTAGCATCGCCGAATTTGATGACATTGCGTGGCGCGGTTATGCTGGAATGCGTGATGCTTCGTCGATAAGCTTGTTCAAGAGATCTTCCGCATGGCCGCGGAAGATAGCATTGGCAGGATCTTCACCCTGGCAAGGATCACCTAAGACCTCTTGCATCCAAGCATCAAGCCGCGTCGCCGCTTCGGCAGCGGACAGATTCGATGCTTGTTCTGTCGCTTGTTCCCAAGTAGCCCCTTCACCAGTCACACCAAAAACCTTCCCTGCTTCCAGACTCTCTATCATACCCCGTTGCCATAACGTACGGTCAAACCTGTCCTGAGCGGCAGCTTTATCCCGATCGCTCGCCGTTGCATCATTCATAATATTCGCATTGACAACAAGCACCCCTTTGAGGCGCTGATCCACTGACCTCAAGGTTCCAGGATTAGGTTTTTGTTCAGGCGCTAGCGTAGGGGCGGCATTAGGGGTAGTATTCATAATACTACTATGGTGCAAAATCGACTAAAAGTCAAATGGTACGCGCGAAGGGATTCGAACCCCCGACCTTTGGTACCGGAAACCAACGCTCTATCCAACTGAGCTACGCGCGCATGCTACTCACAGACACAATCACCGAGTGCCAGATCATTATACATTAAATTCGAAAGGAGCAGCCTGAACCATCTGCGCCTGCACCGCGGCAGCCTCACACTCAGCCCGGACGGCGTCGACGTTCGCCTCTTGGACATCATACGGTAAGCATGCCACTCTGCCAAACTCTTGCGTGATCGTCCACACCGCTTCCTGGGCAGCATCGGAAAAGCCTGTTCTGCTAAGCTCGAAGTAAGTACTCACTAGGTCGCGATGAGCCGTGGTCGGTCCATACGGCCGCGGCACATCGTCCCAATCGGTAAATAGTTGCGGCGTGTCGCTCTCAGGCTCGACAGGCGGGTGGTCGATGAGCTCCCCTATTCCACGCAACCGTTCAAGAACCGCGCCCGCCTCACCGTCTGGCACCGCTGCCAGATGCTGCCATATCTTGTTTCCTTCGAGTCCTCGCGCCATAGTTGCCCCTCTCTATTTCTTTACGTCTCATCTTGCACCTCGGCCGTTTCAGAGCGAGGATGAGTCTCTAGGTATGTGCTATATGCGGGCAAGATGAAATCGGCAACATCATTACCGAGCAGCAGCATGTGCTCAGAATCAATCAGTCCCTGGTCCTGCAGCTCCTCACCCAAATTCACATAGCAGTACGTGCCGTTGCCGCCAACGAACAGCTCAACCCATGCGCCGTCCAGAAGCGCCTCGCGCTCCGAACCTTGCGGCGGCCAGAAGGTTATCTGTACTACGCCCTCAAGCGGTCGTTCGTCGAGTCCGAGCGGTACATCACTCGTCGGGAACTGCGCGTCCGTATCTATCGCGTTGATGCTCATATCCCAGGGGACACCGCGGTAGTCGTGCACCTGCATGGTAACGAAGCTCGTGTTATGGAACGGCTCTAGCGAGCGATGCACCGATCTCGCCAAGTCCAATTCATCCAGCGGTCGCTCCATGTCGCCGTGAGCGAGCAGGGGGAAAATAAGACCAGGCCGTAGCGGATCTTGTGCTGGTAGTTCGCCACGAAACCCCATACGCTTACTCCTGTTCGTCGGATTGGCGCCGCCCGTTGCGCTTGGATTGCTTACCGGGCGGCAACGAACGGGGCTTGGATTGCTCGAGCGTCTGCGAAAGGATATGGATTAGATTCTCTGCTTGCTCGCGGCTCATGCCGATGCGAGCAGTGGTCATAAAGTGCGATGTGCCAGTGCCTTGGGAAAAGTTAATGACCACGCCTTGCGGGTTGGCGGTCACTTGCGCGCTATCGGTGTAGATGATGCGAGGATCGACTGCCATTATCATCACCATGGTGCGACCGTTTTGTGGATCGGCATCGGTGTTGCTGTGATCGTGGTCGGTGTGCGGCTGATCGTAGCCGGCGAGCTGCCACAGGCCAGCGGCCTCGTCTTCTTGCATGCCGAAGTGGCTGATGAGCAGCATCAGGATATCTTCGCTGGGGCGATCTTGGCCTTGTTCGATGCGGGCCAGCATCTGTTCGTCAATTTCGACCGCGCCAGAGACTTCGCTGACGCTTTCGTGCAACTTTTGGCGAAGCGTCTTCAGCCGATCGCCGAGTGGTTTAAATGGTAGGTTCTGTTCCTTGTCGCTCATGTCGTTTTATAGTACCGCTAACCTGTTAGCTGCGCAAGTTAAATAGTCCACTCGCGGGCGTTTCGCGCTATACTGTGGCCATGAATATCGCGCAAAATGCCCCCTTACGTCAATACTCAACTATGCGACTGGGCGGCGTAGGGGCGTACGTGTGCGACGTGCACGACCGCAACGACGTGCTTGCAGCGGTGCAGTGGGCCCAGGAGCGCGGATTACCGCTACTCATGATTGGCTCGGGGAGTAACATCATCTGGAAGGATGAGGGATTTCCGGGCCTGCTGGTGCTCAATAAATTGCTACGCTACGAAGAGCAAGAGGAGGACGAGGCGAACGTATACATAACGGTGGGCGCCGGCGAAAACTGGGACTCGGTGGTGGCGCGCGCCGTACAAAAAGGTTTGACGGGCATCGAGGCGCTCAGTCTCATCCCTGGTACGGCCGGCGCCACGCCGGTGCAAAATGTGGGCGCCTATGGGCAAGAAATCGCTCAAACATTAGTCAGTGTGGAGGCATACGACCGCCAGCTACAAAATTTCGTCACCCTGCAAAAAATCGACTGCGGATTGGGCTACCGCACCAGCCGGTTCAAAACCGTCGACCACGGACGATTTTTGATTACTGCCATCACGCTCCACCTGCTGCGCGCCAATCCGCAGCCGCCGTTTTATGGCGCGCTGCAGAACTACCTCGATCAACACGACATCCGCGAATTCACCCCGCAAACGATTCGCGATGCGGTTATCGCCATTCGCCGCAGCAAGCTGCCCGACCCCACGCAGGTGGCCAACAACGGCTCGTTCTTTGCTAATCCGGTGGTCGACGAAGGCGTGCTGACGCAAATTTTGGCCGATCATCCGGGCGCGCCGAGCTGGCCGGCTGGCGACGGCAAGGTGAAGATTCCCGCCGCTTGGCTGCTTGAACAAGCCGGATTCAAGAACGCGCACGACGCTGCAACCGGGATGGCTACCTGGCCCGCGCAGCCACTTGTGCTGGTTAACGAACATGCGACCTCAACCGCGCAACTCATTGCCTTCAAACAAAAAATCGTTGCTACCGTGCAGCACAAGTTCGGCATTACACTGGAGCAAGAGCCAGAGCTACTGCCCTAACGCTTACAGAGAGTTACTCGAAGCCAAAATCGCCATACGGCTGCTGTGCGCGGTAGTGGCGCAAAAAATGCTGGAGCTCGGGCACGAGTTTGGTAGGAAGTTTTGCCAGCAGCGCCCAGCGGACTTCGCTGCATTTTTCTGGCTCGGCGTTTGTTGGCTCGCCCTGCCAGGTTGTGGTTTCAAAAAACAGATTAAGCCGTTCGTGGTCGCCGCTTTCGGCCACGCGGTGCTGCGTGTGCACCAGCCGCATGTCTTCAGGCCGTACCAAGGCGCCAACTTCTTCTTTCGCCTCGCGCACGGCAGCGTACACAGCGGGCTCACCGCCGTCTAAATGCCCGGCGGGCAAGCTGTAAAATCCATCGCGGTAGCCGGTGTTGGCCCGTTTAAGCAGTAAAATTTCGTCGTCGCGCCGAAAAAGAATATACACGGCAGGTACTACGCTGTGACGGTCGCGCCAGTCGATCATGAAATCTCCTTACTCCGGCAATGGGAATGCTTTGGTGAATTCGGTAATGGTGTGGTGAATTTTTGTTAGGTGTGCGTCGTCGCCTCGGGCTTGGATGGCTTCGTCGATCCAAGCGGCAACTTGGCGCATCTCGGCTTCCTTTAGTCCGCGGGTGGTGAGCGCCGGTGTGCCCATGCGAATACCGCTCGGACTAAACGGCGGTCGCGGGTCGAACGGCACGGTGTTTTTGTTCATTGTGATGCCGGCTTTGCCGAGTGCAGTCTCAGCTTCGGCACCGATCACGCCCTTGTTGGTAAGGTCGATGAGCAGCAAGTGGTTGTCCGTACCGCCGGTTACCAGTTGGTAGCCGCGGCCCATAAGCTCTTCGGCCAACACTTTGGCGTTTGCAACAATCTGATGGCCGTAGTCTGTAAACGCCGGCTGGGCGGCTTCGTTGAGTGCTACCGCAATAGCCGCGGTTTGGTGGTTGTGCGGACCGCCCTGCAAGCCGGGAATGACCGCTCGATCGATCAGCGTTGGCAAATTCTCTTTGCTACGCTCCACTGCCTTGAGCGGATTCGACGGCTTGCCATTACAGAGGATCATGGCACCGCGCGGGCCGCGCAGCGTTTTGTGCGTGGTGGTCGTAACGACATCCGCAATACCGACCGGCGAAGGATGCGCCCCGGCCACGATCAGCCCGGCAATGTGCGAAACGTCGGCAATCAAAAACGCGCCTGCTAAGTCGGCAATCTCGCGCAAGCGCTGCCAATCAAAAATGCGCGGATACGCCGTGGCGCCCACAAAAATCAGTTTGGGTTTGTGCGCTTTTACCAACGCCGCCATGGCGTCGTAATCCAAATAGCCGTCGTGCCCGGTGTTGTACTGCACACTGTTGAACCATTTGCCAGAGAAGTTTACCTGCAAGCCGTGTGTCATGTGTCCGCCAAAGTATAGGCTGAGGCCCATAATCGTGTCACCCGGATCAGCCAACGCAAAATACACCGCCATATTTGCCGGGCTGCCAGAATACGGCTGCACGTTGGCATGGCTGACGCCAAACAACGCCTTGGCGCGGTCGCGCGCCAGGTTTTCTATCGCATCGACAAACTCGCAGCCGCCATAGTAGCGCTTGCCCGGATATCCTTCGGAGTATTTATCAGTCAGGCGCGAGCCCAGCGCCATGCGCACTTCGCCGGAGCAGTGGTTTTCGCTGGGGATCATCTCCAGCCCGTCTTGCTGCCGCTTTGTCTCGGCCTCAATCAACTTCCTAATGTCAGCATCAATCATCGGTTTAACCTCTTCTTACATAACAAAAACGGTGTCCACCGATCGCTATACCATGGCTTTATTGTACCAAAGTGCTACACTATTTGGGTACTGATATTCTCTTCTGGGTGGGTTTGGTGAGTTGCTTGCAAAATATCACGAGTGATATACTAGCAGCACTATGGATACAACGAATGCGAAAATTGGTCATTTAATTGCTCAGATACGACAAGAACGCGGACTTACCCAGGCGGAATTCGCCAAGCGGCTCAGCACCAGCCAATCTGCAGTCAACCGGATCGAGCACGGCAAGCAAAACTTAAGTCTTGAGACGCTCGGGCGCATCAGCGACGTGCTCAATAAGCAGCTCATTTCGCTGAGCGGCAAGGCGGTGAATCTGCGCATCGAGGGCGGCGGCGAGCTCAGCGGCGAGATTACGCTCAAAACCAGCAAAAACGCAGCCGTGGCGCTACTCTGCGCCAGTTTGCTCAACTACGGCGTCACCCGTTTTTTGTCGTTCCCGAAGATCGAGGAAGTGTACCGCATCATCGAGGTGCTTGAGAGCATCGGCGTCAAGGTAAAATGGATCGGCAGCGATATCGAAATCCGCCGACCGCGCGTTCTTAAGCTCGACAACATGAATGCCGACGCTGCACGCAAAACGCGCTCGGTGCTGATGCTCGTCGGGCCGCTACTCCACGATTACGACAGCTTCAAAATTCCCTACGCCGGTGGGTGTAAATTGGGCACGCGCACGGTCGAACCACACTTGTTTGCGCTTGAAGAGTTCGGCGTGAGTATTGTAGCCACGAAGGGCTTCTATCAAGTAACTGTCGATAAAAAACCAGCCGGGCGCGTGGTGCTTTACGAGCAAGGCAACACCGTTACAAATAACGCACTGCTGGCCGCAGCTCGCTTCGAAAACGAAACAATCATCCAGTCGGCCAGCGCCGATTACATGGTGCAAGACCTTTGTTTGTTCCTGCGCAAGCTCGGCGTGAAGATCGACGGCTTCGGCAGTGGCACGCTAAAGGTGCACGGCGCCAAGCAGATCAAAAAGAACATCACCTACGCGCTCACCGAAGACCCGATCGAAGCGATGTTCTTCTTGAGTGCCGCGGTTACTACAGGCTCACATGTTACCATTCGCCGCGTGCCCATCGACTGGCTTGCGATTGAGCTGCTCAAGCTGGAAAAAATGGGCCTTCAGATGGACATTTCCGAGCGCTACAAAGCAGCCAATGGCGTTATCGACCTTGTTGACATCACCGTACACAAACACAATGGCAAGCTCAGGGCACTGCCGGACAAGCTCCACCCCAACCTTTGGCCGGGTCTCAACCCCGACAACCTGCCGTATTTTGTGCCGATCGCTGGCGTGCTGAACGGCCGCACCCTCGTCCATGACTGGATGTACGAAAACCGGGCTATCTACTACACCGAGATGACCAAAGTCGGCATGCAGGTGGAGCTGGCCGATCCGCATCGCTTGTTCGTGCTCGGGCCTACTAACTTCACCAAAGCCGATGTCATCTGTCCGCCTGCTCTGCGGCCAGCTAGCTTGCTGCTTATTGGTATGCTGGCGGCACCGGGTGTTTCTACCTTGCGTAACGTCTATACCATCAACCGCGGATACGAAGATCTGGCCGAGCGCCTAAACTCTTTGGGAGCGCACATCCAGGTCTTCCACGATATCTAGTGTTGACCAAATAGTTCTATCATTTTAAAATAGATAACCATGTCCTACCACGATGCCATTCGAGCTGCAATGCGCGAAGCGCCTACCCAGCCACCGGGAATTCCTATGTCCCCGGAAGATTGTTCTCGTGCGTACAACGAACCAGGTCCGCACCTGATACGAGTACCGGATCAAGAGGAGTTCCGGACGCTCATCACTGACGTAGGTGAAGTACTCGACGCTCATTACACTACACAAGAGGTGGATAAATTGGTGCGTCACGAAGCCGCCCACGCCAGGGCTGCGGCAATGCTCGGAGCAACAACTCTCTGCTACGAAGTGAATTTTAGACGTGAATTCGGGCCGTTATCGCCTAAAGAGGGGGAAATCCTATACACGCCTTTCACCTGGCACTCTTCCGATCGCGAGCTGACGCCATTGGAGAAAGCAGCGGTTGCAGCACATCCAACGATTCCATCGACGGGCGACTTGGGCATATTGCAGACCCATGGCTTCGCACATGTTCATGATGTCGGTGAGGCTGCCGTGGCGTACAACCGCGAACGAGGAGAGTTTGCGATACCGGTACCGCTTTCGTATAGTCCCAGGAGTTCTGAACGTGCAGGCTATAACCTACTACCTGCCATGCCGGAGGAGCGTATGCCGAGCACACCAGAAGCTAGGCGATGGGAGCTGTCCGATCTCGACTGCTATGCTCCACGATTGCAGTTTGACGTGTAGGTTATTCGCAGGGGTAGTAGTTGCCGTCCACACCCATAACGAGCCGGCCGTCTGCAATCCTCTGCTCGCGCGTGGCTATAATGCGATCGTAATCTGATCCAGCTTGAGCTTTCCTGCCCTCTCGTCTCATGGTACCACTATAGCACTCTTGCCCTCATCTTTTAGGCTCTTCTCTGTTATAATGGTCGCGTTACCGTAACACATGCGGGTGTGGTATAACGGTCATTACTCCAGTTTTCCAAACTGGCTACGGGAGTTCGACTCTCCCCACCCGCACCATCCTAGGTTCCTGCTTTTGCACGACGCTTCGCTCGCGTCTACAAAAACTTCCACTGGAAGGTTTGCCCCGGTAGCTCAGTTGGATAGAGCAAGAGACTTCTAAGCTTTAGGCCGGTGGTTCGAATCCACCCCGGGGCACCATCATTCTTTACAGATTTGCTAGAATAAAAGTGTAGTGAATAAAACCAAACACGCTGCACGCAAGAAGAAACCATTGTTCCCTTGGTTGGGTGCACTATATGCGTTCTGCGCGCTGGCGCTTATTCCGTGGGTGGTGCGGCTCGGCACCGTTATACCGCACCGCACGGTGTCGCCGCATTGGCAAAGCGCCTGGGTTGGGTTGGACGTCATGCTTATTGTTATGCTGGCGCTGAGCGCAATTATGCTACTGGTGCACTCGGCTTGGGCTATCATGACGACGTCTATTGTCGGCGGCATGTTAGTGCTGGACGCCTGGTTCGATCTGCTCACCGCGCACCGAGGACACGAGTTCACGCTGGCGCTTGCTTCTGCATTATGCATCGAGGTTCCACTCGCCGCGCTCTCGTTCTGGGTGGCGGTACACGCTATCCGCGAGCTTGACGCTCTGCCCAAAGCCCGTCGGCAGGTAAGGGCTAGATTAAACCAACGAAAAATGGTAGAGTAGATCTGTTACGGCGGGAATAGCTCAGTTGGTTAGAGCGTCTGTTTGTGGCACAGAAGGCCGTGGGTTCAAGTCCCATTTCTCGCCCCACGTTCGTATATCGGCTCCCAATGGGAGCTTTTTTGTATGCTACAATCGCTGATAGCTATGGCGCATATCCACACGAAAGACAACCAGCACGATCTCACCGTTTGCGCCTACATCGTGCGCACCGACGTGCCGAACGCGCCAGCCATCATGATGCACCAACATCGCCTACTCAAACAATGGCTCCAGTTCGGCGGCCATGTGGAACTGGACGAGACGCCTTGGCATGCACTTGTTCGCGAGTTGGCCGAAGAATCTGGCTACAGTCTTACGCAACTACGCATTCTACAACCGCGACTGCGACCCGACATCAATGACGGCCATGCTATTACTCATCCTATGCCAGCCAGCCTGCTTACCCACCGTTTTGCGAACGAGGCGCATTTCCACACCGACATTAGTTTTGCTTTTACCACCAACCAGCCGCCGCGCGGCACCATCGCGCCAGGCGAATCAACAACGATGCGCTGCTTTAACCGCGACGAAATTGCGGCGCTGCCCAAAGGTACACTGCCGGAAAACGTACGCTACCTTTCGCTGTTTGTGCTCGATACGCTGCTTGGCGCGTGGGAGCAATGCGACCCAACGCATTGGCCCACCAGATTATAATCAGGCTGCTATACTGATAATGATGAAGAAACGTTGGGGAACCCTCAGGCAGTATTATTTATTTTTTGGCGCGCTGGCGGCGTCGTTGGTAGCGCTGGCGCTTGAGCTCGCCGGTATGCACGCTGCCGCGCACTGGGTGTTGGCGATTACCGCGCTGCTCGAGACCTTGCCGCTGGCGTGGGGAATGATCCGCGACTTACAAGCCGGCACGTACGGTGTTGATCTGCTGGCTGCCACCGCTATCGTGACCTCAGTGATTATGAAGCAGTACTGGGCTGGCATGGTTATTGTGCTGATGCTCACCGGCGGAGAAGGACTGGAGCACTACGCCGAGCGCCGCGCCCAGGGCGAGCTACAAGCGCTCTTGGCGCGCGCGCCGCAAAAAGCGCATGTGCTGCGCGGCCGCAAACTGCTGGACGTTGCAGTAGACGACGTGCACGTAGGTGATAAGATCATCATCCGGCCCGGCGAGGTAGTGCCGGTGGATGCCACCATTCTGGAAGGCGAGGCGAGCTTTGACGAGTCCAGCCTAACCGGTGAAAGCCTCCCCGAAGCGAAAGGCAAGGGGCAAGATATTTTGAGTGGCTCGGTCAACCTCGACGGCGCCGTTACCGCCAAGGCGCTGCACGCTGCCGCGGACAGCCAATATGAGCAAATCATCCGCCTAGTACGCGCCGCCGGCGCCAATCCCGCGCCATTTGTGCGTCTGGCCGACCGCTACGCCATTCCCTTCACTGCTACATCGTTTGCGATTGCCATCGGTGCATGGATTACGAGCGGCCACTCCATCCGTTTTTTGGAAGTATTGGTGGTAGCCACACCCTGCCCACTCATTTTGGCGGCGCCCATCGCGATTATTTCTGGCATGAGCCGCGCTGCCCGGCACGGAGTTATCGTCAAGACTGGCTCCAGTTTGGAGCGGCTGGCGCAAGCGCGAACCTTTGGGTTCGACAAAACCGGCACACTCACCAAGGGCAAGCTCAAAGCCGACAAAGTCACCACGTATCATGGATTTTCGCGTAGCGCAGTGCTTGGCATTGCCGCCAGCGTGGAGCAACACTCCAACCACGCCTTGGCCGCGGCCATTGTCGCCAAGGCCGCCGGTGAGCACGCCAAACTCGTCAAAACCAAAAATGTGCGCGAGCAATCGGGCAAAGGCTTGGTGGCGACCGTGCAGGGCAGAGAGGTCTTAGTTGGCCGCATGACGCTGCTTGAGTCGTACAACGTCGCGCTGCCCAACACTTTCGATCCGGGGAAACAAGGTGCCACCGCCACATGTGTCGCCATCGATGGCAAACTTGCTGCGGTTATTACTTTCAGCGACGAGCTGCGTGAGGACGCTTCCACGACGCTCAAAGAACTAACGTCGCTCGGCGTGCAAGACTTTCTGATGGTCACTGGCGACAACAAAGTAGCGGCGAGCAGCGTGGCTAAGACATTGGACATCAAACAGGTTGTTTCTGGCGCACTACCCGCCGATAAGCTGCGCGCAATTGAAAAAATATCCAACCGACCGGTGGCCTTTGTAGGCGACGGCGTGAACGATGCGCCAGTACTTACCGCGTCGGACGTCGGCATCGCGCTGGGTGCCAAAGGCTCTACAGCAGCAAGCGAATCCGCCGATGTGGTCATCATGCTAGACGACCTGCACCGCGTCGCCCTTGGCGTGCGCGTTGCCAAACGCACCTTCGGCATCGCCAAACAGAGTATTTTTGTAGGCATTGGCATGAGCGTGGGGCTCATGCTCATTTTTGCAACTGGCAAATTCGTGCCGATTTACGGCGCGGTGGTGCAAGAACTGGTCGACGTCGTAGTGATTTTCAACGCGCTGCGCGCCCACCTCGATCCTAGCAAAAAATAGATGCACGCCACTGGTGTGTACAATGAAAGAGTGCGTTACGCGCGGTGCACATATGTGCCCGGCTGCACTACGCCTGACCCTCTTTCATTGTACACACCAGTGGCGTGCCATTCTTAATTATCTACTGCGCTTTGCTGCGCTCCAGCATGGCCTGCACATCTGGCGCGGTAATCGTCACCGTGCCGCCGGGCATAACCGCTTGAGCCAGCATTTGATTGGCCACGATGTTCTCCACCACCCGCTGCACTACTCGCCGCATCGGTCGTGCGCCCAAACGCGGATCGTAGCCGGCCTGCACTAACAGCCGCTTAGACTCGTCGTCCACCACAACCGACACCTTTTGCGCGGCCAAGTTTTTGTTAATGTCTTTTAGGATGATGTCGATGACTTGTACAAGTTCGTCCGGCGTAAGCGGGCGAAACAGCACAATCTCATCGAATCGGTTCAAAAACTCCGGGCGAAAGACATTGGCAGTAATCAGCTCATCCGTAAACTGCGACTCAAACTGCTCCAGCTTTTCGCCAGCCTCGATATGCTGCCGAATGCGATCGGCGCCAGCGTTACTCGTCGCACAAATGATTGCGTCGCGGAACGACACTTCGCGGTTGTTGATGTCGCGCAAAATGCCTTCATCCAGCAGTTGCAGCAGCGTGTTCAGCACATTCGAGTGCGCTTTTTCGATCTCGTCCAGCAACACAACGCTGAACGGATTCTTGGCGATTTGCGCAGTGAGGCTGTGCGGATCGGTGACCGCATCGGCTATCAGGCGTGAGACGTCCTTGGCGCTGGAATATTCGTTGAGGTCGATGCGCACCAGATGGACGTCGCCACCAAAAAACACCGCGGCCACACTCTTGGCCAGCTCGGTTTTACCCACGCCGGTCGGGCCAAGAAACAAAAACGTGCCGATCGGCCGCATGGTACTGCGCACACCAGCGCGGGCGCGGCGGAGCGCATCGCTTACCACCTGCACCGCGCGCGTCTGATTAATCATGCGCTGGTGGATGAGTTGCTCCAGATTGAGCAGCGTCTGGCGTTCAACGCTCGATTCGGCCGTGCTTACCTTCACGCCTTGCGTTTGCTCAATCGCTCGCTCGACCGAACGGTGCGTTACCAAATCTCCTTCACTAGAGTTCGCCGCCGCTTCGAGCAGCTTGAGCGCGCGGCCGGGCATAACCTGTTCGCTCATGTAGCGGCTACTCAAACGGTACGTTGCTTGCAACGCCTGAAAGGTATAGATCACCTTCTGGCGATATTCCAACTCAATCACTTGATCTTGCATAACCAACATGGTCTCGGCTTCGTCGGTCGGCGTAACCATGATGCGATTCAGATATTGCGCGAGCGCCGGGGTGTTTTGAGCAATGCGCAGCCAGCGGTGCTCGTCCATGGCCAGAATAATCCTGAGCGCGCCGCCTTCCAAAAACGGCATTAGCACATTCGTGAGGTTGACCGAGCCGCTCGCCTCCTCGAAAAACAACTGCGCGTCATCCAAAAACAGGATAATGTTCTTGGCGCGCAGTGCTTCGTAACAGAGATGTTGGACGAGATCTTCGAGATCACCGCGGCCTTTCGATTCGGCAATCAGCGTTGCCGGATCCAGCGAAATTATCTGGTGGTAACGCAACGGCGGCGGCACGAGCGGATCAGCCTCCAACAGTTTTTTGGCCAGCCCGCGCACAATGGTGGACTTCCCGGCCCCCAGGCCGCCCACCAGCGACACATTTCGCCGGCCGCCCTGTGCGAGCAAATGCAGCATTTGCGTTTCGATGTTACGATGACTCGGCAGATCAAACTTAATCAGCCCGTTAAAGGTGATGTGCTCGCTGATGTTAAACCCGAACTGCTCGAGCAGCGGCGTGTAGCCGAACGCCCAATCGCGCCCAATGCCGCCATCGTGGCGGCGCGCGTGTTGCTCGGCAACGACGTCCATCAGGTGTTTGTACCAGGATGCGCCGGCTGTCACATCGTCTGCGCTCAGTCGCATTGGCGCCAGATAATTATCGACGCCAGGAATCGTCCGAATCAAGCTCGCCGCCACAGTTGCCGAGCTCATACTCGGCGAGCCGATCTGCTCGCGAAGACGCAGCGCCTCTTGCCACACGTTATTAGAGTCTTCGGCACGCAAACTGGTGAGGTTTTGCAGTGCGGCAATCCCAAATCGGTTAGCAAAAAACCGACCGCCACGCAGCTCGGCGACGATTTCGGCGAGCTGCTGCGGCGTTGGATTACGTGGGAGCTTGCCCAGCACATCGGCATCCAGCAGCGCGTCGATCGTGGAACTGTTAGACGCAGGTGGAATGTCACGCAAGCTTCGGCTCCAGCCAACGAGCATTAGCAGCGGCCCAACCAAACCGCCGACAAGCCAGCCGGCCGGCTGCTCGAACACGCCAACCAACGCCAACCCGATGGCGAGCACTGCCAGGCTCGCGCTTACCATCAGCCAGTAGAAATCAGCCGTTCCGATCCGCTGCGCAGTGCGCGCCTTGCGGGCCCGGAAGCTCTGGTAATCAAACAGGTTGTCTTGCTTCATGTCAGCAATCCTAACAGCATCAAGATCAGACCGACCACCGGCAGCAACGGGACTATCGGCCACAATACCAACTGCACGATGCTGATTACCGCCGTCAGGAGCGCGGCCAATAATCCAAACAAGATAAACAAACTTCGCACAACTGCGCCAAACACGCGCGAAAACGTCCGATCGAGCCAAGCTTGCACTTGAGCATTGAGCGGGCCGCGCACGCTGCCAGCGCTGATCTGCCGAAACGGCGCAAACAGCGTGCGCAGCAATAGCTCGACCGAAAACGTTTCCAGCACGACGCCGATACGCTCGCCACTACGCCGGGCTACCCGAGCCCAACCGGCGCCGTACCACCACGAAACGAGCGCTACGACCATCATGCCATTAGTATGTCACAATGAACTGGTCAGCACCAGCGCCACCAACAGCGGGATCACCATGTTATCGGTGCCGTTTACGGCCACGTTTTCGGCAATCGTGGCCATCACCGGCAACCAAACAACGGTTACGGCACTATACGCTGCGCCGCTGAGCGCTGCATAACCAATCATAATAACCAACGACGTAAAGAAAAACGTCAGGCTTCCGGCCAAACTCTTCGTCCGGCCAAACACCTTGTACTTGCTGCTATCGCCAAACGCCAAGCCGACCACCGCCGCCAAGCCGTCAGCTACACTCAAATGCAGCATGGCTGCGGCAAACACCCACTTGGTCGTTGCGATGAGCGCCAAAACGCCGACTACCAAAGCAAACAATACCTCGCCAGCGGCGTTGCGCTTTACCGCATGAATAGAGCCGAACACGTTGAGTTTTATAGAGACGAGCACCACCACCAAAAACGCCACGCTCAGCAATTGGATCGCCCGCCAGCTCAAAAAGAACGGCCAAAAAGCCACGAATGTACCCACCAGCACGTGCACCATCTTGCGCGTCAGCTCAGAGTGCACGCCTTTGTAACGGGACAAATACTCGGCAAAGACTAAAATCAAAAAGACAACAATAACTGCGGCGAACGCCCACATACACCCATTGTACTACGCCCGCCAAGTGCTTCACGGCCAGCCCGCAACTGACGCCTATGCCGCGGCGTATGCCTCCGGCCAGAGCGTGCGCAGCAAGCGCTGGCCTTTACCGCTCAGCCGTATCCATGCGCCGCTGTAACGTGTGCGCCGGATCAAAATCAGCCCTTTGTGCTGCAAATTTTCCAAGATGTGCGACAGCCTCGGCCGGCTAAAGCGCAGACTCTCGGCCAGCGCCGTAAAATCTTCTTCGCCCATCTCCTGCACTTGCTGCAGAACGATGGCGTAATCTTGAGGAAGTTCGATGTGTTTCATTGTGTTTTTTGCCCTCCATTTAACACAACTTCTACTGTGCACCATATTCCTGAAGATTAGTTTGGAAACTGAAGATTCCGCTAGCTGTCGTACAAATACATAAAATCATTTATAAAAGCATCGTACCTACGCTAGCGTCAGGTAGCGCTGGCCTCGTTACTACGTCCGAGTTATCCGCCCGCTAACAGACCTGGAGGATATGTTGCCTTGTGTATTTTCAGTCTTTATGTCACCGCTCACCGTCGTTAGTCGCCAGGCAGGTGCATCGCCGTCTATGACTCTAATGTCTCCCGACACTGACTTGATGTCAACTAATGCCTGTGAAGTGGTATCTGTTACTTGGACCTTTCCAGTCGCAGTTTTTATCTGCATCTGGTCCACATGCAAACCTTCAAGCGCTACCGCGCCAGATGCCGAGGCAATTCGTAGTGCGTGAGGACTAACGCCTTCTAGTTTGACATCCCCAGATGCAGTTCGTATATCTTGTGCGACGATCTCGACACCGTCGGGAATTTCAAGCAGCGCGCGTTGCTCTGCCGCCCCGCTCATGCCTCGGCTAAAAACAGCACCGCTATATGTAGTTCTGGTGTTGCCCCACTCATCTGTGGTGACATGCTTATTGCCAAAGACGATATTACCCACAACCGTGTCTCGATCATTTATGAACACACCACCATGGACGTCGCCAGCTCCAAAAAAGTCGCTTCCCATGGTGCGTAGATTAGGCGCCTCCTCTCGTACGGTAAGGACGCCGTCAGTATAGTCGTGTACTAGGCCGGGGCTTAAGGTGAGATGCGCCTCTGGCACGACATCGCCTCTATCCACATAATCGCGAACAACTTCGACCCCAGCACTCGTCAGGTCAAATTCAGTTGCGTATAATCCTGGAAGCGGAATGGAACCGTCCGACGCTGCGCTGTTATATCTACCAAGTTCTCCTCCGGGCATACAATCTCCTATTATAATAAAAACGACAAGCGCGTAAGACGCTTGAAACCACTCAAGTATATCATTTAATAGCTACTTTGGAATGCCGGGGTGGTCAAATAATGCATGCTAAAATTGTATTTTTAAAGATAATATTCTATAATAAAGTTATGTCTGGCCTATCCGAGCGCCAAATATTTCAACGGACCGATGGCTTTACACTCTACACGGATGTGAGTGAGCAGCTTGCTACCTATTTGTCCGATCATCCGGTACCTATGCTTCCCTCACGCGTGCCTGAAAAGTTTGACCCATTGGGTATGACAGGGCGGGCTGACGTGCGGATCGATGACGACCCGGCGGCCATGCGTCTGTACTGCACAGCTCGGCATATCGAAGATCTCGTTCCAAGAGGACGCGAACTAATACAATTTGGGGCAACCGATATAGACTTGGACGGCCGAATCGATCAATACGCTTTCGCTGCAGGATTTGGCGACACCAACTTTCCTTGGTATTTTTCGGCTGGCCTGGCCAATGCCTGCGTTGATGAATTTGTCAATACCGGCGCAATTACCAAAGAACAGAAAGACAAGCTGACACTACACGACTGGGCGAATGTTATTGGCACAGGCTGGTTCAGCGGTCTAGTACACGACATGGCGCTTACCAAAAACCTCGTCTATAGAAGCTTCGGCGACAAACCGCACGACTACGACAGAGGCAGTCTACAGCGGATGCTTTGCATCGATGAGCCTCCTCTTATCTGCGGCGAAAAATATGAGCCGGAAGAGGATCGCACTTACCATGTTGCCAAGTTAGGCAAAGAGGCAACTCAATATCTCCGCAGTGCAATGCAGAGTGGCGACTCACTCGGCTGCCCGGTGGCACGGCGGTCAGTACTCCTGCCTCGAAAACTGGTCGACACCGATATCCACACCCAACATCTGCTCGATCGAGGCTCAATGAATATCGTACCCAAGCGGTCCACGGAAACGCATGTTCGAGCGACTGTCGAATGGACAGCTATCGATACTACCCTTGCCGTATTCGCCAACCAGCTCGACCAATATCAGGCAGTGTATGGCGAGCCGTACCTGAAAGGTAGGTCCGGTTCGCGAATTCATATAGAGCACCGTGAAGCTGAGCCGATCGACGCGCTATCTTGGCCCGGCTTCGGTCCAGCGACAACTTGATGCGGATTTACATTAGGCAAAATAAAAATGGTCGGGGGAAAGGGCTTGAACCCAAAAACCGCCACCGGCGGTTTTTGTAGACGCGAGCGAAGCTTCGTGTAAAAACATGGTCGGGGTGATCCGATTTGAACGGACGACCTCAGCGTCCCGAACGCTGCGCGCTAGCCAACTGCGCCACACCCCGACGGTGCGAATGACAGCGCTAGTATACCAAACAACAGGGAAGGATGCTAGAGCGATCTCCGACGCGTTGCCGCAAAACACACAACATATAGCGCTTATGTATTGACTTAAAACGCTACACGACGATAATAGGACGTGAGGGGGACCTATGAGAGACAAACATTCATCGAAAAAAATATTCTTTAGCATCGTCGCGGTGCTGGTGGTGCTCACTGGCGCGACTGCAGGAGTTATCGCCCACACACAACCAGGCGGTGTGCCGCATGTGGCGATCGTAAAAACAGGCGCCAACCAGTTTACACAGCTCAGCTATCAGGGCGAGGCTGGCAAAAGCGCCTTAGTACTTTTAAAAACACACGCAAGCGTCGTTACCAAAAACTCATCCTACGGTGTGTACGTTGAAAGCATTAACGGCGTAGCGGGCGGCACCTCGAGCAAATACTGGATGCTCTACGTGAACGGCAAACAGGCGCAAGTGGGCGCAAGTAGCTACATCACCAAAGCCGGGGATGTTGTTACATGGAAGTTCGAGTAAATCGCTTGCGCTGGCGGCTGGTGGGAGTAGCGTTGGCGCTCATCGCCTTTGGCGTAGTTATGCGGCTGTTGCCGCATCCAGCCAATATGGCGCCGGTCGGAGCTATTGCGCTGTTTGGCGGCGCAGTGTTACCGAAGCGGCTTGCTTGGTGGCTGCCGCTCGCGATTATGGTGGTATCAGATTGCGTGCTCGGGTTTTACCACGGCATTGGTTTTACTTGGCTTGGATTTTTGCTGGTTGGATTGTATGGTATGAGCCTGCGGCCGCTTGGGTGGATGCGCCTGCCTGCTGGCGTGGCTGGCAGTTCCGTTATCTTTTTTGTTGTGTCTAATTTTGGCGTGTGGATAGCTGGGCAGTTGTATCCGCACACGTGGGCTGGGCTCGTGCAATGCTACACCCTGGCGCTACCCTTCTTCCGCGGCACGTTCCTAGGTGATCTTGCCTACAGCGCGCTGTTCTTCGGCGTCTATGCACTTGCCGCCAAACGCTGGGCGCTCAGCGTTAGCGCGACACCGTAAACGTGCCGGCGACTTCGTCGTGCAAGTGATCGTGAAATTCGAACGTGCCGGTTTTGTTGAGCGTCACGCTGAGACTCTGGCCTTGCGCCAAAAATCGCGACGTGATGCCATCGTACGCCACATGATGCTCGTGCGGCCCGAAAGCAACGAGCCGTTCGACGTTGTCTTTGTTCGTAATACGAAGCTCGTCACAAATCGAACCAGTGGTATGTACAGGCAAAACTTGATCGTTGGCAATCGCAACCTGATGTGTCACGCGGTTGCCGGTGCACCGAACCGACTGCGAGGCTGCGCGCGCTTTGTGCCCCGCCACCACAAACACGCCGCCGAGCACACCAACAGCTAACAAACTGATACCACATATCAAACCAACAATTCGCGCGCGCCGCATACATCGAGTATACCTAAAATATAAAGAATCCACGAACGCAAGCTGCGTAAGTGGACTTATCATACACTCGGGCAAAGGACTTGGACCCAATAACCGCCGGTGGCGGTTATTGTAGACGCGAGCGAAGCGTCGTTAACATGGTCGGGGTGAAAGGACTTGAACCTTCGACCTCCTGGTCCCAAACCAGGCGCGCTAGCCAACTGCGCCACACCCCGCGGGCGTACTGGCAAATTATACCAACAAACAGAGAAGAACGCCAGTACTGTGCTTGATATGACAGTACAACATGATGGCACTGCGCGTATTTTAAATGGCGCGGTAGATGCAACTCATATCGAGGTTGGCGCAGACGGAGAAGCGACTATCGTAGCACCTGGCCGATTTTCCCGACGAATACTAGTTACAGGGTCCGCCTCTGTCCTTCCCTGCTATACTGTTAAGTAATGAAGTACGCTTCAATCTTTGCCACGATTGTGCTGATATGGGTAGCTATCATCTTAATGGCGGCCACTCGCAGTGCTGCGCGGCAGATTTTTGAGCTGTACGTGACGGGCATCGTCTCTACTTTCGCCTTGTTTATAATCGGTTTCAGCAGGCGGTAATTGTGGCCGAGCGGCGGGAACCGACCATCGCAGCACTCAAGCGGCAACGAGCCCGGCGTTTGGCGCGGCTCGGCGCGAAGGTGTATTACTTGCGCCGGCGCGGCCGCGAGCAAGAGATGTACGACCTGGTGTGTGACGAGTTCTTGGGTTTGGGCGGCGTGTACATCAAATTTTTGCAAGGCGTACTGTTTAGCACGGCAGTGATGCGGCGTTGGCACAGTCCTAAGCGGCTGACGATCTTCGAAAACTTGGCCTGCCAAGAGCTAGATGTTATCAGCATGCTCCGCACAGAGTTACCGCCCGAATCACTGAAACACATCGCGCTCATTCAGCCCAAACCGTTTGCCGCGGGCAGCTTCGGCCAGGTGTATTTGGGCGAACACGCCGATGGCACGCGCATTATCATCAAAGTGCTGCGGCCAATGATCCGTGAACTTTTAAAGTTCGACCTGCGGCTGCTCAGCATGTTCAGCAAACGCTTTGCCGCCGCCGAGTTCGAAAACGTCGAAGTTAGGATGGACCAGGCCATGAAGGACTTCAAAAACGCCACGCTGAGCGAGACCGATTACGTAACCGAGGCGCGCTTTGCGCAGGACATTTACCATGCGTACAGAGGCCACGCCGAAATGGTCATCCCTAAAACCTACCTGGAGCTGTGCACGCCGCACCTTATCGTGCAAGAATACATCGGCGGTGTTTCCGGTGCCGAGCTGCTGCAAAAGTACGAGCAAGGCGTCGACCCGGTAGCGTACGTGCGCGAGCAAACCGGCTCAAACCTGGACGATCAACTCACTACCCTGGGCGTAGAATCGCTGAATGGCGCGTTTGCCCTGCCGCGCATCATGGGCGATCCGCATCCAGGCAACGTGCGCTTTTTGCCGGAGAACAAAGTGGGGCTCATCGACTTTGGTATTTCGGCGCGGGCGCCGGGCAACCGGGCAGCGTTCTTCGGTATTTTGTTCGAGTGGAGCCGGCTATACCAGGAGCGGGCCGACGTGGCGGCATTGTTCGAGCAGTTCGTACGCTTTTTTGTGAATGATCTGTATCGGGCGCTCAAAAAGCTCAGCACACTGTTGCCAGCGCCTGCTGCAGGCAGTAAACGCAAGGCGAGCGGCGGCGACATGATGCACGAGGTTGCCGGCATGGTCCAAAAGATGTTCGACAGCGCACTAGGCACGAGTGACATCCGCACCATCATGAACGAAGGGCGGCTACTGCAGGCGTTCGGCCATATGGTGAACCGCGGTAATCGTTTTGGCTTGGTGGTGCGAATGGATTCCAGCGAAATTTTGCGAGCGGCGCAAACATACATTGCACTGGTAGAGGCGCTCGGCCGACGCGGACCAGTCATGCCGCGACTGTTACAAGAAACCGTATCGCGGGTGTCGCGCGAGCACTTCGACGTCATTCACCAAACCGATCAAGCACTGAGCGCATCACAAGCCGTCCACATTGTTAATCGCTGGTTGGAGCGCATCGCGGCGCGCGATCGCCGCAACGAATGGGGATGCTCGACATGCTTAAAGAGCTACTTTTGTTCATCAAATATCCGTACACCGCTGGCGTCATCGCCACTATTTGGCTGGCCAGCGCTATTTTGATGGCAATTAACCGGGACTTAAACGGCGTTCATATTGTTATTATCAACACGATTACCAGCGTGGTTATCGCCGGCATTGGTTTTAGCGGACGCGAAGGTTAAGCCTCTAGGATTTTGCCGATGCGCGTAGTGCGGCGCGCCAAGCCAGTGCGATCGTCAGTCTCGACCAACAGCGCATTAAACTGCATGCGCCCGCCGGTCTCGAGTTCGTTGCGCGTCACCTTGCCATCGCGCCAGCGCGGCACGAGCACATCAAACCGCACGCCCAAGCTTGAGTCCAGCGAGCCGCACATGCCCACATCGGTTTGATGCGCCGTGCCCTTGGGAAGTACGTCGGCATCAGCCGTTGGCACGTGCCAGTGGTCGCCAACCACCGCGGTTACTCGACCGTCCAGATAATAACCGATGATGCGCTTTTCGCTGCTAAAGTCGCCATGGAAGTTGACGATGGTAGCCGCGCGCGCCACTCCTTGTTCGCGGACTAATATCTCGTCGATGGCGTGCAGCGGATTGTCCACGACGTCCTCGGCCTGACGTCCAACAATCTGGCCCAGCAGACTCACCACCAGCACTCTGCCTTTGGGCGTGTCGGCGTATTTGTAGCCGAGTCCGGGCGTTTTTGGCGGGTAATTGGCTGGCCGAATAATCGGTGCCGCCGGATCTTCTAATTTCTGATAGATCTCACGCCGATAGAGTACATGATTGCCACCGGTGCAGAAATCAACGCCAGCCCTAAGCAGTCGTTCGTAATCGGCCAGGCGCACACCTTTACCGTCGCTTAGGTTCTCGGCTTGGGTGATGACGAGGTCGAGCTGGTGCTCCCGCCGAAGTTCAGGCAGCAGCCGCTCCACCACACGGATGCCAGGCTCGCCCATCACATCACCAATGTATAAGATGTTCATACCCTTATTGTAACTGATCGAGCAGCTCGCTCCAGGCGTGGATCGTATAGGTTGGTGCATGCGCTTGCAGATGAGCAGCGTCGTAGATGAGCTCGTGCAGTTCCGGGTAGAACAGCGCACTGTCGATGCCAGCGTGGCGCGCGGCCAGCATATCGTGCGCTGTGTCACCCAAAAAGACCGCCCTGCTTGGCGCGATGGCAAGCTGTGAAAGTGCCTTTTGAATGCCTTCGGGATCGGGCTTGTGTCGAGTGACATCTTCGGAGGTGATGATAACGTCAAACAAATCTCGTACACTGTGCTTGCCGATAACGACTTCAAGATTCCGGCGCAGCGAGGTCGTCACCAGTCCTACTTTCTTGCCCTGCGCATGGAGCGTTTCGAGCAACGTCTTGGCGTCGTCGTAGAGCGGCACGTCGGGCAAGCGTTTTTGTGCGGCCGCGTCGGAGTCGGCTATGAACTCACTGAGGCGATGCTTCGGCAAACCATACAGCAGCGGCCACTCCAGATCCCCAAAGTGCCGGGCGTTTTCTTCGCGCGTAACCTCAACCCCATACTTTTCGCACTGCTGGTAAATGCTATCCAACCACACCTCAAGACTGCGCGCAAGCGTGCCATCCCAGTCAAACAAGTAGGCGTTATAGTGATTCATGCCGAGCTGGGCGCCAGGTTATTTGGCGAATTCGATCGCGCGCGTTTCGCGGATAACGTTCACCTTGATGGTGCCCGGGTACTGCATGGTGCTTTCAATTTTGGTAGCGATATCGCGGGCGAGCTTGATGGCAGCCAGATCGTCGATGGACTGAGGTTTTACAAACACGCGGACTTCGCGGCCGGCGCTAATGGCGTACGACTTCTCGATACCGCTAAAGCTGTTGGCGACGTTCTCTAACTCCTTCATACGCTCCACAAAATTCTCTGCCGAGATATTGCGCGCACCTGGGCGCGACGCGCTGATGGCATCGACTACGCGGATGATGAGCGCTTCTACGCTGGTCGCTTCCATATCGTCGTGGTGTTGCTCGGCCGCCAGGGCAACTGCCTCGGGCGCGCCGTATTTGCGCAGCATTTCGCCACTGATGTGGTGGTGTTTGCCCTCCATCTTGTGCGTCAGCGCCTTGCCAAGATCGTGCATCAGCGCAGCGTATTTAGTAGTCTTGACATTCGCGCCGACTTCTTCGGCAATAATGCCAGCCATGTGCGCCATCTCGGTAGAATGTTTGAGCACGTTCTGGCCATAGCTAGTGCGGAACTTCAGCTCACCCAGCAGGTGTAACAGCTCTTTTGGAATACCAATGACGCCGACTTCGCGGGCAGCGTCCTCGCCAGCGTGAACGACGTCTTTCTCGACGTTCTTCTGCGCTTTTTCTACTACTTCCTCGATGCGGCCAGGGTGAATACGGCCGTCCTTCATCAGCATTTCCAGCGCCTGGCGGGCAACCTCGCGGCGCACCGGATCAAAGGAGCTGAGCACGATGTAGCCCGGCGTGTCGTCCACCATAATGTCGACGCCAGTGGCACGCTGCAGCGCCTGGATATTCCGCCCTTCTTTACCGATGATGCGCCCCTTCATCTCTTCGTCTTCGAGCTTGACGCTGGTAACGGTACGCTCGGCCGTCACTTCGCTGGCCATGCGCTCCATGGCGGTGGTGATGATGAGCGCCGCCTGCTCTTCGGCATTGTCCTTTGCCTCGTTTTGGAGTTTAGCTACCAAGCCGGTCAGATCGTTCTTGATATCGCGCTCGGTCATCTGCATCAGCTTGTCGGCGGCGTCTTGTTTGGACAAACCAGCGACTTTCTCCAGCTTCTCTTGCTGCCGCTTGCGGATTTCGCGAATCTCGTCTTTTAGCGTCTCGACTTCGCCTTCAGCTACGCGTAGTTTTTCGGTGCGCTTGTCGAGTTCATCGAGCTTTTTATCCAGCGCGTCTTCGCGCGTCACCAAGCGCTGCTCGATGTCTTTTAGCTCGCGGCGGCGGGTTTGCTCCTCTTTGCGGCCGTCCTCAACCAAACGGCTCGCCTGCGAGCGAGCATCCTCTAACGCCTTAGCGGCTTCGCGCTTGGCCTTGGCCAACTCCTTTTGCGCTTGATCCTGCGCGGTACCGACGCGCTTTTTAGTAATGACCGTGTTCGCACCAAAACCCACAGCAAGGCCCGCCACAGCGAGCACTATGGTAACTGGATCCATGGTTATCCTTTCTATCGTGCAGATAGCCGCTCGTAGGCAATCGCTTTCACTTCTCTAGCCTACGAGCGAACTATCAAAATCGAAATTTAGAAATATTTGTAATAGGATTGCCTAGACAGATCAGGCAAATCCTTGCTTAAAACTATACGCCCTTCGCGCGCGGTAAGCAACGTTGGCAATAGCAACTAGAACAAAATACGTGCCAATACGCGAACGATACTCGGTATAATAGCTTGGATGTTTGTACACACACTAGATCTGTTGGGCGTGTTTGCGTTTGCCGCGTACGGCGCGCACGCCGGATCGCGACATGGGCTTGATTACTTCGGCATGCTGGTGTGCGCCAGCCTCACGGCGTTGGGTGGCGGTACGATTCGCGAAGTGATGCTGCATGCCCAACCGGTGTATTTTCATAATTATGCGTACGTTTACGCTATGCTCGCCGGCGTCGGTTTTACCATTGGTGTACAGGCGTACTTCTCGAAAATCCACCGATACATGCTGCTACTCGATGCGGTTGGACTGGTGGCGTTTGCGCTTATTGGCGCCAGCCGATCCATAAGCGCTGGCCTAGGGCTCGTGCCAACACTTTTTTTCGCCGTGCTCACCGCGACGGGCGGCGGTGTGATGACTGACATTGTTTGCAACCGCAAGCCCGGCCTGTTTTGTGGTGATTTTTACGCCACGCCTGTGTTGTTACTCGCCCTTGGATGCTACGCTTTGCGGCACAACATCTCGCAGCCGCAGCTTATTATCACACTGCTAGCCCTCAGCTTTACCTTGCGCATTGCTGTTTTGTACTCGCCGTTTGGCAAGCGCAGACAGCGACGACTGCGCGCCGTGGCCGAGGCAGCCGGACAGTAAGTTACTTGCGCTGCTGGGTGATATGCACTGGTGCGCCGTAATGCGGCAGTGCAACTCGGTCGTCTTCGCCAGCATGCAAGCGGTCGATGCCAGTTTGAATCCAGTTGTCGTGCGTCGTTGCCACTATCGGAATGTTCAGGCCATACGCCAGGGCGTTGGCCACGGTGAGCCCAATTCGGAGGCCAGTAAAGCTGCCTGGCCCCTGAAAGCAGACGATTGCCTGTATATCTTCCAGCATTTTGCCTTGAGTTTGCAGCAACGCTTTGATTTTTGTATGGATGCCAACTGATAGCTCGCGGCCGGCTTCCCACACCTCGTACGCTATTTTTTCGTAGTCGTTGTATAGACCGAGTTCAGCCTCTGGCTTGTCGGTTCGAAGCGTCAGGATCAACATCAGCGCAAGCCCTCCACCAGATACGCCAGCGAGGTAGGAGCGCGAAAGGTGAGCTGTCGGGCGCCAGCGGGTGTTTGCTGAATAGCGATAGAGAGCCGCTCCTCTGGCAAGACATGCTGCACGACGTCGCCCCACTCTACTACCACCACACCGTGCGGATCGCCCACTACTTCGGCCAGTTCGTCGGCCACGATGCCAGCCTCTTGCAAACGGTAAAAGTCAAAGTGATGTATCTCGAACTTTGGCGCTTTATATACTTTGTTAATGGTGAAGGTCGGGCTGGCGACTTTATCGTTACTCCCCGCGCCACGCGCAAGGCCACGGACAAACGTCGTCTTGCCGCCACCGAGGTCGCTGATGAGCTCAATCACCTCCCCGCCCCGAAGCTGCATGCCGAGCTTCTCGGCGAGCCGCTCGGTAGTCTCGGCGTTTTCGGATGTAGTTTGCAGCGTCGGTGCGGTACTCATATGCTCCGTATAGTAGCGCGAGGCAGGCCACCGCCGCAAGTATAGCCGGATGCAGCGGGCTGCTACTGGGCGTTTTAGCGGTAACATCGGCAGTCGGAGTTGCGCTGCCCGTCTGAGATTTGGCTTTGGCTGCGGCTTTTTTGACAGTGCTCGCCGATTTAACCGTGCCCGTTTTGCTCTGTGCTTTTTTAGAGGCAGGCGGAGATTCTACGACGTTTGCACTGCCCGGCGTCGGCTTTGTCGTCCACTGCCAACGGCCGTTTGCCAAAATCCACGCCTGACCGTCTTTGGCCGTGCCGTACACATCCGTCTGCATGACCGTGGCGCCTAGCAGGTCGAGCAGCGCCACTCGACCGCCGCTATTTGACAAACTAAGTTTGGTTGCAGACGAAGAGAATACCGTAAACGACTGTGGCGCAAGTATGATACCGCCAGGTATGACGTATTGGTGTGCTGCACCCGATGGAGATGTTGTCACCAAGGCGAATCCGCCCAGGTCGAACGTGGCATTGTTCGGGTTATAGAGCTCGATAAACTCATCGCTGGCGTCTGTTTGTGGCGGCGCCGGATTGGGCAACAGTTCGCTGATCTGTGGGCCGAGTAGGCCGTTGTCTGCCGCCGGAATCGATGGTGGGGCACTGCTTGCTCCGTTCGGCGACGTAGAGCTACCAAGCGAAGGCGGCGAGTCGGCAGGCGGCTGCAGCGAGCTAGCTACACCGGCCGCTGCTGTAGACGCCAATGCTGGGTCGCAGGTATCGACAGGTAAGGGAGCTGGAACCTGCCAGGTGTCGGCCGGTGGACTCACTGCTGCCGTCAGTGTATTTGCTTTCAACGGTGTGGGCGACGGGCTCACCGCAAAATCGACTGCGTCGCTATTTGTATCGACATACACGTGGCGAGTCGGATCGACCAAACGCTGTAAGCTCGAACCGGCTGGCAGCCCAGTGGATCGATCGGTGATAAACGCACTACGGCCGTCCAGCGATGGTGTCACTGGACCACCAGTCGATTTCGGCGCGCTCCACTCAATTTCGTCGACTACGGTAGTGGCTGGTCCACACGTGCTATCGTTTTGCACTTGGTCGGCTTGATAAGAGAGCCGGACATGCCCGGCGGTCGCTGCGATTCCCGCGCTAAACCATTGGGCAGCTCCATCTGACAAATATTTGGTCGTCTGGCCTGCGCTGGTGTATTGACTGGCGATCACCAGGTGTTGGCCGCTGGTAATCATCCCACTTAAAGGTATGGTGCGATACGGCGAGTTCCAACTCGTGGCGCTACTACTGGCAATTTCGAGCTGCCAACTGTGCGCAGCCAAATCAATCGGCTGCGCAGTAGTGTTGTATAGCTCGATAAATTCCTCGGATGAGCTGGCGCTGCTGCCTGCTTGCACCTCGGTAATCAACACCGGAGCAAGTGGTGGCGCGCTCGTGCCATTTAAGGCGTTGGCAACTGCTGCCGGCGTAAGCGCTATAAGAAGCGCGCTGAGTAGTCCTAGTAAGTTCGCAATTCGTTTCATGCGGCGCATAGTAGCCAAGGTTACCCTGCAGTGCAAGTACTTTTTTAAAAAAGCCGCGGCGCGCTTGACACCTCTGTAGCGCAGTCTGTACGGGCGCGGTATACTATGGCTATGTTGCAACTTTCGGGCACGCTTATCAACCGACCGGTACTGAGTCTGCGAACGAGCACAACCATCGCAGAGACGCTATCGCCCATTATCAACCCCGATAATCTCAAAATAGAGGGCTTTTACTGTCAGGATTACCAGAGTCGTCGGCAACTGATTTTGTTGAGCCAAGATATTCGCGATGTTCTCACTCAAGGCCTGGTGGTGAACGACCACGAAGTGCTCACCGAGCCCGAAGAGCTGGTTCGGCTGCACCGCATACTCCAGATCAATTTTGAGCTGCTTGGTAAGCAGGTGGTTACGACCACGCACGACAAAATCGGCAAAGTCAGCGATTTTTCCACTGAGATAGAGACCATGTATATCCAAAAACTGTACGTTACGCAGTCGCTGCTACGGAATTTTACTGGTGGCAATTTGGGTGTAGATCGTTCGCAAATCGTCGAGATCAACGACAAGCGCATCGTCATCAATGATCTGCATCAGAAGGTCCCGGTTGGTGCGCGGGCGGTCGCCTAGCCTGCATCTAACCCTGGTAGAGTTCAGGAGGGAATAGGCCAGTTATTTCGTATAGACCTAAGGCTAGCTGTGCATTTTCATAAGGCGCGCCGTTGAAGGGATGCTCTGACAGGAAGTTTGAATCTCTCAGACATGCAGCACCCCGGCCGAGCGGAGTACCGATCCAGTCGGTACCGTTGAACTGCTCTTTGAATGTAGGATCCACACCGTAGAGTCGACGAAAGGCTTCAGTAAATCCCATGGTGCTCGCATCGGCCGCCTCATGCGATTCTGTTTGCTTTGCGCTTCCGTCATTTGGGAACTCATATCCAGGCATAGCCGCTCCTATCTTCGTTATGTCATGAGCGTACACTGGTTCGCCGAGAGATTCAATACTCTTCGCCAGCCGCCAGCTCTGCCTTGATGTCATCGAAGTTGAAGCCCTGACGCGCTAAGTAGTGCATCAGTTTTTGGTCATCTGGATAGCGAGCACGTTTTTTGGCGATGAGCTCGCGTAAGGTTGTACGCTCATCGGTTTCGTCTTCTGCAAGCACCTGGCCGATAACATCATCGGGCACGTGTTTTTGCTTGAGCTCAAGCTGCAAGCGGCGCTTGCTGGTCGCTTTTAGGAGTCGGCGGCTCGTCACCCACGACCGCGCAAAACTAAGATCGCTGAGCATGCCGAGCCGGCGCAGGCGCTCGGCGATCTGTGCGCCCGCGTCTTCATCCACACCTTTGCGGCGAAAGTACTCGCGTAATTCCCATTCACTGCGCGGCCGCATGGCCACATAGCGCAAGGCGTTATTGTAAGCTTTGTCAAGGTCAGCGGCTTTCTGCAGCTCTCGCAATCGCGCTTCGGTGAGTACCTGCCCACTGGCCAGGCCTTGCTCAACCAACGCCGCTTCGCTCAAGCCAAAGGCAAACTTGTCGTCTACATATATTGAGTACCTACCGGCGCGTTTTACTTGCTGCTTGATGGCGGTAATTTTCACTACGATCTTTCTGGCGATTCCTTAGTAGAAGCGTTCCATGACATCAACAATACCGTCGGTGACGCGCTCCGGATGTTCGGCGATCAGCCGTTTGATCTCGTCAACCGTGAACCAACGGACCTCACTGACTTCTTCGGGCTGAAGCTTGAACGGCGTATCGGCTGGCAACATACACCGGTACAGACGGTTAAAGCGGTTCAGGATGCGCCCCTGGAAGTTGCCGTTGGTGCGATACGTTGCCACTTGCTGTAGCTCGGTGTCGACGCCGAGTTCCTCGTGCAGTTCCCGCGCCGCGGCTTGCTCGTAGTTGTCGCCTTCATCCACGTGTCCGGCCGCCGAATGATCCCAGCGCCCCGGTGATAGATCCATATTTGGCGCACGCTTTTGCAGCAAGATCCGGCCATCTGGATCCTCAACCATGATGCGCACGATGCGGTGGTACAAACCGTGCTTCCACACCTCTTTAAGCGTCTCTGCGCCGATGACATTATCGTGCTCGTCTACCACAATAACTGGCGGATGAGTCATATGCGCTCCTCATAAAATTTCTCGATTACTTCGCGCAGGCCATCGGTGGCGTGGTCGGGGTGATCGCGTACCAGGCGCCTGACGTCTTCCAGCGAGAACCATTTGAATCCGTCAATCTTGCCGGCTTCGCGTTTGGCAGGCAGCTTATTAGCGTGAGCTTTATACACGCGCACAAACCGGTTGAATGTGTGCCCTTGCCACACAGTGTGTGTTTCGTAGCGCCCGATTTCGGTGAGCTCCAGATCGCGCCAGCCCAGTTCTTCTGCTATTTCGCGCTGCAGCGCTTGCCGGTAATCTTCACCAGCGTCCACATGGCCGGCACAGGAGTTATCCCAGCAGTTTGGAAAAATATCTTTGGTGGGCGTGCGGTGCTGGAGCAGGAGCTCGCCGCGATCGTTCTCAACCATCAGACGAACTATGCGGTGGATGAGCCCTTTTTCCCAGGCTTCTTGCTTGGTCGCGGCGCCGATCGGCGTGTCGTGCTCGTCCACAATCTGTATTGGCACACTTCCCATGGGCTACCGTACCGCAAACTCCACGAATTCGCCTTCTGGGATGCAGAGAACGGGCACATCCGGACGCTCCTTAAGCGAGGCCTGTTCTACCCAGTCCCAGTCAGCTTGGGTGTACTCATTAAAATCGTCGCGCCAATGCGGGATACAACTCACTGGCACCCAGCCCAGACCTGCGCCAAAGGTTTTGTCTTGCAGATAGGCAAAGTTGGCGCAAAACAAATCCGCGCCGGCGCTACTGCCGGCCAGCACCTTACCATCCCACAGCGTGGCAAGATCGTACGGCTGCAATTTTTTGATGAGCGTAAATGGGTCGCCGCCAGGGATGTACACAATATCCGCCCATTTTGAGACTTCGACGAAGTCATCCGCGGTCATCGTCTTATACGTTATCTGGCGCTGGCCTTTGAAACGGTTGAACATATCGACATTCGTCTGCTTCGTTTCGTTCCAGTCACTTTCGGGCTGTGCAAATATGCAGAACGCCAGCTTAACGCGCCTAGGGAAATAGCGAAAACAGCAGTTCACGAATAACTCGCCGCCCTCGCCCGCCATCCACGGCCGGCCACCCATGAGAATAAGACGCTTCACTAACGCCACTCCCGCTGTTTGTTTTTCTCCTCTTTGTCGCGGAATGCTTGCTCAAGATCGATACCAAGCAAATTGCAAATGCCAAGCAGGATGATGAACACGTCGGCTGCTTCTTCGGCCATGTCAGCATGATGTGTATCGGCCGCGAACTTGGTACCTACGTGTTCGCGTGCGGCTCGGGCAAACTCGCCGCATTCTTCGAGCAGCAGCATGAATCGCTGCGGCACCTGATCGGTAAAGTGCCGCTCGCGCACCATATCGGCAACATAGGTTTGGAGGTCCTGAAGTGTCGGGTTGTCTGTAAGGTGTAGGTCGCTCATGCTAACGCTCCGGAGCCGGCGACAGAGTTATTTTGGTGAACTTATGGCGCATGGTTGCAACTACTTCGGTAATGTCGCCCTCGGCCTTGAACTGCGTAATCGATTCTTCGTCGAACGGATTGGCGTGGATGTGCCATTGGCCTTTTTGCATGCGTAGACTCGTGCCAGGGCGGAGCTCGTGCGTTGCTTGGACGTTGCCGTCGTCATCAAGCAACGTCACGAGGCTAACACCGCTGATTTGTAGCAGGTTTTCGTACGCCAGCGGCCGGTTATGTTTGGCGAGCTCGGTGTCAGACTTGAGTACCAGCACGCCGGTGGCAAAATCCTTACCCACGTGCGCAAAGCAAAACCGAGCCTCGGTTGCCGGGTCTTCCCACACTTCAAACGCTTGCTCCATGGCTACTCCTTGATTAGTCTTTGGGCGCGGCTGCCTCACGCACTTTTTGGGCGATTTCGTCCATCACTGTTGGGTTTTCTTGTAGGTACGCCTTGGCGGCTTCGCGGCCTTGGCCGATCTTTTGATCGTTGTAGGCAAACCAAGCCCCAGATTTCTCGACAATGTTGTGCGTAGTGGCTAGGTCGAGAATGTCGCCACTCTTGCTGATGCCTTCGTTGTACATAATGTCGAACTCCGCCTCACGGAACGGCGGCGCGATTTTGTTCTTTACCACCTTAACGCGGGTGCGGTTGCCAATAACACTCTCGCCCTGCTTAATCTGGCCGATGCGGCGGATATCCATGCGCACGCTGGCGTAGAACTTGAGCGCGTTGCCACCGGTGGTCGTCTCTGGATTGCCGAACATCACACCGATCTTCATGCGGATTTGATTGATGAAAATAACCGTAGCCTTGGAACGATTAATAACACCGGTGAGTTTGCGCAGCGCTTGACTCATGAGGCGGGCTTGCAGGCCAGGCAACGAGTCGCCCATGTCGCCTTCGATTTCGGCGCGCGGCACCAGCGCAGCAACGGAGTCAACCACAATGACGTCCACGGCGTTGCTCCGTACTAGTGTCTCGGTAATTTCGAGCGCCTGTTCGCCGTTGTCGGGCTGACTCAGAAGCAAGTTATCTACATCGACGCCGATGCGCTTGGCATACGCCGGATCGAGCGCGTGCTCGGCATCGATGAAGGCCGCCGTACCGCCAGCCCTTTGGATTTCGGCGATGGCGTGCAGCGTGAGCGTGGTCTTGCCGGAGCTTTCCGGCCCGTAAATTTCGATGATGCGCCCTTTGGGCAAACCGCCACCCAGGGCAAGGTCCAACGAAATACTCCCGGTCGGTGTTGTCTCCACCTTCTGCGCATAGCCTTCGCCCAACTTCATGATCGAGCCTTTGCCAAACTGCTTTTCAATCTGTTCCATGGCCATGCCGAGCGCTTTGACCTTGCCATCGCCCCCGCTGGCCGCAGCCTTCATATCCGCCTCGACGGTCGCCTTCGCATTCTTATCTTTCGCTGCCATAAACCCTCCAATTATCTCCACCGCTTTTCCTTAGTATAACAGATCAGCCCACTTGGCGGCCATGCTAGCGCATGATCCCCCGAGGCGCAAGCGAATTTTTAGAACCTGAACCTGAACTCCGAGCTTTTCGAATCGCAGGGGTTGCTAGCGCCACAGGCGGGAGCAACGCGACCCCTGTAGAGCGCACCGGAGGCGAAAAGCTCGGAGTTCAGGTTCATTTTCGATATCAGTCTCACACTGCTTATGCTTTTCGTTATATAATGATAGTCAATGGGAACGAAAGACGGGCGCATGGGGCGGTTTTTGGGAAATACCGATAAGTTTAGCGAGAAGCAGGTGGGCGAAACGCTGGATATGCTAGTGGATCACGGTGTTGTGCGTGGCGCCAGCGACATTCACATTGAGCCGTTCGAGCGATTCGTGCTGGTTCGCTACCGCATCGACGGCACGTTGCGTGGTGTGCACAAGCTGCCGCGGGTGGCGCTCGGGATGATTATGACCGTCCTCAAAAAACGTGCTGGTTTGCGTCCGGAAGATACACAGTCGCCGCAAGAAGGCGAGTTCGCTGCTACAACCGACGGCAAAGAGGTAACCGTGCGCCTATCTACCATGCCGGTTTTTGGCGGAGAAAAAGCAGTGCTGCATTTGTCGATGAAGCTAGGCAAACCGCAGGAACTTACCGCCCTTGGTTTCTGGGGGCAAAACCTGGCCACGCTGGAGAGTATTCTCGCCCGGCCGCAAGGCTTGGTGGCGGTAGCTGGTCCACGCCACAGCGGCATTGCCTCTACCTTATTTAGTATGGTGCATCAGCTCAACAGTCCGCTTGTCAGCATCGCCACGGTTGAGCTCCACGCCAAACACCGTTTGCCCGGAGTCAGCCAGAGTTATCTGCATGCCAACATGAGTATGGCCGAAGGTTTACGAGCAGCGCTGCGCCAAGATCCGAATATCGTTATGCTGGGAGATATGCCCGACAGCGACACAGCGCTATTGGCCGTACACGCCGCATCGACTGGCCACTTGGTGCTGGGCGGCATGCACGCCGATGGCGCGGTTGCCGCCGCCCTGCGGATTCGGGCCGCTGGCGCTGAGCCGTTTTTGCTAGCCACTGGGCTACGCGCCTGCGTGGGCCAGCGTCTGGTCCGCAAACTTTGCCCCGATTGCCGTGAACGCTACGCCGTAACAGCCGAGGAGCACAAGCAGCTTGTCGAGCGCTTTGGCATGGCCGCGCCGAGTGCCCGGCGTACAGTCCACGAACTGGAGCGCAGCCTAGCACCGGCTATCTTTGGCGACGTCAAGCAGCTCAACAGCACACCGAACCATATCACTCACCTCTGGCGACCGAGCAGCGAAGGTTGTGAACACTGCGGCCACACTGGTTATCAAGGACGCGTCGGGATCGTGGAAGTGCTCAACAATTCCGATGGCCTCCAAAAAGTCCTGCTCGCCAAGGAAGTACTGTCGGTCTCGGCAGTGCACGCGCTCGTTCTGAAAGAAGGGTTTATTCCGCTCGCGCTTGATGGACTAGTGAAGGCGCTTCGCGGCCAGACCACTGTCGCCGAGGTGCTCCACGCCGTTAACGCTTCGCCGCTTGCTTAAGTAACTATTCGCTGGCCGAATATGCGGTATAATATGCCTACATGAAACAGACTGCCCCTTCTCAAAGCGTTGGTTTTACTATTATCGAGCTTCTTGTCGCCGTTGTGTTACTGGTCATCTTGGGTTCGCTCGTGGCGCTTACTTACAGTGGCGTGCAAGCTAAAAACCGCAACTCTACCCGTCAGACTGCAATCGACACCTTGCAGGGACAACTTGAGGCGTACTACGCCGAAAACAGCAAATATCCGTCGCTGGCCGAGCTCAACAATCCAACCTGGCGCAGTCAAAAACTCAAGAACCTTCCGACCAACGGATTGCAAGATCCGCGCTGGAACGTTTCGATTAAAAACTGCACCAGCGGCAACAAAGCTATTGTGGCCACCGCGCCTACAGCCAACTGCTACAGCTATCAAGTAACCGCCGCCAACGGCGACGCCTGCGACGATGTTACCGCAGATTGCGCTCACTATACACTCACCGCGCTGCTGGAAGGCGGCGACAAATACGTCCGCAGCAGCCTCAACTAGCCCACAATACCGATGAAAAAACTCTCCTTACCTGAAAGTATTGAGTTGGGCACAAGCTTACACGCCCTCCACACCGAGCTGGCGTTGCACACCGACTACTATCCTACTATTGATAGCGCTGGCGTTTATATTGATGAGTGTTTTCTGGCCGACGCCGTGCATGAAGTGTCGCTGAACAATAAACTGTACAACACTTTCCTGTGGGCGAACGACGTGGTGCGTGCGCCGGAACCCGTTTCTGCTGCAGTTCCCCAATCGCCGCTCGTGCTTGCGGCGCTGGGTGGTGCGACCATAGTCGATCTTGCACCGTACAGTTCGGCAGCCATCGAAAACCGTGCCTGCTTCCAGGCTGAACTGCGATTCGCGCGTTCACTCAGACATCACGACTTATCCACGCCTGAAGATCCGAAGGAGCTCGAAATGCTGATAAGTCACGAACCAGCCGCGATTCTGTTCGACGTAGCTGGCGAGCCGTTTGCCTACCGCAAAGCAAGTGGCGAAGATACGGCGCTCGCCTGGCGTGAGGCATCGCTCGCCACCGAAGCCGGCACATATACCATCCCGCAAAGCATGATCTTTGAGCTGCAGTACGAAGACGGTACCGACCCTTGCGACAATCATCTTGGCGAGGGGCTTATTAGCCTTGCGCACGCGCAGCCGCCCCAGGACGCGCATCTCCTGCGTTTTTCTACCACGCTTGTGCCGCGTGAGGTGGCGCGTATGGCTCATCGCCACGCCATCGCCAATGTGCCAAGCTATCCAACGGATACGACTCGCAAGCTGCGCGACAACCTTCACGACGCACTCAGCTTGAACCCCGAACGTCTCGAAAAAAGAGTGCTAAAACTACTGGCTAGCGACAAGGTGCACGATGTATAACTCTTTGCGTCGCTCGTCGCTCAACTCAAAAAAATAGCCCGCGCCATGTTGAGGACGTCGAACCGATACGATGTCTCGCCAAGGGTCGGCAGGGTTGTATTGAGTTCTTCGAAAGGCAGAGCATCGCGGACCATGCCGTCACCGCTGGTTACATTTGGTAACTGTGTGCGCTCCTCGGCCGACAAATACCAGTAGTTATCAAACAGCGAGACTCCGTCGCGAACCATGCCTATGGATTCACCGACAGGTGCGTCACCACTGTGGGTTATTGCCATCGCCGGAAGGCCAGCGTCGCGCGGAACAATCAACTCTGTGTAGTCGGGACAGCCACCTAGTATTGCCTGGACGCGCAACAGGCCAGCGTTATCTGCCGCTTCGGCGAAGACGTGCGCGCGCAACCCTTCGTACGCTCCACCCATACTTCCAAGAACAGTCAGCGTGTCGTAGGCTGTCCGCTCAACACCGACGTACGGATGCGCGTCAACTAATTCTTGTGCAGTTCTGGGCAGTGCCCGGCTCAGTTCTGGTCTATCCATGGCGAGGAGAATATCACTGGTTCCCGCCAAAAAGCAATAGCAGTATGTTGCTACGGTCGGTTTTGGATATTGCGCCGCTCCTCAAGGAACTGCTCGTGCACCTCCAGAATCTGGCGCGCGTAGTCGTTGGGCCGCGGACAGTACGGGAATTGGAATTTGGAGCGCTCGCCAGCGGTCTCAACCTTCAGCGTTCCAAAGTTGAACAAATGCGGAATGATGCCGTCTTGATCGACAGTCACGTCTTCGAGATTATCCATACTCAGTTGCGAAACTTGCCGGCCGAAAAGGCTGCGCTGAGAAATCTGTGTGATGCTATCGGTGGTAATAACCCACTGGTTCTGCCAGTACACTGCGGTGGCGATGCCCAAAATCAGCACCAGGCCGATAACAAAAACGCCAAACGCCGCATACATGTACATCAGCGCGTTACCACTAGAATTATACTGCTGCACCACGTGCGGCAGTAGCGCGAATGCGAGCACCGCGGCCACGGTCAGGCCGATCACTCCACCGATGTACAAAGAGAGAATCCCAAACGGGTGGCGCTTGAGTGTGGCCACGATGCGCTCGCCAGGCTGAAGAACCACCATCGGGTGCATGCCTTTTTCCTCGGGCCGCTCGTACGAGGGCGGTTGGTTGTCGGGCTGCGCCGGCATTTGTTGCGGTTGTAGTTGCTCGGGATTCGGGTTGTTCGGTTCCATCGATTGTATTATACCAGGCCGAGTTGATTCTCTGTATCGTGCGGCGTTCGGCCCAGATGACGATAGGTCTTAAGCGTTACCTTGCGGCCGCGCGGCGTTCGCTCCAAGAGTCCGATCTGCATAAGGTACGGCTCGTAAAAATCTTCGATGGTGGAGCGCTCTTCGGCAGTCAATGCCGCCAAGGTTTCCACGCCCACGGGGCCGCCCTTGTAGCTATCGATGATTGCTGCCAGCAGCATGCGGTCGGCCGGATCCAGACCAAGCTCGTCCACCTCAAGCAGCTCTAGCGCTTGCCGGTTGATGCGTGCATCGATAATGCCGTCGCCGTTCACATCAGCGTAGTCGCGCACGCGCTTCAGCAGCCGATTAGCAATGCGCGGCGTCAAGCGCGAGCGCTTGCTGAGCTCGTTGGCCGCTTCGGCGGCAATCTTGACACTAAGAATCGCCGCTGTCCGTTCGATAATCTGGCGAATTTCTTCCGGCTTGTAGAACTCGAGCCGATGGATCATTCCAAACCGATCGCGCAGCGGCGCGGCCAAATTGCCAGTGCGGGTGGTGGCGCCGATAAGCGTGAACTTTGGTAAATCCAAGCGCAAACTGCGCGCACTCGGCCCTTTGCCCAGCATGATGTCCAGCTTGTAATCTTCCATGGCCGAATAGAGCACTTCCTCAACCGTGCGGTTCAGTCGGTGGATTTCGTCGATGAACAAAATGTCGCCGTCGGCCAGATTGGTCAGCAAGCTGGCCAGATCGCCAGCGCGTTCAATCGCCGGGCCAGAGGTAATGCGAATCTGGGCGCCCATTTCGTTGGCGATCACGCTGGCCATAGTCGTCTTGCCCAATCCTGGAGGGCCGTAGAGCAGAATATGGTCGAGCGGCTCGCCGCGCTTTTTGGCGGCGTCAATGGCCAAACGCACGTTCTGCTTGAGTCGCTCCTGCCCGATGTAATTGGCAAAATCGTGCGGACGCAAGCTCACTTCCAGCTCAACTTCTTGCTGATCGTCGTCGTTTGCACCGGTGTTAATAATGCGTTCTATAGCCATGGTTTACGATTTTTACACCACGTGCGTTGGGTCCCACGTCGTGCGGTAGTTTTGGTCGAGACGCGTAAGCTGCTGCATGCTTTCATCAGCCACATGCCACAACCAATCGCCGGCATAATTGTCTGGTTGTTAAGCTCTACGGTTTGCATACTATCGGTTATCCCTTCTGTTTTAAGGCCTGTTTGATGCGCTCTTCTGTGGGGAGATCTTTGCCGACGTGTGTGAGCGCTTTGGCGGCGTCTTGCGGTGTGTAGCCGAGCGCCACCAGGGCTTCGGCGGCTTCGTCCCCTGTAATGGCGCGCTCGGATTGCAATAAGCCAGCCGCGCCAAGATCCACGCCCTCCAACCCTACTTTATCTTTCAGCTCCACCACCACACGCTCGGCCACGCGCTTGCCCACGCCGCTGGCCTTTTGGAGAGCTTTCACGTCGCCAGTGGCGATCCAACCGCGCACGTCGTTCGCCGTGCCGATGCTCAAAATGTTGAGTGCCATTTTTGGCCCGACGCCGGTTACGTCCAGCAGTTGTTCAAAGAGTTGCTTGGTATCGAGTAGCAAAAAACCGTACAGGTCGTAGGCGCTCTCACGAATGTGTTCGTGCAGATACAGCTTGGTCAGATCACCGGCGCCGAGCCGGCCGTAATCTTCGTTCGTCACCAGGATGCCGTAGCCCACACCGCTGACGTCGAGCACCACCATGTCAATGGTTTTTTCGGCTACTACCCCCGTCAGCGTCGCAATCATACATGGTATTATGACATAGCATGGGTTTATTTACAGGTACCGCCGACTATTACGACGCCTATCGGCCAGACGTGCCACAGGCGGTAATTGATTGTATCTTACAGGCCGTCCCGGTTCCCATCAGCCTGCTCGACCTGGGTACTGGCACCGGGCGTATTACCGAGCAGTTCGCGCCCTACTTTAGTGACATCGTCAGCGTCGAGCCGGACGAGGACATGGCAAAAATTGCTCGCCGCCGCTTAGAACGTTTTCAGGCTCGGGTCATCCGCGCCACTGCAGAGGACGTTATGTTGCCAGAGGGTTGGCAGGCGTCGCTAGTAACAATCTCGCGCGCGTTCCACTGGATGGACCGAGCAACGGTGGTACGGCGTTTGGAATCTATTGTGGCACCAGGCGGTGTTGTCGCTATTTTTTCCGACGAGAGCTTTTGGGGCTTGCAAGAAGCGTGGGCGCAGGCCGTCAAGCGTGTCATCCAGCAGTACATGGGCGAAGAGCGGCGCACGGCCATGGGCAGCTACAAGCCGCCGCGCGAATATTTTCGCGAGCACTTTTCCTCTAGCGCGTTCACTGCTGTTGCCACGCACCGCGTGCCGGTGGTGCGCCAGTGGACGGCCGATCAAATTCTAGGCTACTTGTATTCGACGTCGTTTGCCTCGCATGCTGTGCTCGGCAAACATACTGCGGCGTTCGAGCGTACCGTGCGCAGCGAGCTCGCCCAGCTCTCGCCCGCAGATACGTTTACCGAACATAATGCGTTTGACATCTTGCTGGTCAAGCGGCCGTAGCCCGATAATAACTAAGCCAAGCGCGCGACCGATGCGTGAGTAAGCGCCGCAGCCAGCGCGTCGGCAGCGTCGTCGGGCTTCGGCACTTCTTTGAGCTTGAGCAGCGTGCGGACCATCTCCTGCATCTGTTTTTTGTCGGCTTTGCCATAGCCGGTGATCGCTTGTTTGATCTGCATCGGCGTGTACTCAAACAACGTCAACCCGGCTTGTTTACCACACAAGAGCACCACGCCGCGCGCCTGAGCAACAGTCATGGCGGTCGTAACATTGCGCGCAAAAAACAGTTTCTCCACGCTCATAACTTGTGGCTTAGCGTGGACGATAATATCCGTCAGCTCTTCGTAAATCGTTTGCAGACGCACGGCGTCGTCCTCGTGCACCGGCGTGCGGATGACGCCCGCATCTACTAATCGCACCTCGCGGTCTTGCACGTCAACCACGCCGAATCCCAAAATGCCCGTACCTGGATCAATACCCAAAATACGCATGCTATCCCACCGTCCTGCGGACTACCGCCAGCCAGTCGTAGGTGCTACCGCGCGGAATATGCTCAAGCTCCTCAAGTGGAATCCACTCTGGCATATCGCCAAAACCCATCTCGTATTCTTCGATGTCGTCGATGGACGCCTCGCCACCGACAAAACGACATTGATAAAAAATCAATACCGAGTGAAAGTGTGACTCTTCGGTCTCGTCCTTCCAGGTAAAAAATGAGTTCATGACTTCTACCGGACGCGGGTCGGCTACATCGAAACCAGTTTCTTCTTTGACTTCGCGGATCACCGCTTCTTCGGGTGTTTCGCCAAGCTCGATGCCGCCGCCGGGCAGGTGAAATTTGCTGAACTGCTTGCTGAGCAACAGTTTGCCGTCGTGCACCACAATGGCATACGCCGACGGGCGCCAGGTGAGTTGCTCGACCGGTACATTGTAGGTGTCACCGTGTAAATCGGAGGTTTTAACCGTGCGGCCCATTACAACAGCTCCTCGGGAATATCGAAGTTGACGTGCGTATTGGTGACGTCGTCGATGTCGTCGAGCGCGTCCATAAGGCGCATGATTTTGCCGGCGGTGTCTTTGTCGGTTACTGCGACAGTGGTATTCGGCACGTAAGTGAGCTCGGCTTCTTTTATTGCAGCGCTTTGGTCGCGGAGCGCGTCGCGGACTTTGGCAAGGTCGCTCGGTTCGGTATAAATAACGCTTTCGTCGCCTTCTTCTTGCACATCTTCGGCGCCAGCCTCCAGCGCCTGCAGCATCAGCTCGTCGCCGGTGCCAGCCACGCGAATCATGCCTTTACGGTCGAACTGAAACGCCACAGCGCCCTTCTCGGCGATGTTGCCGCCGTGCTTACTGAATGCCAGGCGCACTTCGGGATAGGTGCGATTGATATTATCGGTAGCGACTTCTACCAAAATGGCTACGCCGCCCGGGCCGTAGCCTTCGTACAGTATCTCTTGCAACTGCGCGGCGTTTTTGTCGGCCACGCGCTGGATGGCGCGGTCAATGTTGGCCAAGGGCATGTTGGCCGCCTTGGCTTTGTCGATAGCCAGGCGCAGGGCGAAGTTCAGCTCCGGGTCGGTGCCGCTGCGCGCCGCAATAGCAATGGCGTTGCCGAGCTTGGTGAACACTGCACCGCGAGCAGCGTCTTTCGCACCTTTTTCGCGCTTAATCGTCGACCATTTGCTGTGTCCGCTCACCGGTGTCTCTCCTTTGCCGTTCAAGCTGTTTCTTATCTGTTAGTATAGCATAATTTACTCGGCGTGTAAGAGAGCAGAGCAGTATGGCGCCGAGCGCATACAACGCCAGCATGTACCCGGCCGAAAAGCTAAGGTGATCGACAAAACTGCGCGGAATGCGGCTGAGCAAACTGGCGACATCAAGCATATACGTTAGCAGCAACTTCGCCGGCCAGGCTAGCCAACCCGCCGCCAGCGGCACCAAAACACCAGCCAAGCCGGCGATCAAACACAGCAGCATGGCCAGAGGCACCAGCGCCACCACGAGCACATTTGCCGGCAGTCCCACGAGCGACATTTGCCCAAAGGTATGCAGCACGTAGGGCAGGGTCATCAGCTCGGCACACAAACTTTCGATGACGATAGCCAGCAACAGATTCGGCTCACGCCCCTTACCAACGCGCGTAACCACCAGCGGCGCCACAACTACCACGCCAAAAAACGCCAAAAACGATAGATACCAACTGGCATTTCCCCACAGATACAGCGGATTTGCCAGCACCGTGATTGCTCCAGCAGTACAGAGCAGTGCCAGCGGCCGGATTGTCCGCCCGTAGTACCACGCCACAATACTCAACATGCTAATGATTGCCGCACGCACGATGCTCGGGCTGTTGCCAGTAATTGCCAAAAACAACAAGATGAGCACTACACAGCCAGCGGCCGTCTGATATTTTGAGCGATTTGCGAGCAGTCGCCGGACCACCTCAACAATTACCGTCAGATTGTAGCCCGACACGGCGATGATGTGCGTTAGCCCCACCGTAAGCAACATCTGCGCAACATCCGGCGGCAACGTACTTTTTTGACCGATGAGTAGCCCCATACCAAACGATGCCTGCGGCTCCGGCAGCGCCGACTGCATGCCGGCCGCAAACCGGCGCCGCAGCGAATCAACTGGCGACGCGCTCCGTGACACCAGCTTAAGCGTTGCAAAACGGATTGATCCCTGGCTGCCGCCAAAGCCAGGGTACAACTTGCCGCTCACCGATACAACATCGCCGCGCCGCACCATTGGCAGGCCAAAACCGCCAATGCGCAGCTCGCCGGGCAGATTGATGGCCGCTGGCGAGCGCATGTGCGCGTTTCCCAGATCGAAGGTGAGCTGAGAATGCGCATCAAACACACCGTCACTCGCCGCCCTTCCCTGCACCGTTATTTTTTGAAACGGGTAGGAGCGATAGGGCGCAAGCTTCGTCATGGTCACCGATCCGCGCCACCACCCCAAGGCAAAAAAGCCAACCAGCAGCAACGCGAGCATCGTCCAACCGTGCCGCCGGCGCGCCCACCACAATAGTGGCAGCATCGCCAGTGCTACCACCCACGCCCACGGCCACACACGCCAATACGCCAGGCCAACTCCCGCAAACAGCCCAACGCACGCACCGCACACCAATGTCGCACGCCGGAGCCGCTGTTTTCCACTCCAAACCTTCCAAAACACGGCGCGATTATACCAGGAGTTGCCCAAGTTAGCGCTCGTCGCCTCGCCCGCAGCGGTATACTTTATACATATGGAGCCCGCACTTAATCGAACCGCCGCCAGCGCCACGCTACATTGTTTGACTGGTTGCGCCATCGGCGAAGTAGTTGGCATGGTCATCACCACGGCGCTGAGTTGGACCGCGGCGCCGAGCATCGTGCTCTCTATCGTCCTGGCCTTCGGTTTTGGCTACAGCCTGAGCATGGTACCGCTGCTCCGGCACGGTTTGACGCTGCAAAAGGCATTGCGCCTGGCACTGGCGGCCGACACCGTTTCGATCGCCACAATGGAGCTGTTCGACAACGCCTTTGTCTTGGTCATTCCCGGCGCCATAAACGCAGGTCTCACGACCGCACTCTTTTGGATCAGCTTGCTGCTTTCGCTGATCGTTGCCTTCGCGGCGGCGTTCCCCGTAAACCGTTACCTTATTTCGCACGGTAAAGGCCACGCCGTTATGCACGGGCACCATCAGCACAAACGTTGACTTTTAGCGCGAAAAAACAGATAATACCCCTGTTATCGAGCGTGGCTGGTGCAGCGCGTCAGATTCGTCCCGCGTTAACGACGCCTCGCTCGTGACTACAAAAACTTCCGCCGGAAGTTTTTGGGCCCATAGCTCAGTCGGTTAGAGCAGCGGCCTTTTAAGCCGCGTGTCCTGGGTTCGAATCCCAGTGGGCCCTCCAATCTATCCCTAGTAGGATGCTACTATAACTAAAGAGCTGTTCACGGCTCTTTTTATTATGCTTGTGTTCCTCTTCCATTAGGGGTGCAATTGTTGTACAATTAGCGCTAGTTACATGACGAAAGGGCTTCTTATGAGGCGACAGACACTACTACCTACCTCTATCAATCCTCAATCAGAAGGAACTTTTTCGTTACATGAAAATCTTAAACTTAGGAATATTGGCGCATGTAGACGCCGGTAAAACCAGCCTCACCGAGCGGTTACTGTATACCGCTGGTGTAATCGACGAGATCGGCAGCGTCGATGCAGGCAATACCCAGACCGATTCACTGGCACTCGAACGGCAACGCGGCATCACCATTAAGTCCGCAGTGGCCTCTTTTGTGATGCACGACACCCAAATTAATCTGTTAGACACGCCCGGCCACCCGGACTTCATAGCAGAAGTTGAGCGCGTTTTACACGTGCTAGACGGTGCCGTGCTGGTCATTTCGGCGGCAGAGGGCGTACAGGCGCAAACACGCATACTCATGCGTACATTGCAACGGCTGGGCATACCAACAATTATGTTTGTAAACAAGATTGACCGCAGCGGCGCGGAGTACGAGCGCGTTCTGCAAGAGATAGCTGACAAGCTTACGCCGAATATCACTGCTATGGGCACCGTGAGTGTTATAGGCACGCGAGGCGCTGGCTTCGTTGCAAACCCGGATGCCTTTACACCAGAACTTGTCGTAGGTACTAAGGCCGGAAAACTACACCCAGTGTTCTTTGGTTCCGCCATTACCAGCGCCGGTACTGCTGAAATTATGGACGGCATCACGAAGTTGCTACCGACAGCCGAGGCTGACGCTAGAGGCGAAACTTTAGGCAGCATATTCAAAATAGAACGCCGAGCTAATGGAGAAAAGGTCGCCTATGCCCGAATGTTCAGCGGGGCCATACAAGTGCGCGAACGATTGCAGTTCGGTACAGACAAAGAGGGTCGCATAACCGGCATTGAAGCATTTGCTGGTGGCCGGGTGGTCAAGCGCACTTCGCTCATGGCCGGTGAGATTGGCAAGCTGTATGGCCTTTCTGACGGACAGATTGGCGACCATATAGGCTCCGCTCGAAGCGAGCAGTCTCACTATTTTGCCCCACCAACGCTTGAGACTGCAATAACGCCTGTGCATGCAAGCGACAAAGGTAAGCTGCACGTGGCACTTGAACAGCTAGCCGAACAAGACCCGCTCATTAACCTGCGGCAAGACGATGTACGGCAGGAGTTGTATGTGTCGCTTTACGGCGAGGTGCAGAAAGAGGTAATCCAAGACACTCTCGCCAATGAGTTTGGCCTTGATGTTACATTCAATCGTACTACTACAATCTGTGTAGAGCGACCACTTGATACTGGCGCGGCTTTTGCAATCGGTAAGCGCGACAGCCCGTTTCTGGCAACCATCGGCTTGCGCATTCAACCGGGACAGCATGGCTCTGGTGTGCGATATAGTGTAGCCAACGAAGCTCTGGGTCAGATGCCAGCGGCCTTTTACAAGGCTGTAGAAGATACGGTCATGCAGACCTTACATCAAGGCTTATGTGGTTGGGAAGTTACGGACTGCATGATTACACTAACGCACGCTGACTATTTCCCACGACAAAGCCATGCGCATGCTCGATTCGACAAGAGTATGTCTAGCACTGGTGCTGACTATCGTGGCCTAACACCCCTTGTGCTCATGGACGCACTGAAGGCTGCGGGCACGGCTGTATGCGAGCCAATACACCACTTTGAGCTTGAGATACCTAAAAGCTCATTGAGTGCATTCCTACCAGTGCTTGCAAAGCTTGGAGCCGTGCCGCTCAACACACTGGCGCGTGGTTCTGTGTACGTTGTTCAGGGTGATATTCCAGCCGCACGCATACACGAGCTACAGCAAGAACTGCCCGGACTAACAAGTGGCGAGGGTGTGCTTGAGTATACATTTGACCGGTACGAGCCGGTGCGCGGAGCAGTCCCGGTGCGACCCCGTACCGACTTCAACCCACTTGACCGCAAAGAGTATACGCAGCACATCACTAAGCGTGATTAGTTGCTGCAATCATGCTGAGTGCCAAGGTCCTACATGGGGAAGACCGAACAAGAAGTCTTTTGTATAATATGGCGATGGTTAGTAAGGAACCAGCGAGCAACAAGAGCGGGTTTATAAGACTTGCTGCGCGTGTCGGTGCCGTTTTGGCGATTTTGCTTGCAGTGGTAGCGCTTGTAGGCGCTATTTCATATGTTCAGCGGCCGCAGATTAAATACAGCCTTCAGGAAGCCGACTGTAGCAAGAGCGCCATAGCTGCTCGCAATCGGGCGCTCGGGGCCGACCTCAAATCGTGCGTACTCGTAGTTGCTGCCACTAATCTAAAAAACACGAACGAATATGTAGACTACGATGGCGTCGGCGGAGGTCCTATAGGCAACGGCGATCCTCTGATCCGCATATATACTGCCGGCAATAGATTTTGCTACGTCGCACTTGGCGGCGAGGGCGCGTCGTTTGCCCCGCATGCCACCAACGATCTAACTCTCCGTTGCGCCGGTGTGCCGAACGAGCCGGCGAATTACGACATGGCCAGCGACGCAAATCCAAAGTATATCGAGATTTCCGCAAACTATTCAAACGTTAGGTTAGAGGTCGAGCCCGTGCGATAGGTTGAAAGCTAATTGAGTTGCGATAGCACTCGCCAAGAGCGTCCAAAACAAGCAGCCAATAAGCTCCAGAAAACGCTGGGGTTTTGATATGATGGCTGCATGGCAGATGAACTGGTCGATATTGTAGATGAACAAGGGCGCGTGCTGCGCCAGGCGCTCAAAACCAAGGCGCATGTGCATGGCTCGTTATCGGATATTTGCGTAGTGGCAATAGTTGGCGGCTGGTGCGCCAAACCCCGGACCGCCAGGACGCCGGGCAGTTGGTGGCGCCGGTGGGCGGACACGTAAAAGCTGGCGAATCGGACATCGACGCGCTGTTGCGCGAATCCGAAGAAGAGATCGGCACGCGCAACATAACCTACAAAGAAGTTGGCCGCGCCCGCTTTCACCGCCAGGTGATCGGTCGCGACGAAAATCATTTGTTCGTCATATACGAAATCGCAACCGACGTTCCCATTCAGCTCGGCAACGAAGCCGAGTCGATCCACACGTTCACGCTCCCACAGTTACGACGAGCGCTTGCCACACGCCCAGCAGATTTTGGCGACGCCTGCTTTTTTGTGCTCGAAAAGTTCTACCCCGAGCACCTGCCAAGGGCTGGAAACCTCGCTGGAACTAACGTTATTTGTGCCGCTTGTCGTCGCGCAAACGGAACAGCCGGCGCTGCGTCCACAAAAACGCCAGGCTAATAGCTGCGCCAGCGCCCACCACCAGCGCCTGGGAATTGGCGATGTAGTGCCACGCCGTTTCGGAATGCAGCGAATGCTTAAAGCCGCCCGGCAAAATGGGCGCTGCCAGTAGCACGGCGAGCAAGCTGGCAGCAGTGGCTGGTAGGATGTTTACCAGCGTCTTTAGCCGGCCACGCACGCTTAGCACCGTCACCAACGCAGTAACCACTGCCGGCGCCAACAGCAGCATCAGTTGCATGGTAGTCGTACTCACCTTACTGGCATGCGGCGCTACAAAATGAAGCAGATCGTTCGCTTGCGAAGCCACGTACTGCACGAGCACTTCGCCCAAACACAAGCTCAAAAACACCATGGCCGCATTGATGCGCAACAGCACCATCACCACCAACGGCGCGGCAATCGCGGCAAGGAGCAAAGCATTGTGCGGCATATGATTTATAGTAGCACGAGCGCTTTAGAAGCGCAGCGTTTGCCAGGGAGCGATCCGAGCGGCGCGCGCCTGGCCAGCGTTCAGCTCGATCACATATTGCCCTTGGGCGCAAAAGCTTTGCGGGTAGCTGCTCGGCTGCACGTCGGCCTCAATGTGCGTGATTTGCAATCGAGCATTGAGCCAGACCATATCCAGCGAAAAATGCATTTCTTTCATCCAAAAACAGAGTGATTCCTCGCGCGGATACACAAACACCATGCCTTTGTTCGCCGCGAGCGACCCGACGCCGCTGAGACCTTTTTGGCGCGATGCGTCAGAATCCGCTACCTGCAAGCTGTATTGATGACCGTTCGAAACAAGCGTACGGTAAGCAGTATTGTTCGAGAATAGCGCAAAACCAAGCAACGCCGCCCACGCTCCAATGAAAAGCAAGCTGGCGTAAAAAAGGGTGTACTTGTTACGCGCCCACACGGTCTTTGCGATTGCGTTGTTTAGCGTTTTGCTCGATGTATTCGATGATTTTGCCAGCGAGGTTGCGCTTAGTAAGCAGCTCCGGCGTCTTGATGCTGCCCGAGGAATTAACTTCCAGGACCAGCGGACCGCGCTCTGAACGCATCATATCTACTGCGCACACCGGCAGCCCCATAGCTTTGGCGGCCTTGATCGCGGTACGTTCTTCCTCGGTGGTCAGCTTGACCGGCTTGCCGACGCCGCCCTGATGCGTATTGCTGCGGAAGTCGTCGGTCAGACTCTGGCGTTTGAAGCTGGCGACCACTTGGCTACCCACCACGATGGCCCGCACATCTTGGCCGGCGGATTCCTTCACAAACTCCTGCACCAAAAAAGTAACGCCCTCTACGTAAAACGCTTGCATTACCGCCTGAGCAGCTTTGCCAGTTTCAGCCAGCACCACGCCGTTGCCATGCGTGCCTTTGGCAACCTTGACGATCAGCGGCGCGCCGCCGGCTTTTTCGATGACGTCAGTGAGGTCGGCGGTTTCGCGGGCGAACACAGTCTTGGGTACGCCCACGCCGGCTTTAGCTAGCAGTTGATAGGCGCGCAGTTTGTCGCGCGAGCGGTCGATGGCGATAGATTTTGCCGTGGTGTATACGTCGCGCATCTCAAACTGGCGCACCACGGCGCAACCGTACTTGGTGTAACTTTGGGCGATACGCGGAATGATAGCATCAAAGTCGTGGAGACTCTCCCCTTTGTAATACACCACCGGATTGCCTTTTTCGATGGTCATGTAACACTTGGCATAGTTAATAACGCGTACTTCGTGGCCGCGCGCCAGCGCTTCTTCCTTTAGCCGGCGGGTCGAATAATTGGCAGCACCTTTTGACAAAATGGCAATTTTCATAGTATTAGCCTCCTACCGATCGAGTTCAAAGTCAATAAAATTAGCCAGCGCACGCTGTTTTTGTTCGGGAAATGCGCCGCCGATCAGCTCTGGCCCGGCATTAACCTCCAAAACATACCACACCTTGGTGCGCTTGTCTTGAATAAGATCAACACCCGCAATTTGGCGGCCCATCAGCACAGCGCTGCGCACTGCTAGTTCGCAGGCCTGCTTTGGAATGTCGGACAACTTCAGAAGCGTCGCATTGGAGCTGCCGTGCGGGTTATTGAGATGCGCCCGCGTCGGATTGTCGCTGCGTACTGCCGTGCGCGCCACACCAACGGTAACCTCACTACCAAGCACTAACAGACGAATGTAGCCGTCGTTTTGGATGTGGGGTTGCAGCAGGTAGGTGTCGTCCTCGTTTCCTTTTTCAGCCACCTGCGCCAGATCGGCCGGCGTATGCAGCAGATAATTTTTGCGGCCGCGATCTTCGGTGATCTCTTTACATACCAGCGGCCAGCCCCACTTAGAGGCAGCTTCTGTGGCGCGATCTTGCACGTTGGCGAGCTGGGCGCTCAGGCTCGGCACTACCGGCAAGTCGTGCGTTGCCAGACGCATCGATTCGGATAATTTATCGTACGAGACGTGCATGGCCAGCTCGCGATCGAAAAAGGGAACGCGCTGAAACGCCGCATAACGCGCCGCAGCGATCGCCAGCGGATATAAGCGGCGATGGCACTTAAAGTACACCATGTCGAAGTCTGCCATGTCAGTGCCATCTGGCAGCGTTACCGTGCAGTTGTTGGTCTCGACATAAAATTTGAGGTCGCGCATGCCAAGCGCCTGCATAGTCGTGCGGTCATGCAGCCGCTTGGTTAGATCTTCGGCCAGTTGGTATAGACGCGGCGTGCCGATGCCCAGCATGAGTACGCGACGGCCATCTTGTGGCATGTGCACGCGCACTTTACCGACGTCCACCAAAAATTTGTTCTTAAGCAGTCTGCGACCCAACAGCACCGGATACTTCATGTTTTCGCGTTCCGATAGGCTGAACCAGCCGCGGATGCGGCGATTGCCGATGCGCACCAGCAGCTTGACCTTGTAGCGGAACTCTGACTGGCCAAACGAATTCTTGACCGAAATCAGGCGAAAATCCGTTACCAGAATTTCCGTACCAGTGTACAAATGGCTGCCCGGCGCAAACAGCACGAACCGCAAGCCTTCGGGAGTAACGCGCACATTGCTCGCCCACAGCGAAGAAGCGTCCGCGCCCGTGTCAATCTTGACTGGCACCTGCGCGACGCCCAACTCCGGGAAATGCACGATTTCTACCGAACCGATAATGTCCATCTGTTTTTTCATGCCACCTCTTGCCGCTTATGCTTTCGTAGCTACGCTCATTTTACCATAAAAAGTATTGATTGTCTATGTTAGGTAGGGTGGATTACCCATGCCTAGTAAGAAGTGCGTTACGCGCGGTGCGCATATGCGCCCGGCTGCACTACGCCTGACCCTCCTTACTAGGCATGGGTAATCCACCTAGCCCTACCTACCACAAGCCACGCCTTTTCGGCTCCTGATGAAACTGCTCGAGTAGTTCTTTTTGGTGCTTGGTGAGTTTGATTGGCGTGTCGACAACAATCGTCACGATGTGCGCACCGCGCGACTCGCCACGCAGGTGTGGTACGCCGCGGCTGGCAAGCTTAAAATCGGTGCCGCTTTGCGTGCCGGCCGGGACCTTCATACGCGCAGGTCCATCTACGGTAGCGACGTCGATCTCAGTGCCCAACGCCGCCTCTACCATGCCGACGTGCTCTTGGCTGAGGATGAGATCGCCTTCGCGCGTAAAGTGCTTGTGTGGACGGACGCGGACATTCACGTACAAATCGCCTTTGGCACCGTTGGCGATGGCTTCGCCGTGGCCGCGCAGGCGAATCACCGCGCCGTCGTCGATACCTGCCGGAACCTTGAGCGTGATGTGCTGTGTGCGCTTCTCAGTGCCTTTGCCATGGCAGACGGTGCAGGCTTTTTCTGGCACCTTGCCCGCGCCTTTGCAGGTAGGACAGACGCTGGCTTGCTGAATGTTGCCAAAAATGGTGCGCATGACGTTCACCACTTGGCCCGCGCCTTTGCAGGTTTCGCAGGTTTTGAGCTGATGCCCGGGTTCTACGGTAGTGCCATTGCAATGCGTGCAGGTGTCCTCGAGGTTGAGCGACAGCGTTTCTTCCTTCCCGAAGACTGCTTCTTCGAAGGTTATGTCGATCTTCGTTTCGACATCGCGGCCGCGGCGTGGCCCTTGCTGCCGCTGGCTGCGTGCACCGCCGCCAAAAAAGTTCTCAAAAATGTCGCCGAGACCCAGATCGCCGAAGTCGAAATTCACATTCTGCCCGTTGAACCCACCAAAGCCGCCGCCAAACGGATTGCCGCCACCGGCTGTGCTACCGCCCACGCCGGCATGGCCGAACTGGTCGTAGCGCTGGCGCTTGCTGGGGTCTTTGAGCACCTCGTAGGCTTCGTTCACTTCTTTAAACTTCTCTTCGGAGCCGCCTTCTTTGTCCGGGTGATATTGCACTGCGGCTCGCCGAAACGCCTTTTTAATCTCATCGGCGCTGGCATCTTTGCCCACTCCCAGTATTTCGTAATAATCTCGCTTGGTCATAGTGCTCTCATCCGTGGCGCCGCTAACGCGGCTCTCTCGTTGTTATTTCTTCTGCATATCCTGCTAAATGCGTGAGCCATTCGCCAATCATCAGCTCTGGGTCCGATACCACGCGTTCAAGTGTAGGCTCGGCACCATACATCTGAATAAGCACCAGTGATGCCTCTGTGGGCGGTGGCGTTCCGAGACGCCGCCGATTGTCGTCCCAGTCGAAACTTGTATCGCAGTGAACAGCACTCACGAGCCTGCCTAGGCCAAAGTCCTGCACCGATGCGACTCCTTCAGGCGTTGTAAGGGTGATATGAGTGAATTCTTCTGGATGTCCTACGGCATTGCCGATTTCCTGCATTTTTCCTATCAACCAGGAATCGCTGCAGTTCCAGTCCATCGGCGGTACTACGTCGCTTGACCGAATATGGACACCTCTCATGCAGTACCCCCAGTTGGGACGGTCGACGGCACGATGGACGGCACGGTGAGAATGCTATGCAGCAGTTCTTGCAGCCGATGATCGTTACCGATCGCGGGCAGGCCATCGGCAACACGCGAGACCACATATACTTCGTGCACGTCGTCGTCTTCCCATCGCACTACCAGCTCAAACACATCGGTGCGCCCGTGGTCGCGCTGCAGCCACACGACACATTTTGGCTGTGCGTAGGCAAAGTGCATAATCTCCTTGCCGGTCATCTGGTTGAATTGCAGCGAGCGCATGTTCTCGCCCCACACCTTTTGCGCCATGCCAAAAGCCGGATTGCTCGACACCACGTGCACCTGCACGGTCAGCTTGTCATCTACTGGTTTTTTGCTCAAGCCGAACATTACTTGAGTTGCTCCACAGTTACGCCGCCATCTGCTGCTTCGGTAAGCCGTACACGCACTGGCTGTTGGCGAGCAAAAGCGTTGATTGCATCAACCAAACGCTTGAACGTTTCCTCGGTCACGCCCGTCTGTTGCATATAATATCCCCAGCCTTCAAGGTCGCCAGCCACGAACGGCTTGCCGCCGATCAACCGCAAGTCTTGCTCATTAAACAAACTGGCGGCCGCCATCGGCGCGTGCATGATAAACGGCGTCGCGGCTTCGGCTTCGGCTAGCGTGGGCGGCTTGGGAAATGAATCGCGGTAGAGCGCAGCGTGGCGCGTAGTGCGATTGAAATCGATCAGCCGAAATATACCGTACGTTCCATCGTCACGCTTGAACGAGTAGTACCCGCCCCACTGCAAATCCATCTCCATGGTGCGGGGCGCGGTCGGGCTCGATTGTTGCTGCTTTCTGCCGAACATGTTCTCTCCGGTTATTCCTTATATTGTCGCTTTCACTGCAGTGTTTGTCTAGCCTTCTTCGGGAAGCTGTAGCTCAGCCCCTTCCTGCATGATCGAGAGAAAGTAGTTGTAATCTTCGGGCCTAAGACGATCCCTCATGCCCCAAAGCGTCTTTCTGTAGACATCGGCATATTCGTTCTCGTCGGTATGCAGGTATGTTTCATATGTATCAGGGGGTGCACTCTCTCTTATTTCCGCTATCACCATCGACAGCAGTGGCGTACTCACGTAGGTGAACTTGTGCACATCTGTTGTACCAACACCTTCGATTGTCGGGTCCGGAGAAAAGTCGCAGATAGCTCCCATAACGTGCCCAAAGGCGTGCATACCGTGCCAGTACGTCAGCGATGTTCGGTCAAGGTCCTCGGGTCTGGCCAACTCCAAATCGTTAATGGTGAATCCCCAGGCTCCTCCGGCTGAATCAAGCAGTCGGCTGGTGCTCACATGGTATGTTTCGTGGAGCTGTCTATCATACTCTCGAATGTCCCGCCAGAATTCGCGAGAAGGGCCAGCCACCACCGTTATTTCTCGTCGACGACTTCGCCTTCTACAGGGCCGTCCGTGTCGTCTTTTTTATCTTTAGAATCAGAGGTTTTGACATTGGCGGCGTCTTCTGCGTCGGCTGATTTTTCGTCCTTGGCGTTCTCGTACATCTTAGCGCCGATGGGCATAATCGTATCGTTCAGCGCTTTACCGGCGGCCTCGAGCGCGTCTTTGTCGGCGTTGTCGTCGCCGGCTACCTTTTTGGCAGCGTCGACGGCTTCGTCCAGATTTTTTACGTCTTCCTCGGTCAGCTTGTCTTTGTAGTCGCTCTTGAGTTTCTCGGCCTGATAGATGGCGTTCTCGAGCACGTTGCGTGCCTCTACAGCTTCGCGTTTCTTTTTGTCCTCATCGGCGTGTGCTTCGGCCTCTTTGGCCATTTTTTCTACATCTGCTTTGTCGAGGTTGCCGCTGTTTTGGATGGTAATGCTCTGCTCTTTGCCCGTGCCTTTGTCCTTGGCGGTGACGTTTAAGATGCCGTTGGCGTCGATGTTGAAGGTCACCTCAATCTGCGGCACGCCGCGTGGCGCCGGCGGAATGCCATCCAAGATGAATCGGCCAAGCGATTTGTTATCGGCGGCCATGCCGCGCTCGCCTTGTAGCACGTGGACTTCTACTTGCGGCTGGTTGTCGGCCGCGGTGGAGAACACTTCGCTCTTGCTGGTTGGGATGGTAGTGTTGCGCTCGATGAGCTTGGTCATCACGCCACCCATGGTTTCGATGCCAAGGCTCAGCGGCGTGACATCTAGCAACAGCACGTCCTTCACATCGCCTTGCAGCACACCACCTTGGATCGCAGCGCCCACAGCCACAACTTCATCTGGATTAACACCCTTCATGGGGTCTTTGCCAAAAATTTGCTTGACCTTCTCCTGCACCGCAGGCATGCGAGTCATCCCGCCCACCAGCACCACGGCGTTAATGTCGCTGGCGGACAGGCCGGCGTCCTTCAACGCTTTTTCGCACGGCTCGGCCGTTTTATTAACGAGGTCGGCCACCAACTGCTCTAGCTTGGCACGAGTCAGCTTGTGCTCGAAGTGCTTCGGCCCGTCGGCGTCGGCGGTTAAAAACGGCAGGTTGACGTCGACTTCTTGCGCAGTACTGAGCTCGATCTTGGCCTTTTCGGCTTCATCACGCAGGCGCTGCATGGCGGCTTTGTCTTCGGTAAGGTCGATGCCGTTTTCTTTTTTGAACTCATCGGCAAAGTAGTTCACCAGTACGCGGTCGAAGTCAGCGCCACCGAGGTGCGTATCGCCGTTCGTGCTCTTTACTTCGAACACGCCGTCGCCCAGCTCCAGAATGGACACGTCGAACGTACCGCCACCGAGGTCGTACACGGCGATCTTCTCGTCTTGGCCTTTTTTGTCCAGGCCGTAGGCGAGTGCGGCAGCGGTTGGTTCGTTAATGATACGCTTGACCTCAAGCCCGGCAATCTTGCCGGCGTCTTTGGTGGCTTGGCGCTGACTGTCATCGAAATACGCCGGCACGGTAATAACCGCTTCGCTAACCGGCTCGCCCAAAAACGCTTCGGCGTCGGCCTTCAGCTTGCCCAAGATCATGGCGCTTACTTCTTCGGGGCTGTACTCTTTGTCGCCCATTTTTACCTTCACGCCTTGACCGTTCTTGACGATCTCGTAGCCCATGAGCTTAAGATCTTTTTGCACCTCAGCATCTTCCCAGCGGCGGCCGATCAGGCGCTTTACTTCGTAAATTGTGTTCTTGGGGTTGGTTACTTGCTGGCGGCGTGCCACTTTGCCCACCAACCGGTCGCCGTTTTTGTTAAGCGCCACCACGCTGGGCGTGGTGCGGTCACCTTCGCTGTTGGCGATAATTTCCGGCTTGCCGGCTTGCATCACCGCCATCGCGGAGTTCGTTGTCCCAAGGTCGATTCCAATAATTTTACCCATGTGTACTGTCCCTTCTTATTAGCAAGTAGCAGATGTGAGTGCTAACATGCCTCTAGCATAAAAAACTAGCACTCACATGTCAAGAGTGCCAAACTTTTCACCGTCTTGTCGCTGGAATTACATCCACAGTATAATCAACTAATCATGAAACACCGCGTAACCGACTTCACTGGCGATCTTGTATACCCAGATGTACTCATCAGCCCTCTGGTCGACAGGGATGTAGGCACGCTTATCAGCGCGCGCAACCAGTACGCCATCGACCCGCATACTGTCGGCCAGTTTAAGGCGGCGCTTGAGACGCGGTTTCGTGCAGACGAACCCGTCACTTATACCGACATCGAGGGCATACAGCCGACAAAGGAGCAACTTCTGGCAGGATTCGAAGCAGCAACCGGGCTCACTCCCGGCCTGCCCACGTTTGTACATGCAGACCTACATTCTCGACAAACTGAGACAGGCCTAGTTGCCGCGGAGGATATCACCGAGAAGCGTCTACAGCTATTTTATGAGCAGACCGGTGCACATCAGCGCGAAATCACAGAGGAAGATTGCGATATAGTAACGGGGGCATCTACCAGTACATTCGATGCCCTTGTGGAGATACCAGAAGGACGTGCCAGCGTCTGGGCCATCCTCCATGAGCTTGGACACTGTGCGACGCCACTAAATGGACTTCAAAGATCTATCGTAGATGTCGTAGATCAAACTACAGGGGATCACAAAAAAGCACAGAGTTATAGACTCGTTACTACTGGGTTGCGCTATACAACTCAAGAGTTTGGATTTGATGAATACCACGGTTCCGTACCGAGCGAAGCTATCGCCGAAGGCCTAGGCACTCTAGCCAACCAGAAGCTGGCGTTGGCGGAAACGTTCTACACGAATGGTAGTAACGAGTATCCTGGTTTAGTAGCGCCATATGTTCAGGCGAATGAGTCAAGGGCCACCGCCGCGCCATCTGCCGTCGCCTTTGAACTGATGGCAGAAGAACTGGGGATGCCGCCCGAGGCGTTTTTTCGGATGTTCGCCAACTATGCGCAAGCAGGGGTCCACAACTTGGATGCCCGGCGTCCGGTTGCAAAAGCAGTCTATCGCGCCACCCGAGGCAACCTTACGCTCGGAAACATTGAGCTATTGCCATATCCGAGCGGTGGCGTCTCGGATATGGCACTCTTATGGGCAGTCGAAGATGCAATCGGCATCCCACCGGAAAGCCAACCATCGCAATATTTTGTAGACTAACCCGGATAATTACATGCTCAACAATGATCGAAACGCCGGCGCTATCTGGCTACGAAGTTCTTGTTTGGTGAACGTGCGCAGCGGGTCGTCTCGCATCAGATACGCCTCCAGCTTGTTGTAGGTACCCACTAATTGCTGCTTGTCGCTCGGCGTTAATGCCGCGTTGTCACCGCGCGAGGTAATAACTCGCATGGTGTCCAACATAGGATCAATCGCATCCGGGCGCGAGGCTAAGCCAGCAACGGCAATAATGCTGTCGATGTAATCTCTGTCGGTTGCAGGAGCAGATGTACCATGCTGCGCGGCTGCTTCTTGTGGCGCGATCAGTACAGAAAAGGCGCGACTGGCGCGCACAAACAAAATACCGGTGAGCACCGACGGCCACAAATATATGCCGTATATTTCGTACGGCGTGGTGCCGCTCGGGAAGGCAAAGGTCGATACAATCTCGTGCGCTGCTGCAAAGGCAAGAGCGGCCAGTGCAATACTCAAAAGACGCATAGCGCCATGGTAGGCTTGGCCGATAACTTTTGTGATACGAAACATGAGGATCATCGCCCCTGCCATATACACCAACGCAAAGGCGACGACGGCAATATACGTATCCAAGCTTTGTTCCTGGTAGCGTCCCCACTGATGCGCGACCGCACCGAACACCGCCGCCAAGACGATCGCCAACAGGGTTATCAACCAAAATTTTCGTACAACGCTCTGCATTTGTAGTTCTCGCGCAAAGCGCCGCACCCCAACGTACAAAAACAGCGCTGCAGCCACAAAAGGCAAGATGACGCCGCCAGAATTCACCCAGGCGCTGTTCCACCAATCGTATAATCCGATGATTGGCAGTTGCAAGTACGCCACACTAAATAAGATCATGCTAACAGCCAGCAAACGATACGCCGTGCGAAGGCCTGCCTTAAAGCTGTGCAAGCCTGCCAAAAACCACAACGCCGCCCCTGTAAACGTGGTCGCCACAAAAATCGCCACCGCAGTTCGAGTATGCGCAGCATGCGGATTAGCGATTTTTGCCTCCGGCGCCGCGAACGACAGCGCGCTCAAGCAGCAGGCTAGTACAAAAATAAACGCGGTCTTTTGGGTGGCCGAGCGTTGTCGCATACATTGATTGTGCGCGGCGAGCATACGCGCGTCAAGATCTTACTGCACGCGCACACGAACCATGGCGTGACGCAGCACTTCGTCGCCCATTTTATAGCCAGGCTGGAGCTCCTCGCTCACGATTTCTTGCTCGCCGTCGCCGTCTTCCATACTCACCGCCTCGTGCAAGTTCGGGTCGAACGAGTTGCCCACGGTTTTGATTTTCTCTACGCCGAGGTCAGCAAGCGTCTTTTCGAACTGCTTGACAATGCCGCGAATTCCCTTGATGTATTCGTTATCGTCGAGATCGGCAGGTGCATGTTTGAGCGCACGCTCGAAGTTATCAATAACCGGCAACAGCTCGCGTACCACGCTGGCCTTGGCATTGGTGCTAAGCCCGCCGATCTGTTCGTTGTAGCGGCGACGGATGTTAAGCGCGTCGGCGCGCTCACGCTGCAACGCAGCGGTCAACTCGGCGACTTGCTGCTCGAGCGCCGTAAGCGCGTCTTCGTCGGGCAATTGCACCGGTTGCTGTGCGTCGTCATCTGGATGATTGGCATCGTACTGTTTTTTTGGCATTATAGAACCTCCTCAAGTGCTTGTCCGGTGCGGCGCACCAGGTTGGTAACGTCGCGGTAGTTTTGGCGCGTTGGGCCGAGCACGCCGATGTAGCTACGATCGGAGTATGGACTCACGAACCGACTAATAATCAGGCTACAGCCAGCGTTGCCGCCAATCGGGTTTTCGCGGCCAATGTACACGCTAAGCGGCCGGTTTGGCGCAGCTTCGCGCAGCCATGGTTCCAGATTGTCCAGTAAGCGCGCCACTTGCTGAACTTGCCCAGCGTGCATAAACTCTGGCTGACCAAAAAGGTTGGACAGACCGCTCATATACAACTGGTTGCCGATGGTTGCCAGACCGAGGTTGTGCGTCAGCTCCACCAGTGTGTCTACTGCGTTTCGGATGGTGCGCTCCGGCAAGCCGGCGTCGTGTACTCGGGCGCTCAGCGCGCGCTCCACGCGTGGCGACACCGGCGTGGAGTCGCCATGTTCTTCGGTGAGCGAGTTCACGTAAAAGCGATAGCCCTTGTCGGTCGGCACGCGCCCGGCACTCGTGTGCGGCTGCATGATGTATCCCAGGCGCTCCAGCTCGGCCATCTCGGCACGAATTGTGGCGCTGCTCACGCCAAATACTTTGGCGAGCAGGCTCGAGCCCACGGGACTGGCTACTTCGGCGTACTGCTCCACAATTGAGCACAATAGCTGTTTTTGACGGTCGGTCATACTCCCACATAATAAAATCTTGGCACTCAAACGTCAAGAGTGCTAGCTTGACTATCCAGCCTGTACGCGATATGTTCTTTGGAATGGCAAAATACGGACCGCACACACCGGAGCGTCATGGCATGCTTATGGCCGAAGCATACGAGCAGTCGTTCGTGCACGGACAGTTGGCAGTGTCGTACGTCGTTGAGCATTACTGCCCAGCGGCTGGCTTGCACGCCGATCCTATGCCGCTTTCTTCGAACGAGACGCGCATTTGGGAACTTACCAGAAACGGGCTAACTATCGACGAACAGATGACGGACACTGGATTTAGTTTTTCGCGCGTCACTAATACGCGGCGAACGCTTTACGGCGCACTCCGCGTCGCCAACTGGCTGGCGGCTGCACGTCTGGCATACGAAATAGAGGCGGCGGCTCCTGCCAGCCGAGAAGTTGCCGAGCCACCCGACATTAACGCCTACGATGCGATTACCTTCGACCTATATACCCGAGGTGTCAGCCAACCACAAATCGCCCAGCTCACTGGCGAGTTCAAGGAAGGGCCAGGCCGCAATCGCCTGCCGCGAGTGTACGAGGCGCTGGACATTCCCGACAGCGGCGATCTATCATCGAACCAGCGTGATGTGCTGGCGGTCGACCGGATGTATGCGCATGTGCTCACGCCAAGACTCAGCTTACAAGAAACATTAGACGACTACCCCGATTTGGTCGATTACTTCGAGCAAACTCTCGGCCCCAATGAACCATTCGCCAACCCGCCGGAAATAAAACGCTACAACTGGGGGCCAGTCACGTCTGAGTAGCCTAATGGAGCGGTGAGCTAGCTCGCTCAACATCGAGTGCTTACCAATTGGAATACTTCGCCAGATACGCTTCAGTCTGCTCAAGGAGCGTTCGCACCAGCAGGTGAGCGGCAGATTCTTCGTCCGGGTGGCGCTGGTGCAAGCGGGCGATAGCATCAACCTGGCGCACAGCGTCTTTGAGCTGGTCGTTCACCACAAAAATAAAGTGCTCATTGGCCAACGCCAGCTTGAAGCCCTTTACTGCACCCTCTAATCGGTTCTTCAATTCGCCTGGCGTCACCGGCGTTCGGCCGTGAATGCGTTTGAGCCATTCATCAAAGCTTGGCGGTACCAAATACATGACCGTTGCATCCGGCTTGAGATTTCCAACGGCGATCCCGCCTAAAATCTCCACATCGGTAATGGCGATCTTGCCTTGCTCGCGCGCCTTCTTGATTTCACGGATGCTCATGCCGGAAACTTGCTGGCTATGGATGATCTCGGCCTCCACAAAGCCACCGGCCTTGATGTCGGCCAGCATATCTGCTTCGCTGCGAAAGAAATATTCCCGGCCATGTTGCTCGAGCATGCCGTTGTTGTACCGCGGCGGGCGCGTGGTGTCGGAGACGATAAAATAGTAGTTGCCGGTCTTGACCAATTCGGCAATGATGGTGTTGCGGCCGGTAGATGTCGCGGCGACCATCACCGTAAACGGCGTTTCGTTCAGCACGCGCTGACCTTCGTCGCTGATCTGATAGTGTGCGAGCGCGTCCTCAAATTCCTTGCGGCAAACAAGGTGAGGGGTCGAAGTAGTAACCGATTTCTCGGGCTCCATGTGTGTACTATATAGTACTATCCTCTGTTTTGCCAGAGGGATACGTAAATTGTTCGGATCATGGCCTGGTTGGCGCGCTCGTGCGCAGATGGTCCAGTAGATCAGCCACGATGCGCCGAGCACGAGACTGATCGGCCTGCAAGCGCGCCGACAACGGCCGACCATGTGCCAACGTAATAAAGTCCTCGGCTGCGAGATCCAGGTTTTGGTTGATGAGTATCTTCACCTCTTGATCTTCGGCTGCAAACGCCAGCGAACGCGCGGCCTCGGCCAGGCGACGTTTAAGATGCTCGGGCGTAAAGCCGTGAGCAACCAGGCGACGTTGCCACGTCTCCCAATCTGGCGGCAACATAAAAATCGCGCTACAGCGCTTAAACGGCAGCGCGCGAAAGTGGCCCATAGCCTGAGCGAGTACCGCCATCACGGCTACGCCGCTGGTGGCGTAGCCTTCTGGCGCCGTGGCATATATTTCGCCCAGCACACTCGGCGCTACCTGCGCGTATTCGCCGCGTTTGATGCGCGCAAGCATTTCCTCGCGCGAGCGGAACTGATAGTCCACACCTTCTTGCTCGCCTGGCCGTGGAGCGCGCGTGGTATTGTTGAGCACCAGATGTATCGCTGGATCACGCGCCATCGCCGCCTTGATTACCGTCGTCTTACCAACCGCCGTCGGCCCTACCACCGCCACAAAATCAACTCGCCGCAGCCGGTCCAACACATGTGCCGCTGGCTGATACGCTGAAAAATCCATACATCTATTATGTCACGATTAGCCTGGTAGCTTGAGGCCGATCTTTCGTTTGTAACTACGTAATTGACATGCTCATTAAGTGATGCACAGACTATGCGACAGCAAATTATCGAGACAGATATAGCGCGTATGAGGCTCGGCCCCCTGGTTGAAGAACCCCATGATGAAGGAACAAGACGTTTTCATGTTGGCGATGTCTTATCAGTACTCACAGGTCGCCGGATATCCCCTCGAGGCATGGATGGGTTTTACGACATACTAGGACATATGACCTCCGACCAACCAGCTACTACACAGCTAGGCCGTTTTAAGGAAGAATATGCACCGGCACTAGAGGAGAAATATGACGAGCTGCTAGGCCCGTACATCGAGCAATTAGATCAAGCAGGAACTACCCTGGCAGACAGATATCACTGGCTTGCAGAAACATGTGCAGCTATCGGCACATCGTTCCTAGAAGTTCCGCGTATCGACCCGTCACAGCACGCAGAAATAGATTTACTCACTGGGCTGGAACTAGACTATGGACCGAAAATTAAAGAAAGGCTTATCCAAATTGACCCTCAAACCGGCGAAATAAAGGGTCCCGTGCAAGAGTAGCAGCCCGGCAGGAGCCTAATCCCGCTTGAGCATCACCGTAAACGCCTCCGCTGGAATGTCCACTTTGCCGAATCGCTTCATGCGTTTTTTGCCTTTCGCCTGTTTGGCCAGCACCTTCTTCTTGCGCGAGACGTCGCCACCGTACAGGCCAATGGTCACATCCTTACGGAACGCGCTGATATCTTCGCGCGCGATGAACTTACCGCCAATCGCCGCTTGCAAACTAACGGCGAACTGCTGGCGTGGAATCACTTCTTTAAGTTTTTCAACAATGTCACGGCCAATGCGATCAGCCTCGCTGCGGTGTACCATAATACTTAACGAGTCAACTCTCTCGCCAGCCACGTAAAAGTCGAGCTTCACCAAATCCTCGGCCCGGTAATCCGCCAGCTCGTAATTAAACGAACCGTAGCCGCTCGTCAGGCTCTTGAGTTGATCGTAAAAATCGGTCAGCAAGTTGGCCAGCGGCGCTTCAAAGCTAATCAGCGCTCGCTCGTCGATGTAACTGAGGTTTTTGTGCAACCCGCGCTTGCTGTTGATGAGTTGGATGAGCGGCCCAACGTACGCTTTGGGTGCTACGATCTCGCCGCGAATCCACGGCTCGCGGATTTCTTTGATCTGCGCCACATCTGGCAGGTCGGCGGCGCTTTTTATGTCGACTTCGTCGCCGTTTATAAGTGTTACTTGGTAGTCGGTGCTGGGGTTCGTTACCACCAGCTCAAGATTATATTCACGCTCCAGCCGCTCGCGCACGATGTCCATGTGCAGCAGGCCGAGAAAGCCAATGCGCACGCCAAAACCAAGCACCGGCGAATTTTCCAGCTCGTACTGCAGGGCAGAGTCGCTTAAGCTCAGCTTTTCGATTGCATCTTTTAAGTCCTGATAATGCTCGTTACTCTCTGGAAAAAATCCAGCATACACAAACGGTTTCACGTCTTGATAGCCGGGCAGGGCATGTGCCGCTGGCTGTTTGGCCAGCGTTACGGTGTCGCCCACGCGAGCCTCGCGCGTGCTTTTGAGGTTCGTTACAATGTAGCCGATCTCGCCTGTTTCGATGGCGGCGAGCGGTGCCATATCCGGCTTGAGCGCACCGACTTCCAGGGCAATGCCGTGGCTTTCGGTAGCCATCATCTGGATATTGTCGCTCTTGCCAATCCGGCCGTCCACCGCACGAACGTACAAAATCACGCCGCGGTAGTCATCGTAGTAGCTGTCGAAAATAAGCGCCCGCGTGGCCGCGCCACTTTCGCCAGCGGGCGGCGGCACGTCTTGCACTACACGGTCGAGCACTTGGGCAACACCTTGGCCGGTTTTGGCGGAAATCTGCAGAATGTCTTCGAACGTGCAGCCCAGCAAGCTGACAATTTCAGCGCCCACACGTTCCACATCAGCCGCCGGCAAGTCAATTTTATTGAGCACCGGGATGATAGTGAGGTCGGCCGACATGGCCAAATAGACGTTCGCCAGCGTTTGCGCCTGCATGCCTTGCGTGGCGTCCACCACTAAAATGGCGCCCTCGCAGGCTTCCAGGCTGCGCGAAACTTCGTAGCTAAAATCTACATGCCCGGGTGTGTCGATAAGGTTGAGCTGAAACTCGCGATACTTCATGCGCACCGGCTGCAGCTTAATGGTGATGCCGCGCTCGCGCTCTAGGTCCATACGATCCAAAAGCTGCTCGCGCATGTGGCGCTTTTCTACGGTGTCGGTCAGCTCCAGCAAGCGGTCGGCCAGCGTGCTCTTGCCGTGGTCGATGTGCGCGATAATACAAAAGTTTCGGATATGATCTTGACTCATTGCCATCCATTATATCAGATGTAACAGAGGTAGCTCCACCCGTGCCTACTCGGCACTACGACGCGTTAAACGGACCTTGGCGGTTGGGCCGCAATATCAACCTGCGACGCAGCCAATTGAACAGCGGCTGGACCTCTTCGAGCCCATACAGCCCGGAAATGCAAATGTGCACCGCAAAGGTCGCCAGGCCGATGAACAGCAGCTTGGTACCCAGCGTCACAAATCCGCGGTCGGCCGCGCCCAAAGGGAAGAACGACACTGCAAAGTAGGCGGCCACCATACTAAACCCGCCCACCGACACGATCCGGAACACACCACTCCAAAACGTCATGTTGAGTAGGCCGCGGTCGCGGATGACCATAATCGTGCTCAGCACCAACACCTCAGCCATCGACGCCAACGACGACGACAATGCCAGTCCAGCCACGCCATATGAATTCGCCCGCGCCAAAATAGCCGCCAGTACAATGTTAAGCCCGATCGTAAACACCGACACCGCCAGCGGTGTGCGCGTATCTTTGCGGGCGTAAAACCAGCGCGAAATAATCGTATACACCGTGCGAAAAAAAATCGCCACAGTCAAAAAGCCAAAAATAAGCGCGATCTGCGGCGCGTTTTGCGAAAAGATAAGTCGCGCCAAATAACCGCGAGCAAAGTAGCCGATGATAACTACCGGGATCGTCACCCAAATCATAAACCGTAGGATGCGCAAAAAGTCGCGGCGGAATAAATCCGGTCGCCCTTGGCTGAGCCGTGCCGCCAGCCTGGGAAAAGCCGCTGTCGAAATCGCCGTACCGATCAACAGCGTAGGTGCCGCCTGCAAGGTACTGGCGTTGTTGTAGTAGCTGATGTTTCCCTCGCCCAGGCGGCGGGCGAAGTTCGTCTCCACAATGGTTTGCAGTTGATCCATGCCTTGGTCCAGCGAGCGCGGCGGCAGTTGTTTGAGCACGGTGCGGAAATCACTGCTGCGCCACAAAATCTTCGGCCGCCAGCTAAAGCGTGTGCCGATCAACCCCAGACACACCACCGCAAGTTGCAGCACGCCGCCCACAAACGCGCCCACGCCCAAACCCTTCAGCCCAAAACTCGTACCCTTAAACACATAGATGCTGATGATAATCGCCAGGTTGTAAAAGAGCGGGGCAATGGCATAAAAGAAAAACCGGCCCAGCGTCTGCTGCACACTCGTAAGGATACCGCCAATCGTAAACAACAGCGGGTTAAGCGCCAAAAAGCGCATGATAACCACCGCGTTGTGCAGTTGAGATGGGTTGAGGTTTGGCGCTACCACGTGATGAATGAGCGGCTCGGCAAACACAAAAATCACCACCGCCACCGCAAACATCACCATACTCAACAAGTTAAGTAAGCTTGAAGAAAGTTCCCAGATGCCTTTGCGATCGCCCTTTTGCAGTCGATCGGCTAACACCGGAATGAACGCCACGCCCAGCACGCCCGCCGAGATGGTGTAAAAGAAGAAATCCGGGATATTAAACGCCGCGAAGTATGCATCCGTGCTGTGCGGCCCAACTGCCGAGAAGTTAGCATTCACCAATTTGGTGCGCAAAAAGCCAAGCACCTGGCTCACCAGCGCTGAACCAATAAGCAGCAGCGCCACATTGCTGAGCGGGATGCGTTTTTTGGGTTTTGGCGCGGCGGTTTCGTGCATTATAGTCGGCGAGGTTTTAGTTGGCTGCCTTTAGTATATAGTACAATCACGCTAAATGGCAGATTCGAACACCACCGAACATAATCTGTGGGGCGGGTTGTTGGTGCGGAAGGTAAGAGTCGCGTTCGTTGCCGGACGGCTGATTTGCAGCTTAGATAACAAGCCTAATACAACGCCGCGGCTTTAGGCATGTGCGTGCCTTTGAGCAGATCTTTGACCTCGTCGGCTTCCACGGTTTCTTTTTCGAGCAAGCGGTCTTTCAGCTTAGTGAGGAATTCGCGGTTAGCCTTGATGACGATATGCGCACGCTGGGCCGCTTCGGTAATCAGCGCTTCGACTTCGTCGTCGATTATCTTCGCTGTTTCGTCGGAATATTCGCGCTCGTGTACCAGACGGTCGAGCATCATACCGTCGTCAACATGAAACACTTGGTTGCGCAACTTCTTGCCCATGCCCTGGTTCACGACCATATCGCGGGCCAGCTCGGCTGCCTTGGGAAGGTCAGAGCCGGCACCGGTGGTGACACGATCGCGGCCATAGACAATTTCTTCGGCGATGCGGCCGCCCAGCATGCGGGCCAGCACGTCTTTATATTCGATAATGCTGTGGTAGCTCTTGTCTTCCGGCGGAATCGCCCAGGTAACGCCGCCCGTGTTACCGCGCGAGATAATGGTGACTTTATGAATCGGATCGCTGTCCGGCAGTACATGGCCAACCAGGGCATGGCCGGCCTCATGGTACGCTGTGAGCTCCTTTTCTTTGTCACTCATGATCTTGCTCTTGCGCTCTGGGCCAATGGCGACTTTCTCGAAAGCGGCAGTGACGTCGTCGTTAGTGATCTCTTTGTGATTAAGCCGTGCGGCGAGGATTGCCGCTTCGTTAGCAATGTTTGCAAGGTCTGCACCGGACGAGCCGGCAGATTTTGCCGCCAGCGCATCAAGGTCAACGCTCGATGCCGTGGGCTTCTTCGCAAAATGCACCTTCAGGATCGCCTCGCGATCTTTGCGGTCTGGCAAACTAATATCTACCCGCCGGTCAAAACGGCCTGGGCGGAGCAGGGCAGGGTCGAGCACATCAGCGCGGTTGGTTGCTGCTAGCACGATAACATTTTGACCTTGTTCGAAGCCATCCATCTCGACCAAGATTTGGTTGAGGGTTTGCTCACGCTCGTCGTGGCCGCCACCCATACCGCTGCCCCGACGGCGTCCAACGGCGTCGATTTCATCGACAAAAATAATGCACGGTGCGTTCTTTTTAGCCTTTGCAAACAAATCACGAACACGACTCGCACCAACGCCGACGAACATTTCCACAAATTCAGAACCCGAAATGCTGAAAAATGGCACGTTCGCCTCGCCCGCCACCGCGCGCGCTAGCATTGTTTTGCCGGTTCCAGGCGGCCCCACCAAGAGCACTCCTTTTGGAATTCGCGCGCCGACGCTCGCAAACTTCTTCGGGTATTTCAAAAACTCTACGACCTCCTCGAGATCTTGCTTGGCTTCGTTGCTGCCGGCGATGTCGGTGAACGTTACCTTGTCTTTTTCGTTACCGTACAGACGGGCACGGCTCTTGCCAAAGCTCAGCGCCTGATTCCCCTGCCCTTGCGCACTGCGCAACATGATGTACAGTACCGCGCTGATGATAATCACCGGCAGCAGCGAGATACCCACGCTGGCAATTGTCGAACCAGTACTACTCTGCGGCTTGTACGACACCTCCACCTTGCTGGTGTTAACGCCTTCGTCACGCAAACTGGCGTTCGGGTCTTTGTATGATTTGAGCGTGGCGCGCGAATCACCTTTTTTAGTGATGTCCATTTCGTTGCCGCTGACTTCGATTTTACTATAATCACCTCTGTTTGCTTCGGCCACCGCCTGAGTAAGTGGGATCGTCTGCAAGCTGCTGCTTTGGCCATAGGCTGCAAAGATAATCAGGCCAAATAAAATAAGTAATGCAATAAATCCGGCATTGCGAAAGCCGCGTCGGTTGTTCGTGCCTCGGCTACCGCTGGGGCGAAATGTCTTTTTAGGAGTATCCATACCTGAGCATTATACACACTAGTCGGCTAGAGTGCGACTCTTGAGGACGATGTCTTTTTTACTCGCCTCCAACAGGTACTGCGCATCGACGTCTGCAAGCTTGCCTGGTTCCGCGGTTTTTACGAACACCACCAAGCGCTCAATCCGCCGCCGGTCGTAGGCCGCACCATGCAATCGCAGCCAGAGAGCCAAATATTCGCGCGCCACCGCGTGCGGCAACATGCTGAAAAACTGCCGGTTTAGGATGTGCGGCTCTGCTTGCGTGGCCAGCAGATCGGCCAGGCCGGCATCGATATCGTTATTGAGTTCCCCAACGCGCCCGATAATACGTAGAAGTTGTTCGCGCTGCGCTGGCCGCAGCAGCGGCACAAGCTGATGGCGCACGCCGTTCCGCAGGTATGTGTCGTCTTGGTTGGTACTGTCTTCGCGCCAGCTAATGCCACGACTGCGAGCGTACGCCCGAATTTCTTCCTTAGAAATGTGCAAGAATGGACGCAGAACGGTGCCGCGGGAACGCAACGAACTCAGCCCCAGCCGTCCGGTACCCCGCAACATATTAATGATGGCCGTTTCCAAAAGATCGTCCTGATGATGTGCAGTGATAACAGCCTGCGCGCCCACTCGCTTGCGTACGCCGTGCAAAAACGCGTAGCGCTTTTGGCGAGCGAAAGCCTCGCTGGCGTGCGGGCCCAGACGACCTTCCGCATAAAAAAACGGCAGGTGCAAGTGCTCGGCGGCTCCTTGGACCAGCTTGCGATCCTCGTCAGCATCGCTGCGAATGCCATGATCGAAATGTGCCACAACCAATTCCAAATCCGGTTGCGCAGCCAGCACCTGTAACAAGACCATCGAGTCGACGCCGCCCGACACAGCCACCACATACTTCCCTGGCGCTATCTGTACACGCATGCTTACTATCTTACAACACTTTGCGTAATTGCTCGTCAGATTACGCTACCAGATTGTGCGCCGCTCATCTGAAGGACTGCCGATAAGGCTAGCCAACAGAGATAAAATCTGCTATATTAATCCAGTTCAGTGGCGCTGGCGCGTAGCAGCCCAGCCACCTTGTAGCGCTTCGCCCGCGGCTACAAAATGCCGCTGGCACTTTTGGCGGCGTAGCTCAGCCGGTTAGAGCACAGGACTCATAAGCCTGGGGTCAGTGGTTCAAGTCCACTCGCCGCTACCACAATTGAAAGACTCTCGCATAAAGGTCTACAAGGTCTCACCAAACTTTTTTAGATTCAGTCACTCGGCTACCATATCCGGTTAAACTTCTCGGCATTCGAGGAGTTTTTGCTATGCTTAAGATATGAGCATTCTGCAGGCCATCATCATTGGGTTGGCGCAAGGCGTCACTGAGCTGTTCCCGATCTCCAGCCTCGGCCACAGTGTGATTATCCCCCGATTGCTCGGCTGGAATATTCATCAAAACGACCCATATTTCCTGACATTTCTGGTAGCGACACATTTGGCGACCGCGACGGTGTTGTTTGTCTTCTTTTGGCGGGATTGGGTTGAGGTTATAAAGGGTTTGGCTCGTTCGCTAGCGGCGCGCGATATCAAAAAGGACGACACCTACGCCAAGCTTGGCTGGCTATTGGTGGTGGCGACCGTGCCGGCTGGCATGTTGGGCCTGTTGTTCGAGCAGCCGCTGCGGCGCGTGTTCGCCTCGGCGCGCATCGCCGCTGCGTTTTTGATCCTCAATGGTTGTATTCTGTTGATGGCCGAAAAACTGCGCAAGCGCGCCAACAAACAAACCTCGCGCGAGCAGAGTGACGCGCACATCGCCAAGCTCGGCTGGGCGCAGGCCGTGGGCATTGGCGCGGCTCAGGCTGGGGCGCTATTCCCCGGTATTTCGCGGTCCGGCGCTTCGATGGCCGGAAGCTTGCTCGCCGGCCTCAATAACGAAGACGCCGCTCGCTTCAGCTTCTTGCTGGCCACGCCTATCATCGGCGCAGCCGCTTGCCTGAAGTTGCCTGAGCTATTTCAGCCATCAGTCGCGCACCTCCGCGGAGCGATCGTAGTCGGCAGCTTGTGTGCGGCCGTCACCGCGTTTTTGTCGGTTCGCTTTTTGGTGAAGTACTTTCAGACCAACACCATGAGGCCGTTTGCCATCTACTGCCTCGGCGGCGGCGCGGTCTATTCACTTATTCTGCTAATGCGTTAAGCTTGCGCAGGCGGCGCACCCGCACCATCTTTTTTGCCCGAAGCAAACCAAGCAAGCACACCGCAACCCGCGCCCAGCAATAGAGCGGCCAGGCCATGCTTGAGGTGCTTATGCGCCGAACCAGCTTCATACCCCGGAAAACCGTGCGGCAGCGAACCGGCTGGCGTCATCCAGTAATACACCGCCAGCGCCACAAAGACGATTGCCAGGACGACGAACAACGCAACGAGTGGTTTTTTCATACCATTGCCTCCACTTTTATAGTAGCAGAGTGGCAGCAGTCTGGCCTAAAACTTGTTATGAAGCAGCTCTGACCACTGGCGGGCAAATTGGCATACTGGCCGGATTGGGCGCATCGGCGTAAACGGCCGTAGCGTATTGATCTGGCGTACCTGGTGGAGTTACCAGACGATACCACACCGTTGAGTGCTCGTCTTTTTCTCTGACTTCGGGATGAGAGCGTACCAGCCGGCCGTTGAGCACCACGCAGTTGGTGAGCGCTGTTTGGCCGCTGGCATACGTTCCGTCGTATTGATGATCGGCAGGCGTGTCCGCGACGCCCGGATAGACCTCGATAATACAATTGCCGCCGCCCAGCGCATCGAACCGCAGCATGTGCTGGCCTGGCGGCGCGCTCGGCACCGAACGATCGCTCAGCGGTGGGCACAATGTTGTGGCTACTTGAGGCGCTTCGGTCGGCGGGGCGCTGGGGCTTTTATTACTAAAGCAGCCGGCCAGCGCCAGCGTAGCCAGCAGCATTACTGGCGCGACAACCCTGGGTTTTGTAAGACTTTCTGCGCGAATCATGTACGTTCATCCTCATTTACTGCTTTTGTATACTACCAGCATTTGACAATTCTATGAACGGCCATAGCGCTACTACAACAAAAAGGCCCGGACGTCTCCGGGTCTTTTTGTGTAGAGTTTTGGGCGTACGAGCGCCGTTTAGCTTTTGGCTAACAGGCTGTCTATAGCGAGTATCTTTTTGTTACTCGTTTTGACGAATTCAAAGCTCAAGCCGCTTTTGGTTTTGACCGTCATAAGGTGTTGCCCTTTTGTTATTTGTTTTAATGTGTTTGTTTGTGATCACAACACCCATTATTATACATAATTCTTGTATTTTGTCAACAGGTGCGCTACACTTACCAGCATTTTAGCAGGTGTACAGTGCTTTACAAGCAGAAACTTTTACGAACGTCAGCAAGTTATCCACAATTTATAGTGCAAGTACTGGCTGCTGCTCGGCGTTGCCGATAAGGCTGACATCTACGGTGCGTTCCTGGGGCCCGTTCAACTCCACTAACACGATGCGCTGCCAGCGGCCCAACTGCAGCACGCCGTTGCTCACGCCGACTACCAGGCTCGGGCCGATAATAGACGCCAGCAAATGATCGGGTGCGTGTGGCGGGTTGTGCGGATGGCGCCACTGCAACTGCGGCAGCATGCCAGCCAAGGCGTCGAGCAAGTCGAGGTCGGTGCCCGGGTCAAGGTCTGCTGAGGTAATGGCTGCTGTGGTGTGCTGCACAAAGACATGCACATGGCCACTCATGCCGCGACAGTGCTCGGCAATAAGATCGGTCAAATCAACTACTTGGCGCTTATCGTTTGTTGGGATGGTCATAATCATACGCCTATTATACCTCGAGGAGCCTGAGGAGTCTTTGATGTGTGCCGTAATTTTGTCGATGTTCCAACTACCAGATGAGTTTAATGCGGTTGACTTATAGATGCCCCTTCGCTCGGAGCACAAACGAGCCGACAACCTCGCGCGGGACCCACCAGCCGAGGGAGCGCGTCCAACGCTGCTTTGTTTTTTTGCCATCAAACTGACATGGCAAGCCTTCTGGCACGACCAGCTCTGTTATGCCTGCCTTGTAGCCTTGGCGGGCAACTCTGCCGACATGGCATGCTTGGGCAACAACAAGCGGAGTGTGCAAGCCTTCGCGGTCCATAAATTCTTTTGCTTTAACCCAAGTGCCCCACGTGCCGAGGCCTTTACCCGTAGCGGTTGAGATGACGCCATCAATTGCCTCCACATGCGTATCCCTGGGGAACGCATTAGCTAGCGTACGGTCGGCGACAATAGCAAGAATGTTAGCATCTTCGGCATAGTGTACGGCAAAATGCGCAAGTGCCGCATTAGCACTAAAAGCGTCAGTACAGGTACCGAACGAGTGCGCTACAATCACGTCCGCCTGCGCCGGATTACCAATGATTTCATAATGACCAAAAGCCGAACTTATGATGTTCACGGGTAAAACTATAAACTACTCTAGTAAAAATGCAACTCTCCGTTGCACTACATAGCCGGCAGACAGAGTACTAGTAGAACGTGGGCATGTCGGATTTAGGATAGAGCTCTTCGCCGGGCGGCATAACCTCGAGATAGAGTTTGCCGGCGAGGTGGCCGTATTCGTGTTCCATAAGCGAGGCGCGGTTTGGGTCGCCACGGCTTTCTACCACAACTTCGTCTCCGCGAAGGTCAACTCCATGCAGTGTAACCTCTAGGGAGCGTAAGGCGCGGCCGCGCTTATCAAAAAAGCTCATGCAGCCTTCCGGCACTAACACTTGTTCATCAGAATGGATAACCAGTTCGGGATTAAGCAATGTATACTCCTCGCCACCACCAAAATCAATCACCGTGGCCTGCACCAACTCACCGATTTGCGGCGCGGCCAGCCCGCTGCCCCGGCTAAAGTTGTACATTTCTTGGGCGCCGTGCAGCGTATCCCAGAGGTCGTCGACTACCTCCGCCGCAGATGCAAGGTCCTCAATTAATTCACAGGGTTGATGCAATACGTTGTCGCCCGGCTCGCCGAGCTTGATGATGTGTCTACGCATAGATTGCATTAGGATATCAAAAACCGGCGCGCAGGCACAGTAGTTTCTATTAGCTACCGTCGCATGCCAGGATACTAGGCGTTTGTCGCGCCAATATACGCCTGCACCGCGCGGCTCAGCTCATCTTCAAAACCGCTAAAGCCATGCGACGCGTCTTGGATGATGGCGAGCTCGGTGTTGGGATGTTTGATCTGGTCGAGCCGCTCGCGAAAGACATCCATGCTGCCAAACGGGTGCATCACACCGATGTCATCGGTGCCATATACGATGAGCACCGGCTGCGCGACAGTGCCCAGCAGCGCTTTGCCATTTGCCCGTACGCCGTAGATGTCAACCGGCGCGCCAGCGTCACTCTTGCTCAGATAAGCCTGGGCCGACAGCGGTGTTTTGTCGAGCGGCCAGCACTGCGCGCCAATCAGCTCTTCGCCCTTGCCCGCCGCTACCAGTTGTTTTGCTTTGGCCAACTGTTGCTTGTGCAGTGGGTCGGCGTTCGCCCAGGCGATCATATCGGTAGGCGCCAACAAAATGATCTTCTGTACATCGTGCGGCTGCTCGGCCACGATGTAGTTGACAATCTTGGAGCAGCCCAGCGAGTGACCCTCCAAAATAAACTTCGAGGCGCCGAGCGAACGCAGATAGTCCAGCGCACCTTTGATGTCGTGCAGACTCTCCTCGAAGATTTCAAAGCAACTCCCAGCGTGCTTCCAGCCGTCGGCCTGCCGAAAATCGCTGATAATGCCACGACCGCGCGTGTCGATCGCAAGAAAGGCAATGCCAAGCTGATTATACATGCGCCGTAAATCGTCCAAAAAATAATTCTCATAGCCGTTGCCGCACATACCATGGATATGCACTGCAGCTACGTCGCCACCTTGCCCGCTGAGCCAGCCCTGCAGCTCAACGCCATCTGCTGCCTGAAACCGCACGAATGTTACTTGCATGGTCACATCATACCAAAGAGGCTGCACGATAAAAACTCATGCCAGACGAAGGTTTTCCAAGCTTTGCGCGATGCTCTGATACATAGTATCGAGTCGCGCCGCCTCACTGCTTGCAGTAGCGGGCTCGAACTCGTGACCAAGCAGTTGCTGATAAAGAGTAACGTAGCGCGAGCTAACTTCATTTTGGAACTCCTCTGGCAAGTGCGGCGGCCTTTGACCTTCCTGACCGCTAAAGCCCTGCTCAATCAGCCACTCGCGGACGAATTCCTTCGAAAGTTGCGTCGGCCGCTGGTCGGTCTGGCCACTAGTGTATACATCGAGTTCGCTCTGCAAATAATAGCGTGACGAATCAGGAGTGTGGACCTCGTCGATCACTACAATCTGCCCGGTTGGCAAGCGGCCGAATTCATACTTAGTGTCGGCCAGCACCAGTCCTCGGCTACTTGCCGCCGCCTGACCTTCCATAAACAAACCGGCTGCCAGATGGGCCATTTCGTCGTATACCGCCGCGGTTGCCAAACCCGACTCCACAATCTGCCCGGGTGTAATGTTCTCGTCATGTCCAGTTTCGGCCTTTGTGTTCGGGGTGACAAGCGGGGCGTCGAAGGCCTGAAATTCCCGCATGCCATCTGGCAGTTGATTGCTGCAGAGGTCTCGCATACCAGCCTCGTATCCTCTCCAAGATGTCCCGAGCAGATAGCCCCTCACTATCATCTCGACTTTGAAAGGTTCAGCCTTAAAACCCAGGCTCACATTCGGATCCGGCGATTCAATCAACCAGTTCGGCGCAACGGCTCGGGTGGCGGCGAGCAGCTCCACAGACATTTGATTCAGCACCTGGCCTTTCAGCGGAATGCCTTCCGGCAAGACGACATCGAAGGCAGAAATGCGGTCGGTGCGCACGACGGCAAGCAGTTCGCCAACCTCATGCTCGATGGAATACACATCCGCCACCTTGCCACGGTACGGTTCACCGATCTGCCCCGGCAATGTAAAATTAGTTTGGCCCACCGTGACTGGCATGCTCTGGCCTTCGTTGTGCCTCATCATAAAAGCAGTAGTAAAAGCCCTGCTGTCACCCCGAAGACGCCGATCGCCTTCTGCACTGTCAGCTCATCCTTAAAAAGGATCACGGCGAGCACCGTAACCAGCGAGATGGAGCCGGCGTTGATGGCGTTCACATAGCCGACGTTGGGCGCAAGCCGAATGGCCTCGAACTGGCCGAAGTTAAACAGGGTCGAGAAAGCGCCGGTGGCTAAAAGCAACACCCAATGTGCAGCAGGTATGTGCCTGAAGGTCTTATGACTCATCTTATTTGTCAGAACAATGCAGATGGTAACAATTGCGTAAAGATATATGAGGAAGGCGTACGTTGCAACCCCATGCGAGAAAAGATACTTCGAAGACAGCGAGAGCATACCCCAGGCAAAAAAGGCTCCGAACGACAGCATAACCCATCTGTTGCTCCGTACATGCTTGGCTTGTTTTGGATTCACCATAATCAGCGCCGAGAATCCGACAATTATAAGAATGGCGAGTGCTTTCTGCACGGTGAGGCCAGCATGTAATAATGTGACCGCAACAACGGTAGTAAAAAGGACATAGCTTTTAGAAAGCACAAGACTGTAGCCAGGGTTAGGAGCAATGTCGATCGCTTTGAGCGACAGCGTATTGCCACCATACGCAAACACGACGGCTGCCACAACCAGTACAGCCGCATGCCCCATCGAAACCGATAGTTTCGTGCTGCTGCTTGCGCCGATTGCAACGTAGGCAATCAAAGGGATGGCGAACATCGCGAAATTCGTTAGCGCCGTAGGCACCTTCGCGAGCGATGACTTGCGCACGCAAAGATAGAGCGCAACAGACGCAAAGAACATCAAAAGGCCATAGGCTATCCAGTTCACCTAGCAATCATAGCAAAAACACCAGCCGATCTGTCTAAAAACCTAGAGCTCTGCCAGTTGCTTTATGTGTAAGGCAGCATTCGCCGGAGCAAAAAACGGCTCCGCAGGATCTGTATTTTGGAGCTAGATTTACTCACTTGGAGGAGCTAGTAATCGAAATTAGCTTTAAAATCAAATAGATAAGAGCTGCAGCGATCAATGCAAACACCAATGAGACAAGAGCATTTGAATCCTTAAATTGCTCCGGATTATTTATGTATAAATACAATTTATAAAAGCAAAGACATAGCACACCACCTACCAATGCCGTCATTAACCTTCTTTTACTGAAAGCTTTGGATCCTCGCATAGCCCTAACTATATCAGGATTGACGCGCTGGAAGTCTATACAAGAAGAGTTTTACCCTTAGCAATGCCATCGGTAGGAATATAGCCTAATTCATCTATGGTTGGCTGAATATTATAAGGTCCATCATTATCTGATGTCACGAAATAAATCGATACAGGTTCTGGAGGATCTATGAGAATGGCTTTTGTAAATGCTTGGGTTGCATCAGGATGACTGAGCCAAATTGGTGCAAATTGAGCATATGGTTCTTCAGCAGGCTTATTGGCGGCATTAAGGTCACCAAGTCTTAACACTACAGTGCGTAAACCATATTGGTCGTAGTATTCTCGTGCTAAATTCTCTCCCCAAACTTTGCTCTCACCATACGGATTACCAGGATCGTATGGATCGCCTGGGTCAATCTTTCTTCCATCTTCAAATGAAGATTTGTCAGGAAAGCCCGAATGACCACTATGCGTGTGCATTGAGCTAGCAAAAACTATTTTAGACACGTGACACATTGCGGCGGCTTCATAAACGTTCTGAAGTCCCTGATAGTTTGGAGCTTGAATTTCTTCTGCTGGAGCATTCTGATTGGCATTTGCAGCCAGATGCACTATGCAGTCGGGCTTTACTATTCTAACGGCGTCCAGCACAACTTTATACTCAGTTATATCACCATGAATCAGCGATTCACCACCAGTTTCCGGAAACGCAATATCTAGCTCGGTAATATCAAACACTCGACGCAATCCAGGTATGATTGCTTTACCAACACGACCTCTCGTTCCTGTCACAAGAACATTCAATTTTGGCACAATCTCACTAGACATAGAACTTATTATGTCATATTTTCTACAAACAAAAACCTCTGTTGAAATAACAGAGGTAACGATGCCTATGGTTGCGGGGGCAGGACTCGAACCTGCGACCTCGTGGTTATGAGCCACGCGAGCTGCCGCTGCTCCACCCCGCGATAACACCTCTCGGACGACACTTAACTATATCAAACAGAGGTAGGCTTGTCAATCACCGTTGTGCTGACGGTGCAGGAAAAAGTCCATCCACGCTTGGAAATTCCGCTGCACAGCCGAGGCCTTGCCGGTTTTTTCTGCCGCAACCGACTTGCCTTGCGTCAGGTCCACGGTGTGCGCCATGGCCACCCTGTGCGACACCACCAACACGGTTTCGCCTGGCGCGCTGAGGCCGAAATCCTGGCGCGCGGCCAGCTCCAGATATTGCGAGGAATTATAGTAGTCGTTTTGGAGTTTGAGATTATTGTTCGCGAGTTGCTGCACCGCATTCTGCTGCTGGAGCTGAGAGATCTGCTTTTGCAGACCGTAGTTGGTGTCGATCGCTTTTACGCCGCTCCAGGTGATGAGCAGCAGTACGATCAAAAAGAATAGTAGACCCACCACGCGCACATCGCGCAGTCGCTCGACGCCGGTTTTTGCTCGCTCCTGGTACTTTTTGATTTTTTCGTACATTATGCAGTAGCTATAGTATACAACATTCCGTGCATTTTCTGGTATACTACCCCTGTTGATAATTATCAACCGCCAATCAACGCTTGAGCGGCGCAAAAATATACACTCTACAGTTCACTGGGAAGAGCAGCACCGTTTCGCTTGTAAGGCAAAGGCGATATCGCGCAAGCTGCGATGAGAAACCCGCGATAGTGGGTCATTATGGGGGCGTAGCTCATCGGTTAGAGCAGGCGGCTCATAACCGCTTGGTAGAAGGTTCGACCCCTTCCGCCCCCACCAAACTTAGTGTCTCGTTCTTTTATGTAAGGCCAGCATGTGTTAGCCTGCTCCCACTTCGTTCGCATCTACAGATATTGCCGCTGCTGGCCAGCTTTCATCGGACAGTTGTACCCTCGACAGTTTGTGTTTCTCGCAAAGCTTGTAACGAAGCCGAAGTGTTCGGTTTGTCCGGACACGTCTCCTGGTACAAAGGACTAATTTGCGTCGCGGCGAACGAAGAGAACCCAGGCGACAATCCACGACCCAACAATATATGCCAGATAAATAAGTGCGGCACGGCCATAAGACATCACCGTGCGCTCAGCCGAGTGTTGCAGCACCCCCATGAGATCGGTGAACGGCAAGTAGGCGGCGCTTTTCTTCAGCAGCAAGCCAAGGAGCGCCTCAACCGTGCCCGGCACGAAGAATAACACCACAATCGCAGCAATTTGATTGCGCAGCAGTGCAGCAAACAGCAAGCCAGCCATAGCTAAACCCCAGCCGTAAAACACCGCGCGCCAGGCTAAACTCCAGATGGGGAATGTTTGGTGAGCTAAGGTCAGACCTTTTGCGTGAAGGCCGAGCGAGGTCATGAGCGGCGCCAGCGCGGCCACGAGCAGGCTCATCGCCACGGCAAATGCGCTCACGGTCAGGATTTTTGCCAGCAACGCCTTGGTGCGGCTCCTTGACTGCGTCAGCGTATACATAATGGTGTTGTAGCGATATTCGTGGCTCATAAGCAGCAAGCCAACCAGCGAGATCAGCACCCCAACGGCTTGCATCGCGCCAGTCACTTCGCTAGCGAGCTTGTCTGGGTTAACCACCACGCCAGTAGCGTTGTGCGTGGCCTTAAAACCTTCGATGTAAAACGAATAGAACGCGACGAGCGCCAGGACGATCCCGATTGTGATGTATGTCGAGCGCACGGTGAGCAGCTTGCGGAATTCGGATTTGAGCGTGGCAAACATTATTTTTTCTCCTTCGCGCCGGCTTGGTATTCTTCGGCGCCAGCAGTCAGTTCCAAAAAGACTTCTTCGAGCGAGGCCGAACGATTCGCCAATTCGAGCATCGGGATGCCAGCGGCGAACGCCGCTTTGCCAATCTCGTCGGTCTTCACGCCGCTAACGCGCAAGCCGCCGTCATCTTTTTCGAATTGCCACTCCTGCTTTTTGAACAACGCCTCTAGTTTGGGCAAGCTTGCGCTGCGCACAAATACGCTGGTGTGGGCGCTGCCGGCAACTAGGTTTTGAATAGAGGTACTGGCGATGAGCTTGCCTTTGCCGATCACCACGATGTTGTCCGCCATCTGCGACATCTCGCTCAGCAAGTGGCTGGAGACGAACACGGCGTTACCCTTATCGGCATAGCCCTTAAGAAAGTCGCGGAGCCACGCGATGCCTTCGGGATCGAGGCCGTTGGCCGGCTCGTCGAGCATCAGATACTTTGGATTACCCAGAAGCGCAGCCGCGATACCAAGGCGTTGGCTCATGCCCAGGCTGAACTTACCTGGCTTTTTCTTAGCGACGTCCTGAAGGCCGACCATTTCGAGCACTTCGTCCACCCGCTTGAGCGGAATATTGCCAGCCGTTGCCAAAATGCGCAAATGCTGACGCGCCGTGCGCGTCGGGTGAAAGGCCTTGGCCTCCAGCAAAATACCGATGACTTGTGATGGCCGAGCGTATTCATACAGCCGCTTGCCGTCGAAGGTCGTCTGCCCGCCGCCGTTATCCAGCCCGAGCATCAGGCGCATGGTGGTGCTTTTACCGGCGCCGTTCGGACCCAAAAAGCCCGTTACCTTGCCGGTTGCAACCTCGAAAGTGAGGTCATCAACCGCAACTTTCTTGCGGTACTTTTTGCTGAGGTGTGAAGCTTTAATCATACCACCCACTATACCGCACGCTGGGGTGAAGTACCAAAGGCAAAGTTTACACGTTAAGCATGCTCAGGAGCTCGCTGGTGGACGTTGCTGCCATAAGCTGCTCGCGCAACTCTTTGGCGCCGTCAAAGCCGCTGATGTACACTTTGCAGAATCTATTCAGCGTGGCGATGTTGCGATCAAGGCTCGTCCAGGTTTTGGCAAAGAGTTTGACGTGGTTGGCGTACAGCGCGATCTTCTGCTCCCGCGTGTACGCTGGCCACGGACTGACTTTTGCAAACACAAACGGATCGCGGAACACGCCGCGGCCAATCATAATGCCGTCCAACTTGTACTGTGTGGCCAACGCTTCGGCTTGCGTACGACTCTGTACGTCGCCATTGCCAACAATCAGTGTGCCGGGCGCGATGCGGTCGCGCAGCTCGCGCACTTTGCCGATCTCGTCCCAGTGCGCCGGCACGTCGCTCATCTCTTTGCGCGTGCGGCCGTGGATGGTCAGCATCGCTAGGTTCTGCTTAAGGAGCAACTCCGGCCAACTCAGATCGATTTCATGAAAGCCCAGGCGCGTTTTAACACTGACCGGCACACGGTCGGCCGCGCCGGCCTGCACCGCTTTGATGATTTCTACTGCCCGCTCGCGATTATTGATAAGTGCGCTGCAACAGCCGTTTTTGACCACAGTTTTTTCTGGGCATCCCATGTTGATGTCGATGCCAGCAAAGCCCATTTCGACCAATTCGGCTGCGGTTTTGCGAAAATGTTCCGGGTCTTTGCCCCAAATTTGGGCGATGAGCGGACGCTCGCTCGGCGTGAACTGAATGCGCCTGAGCAAACGCGGCCGACCCGGGCTCTGCAATCCGTCAACGTTCACGAACTCCGTAAAAAACAGATCTGGCGAGGCGCAAGACGCAATAATCCGCCGAAACACTGTATCGGTAACGTCATCCATCGGCGCTAGCACGAAGAATGGCCTAGGGAGCGATTGCAGCGCGTTCATGTCAGGCGGCCAGTGCCGTGGCTCGTTGGAGCGCGGCGCGCACGGTCGCTTTGGCGAGCAGCACTTCAGGGGGCTCCACCCGTACACCCAATATCATTTCCCGCGCCATCGCATAGCAACCGGCCGCGCCGGTGTCCACCAGATGATCGAGCTGTGCATAAAAACCATCTTCACCAAGGCCGCCATATGGATCGAACGCACCCGGGTTTGTCTCAGTAACCATAGCGTAATTATATCATATAGTGACTGCGCTTACCAATCTACTCCCAACGAAACACGCGGAATGCGATGACATACACGATGACAATCCACGCGGCCATAATGCCGGCTTGCGGCAGAAGATCGAACAATCCTTTGCCCTCGGTGGTTATCAGTCGAACGCCGTCAATCACCGGCGAAAGCGGTAAATAGTTAGTAACGCTCTGGAGCCAGTTCGGCATCAAGAAGCGCGGGAAGAACGTGCCGGACAAGAACAGCATTGGGAACACGATGATATTGCTCAGCGGTGCCGCTTGGCGCTCATTCTTTGCCCAACCACCAATCGCCAGGCCAATGCCCAAAATGGTAATAATACTGAACACCAGCCACGCCGCAATCAAGAAGTAATTTCCGACTACGTGCAGATGGAAAACCACTATAGCCGTTACGAACATCACCGCCAGCGAGATCAGCCCGATAAACGCCTGCGAAATCATGATAGACGTAAAATACTGCCAGACCCGTAGCGGCGTAGTGTGCAGTCGGCGCAAAATGCCTTGCTTTTTCAGTTCGGGAAAGACATTGATCGGCCCAAAAATCCCCATACCGATAATCGAAAACCCGAGCAACCCCGCAAAGGTGTAGTCAAACTGGCGCAAACTCTTGTTCGTAGTCGCCACACCTTCCACACTAAACGGCTGACTTTGGCTCACGTACTTGCCGTTCAGTTGTTTGAATTGCGCATCCAAGATCGAGGTTAACGCCTGACCGGCTTGCTCGTTGTTTTGTGTGTAGATGACTTGCGCCTGCCCGGAAGGATATTTTTGGCCAGGTTTGACTGTTCCGAAATCCTTAGGCAGCACGATGGTGGCGTCGAGCTGCGAGCGCGTCATCTTCTCTTTGGCGTCGGACATTGTTGTCACGGTTTTGTCGATCTTCAACAATTTAGTGTCGTGGGCCTGCTTTGAAAATTCTTGGGCGGATTGCGTAGTGGAGTCGTCGATGAACGCTACCTTAAACGACGTGCCGCTGCTGTGGCTGAAAATTCCGCCGAACACGAACAGGAAAATCAGCGGAAACAAAATGCCGAAGAACAGCGCCAACCGATCGCGGAAAAACCGCCGGTTGTTCAGTTGCGCAAACACGCGCACGGTATACCATTGCTTCTTCATGCTAGTCCCTCAAACCCTTTCCCGTTAGGTCGATAAACACGTCCTCGAGATCGGCTTGCTCGACGTGTTGTTTCTTCTTGAAGCCCTTGGCCAGCAGTTGCTTAATGAGGTTCTTGGGCGAATCGAGGCTAATGATCTTACCTTGATCCATAATGGCAACGCGGTCGCACAGCAGTTCGGCCTCGTCCATGTAGTGGGTGGTCATGATGACGCTGACGCCTTTGCTGCGAACGTGCTCCACAAGCTCCCACAGATTCCGGCGCGCTTGCGGGTCCAGGCCAGTGGTGGGCTCGTCCATAAAGAACACCTTCGGGTTATGCACCAGCGCGGCAGCAATGCTTAGGCGCTGCTTCTGGCCGCCCGACAAATTTTCTACGTACGTGCTAGCTTTGTCGCCGAGTTTGACATCGTTTAAAAACTCCATTGGATCGACCTTTTCGCCGTAAGCAGCGGCAAAGAGTTCGATAATCTCGGTTAGTTTTGTTTTATCTTGAAATGCCGGGGATTGCGGTTGCACGCCAATAATGCGGCGAACTTCCCAGGGGTGAGACGCAACATCTATGCCGGCGATGGTTGCGGTGCCGCCGTCGATGGGGCGCATTGCTTCGATCATTTCCAATGTAGTGGTCTTGCCGGCGCCGTTCGGCCCCAGAATGCCAAAAATCTCACCTTTTTTTACTTCGAAGCTGATGCCATCAACAACATCACGATCACCATACCGCTTGCGCAGCTTGTCGATTTTTAAAATTATTTCTGCCATGCTTTTTACTATACCAGAGCTTAACGTTGTTAAACGACGGACAAAAAGACACCTCGGCGCCCAAGGGGGCGGCCGAGGCATCATGTTCGTGCACTATTTGTCGCGCTTGACGGTCAAGAAGCCGTTCTTCTCGTTCTCGCTAACGCTCATGCCGGCCGGCAAGTCGCAGGCCTCCGGACGCTCGTCCTTGCTAAAGTAATAAATAATTTGCTCTTTACCACCGCGAAGGACAACCTTCTTTGAATTCAGGTAGTAGGTAACGCCTTTAGAATTAGTGTGCTTGTAACCCATTGCTAGATATACCCCTCTTCTTAGCATTAGTAATGGTACCCCTACCATACTCTGGTAGATTTTTGTTTGTCAACTCCTTTTGTCTTGGCGCGAGCTGAGCGCTGCTGGCGTACTCATTTAAGGCTTGCGTCGTATCGCGCTTATGTATTACACTGGAGCGTATACAAATTAGGTTGTAATCATAGGGGGTCTTCACATGGAGTTTAATAGAAGCATGCAGTCGAGTGCGCCAGCACGGCCAGCGGCAAGTGCACCGGTTGCGAGCACCGGTAACGGTGGCAGTAAGAACGGCAAGGCGTGGAAGGGTAGCCCAATGTGGCTTCGTATTGTATGGCTCGTATTGTTGTTTGCAGCAACTGCGCTCATTATCGCCATGCTGGCGCTCTTGTACTTCGGTGGTCCAAAAGAGTCTTCTTACATCGACAAGAGTAAGGAGCAGGCCGTCTTCCTAACCAATGGTCAAGTCTACTTTGGGCACATCAAAGCTGTTAACAAGCAGTACGTGGACTTGCAAAACATTTACTACCTGAATGTTAACCAGCAAGTGCAACCAAACCAAACTGGTAGTAATTCGTCCAGCAGTAGCAACAGCTCGAATCAGAGCGTGTCGCTCGTGAAGCTTGGTTGTGAGTTGCATGGCCCGGCCGACGAAATGATAATTAACCGCGACCAAGTCACCTTCTGGGAAAACCTAAAAGACCAGGGGCAAGTATCCAAGGCGATCGCCCAGTGGATTCAGCAGAACCCGAACGGTCAACAGTGTAGCACTAGCAGCTCAAGTTCGAGCTCAACAAAGCAGTAAGCAAAAGTTTTACTGTTAAGACACACCAACCCTTCCGCGCGGAAGGGTTGGTTTTTTAGGATCTACGACACGCGGACGGCTTGCGGTACAATAGGATCAGATTCATGAACAAACGCTACGCACATCATCTGTGGGTTCGCATCCGCCCCGTTAAGGTGTGGTATTTGTTTGTGGCTTGCGCGCTGTGCGCAGTGGTGGGTGTCTCGGCGCTTCGCCATAATTACACGACCATGACTCGGCTCAGAACTGCGGTATACACCGCCGACCAGCAAGGTAGCGGCGTGGAGCAAGCACTTCAAGCTCTGCGCGCCTACGTCGGCACGCATATGAACACCAGCCTGGCAACCAGCGACGGCGTGTATCCGCCGATCCAGCTCAAATACACCTACACACGGTTGCAGCAGGCTGAACAAAAACGTGTGGACGACACTAACTCCCAGGTCTACACCGCGGCGCAACACTACTGCGAAGCGCTCTACCCGGATAGCTTCTCGGGCGGCCCGCGTGTACCCTGCATCGAGCAATACGTCCAAGAACACGGCACAACCGCAAAAGCGATTCCAGCCGCGATGTACAAATTCGATTTCGCCTCGCCACGTTGGTCGCCAGACCTGGCCGGTTGGGCGCTGGTGTTGGCGGTGGCATGTTTTATCTTGGCGGTGTTACGCTTTGTGCTCGGATACCTCCTTGAGATACTGACCCGCTAGGTTGGTGCGTGGTAGACTACCTACATGCACATATACGTTTCGGGCATCGGTGGCGCCGGAGTGGGACCGCTGGCGCTCATCGCGCACCAGGCCGGCTACGAGGTATCGGGTTCCGACAAACAGGAGAATAGCTACGTCCGGTATCTCACTGAGCACGGTATTACCGATATTCACATCGGACAAAGCTACGAGCACATCGCCGCAGTGCACGCCCGGCGGCCGATTGATTGGTTTGTGTATACTTCGGCGTTGCCGATGGAGCAGCCACATGCGCCGGAGTTGCGTTTTTGCACCGAACAGCACATCAGGGCAACCAAGCGCGACGAGTTTTTGAGTCAATTCCTCGCCGACAACAACCTGCGCATGATCGCGGTTGCTGGCACCCACGGTAAAACTACTACCACAGCTATGGCGGCCTGGCTGGCAAAACAGATCAACCTGCCGGCGAGCTGGCTGGTGCCGGCAAAGCTAAGCTTTGGCGAGATGGGCGAATTTCACCCTGGCAGCACCTATTTTATATACGAGGCAGATGAGTTCGACCGCAACTTCTTGGCATATCACCCGGCGATCAGCATGATTACGGGTATCGACTGGGATCATCCGGATATCTACCCGACACGCCAGGAGTACAACCAAGCCTTCCGGGATTTTTTGGGTAGCAGCGAGCGAGCAGTACTCTGGCGCAGCGATGCACGCGCACTCGGCATCGAGGTAAATCAACGGCGTAGCATCCTTGATGAGCACGATCCGCAGATCGACGCACAATTACACCTACTAGGTAGAGTTAATCGTCTGGATGCTTGGCTAGTGGCCCAAGCGTTTGCGCCGCTCAGCGATCGTCCTGTGACCGAGCTTATTGCACAGCTCAACCGTTTTCCAGGCGTAGCGCGCCGATTCGAGCTGATCGCCCCGCATGTCTACAGCGACTACGCCCACACACCGCCCAAAATCCGCGGCGCGCTGCAACTAGCACACGAAGTGGCTGGTGATAACGTCGTGGTAGTGTACGAAGGCCTCCATAACACGCGTCAACACTTCATTGCGCAGGAGCTGGCCACGCTGTTCGATGGGGTTAAACAGCTCTACATCGTGCCGAGTTACCTGGCGCGCGAAGATCAGAACTTGCCCTTGCTCGCGCCAAGCGACCTTATACATCTTATGAGCGACCAGACAAAAGCGCACGCCGCGCCGGCCGCGCTCGACGATTCCCTGGCAAACACCATTCGGACGCATGCAGCACAAGGAGACCTAGTGCTCTGCATCAGCGCCGGTGGTGGTGGCAGCCTGGATGAGTGGCTCCGAAAACAGCAGTGGTAACTACAAAAACGCCGCGGTGAAGAATGCAAGCAGCAGTAGGCCAATGCCGAGCCACAGCCATGGGCTCGTGATAGTCGACTGCACTTGGCCGCGCGGACGTTCATGCGCTGGCAAACGATGCTCTACGTCGACCGGCACAGAGCCGGAGGCCGCAGGCAGTCCATGCCCGGCGCTCACTTGGCCGCTGGACAAATCGAGCAGCGGGTTGACGCCACCCGGCAAACTCCCCACACTTGCGCCAAAACCGTTTTGCTGGCTGGCATCAGATAGCGGACTTGCCGACGCCGACACAGTCGGCACCTGCTCCTGACGCCGTTCTTGTTGGAAAGCCTCGCCGTACTGTATAGCTCCTTGCACCTCGTGGCCATGCTCATCAACCACAATGTTGTGCCACGAGCTATGCTCGACATGTCGCTGCGAGGCATGCTCGAGCGGTTGCACAGCTTCACGCTCTGCCAGTTCTTGCGGTGGTTTGCTTTCGGGCGTAGCATTCGGCCGGGAGAGGTTTGCTTCGGCGGCTTGAGACGAATGAACAAACGGCGTTTCGATTCGGCGAGCAGGCGATTGCTGAGCTGCGGATTCGGCGACCCGCCGCTCAAGCTGGTCGGCGCGCTGCCGCTCGCCCGCAAGCTGGCCGGTTAAGAATTGCTGGTTCTCGGCCTGAGCTGCTTGCTCGCTACGGATTTCTTTGAAAGCACGCTCGTTGCGCTTTTGCATGCGCTTGTCCAGCCGGTGCGCGAGGTAGGTACTTAAGCCTACAGCCAGGATGAAATCACCGGCTCGTTTGCGCCGATCGTAATAGTACTCGGCGAAGGCCGGAGAGCGCTCACTGCCCCAGCGAAGAGCCGCAGGTATCTCCGTGCTACTTTGTTCGCCAGACCAACGATGCGGCACATCGCGCGAATATTCCGCCGGCGTGCGTTGCTCGGGCGGTCGAATGTATTGCCGGCGGTCGAGAGCTGGCGGCTCTGCCTCGCTTCGCACACTCTCGACATCCTCGACAGATGATATATTCGATTCGGTTTCGGTGGTATGTTCGGCAGACAGTGGAGTTGTTTCGGCCGGGGCAAACATCGGCTTGGAAGTTTCGGCTTTCGGCGCGTGCTCTGTTGCCGAAAGACTAGATACGTGTTCTGTTGGAGCAGGCGCAAACGACACCGATTCTTCTGCTGCGCGCGTCGCGTGACGACGCTCAACGGTTATCGGAGCCGGCGGCACGTCAGGGGGCGACTCAATATCCTCAGATATGCCGGATTCGTACGGCTGCGGCTCCTCTGACGCGGCCAGATGCCGTGGTTCATACTCAACCGGACCTTCAACCGCTGGCGATGGAATAATAGGCCGTGGCCAGCGACGCGGCGGCTTGGCGGGCGCGGTATCGTCATCGTCCTCTGCAGATTCTTCATCATCAGCGTCGTCGTCTTTGGCATGCTCGCGCTGCAGACGCTGCTCTTGCTCTAACTGGTTCCATCCCGGAGCTGCTGGCTGCTCGGGAATCGGGGGCATATCTGCCAAGGGCGCTTCGGGCTTTGGCTTGGGCGGCTCATTATGGCCTAAATCAGCGAACACCTGCGCACGCAACAGGTCGAGTGGCGGACGCGGCGGCTCGGCTTGAGTGCGACGCTCAAAGAGACCCTCGGACCCGGCGCTGCCGTGCAGCGGCACACGGGATTCTCCCGAGGACGACGATTTGCTCTCGCCATGTTCGTTGGCGTTATCTGGAGTGCGTTCCATGTTCGTTAGTTACAAACCTTATCGTACTTCTTTATTATATCTTGCCTGGAAAAACAAGGGTACTAGCGATTATCCCCTTCACCGGTGATAACGCCGCGGGCCTTGCGGCTTTGTAGTTTTCTGACGTTGCGCTGCATGACGTCTTCGAATGACAACCCCAAGCTGTGCGCCAGCACTGCAATATACCACACCACGTCGCCCAATTCTTTGGCCAACTCCTCGATGTCCGCCTGCGAAACCTCACCGCCTTTGTAGGCAACGATCTTCTTCCATTTTTCTACGACTTCACCGGCCTCGCCGGCTACACCCATGGCCCAGATTGTCTTTTCCATGAGCGGCTCATGGGTATTATGAACGGTGGTGAGCGCTTGCTTTTGGTAGTCGTCGAATGTCATGGTTCGTTCCTCTTTGTATACATGTTGAAGATGCCTTGACGGATGATCTCGAGCTCGCCGTTCGGCAGCAACCGAGCAATGGTTGACGGTGGCCGATTGCTGCGGTCGCCAGCGTCGACATAAAAATCAACGTCGTCGCCAAAGTAGGCTTGCGCTTCGGCGATGGTGTTTGCCGGCGCCATTCCCGGATGGTTCGCGCTGCTCGTCACCAGTGGCCCCACGGCGGTTAGAAGGCTTCGCACGCGCTCGTCTGGCACGACCCGAAACGCACTGCGGCCGGTGTTTTGCTGCAGGTACGCAAGCTGCTCACCACCCGGGATCTCAATGCTGAGTGAGTTCGGCCACAGATGAGCAACGCGACGCACCAGCTCTTCTGGCAAGCCCAGACGAATAAGCTGCTCGACATCGGCCGCGATGGTGGTGCCAGGCTTTTGCTCACGCTCTTTTAATTTGTACAGTCGCGCGACAGCCTGCGGCGCGTGAGCGCTTGCCACCAAACCGTAAATCGTGTCTGTCGGCAGCACACCGACAGCGCCAGCGAGAAGCATCTCGCGCAATCTTGGGTCATCAAACGAGCTAAAGACAATCATACGCCTACGCAGTGTGCGAGGTAAGGTACACCATAACGGCCAAACCGGCCAACACTAACATAACAAAAATTGTGGCCGTAATCAGGGCGACCGGCGCATGCGAACCACTCGCGGCGGGCGGTGGCTTGGGTACAGTTTCGTCTTCGGTAAGCGCAGATTGCAGCGAGGTGTCAGCGGCAGCATCGTGCGCCGTGGGAGTCTCGACTACGGGAGCCGGTTTCACCGCCAAAGGAGCGGACGCTGGATGAGCCGGAAGCGCGGGCGTGGGCAACGGCGCCGGTTGAGCAGCTATCGCAGCCGGTTGCGGCGCAGGCATAGTGACGGCGTGCGTTGGCCCGCTTGGCAGCGGTTTGTGAACTGGTGCGGCGACATCCATAACTGGTTTGTTCGCAGTTTGCGGTTGCATAAGTCGTTAGTCATATTATAGCACGACTACGGGAGCATGTAACGGCCTTTATCAATAACCATCATGCCTTCATGGATCAGGTCTTCCAGCACACTCTCCAGCCGCGCATCGGCAATCGCAGCGCACAGATCCTGCAACGTCTGGGGCTGAGTGCTCAGTAGCCGCAACACTTGGCCACGAATCTGTCGCCGCGAGCCAGCAAACGCCGACTGCTTGGTATAATGCTTACTTAACGTGTTAAGATTGCCCATCGTTTGCTTGAGGTGCGTTCCGTAATCCATAAGTGCCCAATACCAGGTCCGCGCGTCGTCTGGCAGCGCACGAGCAACCAGCTCGAGGATGTCTTTGTCGTGCACCGCCGCCTGTTCTCTTTGTTCTTCGGCAAAAAAATGATAGATGAACGCCGTGCGAATGTTCGTCTCAATGAACACCGCCGGCTGATTGTAGGCATAGGCCAGCAGCGCACCTGCGGTGTTCGCGCCAACACCAGGCAGTCGCACAAGTTCGGCACTGGTACGCGGCAACTGGCCGGCGTATTCCTGCACAACCATCTGCGCCGCCTGCCACAAAAATTTTGCTCTGCGATTATACCCCAGTCCGCTCCAAAGCTTGAGCACCTCGGCGAGCGGTGCTTCGGCGAGCGATTCAAAGGTCGCGAAGCGCTTCATAAACTCCTGAAACTTAGGAATCACACGCGGCACCTGTGTCTGCTGGAGCATGAGTTCGGACACGAGTATCTTGTACGGATCGATCGACCCATCCGGCTCAATCTGTCGCCATGGTAAATCGTGCCGACCGTGTGTGCGGTAATATGCCAGCACTGTTTGCTCAAAAACACCGAGCTGCGCAGGAGTGATGGTACCCATATTGCCCTAGCATACCTTATTGGCCGATGCTAAAGCCAGCTACCGGGACGACGTCGTTGATTTTGTGCGGCGTGCCGCCGGCAGCGCTCACGGCGTAATCCGCGGGCATGCTACCATTCCCCACTTGATAGACGACGATGCCGGAGCCAACCCACGCCATAGGTTGCGTAACATCCGCCGCAACCAGAGTGCTATCCTTGCCAGTTGTGATTGCGTGATTGGCGAGTGTGCCGTTTTGCGCCCATGCCGCCTGCATGCCAGCAGGATCGACAAGATACAAACGATTTGAAGGGTTGAGCAGCGTTGCCGTCAGCGTCACGGCGTCGCTGCTAATAATATACGTGTTCCACGTGTCGCCGGTTTGGACGGCCAAGGTATTATAATCGGTCCGCACAGCAGCGGTAACAGCTTGCGTTATGGTCTGTTGTTTGCCGCTGCCGTCAGGATTGATCTTAAACAGCCCGTCCGCTGTGCCATAATAGACTGTGCCTTGCGCGCTCAACACCGTAGCAAGCTGATCGGCCGCCGCTAGTTGCGCCCGGCTGTTGGTGGCGTAATCATAGCTCACCACGCTGGCGTTGCTGGTACCGTTACTCGGCCCTACTTGTTCGAAGATAAGCTTTGAGCCAATCCAATCAATCAGTCGTAACTGCTTGGCGTGCGCCAATTCGACGGCGGTGCCGTCTGCTATTGTAATAAGTGTAAGCGTGTTGTAGCTGTTGCCGTCGGGTGCGCGCTGCGTGTCGCGCGTGGAGACAAACGCCGCGTGCGACCCATCAGGACTCATTGCTAGCGCCAACGCACCGGTCGTTTCGTTGCCCGTTCCAGCCAGCAAGAGTTGCCGATTATTGCCATCGAGATCACTTTTGTACAGATTGTATATACCGCTCGCTTTAGCAACGAAGATATCTTTTTGGCTCGGCAGAAGAGATATGTTGGTGGTTGGGCCAGGTGCTTGCAGCACGAACTGTTCGCTGCGATAGCCCGACTTGCCTACGGTGATAGTACCGCCTGTGGTAGCACTGCTCGCCAGCGTGAGCGCCATGTTCCCACTCTTATCCGACAGCGCCGACGCATCACCAATGACCGCTTCGGCGCCAGCCAGCGGCTGGCCGGTTATGGCATCGCGGACAAGCACGCGATATGCTACTCCCGTGCTACGTAACGAATACGGCCCGAGCGGATTACTCCCCCAGCCAACAACGACCTGCTGCGTGCTGGTGCCAAATCCAATCTCAGTAATACGCAGCGTCGTCGGCCCGAGCACAAGGTTGGTAAAGTGTGCCACTCCCTTCGCATCTGTTTTGGCCGTCTGGCCAGCCAACGCCACCTGCACATTTTTGAGCGGCGTGCCCAGCAGGCTTTCGTTCACCGTAACCGACGCGGTGCTCCGCACGCCAAACTGATTCAAACAAAGATATCGCGCTGCTGGTACACCAGCGCACGTACCCGCCACCGCCAACACGACAAAAAAGGTGATCCATCGTCCCCACGCCGTGCCCAACCACACGCCAAACACATGGCCAATGCTGCGCCATACGCTGTGCTTGGGTGGTCGGAACGAGGATTGCTCTCTGGCCGCGTCCTCGGCGGCGAGCACTTCATCGCCCTCATGGTGCACAATGTCGTCGACGGCTCGCTCCGTTACTGGATCGTCCAGCGGCGGACTTTGTGGAGCGTCCGCCGACTCGCCTGACGCCTGAGACCCGGACGAAGCGGCCATCGTTACCCGCCGTAGCCGTAACCATAGCCACGAATAAGATAGGTCGGCTTGTAGTAATCCGTCACCTTAACCGCATGCGTTAAGTCGCCGTCGGCTGGTATAATGTACAGTTCGCTATTGTCTTTGGTGACGAGCACGTAATCATCGGAGTACCATCCGTACGCGGCATAGGTGTCGGTCGAGCCACCGAGCTGCTTGCCGTTCCCACCACTAGCGTCGCCAACCAAGAACACATTCTTGCCGTCGCGGTAATCGCTCCACAGCGTTTTGCCGCCCGACGGCGAAACGATATAGGTAAAGTACGTGCCGTTAAAGTATTGATCGTCGGTGAGTGTTTCGCTGGTCAGTTTGCCGTCTTTGTAGGCGTCGTGCTGGAATGTACTCGTGGTCACTGGGTAGCGGATGTAAATTTCTCCGAAGTCAGCGGTGTGCGAATCCAGATATAAGTCAATCGCTCCGCTCGTGTTACTATACGACTTCACTACTTTTTTCTGGCTGCCGTCGGCCTGGATGCTGTTGAGTGTTGCTGGCTTGTCGAGCGTCACCGCCATAAACGTTGCGCTCTGTTGATTTTTTATAAACACCACCTCTTTATCCAAAATGTACACCGAGCCGTAAGATTCTGCTGTTTGGTACGGCGTTGTGCTGGCGGTGGTTTCGTCCAGCAGGATGATCTTTTTGGCGTCAGCATCGTAGCTCTTCAGCGCCTGGTGTTTAGACTGGAACGTGTCGACATTGTTGCGCGTAACCGTGTAGATAAAATGATGGCCGCTCCAACCCTGCGGTGCAAAAGAGGCATCGCCTTCGTCCATGGTGGTGAGCTGGTCGTTACTAGTGTCGATCAAGAACAGCTTGGCGTTGTCGCCGCCGTCGCGTCTGCTGAGTAGCGCGATGAACTTCCAATCGCGCGAGGCGAGTAACACCGTGTTGGCGTTATCCTCGCTGCCAGTGCCGGGCAACACGGTTTGACGATTTTGGCCGTCGAGGTCGGACTTTACCACATCGAGCTTGCCGCTGGCGTTCGACAAAAAGTACAACTTGCCCGCGGGTGTCACCTGAAAAGTATTTGCCGGATCGGCGCTAGTGGTCACCTTGAGCGTCGCCTTCCGAGTGTTGTAGCCGCTACTGCTGATGACGGCTGCAAAACTCGAAGCACTCGTTGGCACGACAATGGTAGCTTGACCCTTGGCGTCGGTCTTGACTTGCGTACCAGCCGCAGCGAACAGCGCATTCTCTACCGGCTTACCGCCGATGACATCAACAACCGAGATCGGCACCTGGCGGCCAGTCGCTACCAAACGAATACTGTATGGTTGCTTTTGGTTGCCGAGTGGCACAAGCACGCGCTGCGACGCCGAACGATAATACGTCTTGGATAGCACTACCTTGCGGTAACCGACGTGTGCGTGCACCACTACCTTGCCCGTGCTGTCGGTCGCGACTTTTTTCCCATCGAGCGACACCGTGGCGCTGGTTATTGGTTTACCGGTTTGCGAATCTGTCACCGACACCGTAACGTTTCGGCTCAGTACTACACCAGCCAACATGTATCGCGTGTACGGCGTGACGGCCAGCACGACTAGTACAAACAGCGCCGCCGCCAAAACAGAGACTTTTTTGTGCCTAGCAACCCACTGCCACATGCCGTGATGAGCGCCCGACTTCGGCGCAGAAGTCGGAGCAGTTACGTGCGTGTCGCTTGTTTCGAAGGGCACTGCATCTTCGGAGGGCGTGTCCGTATCTGCGGCTGGTTTTTTGGAGTCGGCTGTCCGCTCGTGCTTGGCGCTGGCGTGCTCAGGATCGTGTCGGCTGCGCGTTTGGCTATCGTTCTCTGATTCTACATCTGGTGCGTCGGGCATGCTGCTTATCCTTGTTTGTTACTTTTAGTCTAGCAGAAATGCAGCCTTGTATGATACGGGTAAATTCACCACAGCAGGCCGATGCCCGAGGTACACATCACCACCGCCAGCATAATTTTGACAAACCGCGCGCCCTTTTTGATAGCAATATGCGTACCGATATGACTGCCGATGAGCGAGCCCATCAGCCCTGCCAGCCCATGCCACCACAATACAAACCCTTGAATGCCCAGCAAGACAAACAACAGCACGCCTTGCACCGATTGCGCCACGCGCTTGGTCGCGTTCGCCTCCAACGCGCCCAGGCCAAAGAGAAACATCAACACCAACACCAGTATCGAACCCATGCCTGTGCCAATCAGCGTCTGCAAAAAGCTAAACAACGCATAGCAAATAAATCCCAGAACAATAAATGGCCGGCTGCGCTCACCCGGCTGAAACGCCGCCTTTTTAATGAACAGCGTCGGAGTCAGCACGATGAGCGTAACGCCAATAACCCGCTGAAACAGCGTTGGGTCGAGCCGTGGAATCAGCCAGGCCGACACCATCGAAAACACCACCGTCAGCAGCATAAACGGAATGACAAGCTTGCGATTCACCAAGCCCTTACCGCGAAACGCCGTAATCGCACCCACCGATGTGCCAATGCCGCCCATCTTCGCTGTGGCCAGGGCGTGCGCCGGCGTCAGGCCGATAAACAGAAAGTAGGGAATGGTGACGAACCCGCCACCTCCGCCACCCATGCCGCTGAGCGTGCTCGAACCAACACCTATCAGAAAAGTCAGCAGCACCAGCCAGCTCAAAATGTCTCCGTCTCCCATCTTCAGGGAATTATATGAGCCTAGTATAGTACTTTCTTTTCGGGCGTCCTAGCCGCATTCGGCGTCGCGAACGGTGTTGCGTGGCTAGCTGGACGATCGCCTGCAAAGCGCAGCAGGTCGAGCCCCATATCCTTCAACGACTGCTCGGCTTGCGGGGTGGCGCTGGGATTTTCCTCTGGCGAGGTAGTAAGGAGCGCGTAGCCGTACGACTTGTGGCTCCGCGTGTTGTAGATAATGCCAACATCGTGACGATTGTCGCCTGTTGGGTCGTCCAGAATGCCGACTTTGTTCACGAGCACGATCCAATCATTGCCCGCCAATTGGCTGCGCACGCCGAAATCGGTAAAGATATTGGTGGCCAGCGCGTTTTTCATGAAGCTCGAGTATTGGTCGGTGGTTTGCATGAGTTGCTCAAGCGACCACAGCGCGTCGCTGGGTGCCGTATTGCCTAAGTAAAACCGATTGGCGTCGAGCGGTTGCAGCGCCGTGTGGTTGAGTTGTGGATATGCCGCCCAGCGTGCGTTCACGCTTGCCGCCCCGCCCAGGCCGGAGTTCACCAGAATGCGCACCGCCGTGTTTCCGGAATGGTTCAGCATGTCGAACAGTACATCGCCAAGAGTGGCCGACAGTGGCGCGCCCGGCTGATCGTACACGCCATAGCCGGCGCGCACGTCACTTGCCTGCCAGGTCATCTGTTGATTCAAACTGAGCTTTCCAGCACGCAGATCCTGCAGCACCAAAAACGCCACCGGCAACTTATTGAGACTGGCAGCATATTGCTCGCCGTTTTGGTTGCGATTCATGATAGTATGGTTGTCTTGCAAATCCATAATTTGCACGCCGGTAGTGATGCCCTGCTGGGCGTCATCTCGGAGCGAGCCGTCAATCAGATGGCGCACTATGATCTCTTTTACTACCTGCGGCAGTGTATCGTTGCTCAGGTTTTGGTTGGCAGGCGAGGCATCGCTCTGTACCATAACTGTGTTGCTCACTTGTATATCTATGGTTGTCGTGTTGGCGTTGGTCATCATGCAACAATAATATCTGGCGGCGACTCCGGGCGCACATAAAATTTTCACAGCTTTTTTAGATACAATGTTCGTATGGACATCTATCAACAGGCTGCCGAGTATCTGGCTGCACACGACGCCGTGCTCGCGCCGTTGGTAGCGCGCTTTGGATTGTGCACCATCCGGCCGCACCGCAACTATTATCAAGAATTGGTCCAGAGCATTATCAGCCAGCAACTGAGTGTCAAGGCGGCGGCGACCATCGAGCGACGCTTTTGCGCGCTATTTGCCAGCGATACGTTTCCCTCTCCCGAAGCAATCCTACACAAATCGATTGATGAACTGCGCGCCGCCGGTCTCAGCCGCGGCAAGGCGACGTACGTGCGCGACCTCGCCCAGCACGTAGTGGACGGCCGGGTGCAGTTCAACCATCTGGACAAGCTCTCGAACGAAGCGGTTATCCGCGAACTTACCGCGGTCAAAGGCATCGGTGAATGGACCGCGCACATGTTCCTGATGTTCTGCATGGGACGGACCGACGTGCTAGCCGTAGGCGATCTGGGGATCAAAAACGGCGTACAAAAACTATATGGGCTGGATCATCTGCCCAGCGCCGCCGATCTGAGCGCACTCGCCGCACAAAACCACTGGCACCCGTACGAATCCATCGCCTGCTGGTACATCTGGCAGTCGCTTGATAACACACCCAAAGTCTAAGAAAAGAATCTCTCGGGCAAGATGCCAGAGCGCTCAAGCAAATAGTGGTAGCGCCCTTCGAACGCGTTGCGCGCCTCCGGCAGGACAATCTTACGGTTCCAATCTTTGTTAGCTTTGCTGATGTTGAGCTCCATAAGTTGTTCGACAGTTTTATTCGTAAACGTTGCGTCCGTCGCCTCGTGCCAAAAAATGTAGGTGAATGGGCCCACAAAGTGTGAGCAACCGTCGGCGGTGGAGACAATCTGCACCTCAATGGGTGCCTCGCGTAAGTCAACCTCCATCTTTTTGTCGAGCCATTCAACATAATCGGCGGCTTTGGCGGCAAAGTCTGGCGCAAAGCCGATGCGCACGAGCTCGTCCTGGCCTTTATTCAGTAAGGCGCGGTCGTTCTGGTGCGCAAAATCCAAAATCTTGCCGTAATCGTGCAACCAAGCCATCACCTGCACGAGGTCGCGATCGGCTTCGGGATGAAGATCGGCAAGTTCTAGCGACAAGCGTTCCACGATCTCAAGATGCCACTTCACAAACCACTTATGATGAACGAATTGCGGATTGGCAGAAATCTCCGCTAGGTGTTGCTTAAAAGCCTCTATCTTTTGTTGCATATGTTGCTACTCGGTCATTTCTTGCTTGACGCCGGTTATTTTCCATTCGTCGTCGCCGTTTCGGATCCAGGCTTGATTGTCGTTGAGCGCCACCACGCGCTCATCGCCGGCGCGCTCGGCCAGCAACGCCTGTACATCGGAGCCGTAACCGTCGTTGTCGGCGTGTGGCAGAAAATCGTGCGCACTCAAGCTCAAGCCGTCCCACAATATGCGGCCTGCGTATGCCACATCGTCGAGCCGCTCCACGCCGTGGAGATCGGTACCCGCAATGCACGCTCCGGCGCTTTCGCCAGCGAATACCACGCCGTCTTCAACTACCTGATGCACAACCTTGTCGAAGCCGCTCCGCCGCATCGCCTCGCGCAAGCAAAAGGTATTGCCGCCCATCACCCAGAGCATGTCGTATTTTTTGAGTGTATCGCGCAACGCCGCCCGGCTATAGCGCTCAGCCAAGTCCACCACACCGACGTGAAAGCCGAACGTACGGAGGTAGCTCTCCACCAATCGTATCTTCACCCGCCGTGCACGAAAGGCGTAATAATCCTTCGCGTTTGGGATGAGTCCGACTTTCGTTTTAGCCGCCGGCTTGCCCACCAGCTCGCTCAACACCTGCAAATCTGGAATTCGATACGACGACAGATATAACTTCATATGCTCCTCCTCTTAAAAGATATAAACGGCGTCAGGCACGTTCACGCGCTACCAGTCTCCTACGTCGCGGACGGCGAGTGACGATAATAACTACCATCAGCAGGTTGCCGGCGGCAATGTATGCCGGATACAGCATCTTTGTAAGATTCCACTCGCCGACCGCCAACACACCAAAAAAGCCCGAGACAACAGAGATCACCCAGGTAACGAGCGTTTCGGTCTCGGGTGCGCGCCAGGTTTTTGCAAGGGTGAGCCAGAACCCCGCCAGGTCAACCGCCACTACAACCAACAGCGCCAGCAGCGGGCTGTTGAACAGCCACCACAGCCCAACTCCAAGTATGGCAAAGGCCATAGCCGTGAGGTCTCCCTTGTGGAACCTGCCATAACCGTGCTTGAGTGACAACACCGCCACGCCAATATTCAACATTCCTTGCGCTGCGGTCATAAACAGCGACCATCTGGCATGCGCGCCCAACTGCGCAGCGAAGGCTATCACATTTAACAACGACCAAATCCACCACGTGGCTCGCTCCGGCTTGGTTTTACCCTTCATGATGTCGACAAAATATGGCGCTAGCGACACAAACTGCAGCACTGCCGACAGCACCCCAAACACAGCCAATGCGGAAATGTTCATGCGCTTTAGTATACCTTACGTCGCCAGTATTTTTTGCAACGCAGGCTGGATGAGTTTGAACATGAGCTGATGTCCGGCATCGCTCGGGTGCAAACCGTCCAATAGCAGCGTTCGCCAGTTGGGCTGTTTTTGAAACTCCTCGAAGACAGGCACGTAACTCGCGCCCGATTGTGTGGCGACCTCGCGCAGGACCGCGTCAAACTCACGGATTCGATTATTGGTCAAGCTAACGCTCGGGTTCCACTCGGTCGGCGCGGTTCGCGCCTCGTCAACGGGCGTGAGCCCAACGAGCAAAACCTTGCTAACGTCGGCATGCTGCCGCAATATCCAAATAACTTCTGTGACGTGCTGGCGATATGCTTCAGGGCTAGAGCGCACCGCGCCATCTTCGATTTTCGTGTCATTCATGCCGCTGGCGATGACAAAAGCGAACGAATCGCCCTGGTGCGAGCGTCGCGCCACAATCTCCGGCTCGATGCGCTTGCAGAGTTCTTCCGACGTCTCGCCACATATGCCCAGGTTGAACAGAAGCGGTGCATCGAGGTTCGGATCTTTTAATCGCACTTCATCGTACGCTGCACGAAGCCGCGCTGCCCACCCGCCGCGGCTATCCCAAAACCCTTGCGTAATGCTATCGCCAAAGACAAGCACCCGCATAGCTACGGCGCGAGGCGGTTAATGTCGTGCGGGAAAAGGATCGCTTCTTTGACGTTGCCCAGGCCGATGGTCTTTTCGGCGAGGCGATCGATGCCGAAACCAAAGCCACCGTGCGGCGGCAAGCCATGTTTGAACGCGGTAACGTAGTGCACAAAGCCGGGCGCATCTGGGTTGACGCCAGCTTTTTTCATCTGTTCGATGAGGTTTTCGTGCCGGTGCTCGCGCTGTGGCACGGTGCTGATCTCGATACCGCGGAACAGCAGATCGGCGCTGCGCGCCGTGCCTTCTTCGCCCTTCATGTGATAAAACTTCATCTTGCTTTCCGGCAGGCCGGTAGCGAACACGGCCTCGCAACCATCGTGCTGCTTACTGTATTCGCAAATCCATTTTTCTTCGTCGGGTGTCAGGTCGATCTCTTGACTCATGTCTTTGCCCGTCGCCTCTTGATAGAGCTTGTGGATGTCGGCCATGGTGTAGCGCGGGAACTGCGGCTTGAGAGTGAGTTTGGGCGCGTTCAGGCTCTTCAGCTCTTCGCCGTGCTCTTGATAGGCGCGCGTCAGCACACCATATACCATATCTTGCAAGAAATTGAGAACGTCTTCGTGGCCATCGATAAAGCCCATCTCGACATCAAGCATTGTCACTTCGGAGACGTGCCGCGTGGTAGCGGACAGCTCGGCGCGAAAAGCCGGAGCAATTTCGAACACGCGTTCAAACACGCCGACCATAATTTGTTTGTAGAGCTGCGGGCTTTGCGCCAGCGTGGCTTCTTGGCCAAAGTAGTCGGTCTTGAATACTTCAGCGCCACCTTCGGCGTTGCCGGCCACGAGTTTGGGTGTGTTGATCTCAACGAAATCGTGCTGGTAGAGGAATTCGCGGATGTAGCGAGTCAGCTCAGAACGGATGCGGAAAATCGTTTGCTCTTGCAGGTTGCGCAGGCCGACCACGCGGTTGTCGAACAGCGTGTCGAGGTTTTCGGGCTTGTGGCTGAGCGGCTTGTCTATCTCGATAGGTGGTTCCTCGGTGACGGGCACGAGCACCGTAACCTGGGCGTCGTGCAGCTCCACACCGCCGGGCGCGCGCGGCTCGTCTGCCACGGTGCCGGTCACTTCCAGCACAGTACCAATCTGCAGGCCACGCAGCTTTTCTACCTCTTCTTTCTCTTTCAACACCACCTGTGTCAGGCCGCTGCGATCGCGGACGTTCATGAACGTCAGGCCGCCTAGCAGGCGTTTTTTATGCAGCCATCCCTGGATGAGCACTTGCTCGCCACTGTGGCTGTGTAATTCTTTACTGAGGATACGCATGTCTAAAATCTCCTGTTGGTTAGTCGAACGGCTGCACGAGGGTCGCTTGCATCAGACTCGCTAGCGCCTCACTAGCGGCTGCCGACCCGGAGATTCATATTAGACTGCGCCGTTTTCATTACCGCTATTCTACCACCTCTGTTGACGTAAGAAAAGCCGTTAGACTGTCGGCTTGCGCAAGAAGTGCTGGAGTGCCCAGGCGTCTTCTTCGTTGGCACGACTTGCGCGCCTTGAAATAGGAGTGACTCGATGCTGGCTATCAACAAAGTTCTGCACGTAACCAACTGCAAAGCTTCCCTCCGAGATTCCATACGTCATGTCTGTCTGCATCGCAACCAGTTGGGAATCTTGGGCTAATTCGGTTTGGCTAAAAAGGGCTGTCATCTTTTTTGTCGGGGGTTGTCCAAGCGTAAACTGTACTATTGGCGGGCGGCTATCTCTGTTGGGCGGTTCTATAACAGCAAAGTAGGCCATAAAGCGTTCGGTGCTGAGCTCGCCGTTGCGGGGACTGTCCGGATTTGCAAGATAGTGCGCCATGTTGGCAAGATACGATTCGGCACCATCTTGCCCTTCGGCTAGCGTCACATGCCCGTCTGCCCCCTCTGCATACACACGATTTGCCGCCATCTGATTGAGCAATTGAACTGGGAAAAGGCTTGGTTCGGCACGTTCCAATATGGCAGCGATACGGTTCGCTTCGGCAACGCCAACATGGTCGATGGGAAATGCCGCTCTTTCCATCCTTAGATTAGGCACCTGTTCTTCTACTACCTCGGCCGCCTGCTCCATAAATGCCGCGCGGGAAAGGGTTCCTATCTCTGGAAAGCCCAGCAGTTCTTGCTTTGAGCTATGGGTACGCACCACTGCAGGCGAGTCGCTTTCTGGCAAGTAGGCATATGGACTATCGTTGCCTGCAGCGTCAACAAAACGCGCCATTAACAAAGTTACTTCACCATCATAAGAAGACGGATTGATTATCTTTAAGTGCGCCATGGCATCCTCGGTGCGATAGTCAAGCGAAAGCACCTCTCCGGTGGTGTGGTGCAATACATACTGGTCGTACCGATCGCGGGCTGTGCTCATGGCCGTATCTAGCATATCCCGCGCGACAGGGAGCTCGTGGTCGAGCGGCCGATAGCCTTCGAATTCTTCAATGCTCAGGCGAAGCGCATCTCCATCGTCAATGATGGGCACGTCCGGGACGAGAAACGGTAGATCGGCTGGTTCTTCGCCATGATGAGAAAACTCACGCATATGCGAATTGTACTAAATCGAGTGTATGCCGTCTAATTACTGGCGTACTTCGGCATCGGCATGAGATTCGCTGGGCGATTCGGCTGTTTCGGCTTGGGCCGCTGAAAATTCTACGGTTTCTGGATTTGACTCATCGGCGGGTTGCTCAGACTCTGGCGCCTGCGGCGGCTCTGGTTCGAATGCGGCGACGGCTGGACGATTTTCGTAGGCGGTGAAATCGTCGTCTTCGGACTCGCCCACGAGCTGAGCCATAAAATGAGCGAGCGTAATGACGCCGACAGCTTCCTCGAACGAGTTCACCACCACTAGCATGAACTGGCCGGTCCTAATGAACGCATTCAAGACCTGATGCAGCGAAAAATCCTCGTGCACAAAGCAAAGCTGTGCGCGCATGAGGTCGGCCACGCGGCCGCCTTCTTTGGCCGCCACGGCGTCGCGCAAAAATAGCGTGCCTACCACATTTTCGGCGCTGTCTTGATACACCAAAAAGCTATTCTGCTTGCTCTTGTGAAGTTCGCCGAGTAGCACCGGGCCGATGTGATCGTTGGCGTCCACCAGCGTAAGACGCGACATGGGCATAACGATGTCGGCAGCTTGCTTTTCATCGAACTGCGCGACACGTTCCAGCACGGCGAGATCACGCTCGGCAATGCGGTTGTCGAGTTGCTCGCGCTGCTGACGGATCAGCGCTATCAGATCTTCTTTTTCGTACAGTCCGCTATGCGGCGCGTGGTGACGGAAACGGTTGATGGCAGTGGCCAACGCATCGAACGGCGTATGAAGATGATCCAACGCCCAATTGAGTGCAGGCGCAACCAACACTGCTATGCGCGCACTGCGCACTGTGAGACGCAACGATTGCAGCACAACCACGGCGACCAGCGTCAGGCCAATCAGGGTGTACGCCACCCACTGCACCAACGAATCACCCCACAGCACAAAGCCCCCCGTCACGCTGGCGCCAAACACGATCCACAGCAGCAGCCGCATACTTTCGCCGTACGCCACTGGCCGATACAGCGACTGCGCCAAATGATCGCCTCGCGCCGCCAAGCGCTTGAGTTCTTTAGCGGGCACCGAACTATAAAATCGCTGCAAAGCCAGCGCAAACAGACCGAGCAACACAAGACCAAGGGCGATTATGCTTTCAACCATAACCACATCTTACGCTATCCAACGACTTAATTTCAAAACAGGCATCATTTTCATTTTCTCCGCGGCCGTCCTCGACGGTAGACTGGCTGAGCGACGAGCGCCAACCGCCGGTATTCTTCGCGCTCGCCCAAGTAGTAGCCAATGGCCATCAGCACCACCACGATATACGCCGGCCAAATAAGCCACAACCGCTGTCGGACACCGCCCAACACAGCGCTCAACGGATCATGTGCAGCCGGCAGCACGCTCGCGGCATTAGCAAGCACCAGGTTGATAGCCGCAACGAGCTGCACATCCCCCTGCATGCCCTTGGCATCTGTAACAGAAATAGTGATGAGATAGTTTTTGTTGTCTGCGCCGGTGTAGGTGTGCGTCAGGGCAAACGTCGACCCATCTTGCCGAACAAGGTGATCCACACTGCCATCACCCCACGACACGGTAACGCTGTAGGGCGTTGTGCCGCCGCTGATGCTGGCATGCCATTCGGTAGTCTGCCCTGGCCGACGCGCCTGGTAGGCCTGATCTACCGCGATGCGCGGTGCCGCCGAAGTTGCCGGCTTGAGAATGCTCGTTTTACTTGCCAACACCTCAATCTTAAAGGTAGGGAAGGTAAATGTCTGGCCACTGCTTGTGGTGGCGGTAATATCAACATGGTGCAGGCCGATCGGCAAGTTGTTGTCCAGCGTGCAGCTCCACCAGCCAAGTGCGTCTGCTTGGGTGATGCAAGTTTGCACGTCTGAGTGGAACGTTACCACTACGCGAGCAAAGGGTGGCGCATAGCCGGCAATGGTAGGGTTCACGCTCGTCTGCCATATACCGTTGTCCTGTGCATACTGCCCGCCTTCGATGGTAGCAAGTTGTAACGTAGTTGGCGTCGAGGTCGGAGCAGACGGCGTTTGAGACGTTTCGTCTAGATAGACTACAACCGGGTCAGACGATGGGCCCGGCTGGTTCGTTAGATTATATGCTTGTGCTTGGAGTTGATTTGCGCCCGGCGAAAGCGTTACTTGCAAACTGAACGTCTGGCTAGTATCGTCGCACGGCGCCACGCCGGCCAGTGTGGAGTTGACACTGATAGTGGCGTACGACTGCGCTTGACATGTACCAGTCACGGTCACGTCAGCTTTTTGGACATGCATCTGCGCGCTTGGGGCTGTGATGATCGCGGGATGCGTGACAGGCGGCGCAGGCACCGTGGCAGTCACGAGATACGAGGCGGCGAAGCCCTGAATCGTCATCCCTACCATCAGCACGCCGGTACACAGGAGCACCATCACCGTGAACGGGTGGAGCAGCACTCGTTTGTGCAGTGGGCGGGCGCGTTTGACTGCTGCTCGTTTTTGGTGGAGCGAGCCGCCAGTGATTGCCTTTTTTGTGCGATTGGTTTTTGGATTTTTCACGGCCAGAACCGATTCCTTACACATATGGTACCACATTTGCCGTTCGGACGTTGTATACTATACGCATGAGTAAAGCATTTTGGGCGGTTGTCGCCATTATCGTCGTCGTTTTCGGTGGGATTATTTTGTTTCATAACAACAAGGCGGCCGCGCCTACTAATAGCAACGGTGCAGCGGCCACAAACCATACCGAAGGCAAGGGCAGCAGCGGCGTCACCCTGGTTGAATATGGCGACTACGAATGCCCGTTCTGCGGCGAGTTCTATCCCACGGTGAAGCAAGTCGTGGCCAAGTATAACGACCAGATCATCTTCCAGTTCCGCAATTTGCCGCTGCTGCAGATCCACCCCAACGCGCTGGCAGGCGCCAAGGCGGCTGAAGCCGCGGGCTTGCAGGGCAAATTCTGGGAAATGCACGACCTGCTCTACGCGAATCAAAGCGACTGGGCGCAGAGCAGCAATCCGCAGTCTTTCTTTAATCAGTACGCCACGCAACTGAGTCTGAATCTCACCCAGTTTAAGCAAGATTACGCGAGCGACAAAGTAAACAACAGCATAAATGCCGACATTGCCGCGTTTCAAAAAACCGGCCAATCAGAATCAACGCCCAGCTTTTTCTTAGATGGCAAGTACGTGCAGCCTTCGAACAACAGTGTGCAAGCGCTCAGCAGCCTGATCGACGCGGAAATCGCCAAGAAGACCAAGCAATAAGTTTTGGATTAATTGCGCCATGGGCTTGTAGACTCATTGCGGAGACTATGAAGCCGGAAGCAAAAGAAAACCCTGTATCTCAGGGTTTTCTTTTGTGCCCCGCGCGGAACGCGCTCCGCAATGAGTCTGCAAGCCCATGGCATCCTTTCAACTAATAATTCAAAAACTCCCGCCAGGACGGACGGCGAACAACGACCGGCACTCGCGCTGGGCGCGACGGAACCATTTTTATTTTGACGGGCATAGCTGCTCCTTTGGCGGCCGCCAGCTTCCTCACACAAAAACTAGCAAGCCTTTTTGTTTAACCACACATGTTTGTCTTTCGGCGGCAAGCTGTACCGCGGAAGTGCTTACGATGGTACCAGACTCCGCTTGTGCTTGTCAAGTTTTTATCAGGTCTGCTGCGTCGGCAATGTGTTGCTTCTTTGCCAGGCGTTCGGCAAAGCGGGAGCTCGCAAACGGCATAAGCACGCGCCCAGCCAGCTCGGCGGTGGTCGGCTCGGGTTCTTTTGGAAGTTTGGTGTATTCCTCGATCGGATCCTCCCCGTTATCGTACTTCTTTTGGCATTTCCAGCACACCGAGCACGGGCCGACCATGGTCGTGCCTGGGCGCGTCGGGCAATTGTCGATGCGACAGACACCTTTCACCCACTTGGCCTTCTCTGTTTCCGAGCTGTCTTTGCCGCCAAAGGCGTCTTGCGGCGAATTTTCTGGATCGCGCTCGTGGTTAGCAAGATCAACTTCGGCGGTGCATCCACCGTACGTCCGGCCGGCGCGGAAACCAACTTGCGCGTTTTCGGCTAAACGCTGCGCAATACATTCATCTGCTCGCATATTTGCTGGAATGATAAACAACTCGATCGGCGTCGCAGTCGGACCTCCTACATGCATAAGTGCTGGGCGCAGACGCTCCACCAACCCATACCGGATGATATAGCCGATTAGACGTATATCGCTATCGTTCAACACTTGCTTCGTATGAATCTCGGCGAGCTGCTGTCGCGTGCGCGCCCGGAATACGTCGGGCGTTGCCATCATCGCCTCGGCAAGTGTATGCACAACCGCATTTTTACGCTTTGTTTTGTGCGCCATAGCCAGCGCCACTTGTTGCGAATCGAATACCTGGTTGACTACTGCCTCGTTTTGGGCAATAAAATCATCTACGGAGTGCCGCTTTGTGACGATGTTTTGGTCAAGGTATGCGGTTGTGCGGATGGTGTCGGCTATCGCTCGAGCCTCGACTACCGACTGACATTGTGTTTGCAGCGCATGACCTATAAAGGTGTCTTCGGTGACATTTGCCGGCACAGGCACGCCTTGTCTACGGAGAATGCTGGCCATTACCGACATAGTGCTATCGTTGAACGTGTATGTACCGGCGGTAAGCTTACGACCGTCAGGATGACGCCAATACCAACGCAGCGAGCCCCAACCTTTGCGGTAACCGAGTCCCTCGACAAAGTCTTTACCATGTTGTTCGAAGGCCTGCTTCGGGTCCATGCTTACACTTAAATAGAACTCGCCGGGCGCCAACGCATCGACTCGCTCCGCTTCTTCCACATCATAGTGATCGCGCTCAGCTTGAAACCGCATGCGCGGATCCGCCTTGACGGCAAGCTCGGAACGCTTGGCGCCGCGGCGGACCATATGCACAATCGGCTCAAGTTGACCCTTATTGTTTACCGTCATGGCGTGACCGTCACGGAAAATGTAACTGCGCTCGCGGCTGACTTCGAGCTGGTCACGGAATTCACTGTCGGAGTTGAGCATCTCCACCACCGACGACACAAAATCTTCTTTGGCTGTTTCTTTCAGGCGCGCGCCTTCTATAGTGCCTAGCACACCAGCCAACGCCGCAGCTCCCAAGGCCTCTGTTTTGAGTTGGGAATTGGCGTAGGCCTGCTCGGCAATAGCCGATTCTTCGGTTTGGTCTACCTCGCTTGCCGGCAAAGCCCAGAGCACTTCGAGCGCGAGCGCCTCTTCAGCTTCGCGCTGCAGTAGTGCGGCTTGAGCGCTGATTTCCGACTCGATTGGTGAGTTTTCCCCCATAAAAAATACCTGCGGCCGGGCAGGTATGGGGGCAAACATCGTCCGCATCCTGCTCGGGATTGTTGGTTTTGTTGCTGTATCGGACTTGTCGGCTTCCCCGAGGGAAAGAGCAGCGAGTTTGATTTGCATGAGCAAATTAAGCTTCGCCGACTCGTGAGTGAGAAAAACCATAGGCTTGTCTCACGCCGGTCACCGTTGCGGCACAGTGTGGGAATTACACCCACTTCCAGCGTTTACATGTTAAGTATACGCATCATAGCACGCACAAACACTACATGCGTGGTGTAGTTTTACCAACAAAACACTACGGCAGGTAGCGCTATGGTGTATTTGAGGAACATCGGAAGCGCAGAAAGTGGTATAATATACCGCTTTCGAGAACCGCAGTTCCGAGAATACACCATAGCGCTACCTGCCGCGTGGGTACCTGCCCACAGATTAGCCATCAGCTCACACCAAAAGAGAGTGCGTTACACGCGAGAACATATGTCCTCGGGTCGCACTACGCCTGACCCTCTCTTTTGGTATGAGCTGATGGCCCCGCTACTGATGCAGCTACTACGCTTGTTCGGGAGTCTTCTGCTTGAGCGCAGTCAAACGCGGAATAAAACTCTGCGCTGCGCCGTCCAGCCCCAACACCTTCAATGCGCCAACCAACACATATAAATGATCGAGATTCTCGGTCGCCACGCTGCTTGAGCGCTCTAGCTCAGCAAACAGATGCTCGACTTTCTCGACCAACCACTTTTCCTCGCCAGGCTTAATCTCGTTAGTCGTTACCTTGGCTTGCTCGCTCGGCGTAACTACTTCGAGCGAGCGTGCCGAATGGTCACGCTTGCGCAGATGCCCACGCCGGATCAGATTGTTTATATGCAGTGCCACCGTTGCCACGGACGTATAGTGCAGCCCCGCCATTATTTCCCGGTAACTCGGACTGTATCCGTGCTCGCCGATAAATTGTTCTATAAACGTCAGCAATTCCCGCTGTTTTTTAGTGGGACGCACCATGTCGTTCATACCACCTCCTTTTGAACGATACGTTTTGTAGAATCAGTACTTGTAAGGGTGACTGGCTGCACCTCGTGAGGAACATTGAAAGACAAAACTGCCATCGTGCTAATCATCCTCATCTAAGTATAGCAAGCTCAAGCAAAGCGATGTGGTACTGCTGTGTACGAGTGGTACAATCTAGGCATGAAGAATAATGCCTCACTGATTTACAACGTCTGTTTGGTGGTGGGGGATTTTTTGGCGCTGGTGGCCGCATTTATTGTTGCATATGTGTTGCGCGTCAAGTTAGCCGTCGGCATTAATGGCGCGCCGCTCGGGCCAACGAGCGGTCGAACGTTTTTGGGTGTCTTTTTGGGAGTGCTGCCGTTTTGGATTCTTATTTTCGCACTGCTCGGCCTGTACAACAGCAATATTTATGAATACCGGTTTAAAGAGTTGGGCCGCTTGCTGATTGGCTCGTTTGTCGGACTGTTGTTTGTGATTTTTTGGAATTTCGTGGCCAGCAAACCGATTTTTCCAGCTCGTTTGGTGCCGGTGTATGGCTTTCTGTTTGGCTTTTTGTTTTTGGTCATTTTCCGCAACCTGGCACGGTTTATCCGTGTTCAGCTCTTTAAGAGCGGCACCGGCCTAACGCGCGTCTTGTTAGTGGGCAACACCGGCATGACACTGGAGCTACTTGATTGGCTCAACGGCAATCGCTCCGGCTACAAAGTAATCGGCGTGGTTGGTGGCAAACGTTCGCTTGGCGAGCACCACGCACCGCTCTACCACAGTTTTGACCAATTCCTAGCCAGCCACCCTGGCGAGTTCCATGGCATCATCCAAACCGAACTCTATGCCGACGAAGCACGTAACGCCAAAATCCTCACCTATGCCCAAGAAAACCACGTCGGCTATCGGTTCGTGCCAGGCAACACCGAACTGTTCGTGGGCAATATCGAGGTTGAGTTGTTTCGCAACAGCGTGCCGGTAATTACCGTACACCAAACGGCGCTTTTTGGTTGGGGACGAGTGGTAAAACGCATTTCGGACTTACTGTTCGGCGGCTTAGCGCTCTTGGTCGCATCACCTTTTATGCTACTTATCACCCTAGCAATTAAAATCACCGAGCCGCGTTCGCCCGTTTTGTTCAAGCCACGCCGCACTGGGCGCTATGGCAACACCGCTGCCATCTTCAAATTCCGCAGCATGTATCAAAAATACAGCAACATGAGCCCAGAAGCCGGTTTTACCAAAATGGGCCGGCCAGAGCTTATCAAGTTGTATCGCGAAAACGGCGATCAACTGCCCGACGACCCGCGTGTGACACCGGTAGGGCGCATTATCCGCAAGCTGAGTTTAGACGAACTGCCGCAGCTTATGAACATCGTCAAAGGCGACATCAGTCTGGTTGGTCCGCGGGCGCTCGATCCATTCGAGCTGGACAAATACGCCAAAAAAAATCTTATTCTTGCGGTTAAAACCGGGCTGACTGGGCTGGCGCAAGTCTCTGGCCGGCGCGATATCACCTTCGAGGAGCGCCGCAAGCTCGACCTCTACTACGTACAGAACTGGAGCTTGTGGCTCGACTTAGTCATTCTGATGAAAACCGTCCGCGTCGTCTTGGGCGGGCGGGGCACAAATTAGGATGATATCCATTGTAGTCTGCGGTGCGAGGTACTCGCGTTCAGCTTCGCTGAGGGGTCCTGGCAGCCCGTCCGCCCCTTCCCCGTGCTCCTTCGTGCGCGCGGGGTGGGTGCTGCCCCGCGGGCTGCCACCCCTGGCTGGTAGTGAGACTACCCATACGCTGCTCGTCCGAGGTATCGCAGGATGAAAAAAAATCTAAAAGTCGCGATTGTGCACGATTGGCTGATCGGCGGCGGGGCCGAGCGTGTAGTGTACGAACTCCACCAGATGTTTCCCGATGCGCCCATATACACTAGCTACTGCACCGATGAATGGCGCAAAAAACTCGACGGCAAAGTAGTGACCGGCTGGCTGCAGCATCTGGGCGCCATGCGCAAGTTCATTCCGTTCTTACGCATTTGGTGGTTTACGCATCTGGATTTTTCGGGCTACGACCTGGTTATCAGTAGCACTGGCAACGGCGAGGCAAAGGGCATCCGTATGCCAAAAGGCACGATGCACATCTGTTATTGTCATACGCCAACGCACTTTTACTGGCGGCAATACAGCCAGTACCTCAAGCATCCGGGCTTTGGTTGGCTTGATCCGCTGGCGCGGCTGGGGCTGGGGCTGCTGGTTGGGCCGCTGCGACGCTGGGATCTCAAGGCCAGCAAGCGGCCGGATTACTTCATTGCAAATTCTACGCACATTCAGCAGGATATCAAGACGTATTATGGGCGCGAGGCGGTGGTTATTCATCCGCCGGTAGATGTCTCGCGCTTTATGGGTCTTTCGGCCCAGAAACGCCGTGGTTTTGTGACTGTTGGCCGTCAGGTACCAGCCAAGCACACCGATATTATCGTTGCCGCCTGCACCCAACGAGGTACGCCACTTACCGTCGTTGGCCAAGGCCCAGAACACGAACGACTCAAAAAGTTGGCCGGCCCAAGCGTCACATTTGCGCCACCGGCGTCAGATACAGAGGTCGCTCGCTACATGGCGCGCGCGGAGGCGTTCTTGTTTGCCAGCCTAGACGACTTCGGCATCACGCCGATAGAGGCTATAGCGGCTGGCACCCCAGTTATCGCTTATAAAGCCGGCGGCGCGTTAGATTATGTGCACGAGGGTAAGACTGGCCTGTTCTTTCTCGAGCAAACTGCCGCATCGCTGGCCCATGCCATCGAGCACTTCGACAGTAAAGAGTTCAAGCCGGCCACGATTCGCGCCAGCGCCGCCGCTTTTGCGCCCGAAGTGTTCCGTCGCTACATGCAAGCATTCATCGAAGAAAAATTCGCTAGCCAAAAGTAACCAGCGACAACAATCTACCGAGCGACTTACAAAAATTCGTCTTCGCCGCGCTCGGCCAACTGTGCCTGAATCTCTTTGATCTTTTCAATTTTATTCTTGGGCACGATGAGCAACACATCGTCGGTGTCAACAATCACCAGATCTTCGACACCAGCGACGGCAATGAGCTTGTGCTCGTCGTCGGTTTTAATCAGCGAGCCGCTGGTTTCGAGCGCCAGCACACGGCCATCTTCGTAGTTACCTCGCCCGTCACCGTCCACAAAAAAGTCATAGACCGATCCCCAAGTACCGATGTCGGTCCACTTGAATGGCAGCAAAATAACTTGGGCGTCGCCGCTGTTCATGACCTCGCGCGTTACTTCTTCAGTGGCGCCCTTCTCCATGGTTTGGTAGACCTTCTCTATCAGCGCGTCTTCGCCCGGCTTGTCGATACCGGCTTTTATTTCCATCAATGCGTCGTACCAATCCGGCCGATACTTTCTGTAAGCCTCAAGCATGAATTCTGGATACCAACAGTAGTGCTGTGGGTGCGTCACCACGTGATAATTCTCGATGAGCTGCTTGGTTTCGCGGTACGTGGAGCTGCGGTTAACGAACGAATCCACCGCATACACGTCCTGCTTTGTACCGCTCGCCACATGCTCGCCGAGCTTCAGGTAATCAACACCCATGTTCGGCTCGGTCGCCTTCATGCCACCGGTGAGGAGCTTTTTGTTCTGCGTAACGATCTTTTCGGCGTCCTCAATCATCTGCAAAAATGCTTCTTCGGGCTTGCGCACGCAATCGGCCTGCACCATAAAAAACAGCTCGCCAGGGTGCTGCACGCTGAGCTTTACGAAGGCCAAACCCTCAGCCGGGCCGCGATCTTTGGCAACGTCCGGCTCGATGATGTAATTCTTGAGCGGAATCTGCGGCGACTGCTCGGACACGTATTTAATAAACTTGCGTTTCGTAGAGATGAAAATGTCCTCGGGGGTAAACTTGCGAAGCAATATTGTAATCGTATCTTCGTACGTTGAGGTGTCGCCGATGATTGGTTGGAATTGCTTGGGCTTGTCGCCGCGCGAGTAAGGCCACACCTTAGTCCCCTGCCCGCCAGCAGTCACGATAATCTTCATACTGCCTCACTATAGCAGATTGCAGACCGGGCACACATCCAACTAGCATCATCTAGGCGGTAGCTTGTATACTTAAGATATGTTAGGCTTGGATCTGCAATGATAAAACGTGCAAGTATTGTAAGCCTAGTAACTGACGAATTCTCTCAACGCTTTCGGGTAATTGACAACACTGGAACAGACAAGAAGGTTGTCGCCGGACAATTCCCCGATATTATTCTTATGCGGCGCGAGCCGCCGCCCAATAATGACATTCTATTTGTTATGCGGATAGAAAACGGGGGCGAACTTGTAGACAGTGTACCCGTATGGCGCGCTTTAGCAACCGTGCCGAGTGTACTTTACATAATTACGCCGGAAAGTAAGCTAGATGAGGCAAAAAAGCTCGCGAGTGCTGTTGGCGTTCGCGCAAGATTCGCATCATATACCGCGGACAAGGGTGGCAATGCGGAGGCTATCCGCTATGAATGATTTAGAACTTCTGATTGTCGGTGCCTTGCTTGCTATCGTAGGTGGTGGTGTTAGCGATGAATTGCGCTCTTGGCGTGAGCGCAGCCGCAAACGTGCAGCCATGCAAGTATCTCTAGCCGACGAACTGCGGGAAATTGAGGCGACAATCGGAAAAATGCATGAAGTTTGGAATTCAGCCCAAGTGTTTCCGCCATCTTATGTCGCCGATATACTGTCCGGTACGGCAGCATATGATAATCTACGCCCTGACCTATACCTAATCAAGGACACTGACCTGCGAAAAGAGTTACATGATTTCTACAAAAAATTGAAAGATGCAGCCCGCAATACAGATGGCAAGCTCGGTTCACTATCAGAAGCCGAAGAAGCAAGGACTGAGCAAGCAGGTTTCGACAGCACATTTCAAACACTATGCGCCGAAGCAAAAAATATTCGTAAAAAATTAGAGTAGCCGCGCATACTCCGGCCTTACCTACTCGACTCAAGTCTAGAGGTACACCTCAATCATGGCTTAGATAGTTGCTTTGAAGTACCAAACATTGACACGAACGGTAAGCAAGGCTACGCTGGGGGCAGCTAGTGCTGTAGGCATTAGTTGAAAAGCATAAACGAAAGCAAAGGAGTAATCCCCGTGAATGCTATCAACCGTACTTTAAGGCGTGGGTATGAAGGTTAACCCCGCTATTTTTAGAGGCTACGACCTACGTGGCCTCGTCGGCACGGACTTATCGCCGGAACTTGCCGAACATTTGGGTAAGGCCTTTGGCACGTACCTCAAGCGCCGCGACATCACTCAAGCGGTGGTCGGCAGAGACTGCCGGGCAACGAGCCCGGAGTATGCCGAGCACATTACCAAAGGCCTATCATGGGCCGGCGTCGACGTCATCGACATCGGCATGCTGTTGGTCGGTATGTTCTATTGGTCGCAATACCACTTGCAACGCCCCGGTGGCGTGTATGTCAGCGCCAGCCACAATCCGCCGGAATTTAACGGCTTTAAGTTCGCCAACGGCTTTTCCGAAACATTGGTAAGCGACGGCATGCAAGAACTTCGTCACATGGTCGAAACGGAAGATTACGAGCAAGGCGAGCAGCCTGGCACGGTGGCGCAACAAGACATTCGCCAGGCATACTACGACGACGTCATCAAGCGCTTGCCACTCAGTCAGAAGTTCAAGGTAACCGTTGATCCCGGTTGCACCACCGGCGGCGAGATCGCCCCGGCACTGCTCAAACAAGCTGGCTGCGAGGTTGCCGAGCACAACACCACCGTCGACTCCAGCTTTCCGCTGGGGGTCGCCGACCCCACCGAGACCACGGTGATGGACCGCCTGCGCAAAGAGACCGTCGAGGACGGTAGCGAAGCCGGCTTCACCTACGATGCCGACGGCGACCGCTTGGGGGTTGTCGACGAGAAGGGCGGCATCATCTGGAACGATGTGCTGATTGCCTTGCTCGCCGCCGACGTGCTGCGCGAGCACCCTGGCGCCACCATCATGTACAACACCCTCTGCTCTAAAGTGGTCAGCGAGAACATCGAGCGCCATGGCGGCAAGCCATTCATGTGGCGCACCGGCCACTCGTTCCTCAAAAAGAAAAATCAGGAAGTTAAAGCCGCGTTCATCGGCGAGCTCTCCGGACATTTCTTTTTCTCGGCTGATTTTTATAACCACGACGACGGATTGTATTCCACCATGCGCGTGCTGCGCTATTTGCAGGCCACAGGCCAAACGCTGTCGCAAGCGGTTGCCGCGTTGCCGCGCTACATATCCAGCCCAGAGATTAAACTCTCCTGCGCCGATGATAAAAAGGTCGCGCTGGTAGAAAAGCTGGCGCCCATCTTGCGCGAGGCGTATCCCAGCGCCGAAGTTATTGACGACCAACGCGCCGGCGACGGCATTCGCCTAGAACTGCCCGACGGCATGTTTGTGGTGCGCTACTCGCAAAACGGGCCGTACCTGACGATTAAATTTGAGTCGCGCGAGCTTGCGGGTTACGAAAAACTAAGGACCTACATCCTCGACCTCATGAAGAAATTCCCAGAGATCGACTGGGAAAACAAAATTGCCGCCAATGTGGAGGCGTTAACCGAACCACGCACGGCGAACGAGTAGCCATGCCGCTCAAATTTATTTCTTTAAACCTCTATCGAGGCGGCATCTTAATGGACGAGATGCTAGACTTTTTGGAACACGAGCAGCCGGATATTTTGGTAGCGCAAGAAGTACTGAACAGCGACGACCCCGCCGCGCCGCAGCGACTACGCTCGATTGAAACAATCCAAAAACGCATGCACTTTGCGAGCGTGGAATACGCCGAAGCGTTCATCGACAACGAAGACGGCCACCGCTTTCCATCTGGCAACGCCATATTCTCTCGGTTCCCCATCGTGGAGCATCACATCATTCCGTATGATGTACCATACGGCGAGCGCACCGAGCACAATCCTGATGCCTGGACAAATACACCGCGAAACCTCCAGCACGGCGTCGTGCAAGCAGATGGCGTAACCTGGAACGTCTTTAATACCCAGGGCGTGTGGGATCTCGACGGCGACCGGGCGAGTGACCGTCGCAAAAAGATGTGCCAGACCATCGCCGAGGCAGTACACGGCAAAGCAAATGTACTGCTGGCTGGCGATAGTAATCTCAAACCCACTAACGCGGCACTCCAGCCGGTGGACGAGCTACTGCACTCGGTGTTTGGACACGAGCTTGCTACGAGCTTCAACGTCCGGCGCAAAGACCTCGTCAAGTTCCCCGGCTACGCTGGCCGTGGTCGATCTTATGTACACCAGCCGCGACGTGCGCGTGCTAAAGCACTCGTGCCCGAATGTAGACATTTCCGACCACTTGCCGCTCGTAGCGGTCGTGGAAGCCATCGGGCCAACCAAAACGACTAATGGAAAGGGTACCGTACAATAAAACTATGAAGATGCTCGTGACAGGCGGCGCAGGGTTTATTGGTTCAAACTTTGTGCATTATACGCTCAAGAACCATCCGGAGCACGAAGTTACCGTGGTCGATAAGCTAACTTACGCCGGCAACAAAGCAAATCTTGCGCCAGTAATGAACAAGATCACGTTCGTGGAAGGCGACATCTGCGACGCCGCGCTCATGGACAAGCTGGTGGCTGAGACCGACATCGTGGTGCACTTTGCGGCTGAGTCGCACAACGACAACTCACTGAAAGACCCGTGGCCATTCGTGAACACCAACATCCTCGGCACGTATCAGATTTTGCAGGCGGTGCGGACGTATGACAAGCGCTTGCATCACATCTCTACCGACGAAGTGTTCGGCGATCTGGAGATCGACGACCCCGCGCGCTTTACCGAAACCACGCCCTACAATCCGTCCAGCCCGTACTCCGCTAGCAAAGCAAGCTCCGACCACCTGGTGCGCGCCTGGATCCGCAGTTTTGGCGTCAAAGCAACCATCTCGAACTGCGCCAACAACTACGGGCCGTATCAGCACGTCGAAAAGTTCATCCCTCGGCAAATTACCAACATCCTGATGGGCGAAAAGCCGCGCTTGTATGGGGAAGGTAAAAACGTGCGCGACTGGATTCATGTGGACGACCACAACAGCGGCGTGCACTGCATCATCGAAAAGGGTGCTGTTGGCGAGACGTACATCATCGGTGCCGACAACGATCACACCAACAACAAACGGGTAATTGAGATGATCTTGGAGTTGATGGACAAACCCAAGGATTGGTATGTGCACGTTACCGACCGTGCCGGCCACGACATGCGCTATGCCATGGACTCCACCAAGTTGCGTACCGAGCTCGGCTGGAAGCCAGAGTTCACCGACAACGACAACTTGCGCGAGGGACTACGCCAAACCATCCAGTGGTACCGCGACAACGAAGCCTGGTGGCGACCGCAAAAGCAAGCAACAGAGAGCAAGTACCGCCAAGGCGGCGAAGAAATAACAAAGGAGGCACACTAATATGGGCGTTCCAACCACCGAAGTTACCGGACATACCACCGCTATTCCGGGGCTTATCATCTTTGATGTCAGCGACGTGGGCGACGACCGCGGCTACTTCCAAGAAAAATACCAAAAAGCTAAGCTCGTGGCTGCTGGCATGCCGGAAAATTTCAACGTCGTACAAAACAGCTTAAGCTACAACAAAGAAGCTGGCGTGACGCGCGGATTTCATGCCGAACCGTGGGACAAGTACATTTCGGTGGTGAAGGGCAAAGTGTTTGCGGCCTATGTGGACTTACGTAAGGGCCCGAGCTTTGGCAAGATGGTGACCGTAGAGATCGGCCCAAACACGGCCGTGTTTTTGCCGCAAGGTGTGGCCAACTCCTTCCAAACCTTGGAGCCAGACACGTATTACCTGTACAGCGTGAACGCCCACTGGAGCGCCGACAATTACGATAAGTACTGTTTTGCCAACTTGGCCGACCCAGACATCGGCGTTAAGTGGCCGATTCCACTCGATAAAGCCATCATGAGCGAACGCGATCGCAACCACCCCATGCTCAAAGATGTAACACCACTGGAGGTCAAACAATAATGGACGAGGCACGTATTCTCATCGTTGGCGCGTACGGCCAGCTCGGCAAAGCACTGCAAACTAAATATCCTAAAGCCATCGCGGTGGACCGCGACCAGTTCGATATGACCGACTGGGAGCTGGTGAAAAACTATGATTGGTCGAAGGTCGACATCATCATCAACGCCGCGGCATACACGAACGTGGACGAAGCTGAGACAGAAGAAGGTCGCATCGCCGCTTGGAAGATCAACGCCACCGGCCCTGGCTATCTCACTAAAGCTGCCACCGAGCACGGCCTTACCCTAGTGCATGTTTCATCCGACTACGTCTTCGACGGCACCAAAGACAGCCACCACGAAGATGAAGCGGTCGCGCCCTTGGGTGTCTACGGCCAGGCTAAAGCGGCGGGCGACATTGCAGTTAGCATTACGCCAAAGCATTATATTTTACGCATCCAGGCGCTGATTGGGGAAGGGCACAACTTCGTACGCATTATGATGGGCTTGGCCGAAAAAAACATTTCGCCGACCGTGGTCAACGATCAAATCACTCGGCTCACGTTCACGCCAACGCTAGTAAATGGCATCGACCATTTGCTGCGCACCCAGGCCGCACATGGTATCTATAATCTGACGGGCGACGGCGAACCCGCGAGCTGGGCAGACATCACGCGCCTTATCTTCAAAGAAATCGGCCGCGACGATTTGCAAGTAATCAATACGAGCACCGCCGAATACTTTAAGAGCAAGCCACACGTATCGCCGCGGCCGCTCAAGAGTTACTTTGACCTAGAAAAAATAAAAGCCGCTGGATTCAACCTGCCCGATTGGCGCGATGAGCTGCACGACTACATCCAAGCAGAGCTGGCTCGGTCGAAGGAGCAGGCATGAAAGGCATCATCCTCGCCGGCGGATCCGGCACGCGGTTATATCCGATCACCAAAGGTATTAGCAAACAGTTGATGCCGATTTATGACAAGCCAATGGTGTATTATCCGCTCAGCACGCTGATGATGGCCGGCATCCACGAGATTCTCATCATCACCACGCCCGAGGACCAACCGGCATTCCAGCGACTGCTGGGTGACGGCTCGCAGCTCGGCTGCCGGTTTGAATACGCCGCACAACCGCAACCAAACGGACTGGCCGAGGCGTTTATTATCGGCGAAGAATTCATCGGCAGCGACAAAGTCGCGCTAGTCTTAGGCGACAACATCTTTTACGGCCACGGCTTTGGCAACAGTCTCAAGCGCTGCACCAACCCCGATGGCGGCATCGTCTTCGCCTACCAAGTGTCCGACCCAGAGCGCTACGGCGTGGTAGAGTTCGACGACAACCGCAACGCAATTTCTATCGAAGAAAAACCGACACAGCCAAAGTCAAACTTCGCCGTGGTTGGCCTGTATTTCTACGACAATCAAGTGGTCGAGATCGCCAAAAACATCAAACCCAGTGACCGCGGCGAGCTGGAAATCACCACCGTCAACGAAGCATACCTCAAGCGCGGCAAGCTCAAAGTCCAGACCATGGGACGTGGCTCGGCTTGGTTGGACACGGGCACGTTTAACTCGATGAACGACGCCTCGCAGTTTGTGGAAGTCATCGAAAAGCGCACCGGCTATAAGATTGGCTGCATCGAGGAAGTTGCCTGGCAAGAGGGTTTTATCGGTGATGAGCAGCTCGCGCACATGGCCGACGAGCTCACCAAGAGCGGCTACGGCACGTACCTTACGCATCTACTTGCCAGCCGCCCCGAATAGTCCCCACATCTGCTGTGGTATGATACCTAGAGAAGTCGGGTGCCCTAAAGGCGCCCGCGCTACACAATGGAAGCAGCAAAACAGATCACTCGTAAGATGTACGAGCATTCGCTCGTCCGGTACATCGCCATTGGCGGCAGCACGTTTGCGCTGGATTTTTGCTTGCTGGTGGCACTGCACGGATTTTTGCACGTGCATGTGTTGGTGGCCGCCAGCATTTCGTACTGGACGTCGATTATCTTTAACTTTCTAGCTAATCGGTTTTGGACGTTTGACGCTACCGAGACGCACATCGCCAAGCATGCATTATCGTACGGCATTTTGCTGGGCGCTAACTATGCGTTTACGATTGGATTCATCGCCGCGGCGACCCACTTCGGCATGGTCTACACCGTGGCCAAAATTTTGTCGGTTGTCATCCAAACCAGTTGGACGTACGTCATCTACAAAAAAGTTATTTTCCGCTAGCGCCGTGGCTTGTTCGCGCGCGACGACCAAAGGCAAACCAATACCAGTGTAGGTAGGAAGGCAGCCACTTCCAAAGCTTGAAGTTCGATGCTCCTGCTTCGCGGTCGCGCCAGGTCGTGGGGAGCTCACTGATGCGCGCGCCTAAACGAAACGCCTTCACGGTGACTTCCATGGCCAGCTCAAATCCGCCGGTACTTTCGATAGTAATGCAATCGAGCAGTTGTTTGTCGTAGAGCTTAAAGTTGTTCGTAACGTCGTGCGTCGGCACGCCGCGCACATAGTACAAGCTGGTCCCCGCTAGCCGCGACAGCGTGCGTTTCAGCCACGGCCCGCCGATCTGCCGCCCGCCTTTCATATAGCGACTGCCGCACACCACGTGCGCGCCACCCAAGTATGCTTGGTACATAGCATCGACCATAGAGAGATCGTCGGAAAGGTCGGCCATCACCACCAAGCACGGGCCAGACTCTACCGCCGCAAAGCCGCTTTTAATGGCGTTGAGCGGTCCGCGGCCAATAGTGTTTTTTATCAAATGCACCGTTGCATCTTTGCGCACAATCTTGCGCGCCACGGGCAGTGTATTGTCTTCGTCAAAGTCGTACACCACAAACAGCTCTTTGGGCTGCTTGATCTTGAGCTGGACCTCGTTGTACAACCGCTCGAAGTTATCTTTTTCGTTATACACCGGCACGATGATGTTCAGAAGCGGCCGGTCGACGTGTGCAGCAGGTTTTTTCTTTTTAGATGTTGCCATGCTCCACTTGGTCCTTAATCCACGGAATCACCTCGTCGAGCATATCCTCCAGCGAGGTTTTGGCATCGTAGCCAAGCACTTCTTTGGCTTTAGTAGTGTCGGGCACACGTTTTTGTACGTCGTGCTCGAAGGGTTTGTCGGATTCGTAACGGAACGGCTTGCCTGGATTGAGCTTCTTCCAGATCATCTCGGCCAGCTCGAGCACGGTAGTGCTGCGTGGTGTAGAAATGTTGAAGTCGTTGTTCAGCGCTTTCTCGTTTTCGATGCACAAGCGAATGCCTTCGGCCAAATCGCCGCCGTACGTGTAGTGACGAACCTGATTCCCCTCGCCCAAAATATGCAGCGGATCTTGACCCTTCACGATCTTTTGGACAAGGTCTGGCACCACGTGACTCATAGCCAGCTTGACGTTGCCAGAGTAAATTTCTTTGTCGTTCAACGCGCGCTTTTCACCGATGCCGACGCAGTTGAACGGCCGGATGATGGTGTAGGGCAGTTGGTATTGTTCCCAGCCACCGCGGGCGTAATATTCGCAGGCGAGTTTTTGGAAGCCGTAGGTCGAGATTGGTGGTGGCGAGGTCTGCACCGCAGTTTCCGGCGTCGGGAACTGGTCGGTCGACTCAAACACCATGCTGGAGCTCATCACCACAATCTTCTTGAGCTTCTTGTTTTTGTGCGCCCAGATCGCGGCGTCGAAGGCGGCGGCGGTGATGCGCTCGTTCTCGGCCAGTAGATCGTAAGCGAACTCGTGGAAGTAGCTGATGCCGCCGATCATGGCAGCGCCCGACACGATAACGTCGGCGTCTTCGGCAGCTTTCTTCATCAGCTCAACGTCTTTGGCGTCACCTTCTATAAACGTATACTTCGGGTGCTTATCGTAACTCTTTTCTACTTTGCCGTACTTCGAGTAGTTGTCGATGCCGACCACTTCGTGCCCGTGATTCAGCAGCTCCTCGATGGTATAGCCGGCGATAAAACCAGCGGCGCCTGTCCAAACAATCTTCATTATATGAGTCCTCCGTTACCATAGTAATTCCACATGTCCACGACCTCTTTGCCAGCCCACGAGTCTTTGGCATAGTCGCTGTGGGGCGCGGCCAGCACCACGATATCGGCGCGCTTTCGTACTTCCTCGATGCTGACGAAGCGCGGATCTTGTACGTATGGATCGTGGCAAAGTACCTCGCGGGCTTCGAATTCCAAGCGTTTTTTCAGCTTATAGCTGAGGCTTTCGCGCGGATCGTCGTTGTTGCCCTTAAAGGCCATGCCCAAAACGGCCACGGTCATGTGCGACAGGTCGTACTTCTCTTTCATCGCTTCCACAATGTAGCCCGGCAAGCCTTCGTTGATGAGCATGGCAGCATGGCCCAAGAAGAAGTTATTACTGTCAAACGACGAAAGCTGCATGGTGTCTTTAAACAAGCATGGTCCGGCAGCTAGTCCGGCTTTGGCGAAGGTTTTGAGCCGCGGATAATCTTCGGTCATCGCGTTGTAAATATTGTAAAAGTCCAGGCCATGACGGTTGGCCATCATGTAGAATTGGTTGGAAATAGCGAAATTGATGTAGCGCCAGGTGTTGGTCATTAGCTTGGCCAGTTCCGCCTCCATGGGCTGCGCGGTAATGATCTTCTTGGTGAGCACGCCGAATAGCTCGCTGGCGCGCTCGGTAGCTTCGGGAGTGCAGCCGGCGACGATCTGCGGCAGCTCGTACAGCTCTGTCAGCGCGTGACCTTCCAAGATGCGTTCTGGGCAAAACGCCACGAGCGTTTTCTTGCCTTGGTGCTGCAGATAGTCATAAACTTTTTCGGTCACGCCCGGGTAGAGTGTGCTGCGCATAATCAACAACTGGTCGTCGCCAAGGCTATCTTCGACCTCTTTAACGGCCTTAAAGATATCGTGCACGCGTGGATTCAGATGCTCGTCCACTGGTGTACCGATCACCATGACAACCACGGCCGATTGCTTGATGGCCCGCGCGTCCTTGGTAGCAGCCAGCTTTTTGTTTTTTAGCACTTTCTTTAGGAGTTCGGGCGCGCCGTTTTCTTTGAAGGGCATCTCGCCGGCGTTGATTTTATCGATGCTCGCCTGATTGATATCGTAGAGAACTACTTGCTTGCCTTGATCGGCCAACGCCATGCCAAAGGGCAGCCCCACATGTCCACAACCGCCAATAATGCAAACATCGTATTTCATCACACCTTCCCTCGCTTTTCAATGCCTATTTTTGCATATTATAACAAAACAGATCATGAGTTTGGTCGAAAACTAGGTTAAATTTACAATTGCCTTACAAACCGCCCCAATGGCGCGCCTTAATGTACTGTAGCCGCGGCCACAGAATAGTCGTATTGGGATAGACGCCGGTGAGGCAGGGGTCGGCTGGCGTCTGGGCGTGATGCGCACAATCGTACACACCGTGCCGTTGTATGGACGCGCTCCTGGTCTGCACAGCTCCCACCATCCAGGTGCTCAACAGGGATACTCCCAGCACAGCGGCAACGGCCATGGCAGCGCGTGCTATACAAATCTGCCGACGCGAACGCCGGCCAGCCGCGCGCTCCCACACAACACACACCAACACCACCAGCACCATTGTGGCGAACTGTGCCAGAGTAACATAGCGGTTCGAGTACGCCTGACTCACCCCGTATTCCAGCCGTGAATACGTCGTGGACAGATCAGCAAAAAACGCGTAGCCCGCCAGCACAAACCACGGAAGCATAAGCAGCCATTTCTCGCGCCCAAGTCGCCCCATATATAGCACACCCACCAGAACACCGGCTATCACCAACAGCCCAGCAAACGGCGCCAGCCAGATCTGCGCCGCCAGCGGGTGACCAATATATATCAGCCAGTAATGTACAAACAGCGTTGGGTGGTGCACAAAAAACCCTATGCTTGGGTGCGTGTTTGGATCACTAAAGTGCGCATAATAGGCACCAATACAGAGCGCACCGGCCGCGATCCACAAAGCGCTCCAACGGCGCAGCTCCTTTACAATGAAGAACATAGGTAGGCACACGATCCACACAAACATGCCACTGGCTAATGAGTATGTGGCGATCGTCGCGCCCAAAGCCGCTACTACCACCCGCAGCCACACCGGGCGCTGCCAGGTCGTTAGCGCCCACACGGCCAGCAGCAGCCCAAAGGTATTAAGGTACCACTGCACTTGCCAGCCCCACAGCCAGTTCTCTTGCTGAATTGGCGAAAAGACAAGCAACGTCAGCAGCCCAGCGGCCAGCAAGCGCAAGCCGGGGCGAGCAATCGTCCGCTGCAGCAAGCCGATAATCAACGCAAAACCAAGCCCGGCCAGCAGCAGGCTCACCAGCATCTCGGCGCGCACATCCCAGTGGGTGAGCTGCGCGAGCGCAATCATAATAATGCGTGGGAAAAACAGCCGGTGCTCATTGTGCTGCGCGAACAAATCGCCAATGCCCAGCGTGCCGTGTTGATACTTTTGCAACAGCGGCACGAGTTCCCACTGATCCCAAAACGGCACGTTGACCGAGTAGTGCGCAACTAGCCCAACCAGCAGCACGAACGGCACGCCAGCGACAATCAACAACGCTCGCCGCGGATGCCGCTGTAAAAGAGTATTACATTGCAGTAGAAACTGCTTCACACCCTTATGGTACCATCGCTCTCATCAAATAGTAAAAAACAGCGGTTTGGTAATTTGATAACCGACCGCTGCCCTTATTAAGATAGTAGTCATCATATTGGCATATCTAGATACTTCATGCTATAGTTACTTTTATGAATAATTTTCGGCCGGGCGTTTCAGAAACGACACATCTCTATAGGTACTTAACTGCTCCAGCGAGCGAACTGCCAGCTCAAGCGGAAGTTGGAGTTATCTTTGGACGTAAATCCGCACCTCTGGCAGAACTAACCGGTTTAATAATTGCACGGAGCAAGATTTCTGTGATAAGTGGTGAGGTCGGTAAGGATTCCGGCGACAACCCATTGCGTGGCATACGTGAAGATGATTGGCTAGTGGAGCAGGCAACAGCGCAAGGTGTTGACACCTCGCGAGTCTTCAAAGACCCGCATCACCCACAGAATGGGATTGATAATGCGCGTAACATGGTGCATATCATTTGCGAAGAGGCGGGACTTACTAAAGTAGAGACCCTGGTTGCCGGCATACACGCAACACAAGTACGCCGACTCGGTGCTACACTGATGCGCCAGACAGAAGTTGCAGGCTTGCCGGTGGGCAACATGACGTTCGTTACTAGTGGGTATCGCTTCGACGCCGAGAGCCCTTTCGATCAGTATGAAGCTGCTTTTGAGGCAGTGCGCATGGACCAACTTTCGACAGGTGCCGATACGGCCTTTGATCGTCCCGAAGGGCTTGACGCCTTCCTGCCTCACGCCTACGCTACACTCGACTATTTAGACGTATGGCTCGCCGACCAAGGCATTAAGAACTGGTCCACGGCCGATGGCACGCTTCGTGACGTCGCGCCTGGCGACCTTCCTGCCTTATTCGAGGCAGCACATAAATCAGAAGCCTAGTTTTAGCCGCGTACACATTCCTGCTCAAACAATAGCACAGGGGCTCCCTAACTCCTTACGAACGTGGTACTATATCCGTGAATAGTAAGGAGATATCATGGCCAAGTCGCCAAAGATTTTAGTTGCCATACCGGCGTATAACTGCGAGAAGCAGATTGGCCGCGTGTTGGCAGGCTTCGACAAGGCCCTGCTTGAGCGGCTCGAGAAGGTCGTCGTCATAGACAACATCAGCACCGATGGTACAGTGGCGGCCGCCCAAAAAGCTGCCACCGCGCTCAAAAGTACGAAGATAGAAGTCTGGCAAAATAAAGCCAATTACAATCTTGGCGGCTCACATAAAGTCGCCTTCCTTGCCGGCGAAAAGCTCGGCATGGATTACGTGGCCATTTTGCATGGCGACGATCAAGCCAAAACGCAGGAGCTCAACCGGCTCATCGACGCGGCGGTAGCCAATCCGGACGCCGGTGCGATTTTGGGCTGCCGTTTTATGAAAGGCTCCAAGCTCGTGGGCTACAACTGGCAGCGAATTTGGGGCAACCGCGCCATCAACGTAGCGTTTAGCATTGTGGCTATGCGCTCCAGCCGCGACCTTGGCTCCGGCCTCAATCTCTTCCGTTTGCAGGATCTTGCCGACCATCGTTACCTCGGCTTCGGCGACACCATTACCTTTAATATCGACCTACTGCTCGACTACTTCAGCAAGAAGACGATCCTCAAGTTCGTGCCGATTACCTGGACCGAAGAAGACCAAGTCAGCAACGCGCGCAACTTTAAGGTGGGTTCTACGGCGATTAAAAAGCTGCTGCGCTGGCGTTTCAGTGGCGTCGAGTTACACCCGCAACCTGCCGAGCACTATCAATCTGGAAAGGCAAAGGAGTCAAAGTAACGATGTCGCGAACCCTACAAATTGTTTTGCCCATGGTGGGGTTGGGCTCTCGCTTTGCCAATGCCGGCTTTGCCACACCAAAGCCGCTCATCGAAGTAGACGGCATGCCAATGTTCCGCAAGGCGCTCTCTAGCTTAGAAGATATCAAAGCCAAAAAACGCTATGTTTTTGTCATTCGGCAAGAGCATGTGGACACACAAAAGCTCGATACGCTGATTACGAAGGCGCTACCTGAAGCCGAAATCGTCGTTGTGCTGGAGGTAACACGCGGCGCAGCCGAGAGTGTGCTCGCCGCAAAGCCCAAGCTAAATGCGCAAGACGCGCTGATCTCGCTCGACTGCGACCTCTGGTTTGAAAGCGCTAGTTACTACAAGATGGTGCAAGATTCGCTCACTGGCGTCAGTGATATCGACGGTGGCGTGCTCACGTTTCCTTCCAATGATCCAAAATACAGTTATGCGGCAGTGGACGAAAAGGGCATGGTAACGCGCACTGCAGAGAAGCAGGTTATCTCAAACTCAGCAACTACTGGTGCATACTTTTTTGCCAAAGCAGGTACGTTTACTACACATGCCGAAGCTCTGCTCGCTAAGCCACTCAGCGAAACTATGAAGGAATATTACATTTCGTTCGTTTATGGGTTGTTGCTAGCCGATGGCGGCAAGGTGCAAGCGGCCACCGTAAATAAATTCGCCTCGTTCGGCACGCCCGAGGAGCTCGACGCATACAATAATGGGACGCAAACTTTTACACTGGGTTAAATCTGCGGGCGGGCGGCGCACTATGGTGAGCCTAGCCGCGCTTGTGGTGTTTGGGCTGATCGCCTACTTGCGCTACCCAACGTACATCACCGCGCCCAACTTTTACGCCGAAGACGGCACCGTATTTGGGTTAAACGTCGCTCAGCATGGATTTTTGCACGCGTTATTCAGCCCGTTCAACGGCTATTTTGTGTTTGGCATTTATTTGCTAGAGGGAGCCGGCTTCGTGCTCAACTGGGTGCAGGGCGGCACGTTTTTGGACTTGCCGCAGGCGTTGGCGGTGGCGTCGTATGCTTTTTGGGGTCTGTTGGCGGCGTTGCCGCTGCTGCTGTTTTGGAACGACATGCGGCGCAAAATCTGGCTGGTGCTTATTGGCCTCAGCCTTGTTATTTTGCCGATGCCGTCGTTTAACTACGCGGTGCTTGGCACGGTGGGCAACTGCAAGTTTGCGTTTTTGTTTATTGCGTTTTTGCTGATTATAAAACGCTGGCGACTAGCCGCCGGCAGCAAATGGGTTTATCTGTTAGACGCCGCATTAATTGTCTGCATATTCACCGATGCTTCGGTGTATATGCTGTTGCCGTTCGCCCTTGTGCCATATTGGCCAGGCATTGCCAAGCTGCGCACGGCTGGATTTTGGAAGAGTTTGCTGCATAATCGCGGCTTCATGAGCCTGGTCGGCATGGGTGTGCTAGCGGCAAGCCAACTGGCATATATCACGATGAAGGGCGGCGTGAATACCCTACAGGGCTACTTGCAGGAGCCGTTTCAGTTCGGCAAGACCATCGAGATCTTCGTACACCGTACCCTGCTCTATCCGTTCGATTTTTCGATAGCGAAGCATTTGAACGACGTGCTGGTGGTGGTGATACTACTCGCACTTCTCGGCGTATTATGGTTTTACACCGAGAAGCGCGATCGGCTCATCATACTGTTCGGACTGTGGACAGCGTTGAGTGCGAGCGCGATTTTCGTCAGCCAGCGACCCGGCGTCTCGCAGTTCTTTAGTCATTACCAAAGCAGCGGTACCGACCACTTCTTTTACGCCCAAAATATGGTGATGGTGGTAGCTGTACTGTTCCCGCTGGCGCGCTATATCGAGCGACGCACGCTGTCGCGACATACCTGGGTGCTCGCCGCACTGGTGATGCTAACGCCGTTTGCAATGTTTGCACACAACGACATTGGCCATGCCAAAGATATGAATCGCACCACCGGCCCGCTCCTGTATGCCACGCAGCAGGCCTGCGCCATGACCACCGGCGCGACTGTGCAAGTGCCGGTCTATCCCGAAGGTGTGCCACATCTGCCGCTGGCCCGCAGAGCATTTTGCACGCCACGAGTCACGGCATTCATTCCTCGCCTAGAGCCGCTCAAACTAACGCCGAGCGGCAATCATTACATAGAGCTGTCCACATCCCGAGTCTCTCAAACGTTTCGAGCCGACTACCCAGACCTCTCTGGCGTCAGCCTGTTTTTGTCAACCTTCGCCACTACCAGCTCCAGCCAATACCGGCTCAGCCTGCTTGATGCGAGTTGCCAGCACACACTACGGCAAGCGACCTTCAGCGCTAACACGCTGGCCGATAACAGCTATTTTGACATTCGTTTTACACCGGTCAGCAACTCCAAAAACCGCACCTATTGCTTCCGCGTCTCCAGCGTCCGCCAAGAGCCTGGCAAACCATCGATTGCCGTGCAGCTCAGCGCACCTAACAGCTACAGCCAAGGCGCCGCCGCTCAAGATGGCAACACCTTGAACGAAGATGTCGTTTTTGATTTACTGTACAGATAATGGTTAGGCAGGATATTCGTTGTTTCATCTTTGACCTCGACGGTACATTGGTGTTTAACGAACGGGCGAACTTCCTTGCGTACCGCGCCGCTTTCAAAACGGCTGGGCTGGATTTGAGCGAAGGTGATTTTGTTGGGCATTTCAGAAACGGCGGGAACATCGAAGAGATCTTCAAAGATTTTACTACCACACACCACCTTCCCTACGATCCAGCAGTATTGCAACGCATAAAAACAAGTAAGGTTGGCGAATACGCCAAACGCTTCCGGCTCATCGAAGAAAATACGCCGATTGTGCGCCTGCTCCAGGCGCTTGCGCCACACTACCACACTGCGCTGGCCACTACCGGCCGCGAAGAGAATGCTCGCCCGCTGCTCGATGCTTTTGGTCTAACGCCGTTTTTTCATTACTTAGTCTTCGGGGGCGACGTCACACACAAAAAGCCCGACCCCGAGTGTCATCACGCCATTGCCGTACACTTCGGCGTTCGCCCGGATCAATGCCTTATTTTTGAGGATTCGCCAAAAGGTTTCGCCGCGGCCGAGGCGTTTGGCGCGCACATCGTGAAGGTCACGCCATGATGCAAGTCGTGCGCAAAAACAAACGCCTCGTGTTTATTGCCGTGGCTTGTGTCGGCATCGTCCTACTTGCCACGCAATTGCTGAACAACGAAGGCTCCACGCTGCGCGGCAGCAACCTTGGTGCGCTGGCGGGCTACGGTGCCGCTGCCATTGCACTGCAAATGCTTGGCCACTGGCTGCGCGCAGTCAAACACCGCTATTTGCTAGAGCAAATTCGGCCTATTCGCACGATTGAGGTGTTTAAAGGACAGATGATCGGTCTGCTTTTTAATACGATTCTGCCGTTCCGCTTGGGCGAGCTGGTGCGGGCGCACTACATCGGGAAAGGCGTGTCCATCAGCCGGTCGGCGGTGTTTGCCACCATTTTGTTTGAACGCCTAATCGACACGGCGGTCGTAGTTCTGATGGGGCTGTTGCTCTTAACCAACGTCTCGCACGCTTACACCCACTCGCTGGTGTATACGCTGGGTGTGCTGTTGATTGGCGGCCTGGCATTGGGCGTGCTGTTGACGGTGGCGCGGATGCAACAACGTTGGCTGCTCCGCGCCATTCTGCATTTTTCCAGGCTGTTTAATCGACGACTGCGCAATCGCATTCGTATGATGTGCTGGTCGGCCATCTACTGCCTCAAAAACGTCATAACGCTCCGGCGCATGCCGCGCTATCTGCTCCTGACGGTGATAATGTGGATGTTCTATCTTTCTTCGGCGTTTGTGCTGGTGCGCGGCATGCTCATGGCTGTGCCGCTCACCAAACAAGTGCTCGCGGCGGCGGCAGTGTACTTTGGCGTGTCGGTGCCGTCTGGGCCAGCGTACATTGGCACATTCCGGCGGCTGTTTAGCAACATCAGTACGATTCCAACCTCGCTGTTAAACAGCACGCACTCGCCGTTTGCGCTGTGGCTCTTGCTGATCGCGCCGACCACGGTGCTTGGATTTATCTTTTTGCTCAGCAAACAACACTTGTACTACCGCAAAAAATCGCGCGACGCGCTGCATGTGCTCCGCAACAAACTCTACCGCGACAAAGACATCACCAGTGAGTTCGCCCACTTTTTGGATGCCTATTTTAACGGCAACCAACTCAACCGCATCTTAACCGCTGAGGAGCTGTCCAACAACTTCCAGGTGCTCAAAACCTTTAAGGGCGGCTCGAACGCGCTCACACTGCTCGCCTGGCAGGACGACCGCATGGTGGTCAAAAAAATCACCCTCAAACAATACGAGGAAAAACTGCGCGCTCAATACCTTTGGCTGAAGGAGCGCGAATCTTTGCCCGAAATCACCCATGTAGTGGCCGAGCACCGCACCAACGACGATTATTACGCCATCGACATCGAATATCTCGACGATTACGTGCCGTTCTTCGACGTCATCCATTCGTCATCGGCGCGCAAGAACAAAGAGGTGCTCCGAAACATCTGCGCGTTCGTTGACAAACGCATTTACACCAAGAAACGGCCGCTCAAAAATCCGCGGCGCGTGCTCAACAAATACATCGACACCAAAGCCATAGGCAAAATCACCGACGCCGCTAGCGCCAACTTAGACATTGCGCACTTGCTTACCTACGACATGCTCACGGTGAACGGTCGCGACATAAAGAACTTCGAGGCTATCCTCGAAGAAATCACTCACCACAAACAAGCCATGGCCGACCTTACTGACGTCGTGGAGTGTCCAATCCAGGGCGACTTGACCATCGACAACATCATCGTCAAACCAGACACCGGCAAGTTCGTCATCCTCGATCCGAATAACGAAAATGCTATCTCCGATCCGATTGTCGATTACGCCAAACTCATGCAGTCCGTGCACTCGGGCTACGAATTTCTATACACCCTGCCCGCCTGCAAGATAGAGAAAAACAACGTTAACTTCGAAGAGCGCCGCTCCGCCCAATACGATGCGTTGTACGCCGACCTTTGCGCTCAGTTGCAAGAACGCCTGTCGCCCGGCCGCTATCGCGCTATACTATTTCATGAGGCCGTGCACTACTGCCGCATGCTGACGTACCGCGTTTCTATCAACCCAGACACGGCGGCTGCGTTTTACGCCATAGCCGTACGACTATTTAACGATTTTATGGAGCAATACGATGATCGAAAAAGTTAAAGAACTACACCGCAAAAACGAAGAATTCAGCCGCTATTTCATCATGGCGATCATTGTGGTGGGCATCGAGTATTTCTCGTACGTCGGCATGGTGGCGATTGGTGTGCAATATCTGTTGGCAGTACCCATTAGCATGGCGGTTGGCATTGTACTGAACTGGTACGGCAGCCGGGCGTTTGTATTTAAAACGCGGCGGCACGCGCCGCATAAGGAGTTCACGTTGGTGCTCATCGCCAGCCTCATCGGTGTTGGCATTCAGACGCTCGTTACCTATTTAGTGGTGCACAATGGTGGCACGCCGCCACTCGGCAAGCTGCTAGCTATCTTCGTCACGTTCTTTTGGAATTACTTTGCCCGCAAGAAGTATATTTTTTAGGCGATCGGCCTGCTCGACCGTGTAAAAATTCAAGATAGCTTCATTAACGGCCGAGCGTTTCGCGGAACGCGGCGCGTGCCACTTGCAGCGCGTTGCCGGGATAGAACGTACGCGGATGTCTTGCTGCAAACCGACTTCGGTTGGCGTGATACCATGGCCGGTTCGGCAGCAGCATAGCGCGAACGGGGCTGACACCACGCACTGTATCATCCGCGGTCGAAGGATTTTTGATCCCGGCGCGTTTGAAACCCACTTTACGATAGGCAGCCACATAGATTGCGTACTCAAGCATTTCCTTGGGCACTTCCTCTCCCAATTGGGCGACTTTTTCTACTTCGCTGGCGACCTCGTACTGGTCGAACGGATTCTTGGGATTAAAGGGATAGTTACTGGGGTGAAATACAAATCGGTCTATAGGCGCGCTCGTGCGGTCAATTTCGCGCTGCATCGTCGCCTTCAGTCGCCGCGCTTGGGTGGAGTGTCCGGTGGCGATCAAGTTGAAGGCCGGCACCCTACTGCGGGATCCGTCTTCTGACAGAGCCACCCGGGCGATTCCCCGTGTAACCATAGCCAGGCCATAGCGAGCATTTTCTCTGCCGGTGCGGGCTTTTAGCTCCATGAATATCGGGCCGCCCAAATCAAAGCCGCCTTGGTCGCGCATAGATTCCAGCATATACTCGGCTTCGGGAGTACCGTAATGTTCAGTAAAAGGCGAGTCACCCGAATCTTTGCCAAAGCTGCCGCTCACCACTGTAAAGCCAGCGTGTTCGTGGGCGGCGACAGCGGCTTCGACTAAGTGACTCGACTTGCGGCAAAATACAAACGATGCGTCGCTGTACTCTGGCAGCGGCGCGCCAGGCGCGATCATGTAATCGTACATCTCGCTTATGCGGGCGGCTTCGAGCTTGGGTGGCATGGCTAAAACATTTTTTCGACCACGCCGCTGAGCGCGTCGGTGGTTGCTTTATTGTTACCAAGCACAAGTATATCCCAGGTGAATGGATCTTGCGGCGCGCGCTCGTCCAGCGTGCCGTTTTGTTCTACGTAAAATGCACGGGCAAAACCGCCAGCATTCTCTACCGCAGGCAGGCCGATCGCATCCCATACGCCACCTTGCGCCATCATGACGGCGCCAGCCAGTTTCTCGCCCACGTTGTCACCACCCTTCGCAAGCAGCATCTGGTGATAGCCATTGGAGCCGAAGTTGAAGGGAATCGCCTTCTCTGTCAACAATCCACTCAAAAAACGCCCGAGTCGCCTAGGGTTGGTGATAACACGCGTTTCCTCGCCCTGCCCGCGCGAGAAAGGCGAAAAATTATCCACAAGCACCACACTGCCAGCCAGCGGGCCGTCCCAGACTTCCCCGGTGCGTGTGCCGTGCAACTCGTAGCCGTCTTCGGTGAACTGTAGGTGGCTTACCCATGTTGTGCCATTGCACGCTTCGACAAGCGTATTGCTTGTGGGATGTACCACGCTCGAAGCGACAAATCGACGATCAAGCAGATCGTAGGCGCCGCCCATCGCTGTTGAGGTGTGCGCGCCAATCACCAACGGCCGCGTGCCATCCACCGGATCGTTCATGCCGATGATACGCACGCCTTCCATTGATCCGCCACTTACGCCCGTTTCTTCCCCTAAAATTGGATATGATACGTGGCGCGCCCACGCTTCTTTGGCGGCTGCCTCGCTCAAGCCGTCTACCTGGCTCAGTAACGATTGATCTGCCTTTGAGCTGACATCAAACGCAATTTCCCCGCGCTGACCCCGCGAGAGCACTACTGCCGAGGCGACCGCCGCCTCTGTGGAGGCAAGCTGCAGCTCTAGGATCTGGAAAGCGGTAAGTGATGGCGTCTCTGGAGTGTGCATCGGTGAAGTCTCGGTTAGGCGTCGAAGCGCTCGAAAGTAGTATATTGGAAGCCGTGCTCGGGATGAGTCGTGAAGTAACCTACATCGAGCGCGGAAGGATGTACTTCGCCAAGCTGCGGCGGCTCGGCCAGGATAGCCCTGAGGTTTCGCACTTCGTCGGACTCACCGCCAAATGCTTCGAGTACGCGGCTATTGGTGCTGTGAGCGCCCCAAGCGCCGCTGAGCTTGATACCATGCTCGGCATTGGCATGCTGGATAACGTCTTGGCGAATCGCAAACATCTCCGGGTTAGCAGTACCAAGCGCCACGCCCGTCTTTCCGTTGTGCGCAAAGCCGTCGAAATTAACACGTGCTTCGGCAAGATTGCGTCCGCCACCTTTGGTTTTGAGGGTCTCGTGCACGGCGCCAACGAGACCAGCCAACGCCGCCTGTGACTCTTCACTCTCAAGATTGAACGCACTGCCGCGAACGAGGTTGTGGTCCGAAAGCGTAACGTGCGCGTTGTCGAGCCCGAGGCCTTCGTCATAGCCATATAACATCGACGGTACTGCCTCGCGCAAACGAATAGAATACTCCGCCATTTGCTCCGCCGTGGTTTTTGGCAACCGCCAGGCAACTAAAATGCCGCCCTGGAGTGCGGTGCCAGAGTCTACCTCGACACCGGTTTGCGGGATTTGCTCCTGCGCCGCATGGAATTTGGCGTAAATGCCGTATTGATTATCATTAAACCGAGTGTGCTCCGCTGTAGTCTTCATGGGGAATATTATATTATTTTTGGGCATTCGGGTCAACAAAATGACCAGGCAGCCATCCTATCCAGCAAAAAGGGTCAAGCGTAGCGCAGCCGGGCGCATATGCGCGCCGCGCGAAACGCACTTCTTGCTGGAAATGGCATGGCTGCCTTTCAAATAAGACAGCTTTTACTGAGATTAGCGCAGTTGTCTGAGGATTTGGATATCCTGCCAGGCTGTTGGTGCATCGGGATAGACATATTGCAGGCAAGCATCGCTTTTTGATCGTGCAGTTTGCACACAGGGCAACACATGGTGTGACATATGCCGACTTAGATCTTCCAACTGGTGCATGCCCGCAGTGTAATTGCTGACGTACGATGCCGTGAGTGGATACAACACCAAACCGGCCAGTACGAGCGTAGCGTAACAATAGGGCAAGCGCTGAGCCGGCACCTTGTGCAAAAGCAACTGCGCGGCATATGCCACCAATACCAAGGTGCCGATGATGAACATCACCGAAATCGTAGTATAACTATTGACCATGCTGTGGTTGATGCCAAAGTTGAGCCGGGACACGGCAGCCAACACTGCAGTGCAGATCGCATACAGCGCCAGCGCCGCCCATGGCAGCACACCAGCGAGCTTCTTGCGGCGATAGATCACCACCAGGCTGAGCATCAGCGCCACCAACAGCACTGCGCCAGTCAAACGTGCGCCGGACGGAGTGATTGCCAGGTTGCGGCCCAGATAACTCAACACATATTTAGTAACTTGGAGCGGCTCGCGAATAACCGTACCGAGCGGCAAACTATCCGGCGATCGCTTAAATTTGTACAGATAGCTCGCTGCAACCACAAGCGCAGTGGCCAGCCACCAGACATACTTGCGACGATCTGCCTGCTGTAGCCACAGCAAGAGCAGCCCCACGCCCCAAACAACAATGCCGTTGCCCAACGAATAGGTAGCGACCGTAGCAGCCACCAGGCTGGCATAGAAATAGCGGGAATAGTGCGCGGATTCGGTCTGCGTCAGCAAATAGATCGTGAGCACACTGAACAGCACTCCCATAAAAAAAGCGAGCTGAAAGCCCCAAATCCAGTTGATCCACTGAACCGGCGAATACAGTAGCCAAGCCGTCAGCGCAGCAAGCACAAGCAGTGTCTTTGGCCACGCCCGGAATGTCCTGCGCAGCAGTAACGTAAGCAAGCCAAACGTCATGGTTGCGGTTATCAGATTTGCAAACACCTCGAACCGGATATTGTATCCGGTCAGAAACGCCAAACCAATCGTCACCAGCCGCGGGAATAATATGCGATGCTCATTGTGCTGCATCCAGAGGTCGTGAATGCCAAGCAGGCCATGGTGCGCCTTTTGTATGAGTGGGACATACTCCCACTGATCCCAAAACGGCACGTTCACGCTGTAGCGTTTGAGTAGCACGGCCATTACGACAATCGGCGCCAGCGCCAGCGCCGCAAGCGCACCATACAACAAAGCAGTTCGCGGACGCGTACGCACCATCTGCTGCATAGACGCAAAAAGCATAGTGGCTTTGTGTTTCATCTATTCCCTCTCAACCTTTCGTTATCTTAATTATATATGGAGAAGCCGAAAATTCGTCTATAGTGCGGGTTTTATATTTATGGTAAAATAAACTTGTTACGGTTAAAATAAACAGACATGGCATATTCGGTACAAACAGCGAAGCGCCCCAGGCGGCGCAAGATTTTGAGCCCCCTGCTGATAGGCGTTGCGCTGGTGGCGCTCGTCGTCGTGATGGTGGCGCTTGAGGCAACGAATACCACGCATCTTTTCCATAGCGCGCCAGTAGCGAAAACGGCGACCATACCAACTACGCAGCAGTCACCATCGAGCTCAAAGGATAAAAGCTCTAGCAGCAGTAGCTCATCGTCAAGCAATTCAACCACCGACAACGTAGCCGGCAGCGCCAACAAAGGCGATGGCGACACCGGCAATGGCACACCAACGACGCAGTCGGGCGACCCGCCGGAAACGCCGAGCGGCACCTTTATTAGCAACCATACTCCCAGTTTGAGCGGCAGCCCATATCCCAGCCAGGAACAATCGGTCTGTAACACCACGCCAGGTGCCTCGTGTCAGATTGTATTTACCAAGGATGACCTCACTCGATCGCTGCCCACCCAAACAACGAACAGCGACGGTAGCGCACTCTGGACGTGGGACGTCAACGCCGCTGGCTTTACCGAAGGAACCTGGAACGCCACTGTTACCGCCACACTGAACGGCAAGACAGCCACAGCCACGGATACACTGAAGGTAGGTCCGTAATGTGGGCGCTCATCCTCCGCTCTCTGCGTGCCGCCGCGGCAGGCACCTTTTTGTTGCTGCTGTGGCAGCCGGGCGCGGCGTCGGCATTCAACTCAAATAACGTCATGGACGAGAGCGTCTTCGACAACGTTACCTCCATGAACGCCTCACAGATCGACTCCTGGCTCAACAACAATTTTCCAAATAGTTGTATTAGCACGAACCACGGGTTCTCGGCACCGAATCCGACTGGCTACTCGCCCTCTGGGGGTTTCACCTATGGCGGCAATGTGTCGGCCGGCCAGGTTATTGCCACTTCGGCGCAGGTCTACGGCCTCAACCCGCAAGTGCTGCTGGCCACGTTACAAAAAGAGCAAAGCCTGGTGAGCGGCGACGCCGGTTGTAGCACACTGCGCTACGCCGCGGCCGTTGGCTATGGCTGTCCGGACGGTGGCACGACCTATTCATACAGCGGGCTCAACTTATACACGCTGAACGGCACGACGGTTACGTCGGTGAGTGGCACTTGCGTCAATAGCGCCGCAAAGACGGGCTTTTCGCAGCAAGTTATCCGCGCCGCCTGGCTTCTTAAGTTTGGCGAACAGCGCTCCAACGGCAACACCGGCTGGGCGGTGATAACGGGCAGTTGGGATAACTCGGATGATCCAGCCACGTGCTACGCCGGACCAATGACGCAAGGCAATCGCAAGCGCTGTTCCAGCGACTCCAGCACAACATACTACGACGGCTATACGGTGATCGACGGCAGCAGCACACATATGGACAACGGCTCAACCGCCGCACTGTATTGGTACACGCCACATTTCAGCGGCAACCAGAACTTCGACAACATCTTCACCGCCTGGTTCGGCACGATATACGGCGACGTCATCGGGCCGAGTGTCTATCGGCTGTACAGCTCGTCGGCTCATCGGCACTTCTTTACGGCAAAAGAGAACGACCGCGCTGGTATGAAGGGTTTCGGCTATGTTGACGATTCAATCGGCGTCTTTAAAGTCGGCACCACACAGCAGGCCGGTATGGTTCCGATCTACAAGCTCTACAATGGCAGACTGCACGACGAATGGCTGGTACCCGACGGCCCAGCACTGTATTGGGGCGCGATTTACGGCGGCTACGCCGTGCAAGGCGTGGCGTTCTACGCCTACCCGGCCAATCCAAGCCCAACCATGCAGAATCCGCTCTGTCAATCTGGCACCCTGCCAGTTGTCCAAATGTGGCAAGGTGGACTGACCGAACATTTTTACACCATAAATGGCGGCGACCACTACTGGGGCTTAGTGTATGGCGGCTATGTCGACGACGCTAGTTCCGTTTATAAAGACGCCAACGGCGGCGTCAGTTACTGCGTCCCGCAATAGGACTGTTATTTGTAGTCTTGTTGCGACATACTAAACATATGCAGAAACACACGAAGCGCCGGATTGGCGCACTCTTGGGGAAGAAATTCTCGCACGTCACAAAAGTTGAGCTCGGCTGCGGCGACACCAAACGCGAGGGCTTCTTTGGCATCGACATACTACCAAGTCCGAGTGTCGATCTCGTGCTCAACATCGAAAAGCATAAACTGCCGTTCCCAGACAACTCTATCGACCACATTTACTCCAGTCACACCTTTGAGCACCTCACCAATTACCGCTTTGTGCTGCGCGAGATTATGCGCGTTGCCAAGCCGGATGCGCTGGTTGAAATCTGGACGCCGTATGGCAAATCGAACGACGGTATGCTGTTTGGACACTTTACGTTTCTGTCGGAGACGTCGTTTAAGCACATCTGCTTCGAGTTCGATCGTTTCTTTTTGGGCCAAACGCACGGGTATCTGCTGTGGGAAAAAACGCACTACAACTTATATCCAGATATCATCAAACAGCTTAAGGAGCGAAAGATTCCGCTCGACTTTGCGCTAGAGCATCTGTTTAACATCGCCCTGGAATGGGGTGTGTTTCTGCGCGTGAAGAAAGATGCGGCCAAAGCGCCCGGCCCGCAATATCCCGGCGCTGTGTTTATGTATGGGCGTGGCAACGTCGTGAAGACCGACCATCCAGCCGACATCAGCTAAAAATCTTTGGCATTTTTGAGGTGGTTCCACAGCCGGTCCATCTGTTGGTCCCAGGTGTAGGCCAGCTCTTTTTCGGCCTCTGTAACTAAACGCTCGCGCAGTGCTTTGTTTTCGATAAGCAGGCCAATCTTTTCGGCCATGGCCGCTGGCGACGGCTCGGCCAACAGGCAATTGACACCATCTTTGTGCAGCCAGCCGTGGTCTTCGTTAGTATTCATCACCGTGGCCATGCCCGAGGCCGTATATTCCAGCATCTGGTAGGTGGTGTGCTTGTTCATCATGTAGGCAAAACCAATGTGGCAACTGCGATACACCGCCGCCACGTCGTCCAGCGACTTGATAAGGTTAAGGTTGGTAATGCGCCCCTTCAGCCCATACTGCGCTTCATCCCATTGGGCGCCGGCAGTAATAATCTCAATACGATCGCCATAGGTGTCGAGCAAGCGCTTGATGGTAAGGATGCCCAAATTAAAGGCATTGCGCGGATTGAACGGCCGGGCATAAAAGAAAATGCGCACCTTGCGGTCGTCGCGGTTGGGGTCGGGATGGTAGAGCTCTTTGTTAACCGTTGGAATAAAACTGACGCCTTCCAGCCCGTGCCGCTGATTAACCGCTGCCAACAACCCCGGCGTATTCACAACACCTTTGAAACCAAAGCGATAGGTAGATTCCGCCAGCGCGTACGTCGAGCTGGCGACATAAAACAGCGGCTCGTAATCTTGGATGAAGTAGTATTTACGCTTGGTCTTGTTGTAGCGGAGCAGCAGGTACGCCGACACCCAAATGGTGCAGAAGGCGATATCGCTGGGCGGCAGCTTGTCGAGGCCCGCTTCTTTATCGTCGCCGAACACGATAATCTCGTAGCCGGTAAGCCGTGGAAAGTAGCTGGCCATCTCGGCGCGCATCTTGTCAGTGTCCATAGTTGGATTGTCGTAGACCACGATCTGATTTTTGACGCCCTCAATACTGAGCTTTTCCATGAATCGGAAGATAGTTTGGATGCCGTTGAAGCCAAAGTGATCGTAGTAGGGGACGAACCACGTAGCGGTGCGAATGTTGGCTGGTTTTGGGCCGCTGGTGGCTTTGTTACTAGCGATGATATCGGCGCTGGTGATCTGAAAAATACTGTTTGCCACAAAGCTAAACTCTTCACGCAAGTTTTTTTCTTCGAGCGTCTCTTGCTGTTGCTTGAGTTGGCGGCGCACCTTAAACAATTTCTTGGCGATAAAACTTCTGCCTTTGCGCGCCAAGCCCTTGGCGCCGGTATTTTTATAAACGATCACGCTTTTTTTGAGGAGGTTATTCATACCGCTCCCGGAACGCCACTTGTTCGACACTCAGGCTGAGGTTGGGGTTGAAGAACGGGTCGTGCCAATCAAAGTACGGCCGGTAGTACTCCAGCGATAAGTTATAATCGCCGATGATGCCGTTATCGTATGTGCCGACAGATGCATTCTCGTAGTGGTACAGTTGTGCGAACGGCCAAAACACATTGTGGTATCCTTTTTCGTGGAGCTTCAGACAAAACGAAACGTCGCTGCCGGCGATCATAAATCGCTCGTCCAGGCCGCCTGCTTTGTCGTATTTTTTGGCGTCGATAGCCAAACAGGCGCCGGTCACTGCCAAATAGTTGCGCGCCCAATAGGGTCGGCCGAATGCGGTGAGCGCGTCTTCGCGCAACAGGCGAAACACATGCCCGGCCATGGTCTTCATACCCAGCACAATACCAGCGTGCTGGATTTTGTTATTCGGATAAAACAGCAGCGGCCCAATCGCGCCCGCCCACGGTTGCGCGGCAACGCCAATCAGCTCGCCCAGCCACTCGCCGTTAATGACCTCGGTGTCGTTATTCAGTAGTACGATGTAATCGCCCGTTGCTTGCTTACGGCCAAAGTTATTAACGGCGGAATAGTTAAACGGCTCGTCGTAATAAAAAAGTCGAACTTTTTTATGCTTCAGTGTTTTGAGATATTGATGCGTACGCTCCTCGACGCTCCGGTTGGAGACCAGGATAATTTCGTAGTGTTGGTATGCAGTTTTTTCGAGGATGCTCTCTACGCAAGTGCGCGTCAGGTCGATCTTATCTTTGAATGGGATGATGATAGAAGCCTTGGCACCTTTGGGGATGCTGTAGCGCAGGCGATAGTTGGTGGGCAACTCCGGCCGGCCAAGCACCTCGGCGGGAATATGCATGCGCTTGACGTGGTCGGCAAGGGCACGCTGGCCGGCGTCGTCGGCGTAGCGCTTGTTCTCGATCGGTCCCGCGGTTGAACCTTCTGCCAAGCGCCAGTGATACAAAATTTTGGGAATATGCACGATGTGAGTGGTGGCATCGGTGGCGCGCAGCAGAAAATCGTAGTCTTGCGAGCCGTCAAAGCCCGGCCGCAGCCCACCCAGCTTAGTCAGTAAACGACGGCGCACCACGGTGAAGTGCGTGATGTAATTGACGTTCTCCAGCAGTGTAGGCGACCAATCCGGCTTAAAGTAGGGCAGCGAGCGCGACTTGCCGTCGTCGGATATTTTGTCTTCGTCGCTATACAATAGATCAACTTTTGGCTGGCGATTAATGGCGTCTACTACCTCAAGCAGCGCGTGCGGCGACAGCAAATCGTCGTGATCTAAAAAGCCGACGAATTCGCCATTCGCCAGCTTAATTGCCTCGTTTGTATTGCCAACAATGCCATAATTTTTGGACAGTCGTGTATAGACAATGCGCTCGTCTTGCGCGCACGCCAGCGCGATCGCTTGAGCACGCGCTTTGTCGGTGGAACCATCGGCAATACAAAGCTGCCAGTGAGTATACAATTGCGCCTGAAGCGATTCGATCAGCGGTGTAAGATATTTGTCCGGCGTGTTGTAGGTAGGAACGACAACGCTGATGGTCGGGTTATGCGTATAGGTGCGCGGCTCAACCCACACATGCGGCTCGCCTTGCCTGATCCACTGATGATACTGCACAACCGAGGCCGGCGCCGGCAGGCGCAACACCCGGCGAGCAGTACCGTACATCCGGCCGGCCAGTTTGCGGCGAGTAGTCCCTTTTGGCAGTACCTTTTCGGCAATCTCGCGAAGCTTCGCCTTGTTCATTACACCACTTTTCTCCCTGTCAACTTGGCGATCGTATTGCGCGCTTTCCAAAATCTGGATGCCTGTATCGTTTGGAGTTGCTGCTCAAGTTGGCCGATACGCACATTTTTATCCTGAATAATCTGGTGCAGTCGCAGACTTTCCTGCGCTTTGTCGCCCAGTTCAGCATCCTTACTTTGGATTATACCCTTTTTGGTTCGCAGACTATACGCCTGACTCAGCACCACTGCTTCGACGTTTCGGGGAAACTGCGACAAGACTTCCTGCAGCAGCTTGTCTGTATATTTCTCGTCGAACGCAATAAATGTGGCAAGCATATCGCTGATGTGTTCATATACGATTGCTGCAGCCGTAGCGCTGCCAGCGCAGCGTTTCAGCAACTCAAGAAAGAAGGCCAGATGGGTGGCTCCATGCTTCTTCCACAATTGGTCCTTATTTTTATAGGCGTTCCACCACAAGCCACCAGGGTGACGGCGATAGACCGCCATTGGCCTGTCGATATAGCCGATCTTGCCGACCTCCGCATGCAATAGATGCAAAAACCAGTCGCCCGGCGCGATGCGCTTCGGAAAGACATCTTTGACGTTCTCCTTGATGAAACGCCAGCGGTACATCGCCGAATTCGTTTGGATAAAATTACCTCGTAGTAAGTCTTCAAACTGCAGCGTGGTCTTATGGGCGCGCTGCTCTGGCGTGGGGAAAAGCTCGTCGGGCCTGGAGCCATCCTCGTACACAATCCGTACCGGATGAAAACACAGCGAGACATCCCGGTGCGCCTCCAAAAAATCTACTTGTCGCTGGAGCTTCGTGTTGTCGGTAAAGTAGTCGTCGGCTTCGCCATACAATAGATAGGTGGATTTGGGATAGGCGATTAAATCAAGCCAGTTGCGCTCTGGCCCGACGTTACGTTTTTGCAAAATGAGATGTATAACATCCGGGTATTTCTGTTGATACTCAAGCAGTACTTCCCGCGTTCCATCGGTTGAGCAGTCGTCGGCGATGATTAGCTGCCACGGAACGTGCACCTCTTGCGCCAAAATACTATCGAGCGCTTCACGTATATATTGAATATGGTTATACGTGATGATGCAAACTGAGAGTACTGGCTTCTTCACCTGATTCTTTCTTATCCTTTTTCGCAGACCAAAAATACGCTCGAACATAAGTACGGATATTGCTGGCCCAGTTCAAAACAGCCGTCGAGATATTCCTTCGAGACAATGTCGGTCTGTAAAAGCTTATCCCACTGAAAGTTCGCCAACGCCTTAAAGAAAACGCCGGAGCGATAGAGCACCTTCAGCCCAGCCGCTTTGGCGTCGCGCTCAAGCGTATCCAGCGAGTAGGTAATTTGATGACCGTGCGCTGCTTCGCCATCGGTGACAGCAGCATTGTGCGCAATAATGCCCATCTTGACAGCTATTTGGCGAGAAGCCGCATTGGCGTTTGGGCAGGCTAGAAAAAATCGACCTTTATCCGAAAGCCATTCGTCGTTCACCCGCTTTAATACTTGCACCGGATCATCGACATGCTCCAGCACGTGCGTCATAACGATGTTGTCGTAGGTTTTGGGCAAGTCGACTTCTTCGAACAGGGAAGTGTAGAGCTTTACTTTTTTGCCGAGCCTTTTGCTAGCCTCGGCAACCGCTTCGTCCGACGCCTCCACACAGGTGATGTCATCAAAAAAAGGCAGGTACTTCTCGGTAAACTCGCCCTTGAAGCTGCCGAGCTCCAAAAAATTGCCTTTGACGAAAAATGGCGCAAAAGCGCGAATCATATACGGCTGCATCACATCGTAGTCAAAATTGTAACCGTATTTGCGCTTGGCGTTGTCCTTAAACTCTTTGTTGAAATCTCGTTGCTTGGTCATATGTTAATCCTTCCTTAGCTTTGCTATGCCGAATCCATTTCTTCCGAAGTTATTGCCATTATATAGCAGATAGACCTCGTCGTTCGATGTAAAAATGTGAGGGTAGCACATCATTTCGGAGTCCCAGCCCTCGGGGGAAAGCTCTATGCCAGCGGCCGCGTCGTCGCGTGCCCAGTGTACGAGGTCGTCGGAGTACGCGTAGCCGAGTTGATACCCCTTGCCTTTCTCGGTCCTAAACCCAGCCATGTGTCGGTAGCAAAAATACATGTGATAACGGCTGCCGATCTGAATGACTGTGGGCAAGGCTTGGCATTCGTTTTCGTCCACGGTGTCGGGGATAATCGAACCACCAGTGCGTCGCCAATCGATCCCGTTATCCGAAATCGCGTGGCCGATTTTATAGACCCGCTCTGGTGCGTGATCTTTAGTTGCCTCGCTCCACTTTTTTCCAAACAGATAGAACATGTGGAACTTGCCATCAAAAAATCGCACAAAGGCGTCGCCAACTAAAAACGGCTCATACAGCGACGCGCTCATGAGCGGTCCGTCGCCCAACTTTTTAAATGTCTTGCCCTCGTCCAAGCTCACCGCAAAGCCGATGCCCGACTCTACATCCACCGAAACTCGCCGCGATATGCCGTTCGTATAGCCATACACTTCGTCGCCGACGCGGACTGGGCTGAGCGGAAAGATGCCGTGCTCGTCGAAGCAACCGAGTTTGCCGAGCGATATGACCTCGTGCTCTGAATGGCCAATCATTCGCGCAAGATCAGAGGTATAATCGGCATACTGCACGTGGCTTAAAAATTTGCCAGTTGCATCTACCGTGCGCGTCGAAAAATAAATCCGCACACGGTCCTTAAACACCAAGGCCTGCGGCGACTGGGCGTGACTGGCAAAGCGACCTTTGAACGGCGACGTGTCAAAGACAAACATCTGACCGAGTTTTTCCCAGTTCACGACAGCTCTCCCTGCAGCACGGCCAGGCCGAACCCGTAGCGACCCACTTCGTTGCCGAGGTAGAGCATGTAGACCTTGCCGTCCAGCTCAAAAACGTGCGGATAGGCCGTCATCTGGTTGTCGAAGGCATCTTTCTCGGTGGAAATACTGATGCCCGCTTTGCTGTCGTCTCGCGTCCAGTGCACCAGATCGGTGGAGCTGGCATAACCGATCTTCCGGCTTTTGGTGTTACGAAAACTCGCCGGTATCCAGCCGCAAAAAAACATATGGTATGTGCCGTTGGCGTAAAAGACGTCTGGGCTGGCTTGCGATTCGTTGTCGTCCCAATTGTCGGTTATCAGATCTTGGTTGTGCTTAGTCCAAGTGAGCCCGTCGATGGAGGTAGCCATGCGAATCTTGTGGCTGATCTCCGGCCGACCATGTACGACCGTCCACGTTTTGCCGGCAATATAAAATAAATAGTATGTGCTGTTGAACTTTCTAATCTTTGGACCGCTTAAAATAAACGGCTCGTCGGGCGAAAACGATAGCACTGGCCCGTCGCCGAGCCGCTCAAATGTTTCGCCATTATTCGTACTTTTTGCAAAGCCGATCGCCGTGTTAAACGGGACCGAGACCGGGCGTGTCCAGCCGGCGTAGTATGCCCACACTTCGTTATTCTCTCTGATGACAGACACCGGATAGGTGCCGAATTCATCAAAGCAGCCGCGCTTGCCAAGGGTTAAGATCGGCTGTTTGGCAAGACGCAGTACCCGGAAAAGGTCCTTACGGTCGAGGTCGACGTATGCTGAGTAACTCACGAACTGCCCGTTCTCATCACGCTTGGGCCGGCACGAAAAGTACACGCGCACAAAGTCATCGAACACCAACGTGGCCGGCGCTTGAGCATACTCATCCAGCCAGGACAAACCTTTGTAATCTCGAGGATCAAACACCTTGCCGAGCTTTTTCCAGCTAAACGCGTTCGTGTTCATGCGTCTTTCCGTCGTACCAGCCGTTGTCTGTGGCGCCAATGGCCAGGCGTTGGTAGTAGTAGCCGCTAAAGCCAGCTTGCTCCATGAGTTCACCGACTTTACCATAGTCGTAGGCCACACGGTGCAGTGCAAAATCCTTGCCATCCCACGTGGCAAAAGCTGCACGATTGTCGCCATCGCGCGGCTGGCCAACAGAGCCGGGGTTGCAATACACCTTTTCGCCATACTGCTCGAGCCGCTGAATGTGCGTGTGGCCCGACGCAAAATATCTGCCGCCAACTTTTTCGAAATACTCGCGGCTGGGTTCGCGCAAATATTCATCGAGCGGATCGGTCCAGCCGCCGTGCACCATCTTAAGACCATTATAGTCCTGATGTACCGGCAGTGTCTTCAGCCAGGTAAGGTTTTCGGCGGTGATTATCTTCTTTTGGTAAGCGAGCGTGTCGTTGACCGTCTGCGAACGATCACAAAAGCTGTCGGCCAGCATGTACCAGTCGTGGTTGCCAATAACACACATAGCGCCGCGTTTGCGCAGCTCGTCGCAGACTTCGTTCACCTGCGGATAATAACCCACGCTGTCGCCCAAGCAGTAGATGTTAGTCACGCCGCCTATAGCGTCGATGGCCTTGAGCACTTCGGCAAGCGCCACGTAATTACCGTGGATATCAGAGAGTATCGCTATCATAAAATATTTTATCCTCTGTATATCTTACCGCATAGCCGTTACGCACTTTTGGCTGCGACGGCGTTTTGCCATTCAGAAAATAATCGACTGCCATCACGCTTTCGTTGTAGCCGAAGGCCGTGCGGATGGAAGTTGCCGACGAAATCCGCGGATTAATTTCGAGTAGCTTGAGCTCGCCGTCGTGCAGGCGAAACTGAAAGTTTGTCGGCCCGACCGGCTTGAGTGCCGCCGCCATTTCTTGGATCGCACGCTCTACGCCTGGCAGGCTGGCGACTGTGGCTTTTTCGGTGAAGCCCTCTTTGGCCAATTTGCGCCTGAGACTCATAAAGCAGCGCAGCGAGCTGTCGCGGTCAAAAAAAGCCGAAACGGTATATTCGGTTTCGTCGTTGCCCACGATAGGCTGCGCCATGAGCACCGAGCCAAAGTCCTGCTCGTGTGCGGCAAATGTCTCTGCTGAGTCAACCATAACGATGCCCTTCGACCCAAAACCACGCTTTGGCTTCATCAAAAAGGGTAGGCCAAACGCGCCTTGCAGTTCGGCGAACGTTCCCGTGGTTCTTGATTCAATCAGGTACGGCGAGCCAATAGTGCGCATTTTTTTATAAAACTCCCACTTGTCGCCGCACAACTCAATGAGATCTGGATTATTGAGCAGCACGTTTGCGCCGGTCTTGGCGAGCCGCTCGCGGTGTTCGTTCCAGGTGTACATGTCAACGTCAATGCAGGGAATAATCATATCGACGTGGTGCTTTTGGATTACGCCGCACAGCCAGTCGATGTACTGCGGGCTCACCGTAAGCGGCGCACGCTCGAAGATGTCGCAAAATGCTGGCGCGACTGAATCGCTGTACACAGTTGTGCCGATGAGCCTGTACTGCTCCTTGGCCTGGCGCAACGACTGTAGCACGCCGTAGCCGATAATCCCCGAAGCTCCCGATACGAGAATTGTTTTCATGCTTACGCTCCTTCTCTGTGTGCCCGTATGCGGCGCATTCCCTCCGCAAGTGTGACCTTAGGATAATACCCTATCTTTTCGTAGATGGACATGTCCAGCGTGAAGACGTTGTCGGGAATATCAGGCTTATCGTCTAAAAACGTTACCTCGCCGCCTTTGTCGAACGCCTGCTGCGCCGCGCGCGCGATTTCGGAGAGGCGCAGGTTCGTCGGATATAAGCACGCGTACGTTCCGGTTATCGAGCGCTCGATAACGCGCTGGATCGTCTCGCCCAGATCATGGCTATGCAGATAGTTCCGAAGCGCATCGTGCCTGCCGTATATGGTGATGTCCTGGCCGCGGGCAGCTTGATCGGCCATGTGATAAAGCAGCGGCTGATGCTTGGCGAACCCGACGTCGTCGCCGTACACCTGCGAAGGCCGCAGAATAGTCAGCGGCACATGATTGAGCGCACAATACCACGCCGCCAGCTCGTCGCCTTGTCGCTTGGTGAGTGCATAGATCGAATAATACGGAGACGTCGGCGCATGCACTGCCGATAGCGAAGAAATATGCACGATGTGCCTGACACCCGCCTGCTTGCTTGCCGAGCAGATATTGAGCAGGCCGAGCACGTTGGTCTGCACAGCTTCACTGATTTCCGCATCCGTGGTGCCGCCAAACGCCGCCGCAGCATTCACTACCACCTCTGTTCCGGCCGGGATTGTTATGGGCTTCGTGATGTCACAATCCACATCCGCGCCTTTCCGGGCGCCGGCGATAACTGTATTGCCAGGCGCCAGGCGCATAATCAATTCTTTTGCCAACGCGCTGTTGGCGCCAATCACAAATATTGTTTTACTCATAGTAGCTCGTACGCCTCCAGCAAGCGCTGCAGCGCATTTGTATTGTTACACATCAGCACGTCAATGATAGAAAGCCACGGCACAAACGGATTGCCAAACTGCGCGTACTCGACCGGCAATGCCTTAATAAATCGCAGCTCCAGCCCGTTCGCCGCGAACTTCGCCGTATCGTACAACTCTGTGCCGCCGATGGAGTTGATGTACATATCCGCATGTGTTGCCTTGCAGATTGCCAACACTTTTTGCTCCGCCTTCAGCGAGTGATCGATGGCTACGCACGACGAGATTGTAAGCTTAGTCGTAATGCCCAGATACTCGCATACTCGCTGGATGGCGTGATAGTTGTATTCGAACAGATTTTTGTTGTCATACAAAAAGCAAGCCTCGATAACCGGATAGGCCGCCGCATAGCATGGCGCCTTGCGGTAGGTGCTCTGTATAATCCGCAGCAGCCGGGCGATTTCTTTGGCGCTGTCGTCGCTCAAGAACCGCTGGTTGACGTTCAAAAAATCTGAATCTTTCTTGAGTGGAATGGTAAATGGCCGGTCGTGATCGCCGTCTAAAATTCGGTTACGATTGAACCAGCCCTTTTTGGTGTACTCGATGTTGTCATATACCACAAACTCGTCTACAGCATGAATAAGCTGCCAGTAACCGATGTACGGCAAAAAGTACGGTTGCATGATGGCTGTCTTTTTCATTCGGCGTCCTGCTGGCGTATCTGCTCGAACAACTTGATGCGTCCTTGGATATGCTTTTCTATATCATACAGGCGCTGCGCCTTTTGTTGACCCTTTTTGGAGACACGGTAGAGCTCGTCTGGGTGAGCGTACAAACGCTCGATCTTCTGCACGATGTCCTTCGCCTGCGTGCGCACAATGACGACTTCGTCGGCGTCAAACTCGGTGTTCATGTGCAGCTCGTCGGCATTCACACCACATACGCCGCAGTACATCGCGCCGGCGGAGAGGGGAAAGCCATCCGAATTGCCTTTGTACAGTTTGAACGGCCGGTTCGGAGACAAAAATATATCCATGCCCGCGTAAAACTCCGGCAACGTTTCTGGTGGCAAAAAGCCGTAAAAGGTCATCGATTTTCGTATGTCGGCGGTGTCGATCTCGTGTTCGTCGAACCCGCCCACCACGTGAAACCGCATGTCTGCGTGGCGCGGAGCAAGCTGCTTGGCCGCGGCGATAAACAGATCATAGCCTTTATCGACGCCTTTCGGACTGTACTTGGCGGCTACGAAACATATGTCGAAAGTTGGCTTGTCGCGCGGATAGTATTTCTTTGGCTGCACGTCCGCTGGCTTGAATTGCACCGAGCCCGAAAAATCAAACAGCACGGCTTCTTTTGGGCAGAGTTTTTTCTTGATGACGTAGTCTTGCAGCAGTCGCTGGTTGACGATCATCTTGCGAAAGTACTTCGACGAGCACACAGCGCGCAGCATGTCGTCTGAGGACGGATTATTGATGCCGAAAGCGCCGCCCGGATTCAGCAAAAATACAAAAGGAATCTTGTTGCGTTCCAAAAAGGGTAAGAGCGTGTACGTCTCGGCCAAAAAGTAGGTATATGCCAGGTTACAGCGGTAGGTTTTGCCGGGCGACAGCAGCTTGATTCTGCCACTCGCTTCTGGATGCACGCGCACATATTCGGCAAGCTTTCGAGTAAAGTCGGGTTTGGTCATGCCATATCCATGCGAAAACCACGCTGCGTCGCCCGGCATCATAGGATACATGGTGTAGTACGTAAAATTCGGCAGCCGTTTTACAAACTCCAGAAAATCGGAGTTGCGCGGCCCGATTGCTTTTTTGTCGGGCAAGACCGAATCAATCACCACAATATCACCACGCACTTGCCGAGAAGAGAGCATACGCCGCAGCAGGCTATGCATCTTAGACCTCATGGAGTGTTCTGACGATCTTTGCAACAGCGTCTTCGCTCAGGCCTACAAACAGCGGCAAGCATGCGATGCGGGCCGCGATGTCTTCGGAGATCGGACACGCTTTGGCCTGAACATACGGCAGCGTATTGAGACTTGGATAGAAATACCGGCGTGGGAAGATATCCGCAGCCTTTAACCGCTCCATTGCCTGAAGGAGCTGTGCCTCGGACTCGAACACCACCGGATAGTAGGCATAATTGCGCTGAACGTCGTCACTCACGTGCGGCCGTCGGAGCTTGCTATGTAGGAGTTGGTCGTATTGCGCAACGATCGCCTTTCGCTTCTTGATATTTTCGTCAACATACTTGAGATTGCAAAGGCCCATTGCTGCCTGGAATTCGGAGGCTTTTGCATTGATGCCCAGGGCGAAGTGCTCGTCGCCGTGATGGCCGAAGTGCTTCATAAGCTCAACTCGATTGGCCAGCCGCTTGTTTTTTGCGATCACGCCACCGCCCTCGATAGTATGAAACAGTTTTGTGGCATGAAAGCTGCAGATCGACAGGTCGCCGTAATTAAGCAGCGACGTGCCTTTGTAAGAAACGCCAAATGCGTGGGCGCCGTCGTAAATGACATGCAGCTTGTGTTTCTTGGCGAGCGCTTCGATTTTTTCGACATTACATGGCAGACCAAAGACGTGCACGGCTACGATGGCTTTGGTCTTCTTGGTGATGGCCGCCTCTATTTTGTCGGCGTCGATACAGAAGTTCTCGGCGTCGATGTCGACATATACAGGTTTGTAGCGTTCCCATAAAATCGCCGAGGTCGTCGCAACATACGAAAACGGCGTGGTGATAATCTCGCTGCCATGCGGCAGGTCAAGAGCTCGCAGGGCAAGTTGCAGCGCCAGTGTCCCGTTTGTCACGCTATGAAAATGCGTAACGCCCAAGTATTGCTTTATCGCCTCTTCGAACTCCTGCAGCAACGGGCCATGATTGGTTAGCCATCCGCTCGCCCATATTTGCTCCACGTACTGCATGTATTCGTCGAGTGGCGGTAAAAAGGTTTTTGTGACGTCGATCCTGGCCATAGCGTAGCTACTCGTACTTCCAAGTATCTGCCAGCCTAAGGGCGGATCCTCTGGTAGGATCACTGCCTTTGACCATGAAATGCATCTTGCTGTCGCTTATTGCCAGCAGCTCGCCATTTTTAACTCGAAACAGACCGGCGCCAATCTGGTATGCACCACCGTTGAGGCTAGTCGTGTCCAGATGGTACGTTGCCCGGCCGTTGCCGCGAAGTGGTGTTGTATTGATGGTGTTGAGCTCGGCTATTGATATGCCATCTTTAATGAGAGAAATGCCCAGGTACATGTCGTCGTCCTCTTTTGTCTTGTAGGTGAACCGTGCAGCAACGGTATTTTTTTCTGAGTAGGAAATGGCGGAGGCAAGCGAATACTTTTTCGGCGCGTTATCTTCCGGCTCTTGCGCTTCGGCCTGCTGCTGCAGGCGTTCCATGTTTTCTTCGATGTACATATCTGCGACGTCGGCTGGACTGCCCTTGTGTATAAGCCGGCCGTCTTTTATGTACACCGCATCCGTACAAAATCGTCGCACCGCGTCCATGTCATGCGATACAAACACCACTGTCTTTTTTTGCTCCTTCAATTCCTCGAAATAGTTAAAGCATTTCTGCTGGAAGGCGGCATCGCCTACGGCCAACACCTCGTCCAAAAGCAAAATGTCCGACCGCGCTCGAATAGCAATGGAGAAGGCGAGCCGCACTTGCATACCCGACGAGTAGTTTTTGAGCTTCTGCTCCATAAATCTTCCCAGCTCGGCGAACGACACAATGTCGTTATACATGTGCTGCATCTCTTTGTGACTAAAACCGAGCAGGGCGCCGTTCAAAAAAATGTTTTCGCGCCCGGTTAACTCTGGATTAAAGCCAACGCCCAGCTCGATGAACGGCGTCAGCCTGCCGTTCACGCTGATATGCCCTTTGGTTGGCGCATAAATGCCGGCCAACATCTTGAGCAACGTACTTTTGCCACTGCCATTGCGGCCGACAATTGCAAAAAATTGGCCTTTTTTAATCTCGAACGACACGTTGCGCAGCGCCCGCTGCGTCTCAAACCCTTTTTTGCGTTTGTAGAAATTGACGATCAGACCTTTTAGGGAACGCGACCGCTCTTGCGGCAGTCTGAACGCTTTACTCACCTTATCGACAATGATGGCCGGTTGGTCGCTCATCAAATATTCTCCGCGAAATACTTAGCTTCGCGCTTAAAGTACAGCACGCCCACGACTAAAAATACCACAGTAATGCCTATGGTAATGAGCCGGGCGGTTGGCGTGTGGTACACCTCCGCGATGGTGAGGGTGTGCGAGGTGACGACTGCGCTGCGCGCATCCTGAATCGCCTGCGCCATCGGATTCAACAAAAGGATTTTTTGAAAGTTCGTATTGGTAATAACGGTCAGCGGATACAAAATGGGCGTCAGATAAAACAGCGCCTGGATGATAATCTCCCAGATCGGGCTGATGTCGCGGTACTTCACGAACGCAGCAGCCAAAAACAGCGACATGCCAAGGGCGAAGAGGTAAATCTCAACGAACAAGAACGGTAGCCACACCACGCTGCCCGATATGTCCACCCCGTTAAACGCCATAAACACGACAACGACAACTAGGTTGAGCGCAAGGTTAATGAGCGCGGAAAGGCTGCTGGAAATGACGATGATCCAGCGCGGGATACGTATTTTGCGGATCAGATCACCACGCCCCACCACCGAGGTTAGACTTTGCGACGTCATCTCCGTAAAGAAACTCCACAGCACGATGCCTAGCAGCAAATAGATCGGATAGTGCGGCACCGCTGTTCCCAAGCGCAGAAACTTAACGAACACGACATACAAAATGCAGAACATGAGCAGTGGACGTAGCAGCGACCAGGCATAGCCGATCACCGAGCCCTGATAGCGCAACTTAAAGTCGGTAACGACAAGTTCTCGCAGTAAAGCACGGTTCTGCTTGCTCAATATCTTTTTAACTAACATAATTCTAGTAAGTCATTATAAGATAAGAAGCAAGATATGAAAAACCATGTTGTGGTTATTATTCCGAACTGGAACGGGGCGAAGCGGCTCGGCCGAGCTATCGAATCGGTGTTGGCGCAAAGCCATAGCAACTTCAGCCTGATTGTCGTAGACAACGGCTCGGCTGATGGCTCGCGCGCTGTTATTGAGCGCTACGCCAACAAAGACTCGCGCGTGCGCGCCATCTACCGCGAAAAAAACTACGGCTTTACCGGGGGAGTGAACCCTGGCTTTGAGGTCGCCCTTGCCGAGGGCGCCGACTACGCCGCGCCGTTTAATAACGATGCAAGCGCCGACAAGGACTGGCTCAAGCACTTAGTCGCCTTTTTAGAGTCACACCCACGCTACGGTATCGCTGCCTGCACGCTCCTGCACGAAGACGGCAAAACCATCGACAGCACTGCGGATCTGTACACCATCTGGGGTATTCCCTATCCGCGCGGGCGTGACGAGCCCGCCTCGGACCGCTACAACCAAGACACCGACATTTTTGGCGCCTCCGGTGGCGCGAGTATGTACCGCGTGCGCATGTTGCGCGAGATTGGCCTGCTCGACCAAGACTTTTTTGCTTATTACGAGGATATCGACCTCAGTTTCCGCGCGCAGCTTGCCGGTTGGCGAGTCGGGTTCGTCCCGGCCGCTGTGGTGTATCACGAGCAAGGCGCTACTAGCCAAGGCATGGGCACACACAGCAAACAGCCCAAAGGCGCAAACACGTTCACCACGAAACAATACATGCGCAACTTGCCGTTCATTTTAGTAAAAGATATGCCGGCCAGCTTACTGGTGCGCGTGCTGCCGCGATTTATCTTTGCCTATACGCTGTTTTTTGTAAAGTCGTTTCCCGAGGGAAGGGGCGGTGGCGCGCTCGCGGGCGCCACACAATTCTGGCTGCATCTGCCAAAAAAGTTGCTGGAGCGTCAGCGTATCCAAAAAACGCGCATTGTTTCACCAGCGTATATTTGGAGTATCTTCACCCACGACCTGCCGCCCAACGCCTACAAACTCCGCCGCATGCGCGCCGTGTGGTGGCGCGTCACCGGCCGTGGCCGACGCGCTGCTTCGTAGATCGTGCCACCGGCAACGCTAGCGCCACACCTGCCAGTAGCCACCACTGTGCAGCAACCGCCTCGTTACTCCAGGTGTGGAGGAGCATATTCATGAGCACATATGCCCAGAAGCTAGCGAGCAGTACCGGCGTCCACGCGTCGTGCCGACGCCACACACGCATGTACAGCCACGCATTCAGTCCTACAAACAATGCCAATCCCAGCACGCCCACCTCATACCCTATCTGCACATAATAATTTTCGGTGAGCAGCCCACCAGCCGGATTCTGAATAGACGCCAAACCGGCCGTACCTGGCCCGTGCCCGAACGGTTGATGCCAGATGCCCGCTATGCCGCGCTTTACGTATATCCAATGAAACTCATTTGAATCGTATTGGCCGACCTGGGCAGTGGTAGTGTGGCTGATGATACCGGCATGACGTTGACTGTATAAGCCAATGGCGAGCAAAACTATGGCGAGTGCGACTACCGGCCACCATTTTCGTAAAACTCGCACAAATTGCGAACTATAGTGCCACCAGACCGCCAGGCCAAGCGTCACCACCGCGCCAGCCCAAGCGCTCCTCGAAAAAGTCAGATACAGCGCGGCCAAGTGCATCAGGCAGACGAGCAGCACAAGCGCACGCCGCATCGATTGTTTACATCGTAGCCACACCGTGGCAAGTGCGCCGAGCGGCAGCAACAAATAAGCGCCGAGCGAGTTTGGATCGCGCAGGGTAGACATAACACGTGGAAACGCCGGGTTGTTATCGATAAAAAAGTTTGGCCGAGCGCCACGCGCCACGCTGTAGCCAACGTGCGTCAACAAATCGCCGGGCAAGAAGTACTGCAAGACACCCAGCGTGGCCACCACAGTACTTATGCCCAGCACGACTGTCATAATCGAACGAAAAGTGAACTTACCCGGATTCAATAGCGCAGCGCCTGCACCCAAAATGGCGTAACACGGCACCCGCACATTATAGGTGGTGCCGAGCAGGGCACTCGTCTGGTAGAGATGGGGGTGCGCCGCCCATACCAACAGATGGAGTACTGCATATGCACTCGTCAGCCCTACGAGCCACCAAAACCATTTTGCCGACTTCCCCTGTTTCCAGACTAAACAAATTGTGAACACTACCGCTATCACCAAGAGTACATCCTTAGCCACTTTCCATACTTCCAGCCCACCGGTTAACAGGCTAAGCGACTGGCTCGCAAAAATATGCAGCGGCATATATATAAGAAGCGCGATCACGCTCCAATACGGGATTTTCCGGGCCATGTGCATGTTAGGTATAATTATAGCAAGCATGAAGCATCACATTGTTATCGACGCGCGTATCCGCCGCGCCAGCAGCGGCCGGCCGCTGGATCGACTCATCGAACACTTGCAAGATATCGACTCTTACAACCACTACACCATCCTGCTCTCTCCCGATGATCCGTGGGAGCCGCGAGCAGGGAACTTCCGGGCGCTCCCCTGCCCTTTCCCTCAATTTTCGTTGAACCCTTTGGACGAGCTGCGTTTTGCCTGGATGCTCTATCGGCTTCATCCCGATCTCGTACACTTCGGGATGACGCAGCAACCCCTGCTCTACTTCGGTAAAATCGTCACCATGACGCACGACCTTACCATGTTTCACTTTGTGAGACGGGGCAGCACGCCAACGCTGATCTTTTGGCTCAAGATGCGTCTCTACCACTTCTTGATGTGGTGGGCACACAAAAAGTCCACGCGCATCATCGTACCCACGCGCACCACGGCAAAAGAGCTGGCCGAGTTCCAGCCCTTTACCAAACGCAAGCTGGTAGTAACCCTTGAGGCAGCGGAGGCGGCATTTGGCGGCAAGGCCAAATCAGTGAAAGCCGTGTCGGGCGACTTCATAATGTATGTCGGCACTGCGTTTCCACACAAAAACCTGCGCGCCATGATCGAGGCATTCGATATCTTACACGTCGAGCGGCCGAAGCTCACGCTTGTGTTAGTCGGCAAAGCCGAAAAACATTACGAGGAACTGCAGGCGTGGGCCAAAACCCGGCCGTCGTACCAAAACATTCTGTTCACTGGATTTTTGGCGGATTCTCAGGTTAAGTGGCTATTTGAGCATACCCAGGCTTACGTCTTCACCTCTTTAAGCGAGGGTTTTGGCTTGCCACCGCTGGAGGCAATGACGAGCGGCGCGCCGGTCGTGTGCAGTAATGCCAGCGTCATGCCAGAGGTCTACGGCGACGCCGCGCACTACTTCGATGCGCGCAACCCGAAAGATATCGCCCAGAAAATCGCCGAGGTCTTAGATAATCCAACTTTGCGCACCGAGCTGATCGCCAAAGGCAAACAGCAAGTCAAAAAATACTCCTGGCGCACCTTTGCCGAGGAAACTCTCGCCGTCTACAAAGACATACTCGACACCACGAGCGACGTGCCAACGCCACGCATGGATCCGTAAGGGTTTATTCGTTGTTAGCCTCGACGGCGTTTTGACTGGTGTTGAGGCTATCGAGCTTGAGCACGATGTGACGATCGCGGCCTTCGCCGGCCGATTCGCTGATGAGACCCCATTCCTGCGCCAGTTTATGCACGGTGCGACGGTCGGCGGCGCTCATGGGTTTGAGCTCCATGGATTGGCCAGTCTCCTTTACTTGCTTCATCCAGGCGCTCGCGTGGTCGGCCAGGCGCTGTGCACGCTGCTTTTTGTAGTCGGCAACGTCGATGTTCACGCGAGTGTACTCGTAGCCCTGATTCTTGAGTGCATTGCTCGTCAAAAACTGCATGGCCCGCATACTCTCGCCCTTTTGGCCGATCAAAAAACCATTTAAGTGCGTTGATGGCACATCCAGCTCGATGACGTCATCCTCGGATGTCGCGTGTACATCTGTATTCAGCCCAAAAAAGGACAGCAAATCTTCGAGGTATTTCTTTGCGTAGCGAATCGCCTCTTCCATTATTTCTTCCTCCGATTACTGGTCTTTTTCGGTTTCTTATGGACCGGCTTTGCTGGCTTCACGGCCTTGGGGCTCGACGTCGGCACGATCTCACCTTCGATGACTGCTGCTTTGCCTTGGGAGGGAGCAGTAGCTTCCGACTCCATTTCATCAGTATCTTCGCGCAGCAACCACCACTGCTGGCCCAGCGCCACTAGTCCGCCGACCAACCAATACAGGCCAAGAGCAGAGGGCAAATTCACCGTAAACAAAAACACCATCACTGGCAGCAAAAACCGCGTGCTGCGGCCAACCGCAGCGTTTACCTCTGTCTGGTCGGCCTGTTTGCCGCTGCTGGCGTCCTTTAAAATGTCGCGCAGCTTGCGCGAATCTTTTGTGGTTGGCGTAAGCTGCTTACTCTGATAAAACTGCACCACCGCACTACCCAGCACAATAATCATGGCTGGCCAGTAGAGTCCTTTTGGCCCGAGAGCGCTACGCGTCAGGTCAACCACATGAAACAGTGTGGAATCAAACCGATGAATGTTCGCCGCTAAATCCTTCATCCATGGCAAGTGTTGCAAACCCGGATAGGCAAAGCTGACAATCTGGTGCGGATCGTCCAACACGCGGCGCAGCCCGCTATACAAACCGATCAAGATCGGAATCTGCAACAGCATAATGCCGATTGAGCCGAACGGGTTGATGCCTCGCTCTTTATACAGCTCCATCATCATGACCGATTCTTGCTGACGATTACCTTTGGCGGCGGCTTTGATGCGCTTAAGCTCGGGTTGAATTTTGCGCATCACTTTTACTTGATGCAACTGCTTCTTTACGAGTGGGTACATTAAAAAGCGCACCACAATGGTGAACAAAATGATGCTCAGCCCGAAGTTATGCCCAGGCAACAGCGCATAAATGAGGACCAGCAGGTTAAAAATGGGCTGGACAATCAGCGTCGTAAACATTATGCGTTCGTCTCCTCTTTGTGTACTATACCATGAACTGCCCGGCCGCGCTTGGTAGTCAATACACCAGCCTTGTGGAGCTGTGCCAGAATCGCCGTTTGCAAGGTGTTGTAGTTCATAGTGGCCACGGTCGCGTCGTAGACGCTGAATACAAGGTCGTATTCATGGCCAATGGCGGCGCCGTGTGCACGCACAATCTCAAAAATACGGCGACGAATGCGATTGCGCACCACAGCCGCCTTACTCACCTTGCGGCTTACCACAACAGCAGCTCGCCATGTATGTAATCGAGGGTTGCTGGCATAGCGCAGCGCAATAGGCGCCTCGCCGCGCACCACGTTACCCCTTTGATATACAAAGCGCAGTGAACTTCGTCCATGAAACCGGTGTTTGGAGTGGATCATCCCGACCAACAGCCTTTCACAAAACGGGCGCAAAAACCGGATGCGCTATTACTGAGACAATTGTTTGCGGCCTTTTTGCCGACGGCGGCGCAACACAATGCGACCTGCGCGGGTAGCCATGCGCTTCATGAAGCCGTGCTCACGGGAACGCTGGCGCTTTTTTGGTTGGTAGGTTCGTTTTGGCATATGCTCTCACTTTACAGGAAGCCGCTTCCTTGGACAACCCGTCTCAGGGCGGTAGGCTTACCTTGCTTACTTTATGTGCAATGTATGTAAAAATTGCATTATTTACCCCACCAATACTATCAAGTTTTCCACACTTAGCCAAGTAGTTTCCACAGATTTTACAGAGAGTGGTTATACCTGTGTATAACTTTACGGCTATTGTCGCCCGCTTGCATACTTCCTCATTTTTCATACTACCTATGTGGAAAAGTCACCGGATATAGCGTATAGTCGTGTGTATAAGGTTGAGAGAGGGTATGAACTCGGGTTTATGGCAGGCGGTATTAGGCGAAATTGAACTAACGGTCTCTCGTGGTAATTTCGTAACATGGTTTAAGAACACGTGTCTTCTAAAGCAAGACGACGAGCGCATTGTGATCGGCGTGCCGAATGTCTTCATCAAGCAACAACTGGAGCGTAAATATAACGAGCTGATCGTGAACACGCTGCGCAAAAACGGTGCAGACGCCGGGCGCGTGGAATACAAAATTCATTCCTCACTGACGCCGAGTCAACGCGAAGAAGATCCGGTCGTACTGCGCGGCACCGAATCGGGTGCGCTGGGAAGTCTAGCGCCAGCCAAACCACAGTCGACTGGCCTGACTCATACCTATCGGCAAGGACTGAACGACAAATACACCTTCGATAATTTCATCGTCGGCAGCGGCAACGAACTCGCCTATGCTGCTTGCCAAGCCGTCGCAGTCCAGCCGGGCAGCAAATATAATCCACTCTTTTTGTACGGTGGTGTAGGCATCGGCAAGACGCATCTCATCCAAGCGGTCGGCAATGCGGTGTTGGCCGGCAACCCGAAGGCGCGCGTGGTGTATGTCAGCAGCGAGCAATTTTTGCAAGAGTTTGTCGATGCGCTGCGGTTTAAAAAGAACACTGATTTCGCCGACTTTTACCGTGGTGCGGATGTGCTCATTGTGGACGACGTCCAATTCATTGCCGGCAAAGAAAAGGTGCAGGAGGAATTCTTCCACACCTTCAATGCCCTGCACCAAGCCAGCAAGCAGATTATCATTAGCAGCGACAAGCCACCGCGCGACATCCCCACACTCGAGGAACGGCTGCGCAGCCGGTTTGTCTGGGGCATGAGCATCGACATGCAGACCCCTGATTTTGAAACACGATGCGCCATTTTGCAGACCAAAGCGCAGAACCAAGGTATCCCCATCGACAGCGAAGTAACCGAATACTTAGCAACGAACGTACAGACCAACATTCGCGAACTAGAGGGCGCACTGAATCAGGTTCTTGCCTTTTGTGAAATGCGCGGACTGGAGCCGAGTGTTGGTATTGCCAGCAGTTTGCTCGGCTCGCAAGGGACGCGACCAAAACACATTAGCGCCCGACAAATCATTGAGCGCACAGCCCGGCATTTTCAAATTCCAATCGAGGATATTCTAGGACCAAAGCGCGACAAAGACATTGTGGTGCCGCGCCAGGTAGCCATGTATATACTGCGCAGCGAGTTGCACCTCAGCTTCCCTAAAATTGCGCGCGAACTCGGTCGGAAAGATCACACCACTGCCATTCATTCCATCGAAAAGATCGAAAAAGAGTCGCACTCCGACGCCGATATCCGCTCGGCAATCTCGGCAATCAAGGACAAATTGTATGCGTAAAAACTGTGCACAAGGTGTGAAAATAGTGCGAGCAACTCCAAAAGTTGCACACAATTTGTGCGCAGGTAGCCCATACGGTGCGTTGGTTGTGCGCACAAATGGCCATATTTCCCCACCAGGCGTCCATACAGCATCCACTGGTTTTCCACGCACTGCAGATCAACATTTACCACTGTTCCTAACGTCTTTATCCCCAGTATCCACACCACCTATAACAACGACTACTACATTCATATATAGTTATTTAGTTTCTAAAAGGAGTCCGCGTACATGAAGCTACAAGTCACCCAGGAAAACCTAAACAAAGCACTCGGCACAGTCGCTCGTGTAGCAAACGCTCGCGGTACCCTGCCCGTCCTCGCCAACGTGCTTATGAAAACGGTTAATAATCGATTGAGCGTTGCAGCGACCAATCTTGATATCGCGATCACCCACTACATCGGCGCCAAAGTTGCCGAAGACGGTGCTATCACCGCCCCTGCCCGGCTGATGCAGGATTTTATCAGTAGTTTGCCGTCGAGCGTTATCGATCTTAGCTTGGATGACTACAAGCTCAATATTGCAACCGAGCAATATCAGTCGGTTATTAATGGCGTTTCCGCCGAAGAGTTTCCGGTTATGCCGGCGATAACCGAGGGTAAGAAATGGACGGTTCCATCGGCCGCACTTAAAAAGAGCCTCCAGCAAGTGGTTATTGCAGCGAGCACCGATGAAGCGCGGCCGGTGCTGACTGGTATCTACATGCATACACAGGATGGAAAACTGTACATGGCGGCGACCGACAGCTATCGTTTGGCCGAGAAAGAGCTCATCGTCACAAAAGAAGACATTAACCTGCTTGTGCCGGTGTCGGCTATGCAGGATTTGTTGCGCATTTTGGGTGACGCCGAAGGCGATGTGCAGGTCACGAGCGACGACCAGCAAGTGTTGTTCCAGGTTGGCGATGTTGAGCTGGTGGCGCGGCTTATCGAGGGTAAATATCCAGATTACCGCAAGCTTATCCCTGAAAAATTTGCCGTGACTGCCACGCTGAAGCGCGCTGATCTCTTGAATGCTACTAAAATATCCAGCCTGTTTGCTCGCGAAAGTGCCGGCAGCATTACGCTTAATGTTGATGAAGGCACACAGGAGCTGAGTATCCGTTCCGTTGCCTCTCAGTTGGGTGAGAACACGGCAAACGCCGACGCCAAGGTGGTCGGCACAGGCAGTATTACGCTCAATTCTCGCTATTTGCTCGACGCGCTGCATGCGCTTGCCGGCGACGAAGTTAGTTTTTGTTTTAATGGCAAACTGGAGGCGTCAGTGCTGAAAGACCCGGCCAGCAGCGATTATGTCCACATCATCATGCCGCTGAAAAGTTAAAATAGAGGCATGATTACCGAACTGCGTTTGCAGCATTTTCGATCGTATGACGACGTCTTGTTTACCGTAGATAACGGCGTAAATATTATTATCGGCCCGAACGCGAGCGGCAAAACAAACTTGCTCGAGGCAGTGCTGCTTATTGCCCGCGGCAGTTCGTATCGTGCCGGCGACGCCGAGCTGGTTCAATTTGACGCGGCTTGGGCGCGCGTAGACGCTAAAACGCTGCAAGGCGCCCGCGTGGTCAAAATACAGCGCCTAGACGACTATAAGTACGCCAAAAGCTTTGAAATCGACGGCCATGCGTTGGCCCGATTGCTTCAAAATCGTACGCTGCCTGTGACCTTGTTCGAGCCGAATCATCTGTTATTACTCAGTGGTTCGCCGGAGCTGCGGCGGTCGTTTTTGGATGATCTGATCGAGCAGACCGTGCCGACGTATGCAAGCACTCGGCGACACTACCGGCGTGTCTTGGCGCAACGCAACGCGCTGCTCAAAAAACAGCCACCTGGGTTTGGCGAGCAATTGTTTGTGTGGAATCTGCGGCTTAGCGAGCTCGGCGGTCGAATTGCTACGGAACGTCACGCTTTGGTGGCGCGCTTTGATGCGCGTATGAGCGCGCTTTACGGCGAGTTGAGCGGCCACCGCGGCCACCGTATTGAACTTACCTATCGCAGCCAGTTCCCTGTGCAGCAGTACGAAACCGCGTTGCTGCGCAAGCTGGAGTCCAGTCTTGAGCATGACATTTTTCGTGGATTTACCGCCTATGGCCCGCACCGCGACGACCTCGGCGTGTCAATCGATGGCCACCCCGCCGAAGAATCTGCCTCGCGCGGCGAAACGCGCACGCTCGTGTTGGCGCTTAAAATGCTGGAGCTGTATCTCTTGGAAGAGATTCGGGCCGTCAAGCCGATCCTACTTTTGGATGACGTGTTCAGCGAGCTCGACAGCAAACGCCGCCAGGCGCTCACCCGGTTTGTGGCCGAATATCAGACGTTTATTACCACCACCGACGCTGACGTCGCGGAATACTTTAGCCATAGCAGCACGATTCGCGTGCACAAAAGCGATAGCCGCGGACGTACGCCTAAAAGCGTTTAGTTTTGCCCTTCAGGCGCGGTGCCAGATTGCACGGACGACAGGCCGCTCAGCGGTGAATCGATTTGCTGGAACGTAAACTTGCCGGTGTCCAGATTGTATTGCTGCACAAACGCTTGAGCGGCAGAGAGACAATCGTTGCCAGGGCTTGAGGAATACTGGAATACCGGCTTGCCCAAGAAGTTGACAATGCCGTAGCTACAACCTCCCTCGGCCGCAGGTAAGCCGGCTTGAATTTGATCGAGATAATCTGTTACTTTTTGCGTATTCACCCCATAGCGCGATAGCGAGAACGTGTCGTTGTTGAGCGGAAGGTTTTGCGCAGCCAGGTAAATGTAGGTCTGCCCTGGCCCGACCACGATGTTGCTGATGTCGTGATTTGTCTGAGTGGCGGCGACTGACCGCGAGATGTTGCTGCTGGAGAGCGCGTACTCAAACAGCTTATCTTGGACACTGTACAGAAGCTTGCTGTTGCCAAACCACGTCAGGTTATTGACGTTACTACGCGGGATGGTGGCAACTCGCTGCAAAGAAGTATCAAAGATCTGGCTATTCGTATCAGCCGTAACGGCTATGTGCTTGCCGTCTGGTGACCAGGCGAATTCATAGCCATCGATAGCGCTCTCGGCCGTTTTTTTGCCATCTGTGAGGACAGTAAAGACTGGCTGTTTCCGTGACGCGTCGCCGGCGGTGTATGCCACGGCGACCTGGTGCTGTGAGGCTGCGAACACCGACACCGGCTGGTTTGGCGAGGTGTAGATGTTACTGAATCCGCTGCTGGGCGTGCCGCTGTAAATAGCCGCGCCAATGGCTAGATAGATGGTGTGGTCGGGAGCTACCGAGACGTCGGCTTTGTCGTCGAAGCTGGCCGGAACGTTTTGGATTTTGCTTACCGATCCGTTGTCGATGACGTACAGCGCATTATTGGCGTCTCGACCAATGCCGTATGTTTGATCGGCCCAGTGTATGGAGTTAAACGAGACAGCGCTGAGCTGACTGACCTGATTGTTGGCGTCGATTTGGTACAAGAGGTTTGTTGATTTGTCGAGGTAGTAGAGCGCCGACGGACTTACATTGAAGCTAATGGCGTTCACGTTGCCGACCAGTTCGGCCGACGTAATGCCGCTGGAAAGGTCCATGGTGTAGCGGCTGGTTCGGTGGGCTTTTACCTCCACCGTTCGCGCCACGCTATTAACCGGGCCTTCTACGGTCACCAAGTACGTGCCCGCATGCAAGCTGGCTGCCTTCCCGCTTTCTAGTTGTTGCAGTGTCGCGCCCTCTTGGCCACCGTCGGCCACCGACGGCTCTATAGAAATCGTGTTTTGACTACTGTTGTTCGTGGTGATGATGAGCTGCCCAGTGTGCGATGTTAGGTACGGCACTAAAAACGCCGCAACAACCCCCGCCACCACAACGATGGCGATGAGCAGTAATTTTTTGCGCCTATCCGTGTTTGTAGACGGTTCCCGGTAGCTTGCTACGATATCTGGATCCATAGTTCCCCTCCTTTCGGTTTACGGCCACCGCGGCCAGTCGGCTGGCAATGTTCCTAGCAGTCCGCCGGTTGATTTGCTGATGTCGCCCGGAGGACCACCGATCGCTTGCATGAACTGTGAGAAGTTAACTCCGTACGACGTAGGGTGACCTTCGATGTAGAACGATGAGGCAAGCGCGTTGTCGATGTTGTCTTTTGGAATAGCCCAACCCATTTCGTTGCCCGGGCTGCTGTTCGTCATGTTACAGATGACCGTGTTGTTGTGCACGACCGTGCCTTTTTGTATGCCCGGTGCCGGTACACAGTCCTCGGCAACGTACACGTACTTGCCAGCGGCCTTGCCAGCGGTCAGGCGATACGACACCCAGTTGCCGTCCGGCCAGCCTGTGTTGGTGCTCACCAGTGTGATGACGCCGTCGCCAATGGCATAGAGCGGTCCAAAGCCCCAGTAGTCCACACCTTGGTCGATGCGGTTGCGGGTGGCTCCTGGGCAACCACCGCGCCCACCACAGCTATGTTTGATATCGCGCAGCGGGTTCAGGTAGCCCGCGATACTGCCCGTTGGTGCCGGTGAGCCATTGCAGTCGGTTATGGTGCTGAGTCCGCCGGTCGGCAAAGTACCCGACGTCGTTCCCTTCGGATGGAACATCAGTTTCGAAGGATCCGTTTTGCCAGTCGGGTCGCTACTGCTGCCGCGCATCACCAGCCCGGCTTTTTGGTTCCAGTTGTTGACGGTGGATGGGTAGAAGTCGTTCATGTAGCTGTTGTAGTACTTGTCTGGTCCTTCGCCGTCGGGCGGCGGCATCGAAAGCGTTGCCCACTCGAGGTCGCCCGGTGTGTAGTATTTGCCGAGCTTGGCCACGTCGTTATACCAGGTAAGTACCCGGAAGAAATCAGCGACCGTGGAGTTCGGATCGGTCAAGACCTTGCCAAGTCGTGTCTGCGGGTGGCCGCCGCTCATCACTCGCGCGGCTGCCTCAACACCGGCATCAAAAGACTTGAAAGCCTGCACGCCGCTCGTACTGTGGCCGCCGACAATCAGATCTGGCGCGTTGATGCCCGTGTTCCAGGGGTTCCACCAGTCTTGGTTGGTGATGCCGCCGCCTTCGCCGTAGGCGAACGTCACCAGCGCGACGACGTGATTTTCGGTAACGGCGTCGGTTGTAGGCACATGTTTTTTAGATGCGATGTCCTTGAGCACTTCGATCACAAACTGCTCTAGGATATACGGTGGTTGCAGGCCGCTGTTCCAGATGCCGTTCACCGGTGTTCCGCTGCCGCCACCTCCACCTCCGCTCGAGCCAGCGGTACAGGTTTGCTGCTGTGGCCAGTAATACGGCGCGTCGTTCAGAATGCTGTTTTTGTCTTGCGCAGTCAGCGCCGACACCAGCGGAATGTGCACAATCATCAAGAAACTTATGGTTACTGCCAGGAGTGCTATCCGTTTACTTCGTTGCATATGTGTCGACCCACGCCTTTAGTCCGTTAATTCCGCCTTTATCGAGTAGATACTGCTGATAATGCCCTACTTCGTCGCTCATTTGTCCGCGAATACTGTTGGCACAGGCGTTAGTGTCATTGCCGGCAAAGGCGCAGTAAATATGCGCGGCAGTGTCGTCGTTGGGGACAACCGGATCTTTGCCGGTGAACGTGCCCAGCGTGCCGCAGAAGTGCTGATTCGGGTTGCCAGAGCTGTTGTCGGCCATCATGGCGTAGCTATCGACGAAGCAGTGCATGAGGTCGTCGGTATTTGTATCGCCGCTGCCTGAGTCGGTGTAATTATAGGGATTTCCAAGCGCGTCAATGCGTTTGAATGTCTGGCCGTTCACGGTGATATTGCTGTAGAGGTAGTGTTCGTTCCCTGTTATGTCGTACCTATCGGCGCTGACGTTGCCGTACGTGCTGGTGCCCCACGAATACGGATCGCCGGTTGCGGCTGTGGTTGCCGCGAACACCGAACGCGGTGTGAAGATGCTGGCTACAGAGTGGAATATGGCGCTTGGCAATCCGGTGAGTGCGCGTGGGAGGTTGCTCAGCGCGCTGGTAACGCCCGTCGGCATATGCAGCATAATGGTGGCGGCGAGCGAATCAGGATTGCTTGTATCAAACAGGCGTTCTTTGAGCGGCAGACGAGCGTTCTGGGCTATCTCGGTATTTATCGCCTGGTTTGTGAGCATGGCTACTTGCGTTTTGGTGAGCGGCACATTGCCGAGCGCCCGGCCCGCCTCGCCAGAATTAAGGTGAAGGCCGAGCGCATCGGCGTTCAGTTGCTGGACGCTATTTTCCGTGCCAAGCAGTTGGGTAACCGTAAAGTATCGGATAATTTCGGGCACAACTTCTTTGGACAGGAAGAACTGGAAGGCTACGTTGGCGGCGATAGTAGCTGCCTGCGCTGCGCCAAGTGTGCCGATGTCCGCGATGATCTGTCCAACTCCAGCGCCAAGCTGAATGAAGACACCCGTCGGACTGGTGAGCGCCTTGCAAGAAAATGCGGAGCCGGTCAAATTCATGGCTTGCTGGATCTTATCAATTATTTTTGTCGCGCCGTTGGCCAGAGGCAGCGACGCGTCGCTGAGATCATACAAGAGTTTCCCGCCCTGTGCTCGCACCACCGCCACGCCTACGGGGTTGGTTACGGCCTGCCAAGCGGCCGAGCGCGTGAACGGCATCGACGCTTCGGACGGTGTGCCGTCGGTGTTGGGCGGCGCGGCGCTATTACCATTCAGCAATTTCATGTACGAGGAGAGCGTGCCTGCCGACTGCTGGCCGTTCTGGACCTGCGATGACATTGCCAAAAAGAACGAGGCGTGGCGCATCAGCAGCGTCATGATTTGCGGCACCCGCGCATCTGCCGCTTGTTGTGTAACTTGCTCAAGGCTGCAAGCAGTGGTAATAGCGCCAAGTACAGTGAGCGATCGGCCCAACGCCCCGCTCATGAATGCCGTTCGCCCGGCGTTTTCGGCGGCGATAGCGCTGTTGGTTTGAGCAAACGCTTTGTTAGCCGCGTCTAGCGCTTCGCCCAACGCCCCCGTCTGCTGTTTTGCAGCCTGAAAATTTTGTTGCTGCGGACTATTCGGGTTGCCGCCAGGATCTTGCTCGTTTATCGCACTGGTCGTGTCGATGGTCGATGAGCCGCTGATGCCATTTTTGATCTGTTCGACTACGGCTTTCTTGAGTTGGTCCTCGTTGAACGACTGTTTCTTCGGATTGGCCGGATCGCCCAAACCGCGGAACGACGCGTCGGCGTGGTCGGCAATAGTCGGCACGTAGTTAACGCGAGCCTCGGCGTTGACGAGTTGCTTCATGCCGTCGGGCATGTCGTCGACGGTTACTTTGTTGGTTATGTCTTTGCCGCCTGGGTCGGTGATTTTTGTGACGTTGCCCTGGGCATCGAAGTGAATCGTGTTGCCGTCAACCTCCATGGCGCGGGCGAGCTTGGTCATGTCAAAGCCGTCAACCTGCTGGGTGAGCGGTTCATCAGGGTGAGCGGCAGCCTCGGCTTTGGCCTGCGCCTTGCTCCTAAATTCCCTGCTCAGCTTGTTGACGAGAGATTCCTCTTTGTGCTGAATTTCGTCCCGCCGGATGCGGTCGGCGATTTTATTGACTGCTTTTTCGACACTAATAAGTTCGCTGTGCACAAACGAGAAGCCGCCAATAAGGAGTCCAGCGGTTATGATAATGCTAATAATGCTACTGACGACACTTTTTTTGTGCGAGCCGCCAAACTGCAGGGCCTTGGTTACAGTATCGGCTACTTTAGAGGCGGCTTTGCCTTCGGCGCCCAGCGCGGCCGAGGCTTTGTCGGCGGCGTTTTTTATCTTTTCGGCTTTATCTGCCACTTGCGCGACACGACTTTCTTTGTCGCCTTGATTCTGCCCGCCCCGGCCGAGCCTGTTGAACTCGCTGTTATAATGGCCTTGGATGTTCGCCGGATTTGTCTGCCCTTGTTCACGCTCGGCTAAATGTTCAGGCGCATGTGATCGTTCAGCTTGATCGTCATCTGGGAGTGTCGTAGCCATGGCGTTTTGTTATGTTATACCCCTGGATATAGCTGGTTCTTGAGATCTATTGTACCTTGTGGTTGACTCATTTCGCCACCCTGTTGCATTTGTTGGACTTGCTGCGGATTGGTGGTGATGAGGGCTGTCTCTGTTGGGCTGGCGACCACCTGAATATGCACGTGGTTTTGCCCGGCAAAGAACAAGCCTTGCCCCACTGGGAACTGGCTGAGACGCTTGCGCTCCTCGCTGGTCAGCTTAAAGACGTCGGCCAATACATCCACCGCCGACGGCGATTGCTTCAGCAAAAACTGCATGCTGGCGTTGGCCACCACGGCGCGACCCATGCGTGAGCCCATAAAGTCTTCGACGTCCTGGGTGATGGTAGTAATGCCCAAGTTGTACTTGCGAGCGCGCTTGGCAAGACTGAACAGGAAGTTGGCAGAGTCTTCGTATTTCATGAGTTGCCAAGCCTCGTCTACTACCAAAATGCGGCGCCGGCGGTCGGTTTTGGTCTTGTTCCAAATGTAGTTCAGCACGATGTACATGGCGACTGGCCGAAGCTCGTCCTCGAGGTCGCGAATGTTAAATACAACCATTGGATTGTTGATGTCCACATTGCTCTGCTGCGAGAAAATCCCGGCGAACGTGCCTGTGGTGTATTTACGCAAGCGTTGCGCCAGTTGCGGTCCGGTGCCGCCCATGTGCAAGAGTGTGTCGTACAGGTCAGAAATCGTCGGCGGCAAGCCTTGGTGGGTGAGCGGATCGTTGGTGATGCCGGCCTTAGCGTAGGTTTCGATTAACGCAGCGTCGAGGTCGGACTCTTCTACCGGCGTCAGCGCCGCAGTCAATGCTGCAGCTCCACCGAGCATCTGGGCAGCCGCGCCGCCCATCATCAGACGAAGCAGTCCATGCAGCGTGATGAGGTTGGAGCGCAGCGCGTTGTCGGCTTCTTCGGTGTCAACGACGCGCGGTAAGTCGAACGGATTAATCCGCGTGGCCGAGTTGAGACTCAAGCGAACGTACGCACCACCCACGGCGTCGCACATTCGTTCGTATTCGTTCTCTGGGTCGATAATGAAAATCTCGGTGCCCATCATCATACTGCGCAGCGCCTCAAGTTTGACGGTAAACGACTTACCGGCACCGGACTTGGCAAACACTACGGAGTTGCCATTCTCCAGCGTAAAGCGGTCAAATATAACCAGCCCCGAGTTGTGCATATTAATGCCGTACAAAATGCCGTTGTCCTGACTGAGGTCGGCGCTAGTGAACGGAAAGCTGGTGCTGATGGCGCCGGTGCTCATGTTGCGGCGGATCTGCAGTTGGTCAGTAAACTCCGGCACAGTGCTGTTGAGTCCTTGCTCTTGCTGCGAGGTGGCGGCTTTGGAGTACACTAGTTGTTGTCCAAGCAGCGACTCTACTTTGTGGCTGACGAACTCGAGCTCTTCTTTGCTCGACGCGTAAATCGTGAAATAAAACCCAAAGCGAAAGAAGCGTTCTTCGCCAACCTGGAGTTTGTCACGCATTTCTTCGGCGTCGAGAATGCTCGCCTGCTTGGCTGGATCGCGGACGCGACCCTTTTCGGCGTCGATCTGGATGCCAGCCTCGAGCTGTGTTACCTTTTTGCGCAAGTTTTCCAGCACTACCTGACTCTCGACCGGATAAATAAACAGCGAGATGTCGATGATTTCGTCGAGGTTGACCATAGCGCTGAGCCAGCCGGTGTACAACTGGCGTGGATATCCGTACACGTAGAAGGTGCGTGCCAATCGTGTGCCGATGCGGAAATCACCGCTGTTAAATTCGATCGAGCTCGGCGCGATAAAGTCGCGCAGCGCTGTAATACCCTTTTGGAATGCGGCCGCGACCTCTTGCTGTTCGCGCAGTTGCTGCGCTTGGGCGATTGCCACCGGATCGAGCTTTGGTTTACGCGCCATATTATTTTCCAAGCTCCCGCTGCAGATGCGCCTGCGTGGCAACACCCTGCCCTTTTGTTATAACGTCGGCGGTCAGCGCGTTGAAGTTTTTAAGCTGCTGGCGCGTGGCAGTGTCCGGGTTGTAGGTGTCGTAGTAGAGCTCGATAAGCTCCTGGGTGTCGAGCGGCAATCCCTGCACACCGGCTTGCAACAGTCCTTGCAACACCGCTTGCACGCGGTTGCGTAGTTCGGTTTTTGCCGCCGTTAGATCGGCCTCATTGATAACGACATGCTGTTCTTTGGTGTTGAACAGCGCCATCAGCCCGGTTACGAAGTTCTTACTCTGCGTAATCGCCTTTTGCACATCCACGTGCGGAAAGTACGGAATGACCACGTAAAACTTTTTGTCCATAATGTTGGTCTGCTGGGAGAGCTGATCGATGTAATCGATGTAATCTTCCATGAGCATCGACAGCAGCATGTTGTCGTGCTCGGTGCGAATTTTATCCAGTTTTTCGATGTATGACTGCAAGTCTACCTTTTGCGAGCGGATAAAGATCTGGATCGGAAAATAGAGCGAGTTCAAAAAACCTTGGTAGGAATATTCGACGGCTTCTTGCTCTTGCGGACTCATCAGATCGAAGTTTACGCTTTTTACCATCACGACCGAGCGGAACGAGCCATCGTTCATAATGACGATGCCGTCGCGGATTTCGGCAATTTGCAAGGCGTTTTGTGTGCTGTTTGGATTGGTGTGCACCGGTGGCTTGGCAGCTTGGGCTTGCGGCGAGACCATGCCCTGCGCTGCTGGCGAAAGGCCAGGCATGGCGGCTGGAGCTTCGGCTTGGGGTATAGTGCCATCGAACGCCGGACGCGACATGTCTGTGGGTGCCATGCGGTGCGGCTGTGGTTGATAGATCGGCGCCGCGGGCACAGGTTGGGCCGATTGCATCCCTTGTTGCATCGCGACATTTGGATTGGGCATGACCTGCTGTGGCACGAACGGCACGCCAGGTGGCGCCTGTGTGCCCGGAGCCGGTTGATTGTACGAATCAGGATTCATGAGCCGTTTGTTTCCATTTCTGTCCTGGACGCTGCCCGTTAATGTAGCTTAATAACCACTTCATCTGGCTCCGCAGTACGTTCGGCTTCGCGTGCAATGGTGGCCACATTGAGGTCGTTGTTGTTAGCTAACTGTAGTATAGCAGCCTGTTGGGCGGGTGTCACCTGCGGCTGAGCCGGTTCGGCTGGCGGTTGCCAGGGCTGAACTGGTGTCATCGGCATGAGCGGCAAACCTCCCATAGCAGGCGCAGGCGCTATTGGTTGCGGCTGTGGTTGCACGACGGGCGGAGCCTTGGGGATAACCGGAGATGGCGCCGCCAGTTGTTGCTGGTCGGCAGCAAGCTGTTGGCTGTTAGCTTGCTGCTGCGGCAATGCCACTTGGTGCGCTGGCGAGAGCGGCTGGACTGTGTGCAGGTGGCCGTAGTAGGCGGTCGTCGGAAGTTGCTGCTTGCGGGCGTCTAATTCGTGCACAAGCTCGGCTTCGTCCCGCGCTACTACCTCGGCCGTGCTCATAGGCATGTCATTTTCGGACATACCAGGCGTCACCACCTGCGTGTTAAAGGTCACTTGGCTGCTGGGGATAGTGGTGGCCTGCGCCGGCTGATTTAGGAACCAGTAGTTGTTGGGAGGAGTCGCTGGCGATTTTGATCTTTTTGCCGACGATGCAGAAGGCACGCCAGCTCCAGTGGGTGGCGCCATCATTGGGGGCGCCTGCGCCGGTTTGCTCAGCGAATCGACAATTTTTTGCCGATGCGCCTGCGCCGAGGCGTTAATCATGCTGTCGAGCTGCTTGGCTGCCGGATTATTTTTTTCGTCGAGCATATCGTCGTCGGCGCGAATGTCCGCAGGATCAACCTGTTGCGGCAGCGAAATCGGCCCCAGTAAACGGTCGGATGTCGGCTCGTTCATCACTAGTCCTGGCTGCGTATACATATTGACGTTCGCGTCTTTTACTACCCAACCGCGACTGTCGATCGTATCGGCCAGCGCCCGCAAGCGACTGCGCACCTCCGTCTCGGAAAGCCCGTTGGTGTAGTCGACTACTTCTTTTTTCGGGGCCGTAACAGTTACGAGTTCCTTAACGCCACTCTGATCCCAGATGCGTCGCCGCGGCTTGAGCAAAAAACGGATTTTAGCCAATGCCCAGATCTCGGTCGGTTGGTCCCTGCCCCAGGGAAACGCAAAGAACGCCCCAATCGCGGCGGTTGGCAAAAACGCCACCGCCAAAAAACCGGCGTGGTGCGTCATAACAAAGTACGTCAGATACAGACAAACAGCCGAAGCCCCGGCATAAATAAACTGCCGAAGCGTAAGCGGCCCAAGGATTTTATCCTCCGCCTCAATGTCCTGAATGACCTTATACGTAGCCATCGCTCATAGTATGAATTATCCTGCCCTCGCCCGCAAGTTTACGGCGCAGGACCCTTGCATAGTGAGGCAGACTATGTTAAAAACAATATCCAAATAGGGGGATATGATGAGCAGCGCAGACTTTAGCCCGGAATTTAAACAAAGAATAGATGAGAGCTGTCTGAGCGGCGCAGACTTGCCGCTCAAAGAAAAAGCGAGGAAGCTTTCCGCCTAAAGGAGCAAAGGGCTACGGCTGTTGAGGCTCGCAGGAAAGCGAAAGTTGCCTGGCAACAAAAATTTGGAGAGCTATCAGAAAACGCTCAGGCTGTAGCAGACTTAGCCATTAATAGAATGTTACCCTGTAATGTTAATGTAGGATTTGTGGACGGCGTAGTCCATGGTTGGCGACTATCTATGGTTCCTATCTTAGGAAGAACGAGTTTTCGAAAGGCAGTCAACGATAGTCGATATAATTTCCCCGACACAGATGCGGGATGGATGTATGGCGGTGTTGGTGCTGCAGAGCTGGTTCTTGAGAGCGAGGGCAATTTATATCTGCTGAAGCACACAGTATACACTCCAGAGAAGCGAAATCTCGATGCGGTAGCTTTCCCCATGAACGGGGATGACACACTGCCGGGTAGCCACACACTTACGGCGGAAAGGTGCGATTGGGACGGAGTTCGATTATTCATCGACCCAAGACTGGCGCATGAAGATGGTCGGCTAAACATAGAGCGTCCTCAAAACGCTTGGCACAACACGACCATCGTAGAAAACAGTCTGTTTGATTTTATTGACCGCAGACAGCTAGTTTGATTAGATCAAATAAGTGACGGAGGGTTTGAATGGGAGATTTCGGTCCAATTTTGCGGCAAGATATAGATACGTACAGAACAGTGCGCGATGGTTACAGAGAGCAGATGCGATTGGAGCGCGAACAGCTTGCCACTGAAGTACAGGAACTACTCACTGATGCACCGCAGCTCGTAGGTGTTTTAGAGAGAGCTGATGTGGCTCCGAATGTAATCATTGAAGGATTTGGAGCGTGGAGACTAGCTAAGCATGCCTATCAGCGGATTGTCGATCGTCGAGCTTGTCCCAATCCTGCCCACACGCAGTGCGTAGATACTTATAAAACAATCGAAACCCTCGGTACGGAAGAATTGTTGCTTTGCAAGCAAGGGTTGTGTGTGTTGCGTCACTCGAATTATTTTGATGGCGAAATTGATAACGACACGCCAACAGAAATTCCGCGGACTTCCCTACTGGAGGACGTACAACCGATAACTTTAGGTAATACACAAGGATGGCATCCAGCCACTATACGTGAATCGATGCTTGCTCTGTTAATTCGGTGCAAGTTCGTTAAGTAGGGTCACCTTACGAGCCATACGGCGTTACTGGTGGTGGTGCCGTATTTGGGTTGGTCGGAGTTCCGGGGTCGTAGTGGGCGCCCTCTCCGGCGTTTATGACTGGCGCACGTTCTTCGCCGCCGGTTACGGTGATTACTAGATTTTTGTTGCCACGCTTTACGGTGTGAGCTGCAATCGAAGCTTCTTCGTTGAATAGTCGTGGATCACGACCGGCAGTCAGGTGAGCTTGCCTGTCTGCCTCAACAGCCTGTCGGTTATAGAGAATGCGCTGGTTGAGGCTGTATGTGCCGTCTGGTCCCGGCCCTTTTGCAGCACGCGTTGCGTACTTGCGGTTTTTATACATAGCTGTTAGCACGCCATTTGCGGCTGGCGAAACGCCGCTTACCTGTAGGTTGCCATCGGCATCTTGCGATGCCATTCCCATCTGGATACCCTGTCGAACCTGAGAGTCGATAACCTCGCCAGTCATGGCAAGATTTTGCAGTTCTGTCTCATCAATGCCAGTCGCATTGCCACCATTTCTGTCAATGATTGTCTCAAGCCGGTTCTGTCGATTGCCCATGGCGCGATATTCGCTGTCGCGCAAGCTGCCAAGTTTGTAGTTCTCTTTGGTCTTGTGCTGCTCATCAATGAATTTTTTGTAAGAGGTGGTATTGTTGCTGATGTCGGCGTATCGCACGCCAGTTGTGCGGCCGGTGGTGTCCTTTTGTACTTGTGGGTTGCTATACCATTCACTGCCAAGCTGTGGCTTGTATTCGAAGGTTGCCGCGGCCCAGGCGTCCATGGCTTCGGTCTGACTCCAGTTATTGGCCGCTGCATTACGACTGAAGGCTTCGCGGAAGTTAGCGATGTCTTGATCGGTCTGAATCTTACGCACCGTGTAGTTCATACCCTGAGAAATGTCGGAAATATTTTTGCCGTACATCGACTTCCCTTCAGCGTAGAGCGAAGCGCCAATTTCACGACCCTTAGAGTCGAAGTAGCGGTCGTAGCTCGCAGTGCGGCCGCTAATAATAGCGCCGCTGGCATCTTTTGCAATACTACCGCCCTCTGCCACAGAATCCGGTACTGCTTCGCCGGCCGAAATTTTATATCCAGCGCCGGCATACCGCAGCGCATCGCGGCCCGTCGAGGACATTGATTCTTCGCGTTCACGAGCTTCCTTGGTGTAACGCGCCAATCGTTCGTCCACGCCACGCCACAGGGTGCGTGAGATACGTCCACGAGCTCGCTGCGCGCGCGTGGCGTTTACTTCGCGACCTTTGTCAACAACCTGTGCTTGCGCGCGCGTCAGCGATTCGTGGAAGTTGCGCCGCGCGCGGTTGCGCAAGCTCATCGGGTCGTTTGGATTGCCCAAAATACCTTCATGCGTCTTCTTGCCGTAGCCGGAAATAGTGTCGTGGACCTTGCCAATGATGCCGCCCGCGAGCCGGAAGGCGAACGGAATCAACACCAGCGGCAAGAATTGCACAAAGAATGCCACCACTACCGCGAAGATATTCGTGCCCGCGCCAATAGTGTACTCAAACAGCGGCGGACAACCCTTAGAGGCGGTGTTCGCGTTGCATAAGCCGTTGCCTTGCTGGATCATCACAGTCATCACGTCGGCGATGGCGAAAATGGTCATCACAATCGGATAGACCAGTAGCGCACGGAAAAGCCACTCCCACCACCGTCTAAAGTACTGTTCGGTATTCGGCAAACAATAGAGCGCGAACGCCACTGGACTGACGATAATCAGCGCCAAGATCAATCCCTTCAACAAAATGATCGTAATGAACGCGCCCACCAGCGCTAACACCGCCGGCAATATCACAAACAAGCCAATATAAATGGCACCCTGCACCGCAACCGTGCTAAATAACGCCGTTGTTAGGAATGTGCCGATAAGCGCCGCCGCGGCTACACCTCCAGCTACCAGGCCCGCGGCTTGAATACCGTTTGGTGTGAAGCTGAATTCGGCACTAGCCTTGACCGGCGCGATGATAAGATTACCCACCCCAGCACCGACAATATTGGCGATGTCTACGGCAAAGGCAACGATATATATCGACAGATTGATAAGTATGGTGGCCATTAATATGCGCGGCAACACCTTGCGGACGGTATACGCCTCCAGCAGCCCGCCGCCAATCGACTGCCCCATGACCACCACAATAAGCGCGATGATTAAGAAGATGTCACCGTAAATGCGGAACGCCGACCAAATTTTAAAGTCGCTATCATTCGCGTTCAGTCCGACAAGGTTGTTTTGCAATAGTGGCTGGATGATATTGTTTAGAATCGCGTCCGCCAAGCTGGTCAGGCCGTTAAAGATCGGACAAAGCGCCCAGGTCAGTACATCGCCATTGCGCTCACATGGCGGCGATTGGTCGCTGCCCAGGCTGCCTGCCAATTGCGCGGTTTGTGTTGTGTCGAGGTTGATGGTTGCGTTGCCTGGCGCGTTGGTGAACTTCTGCACATTGTTGTCGCAGAACGCTGTGCTAAGAATACAGACTTTGTAGGTGCCCACGGCGACATTCGCGAACGTTCCGGTGACTGTGCCGGCGAATATTTGCGTGCTGGTGGCCGCAACCAGCGGGTTGCCCTTATAGCTCCAGCTTGTCGTGGCGATTGTGTCGAGGATGGTGCCGTCCGGTCTGGCCAGCGTGACTTGCAGCGGGCCGAAGCTTTGATCGTCGTGGCCGCTGCCGGATAGATGGAAGTTAACATTAACATTCACACCACTCTTGGAGTTGGGGAAGCCAAATTCGTACACGCCACCCAAACCCGACGGGCCTTTGTTGTTTTGTCCAGGTACGGCAAAGTTCGAGCAAAGCGCTCGGAGCAACACGCTGTTAGCATCGGTCGCACTACAGTACGGGCTGCTGTAGTCGCCAGCCGTAAAGCCGCCACAGTTGTATACCGATGCGTTGTCTGCGCAGGCTGTATAATCCCCTGGCTGCAGCGTGAACTTTGCTTCGTACTCGGCATCGTTGCCGACCATTTGTTTGTTGGCATTCACGCTGTCCAGTACGCCGTTCTGATCTTTAACCTGAATCTGAATATTGCCCGGCGACGAAGCTGCTGGCACCGCCGACCACAAGCGAATCGTAATCGTCGTTGCTCGCCCACCACCGCCGGTAGGCGCTGGCCGACCGGTAAATGGTGCAATGCCAACACTCACATTGGTAAAATCACCGGCATTTGCACAGAAGTTCTGTCCCGCAACTGGCTGCGGATTTTGGAAGGTGCCAGTGTCCGCGGTGGCAGGATTGTAAACGAGCTGCATGAACATCACACAACCGGCCATGTGGAAGTCACCGGTAAAGGTGGCGGAGATACCGGGTATTGAGTTCGGTGTTGTTGAGGTGAGCGTTTCTGTCTGAGTTAGGCCGCCACCAGAGGCGCTGATGTGATTGTAATCGGTCCAAGACAAATTTGGGAACGTCGCAGCGTGTACTGTTTGCGGCTGTATGAAGCCGGCGACCGAAGAAACCCCTACTGACAACAGTAGCGCGAATGCCAGTAGCGAAAATCGTAAGCGTTTTCGTATCATTTTGTTGGCACCGTGTTAAATTGGTCTACCTTCCAAGCGCTCTTTTCATAAAAGACGGTTAGATAGACAGCGTAATTCTTGCCTTTCAGCGTCAGCGTGTATTTGAGCTGCTGCGGATCGGCACCACTTCCATATTGATTTTGGGCATCCGATACCGTGGTAATGCCGGCATACTTTGCTTTACTACTGGCGCCGCCGAAGGCACTGTCTACCTGTTGTTTCCAATCGGTGTTGGAAAATTCTTTTTTGAGGTTATTGCTAAAGAGTGCGTAACTCGCTGAAGCGTCGTCTTTGGTGAGCGCGGACATAAATTGGTCGCCCGCTTGGCGATACGGCGGCTTATATGTAACTTTTTGGTACACAAGCTTTATGCCGAAGATGACAAACAACACCACGAACAACACCATTACCACCTTTAGAAGTGAGGTGCCACGTTGGGGTCGGCCCGCCGAAAAAAGCGCTGTGCTCATACTTTTACCTACGCCTTATAGTACCAAAAACGCAGCGAAAACGTTAGGTTTTGTTAGGCCGAAAGCTACAACTCGCTGGTAGTATTTGCTAGAATGAGCCTAAGGTACTTATGAATGCTACACAAGCAAACAAAATGAGATTATACAAACGCGTGTTACTAGCGCTGGTAGTGCTGTGCGTGTTTGTATACTTTGTTGCTCCAGCGCCGAGTGCGTTTGCTGCGAGCAATTCCAACTCAATCACCTTTTCGAACGGCGCGACCGGCCACTATCAATGCGGAAGCGGCAACAACGCGGTTAAAGTCAGTATCAATATTGGCTGCTATGGCGCGAGCTGTCAGAGTAACAACAAAGACGGCTGTAGCGCGATCATCGATGCGACGTTCGCCATCATCCGGGCCCTGTCCGCCGGCGTCGGTGTGGTAGTGGTGGCATCGGTTGTGTGGGCCGGCATTCAATATAGTATGTCGCGCGGCGACCCGAGTGCGACGGCCAAGGCGGTGACGCGCTTGCGCGAAACGCTTATAGCCCTGTTGGTGTTTATTTTCGGCTACGCGATATTAAATTATTTAATCCCGGCAGGATTCTTTAAATAATATGATGCCACTCCTTCACTATTTCGCAGCGGTTGGCGGTTCGTGTACGGTTACTGGCGGGAGCTTTTTGGGATTTCCGAAGTGGTATGCCTATTTGCAAGGCCAGCAAACGATCAGTGGCGACCCCAGCAACCCAGTCACCGTTTGCACGCCGGCAATTACGCAGCTTACCGACGTATGGCTCATCGTGGCGGCGATTATCGAAATTCTGTTGCGCATCGGCGCGCTGGTGGCGGTCGCCCTGGTGCTGTATGGCGGTGTCGAATTTATGCTGAGCCAGGGCGATCCTGGCAAGACCAAGCAAGCGCGTGGCACGGTTATTAACGCGCTCATCGGTTTGGTTATTTCGGTGAGTGCGGCAACGATTGTCAGTTTTGTGGCGGGGCAATTCAAATGATACGCACATTGGGCGACGCAATTGTCAATTGTCTGGGTCAAGGTACCTGTAACACTGGCTTGCCAACGCCGGGCGCGGACAGCTCTAACCTGCACGTTGTCCTGCAACTGATATTCGGAATAGCCGGCGCCATCGCGGTTATTATCATTATTTTGGCTGGATTTCGGCTGGTGTACTCGCAAGGGAATCCTTCGGAGGCAGCGACAGCTCGCCAGGCGATTATCTATTCGGTTGTCGGGCTGATGGTGGCGCTGAGCGCCGAAGCGATCGTAACGTTTGTGTTGAAAGGCATATAGCAAGCATGAAGCGTGTCATCATTGTACTTTTTACCATTCTCTGCGCTTGGGTAGTGATGCCAGCCGCCGCATCTGCCGTCGACGTTTTGCAGCCGGTTTGCAAAAATAACGCCGCGCCGACCGTCTGTAAAGAGAATCAATCTGGCGCTGCCGCGAATCCAATCACTGGGCCAGATGGCATTCTTACCCGCGCGATGCAGATTCTCGCACTGGTTGTCGGCATAAGTGCCGTCATTACCATTGTGGTCGCCGGTCTAAGAATGGTTTTATCCGGCGGCGATGCCAGCAAGGCCGAGACAGCGCGCCGTGCCCTTACCTACGCGATCGCCGGCCTTATCATCGCAGCGCTTGCGCAGTCCCTCGTTCTCTTTGTATTATCAAAACTATAAAGATAGTAGGAGCATATGTCGTTCAAAAAGATTCTCATCGCAGTCGTCATCGCGGTTTCCGCGCTGGCGGTTTTTCATGGTGGTACGGTGCATGCCGCGTTGTTTGACAACTCAACCTCGCAAGCCTGCCAAGGAGTTGGCCTGGGCGGAAACGGTTGCACGGGCGGCGCCAGCAAAATTCAAAACCTCATCACCGTGGCCTTGAACATTTTGTCTACAGTTGTTGGTGTCGCCGCGGTTATTATGATCGTGATTGGCGGCTTTAAGTATACGACCTCGGGCGGTGATTCGGGCAAAATATCAAGCGCCAAAAGCACCATCGTGTATGCGTTGGTGGGGATCGTGATTGTTGTGCTCGCCCAGTCCATCGTCTTTTTCGTGGTCAAAAGTGCAAACACAACACCGAAAAAGACGGGCATTGTGCGGCTGGTGGATTATTGAATCACAAAGCGCCGTGTGGTATAAAGTAAACAAAACGCTTAAGAAAGGATCTTATTACATGATAAAAACACTACGAAAAGTAATTGCTACTTCTGTTGCCACGCTGGCGTTGTCGATTGTACCTATGGTGGCCGCTCCGGCGCTTGCGCACGCTGCAGACATTAACACTTGTTTGTCGCAAGGCACGGGTTTGACTGTCAGTGATGGCAGCAACTGTCAGGCTGCCTCTGGCCAAGCCGACGCCACAACCAAAATTAACGGGATTATCACCACGGCTATCAACATTTTCTCACTTATCGTGGGTATCGTTGCGGTTATCATGATTATCTTCGGTGGCTTTAAGTACATTACTTCGGGGGGTGACTCCGGTAACGTCTCGAGCGCCAAAAATACCATCATGTTCGCGATTATCGGTTTGGTGGTCGTTGCCTTCGCGCAGTTTATTGTCCAATTCGTACTGAATAAGGTGAACAGCTAAGGTTTCTTGAAGACAGCTTTAGAGTGAGCTGTAACTAAAAACCCGCCGACATTCGGCGGGTTTTTGTATGTGTCTCTGGGTTTTCGGTTGCATCGCTCGCTGTTTTTGGCTGAGCTGCTCAGTAATCCCTTCTCTTTCAAAAACACCGCTCACAACGGGCGGTGTTTTAGGCTGCTGGTGTGGCGCCAGCGTTGAACTGCTACAAGACCTGAATTTTCTTAACTGTGTCTTGCTTAACCTTGGCGAAGCTGATGGTAAGTACGCCGTCTTTCAGCACTGCCTCAATCTCGTCTTCTTTGACCGGTACCGGCAGCGCGATGCTGCGGCTGAATTCACCCCAGTAGCACTCCTGCACGAAGTAGTTCTCGACGTCGTCTTCGTTGCCGGCAGACAATGTGCCGCGGATGCTCAGCGTGTTGTCGGAAATACTCACGTCAAGTTCGCTCTTGTTTACACCTGCTGTGCGAGCCTTTACCACCAGCTTTTCGCGTGTTTCGTACACGTCGACAGCTAACTGTCCAGGCAAATCTTCGCTTTCGTCCCACTCATCAGCGGCAGCTACAGGTTGTTGTGGAACAGCCTGGTCGCTTTGTGCGGCAGAATCATCGTCACCCAAGAAGGCAGCGGTCAGTTCATCCTCTTCCATCAATAGGTCATCGTCGCTATTGCTGCGTCGAGCCATAAGTTGTTACCCTCCACGTACTTAGTTGTTCGTTGTTCCCTTGTTTGTATTAATGGTAGTATAGCTTAGGTAATAAATATTAATCAACCGCAAACAGATATATTTACAACACAATAAACACAACATGAGCCTTATCGAACGTCTTATAAGTGTTATCGCGCCATTTCAGTGCATCGACTGTGATGCTGAAGGATCACTATTGTGCACGGCCTGCCGGAGCGCGCTCCCTGCGGTGCCATCGCGCTGTTATCGGTGCAATCGTTCGACTATCGCCTATCGAACCTGCAGCACTTGTCGGCGAGCCAGCGCATTGCTCCAGGTATGGGTGTCCACACCATACGATGGCACAGCCAAAACCCTGCTGCATAAGCTGAAGTTCGAACGCGCCAGCGCTGCCGCCCAAGACATAGCCGCCGCGATGGCTGCCCGCATGCAACTATCAGGCCCAGCAGTTGTTTCGTACATACCTACTGCCCCTTCGCGCGTGCGCATGCGTGGGTACGACCAAGCGCAGCGCATCGCGCGTGAGTTGGCACGCCAGCTCGGACTGCCGTATGCGCCGCTTCTTACCCGTGTTACTTCGGCCAGACAGGTCGGACAAAACCGCGAGGTGCGACGCAAGCAGATGCAGCAGGCTTTTCGGCCGACGCACGCAGCTCGACAGTTCAAAGACGCACATGTATTGCTTGTTGATGACGTGATTACAACGGGCGCGACCTGCGAGGCTGCAGCCGCTGCATTGCGCGAAGCAGGCATCTCGAGGGTGAGCGTAAGCGTCTTCGCAGCCGCCTAACCTCTTCCCTCTTCCCTGTTAAACTGGTATACTTACGCCAGCCGAGGAAGGGTGTCCGAGTGGTTTAAGGAAACGGTCTTGAAAACCGTCGTGGGGCAACTCACCGTGGGTTCGAATCCCACCCCTTCCGCCAACGAAGTTTGAAAGACTCTGGCAACGCTTCGTTTGCTCTATAGATTTTTATCGAAGGCTTTTGTACTTCCCTAGGAGACAAAAATACAGTACAATAATGCCAGCCAACAATCCTGCAACAGGGAAAAGAGCAGCCGGAGCGACGAATTTATTTCGGCGCCCCGCGCGATGAGAAAAACCGTAGGTTTGTCTCATTAGGGAGAGGTACCCAAGCGGCTGAAGGGGTCGGTTTGCTAAATCGATAGGGGGGCGCAAGTCCTCGCGAGGGTTCGAATCCCTCCCTCTCCGCCAAGCAAAAACATCCGTTTTTTAGCGGATGTTTTTGCTTGTTATTGGTCGCCATCAGCGCCACCTGTTTTTATTTGGCCGCGTGACGTTTCGTTGTACAATACTCGTATGAATGGGAGTCAAGACGACCCTACACCTGACGATGGCCAGCACGGCTCATGGCGCTATTCGACTACCGACCAACCGTCGCAGATGTCGCCAGATCAATCTGCAAATCCCGCCATCGCCCAGCGACCCGAGCCCGACGAAGTAAGCTGGTCGGCTTCCGAATTTATTGCGCACCAGAAAGGTGCCGGTTGGTATGGCCTGCTGCTGCTCGCAGCGTTGGCGGCTTCGGCCATCGTGTATCTTATTACTCACGACATCGTCACCTGTACGGTCATTGTGATTGTAGCGGTTTTGTTCGGTATCAGCGCTTCGCATAAACCTCGTGTGCTTGATTACCGGCTCGACCGTAGCGGGCTCAGCATCGGCCGCAAATTTTACTCGTACGCCAGCTTCAAGGCCTTTTCGGTTATCGACGAAGGGTCTTTCTCGAATATAACGTTCGTGCCCTTCAAACGTTTTATGCCCGGCCTAACCATTTACTACGACCCGAAAGACGAAGAAAAGATCGTCAACGCGTTGGCTGCCCATCTGCCCATGGAGCAAGTAAAGCACGACACGTTCGACCGCCTGATGCGCCGCGTCAGATTCTAAACACCAGCAATTCGCCTGGCATCTGCTGGCATCGATATTGGTTCGATATTACGGCTGCGGTTTCGTGAACGCGTCACCAAGCGCATCTAAGAACTCGTCGGGGTCGCGGAGTGTTTTGCCGCCCATTTGTTCGTACTCAGTTGCTGGGTCCAGCGGCAGATGCTCGAGCGGATCGAGCGGCGAAAGCGTTACAGGTTCTTTTAGGCGGCTGCCTAACACTGCTTGCGTTCGCAGTACCCACTGGCGCCGTGCTTCCGCAGCGACTTCTGCCTCGGGGCTCCAATCGTCAAGTGCTGGAGCTGGCGGCGCGTCGTGCAGCAGTGCTGCAATCTCGGGATGCTCTGCGAGTATGGTTGGAGTCACCTCGTCGGCAGCGCGGATCATCTGATGCCTCTCCAGTTGATCGCCGTTCGTCATGAAACCGAGCAGTCCACCGACGCGACGGCTGAACGCGTTATCGTCTGGATCGGCCTGAAGTTCATCTGGATTTAAGAAGTTATTGCCGGTAACGACCGTCAAGACCTCATCGAGCCGAAAATCCCTTTGTGGCTGGTCCTTCTCAGCAGAAGGCTGTTGTGGCATTTCTTGCATAGCGATCCTCGTTACTCCAAGGTATTGCAACAGAGTAAGTCGACTATCCTGTTATTTGTATGATATTTAGTTCGATGCCAGGAAAATGACTAGCATCTATGGCGAGCTCGCCTTCTGGCGTAAATAGTGCTCCATACGGTTGTCGTTCGCGTTGGGCAAGTTTGGCAGCGATCTCTGCGCGTGTCTGCTCATCGGCGGTATTCAATTGCGCGATAAGATCGTCGCCAATGGCGGGATTATTCGGAGTTTCCAGCACAGTAACTGGAATTGGCCCCAGTCCCAGTTCCGTAAGGCGGCTGCTTGCCTTCTTGCTTAAGTCCGTTAATTGACTGAAAGCCATAGGGCCTGCAGGACCGACAAAATACTGTTCGTAACCAGAATAGGTAATTAATCTTTCTGATTGTGTAAGCGTGCCGTGGCCCCCGAGTAGTTCATCGGGAAACACATATGTTTCGTAAGGCCTGCCTCCTGCACTTTTTATTGCTCCATTCTCGGTCACAGGATTATACCAGCCTTCCTTTTGTGCTGCGATAGCGGTCACGTCGTTACCTAAAAGTTCTACGAGACTGCCAAATACGTAGCCTAAGTCGGGCCTTGCGCGGTTGTCCGTGTCTCCATCATACATAAGGGCTACAGGTTTGCCTGTCGCTCTAATACTAGTGACGTAGTCGTGCAATAAGTCTGTTGCACGGTCTGCCGCATGCGGCTCGATGCCGTTCACCGTGCCTGCGCCGCGGAAGGTAATAATGTGCGCTTCTTCTGCAATCAGCGCATCCGTTCGTTCATCCCATTCGTGAATGCCCGTGTCCATTCTTATGGCTTCGGGAAAATTTTCTTGGGGTGAGAAGATGTTGCGTCGAATCATAGATGAACCCTATCACGTCGCTGACGACGATGCAATGTTCTTGGCATGCTGATTAGATGGATAATTTTGAACCTTCTTGTAACGTATATGGAGTCAAACAAAAAGCCCATCGCAAGACAGACTTTTTTGGTACACTCGGCATGATCGAACCCAAAAGCTGCCAGTGGCAGGTTTTGTAGACCCGAGGGGACCGTGGTGTGATATGGTACACCCGAGAGGATTCGAACCTCTGACCTTCAGTACCGCAAACTGACGCTCTATCCAACTGAGCTACGGGTGCGCAGTGTTGAGATACTCGTTGCCTACGCATTTCTCAACGCATCCTTCCGGCAAAGCCAAACTCGCCTGATGGCAAATCGGATGCTGCTCTTTCCAGTCCGTGCAACACGACTATCGTAAAAGAACAGAGGTAATAGTAGCATGTTCCGGCGTAAAATGCCAGGGTTATGTGGTAAAATAGGGAGTAACCTAAGGAGAGGTCGCATAGTTGGTCTAGTGCGCCGCACTCGAAATGCGGTATAGGGGCAACTCTATCGTGGGTTCAAATCCCACCCTCTCCGCCAATGAAAATGCCCGCAGGCACGCGGGCATTTCATTATGATGAAGGCCGGCGTATGAAGGCGGCTGTCTCCAGATTTGGGAATACGAACTGTCGGCCGTCCACTTCACCGCTAGTAATTGCTTCGCGCGCGGCAACCATGGCAAAGTTGAGACTACGGAGTACCTGGACATCCTCGACATCACACCCCTCTACCAGCAGATAGCCGTAGTCCATAAGAACGCGGTTGGTTTCGACGTAAATCGGCAGCCGGTTGCTCGCTTTCACCTCATCGATACCAATTTTTCCGGCGGCAAAGCGCAACATTTCATCGTGTGTTCGAGCTAACAATATATCTCGTTCGACAGGATTGTTGGGCAGAGTTACGCCCAGCTCATTTGGGTCAATGAACTTATGTAAACCGCTCATGATGACTGCCCCAACCGACCCATCAGCAAAGGGCAGACGACGTCCGTCGATCACTTCGTCAATATAGGAGGCGTACTCAGGATTGCGCGGTAGTACAATGTTGGTTATGTAAGGAGGCTCTGGCAAAGTAACGTTGTCCAAGAAGAAATATCCATCCGATGTCGGGCCGCCAATCTCGAGAATTGGTGTTTCGAGACCGTCCATCGCTTCCTGCATATCAAAACTAGGGAGCTGGCGTTGCCGAAATTCTATTGATGCACCCCTATTGCCTGCCCAATCGAGTGATTTTTGATCGGAAAAGGCAAACGGATAGGTACATTCTCTCGAGTCTTCAGGGTGTGGAATGTCGTGCACAATCTTAATGTCGCCATCTTGCGTGCGTCGATATCTGCCAAGGCGTGGGTCAATAATTCCTCGTCGCTCCTGCCCTACACCGACGCCGACGATATTGTACGGCTCGCCAGTATGAGATTGCTCTGCGTTTGGCAACTCTACGAAAGCTGAACCAAGATGTGTAAGCGCAATTTCAATCTCTCCGGCTTGGATCGCTTCCAGGCCAGGAACTTGGAGCGGAAGGTGTGGGACGGAGCCGGGAGGTAGGTCGAATCGTCGTTCAATGTGAGACATGCTAGTACGATAGCAGATATTTATGCCAAGGGGAATTCAGGCGGCTCGATGGCGGCGCGGGCAAATTCCCATAGAGTTGCTAGCTCTGTGGGGTCGTCTGCCAAAGGCGCCAGATCCGTTGGCAATTGTGAAAGATATTCGAATCGCTGCACCCTTATGTCTCCATCATGCGTGACGCCGAAATGATTCAGATGTATGCCCGGCGCCACCCAACTTATACCATGGTATGCAACGCGGTGTTCGGTAAGGTGCTCTGGATCATCGGTTATTTGTTCAGCGTTGAACAAATCCTGACGCATAATGGTTCGACCCTCGCCGGTTGGCGAAGGAACATTGATCCATCCAAGGTAATCAGCAAAAGGATCTTGCTGTGCTTCGGCTTGTGCTCGAGTTGTCTCCACGAGCTCGCTCAAGGTAGTTACTATATTTGCTGCGGTTTGCCGATAGCCGGCCGAGTGTTCAACCGGGCCTTCTTGGTACTCTTTACCTCGCTTGCCCATACCTTCATAGTAGCACGTCGCGTGGGGTGTATGGTGATGGTGCTACGTGCCCGCAACCAACTAATCGTCGTTGCCTTGATGCAGTCTATCGAGGTGTAACGCGCGGGGTTAGAGCTGCAGGCGTTTGCTATTCTTTGCCGTCCTTTGACGGCGCGGCGTTGGGTTCACTCGCGCGGCCGTTGCTGGTGCTGGGCGTAGCAGTTTTCTGTGCACTTGGCTGAGCTGGATTTGCCCTGCCAGCCGACTCGTTTGCTGGTGCTGTTCCCTGCTTTCTACCGCTCATGACCATACCGACGACGAGTCCGGCGATGCCAAGCCCAAGCAGCGTTATGCCATACGCCAGCCAATAACTGCGCAGATCGCGACCGACGAGTTCCACGACCCGCAAGATGCTTTGTTCAAGTTCTTTGTTCGAGCTTTTGGTTGCGCCGATAGCATCGATAGCGCGATGCAAGCCGAACACGATTGTCCAGGCGAACACCACCATAATCGCACCCACCGACATGTATGTAATCGCCACTTTGCGCAGCCCGCTGCGCCAGGTACTGCTCAACAGCACAACTGCTGCAGTCAACAGCACAGCCAGCACAAGCAGCGCATACATAGCAACCGTGCTGCGTCGATACGCGGTTGGCGCATTGTGAAGTTTTTGGCTCAGCGGCTGCCCGTCGCCGGTCTTGAGATTATCGGCAGTTAGCTTCGTATCTTTAAGAAAGCCGCCGTTCAAGATATCGTCGCGCGCCTTTGTGGCGACAGCGGTTACATCGACACCTTTCGGTATGCAAGCGGCGCTGAACGGATCAACATCGCCAGTGGGTATTTGGTTGTTCGTACAGATCGGCAATCTGCTCAACCGTGTCTGCGCATACTGCTGCACGCCGTTTGCCAGTTGCTGCTTGGCGCTTCCCAGGTCGATGGTAAACGCCAGCGCCGGCTGCTTGCCTTGCAGCCAGGCGTACACAGCGTCGAGCACCTGATTGGTCTGGGTTTGCAAGAATTGCGGTGGAAAGGCTTGTTTGATGATGGCCTGAATTTGTGGTTGGCTGGTCGGCACGGTGGTTGTGCCGGTACCTTGGTTGGTTTGGTCGGTCTGTGCTTTGGCTAAGACATCACTGACGACAGTGCTGTAGAGGCCGCTTGTTTGCAGTGCTCCTTCAAGATGTCGCGGCGTGCCGAACACCCCGTGGATGCTCCACGAAACCCCTGCACTCCACAGTGCCAGCGGCAGGAACGTGGCTGCGAGCACCAAGGCGACTTTACGTAGTGGATTCATATGCATATTGTATGCCACCCACGGAAAAATCACGAGGTTTTAGAGCTGGTTCGCAGGTTTTAGCTGTGCGAGTAGCTAGCCGTTTTTGGCTAGCTACCCTTGTTTTTTCTCTTGAAATTGGTATCATAAGGCTATGAATGAGGAGAAGTTGGGGCGGCGCTTGCAAGCTGTGCGCTTGCAAGCTGGATTGACACAGCAGGCGCTGTGCCAAAAGGCGAATCTCAGCTACTCGACGCTCACGAAAATCGAGCGCGGCGCGATTAAGTCGCCCTCCATCTTTACCATCCAAAACATCGCCACTGCGCTCAATGTGCGACTGGACGAGCTGATGGGCACACCGGGCACTGCCGGTGGACAGAAGCGCGCCGGCAAGCAGCGAAGCCAAAGCGGCGTCAGTTTTGTCTATTTCGATATTAATGGTTGCTTGGTCCGGTTTTATCACCGGGCATTCACACGGTTAGCCGAAGTTACCGGCGCGCCCGCCGACATCGTGGAGACCGCTTTTTGGCGCTTTAACGATCAAGCCTGCCGCGGCGAGATGACCATGGACGAGTTCAATCAGGCGCTCAGCGTGGAGCTGGCCGCGCCAGAGCCGATAAACTGGCTGGAGTATTATCTCGAAGCGATCGAGCCGATTCCAGTTATGCACGAGCTCGTGCGTTGGGCAAGCGACCATTATCGCATCGGCTTGCTTACTAACATCATGCCGGGCTTTGTGGACGTGATGCGCTCGAGAGGTCTATTGCCCGACGTGCCGTACGACGCCATCGTCGATTCGTCCCAGGTGAAGGTCATCAAGCCCGAATCGCAGATGTACAGCATCGCTAGCGAAAAAGCCCACTGCCCTGCCCGCGAGATTCTGCTTGTGGACGACTCCCGCGTAAACCTAATGGCCGCCGCCAAACACGATTGGCATGTGCTGTGGTTTGACGACTACCGCCCCGACGAATCTGTCCAGCGCGTTCGCGACGCCTTACGTTCGTAGCCATAAAGGAGTGTGACATGCATGAGCTAAACAGACCTCATACTTGGTGCGTAGGCGACTGTCCCAATCGAGGCGCTGATCTTGTGCCGACCGACGATCTTATAAACGGTGTCTATGATTGTTCTGGCCCAGTCACCGTCTCCCGGGGGAGAATTATAAGCGAAACTCGCTTGAGTGACGATCCTGACCCTCCCGACGACACCTGGAATGTCGTGGTGTCCGTGGGCGATGGCATCCGTTGCTTTAGTCATACAGAATGGACCGCAACGGTGGTGTGCGGCACAGAGTATATTGGACCGGAAGGCGACGAAGTGCCATATGCTGGCGACGGACATTGGTTGGGCCTCGACGACCACCGCTACGCAGCGTTCATAGGTGGTCTTGACTCGGACATCGATGATGCTAGAGGTATACAGGTGCTCAAGTTTTTGTTAGACGGCGAAGGTTAGCTCAGTAATCTCAAGCCGTTTGGCAGCGGGTACATAATCCCTGAATTTCGATTTGGTGTGCGGTTGGCTTAAAGTGGTGCGCGGCTGTGAGCTGCTCGATCACCGCTTCAAGCCCTTTTTCGTTCATAGCGGCGGTTGCGCCGCAGCGAATGCATGTCAGATGATGGTGATGCTCGGCAAATTTGTCGGACAACTCAACTTTGTATTTCCAGCCGGTATGCAGTCGCTGGACGACGCCAAGTCGCTCAAAGAGATCGACTGCACGATACACGCTGGCACGGTCGATGTTGCCTGCCCGCTCAACCAACTGGTGCATGGTGAGCGGCTCCTGCCCAAGGAGGGCCTCGAACACACAGAGCCGAGCTGTTGTCGTGCTCTGTCCGTTTGTTTTCAAAAGTCGCTGGAATGCATCACGCGCGGAATCCATATCCTAAGTATAGCACAAATTGCGACGAAGTTGCAGATTATTGGTATCCGCCGAAGCGTTTCATTTCTAGCCCAATAGCGTTGAGCCGATTTTGCGCGTCCTCAAGCTGTTGGCGGGTTTGTGCAACCACAGCTTCGGGCGCATTTTGTACGTAGCCTTTGTTGTTGAGTCGCGTTTCAAGCCGCGTCACTGCTGCTGTGGTCTCGTCGCGCTTGGTGCGTAGCTGGGTGGTATATGTTTGAGCGACATCTGTCGGAATATTGAGTCGTGCATTGTAGCGCGTCTGCGTGAGTGCAACGCCGGCGTCGCTTTGCCCGTAGGCGACGCTGCTCAACCGAGCGAGCCGAGCGATAAGCGCGGCATTTGCTTGGATCAGCGGCGCATCGTCGTACGTCAGTGCCGATTTGCTGACACCAACCGCTTTTTGGATGGCGCGCACTTCGGCGACGATCATCTTTACTTCTTCGAACGCAGCACTCTGTGTTTTGTCGGTGGTTGGAATTGTTGGCCAGTCGCTTGAAACCAATAGCGCATCCGGCGTCCAGCCGAGTGTTTGCCAAATCGTCTCCGTAACGAACGGTGCGAACGGATGGGCAATTTTTAAGATAGACTCCAGAGCAAACGCCAGCAACCCGAGGTTTTCTTCAGCCTTGCTCGCCTCGATGTACCAATCAGCAAAATCGTCCCACACAAAGTGGTAGAGCGCGTCGTAGGCTTCGGCATATCGGTACGCTTCAAGATGAGCGGCGATGGCGTCGGCTGCGGCTTTAAGCTGCGCAAGAATCCAATGATCTGCATCGGTTTGGGGCTGTGGCTCGCCGACCTTGGCATGGTCGCCCACCTTGTCCTCGATGTAGCGCGCGACGTTCCACAGCTTGTTGCAAAAGTTGCGCGCGCCAATCACCTTCGGCAGGCCAAACGGCTGGTTGTTCCCGGCAGTTTGGCCGGTAATGACGCCTAGGCGCAGCGCGTCCGAGCCGTACTGGTCGATAATCTCCATAGGGTTGACGACGTTCCCTTTGCTTTTGCTCATCTTTTGTCCGTGCTCGTCCAGGATGAGGCCGTGCAGATAGACTGTTTTGAACGGCACCTCGCCAGTGATATACAGGCCCAACATCAGCATGCGGCTCACCCACGGATACAGAATGTCGAAGCCGGTCTCCATCAGGCTGAGCGGGTAGAACTGTTCGAAGTCGCTACTCTCTTTTTCGCCGTAGTTCAGCGTGGCATATGGCCACGAGCTGCTGCTGAACCAGGTGTCGAACACGTCCGGATCGCGGCGGTAGGTTTTGTTGTCTTTCACGATGATTTCTTGGGTCAGGTCTTGATCGTCGTAGATCCAGTCATCGGTGTCATCGACGTTCTGGTACGCCGGGATCGGAATTCCCCAGGCGATCTGGCGGCTGATGTTCCAATCGCGCAAGCTCCCCAAATATTCGATGAGCTGTCGCTTCTTGCTCTCCGGATGAAAGGCGACCTTTCCCGTTTTGAGCGCTTCGATGGCTGGCTGAGCGAGCGGCTGCATCTCGACAAACCACTGCTCCATCAACATCGGTTCGATCACCGTGCCGCACTTGTAGCAGTGACCAACACGGTTTTGATAGCGCTCGTCTACTTTTACGAGCAGACCCTTTTCTTTGAGCGCCGCTATCACAGCTTTCCGTCCTGCTTGTATCGTCATGCCTTCAAAACGTCCGGCAAAGTGGTTGAGTGTGCCATCGTGATTGATGATGCGCTTGGCCGGCAAATTGTGACGCTGCGCCACTTCCCAGTCGTCAAACGAATGCGCCGGTGTGATCTTAACAACGCCTGTACCGAAGTTAGGGTCAACCATTTCATCGGCAACCACCTGCACAGTAAACAGACCGTTAACACCCTCAATCTCCAATACCTTGCCGACGTATTTTTTGTAGCGCTTGTCGTTGGGATGCACGGCCACAGCGGTGTCGCCAAACTTGGTCTCCGGCCGTGTGGTGGCCAACGTGAACGGGCCGTATTTCAGGTAGTACAGCGGCGTGGTCATGTCTTTATATTCGACCTCGATGTCGGCAAAGCCAGTCCGATGGAAGGTGCAGTAATTGACGAGCCGTTCGCCCCGGTAAATCAGGCCTTCGTCCCACATTTTTTTGAAGGTGGCGTATGCTCGCTTGACGATCTTCTCGTCTAGTGTAAAGGTGAACCGGCTCCAGTCCACCCCTGCCCCGAGGCGCCGAACCTGCGTTTCAAAGTTCTGGCGGTTCTGCGCCACAAAATCCCAAATCTGGCGATAGAGTTCCTCACGGCTAAAATCGAACCGACTCTTCCCTTCCTTATCGAGCTGGCGCTCGTACACTACTTGCGTCTCAAAGCCAGCATGGTCGGCACCAGGCAGAAGCAGGGCGCTCTCCCCTTTCATGCGGTGGTAGCGCACGGCGATATCTTCAAGCGCAAGCGTCAGCGCATGCCCGAGGTGCAAGTTGCCATTGGCGTTCGGCGGCGGGACGACGACCGAGTAGCTCTTCTCCGCATTACGTGGCAGAAAAGCCTGAGATTTCTCCCAGAGTGCGTATATGTCGGCCTCGTATTCGCCGGCCTCGTACACCTTCGGTAGCTTCATCGTCGCATCCTCTTAGAATTTATCAGTAACAGATAACAGCATATCACTTTATGCCCTGCTTCACCAGGCCAGCCGCCGCCGATACTTAACCAACGCAAACAAGGCTTTTCGTATGAAAGCCCACTTTAAAAAACCTAAAAATCTAGGGTTAATAGGTCCTGAAATGTGATGCAAGGTTTGTCCATGCAAACAGTTATTTTTATTTGTGTTTTTGTACGGTTTTTGTTTTTGTGAGTGTAAAGTACGCCACACTGCCCGCCACTGCAAGCACTTTTTATAAAAACATCCGAACAGATAGCAATCCGCGTGTGTACTGCTATTACATCGACAAATTCGGTGCCGTCTCCAGGCTGTACGCGTCGGCTTGTGGCGCCCCGAGCATCGCCTTGTAACAACCGAGTGTAGCTATCATGGCGCCATTGTCGGTGCAGAGTTTGCGGTCGGTGTACTCGATAGGCGAGGGTAGACCTGCGGCAAGCTGCCTGCGGAGTTCAGGATCTGCCGCAACACCGCCGCCGATAATAACGCTTTGTGGGTGGAACTCGTGGAATGCCTGGATTGTTTTTTCGGCTACTGTCTCGTTCGCCACCCGAGTAAAACTCGCGGCAATATCCGCCTTTTGGGTATCGTTCAAAAGTCCCGGCAGCTCATACGAGGGCAGGGAATAGTCCTTTCCAACAAGCTCCTGCGCCAACCGCAACACCGCTGTTTTCAGGCCCGAAAAGCTAAAATCGTACTTACCGCTCATCTTCGCCTTCGGTAGGTGATACGCACGCGCATTGCCAGTGGCAGCCAATCGGCTAACGCTCACGCCGCCGGGGTAGGGCAGACCCAAGATTTTCGCCACTTTATCGAATGCTTCGCCAATGGCGTCGTCTTGCGTTTGGCCGAGCAAGGTGTAATCGAAGTGTTTGCGGAAGAACGCCAGTTGGCTATGTCCGCCAGATACAATCAGGCCCAACATCGAGAATTTTGGTTGCGCCGTCGGCAACGCGTATTCCGGCAACGCAGTTTCTGTTAAGAAGTTGACATAGAGATGCGCCTCGACATGATTGATGGCGTACAGCGGCTTGCCCTTGATAATGGCCAGCGTCCGCGCCGCCAACACGCCAATGAGCAGACTACCGTTCAAGCCCGCGCCGTACGTAACCGCGATAGCATCGATGTCGTCCCAGGTGAGGGAAGTACTGGTCAGCGCTTGCTGAATAACAGGGATAATTGCCTCGATATGGCTGCGCGCTGCAATCTCTGGTACGACACCGCCGTACTGAGCGTGCAGATCCATGCTGCTCGCTACAACGTTCGCAAGCAACTTCCGTCCATCGGCCACAATACCAACGGCAGTTTCGTCGCAACTCGATTCAATGCCCAACACGATCATTAGTCGTAGCTTACCATATTTGATGGGCAATTTGTCGAGAGAAGCCAGTCGCTACAAATTAATTCGCGTTAAAATCAAAATAATGTGCTTATGATTGACAAAAAAGCTTGTTTGTGCTTAAATCTATATCAGAAACAAAAACACACAAACATTCACGTCAAGGAGCAACAATTATGGAAACAGCACCACTACCATTTCAACCGAGTCCAGATCTCATGGCTGCCCAAAAGGCATATGATGAGACGCTTGCGCATGGTCAAACCATAACTCAAAACGGTCAACAAGACTTGCACCACGAACTGCGCACTGGCGAACACGAAGCCTATGCGCAGGCATACACTAACTTGATGGAAGCAAATGGTGCGCTCGGTTACGACGCTGGTGATTCAGACGAGCAGCTCAACCTCTTTTCGTCGGTTGCTCATGAAGCAGGCGAGCGCGCTGTTCAAGAACATCGTCAGGCTGTGCAGGACGAAGCCACGCGTCAGCGTCTTGGCCTCGACAAGATGAATGATGAACAGTTCCGTGCCGCTCTGAATGGTTCCATGGAAAACGGTCCTTCTTCTGATTTTGTCTGGGGCGACAAGCGCGAAGTAATCAACCCTGACCTCAAGCGCGCAACGAACGACGCGAGCCGTCCAGAAGCCGGTAGTTTTGACGAGAGTCGGCTCACCATGCAAAATGAGATCGACCGCCTGAGCGGCCGCATGGCCCGCAACGGCCAAACGCCAGCCAACGAAGCTCCCACGCCTGAGCCAAAGTCTGAAACCCACAAAACCGACGCCGAAGAGTCTGATAATCACAGCCGCGACGAACATGCCACTGACGGAGCCGATAAAGGCGAAGCTGAGGAAGAGAAGGTCGTACAAACCGTTCCCGAAGCAGAAGAGCCCGTCGCCGAACCAGCTCAGTCCGAAGTTCCTGAAATCCCCGTACCAGAATCCGATGAAAGGGAAGATGAAGAGCCAGAAGACTGGTTCCACGATTTATATAAAGATGAGCCGGAAGACGAAGTCGTCCCTCTGGATACCACAGGATATGAAGATGACTATCCTACCAAAGAACTGGAACTAGTAGACCTGCCAAAGCGTGCTGACCTCGACGGCGAAGAAGTTGACTTCCGCGCCCTGGCCGATGCTGCTCGCAAAGGTGGCCGTAGGGAAAGGAAGGCGTACCGCGACGCCATCCGCACATACTCGGAGCGCACTCGTGGCTTTACTATGCCTGGTCTGCGCTGGCTCAATAATGTGCCTGGCGCCGTGAACGGCCTGCGCAAGCCAGCGAGCGAGACGGGTGAGATTACCAAGCCCGGTTTCCGCTGGATGAATAACCTTGGTTTCCGTGGCGTATCGCGCCTTGCCAACGCTGGTGCCGATGTCGTCGGCCGCGTGGGCTATCGACCGCTGCCTGAGGGTGAATATGAACCCGGCATGGATCCTCGCGACGACCCGGATATGGCGTACCTGCCAGGTAGCGATTCCCGTGTCCCTATCCACCTCTTAGACCGCAGCCGCACGCCCCGTCCAGACCGCGGGCGTGTTGAGCCGGAAGCGCGATCGCATCGGGAAACTAGAGAGCGTCCTGCCACTGCTCCTGAAGAGCGCGAGTCTCGTGAACGCTTAAGCCGTACAATCGACCTTGGTCGCACCGCGATCGGTATCTTACCGACAGTTGCACGAGCGCTTCGTGAGCGACATGATGAATCAGTCGATCAGCGCCGTCGGGAACAAGATTACCGCCGCGTCCGCCGGAATGCAGCAAGAGCTGCACGAAGGGAAGAGCGAGAGGCTAGAGCTAGGGCTAGGGTTCGGGACGAGGGAGCACCGCGTAGCTTAGACGAACTCGGCTTCTAACACCACTAAAGCTCTCACAAACAACGACCTCTGGCACATAATCGCCAGAGGTCGTATACTTTGGGAATATGCGCACGTTTGTAAAGAAATTCATTCCCAAGAAATTGTTCAAAAAGATCGAGCCAACCGGCCATTTAGCCGAAGCGGTGCTGCTGAATACCGTGCATGGTTTTCCGGCCAAAGGCTTGCAGGTGATTGGCGTGACCGGCACGAATGGCAAGACAACCACCTGTTTTTTGATTCATCGTATGCTGGTGGAGGCTGGCTATAAGGTAGGACTGATGAGCACGGTAGCATATGGTGTTGGCAACGACATCAAGCCGCAAATGACGCACATGACCACCACGAGCGTGCCGGTGCTGTTGCGACGGATCAAAAAAATGCGCGAGCAGGGCATCGAATGGCTGGTGCTCGAAACCACTAGCCACGCGCTGGCGCAGCACCGCGTGTGGCACATTCCGTACTCGATTTCGGTGCTGACGAACATCACGCACGAGCACCTGAGCTATCACGGCACGTTCGAGCGCTACCGCGACGCCAAAAAGATGCTGTTCACGCAAACAAATTGCAACAAAGCCGGCAAGCAGATCGGCATTGTGAACGCCGACGATCCATCGGCCGATTTGTTTGCGGCGGCCGTGCAGCACCCGGTGCGCTACGGCATTGAGCACGGAGACGTGCGCGCTGGCAACATCAAGCTCGGTTCGGACAAAGTGGCGTACGACGCCAAGCTCGACGGTAAAACGTATCGCATTACTTGCAACTTGCCGGGTACGTTTAACGTGTACAACTCGTTGGCGGCGGTGTGTGTGGGGCACGCGCTGGGGCTCAGTGAGCAGCAAGTGGAGCAGGGGATTGCCGCACTGGAGCGCGTCGAAGGGCGCATGACGCGTATTAACGAAGGCCAAGATTTCGACGTGATTGTGGATTACGCGCACTCACCGGATAGCTTCGAAAAATTATTCAAAGACCTCAAGCCGGTGGTGAAGGGCAAGCTCATTGTGCTGTTCGGAAGTCTGGGCGGCGGCGACAAGGGCAAGCGGCCGCTGCAAGGCGAGCTGGCCGGCCAATACGCCGACGAAGTCATCATCTGCGAAGAAGACGACCGCCAGGAAGATCCGCAGGCAATCATGAACGACATCGCCCGCGGCGTCGAAAAAGCTGGCAAAGAGCAAGGTAAGAACCTCTTTTTAGTGCACAACCGGCCGAAGGCCATGCAATTCGCTGTTAACCGAGCACAAAAAGGTGACGTGGTGCTGTTTTTGGGTAAGGGCCACGAAAAGACGATCGAACACAATACTGGCACCGAGCCGTGGGACGAAATCGCCACCGCCCGCACGGTGCTCAAACATCGCACAAGCAACTAGCTATAAGGGAGAATTATATGGGTTCATTGGAAGGGTCAAGCGAGTATCGCAACTTGCCATCGGGCTACGAATATGTCGAGCAACTGCCTGAGCCGCTACACGTGAGCGACGCAGTGCTGCCGTGGTTGGACGGTGGAGTTGACTTGTCGGTCGTCCATTGCATGTTAGACGGCGGCGATGATTTTTACTTCACCAGCGCGATTGGTACGCATGACAAGCTAATAGAGGCTGCGGCGAGCATGAGTGAAGCACAGCGTCGAATTACAGATCAGATGTTGTATTCGCGTCTACCTGGATTGGTCGTGCAAGGTTGTTCGCCGCACATATTGACTTTGGACAGTCCTGTCACGCCGTCGGCCATTAGGATTATGCGCAATCCTGGTGGTCAGCGTGTGTATCTCACCAGGCCTACACTGTCGCTTGAGTGCGCGGAGACGTCCGAGCCGGTGCCAGTGTATATACGATTGGGAGTATGTGACATCAAGGAGCAAGCGGCGGTGCTTGGTGTGCTTTCGACACAATCATTGCGCAACCAACGCAATCTACGGAAGAAGTAGGTAAGTGGCTAATCCCGCAGCTCAAGCGTCATGCATTTGACGCCGCCGCCGGATTTGCGGAATTCTAAAATTGGCGTGCCGATGACCTCGAACCCGGCGTCGCGGTACCTTTGTAATAAGCTTTCGCTTTCGTTGCTAGTAATGATGGTGTGGCCGTCGCTGACGGCGTTCAGGCCAAAGCCGCGCGCTTCTTCGAGTGTAGCCTCGATGACGTTGGGGATGACAGCACGCAGGCGCGCTTGGCTGTCTTGATCGAGCGCGCCAGGGTAGAACGCAACTGTGTCGTCACTCAGCACGGCCAGTGAGGTGTCAAGGTGATAAAAAAACGGGTCGATAATTTTGAGTGGGACAACTTCGCGGCCGAAGTACTCACGCAGCTCGTCGGCTGCTGCTGAATCGGACCGAAACCCATGCCCAGCTAGGATTTTATCCCCGCACACCAGGTTGTCGCCGCCGCCTTCAAACCGGTGTTTGGCTTGTTGCATCTGCGTGTAACCGTGCGCGCGAAACCATTCCTCAAAGCGTGCCGTCTCTGGCTGGCGCTCCGGGTAGCGAAAGTTGCTGAGCAGAATTTTGCCATCCAGCATCAAGCAGCAGTCGGTGGCGAAGACCATGTCGGGCAGATGCTCGACGGGCGTGGCCAGCTCAACTTGCCAGCCGAGCTGCTTTGTATAAATATCGTGGACATTGCGCCATTGCTGCTGCGCGGCGGTGCGATCGACCTGGTTTTCCGCGTGCATCCAGGCATTAATTTCGTACTCAATGCCGAAAAAATCGGCCGGTGTCATCAAAATTTTCTTGGTCATGGGCATAGTGTAAGCTGGCCGTTGCTCGTCGGCAAGTGTTCGACAGCGATATTCTGGCCGTGCTTAAGCAGTTACGACGTCGATAAACTTGCGCTGCGTACTGGCGTCGCCGCCGTGTGAGCCGAGAATGGTAAGGCGGGTTGGCTGGCCGTCCTTGCCGGGAGTGACGGTGAAGTAGAGCCGGTTTTTACCGCCCATGCGTACTTCGAACATCTGTTGCCCACCGACTTTGCGGATTGGTTTTTGCATGATGCCATCACTGCTCAAAATCTGTGGTTTGCCGGTCTTATCGGGTTGGACTATGCGGTGGAGGAATTTTTCAGTTAGAATGCCGAATTCCGCCGCTGATAGCGGGTGCTCCTTGAAGCCGACTGCTTCGCTCGCGTCGACCACGGTGAACGCGTCTCCATTTTTAGTGACGATTTCTGTTGATTCGATTGTCGTCTGAGAGTCGATTTTTTTGATGGCGGCCAATTCCGGCAGGTCGGCTTTGTGGTATGTATTGCCGAGGCGATTATTTACGTCGGCTTTGAGCTGCTCAAGGCTGAGGGATCCGGAAGCGAGCGCCGACTGTAATTGTTCGGGGGTACTTGTTATGGTTTCAAAATCGTCCAACGACATATTTGTACGATTGATGCGGGCAGCGGTTAGCCACGGAGGTGACTGCTCGAACATGGTGAGCATAGCCTTGTATTCAGCATTTTCCTGGCCGACGCTAACGCGTTCCGCAAGATAAGACTGCACCATGCAAACACCCTCAAGTCGGCACGCTGCACAGCCCAGACTCTGAATAGCGGCGGCGGCAGCTTCACCAGTTTCCATGCCGTGACGCTGACGAAGTTGCTCCTCTAAACCACCAAGAGCGGCCGCGTCTTCGGCAAAGAGCGGGTTGGAGACATATTCGACGCTCGGCGCCTCACCAAAGGTGTTCGCCACAGGGATGCAAGAAGTCTGGAGGGGTATTTCTGTTGCAGTCGTCATGCTATTTGTTCGTTAGGTTGAGTCTACCTATTTTATCATAGTATAGACAAAAAATCAATCGATGGGTATAATTAAGGTTATGGAAAAAAACACGAGTGGAGGGATTACTCCACCCGAAAGCCAAATACCCGACTGGTATTTAGAAGATCTGCATAGGGAAGGGCTGCCCGAAGACTTGCGAGGTCCAGTTGATTTGGATGAGCAGGTGTACGCGCGCGCTGCAGAGGCGTCGGCCGCACTTACTGCGATGGTCAGTGGTTTACGACGCTATCGTCAAAACCTCAGTCCCCAGGACGTGTAGTGCTATAGCCTCACAGCTTGACAGACTTGACAGATAAGTTGGCGCTCTATTATAGTGAGTGCTGATGCGTTAGCACTCACGAGTTCTAAGTGCTAACGTTCTGTTAATAAGGAGGAGTGAGATGAGTGTGAACATCAAACCGCTCGGTGAATACGTTGTGGCAATGCCAGAAGAGGCGCCGACCAAAACTGCCAGTGGGCTATATCTGCCCGAAAAAGCTGCCGAAAAACCCAAGGTTGCCAAGGTTGTGGCTGTAGGCCCGGGCGTTAAACAATTGAAGATTGATGATCGTATTTTGTATAAAAGCTACAGCCCGACCGAAGTAAAGGTCGACAGCAAAGATTACTTGCTCATTAAAGAAGAAGACGTGCTCGCCACGCTCAAGTAGGAGGCTCCAACAAGATGGCTAAGAAAGTATTTTACGATGACGACGCTCGCCGCCGCGTGTTGGCTGGCGCCGAGATTTTGTACAACGCGGTAAAAACCACCATGGGCCCCAAAGGCCGCAACGTGGTTATTAGCAAGAGCTACGGCGCGCCGACGGTGACGCACGATGGTGTCACTGTGGCTAAAGGCGTGGACATTGATGACGCCGATGACGAGACCCTGGGCTACAAAGTGGGCGCTGAGCTTATCAAGCAAGCGGCCAGTAAAATGAACGACGTGGCTGGTGACGGCACCACGACCGTTACCGTGCTGACCTACCACATTTTGCACGAAGCAAACAAGCTGATCGCCGCCGGCCACAACCCGATGCTGCTGCGCAAAGGCTTAGAAGCTGCCGCGCACGATGTGCTGGCCAAGCTGGACGGCATGCGCGAAGACATTCAAGGCAAGAAAAATCGTATCGCCGAAGTGGCGACGATTTCTGCCGGCGACGCTGGGATTGGCGCGCTCATCGCCGAGGTAATGGAAGCCATCGGCCCGGAAGGCGTGGTGACCGTGGAAGAAGGCCAGAGCCTGGAGCTCGAAAAAGAAGTCGTGGAAGGCTTCACCTTCGATAAGGGCTACGTCAGCGCGCTGATGGTCACCGACCCGGCTCGCATGGAGGCGGTGTACACGCGTCCGGCCATCGTTATTACCGACAAAAAGATTAGCTCTATTCAAGAAGTTGCGCCGATCCTCGAAAAACTAGCGCAGACCGGCAGAAAAGACATCGTGCTGATTGCCGAGGACGTTGACGGCGACGCGCTGGCCATGCTGGTGATTAACCGCCTGAAGGGTGCGCTGAACACCGTGGCCGTGAAGGCGCCGAGCTTTGGCGATCGCCGTAAGGAGATCCTCGAAGACATCGCCGTGCTGACTGGCGCGAGCGTTATTAGCGAAGATCTCGGCTACACCTTCGAGAACGCCGACCTCAGCATGGTCGGTACCGCCCGTAAGGTGATCGTCACACAGGACGAAACCACGATTATCGAAGGCGCCGGCTCGGCCGCCGACGTTGCCGCTCGCATCAAGCAGATCAGCGCACAAGTCGCTAGCGCCAGCAGCGACTATGCCCGCGAAGAGCTGGAGAAACGCCGTGCCGCCCTCAGCGGTAAAGTAGCCGTCATTAAGGTTGGCGGCGCCACCGAGACCGAAATCGAAGAAAAGAAGTTCCGCGTGGACGACGCCGTTGCTGCGGTGAAAGCTGCACTCGCCGAAGGCATCGTGCCGGGCGGCGGCGTGACACTTATCAACTTAGCTACAGATGTCGCCGAAAAATATGCGAAGCTGCAAAAGGAGCTGGACGGCACCGACGCGTCGCACATTGCCGGCGTGAATATTCTGATTAAAGCACTGGAGCAGCCGTTCCGTATTTTGCTCAGCAACGCTGGACTCAACCCCGACGAATGGCTGCCGCAAGTGCGCGCTGGCAAACCAGGCCACGGCGTGAACGTGAACGCCCCGAGTAAACTTGTTGACCTCAAAGCCAGCGGCGTGGTCGACCCGGCCCGCGTCACTAAAGAAGCACTCTTGAACGCCGTCAGTGTCGCCGGTACCAGCATGACCATGGGCGCGCTGGTAGTCGAAGTGCCCGACAAAAAGGAAGGCGGCGCTGTACCGGATATGTCCGGCATGGGCATGATGTAAGCAGCATGAGACAATCACTAATGAGATTTTTTGGCTCGCCTATGGGTGTACAATAGAATCAAACAAACATGTGCTGAAAAAGGCCGAGAGTGTGAGCTCGGCCTTTTTGGTTACGGGCGTGTATTAGAAGAACGGCGACCCACTTGCCTCAAAGAGTGCACCTGCACGCCGAGGACATCGATCTGTCCTCGGGCTGCACTACATCTGACCCTCTTTGATCCAATGGTGAGTCGCCGCCATATAGTTATCTACCGTACGTATCGGAACCGTATCCGTGCGAGAAATGTTGTGACGCAGATTTCCCGGTCAGCAAGCGCAGAATGGCGGAGAAGCCAAAGACGGCCGCTAAACCTAAGCCGAGCGTTGTTAAAAACTCTTTGCGCGTCATTTCTTTTTTGAGCAGCGTCTGCAAGTGTTTATTCATAGTTTTTTATTTTAAAGCTTATGGTTTGTATTGTACGTGCGGCCGCTCTGCACTGTCAAGCATTTGGCGCAGTGTTGTTGTCGAGCTGAGTATACATGCGCCGGCGACCTGTAACGTCACGCAGGTAGCGCGATGGCCGTTGTGGCGACGAAAGACCAGCAGTAGTGCGCGGAGGACGGACGGTCTGGTTGAGCCGAGGTTCTCTTGTAGTCGCCTGGTTCTGGTTCTGTTGAGAACGGGCTGGCGGCTGCGTGGCGCTTGGCTGTGGTGCGGAGGCAGTCTCTTTTGCCAGTGTCGGAGCGAACACTGTTACTGCCGCTGGCTGTGTTGTCCGAAGTGCCGCTTGCGCTGCTTGGAATCGCTCTAGGCGCTGGCGACGGGCCTGCGCGTCTTGCTCCAGCATACTCAGTACACCTGCCGGCCGCGAGCGCTTGCGGTTCAAAACCCAAACCATGAGAATGCCAAGCTGATAGGTGAGGATAACCGGCCCAGAAAGCAGCAGTTGATCTTGCAGACGCGGCGAAGGATTCATCAGTCCACCGCCAATAAACGCGAGCAGGATAACCCAGCGCTCGTAGTGCAGCAGACGTTTGGGCTGCAATGGCTTAATCCGGTTGATGAGCAGCAAAAGTAGCGGCAATTGGAATAATAGCGCTGATCCGAACAGGTAGAGCGTTACAAAGCCCATGTACGATTGAATCGTGAGCAGCGGATGAATTTGATTGGTCGTAAACTGATGCAACAAAAAGTGCAGCGCTGCAGGCAATCCCACAAAATACCCAAACGCCATACCGCCCAGCGCCAGCACGCCGGACGCTACACTGCCAAGTGCCACAAAACGCACCGCATCTTTTTTGAACAGCGGTTCCAGATATTTGAGCACCTGGTAAATAATGATCGGAATGCTAAAGGCCAGCCCGATGTAGATACAGACGCGGAACAAAAAATCGATGCCGCCGCCCACCGAGGTGTAGATAAATTGCTGTCCGTGCGCTGGCCGCAGCAGCGCCGCAACCACCCGTTGTTGCACAAAATAGGTCGCCGCCGCCCACAGTGCAATCGAGAGCACAACGTATATCAGCCGTCGTCGCAGCTCGTACAAGTGCTCGATAAACGGTAGTTTTTGATTCGCCGGCCGGGCCTCAAGCCGATTCGCGCGGCTTGTCTTCCGTTTTCTTTTCATCATGGGCGCCGCCGCTTATCCCTTTACGAATCTCGCGCATTGATTCACCGAGGCTGCGGGATAGTTCCGGCAATTTGCGCCCGCCGAATAACAGCAGCACAATAGCCAAGATGATTATCAGCTCTGGCGCTCCAAAATCCAGGAAAGCAAAACTGTTCATAATGACCCTCACTTTGTTAGGTTATCTATGTACATGATATCATACACCTACGTGGTTACGCTTACGAGAACACTATGAGACTGTACATTTCTCCTGGTTTGAATACGCTGGCAGCAACCTATGGCTCGGGGACGTACGACAGTTGCACGTACAACTGCGCCACCACGAGCGGGAGTGCTAGCTCTGGCAGTCTGGCTAACACCGGCATTGCCGTTGCCGCGGTGGTGACTATCGCCGCGGTGATGTTGCTCGCTACGGTTTTGGTACGCTTTTGGCATCGCCCCGAAAAGCCGCAGCAGCCGGCGGCTCAGGAAGTCACCGTAGACGAAGAAGACGAAGTCGAAGATCCGCCGCAGTCTCAGTGAGTGTGCATAAGCACATCCTGCCCAATGGCCGAGTTAAGTACGAACAAAAGTGCGAGACTGGCAACAAACAATCCAAGCAGTAGCACAAAGCGCGTTTTGTCGCTCATGATACTTGCTCCAGTTTTGCAATAACCACCAGCCGGTTTTTGGGCAGCCATAGCGGCGTGCAGGTGTAGAGCGTGAGCTGCGCGTCTTTGGTTGGCGCCTCGATGTTGCCGGCGGTGGGCGGCACGGTCTCGCTGGCGGTAACACGGTAGAGATAACGCTTGCCTCGCCAAAATATGCCGATGCGGTCGCCCGGCTGGAGTTTATTCAGGAAGTAAAACGTGCCGCGCGGATTGGTGTAGGTGAATCGGTGTCCGGCAATCACAGTGTTGCCGCCAGCCGCCGGCGTGCTGCCGTTGGGTCGACGCCACGGGCCAGTGCGCAGAGCCGACAGATCCCTCCCTTCGTTAATCGGCGTGTCGAGCAACATGGCCGGAATAACCAGCCGATTATCGCTCGGGCTCGCTGGCACGCGGTTTATAGGCAGCGTGAGTTCTTGGTTGAGGCTTCGCATGCGCGAACCAGTGTGCGTTGCAATCCAAAACGCCATAAGCGGCGCGAGCGGTGCAATCATGATGTATGCACAAATCAACACCGTTGCGATGCATAAAACGGTGTTGATACGCGAAAGTTTCACAGCCGTCCGGGCAGGTTATTGTTCCTGGTGCTGGGTAAAGTAGTTGATCTCGTTGATGATATCGAGCAGAGCCTGAGCGCGGACTTTTTCGTCACCAATTTGCTGCGCAGCTTCGTACGCATCTTTGATGAGGCTGGAGTTGTCCGAGGCTTGGATCATCATCATGGTCGTGCGAAATTTTTCTTCGGGAGATTGATCGAGGTGGCCGACGAGCGGCGACAGTTGGCTGAGCGCTTGCTGTTTGATGTCGAGCAGATCATCATTGTCGCTGGCCGCTGGGCTGGCGGGAGCGTCGGGCTGGGGGGTGCTCATGTCGCTCGCGATTGGCGCGGTAGCTGCCTGGTTGTCTGCCGCTGGCATCGGCGCTGCCACGGGAGCAGCGGCAGACTGGGTGCCAACGAAGTTGTTCGGATCGTCGCCGGGCTGCGCCGGCGCAACCACGCTCGCTGGTTCGGCGGGCGCCATGCCACCCGGTGCCGGTTGGCTCATGTCGCTCGCTACCGTGCTTACACTATCGTCCTGTTGCCCAAACATATGTCTCCCCTCGTTTATAGGTCTATACTATATGATACTCTACCATAGTAGCACAAGCGTTTTGCAGGAAGGAAGTATGATGCTCGACGATCTGAAGTATGTGCATGAGAAAGACCCGGATGGCGCGTTTGACGTTGCCGCCAAAGAGGCAGCGCAGTTGCGCGACCAGCATACTATAATCGGCAACGCGCAGTTTAAGAATGTCTATAACATCGTGCACGCCGGCATGGGCGGCTCGGCGCTGCCAGCGCTGCTGGCCAAAACCTGGCCGGTGCTATCAGAGCCGTTCGAGATTGTGCGCAATTACGACATTCCGGCGTATGTCGATCAAGACACGCTGTTTATCGCCGATAGTTACTCCGGTAACACTGAGGAAACCATCAGCGCGCTGGAGCAAGCGGCTGAGCGCGGCGCTCAAATCGCCGTCATCGCCGGCGGCGGCAAGCTGGAGCAGATCGCTACCGAAAAGGACTATCCCTTCATAAAACTGCCCAAAGTAGAGCAGCCGCGCTACGCGACGTTTACGAATTATCGGGCGCTGATAACGTTTTTGGTGGCGGCTGGCGTGGTGCAGGCCGACGACGTCTATCCGACGCTGGATCGTGCAGCCGAGTACGTCGAGCGCGCCATCCAGCGTTGGCTGCCCACCGTGCCCACCAAAGATAATCCGGCTAAGCAGCTTGCCCAAGAGCTTATCGGCAAGTCGGTGGTGGTGTATGGCGGACCCAAACTGTTCCCGGCGGCGTACAAATGGAAGATCAGCTTTAACGAGAACGCCAAGCAACTCGCCTGGACCAACGAACTGCCGGAGTTCAACCACAACGAGTTCATCGGCTGGAGTAAACAGCCCGTCGATAAGCCGTACGCCGTTATCGACCTGCGCAGCAACCTGGAGCATCCGCGCGTGCAAAAGCGCTTCGAAGTTTCAGCCCGCTTGCTCTCTGGCATGCGCCCCGAACCGCATGTGGTGCAAGCTCAGGGCGACGACATGCTTGAGCAACTCCTCTGGACCGTCGCCTACGGCGACTTCGTTACGCTGTACGTCGCCATGCTGAACGGCATCAACCCCGCTCCCGTCGACCTCGTCGAATCCTTCAAAAAAGCGTTGGATGAATAGAGAGCGAAGGCACGTTCTCGGTGTTTGCGCGTCATGTGCTTGAATAGTACATGCTGAACTTCCGAGGCGCGTCGAAGGAAATAACGTGCCTTCGCTCTCACAATCTTCTTCAGCCTGTTTACAGTTTATTGAGTACAATAGAAAACATGAGATTACTTGTTGTGGAAGACGAAGACAAGATTGCGCGCAGCCTGGAGAAGGGCTTAGCCGCCGAAGGGTATGTGGTGGATGTTGCAATGGACGCCGACGAGGCGGAAACGTTGGCCGACGCCAACGACTACGATCTGGTGCTGTTGGACTGGATGATCCCCGGCAAACATGACGGCCCGGCACTGGTGAAATACTGGCGCGGCATGGGCGCGCAAGTGCCTATTTTGATGCTGACTGCGCGCACTACCATCGGCGATCGCGTGCAAGGCTTGGATGCTGGCGCGGACGATTATCTGCCCAAACCGTTTTCGTACGACGAGCTGCTCGCTCGCGTCCGCGCATTGCTTCGACGACCGCAGGCGCATAATGGTAATGTATTTATGAGCGGGCCGCTTGCGCTCGACGTCGTCAGCAAAGAAGTAAAAGTAGCCGATAAGCCGGCGCACCTCACCGCCAAGGAGTTCCAATTACTGGAATATCTGCTGCGTCACAAGGGCGAGGTAGTCAGTAAAGACCAACTGCTGGACCACGTGTGGGCCGACGAAGCGCGTGTGCAGCACAACACCGTGGAAACGTTTGTGGCGAATGTGCGTAAAAAAATCGGCGAGACAATCATCGAAACGGTGCGCGGCCATGGCTATAAAGTGACCTAAGGAGAGACACCTCAATGTTCAAATCGGCGCGCGTGCAGCTCACCCTGTTTTATCTGGCGATTTTGGTCGCTTTTAGTTTGACGTTGACCATAAGCTTCCGCATGCTGTTCGAACATGAATACCGGCAGTCGAACGCGGCAGAACGCGGCGAGGTGCGGCAGCTCTTCATCCAGGGCTTTCCGGGGTATGCATATACTAGCCCGAAGCCGTACAGCTCGTTCAACGATTTGCAAGACTACCAAGCATCACTTGTCCGTGCGCACTTGAATAACGAATTGTTTGCGATCAACATGGCGGCGCTGGTTATAGGCGGCGTGTTAGCCTATTGGTTTGCCGGCCGCACTTTGAAGCCGATCGAGGAAGCCCACAAAGCCCAAGCTCGCTTTGCCACCGACGCCAGCCACGAGCTGCGCACGCCACTCACCAATCTCAAGTTGGAGAACGAGATCTTTTTGCGGCAAAAACATTTTAGCGAGGACGACGCTCGCGAGCTTATCAACAGCAACCTCGAGGAAGTGCAGCGGCTGGAAGGGCTTTCGAGCAATCTGCTCGCCCTGACGCAATACGGCAGCACGCCGCTGACACTTGGCCCGATGAGCGTGCAAAAACTTACCGCCGCGGCGATTACACACGCGTACAAGGCGGCGGAAAGCAAACGTGTCCAGCTTATCGGTCAAACTGCGAAGGCGAGCGTCATCGGTCATCAGGAGAGTCTTGGTCAGTTACTGGGCATTTTGCTTGACAATGCGGTGAAGTACGGGCCGGAAAAGGGCACGGTGACGATTGGTGGCCGTGTGGACGATGGACATTATCTGTTATGGGTGCAGGACGAAGGTCCGGGCATCGCCGAGCACGATCTGCCGCGCATTTTTGATCGCTTATACCGCGGTGACAAAGCGCGCAGCAGCAAGGTGAGCGGCTATGGTCTGGGTCTCAGCCTCGCAAAAGCTATAGCCCGCGCTAACCATGCCGAACTCCGCGCCGAGAATATTCCGGGCGGCGGCGCCAGTTTTATCGTTCGATTGCCGCTCGCAAAATAGGGTGGGAGCTTACAAGTCTACAAGTCGGCGCTCAGTGCGCTGTTGATGACGTGCACTGCCGCACCGAAGCTTGCTTCTTGCAGTCTAGTCGGCGTTTCCAGGCCGAGCCCGCTTAGGTTTTCGACGGCTCGTACAAACAGCTCCGGCACTATGCCAGCGCGATCAAGAACGGTGTAGGCAGCATCATGAGACGTTTGAATGTCCGAGAGCCTGGCCTCCGTTCCGGCAGCTCTGGCATAGGCAACCCGGAGTGCCGCGCTCGCGTCCACAAACGTCTCGTGGTCAGCGCTTCGATCACGGCCGTCGAGGAGTGCGTTGGCAAATTCTTCGGTATTGTCGGTCGCATGATAGCCCGGCGCGGCTTGCTCAAGAAGTAAGTTAACCAACGCGATGCCACGGTTAATGTGCCGGGCGGTTTCGTTGTTATATCCAGCCAAAGCGTGGCTGTCCATCTCGGCTGTTGCCCAGCTTATACCCGCAACGCTAGCTTCTAAGTCGCTCATGCTATGGATTTGATTGGTGGCACGTTCGAGTGCCGCGCCGTCTACCGGCCCAAAGATATTCGTTGGCAGCATGTTAATTTGTTCTGGTGTAGTGCTCTGTGGATAAGAGTCTGAAAAGTGCATATCTAAACAATAGCATGATAAGGTTGTTTTAGCAACAAAAGTATGTGGAATATTTCAGGTTACTACGGTAATGGTATAATACACTTGTATGCGGTGGTATATTTCTACGCGAGTGCGTGTAGGGCTAGCGCTGTTTGGCGCGAGCTTGGCGAGCGTCGGCTTGTTCGTAGTCGGCGTGCTGCGCAATCAAAGCTGGGAGTTTAAGTATCTGCCATGGAATCTACTCTTGGCGTGGGTGCCACTGGCGCTTACGTTGTGGTTGGAGCGTATCCTGCGCCGCAAGTTGTGGTCGAGTTGGCAAGCCGTGGCGGTGACGTTTGCCTGGGTCTGTTTTTTGCCGAACAGTTTTTACATTATTACTGATGTTATCCACTTACAGGATGTCGTTCGCGTCGATCAGCTCTACGACGTTGTGATGTTCAGCTCGTTTATTTTGAACGGATTTTTGCTGGGGATTATTAGTTTGTATCTGGTGCACGGCGAGCTGCGCTGGCGAATGCGCAACCGCAACAGCACACTGACCGTGGCGTTGGTCATTTTGGCGGTGAGCTTTGCGATTTACATCGGCCGCGATCTGCGTTGGAATAGTTGGGATATTTTGTTGAATCCGGCCAGTTTATTGTTCGATGTGTCTGATCGCTTGCTGTCGCCACTCGCCCATCCGGAAATGTTCAGCACTACGCTGAGCTTCTTCGTACTCATCGGCACCATGTACACCTCGGTGTGGTACGCCAGCCGTGCGCTACGCCAACAAAAGCTACCGGACTAGATTTCTGCTATAATACCCCTGATATGCAAGAGATGAACAAAGCGCTGACCAGCGTTGTACAAGATGTGTTCGCTGCGGACGTTACGCTGGAGGTAACGCGTCCGGACGAACAGTTTGGCGATTACGCCACTAACGTGGCGTTGCAACTGGCCAGGCGTCTGGGCAAGCCACCGCGCGAGATCGCCGAGCAGTTGGCCACGGCGCTGCGCGAACAACTGGGCGACCGCGTGCAAGAAGTCGCCATCGCTGGGCCGGGCTTTATCAACCTGCGCCTGAGTGACGGCGCACTGGCTGTCCAAGCCGCCGCCGCGCCGCACACAAAGCCGCAAACATATGCTGGCCAAGTGGTCGTCACCGAATATTCCGACCCAAGCGCCTTCAAGGTGCTGCATGCCGGCCATTTGTATACCAGCATAGTTGGCGACGCGATCGCCAATGTGGTAGCGGCCATGGGCGGCGAGGTGCACCGCGTAAACTTTGGCGGCGACGTGGGCTTACATGTCGGCAAAACGATGTGGGCCATCATGCAGGAGCTTGGTGGCGAACATCCAGACAAGCTCGCCGAGATACCAGACGGCGAGCACGCCGATTGGATGGCGCGTTGCTACGTGAAGGGTGAGCAAGCCTACAGCGACAGCGAAGACGCCAAGGCCGAAATTATCGATACCAACAAGCGAGTGTATCAGGTGCACGCTACCGATGACCACGACTCGCCGTTCGCTCAAATCTATTGGACCTGCCGCAAGTGGAGCTACGATTACTTCGACGCCTTTTACGCGCGCATCGGCAGCCACTTCGAAAAGTATTATCCAGAAAGCGTTACTATGCCCGTCGGTGTCGAGACTGTCCAGGAGCAACTCGAAAAAGGTGTCTACGAAAAAAGCGACGGCGCGATTGTGTTTCGAGGTGAGCCGTACGGTCTGCACACTCGAGTGTTCATCAACAGTCAAGGCTTGCCGACGTACGAGGCAAAAGACGTCGGCCTGATTATGATGAAATGGGCCGACTATCATTTTGACCGCTCCATCATCATTACCGATAATGCGCAGATGCAGTACATGGAAGTGGTGCTGAAAAGCATCGAGCAGTTTGCGCCCGAACTTGCTCAGCGCACAACGCATGTGACGCACGGGCGCGTGAAGCTGGCGGGCGGCGTGAAGATGAGCTCGCGCAAAGGGAATATTGTTCGCGCCGTTGATGTTCTCGACGCCGCCGCCGACGCGAACAAAAAAGCTGGACACGACAGCGAGGTTTCGTCGCTCGGCGCGGTAAAATATGCGTTCATAAAGTCGCGCATCGGCGCGGATATTGTCTACGACCCAGAAGAATCCGTCAGCCTGGAAGGCAACAGCGGCCCGTACCTGCAATACGCGCACGCCCGGGCGCGTAGCGTGCTGGCAAAAGCTGGCAAAACCGGCGGCGAGCTAGCAGATCTCGACGAGCACGAGCGCTCGCTGGCGCGCAAGATCAGCGAATATCCCGAGGTGCTCGAAAAAGCCGTGCAAGAGCTCATGCCGCACCACATCTGCACCTATCTGTACGAGCTGGCCCAAAGTTTTAACCGTTTTTACGAGAACGCACAAGTGGTGGGCGACCCGCGCGAAGCCACGCGACTCACGCTGGTGGCACTCTATGCAGACATCTTAAAAGACGGCCTCGGCATGCTCGGCATTGCCGCACCCGATCGTATGTAAGCGTATACTAAGGATAGACATGGCGCAAAACAAGCAGAACTCTCACCAACCAACTGCCAAGCAGAACGAAGAGCGCGAGCGTAAAGAAGTCGCCACCAAGTTGCGCAACCTTGGGCCGGTTGCCACGGCAGAGGTCGTCAACGACGTGGTGACTAAGCAGCTCAGTCGGCAGGTCAGCGGCTTTACGGCTTTTCTGCGCGACCAAAGTGTGATCGGTATCGGTATCGGTTTGGTGCTTGGCACGCAGCTCAAAACTGTGGTAGATAGTATCACCAACGGCTTTGTGCTGCCGTTGACGCAACTGGTGCTACCCAATCAAAAGAGCTTGGCCGACCAGACGTTTTTTATGCACGTGGTCGGACACCGCAGCGTGACCGTTCACTGGGGCAGTATTGTGTACTCGCTGTTCAATTTTGTGGTGATTGCCTTTATTGTGTATGCGATTTTTAAGCTCCTCAAACTCGACCGTTTAGCTAAAAAATAAGGAGGCGACCGATGGGCGATGCCAGCCAAACAACCGACGACGAGTGGAAGCAAAAGTTAACACCCGAGCAATACGAAGTCTTGCGCCGTAAAGGCACCGAGGCGCCCTTCTCTGGCAAGCTCCTGCACAACCAAGCGACCGGCGAATACGCCTGCGCTGCCTGCGGCACAGTGTTGTTTACGAGCCACGCCAAGTATGAATCCAACACGCCGGGCTTGTCCGGCTGGCCGAGTTTTTCTAAAGTAGCAGAGAGCGATAAGGTCGAGCTGCGCGACGACAACAGTTGGGGTATGCATCGCACCGAAGTAATCTGCAAGACCTGTGGTAGCCACCTTGGCCACGTATTCGACGACGAAGATTCGCCGAGCGGCCAGCACTTTTGCATAAACTCGACAGCGCTCCAATTTATGCCAAAAAGTGATAAAAATCACAATTCTTGAGTACGGACCACATGATATAGTGGACGCAACATGGAAGTGCCCGGGCAATATCGACGAGCTACTGAGCAGACGCAGGCTTACGAGGTATATGCATGGGCGGGCGACTATCCAGCGCTCCACGTATACAATCCGCAATCGCAGCTCGAGATCCAAAGTATGCAAACCGAGCTTGGTTGGCTGCACGCCGAAGCCATGCCGCGCGGTTCTAAGCCCGAAGAATATGCCAGCTACGTTACTGCCGGTATGGCGCAATTGGAGCGGGCAGAGGTTGCCGCCGCATTTGCCGAAGGCTACCAGAATCCGCAAGATGAAATTGATTTGGCGCGCTACAGTCTGTACGACCTGAGGATGGAGCTTATCTTCGACGCAGAGCGTAGGCTCGAGCAAACCATCGCTTCGGTGCGGGAAATGGGCCCAGGCGATGTAGATGTCGCCCGTCTCGGCTTAGCCGTCGACGTGCTGCTTGAGCGCAGCGACGAGTTTGCTCTTATTCCAGAGGCAATCCGCGACTACGAATTTGGAGAACGGGCACGGGAGCTTCCACGGGAAGGACGCCTGAGCTTACGTCAGCTCGCTACGCTTTCGGTGCAAGAGTTCGTTTGCAACTCTCATCCGCAACACTTTGCTCGAAACATCAGCCAAGAAAAAGGCAGGCGCCCCGCCAGTGCGCTTCGAACCGCATTGCCGGTTATCGCCGAAGCGGAACGCCTGCGTAGTTTTCCGGCCGACATGCAACCGCCCGATGCTTTTGATGTCCACCGTGCCCGGCGCCTGACCACGGCCCTCGATCACATGACGCCGCGCTCCGCCCCCGTTCTGCCCAAGGTCACTCGTGAAGTTTGCCGCGCCGCCATAGACGCCAGCGAACTTTCAAGGCACGAGGCAGCACGACTCTACCAAAAAGTTGGCCGCGACCGCGACTGATCGGTGTTATACTACCCCTATGATCGACAAACACGCGGTGCCCACCAAGATTTTGTGGGTAGATTTAGAGATGACCGGGCTCGATCCGGCCAAAGACGTTATTTTGGAGGTGGCGGCCGAGGTAACTGACTTTGATTTTAAAACGCTCGGCAGCTACGAAGCCCGCGTGCAATGGAAGCGCGACATCGTGGTGGCGCGAATGCAAAAGAACATTTGGTGGAAGGATTACCCTGAAAATCGCGATGAATTTTTGGCCCGGCTCGACGAAGGTTTACCGTCGTCTGAGGTAGAACAGCACCTGATGAGTTTTGTTGAGGCACATTTCGGCCGCGAGCCGGCAGTGCTCGGCGGCAACTCTATCCACAACGACCGCAATTTTATTAAGTCGTGGTGGCCGCAACTCGACCTCAAGCTGCACTATCGCATGCTGGATGTCAGCGCGCTCAAGGTCTACATGCAAGGCAAATACGGCGTGGAGTTCGAAAAAAAAGAAATCCATCGCGCCTTTGACGATATCCAGGCAAGCATCGCCGAATGGCAATACTACCTCGACTGGCTCAAAAAGCATAACTAGCTCCTTGAGTGGTTGATGTTGCAAATGCTAATGTTACTATGGGAGCAGTGAAGCCTGTGTATAACCCTTGACAGTGGCATGCCTAGTTGTTACTATAATTACTGCATCACCCCGTGTTAGCGCAAGCTTCAGCGGGGCTTTTTTTATGGGAGGAGATTTGTGAAAGTATACATTGACGGTGAGAACTGCAGAAAAGGGCTTACCCGCGTTCTAAAAGAGGGAGGAGATATATCTAACTCCAGAGATATGGCGACGTATCGGCTGCGCGAGTTGCTCAACGACGTACTTGAGACTAAAGAAGTAGAGATAAGCTACTACGCATCGTATATAAAATTGCCAAACGGCTACCAGCCTGCGGGCGAAGTCCTGCATCATGTGCAGAAAATCAAAGAGTATTCGCGGAAGTGGGTCCCAGCCTTAGAAAAACAGGGTATCGAATATGTAAAAGCCGGTTACTTAAAAGTAAAGAGCGCTAAGGAATGTCGCAATTGTCATGAGATTCAGGATATCCTGCAGGAAAAAGGAGTGGATGTGCGTCTTGCCACCGAAATGCTGGAAGATGCTTTTACGGGGAAGCAGAGCGTCATCGTTGTTATGAGTTCTGATACTGATCTTTGCCCAGCCATTCATAAAATTCGTGCGCATGGCGCGAAGGTGATCTACGTAGCGTTCGCCGACTGGGTGGACAGAGCAGTCAGTGCAGCCGCTGATGAAACGGTCACGATATCCATAGCTAAGGTTCGTAAGTACGCGAAGTAGTAGAAGGGCTTCAGCTAATTTACAATCTGTCGAGAATATTCTATAATGTAATTCTTGATAAGAGAGCTTTCTGTAGATGGACGTGCTTATTTTCGATCTGGATCATACGATTTTTGCGGGCGAAGTTGTGCTGCATGACGGTGTGGCTGAACTGTTGGCGATTATCCGCCGGCTGGGCGTGAAGATCGCGGGCTTGAGTAGCGGCGACCACCGTATGTTGGTGCGGCTGGAAGAAGCTGGCGTCAAGCACTATTTTGACAGCGTGTTGACTGCCGACCAAACGCTGCAACCCAAACATACGAGCGGCGTGCTGCATCTGTTGGCGGAGCTGCAGACCGAGCCTGGGCGTGCGGCGATCGTCAGTCATGCGCACAGCGATATTTTACTCGGCAAAGAGGCGCAACTGGCCAAAACTATCGGCGTGAGCCACGGCAGCGGCAATACTGCGCCGCTGCAAGATGCCGGCGCGGACCACATTGTGGAAAATATCCCAGGCGTTTTGGACGTGCTAGAGTAGAATTATGATCTCGCACAAAGAAGTTGAGCAGTACCTGTTGAGCATGCCGAACGCCACGTTGGACTATCCGTTCGGCGAAGGCGTGGCCGTGTACAAAGTGCACGATAAAATGTTCGCGCTGGTTAAGGAAGGCAGTGAGCCCGTAAGCCTTAGTCTCAAATGCGATCCGCTGCTTGCCCAGACGCTTCGCGAAAAATACGAGAGCGTGATGCCCGGCTACCACCTCAACAAAAAGCACTGGAATACCATGGTGCTGAGTGGACAGCTCAGTTGGCAAGAGGTGCAGGATCTTATTCGGCATTCGTATCAGCTTGTGAGTGGGCAATAGACAAAGCACTCGTCTAAAAGAATGCGCCCACGCGTGGTGCACATATGCGCCCGGCTGCACTATGCCTGACCCTCTCTTTAGACGGGCGCTTTGTCTATTGCCATCGTTAACTTATCTTATTGCTGCGTAGTCTGCTGCGGCGACGGCCATTGCTTGATGAGCGCTTGCGTCTGATTGTATTCATTGGCCAGTAGCGCGCGCTCGGTGGTGTTGACGGCGTTATTATAGGCGGTTTTGACCGAGCTGGCGTAACTGTTAAGCTGCCCGACCATAGTTTGTGTGAACACTGGATCGAAGTTGCTCGCGGCAGTAGCCGCGGTGAGCTGTTTGTCTGTGCTAGCGTTACGCTTCAACAACAATGTTTTGGTACTCACTTTTTTGCCACGCCCTTGCAAAAAGGCGAGCATAGTTTGCTGTTGCGAGGTAACGGTGAGCTGCGTGCTGACCGCAGCGTTGCGCACAAGCTGGTCGTCGGCATTAACACCTTGGGTCGCTACGCGAGCGATCTCGTTCTGCGTTTCGGTTATCAAGATGAGCTCAGCCGTGTTGGTTCGTTTGCCCAGCGTGAGGTTGACGATGATCGCCAAAATAACCAACACCAGCGCAGCGCCGCCAACGATGAAGGCAATTTTGACGCCCCAACTATTGCTGCTAACGCTACCCATCCCCATCCGGCCGCTGCGCTTCGGTGGTTTTGGCGGGTTAAAGATAAACTCGTACGGGTTGCCTGCAGGCGCGCCCGGCTGCTGTTGATCCATACTCCACATTTAACCACAAGCACCGACAGTCTGAAAGAGGGAAGACGTGAGTAATTACATTGACGTTTCAACAAGTGTATGTTTATAATCGTCGATAAAAACGAATAGACTTTGCCACGTTCGCCCTCTGGCAATACTTGTAGCAAATGCGCGAGCACGACGCGTCGTTGTCCTCGGTCAACCGCGGGTAAGTTCTCTATCTTACGGTGTTACTCTAGCGTACAATAGTGATACATGGATGCGGTCGAGGATATTAAAAGTCGTTTGAGTATTGAGGACGTTGTGGCGCAATATGTTGAGCTGAAGCGCGCTGGGCGCAACTTTAAGGGCTTGAGTCCGTTTTCTAACGAGCGCACGCCCAGCTTTATGGTCAGCCCGGAGAAGCAAATTTGGCACGATTTCAGCAGCGGCAAAGGCGGCAATATGTTTAGCTTCGTTATGGAAATGGAGGGGCTGGACTTTAAGGGTGCGCTGGAGCTTTTGGCCCGCAAAGCTGGCGTCGATCTTGACCAGTATCGTGGCAGCCAGCGTAATAATTCTAAAGAAAGAGAGCGTCTGCACGAGGCGCTAGAGTGGGCGGCCAAGTTTTATCAGGCACAGCTCAAGGTAAAGCCGGAGGCCCAAACATATATTTTTCAAACGCGTAAGTTCACCAAGCAGACGGCAGAAGCGTGGCGGTTGGGCTACAGCCCGAACACGGGCACGGCACTGTGCAATTTTTTGCGCACCAAAGGTTTCTCCGAAAAAGAGATTAAAGGAGCAGGGCTCAGCGCTCAGCGCTACCGAGGCTTGGGCGATATGTTCCGCGGGCGGATTATGATTCCGCTGCAAGATCCGCAAGGCCAGGTGATCGGCTTTACTGCGCGGTTGCTCGCCGACGACCCGAACGCGCCAAAGTACATCAACACACCGCAGACGCTGTTGTACGATAAGTCGCGGCACGTATTTGGCTTGCATCTGGCCAAAGAGTCTATTCGCAAACACAAGTACGTGGTGGTGGCCGAAGGAAATCTGGATGTTATTCAGAGCAACCAAGCCGGCGTCCGGCAAGTGGTGGCTACGGCAGGTACGGCGCTGACCGAGCAGCACCTAAAGGCGCTCAGCCGTTTTACCGGCGACATTCGTCTGAGTTTTGACGCCGACAGCGCCGGGCTGAACGCCACAGAGCGAGCCATTCCTATCGCCAGCAAAGTTGGCGTCAGCCTCAGCATCATCACCATCCCCAGCGGTAAAGATCCAGACGAACTTATTAAGCAGGACGCTAGCAAGTGGCAAGAGGTCATCGAGCAGCCGCAATATGCGCTGGATTGGCTGATGGCGCGTTACCAAACGCAGCTCGATATTACGAGTGCGCAAGGCAAGCGCCAGTTTAGCGACATTATTTTGCACGTTGTGCGCGAGCTTTCCGATCCGGTGGAGCAAGAGCACTACATCGGTGAAGTTGCCAAACTGATTGGCGTGAGCCGCGAGGCACTGCTGGACAAACTCGCCAAGCCGGAGCACGCGCCAGCACGTAAAACTGTACAGCAGCCGGTTCGCTCGCTCGATAAAACCCAGGTCGATCTAGTAAAAACCCAGAATCATCTGTTGGCCCTGGCGCTGTTGCAGCCACGCTTGCGCGATTTTTTGGTGCCGGTGCACGCGCAAATGCTGGTCGAACAGTCAGCACGCGACTTGCTGACATTCCTCACCGCACATCCGGATTTTTCTGGCGAGCCAGCCAAGGCTGCCTCTTTGAAACCTCTGGCCGACTATGTTAAAATGTTGTCATTATTGTTTGAGGAACTCTATCAAGATCTCGAGGCGTCAGAACTTCGTTACGAAGCCGCCCGATTGCAGAGTCATCTGATAGATCAGTATGTAAAAACCCAAAAACAGCGGATCGCCCACGAACTCCAAACAGCGGACGAGGCGCGCTCCCAACAACTGCTCGAAGCAGTCAAAAAATTCGACAATCTACTAAAGACATACAAAGGAGGCGCGCATGCCTGAAGCCAAGAAGCCAAGCAAAGCCAAAAAGAACACCAAAAACGCGGGTACGCCCGATTTCGAGCAAGTGCGCAAAGACCTCGTCGCCCAGGCTAAAAAGGCTGGCAGCATCGACCAGCGCGATATTGTGGCGGCTATTCCCGAAACGCCGGAAAACGCCGATATTTTAGATAAACTTTACACCGAACTGGCCGACGCCAACGTCCAAGTGACCACCACCGCAGCGCCGGCAGTAGAGGGCGATGAGCCAGTAGAGCTGAGCGACGAATGGACGCTAGAAGACGGCGAGGAGTTGGTGCAAGAAGACCAACACTACCTGGACGATATCGCCGACGATAGCGTGCGGTTGTACTTGCGTGAGATCGGTAAAATCCCTCTGTTGAGCGCCGAAGAAGAGCTGGCCCTGGCCAAGCGCGTGGTGGCCGGTGACAAAGACGCCAAAGATAAAATGGCCGAGGCGAACATGCGCCTGGTGGTGTCGATCGCCAAGCGGTATGTCGGCCGCGGGCTGGACCTGCTTGATCTGATTCAAGAAGGCAACACTGGCCTGCTGCGCGCGGTGGAGAAATTCGACCCCGACAAAGGTTTTAAATTCAGCACCTATGCTACGTGGTGGATCCGCCAAGCGATTACCCGTGCCATTGCCGATCAAGCGCGCACTATTCGTATCCCAGTGCACATGGTGGAGACGATCAACAAGCTGTTGCGTACGCAGCGTCGTCTAACTCAGGAACTCAACCGCGAGCCGACGAACGAGGAAATCGCCGCGGCAATGGAGATCGAGGTCGACAAAGTTGAGCACATCATGAAGATTAAGCAAGACATTTCGAGCTTGGACGCCAGCATTCGCGACGACGAAGAAGAGTCAGTGCTGGCCGACTTCATCGAAGACGAAGACACCATTAGTCCAGAAGATTCCGCCACCATGCAACTACTTAAAGAGCAAGTAAAAGATATGTTGAGCGCGCTGACCGAGCGTGAGCAAAAGATTATCAAGCTGCGCTTTGGGTTGGAAGACGGTAAGCAGCACACGCTTGAGGAAGTCGGGCAAGAGTTTAGCGTCACGCGTGAACGCATTCGCCAGATTGAGGCCAAGGCGCTGGCTAAACTGCGCAAGCACAAAGATGCGCGGAAGTTGCACGATTATATTAAATGATGCGCCTAGCCGAGTGGCATCGAGCGCGTACTTGGCTGCTGGCAGACTGCGTGATTACATCCAGTAACTCTCTGATAGAATAGAACCATGACGCGAGATTTGCAGGTGATTGGCTTGTCCGGAACGAACGGCTCCGGCAAAGATTCGCTCGGCATGTTGTTGGCCGAGCGGTATGGGTATTGGTTTATTTCGGTCACTGAGCTATTGCGCGAAGAATGCAGAAAGCGTGGACTGCCGGTGGCGCGCGAGAATTTACGCGCCATTGGCAACGAACTGCGCCGGAACTTTGGCGCGGCAGTGCTGGTGGATAAAGCCCACGCCGCCTATCAGGTACGTTTGGACGCTGGCGAGCAGTACCGCGGCTTGGTGATGGCCTCGCTGCGCAACCCGATTGAAGCTGACCGCGTGCACGAGCTTGGCGGTACCGTAGTGTGGGTCGATGCCGATCCAAAAGTTCGGTATGACCGTATCCAAACCAACGCCGCCGCACGTGGCCGTGCCGAGGAAGACGCTAAAACCTTCGACCAATTCCTGGCCGAAGAGACAGCCGAAATGCATCCGCCCGAAGGCGGCGATCACGCCGTACTCGACATGGCAGCCGTAAAACAGCGCGCCGACATCTTCGTGCAAAATAACTCCGACGATATCGAAACCTTCGCCCAGGGCGCCGCCCAGGCCCTCGGCATGAACGCTACACTGTAACGAACGGCCGATTTTATGGGAGAATGTATGCAAAAGATCCCAGAGGCACGATGACACACACAATTCACAACTTCGCTACGCAATACAACGCTTATAAGCAGGCGATTGACGACGATATTGCTGCATATGCCGACTCTGTGCGTAAGAGCACGAAGGCGCAGTTTGGCGCTGCAGCCGCGCTCGAGGCCGATGCGTTTTTGCAAACACTGGCCGGCGGTAAGCGTTTGCGCGGCGTGCTTACCTTGATTGGCTACGAGATGTGCGGCGGGCAAAACCGTGCGATGGTGTTGCAGGCAGCGCGGGCCATGGAGATGCTGCATGCCTATGTGCTCATCATCGACGACATGCAAGATCGCTCGCCCACGCGCCGTGGCCAGCCGAGTGCGCACGCCGCGCTGGCTGCCTATCATCGCACTCATAATCTCCGCGGCGACGCCGAACATTTTGGCCTGAGCGTAGCACTGAATGCCGCCATCGCCGGCGCGCACGCGGCGCAAGCGACTCTCGCCAACCTCGACGCCGAGCCGCAACTACGCCTCAATGTGCTCAGCATCACTAACCGCACGCTGGGCATTACGGCGCATGGGCAAACGGATGAGTTTTTTGTGGCTGCTCACGCCACGCCGCCCAGTACTGCCGAGTTGGAGCGGATCTTGGAATGGAAAACTGCGCTGTACAGCGTTATTAATCCGCTGCACGTTGGCATGGTGCTGGCCGGCGCGAACTGCCACGCCACCGACGCCATTACGCCGTACGCCACACATGTGGGCAAGGCGTATCAGCTCGCGAACGACCTCGAAGGTGCGTTCGGTGATGCCACAAGCCAACGCGCCGGCGAAGATATTCTTGACGGCAAACTCACCTCTGTTATTACCTACGCCTTGCGCCATGCTATAGCCACCAACCGGCAGTTTTTGCAGCGATGCCTTGGTAAAGGGCGGGAACTTCCGCTTGCTGATCTGACTCGCTGCCAGGAGATTATCGAGCAATCTGGCGCAACAGCATACGTGCAGCGCCAGATCCAGCAGTATGTACAGTTGGCCCTCCGAAGCCTCGACGCCGAAAAACACCGCTGGAGCACGCAAGGCGTGCACGACTTGCAGGTGATCGCCCAAGCACTGGCAGACGAGCGGTAACGATCGCTCATCTCAGCAAAGTACGCCCAAACTCCCTTGCTGACGCGAACTGACTATAACAACGAAGCGCGGCTTACTCCCATCTAGAACCTGATCTAACAGCCGCGCTCTCTATAGCGTATACTGATAGCATGTCCCAGCGCCTGGTACTCATCGACGGCAAGAGCGTGTTTTACCGCGGGTATTACGCCATGCCGAATCTCAGCACAAAAGACGGTCGCCCGACCGGCGGTGTGTATGGTTTTGCCGTGATGGCGTTGGAGGTGGTGAAGAAACTCAAGCCGAATTACGTGGTGGTGGCGTGGGATAAGCGTCATACCAACATCCGCTCGCGCCGCGCGCTCTATCCGCAATACAAAGCCAATCGCAAGTCGCCGCCCGAGGATTTTTACGATCAAGTCGAGATATTATATGAGCTGCTTCAGAGCCTGGGCTGGCCGCTGTACGAAGCCGACGACTATGAAGCCGACGACCTCATGGGCGCCTTTGCCAAGCAGGCGGGCGAGAAGGGCATCGAGAGTTTTTTGGTCACCAGCGACCTGGATGTGTTGCAGTTGGTTAATCCGCATACGCATATTTACACGCTCAAAAAAGGTTTGAGCAGCATTGAGTTGTTTGACGTCGCCCACTTTGAGGAAAAATACGGCGTGGGCGCGCATCAGTGGGTGGACGTGAAGGCGCTGAAGGGCGATAGCTCCGACAACATTCCCGGCGTGGCTGGCATTGGCGAAAAAACTGCGCTGGAACTCATTGAGCAATACCACACATTGGACGGCGTGTACGAGCACGCGGACCTCGTAAAGCCTACGCTCCGCGACAAGCTTGTAGCTGGCAAAGATATGGCGTACCTGAGCAAAAAATTGGTGACGCTTATGGTGGACGCGCCGGTGCAACTCGACTTTGAAAAAGCTCGGCTGCACGATGGCGTCACGCCAGAGTTCGCCGCCATGCTGCGCAAGCTGGAATTTCGCACGCTTCTGCGCCAGGTAGAGGCGGCCATGAGCCACGAGGAACGAGCTGCTGAGCACGCGGCGGTAGGTCGCATCACACCGGCCACTGCCGTGCCGCTTAACCCTGCTGACTACGAGGGCGACAAGCCGCGCGTTGTGGCTATCAATCCCGAAGGAACGACGCTGTGGGCGAGCGCTCGTCCGGGCGAGTATGCTGAGATTCCTCTCAGTATGGGGGACAATGCTCTCAGCCGCCCCGGAGTGTTCACGCGCCGTGAACCGTCTGCCGAACAAGTGCTCGCCGGGCCGCTTATCGGCCATGATCTTAAATCGTTATTCCGCGCTGTGTTAGCCGAAAAGATAGCTACATCTGGCCTGGTGGCGCACGATACGCGCATTGCCGCCTTTATCTTAAACTCGCTGTTGCGCTCGCGCGATCTTGCCGATCTTTTAGGTCAAGATCTCGATCCGCTCGACGGTGGCCAAATCATCGCCGCCATCTGGCATTTGTACGACGAGCAGCAGCAGGAGTTCGCCCAGGCGCCCACGCTGCAAAAGGTCGCCAGCGACATCGACTTCCCTAGCATTTTTTTGCTCGCCAAGATCGAGCATCGTGGCATTTTGCTCGATAGCGATTATCTGGACGACATGAGCAAGCAGTTCGTCAAGAAAATCGGCGCGCTGGAGCGCAACATCTACGCGCACGCCGGGCAAGAGTTTAACATCGCGTCGCCCGCCCAGCTCGGCATGATTTTGTTCGAGAAACTCAGCCTACCTACCGACGGCGTTAAGCGGGGTAAAACTGGCTACAGCACCGGCGCCAACGAACTCGCCAAGTTGCGCGGGTTACACCCGATTGTTGATCTCATCACGCAGTACCGCGAATACACCAAGCTCAAAAGTACGTATATCGACGCGCTGCCCAAGCTGGTGGACCTGCACGGCAAACTGCACACCACCTTTGCGCTGGATGTTGCCGCCACTGGCCGGCTCAGCTCGCACGACCCGAACCTACAGAACATCCCCACGCGTACCGAGCTCGGCCACGCCATTCGCACCGCGTTCGTGCCGGCGCCAGGCAATGTGTTTGTGAGCGCCGATTACAGCCAGTTCGAGCTGCGCTTGGCCGCGAGCATGTCGGGTGACCGCGAGATGATCGACGAATTCAACCAAGACGCCGACATCCACACCGCCACCGCCGCCATGGTGTACGGCGTGCCGCTGGCAGAGGTGACCAAAGACATGCGCCGCCACGCCAAAGCTGTGAACTTCGGCATTTTGTACGGTATGAGCCCGCATGGCCTCAGCGCCGCCACCGGCATGACGTTCGTCGAATCGAAACAGTTCATCGATAAGTATTTTGAGCTACGAAAGCCGATCCGTGATTACATCGACCGCACGCTGCAGCAAGCGGTGAACGACGGTTTTGTCGAGACTATCTTCGGCCGACGCCGGCCGACGCCGGATGTTAAAAGTAGCAATTTCGCCGTTCGCGAAGCTGCCAAACGCGCTGCTATGAACATGCCCATTCAGGGAACCGAGGCCGATCTCATGAAGCTCGCCATGCTCAAGGTGGAAGACGCGCTGGGCGACCTCGGCCAGCAAATTTTGCAGATCCACGACAGCATTCTAGTGGAGTGCCCGAAAGCAAACGCCGAACGGGTGAGCGCGCTTCTCAAAGAAACCATGGAGCAGATCTACCAACTGCCGGTCAAACTCGCCGTCGACGTCACCACCGGCCCAAACTGGGGCGATTTATGAGCAGGCTGCGGAACGAAGATCGGCGCGTAACCATTGCCCTGGGTATTATCGCCAGTAGTTTGGCGGCGAAAACACTCAGCCTTCCACCGGCCGATGACGTTCTTTTTAACACCGTACTTGGCGCGTTGTTTGTATCAGGCGCGCTGGCTGCGGTGTATCTCTTGCTGAGCGCGGCTTGTGAAGTTGCTTGATATGCTCACCGACAACGCAGTGCGACAATTGGCCCGCCCGGCGGATATTCGGCTGGGGCACGAGATTGTTAAAAACGGCCTGGTAGCGTTTACTGTGTTCCAGCCAGGCAAAGCTCTGGAGGCGACGGTTACTCAGCCTGGACACATCACGCGCCGCACAAAGTTTGCACTACAAAATGGCCAGCTCGCTTGGCGCTGCACTTGCACGAGCGACACAAAACACTTTTGCAAACACTTAGTTGCCACAGCATTGGCGGCACAAGCCAAGGGAACGGGTGGCATCTACAAAGCAGCCGGCATTATCATCAAAAATCGTAAACTGCTGCACGAGCGATCGGTTGGCAAGCCGGTGTTCATTGCGCCAGGCGGGCGGATTGAGCCGGGCGAGACGCCCGAAACAGCGCTGATCCGCGAGTTGAAAGAAGAATTGAATATCGATGTAATGGCCGCAGACCTCAAACCATTCGGCGTTTTTACTGCTGAGGCCGCTAATCATCCCGGCCAGCAGGTGCACATGCACGTGTTCGTGGTGGTAACGTGGCAGGGCGAGATTACGCCCGGCGCCGAAGTAGCAGAGCTGTTGTGGCTCGGCCACGAATTACCGCACGGCAAAGAAATCGGCAGCATTTCTGCCCACGAATTATTGCCTCGCTTGCATGTGGCTGATCTGGTAGATTGAGATTTCCGGACCGTGATATACTCTGGGCCGGATGCCACTCGAATTTACCGCGCCCGGCGAAAATCCTGAACCCACCGACGATCCACACCTCCATCCCCGCGCCGTCATTTTTGACTTGAGCAACACGTTGATGCAAGCATCAGACGCACAATACCAGCTCGACCGCTTTGTCGCCCAAGAATATTTCGGTTTCGACCTAGACGAGAGAGAATTTGCGCGCCTGGCGGCGGAATATCGAAACGTAGAGGAGCTGCTGCCGGCGTTGTTTCAACAGCCTAACATGCCGTACGAAGAGATATTGGCTCATATTCGCGCACACCAAGCGGACTTTCCGCGCGAGCCCTACGACGACACTGTGCCGACGCTCAACGCGCTGTTGCAAGCTGAGGTTCCATTTACGATCGTGACCGGCGGTTCGCGCGCTTGGGTAGAAACAGACATGGCACGGCTGGAGCAAGAGGGGATAGATGTCGATCACATCGCCCTTATCCAGCCGCAAGAAGGGTTGGGCCTGCCCGGCAAGCCACACCCAGCAGCGTTGCAGCCTTCACTGGAAGTTTTTGCCGAACGCGGCATCGTGGACCGCGCCGAGATTGCCAAAGTCGGCGACGATATAACCGACCTACAGGCCGCGCATGGCGCAGGCATACCGTTCATCGGCGTTACCACCGGCCGCACCACGGCCGAAGAGTTTCAAGCTGCCGGTGCCGAGCTTATTGTGCCGCGGCTGCACGAAATTCTACGAATTATTCACGGAGAAGTCGAGGAGCGATAGCGCCTGTTTGTATCTAGTCGCCCAGACGTTGGACATGCACGCCGGTGATGGCGCCACCCTCTATGTCCATAATGACGGTGTTCGCACACGGACCGCCATTGAGCGCGACAGTGCCCACCAAGTTACTCGTCGAAGGGTCTTCTTGCACAGGTGGGTAGATCTCAACCTCGGCACTGCTAGCCGAAGGAGTCTCCAGACGGATTGGGCTGTACGTAGCGCCAGTGTCGTTATATGGATTTTCCACGCTGAGCGTCAGACCGCTTTGTGCAGGATTGGCAAGGTTGCTCGGGTCGGTGCTATCTGCGAGCAAGCTTTCGGGCAGGCCGCTGACGTGGAGCATTATAGGCTGCCGGGTGATGTTCGCACCATCTATAATAGTGCCTTTACCAAGAGTTGCATCTTCGACGGTGCAGCCGGCAACAGTGCCATCGGTGGATGACGACGATTGTCCGTCCACCGTAGCATGGCCGCAACCAGCCAACGCAAACGCGGCTACTGCAGCTACTAGGGAATTTCGGCCGCGGTTGCGGCTAGTTTCATAAGTACGCATATGTGTATTGTAACACAAAATTTTAAAAATGCTAGTTTGGTCACCTATCACTATGTCCTCCAAAGAGGGTCAGGCGTAGTGCAGCCCGAGGACATCAAATCTGTCCTCGGCGTGCAGGCGCACTCTTTGGAGGACATAGTGATAGGTGACCTTCCGTATATTACGAACAAGGCGACTATGCCTTCACAACACATAGCACTTGGTAGCTCTTGAGGTGTATGTGCTGTAAGAGGATAGTCGTTACGAACAAGTGTTGAAAAATTAAGCCCAATGTGGTATTGTTTATCTCGACACATGAGGTGTTACGAATATGCGTTACTTTTTAGGATTCTTAGCGGCAATCGGTCTAATCATCGTAGTCTTTGTCCTTATTTTGAAGGGTTTTAGCAGTCATGGCACGCCGAAAAACCAGATCAACCTGCTGGATTACGCCAATAGCCAGACGCAAGTTCAGCTAACTGTTGACGGCCAGATAAATGCCGACAGCAAGCATAACACCTACACCGTTACCGTCGGCCGCGACACGGTGAACATGACCACGACGCAAGGCTACCAAGGCACGGTGCTCCAGCAAAAGACGTATCCCAACAACTCTTCGGCTTATGCCGAATTCTTGCGCTCTTTGCAACTGTTTGGTTTTGTGAAAGGTAACACCGACCAAACCAAGGCCGACGAGCGCGGCTATTGCCCGAGCGGCGACCGCTATTTGTTCGAAATTATCAGCGGCGGCGACACCGTCCAACGCTTTTGGTCCAGCTCTTGCGGCGGCGGCACGTATGGCGGTAATCGCTCACAAACGCTGCTACTGTTCCAGCGACAAGTGCCGGACTACAGCGCTCTCGTTACCGGCCTCAACCTCTAACTTGCTATACTAACCTTGTGATACGTGCGATTGTGTTCGATTGTTTTGGTGTGCTGGCCACCGACGGTTGGCTACCGTTTAAAACGCGCTATTTCGGCCAAGATGCGCAAAAGTTCCAAGAGGCCAGCGACCTTGGCCGGGCGGCCGACGCTGGCCTGATTGGCTTTGACGAGTTTATCGAGCATGTGGCGCTTTTGGCGAACATGCCCGACGCCGACGCCCGCCACCAGATAGAAAACAACGTGCCCAACGAGGCGCTCTTTGTATACATCGCCCGCGAGCTAAAGGCTCGCTACAAAATCGGCATGCTCAGCAATGCCGGCGCAAACTGGCTGAGCGAGCTCTTCACGCCCGAGCAAGTGGCGCTGTTCGACGCGGTTGCGTTGTCGTACGAAACCGGCGCGCTTAAACCGACACCGCGAGCCTACGAAGTCATTGCCGAGCGCCTGCGCGTCCAGCCGCAAGAGTGCGTGTTCATCGACGACCAAACACGCTACTGCGCCGGCGCCACCGAATCCGGCATGGTGGCCATTTGCTACACCGATTTCGACACCATGCAGCACGACCTTGCCCGCGTGCTAGCCGATGCGAAAGAGTAACCGTTTGGTTGTGCCCGCCGCCTTTTGTAGCGCCAACAGACGCAGGCGTAGGGCATTGGCGAGCGACGCACTGGCGACGGTGATAACGAGCGCCTCGCCTTGCAGCCCAACGCTCGATTCCGCGCCGAACTCATCGGCGATGTAGCGCTTAATGGCCACAATCTCGCTCGGTTCGCTCGGCCCGTAGGCTTGTAAGATATCGCCGACACTATCCATACTCTTAACTATACTGCCGCCGCCGGTTTACGGATAGCAGGTGACAAAAACGGTGGAATATGCTAATAATACGAAAAGTATCACTACGAATATGTCAGCACCAGCGCTTCCAAATCACATCGATGTCGAACCATCTTTTTGGCCGCAGCAAGTGAACGACGTGTATAATTCCCTAGTCGAAATCGCTCGCTCATATCCTGAACCGCTCCCCGAACGCGCGCTCACCGCAGCAGCACTTGCGGCGCGCATTCAGAGCAATCCCACCGCTCAAGAGGTGCTTGAGGCCAGCGAACTCTTTTTGGATTGTCAACCCCAGATCGGAGTGGCTGGACGCGATAATGCCGAGCAGCGAGATCAATCACTACCGCTGTGGTGGCCGCTCACATGGTCGAACCTTACCTATAAAGGTATGGACAATGCGTGGCTGCAGCAGCGCGAGGCTGGACTGCTGCAAACCATGCGTGCCTGTCGCCGCCAGCATGACCGCCAAGGCTTGCACGCAGTGGTTGGCGCAGTCCGCGAGGTGCGCCAGGCGCGCAGCTTGCTACAATAAGACCATGCCCGAACTTCCCGAAGTTGAGACCATCCGCATTGGCCTAAGCACGCTGTTGCCACAGCGCCGAATTACAGATGTAACGAGTACTAACTGGGGTAAGAGTCTCATGGCGACGCGGTCAGATGTTGCCGTTTTTGCCAAAGGCGCTCGCGTGGTCGGCATTCGCCGGCGCGCCAAAGTGTTACTTATCGACCTCAGTAGCAAGTACTCATTCATCATTCATTTAAAAATGACTGGGCAGTTGGTCTTCCGCGCTATGAGCGGCGAGCATTTTGGCGCTGGCCACCCGAGCGACAGCCTAGTCGGTGCGCTGCCCGACAGCACCACTCGTGTGATAATCAGTTTCGAGGACGCTACGCTCTTCTTTAACGACCAACGTAAATTTGGCTGGGTGCGCCTCATGCCAACCGTCGAGGTCGAGCACCTGGATTTTTTCCAAAAGGTTGGTCCGGAGCCACTGGCCGCGGATTTTACGGCAGATGATTTTGCCAAGCGGCTCTTACGCCGCACGAACAGTGGCGTTAAAGCCGTGCTGCTCGACCAAACCGTGATCGCCGGCATCGGCAACATTTACGCCGACGAAAGTCTGTGGGGCGCCAAAATTCACCCCGAAACAAAAGTCCGCGACCTCTCAAGCGCACAGCTTAAAAAGTTATATGAATCGCTGCGCGCTGTACTGAAGCTCTCGATCAAAAAAGGCGGCAGCACCGATCGCAACTACGTCAATCACGAAGGTAAGCGCGGCAGCTACCTGAGTTTTGCGAACGTTTTCCGCCGCGAAGGCCAGCCTTGTCCGCGCTGCGGCACCACCATACTCAAGTTGCGCGCGGCTGGCCGCGGCACGCATATCTGTCCACATTGCCAGCGCCGTAGCTAGTTGGTGGTCGGCCTAAAACGTGCTGGGAGATCCTGGAGTTTGCCGTGCAAGATGACGGGCATCATGCCTTTCAGCTCCTCTTCGAATGGCGTGTCGGCCGGTAGCTCATTGATAACAAAAATCGGTTTGCGCTGGTAAAACGCCAACGCCATTTCCATGAGCACGTTTGGTCCGATGTAATTCGCCTTGCCGTGCTTTTCGTAGTTCAGCACCAAAATAGCATTGCCGCGGGTGATTTCATCGAAGTGTGTGCGCATGCGCTCGGCCTTCACCGGGTAGTCGTCTTCGTTGCCGAACCAGGTTTTGTAGTGGGCCGGGTCGTAATCGTTCCGCTCTTGCATAACCAGCGCGGTTTTGGGCACAACCACCTCGTAGCCTTCGGCTTCGAGTTGCGCTTTGATCTCAACCGCCTGCTTGTAAAAGCTGGCGCTGCAGCAAATGGTAAGAATGGGTTGGGTTGGAGTCTTCATAGTTGCAATGGTACCACGTTTCGTCGTATGACGGTGGTATACTGATGCTATGCATCAGTATGAGCTTGCCGCCCAGATAGCAACGTATGCCGAAACGCCGACCGGCTTAGTGTATCAAGCCGAAACTATGGCCGTGCTTGGTGCGGTCGTGAATGGAGACCTTAGCGAGGCCGATGTGCTGCACAGTTTAGGAGGGCTAACTCGTAACGAGGCGCTTCCTTACGCCGATTGGTTGGCGCATAGTGACGCCGAAACTGAAGCCGCCATTGCGGCGCGCGTAGCATTGCAAGCTACCTTTGAGCGTTACGAAGACGAAGTCCTAACACTGCATGCCAATCCGCCGCGCCAGAGCTTTGGTGTCCTCGGCCGGCATTTTGATCCTTATTTGCTCACCAGTGACGAAGAAATTGTGGTGAAGCTGGGCAGTAGCACGCCTGCCAGAAACCTCACGCAAGTGCACCACCAGACCAGCGCACTTATACGTTCAGATGAGTTGCATCCCGCTTTGGAGCAACCTGTTGCCTCATCATACAAGTATGGCATCGTGATGAGCGAGCGTATCCCAGGGAAGCTTCCTCCGTACCTAGACGCGGAGGAAGTACTGGCCGTTACTCCCGAGATGGTAGCAGACGGCATGGAAGCTGCCGTGTTGGCGGCGCACCATAGACTGGGAATAGATCCGGATGGTCATAATATCAATGTCGATCCTACGGCTGGATTTGGGTTTTTCGACTTAGTGGCAGAACATGTCGCTTCAAAAAGGGAGCTGATCCTGGGCGCAACCGAAATAGTTGCACGCGACGTGGTCTATGATCTCGGTAGGTATCGGGCTCAAGGTCCAGCCGCTGCCCATCATCGCCAGGAATTATACACATACGCCCGCCAGCTCGCCGAGGAGGTGTCCGCACAAAACGAAGCAGCGGAGTAGTCACCAGCGTTCAAGTGGTAACGGATGGTATGATGGTAGGTATATGATGGTGACGCTGACGGGGGTGAATGATTTTGCGCGGTCGCTTGAGCTGAGGAAGCTCGTTGCCGCGTTTGTTGCTGAGCACACAGACATGGGCTTGGAACGTTTCGACGGTGAAGAGTCAAACGCAGCCAGCATGCGCGCCGCGCTGGCCAGCTTACCGTTTTTAACTACACGCAAGATGGTGGTGCTGCGCGAGCCGAGCAAGCAAAAGGCCTGGGCCGAGCACATCAGCAACGTACTCACCGAGATCGCCGACACCACCGACGTCGTTATCGTTGAGCCCAAACTTGATAAGCGTCTCAGTTATTATAAGATGCTGAAAAAAGAGACCGACTTTCGTGAGTTCAACGAACTAGACACCGCTGGCTTGGCGCGCTGGGCAAGTGAGTATGCCAAAGCGCACGGTGGATCGCTCAGCGCTGGCGATGCTCGCTTACTTACTGATCGTCTTGGTGGAAGCCAGCAGCTCCTGCAACAAGAGCTGGACAAGTTATTGGCCTACGACCCGGCAGTTACCAAGGCAAGTATCGAAGCGCTCACCGAGCCGATGCCGCAAAGCACGGTATTTGAGCTGCTTGACGCCGCGTTCGGCGGCAAAACGGCGCGCGCTATGGAGTTGTACCGCGAGCAGCGCGCCCTCAAGGTAGAGCCGCAGGCGATTATCGCCATGCTCGCCTGGCAACTGCATGTGCTGGCGTTGGTAAAAACCGCGGGCAAGCGCAGTGTGGATGACATCGCGCGGGAGGGTAAGCTGAACCCGTTCGTAGTTCGTAAAAGCCAGGGATTGGCGCGCGCGCTCACGCTTGAGCAGCTCAAAGCACGGATCACCAGCCTGCTGGCGCTGGATATCGACCTGAAGACAAAAAGTATCGATGCCGACGAGGTGCTGCAACTTTATTTGTTGACGCTCTCGCGACAGTAATCGACCAGTTAGCAGTCATGCGCCAACGCCATCAAACAAAACACCGCGCTCGCACGAACGCGGTGTAGCGTTTACAGGTCGAGGCTATTTTTTCTTGGCTGCAGTTTTTTTGGCCGTAGTCGACTTTTTGACAGCGGTTTTCTTTGCGGCTGGCTTGGCGGCTTTGGTAGAGCTGCCGGCGCTCGCTTTCGCAGCCTTGGCGAGTTGACTCTTCTTGCGAGCAGCTTTGTTTTTGTGGATCAGCCCTTTTTTCGTGGCTTTGTCGATTTCGCTCTGTGCTTTGCTTTCGAGCTTTTTCACTTCTTTGGAGCCGCCGGTGAGGGCTTTGTGAAAGGCCTTCAGCGCGCCTTTCAGGCCGCGCTTGGTTTTGCTGTTGCGGACGGCAGCCTTGCTGGCTGTCTTCACGCGCTTTTTTGCTGACTTAATGATGGGCATGTTAAAAAACACCTTTGTTATTAGTAGTCCACCTTAATATACAAGAGAGAAGTGAGTTTTGCAATATTGTAGCGTACTTTAGTTGACTAACTTTCAAAAAAGTGATAAGATTTTTTTGAAAGACAAAACAAAAAAGCCATGAAACACTCTCGCGACTTCGCTCCTTACGCACCTCAACATCGCACGCCAAATAGCGACCCCGGCTACGCACGGCGCGCATTTAACCGCGCTCGCCGTTTGCTCGGCAACCCTAACGTGCAGAAAGGCATGGCCACTGGCGCCGCCATGCTCGCGCTAATGGGCGTGGCGGCGCATAGCCACACTCCTGAGCGGCCCGCCAGCCCGGCATCAGCCGCAGCGCATGGATACGGATCGGGCATCATCGAAAAACCTCGCCCACAGGATCAAGCTCGGATCGACAAGGCGTTGGATTTGCACATTCCTACGATAAAGCGCGCTGTTGATCTGCACGAACACGCAAGCTTGCCGCGCGACCGCTGGCAGTATGACGTTGTCCGTATCTTTACTACACCAGACCCAGAGGCAGTGAGTGCCAATGGTGACAAGCAGAATCAAAAGCAGGTAAACGGCCGGACCCTGCACTGGACGCCAGAATGGATTAACGCTCAGGAAGAACATTGGACGTCGGACGGCAACTACTGGGAAAATGACGCGCCAATGAATAACGATCCCATAGGCACGTCCTATGCACTTGCCGTACCAAACGACATGGATCCAAGTATAATCGACGTGTACATCCCGAAGTTTTTTAGCAACCCAAGCCTGAATAATGGAAAGCCAAGAACGGTTGTTATGTCGGTTAGCCGCCAAGCCGACACAAAGGATGACGGCGGTCTTTGGACAACGACTGCCAGCGAAGGTTTTGGCGCGCTGAGCTACAGTAGCACTAGCGGCTCCTGGGAATATCACGCATTGTCGCCACAACAGCCGACCCTCGACACCACATACGAACCGCCACAGGGCAACGACGTATTTTTTTCTAACTAGCGCTCGACAGGCTTATGCTTATGTGCTACGCTGGTCTTACAGATAGAAGACAAATATGGACCAGCAGAAACAAGCAATCGTAGACCGTTTGAAGCAATCGAATAATATCCTGGTGACGGTCAGTAGCAACCCGTCGGTAGACCAACTTGCGGCTTGCCTCGGCCTGACGCTGACGCTCAATAAGATGGGCAAGCATGCCACGGCCGTATTTAGCGGCGAAGTGCCCAGCACAATCGAATTCTTGCAGCCCGAGAAAACCCTAGAAAAAAACACTGACTCCTTACGCGACTTCATTATTGCTCTCGACAAAGCCAAGGCGGACAAGTTGCGTTATAAGGTTGAAGATAAAGTCGTCAAGATTTTTATCACGCCGTACAAAACGTCGATCAGTGAGAAAGATCTTAACTTCAGCCAAGGCGATTTTAACGTCGATGTGGTGCTCGCGCTTGGCGTACACAATCAGCAAGATCTCGATCAGGCGATTACCGCGCACGGGCGTATTTTGCACGACGCTGTAGTGGGTACGATTAACGTCAAGCCCGGCGGCGAGCTCGGTACGCTGAATTGGCTGGAAACGCGCGCCAGTTCGCTGTCCGAACTTGTTGCCGAGCTGGTAGATGCCATTGATCGCAATCTGATGGACGGTCAGATGGCGACTGCGCTGCTCACCGGCATTGTGGCCGAGACGAAGCGTTTTAGCAACGACAAAACCTCGCCGATGACCATGAGCATTAGCGCAGAACTTATGGCCGCTGGTGCTAATCAACAGCTTGTGGCGACAAAGCTCGACAATCCGCCACCGCCACCGCGCGAGGCTGTGCCTATGGCCCAGCCAACCGACGCCACACAGCAAGCCGAAGAAGCACCAAAGAGTGACGATGGCACGCTGGAAATAAGCCATGAAGCCGCCGAAACAACGCAGTCGCAGCAGCCCGCTCCTGCTCTGCTACCCGAAGCACCTAGAAACGACATAGAAGAGGAAGAAGCGTCTGAGCCACCGGCTGAAATGCCGCAAGAATTGCCAAAGGAAGAACCAGAGAAAATGCCGCAGATTCACATCGATGAGCACGGCTCTTTGGAGACATTCAACGATCAAAAGTTGCCTGAACTTCCGAAAGCGCAGGGGAGTATTGATCCGACTGAGCATATGGAATCACAGCACATGATTTTGGAGCCTCCTCGAATGAGCGGCGAGCTGACCGATATGGCCGCGGCGTCGCCCGAGGATATCGAGCGACCGAGCGGCGACCCGCTTAATTTGCCTCGGCCGTCATCTGGAGTCGTGCCGTTGTTGGGGCATGAGCCCTTGTCGGTGGCACCGTCAGCGTTGGTGCCGCCGCTGCCTGGAGCTACGGCACCGACGGGTACGATCCAACCAATGGCCGTATCTGCGGCGACTATGCCACTCGCTACCCCGATGGTTAACACTGCAAGCATGCCTGCGCCCAGCATTATAGCGCCCACTGTTCCTGCTCCGCCCGCGCTAACGCCAACGCCAGCACCCGAGCCGCCCGCTCCCGTAGTTGGCCCGGCATCAGTTTCGCCGCCAGCGCCTCTATCGGGGCCGGCAACTTTGTCGGTGCCTTCGACGCAGTCGCAGGTCAGCCAGACGTTGAGCGATATTGAGCAGCAAGTGCACAGTCCACACCTCGGCATGACTGATGGGACTGGCTTGGGCGGTGCCAGCGGTGTCACTCAGGCCAGTGGACCTTCGGCCACTGTTGGTGGACCGCCCGCATTCCCGCCCGCTCCTGCGCCTATCGCTATGCCACCCGTCGCGCCTTCAGTTCCGGCGCAATCAGATGTTCCAGGAGGAGCTGCGAACGACCAAACGAGTGCCGCTGCCGCGAGTGCGGACCTTGCCAGTGCGCGCGAGGCGGTCATGCAAGCGATTGCGTCTCAGCCACCCGCCGCGCCTGAGCCAATCCAGGCGTTGAACGCTCAGCCGCTTGGTGCACCGCTCCATGCAAATGATGCCGCCACTACTGCGGCTCCTGCGGTCGGTGGTGGCTTGACGTTACCCGGAACAACTGGGGCAGGTAGCGATACTTCGAACTCGTCACCAGCACCCAATGCTGCTAACTCGGTTCCGCCCGTTCCACCGCCCATGATGCCACCGCAAAATTATTAATGTTTGCGCACGGCTCCCATCAACCGGTATGCTTGGTGGATGAATGGTGTATTGCTTGTCGATAAGCCTGCCGGTTGGACGTCGTTCGACATCGTCAATAAGGTCCGGCGCCTTATTCAGACGTCGGAGTACAACGTGACGCACAAAAAGCGTTTTCCGGTGGGGCACACTGGCACGCTCGATCCGCTGGCCACTGGGCTGCTCGTGCTGTTACTCGGCACATACACCAAGCGGGCGCCGCGCCTTACCAAGCTCGATAAGACCTACGAAGTGGTGCTGCGCCTGGGCCAACGCAGCACCACGGGCGACGAGGAAGGCGAAAAAACCGTTGTGTCGGATCGTTGCCCGACACTTGAGGAGTTGCACATTGCGCTGGCCCGGTTTGAGGGCGACACATTGCAGCGCCCGCCCGCGTTTTCGGCCATAAAAATTAACGGCCAGCGCGCCTACAAGCTGGCACGCGCTGGCAAAACGCCCGAGCTGGAGTCGCGCCCGGTGCACATTGAGCGCATCATCCTTACCAAGTACGACTATCCGGACGTGCATTTCACCACGCACGTCGGGAGCGGCACCTACATTCGCTCGTTGGTAGAAGATATCGGCACGGCGCTCGGCACCGGCGCATATATGGCGCACTTGCGCCGCACGCGAGTGGGCGCATTTCGTATCGAAGACGCACTGCCCATTGCAGATGTATCGCTGGAGGCTATCACCGAACGCATAAAAACGATAGAGGGGAAGACAGAAAATGTTTGAACGAGTACGCCATCGAACAAAGGGGTTGGGAGTAGTAGCCGTGGCAACACTGGCGCTGACCGGCTGCAGCCAGAGTAGCTTCTACCATCCGCCAACGCCGGATCCAACGCCATCGTTGGTGGCAGCGCCAAGCGGCTCGCCCGATGTGGCCGACTATCGCGCGGCCTGCGATTTCTTAACAGATAAGTCACCCGACGATGTGTTGGCCGTGCCACCGCCGATCCAATCGGTAGCCGCTATTTTGGTAAACCGGGCTTGGATGGATCGCAGCGGTGCTTTTTTGGTCGGTCATCTTCAAACCGGCAACGAAGTCGACACTGTGCAGCAGATCAACCAGCTAACGGCGATGCCGAGTAACAACGATGCAAAGTTCGCCAGCGACGCCGCGCTGCTCACGCAGGCTGCCCGACAAGCGATACTCTCTAATCTGGCCTCGTCACTCCTTAATAAAGATGGCAACCCAAATACAGTCATTGCTGCTGGCACTGAAGCGCGCCTGGCGCTCGATGAACTCAACGGTAGCGTCATATCGGACGCGAGCACAGACCCAGACCAAACTATGCGCGCAGTCAATGATCCTGACGCCGAACATCGATTCGCGACGCGGTTTAATCAAGCTTCTCAAACCAGCCGCGACACACTCAACGCCGCCGCCAACGGTATCCAAGACCAACTGTGCGGGAGCGCGGGATAAAGGTATGCGAGAAGCCAGAGGCTTACCAACTGCCAATTGCAGTATTAGGGTGACAGATGTGTCCACGATGGAAGCTGTTGATCTTGAAGCAGGGCGTACGGCGTTCGCCGGTACGAATGAAGCAATTCAGATTTTTGCGACTGATTTTTTGCCAACATTTCCATTAGGTGATGAGACACAGGCTGCTTTCGAGCGGCGTCTTATCGACGATCTCAGGCGTCCTGGCGGCGTCTTGATAACAAACGAAGCCGCGGCGACTACATGCCGCAAGATAGTGAATACGAAGCCGACACACTGATAATAGGCTACCCGCTTGTCGATACGCTTAGGCAGCGCATAGCTCACGCTGCAGAAGAAGTTGGCAATCCGCTCGATGCCGCAAAATGCAGATAGGCTCGCGCATTACTGGACAACGTGGCATGAACTCGGCCACGGCCTCCAGGCGAGTTGCATGGAGGTGCTTGGCTCGCCTGGTGATAAAATGGGATTTTCGCTTGCGCTTCTGCAGACTGAGCTTGTCGAACCACTCGTACCGGGCGAGGAGCCTGAAGCGCTCGTCATCAATCTGGCCGTGGTAAATGAGGCTGTACCTGAGGGCTTGTCCCAGATGTGCGTCGGTGAATACGCGGTCCTCGATGGTATGCTTTCTCATCAAGAAGAAGAGGCGTTTCGGACTGCGCTGGCTGCCCCCTCGGATGCTGCTGCTAGCGCATGGGCGAAGGAGGCGCTCTCTAGTGGTGTACTCACAGAGGGAGACCCACTTGAGTTATACGCTATCGGCAAGCAGATCGGCTATGCGGAGCCGTCGTCGCCCGTAGAGGTGATGCGTATCTTGAGGCATACACCGTAGCACGACCACTTCATGCCATCGGGTAGGGTCGCGTCGTAGAGTGCTTGCACGGAAGCGTCTCATCTGATACAATGATGCCAGTATGATTTCAAGTGAGAAGAAGCAGGGCGTCGTTACCAGCCTGCAAACCCACAAAAACGACACTGGTTCGGCCGCGGTGCAAGCTGGCATCATGACCGAGCGCATCAAAGAGCTAACCGAGCACCTCAAGGTCAACAAGCACGATTACGCTGCGCGCCGCGGCTTATTGCAGTTAGTTGGTAAGCGCAAGCGTCATCTGCAGTACATCGCTGCCAAAGATGGCAACGCATACTTGGAACTCATCAAAAAGCTCGGCATTCGCCGCTAGTGCATGGACTCGTCGCCTCGGTAAGACAGCGAGGCGCAAAGCTTGTGCACATTAAAGAAAAGATAAATCGCAGCTCGCGGACAGAGGCCAGATATATCGCACCAGGTTAGGCACAAGGGCGCATATATTTGCACTTTGTCCGCGCCAGCTCGACTCGTAGAAAGGGACATGATGGGACAAACAATAAACCCGTATGGCAAACCTATAATTATTGTAGAGACCGACTTTTGTGGCCGCAAGCTGAGCTTGGAAGTCAATCGCGTCGGCTTCCGCACCAGCGCCAGCGTGATTGCGCGCCACGGTGACACCGTGGTGTTGGGCACGGCGATGGTGTCCGACAAACCGATCGCAGGCTTTGACTATTTTCCGCTCAGCATCGATTACGAAGAGAAGTTTTACGCCGCCGGCAAGATCAGCGGCAGCCGGTTCGTCAAGCGCGAAGGTAAGCCGAGCGACGAAGCCGTGCTGATCGGCCGCCTCATCGATCGGCCGATTCGTCCACTATGGCCAAAAGGCTACCGCCACGAAGTGCAAGGCGTGGTCAGCGTGTTGAGCACCGACCCGGCGTTCCGCCCAGATATGATCGCGATGATCGCCATGAGCGCGGCGTTCATGCTCACTGGCGCGCCGTTTGACGGCCCGGTGGCAGGCTTGCGCATCGGCCTGAAGGACGGCAAGCCACAGGCGTTCTTGTCGCTCGCGGACATGGCTACGAACGAGCTCGACCTCGTCGTGGCTGGCAGTGAGCACGGCATCATGATGGTCGAGGCTGGCGCTAGCGAAGTCAGCGAAGAGCTCGTGGCCGACACCATCGCCTGGGCGCACGAGGCCATCCAGCCGGCAATCGAACTCCAAAAGGAACTGGCCAAGAAGGTTGGCACCGCGCCGCAGCAATATGAGCTTAGCCTTCCAAGCGAAGACATTCAGAAAGAAGTTGATGAATTCCTGAAGGGCAAAATGGGCGAGAAACTCCGTGCGCCAATGGCGGAGCGACACCAGCGGATGCATGTGCTGCGCGAAGAGTTGATGACGCACTTTGCCGAGAAGCTCGGCGAGGAGTGGGAGAACATAAAGCGAGAATATGACGACGCCTTTGCCACCGCCGCCAACAAAGACGTGCGCCATGGTATTTTGGAGGACGGCGTTCGCCCGGACGGCCGCAATTTTACAGAGGTGCGGCCGTTGAGTTCTGAAGTTGGGCTGTTGCCGCGGGCTCACGGCTCGGCGTTATTTACCCGCGGTTTGACTCAGGGGCTGAACGTCGTCACCCTGGCACCGCTCAGCTACGCGCAACTCATCGACACCATGGAGCGCAACGAAGAAAAGCGCTACATGCACCACTACAATGCGCCGGGTTATACCGTGGGCGAGATCAAGCGCCTGGGCAGTCCGGGCCGGCGTGAAATTGGCCACAGTGCCTTGGCCGAGCGCGCATTGCTGCCAGTTATTCCGGCCGAAGACGTCTTTCCGTACGCTATTCGCAGCGTCACCGAAATTATGAGCCAAAACGGCAGCACCAGCATGGCCGCCACGTGCAGTAGCTGCTTGGCGCTGATGGACGCCGGCGTGCCGCTCACGGCGCCGGTCAGCGGTATTGCTATGGGCCTTATGACCGACGGCGACAAAACCGTTATTTTGAGCGACATCGCCGACGCCGAGGATTTCGCTGGCGACATGGACTTCAAGACCGCCGGCACCGCCAAAGGCATCACCGCACTCCAGATGGACATGAAGGTGCACGGCCTGCCGGTTGAGACGCTCAAAAAAGCGCTCTTGCAAGGCAAAGAAGGTCGTGCTTATATACTCGAGCACATGGTGAGCACGCTGGCTGAGCCTCGTAAGCAGCTTAGCCCGTACGCGCCGCGCGTAGAGTCTATCAAAATCAACCCAGATAAAATCCGCGACGTTATTGGTAAGGGTGGCGAGACGATCCAGCGCATCACCGGCGAAACCGGCACCGAGATCGACATCAAAGACGACGGCACGGTGATGATTGCCAGCCCGGATGGCGCGAGCATCGAAAAAGCCATCCAGTGGATTAAAGACCTGACCGAGGAACCGGAAGTCGGCAAGATCTACAAAGACAAGCCGGTGGTTAGCGTGATGGACTTTGGTGCGTTTGTGCAGATTATGCCTGGCCGCGACGGCCTGGTGCATGTCAGCGAGATGGCCGAAGACCGTGTGAATAAGCCGAGCGATGTAGTCAAAGAAGGCGACAAAGTAACGGTCAAGTTAGTCGCCATCGACGATCGTGGCCGGTTGCAGCTCAGCATGAAGGCCGCTGTCCGCGAGCTGGCCGACAAGGCAAAGAAGGGCAACTAGCCGATGGCACAGGCTGGCAAGTCTACGAAATCGAACGTCTGGGACTTCACTGGGCAGGGTTATGCGTGGGATTTGCTGGTGCTGGTCTTCTTTGGTCTTGCCTGCCGCGGCCAGTTCTTGCTGGCCTTCGACAGTGGCAGCGCGCTGGACTATCTGCTTGCCTTTATCTTTGTTGTGCTGATTATCAAACGTGTCTGGCGCGTGGCGGGCAAGTTGGCATATCAGGCGCGCAGACGAGCCAGCAGAGGTAGCATATGAAGCTCAAAGTAGCCGCCAAAGCTGTCTTGTGTCGCATTGATTCGACGGAGTGCTCGGCGTACATCCTCAGTGATGAACACGACGCTGCAGCCTGGGTCGCGCCTGCCGAAGCGCGCACGCGGAAAGTCGCCGCTGACACGATTCGCGCGCTGGAGGCCGTGGAATTGTGAGCGCGGCCGCCAAGCAACAGCGTCTTGACCAGATTGCGGCAGACATAGTCAAAAACCATGTCTGCCCGGATTTGGCCAAGACGGCCAAACATTTGGTGTTCGGTGAGGGCAACCCGGATGCCAAGCTGATGCTTATTGGTGAAGCGCCAGGTAAGAACGAGGACGCAACCGGCCGACCGTTTGTCGGCGCCGCCGGAAATGTGCTCGACGAGTTGCTCGCCAGCATCGGGCTGGCGCGCCACGATGTCTACATCACTAGCATCTTAAAATATCGTCCACCAAACAATCGCGACCCAAAGCCCGAGGAAAAAACCGCATTTTGGCCCGCTTTGTCAGCCCAGCTTGAGGTAATTCGGCCACAATTGGTTGTGACGCTTGGGCGTCACAGCACGAATTGCTTTTTGCCGGACTTGCAAATCAGCAAGGTCCATGGACAGCCGCAGACCTGGAATGGATACACGATTCTCCCTCTGTACCATCCGGCAGCGGCGCTCTACAACACTAAGATGCGGCAAACACTGCTCGATGACTTTGCCGGCATCACAACATTACTTCGTACTATCTAACATCTCTAAACCAGTAGAAAGGAAACAGATGGAAAACAACAATCAAACGACCAGGCAAAGCGATCGCCCCAAACAGACCGGCGGTCAGAACAAACAGCCAGGTCAGCGCCGAAATGCTGGACAAAACCAGCGTGGCGCCCAAAAACAACCTACCAATGGCAGTGGACTGAGTGTGCCCGGCGCCATGCAATCCCGCGGCGCCAGTTTGCGCGCCCAAAAGCGCGCCCAAAGCGACGCCCAGAAGATTGCCAACCAATACGCTGCAGCTTCGGAAACGCCGCAGCCGGAGCAGCGGCGCGCGAATGTGATCGTCGACGATTTCGATAAACTCAAGATCACGTTCCTCGGCGGCCAGCACGCCATCGGCGAAAAGAACATGCAAGTTATTGAGTGGCAGAACGACGCCGTGGTGCTCGACTGTGGTAACGATCTTGGCTTGGAGCTGCCGGGCGTGAATTATGCCGTGGCCGACCCGACCTATTTGGAAAGTATCAAACATAAGCTGAAGGGCTACGTGGTGAGTCACGGCCACCTCGACCACATCGGCGGGCTGAAGCACATCGTGCCGAACATTCCGGCACCGATTTATGGCTCGCGTTTTACACTCGGCGTGGTGGAAAAAACCTTTGAGGACGCGGCCGCCGAAACCGGCTTGCGCTTCCAGCCCAAGCTCGAAATTATGAACATGGACGGACACGAACGCATCAAGCTTGGCGTATTTACGATTGAGCTGGTACGCATTACACACTCTGTGCCGGAGTCGAGCTGTATTGTAGTAGACACGCCAGTCGGCCGCATTATCAACACTGGTGACTGGCGCCTCGACCCCGAGCCGCTGGACGACAAACCCACTGACGCCGAGCGCCTCCGCCAACTTGGCGACGAAGGCGTGCTGCTGCTGATGAGCGACAGTTGTAACACGCAGTTACCCGGCCGCACGCCTACCGAAAGCACGCTGCAAGAGAGCTTTCACGATGTCATCGGCCACGCCGAAGGCCGCGTGTTCGTGGCGATTTTTTCTAGCAACATGAACCGCGTGCAGATGATCGTGAATGCCGCCGTAGGTGCCGGTCGGCGCGTGGCGCTCGACGGTCGCAGCATGATGAGCTACGCCGAAATCGCCGTGCGCCAGGGCATCCTCAAAATTCCGAAAGGCACCGTGCTGCCAATGCGCGAGATGCCGAACATCCCCGACAATCAAGTGCTGGTGATCTGTACTGGCGGCCAGGGCGAGCCCGGCGCTGCGCTGCAACGCATGGCCGAGGGCACGCATAAGCACATCAAGCTGAAGGAAGGCGACACCGTGGTGGTGAGCAGCACACCAATCCCTGGCAACGAAATACGTTATGAAGCTATCGGCGATGACCTTGCCGCTCGCGGCCTGCATCTCTATCGCCATCCCACCCACGAAATTGACGGCTGCGGCCCGCTGCACGTCTCCGGCCACGCCCGCCGCGATGAATACCGCGAGATGCTGCACCTTATCCGCCCGAAGTTCTTCTTGCCCATTTACGCCGGGGTGTTGCACCGTCGCTACTACGCCGAAATGGCGGTAGAGGAAGGCATGCCGCGCGCCAACGTCATCATGGCCGATAATGGCGATAGCTTTGCCTTCACTGCCGACAAATGGGAACCGCGTGGTCAGGTGCCGAGCGGCAGCCTGCTGGTAGATCAAACCGGCGCGATCGTGAACAACGTGGTCGTTAAAGACCGCGTGTTGCTGGCCGACGAAGGCTTGGTGGCCGTGGTGCTGACCATCGACAAAAAGACCGGCAACTTGCTGACCAGCCCAGACATCATCAGCCGCGGTTTCATCTATATGCGCGACAACGAGGAGATTATGAACGGCCTGCGGAACGAGTTGCGCCGTGCCACCACGCAGCGCTTCAAGCGCGTGGATCTCGATCGTTTCAAGGTGGAGCTGAAAGATCACATCACGCACTATTTGTTTGAGCACACCAACCGCACGCCGATTGTCATTCCGGTGGTGAACGTCATCGGCGGTGGTGGCGGCAAGAACGACGCCAAAACCGCTCAAACCGTGCACCAAAGTGCGCCCACCAAAACCAGCGAAGAAATGGCTCGCGAGCAACAAGAGCGCTTCCAAGCCATGCGCGCTCGTTTGCTTGGCACCGATGCCCGTATGGATTAGAATCAAAAGGCTATTGAAACCAGCGTGCCTAGAGGTGTTACGTTCGAAGTACATAAGGTGCGCCGCACCACTACAAGGAGGACATCATGAGGGAAATTACGACAGGTTCTGGAGAACAGAATGGCGATCAAGGGCATGAGCCTGATTTGTACGTCATTCCTACTCGTGTTTTAGACGGCCAGGAGCATCGGACTATTTACGAAGCATTGCAACGCGGCTATGAAGTACCGATTGGCCTTGCTCATAGCGTGCATGAACTAGATGAAAGCCGGCGCCGCGGTGAAGGACTTGAGCCTCGTGAAGCTTTCGTATATGCCGTTGGTGACGTGGGTGTGGCTGATGGTGTTCGGCTTGAAGCTGTTGCTGGTCTGCGTGTTGGTGTCGACGGTCTGTACGACCGGCTTATGGTTGTCGGCCCTGGACTTGACCACGAAACCGTCGATGCTTGGCGTGAACGAGCAACCGCACTAGCTAATCAGTATCTTACCAAAGCCCAAGGGCCGTTCCAGTTCGGTTAGTGCTTCCGCCTCTTGCATAGTCGCTTAATTTTGACGATAGCTACCGGCATGGTTTTTGTTGCCGATATTTGTGGTGTGCGATAGACTACGTCAGTACTAAAAGAGGTAGACGAGACTATGTCTGAATTTTCAGAGAGGCCCACCACTGGGGACTATTACAATGACGGCAAAATTCACATTATACCAACGCGTTTTTTAGATGCTGCTGAGCATGCGCAGGTTACAGCACGTTTGCGAGAAGTAAGTGGCTACCCATACATAGGGCTTGCACACGGGGTGCACGAACTACCGAGGCCGGAAGAAGATGGTGTGAGCCTCGAAGGACTTGAACCTGCCTTGAGTTTGTTTGAGGGGCTCGACTCAGCATACAAAGAAGCCAGGGCTCCATTTGAGTTGGTGACCGATCGAGAGCCGGCAGACGACGGCATGGTCGTCGAGCGATTCTGGATCTTAAGCCCGGAGTTACCGCCAGATGCGGTAGATGGGTATCGGGAAGTGGCTATTGCGGCTGCCAATAGTACGTTAGCAATCAGAGAGTTGCCGTTTCGTTTTGACTAGACTGTAAGTTTGCCGATAAAGCCAAGTTTTTGACGTTAGTTGTAATTTTTGCTATAATTTGTTTTGTAATGCCTCTTATGGCTACAAGTGTTATAATCAAAACGATATGGCCAAAAAGAAAAAGTCGACCCGAGGGCGCAAAAGAGCCGAAGAAGAAGAGGTGGAACGCTCGCCGTTCTGGCCGCTCGCCGGCGGGATTTTATCCTGCGTGCTGGCGCTATTTTTGCTGTTGGGCGGATTCGGCACGGGCGGCCCGCTGCCAAAAGATCTTTTTAGCGGCACATATTGGACGCTTGGATGGGCGGCATACTTGGTGCCGTTTGCGCTGGTATATTGGGGAGTTCTCAAGTTTCAGACCGAAGGTCACCGTGCGCCGCTTGGTAAACTTGCAAGTATGCTCGGCGTGTTGCTTTTTACCGCAAGCTGGCTTTTTACCGCATTCGCCAGCAAGCAACCGAACGGTGCGTATGCGAACGGCCATGGTGGCATCGTTGGCAGCGGTGTTGGCGGCATGGCGCTGCACTTACTGGATAGTTTTCCGGCCAGCTTGATGTTTGCGATTTTTGTGGCGCTGTCGATCTTTTTTGCATTTGGCATCTCGCCAAAAGTTATTGTCAGTTTGGGTGGTCTTTTCCGCAGAGGAGGCGGCGAAGATGGCGAACTCGCGCAGCTCAGACACAATGCCGAAGCGAATGGTTTTACGCTGAACGAGGGTGTGCCTGTGGTGCACCACAGCGGCAAACAGTTTGCCGGCTTGCGTAACACGGCCGAAAAGTTGGCACCTGCTGAAGATCACTCGGCCCTCACGCTAGCCAGCGATCCGAACTGGCAATTTCCATCCGTTACACTGCTCGACGCCAAGCAAGATAAAGCCGATGCCGGCGATGTGAGCGCCAATGCCAAACTCATCGAAGAAACCTTTGCCAACTTTAACATCGAAGTCGAAATGGAAGGCGCCAACGTCGGCCCGCGCGTGACCCAGTACACGCTTAAGCCGCCAGCGAACGTGAAGCTCACCAAGATTACCGCGCTCGAGAACAACCTGGCGCTCGATCTAGCTGCGCATAGCATTCGCATGGAGGCGCCAATTCCGGGCAAACGTGCGGTGGGTATAGAGGTGCCAAACGTTAAAAGTGCTACGGTGCGGTTGCGCTCGCTGTTTGAGTCGCACGACTGGGCGGAGGTCAAGGGCCCGCTCGGCTTCGCCATCGGCCGCGACATCGCTGGCAAGCCGGTGGTGGCGGATCTTGCCAAAATGCCGCACTTGCTGGTCGCTGGTCAGACTGGCTCCGGTAAATCGGTTATGGTCAACACGATTTTAACGAGCCTGCTCTACCGCAACAGCCCGAGCGACCTCAAGCTTATTTTGGTTGACCCCAAGCAGGTCGAAATGAAACCGTACGACGATATCCCGCACTTGTTGACGCCGGTGATTACCGAGCCCGAGAAGTGCATTAGCGCGCTGAAATGGGCAGTGGCCGAAATGGAGCGGCGCTACAAAGCGTTGGCTGACGTCAGCAAGCGCAACATCACCGAATATAACCTGGTGAAGAAAGAGCAAGGCATGCCGTACATTGTCATCGTCATCGACGAACTGGCCGACCTGATGATGATGGCCGCGCGCGACGTCGAAGCGCTCGTGGTGCGCATCGCGCAAAAAGCGCGGGCCGTGGGCATTCACTTGGTACTGGCCACGCAGCGTCCGAGTGTGGACGTTATCACCGGGCTCATTAAGGCTAACGTGCCAGCGCGCATCGCATTCACCACGGCCAGCCAGGTGGACTCGCGCACCATTATCGACCAAATCGGCGCCGAAAAGCTCTTGGGCATGGGCGACATGCTGTTACTCACCGCTGACATGCCCAAGCCAAAGCGCGTCCAAGGCGCGTTTATCGGCGACGACGAAACTATCAAGGTGACCGATTTTATCCGTATGCAGCGCCCGCCGCAGTACGACGACGAAATTATCAGCCAGCCCGTGCAGCTTAACGGCAAGGGCGGCGTGGTGGCCGACATGGGCGGTGCCGGTGGCTCCGACGACGAGATGTTTAAAGACGCCGTGCGCTGCGTGATCGAAGGCCGTAAGGCGAGTACTAGCTTGCTGCAGCGGCGCCTTCGCATCGGTTACGGCCGCGCCGCGCGTCTGGTCGAAGAAATGGAAGAGCAGGGGATCGTCGGCCCGGCCGACGGTGCCCGTCCGCGCGAAGTGCTGGTGAGCTCGCTCGAAGAAGTCTTTGGCGCCCCGGCTGCGGCGGAACCCGAATCCGCGCCCGCCCCGCAGGAATAGCGCGTGGCCTGCTCGCACACCACACTTTTTATGCAAGAGGTGATTTGTCGTTTCGGTAGTCTTAGTGTATAATTACCTCTGTTATTAAACTAACCTGCGTGTGAGGAAGCTTATACGCGTCGCGCTGCAATCGGGGCGATTCCAAAGGAGGAGCAATGAACCAATACGAAGTTGCGGTTCTCTACCATCCAGATCTGGAAATTGATCTGGAAAAAGCGACCAACAAGGTCGAAAAAATTTTTACCGACAACGGTGGCAAGGTAGCAAACGCCGACAACTGGGGCAAGCGCAAGCTGGCGTATCCAATCAAAAAGAATGAATCGGCCGTGTACGTTATCTACACTGTTGAGATGCCCGCTCAGAATGTGCGCAAGGTGGAAAGCACCTTGAACATCACCGACGAAGTGATCCGCTTTTTGATTACTAAGCCGGACCTGAAGGCGATCGCCAAGGCTGAGGCGCTGAAGGCGCTCAAAGCCAAGAAAGCGGCCGAGCGCGGCGAGACCGCCGAAGAAAAATCCGAGGAAGAGTAGTTGCATAAGCAGGCACAAGCTAGTACGCTTGGCCTAACAGGAGGGTAGCATCATGGCACGAAGTGTCAATCAAGTCATCTTAATGGGGAACCTCACGCGCGACCCGGAGTTGCGCCAAACGCCGACCGGCCAGAGTGTGTGCAGTTTTAGCCTGGCGCTGAACCGTGCATATCAGGATAAGAGCGGTCAGTGGCAAGAGGCCACCGACTACATCGACATTGTCGCCTGGGGGCCGCTCGCCGAGCGCGTCAGCCAGTATCTTACCAAAGGACGGCGAGCGTTGGTCCAGGGCCGACTGCAAAGTCGCAGTTGGGAACAAGATGGACAGAAGCGCAGCAAAGTAGAAGTGCTCGCCAACGACGTAACGTTTGTGGATAGTCGTGGCGAAGGCGGCTCTGGCTCTGGTGGCGGCAGTTATGCGGAAAGCAGTGCCGGTAATGACAGTGCGAGCAGTAGCAGCGCCTTGAGCAGTTCCTCCAAGAAACAAGATGACGTTGTCGCAGACGTCGGCGACGAGCCGATCAACCTCGACGACATCCCATTTTAACAATTTAAACCTGGGGTTGCTTGCGGCATCGCACCTTACGGGAGACCGCTCGCGCGCGGTAAAATTTTTGTCGAGCCTGTAGTCTCGCCAAGAAATTTTCCGGCTCCGCTTCGGTTGAGTCTCCCTAGAGGTACGATGTCCGACCGCTGGCCAGCGGTAAAATGACAGTCTTCATTTGTTGCCACTGGCGAGCACGCCGGCTTTCCGAATCAGGAGAGTCTCCCCTAAGTGGAGCCCGAGAGGTGATCCGGCGAGACTACAGGCTCGACGGGCGCCTCACGGCGCGTGAACGCTCTCCTGATTCGGAAAGCCGGTGAAGCGTTAGGACAGGCATAAAGAAAGGAATTTATATGGCAAAGATTTTTAAGCACAAGACGGATATCCCGTACTTCGATTACAAAGATGTGAAGACTTTGCAGCGGTTTGTGAATGTCTACGGGCAGATTGAAACGCGCAAAAAAACGGGCCTTACCGAGAGCCAGCAGCGTCGCTTGGCAACTGCGATTAAGCGCGCCCGCCACATCGCACTGCTGCCGTTCGTAGCCAACAATTAAGAAACGAGGGAAGGGTGCAAGACGAGTCGTCGCCGTTTTCGCGGGCCAAGGAGCTTGATGCGCATGTCACCAGCGTGGTGATGCGGTTTGACATCGATGCGCTGCCGGCTGCCGAGCAAGAGTTGCTTAAAACGCTGAAGCGTTTGGCGACCGATATCCGACTCGACATCCGCGATTACGGGCTGGCCGAGACGCGTGCCGAGCAAACGCAGATGGCGGAGGAAATGACCCGCCGTTTGGCGGCGCTCGAACAACTCGTCGCGAAAGCTGGCGAACTGAGCATGCTCAGCCCCGTCGACGTCGCCCACCTTTCAGCCCTCACCCAGCAACTGGTCGCAGACTTACGATGACTAGGCGACCGTAGGATAGGAGAAACATGGCATTAAGCATTACCGATCTCAAAAAAGGAACGATTTTTGCGCTCGAAGGCGTGCCGTATCGAGTGGTTGAGTACAGCCAGAAGGTGATGGGGCGCGGCGGTTCGATTGTGAACGTGCGCATCAAGAGTCTGATCGACGGCAAAGTGCTCGAGAAAACCTTTAAGGGTAACGAGCAGCTCGACAGCGCCGATGTCTCGAACCAGAACGTGCAATATCTGTACAACGACGGCAGTACATTCTACTTTATGAACGAAGACACCTTCGAGCAGTTCGAGGTGTCGGCCGACCTCGTCGGCGACGGCAGTGGCTACATGAAGGAGGGTGATCGCTTGCAACTGCAGTTCTTTAACGATCGCCCGATTAACGTTGAGCTGCCCAAGAACGTGCCGCTGAAGGTGACGTACGCCGAGAATGTAGTAAAAGGCGATACAGCCAACGCCGTCACCAAAGACGCCACGCTGGAGACGGGCATCACCATCCGCGTGCCAGCCTTCGTGAAGACCGGCGATCTTATCTCGGTGGACACCGCCACGGGTGCGTACCGCGAACGTGTCAAGGAATAGTATGATTACCACTGTTGCCGAGCTGCCCGCCATCCGCAAGCGTTTCGCCCACAAGCGAATCGTGTTTACCTGTGGCACGTTCGACCTCATCCATCCGGGGCACGTCGATTTTTTGGCCTGGTGTAAGCAGCAGGGCGACATGTTGGTGGTGGCGGTGAATCCCGATCATTTGGTGCGGTTGAAAAAAGGCCCAGCTCGGCCGATTCAAAATGATGTAGATCGGATGCAGATGGTTGTCGCGCTCAAGCCGGTCAATTATGTGGTGCAGAAAAAGGACGCGGCCAATTCGCGGATAGCGTCAATGTTGACCGCACAAGCGTTGCAGCCAGATATCATTGTGCTTGGCCACGATTGGGCTGACGACGAGATCGAAGAGTGGCTGACGCGCCTGCCCACTGCGCAGATTGTGGTTGGCCCGCGGCGCGCGGTAGGTCGCTCGACCTCAAACTTGATCGAGACGATCCGGAGAAAACATGGCGAAACAACGGCTTGACCAAGCGCTCGTGGTGCGCGGACTGGTGACATCACGTAGCCAGGGAGAGAGTTGGATCCGGTTGGGCAAGGTGACGGTTGACGGCCAGGTGGTTACGAAGTCTGGCTTTTTGGTTTCGGATGAAGCAACCGTTGCTCTCACTGCGACCGAGCAATATGTCAGCCGCGCCGGGCTGAAGCTCGCATCGGTGGCGCACGTGCTCGGGCTCGAGTTTGCTGGCAAGGTGATGCTCGACGTCGGCAGCAGCACGGGCGGCTTTACCGATTACGCGCTCCAGCACGGTGCCCGCAAGGTCATCGCCGTGGATGTCGGCACCGACCAACTGCATCCGAGCCTACGCGGCAATCCCAAGATTGAGTTGCACGAGCAGACTGATATTCGCGACCTTACCGCACAGGCCGTTAACCTGGAGGCGCCCGATATCGTGGTCGTCGACGTTTCATTCATCAGCTTGCGCGAGATTTTGCCACACGTGGCGCAGCTCGCAGGCAAGCAGACTAGTATCATCGCCATGGTCAAGCCGCAGTTCGAGGCCACGGCTGCCAACCTCAAACACAAAGGCGTCATCAAAAATGATCGCCTGCGCCGCGACATTCTGAAAAATTTCGAAACGTGGGCCAGGCAATTTTTTGTGATCCTAGACAAGGCCGACAGCGAAATCCCCGGCAGCAAAGGCAACCTCGAACGATTTTATAAACTGAGGAAATTATAATGGCACACCAGCACATACGCGAATACCAAACCACAGCCTTGGACGCTAGCGCACAGGTAGTGAGCGAGACCGATATTCTAGCAAGTATGGCCGCTGCCTGCGGCAATTCAGATATGAGTATAGGCTTTGCCGATTGGAGTCATCCGGAATTGACGCTGGACGAGCGAGGTATCGCATTCGTTGATATGAATAAATCCGGTCGCCTCAACTTAGAACCGGGTGAAGACGGCCTGGCGATTACCGCTTCCTTGGATGGATGCACCGGCGTTGCTGGCTTTGCCAAGCTGGCCGATGAGAGCATAACGGAATTCGTGTCGCATTACGACCCGATGAGTCAGCAGTGGCACTTTACGCATCAAGAAACACCCATCAATACGCAGATGTGGCAACTACAACACGAAGCGAAACAGGGGGGGGCTGCCCGATGCCGAGTTCTATGTTGCCGTGGCGTATCCAAGTGGCGAGCGACAGGCGGTAGATTACGGTGATAGATCATCAGATTTTGAACGGTGGCACTACTTGGATCAATAGAGCAAACCGCCCAGCAACTGGAGCGACACGGCGCCCGAGTAGTATATTTGCCATATGAGGGTAGAGACAATACCCTCGGCGCCGGCCGTCGCGGCGGGCATGAAGGCATTTTTTGGAATGGCATGCCGGTAGACTTTAGCGATACAACACGGCAGACGTAATCTGTTTATAATATAAGCTAGATGAGCATAACGAGGATGACGAAGAGCACCAGGCATAATCAGAATGTCATCCGCGCCTTGCGCGGCGTGGAGTATTGGGTTGACGATGTTGCAGAACATCCACTGACAAGCTGGAGCTGGCTTGGCGGTGGGCAGGCGTAGTCTTACAGGTTACTGATCTGCGGGCGTACGATGGTGAGCACCAGCGTCTGCTAGCGGTGTCGCACTGGCTCGGTAGAGATATGACAAGCGGCGAGGTGGTAGGCGCATACGGCATGCGAGAACATGGCGAGATTTGTTTATCACTTGGCCTCCAGATGCGGGCAACCCTGCTGAAATTAATTTTTTGGATGGATGTGGCGAACGCAGGATGCCAGCAAATTTCGATCGGACTGTAGAGCTGGCAGGCCTTTTGCGCGTAGCCGAGCCGGTTAACATTGCGCCGTTCGATCCTTACGAAGTTCCAGGCGACCCCATGGAGCACTTGGCGTCGAGGTTGCTCGACTACTTTGGACGTATACCCTTCGAGGATATCCCTTGAGAACATAAGCGGTAAGGTGTTACACTGAACCTGTATGTATTTCAAAAGCCGGGTCGATGCCGGCCAAAAATTGGCAGCGCAAATCGCAAAAAAGTATCAGGGCAAGCAATGCGCCGTGGTGGGTTTGAGTGACGGCGGCGTGATGGTCGGCGCGCAAATCGCCATGGCACTGCACTGCGTGCTGACCATGTTAATGAGCGAGGCCATCAACCTGCCGCGTGAGGATCAAGCAATCGCTGGCATTAGCCAGGACGGCTCGATGAGCTACAACGCGGCGTACAGCCCGGGCGAGATCGAGGATCTGCTCGGCGAATATCATGGCTTCATCGAAGAAGAAAAGATGCACAAAATTCAGGATATGCACCGACTGGTGGGTCGCAGCGGCTTGATCCGCCGCGACCTGCTGCGCGATCACGATGTCATTTTGGTGTCGGACGGCCTGAGCAGCGGCTTTTCGCTGGATATTGCCGCGGAGTTTTTAAAGCCTATTCATGTCGCGCGGCTCATCGTTGCCACGCCGCTGGCCAGCGTCCAGGCAGTGGACCGCATGCACATTCTGGCCGACGAAATCTTTTGTTTGAGCGTGGTAGAGGATTACATTTCGACCGATCATTATTACGATACGCGCGATGTGCCTTCGCACGATTTGGTGGTGAAGACCATCGAACAAATCGTTACTCACTGGAAGTGAATCATGTCGCTTGGCGCTGGCGCACCTGCTACAGTCAAACGGTTTAGGGCACGCAACCCGATCCAGGGATGTGGTTGACTTATAACAATTAATATGTTAAAGTACGCTCATGAATCGACATAACTCACCAAGCAACACAGAACGTGGTAACTTTATGACGCGCATTGGCCAGCGCGCAAAAGGTCGCTTGGGTCGCTGGGCCACAGCGGCCGCGATAGCAGGTGTCGCTGCTGGTGGCGTTACTGAAACGTATAACGTCGTGCACAAGCACAACCAAGCTCGTTATGAAACTATCCAGCGCGAGATCGCGCCGGTTATTAAAGACACAATGATTAAGGTTGACCAACAGACGCTCGAGCAGCAGCGCGCTCACCCCGATGACGTAGTCGAGATTGACAACCCAGACGGTCACAGTGACGCAGTCAAGTTCGTGAATAATACTACCTCTGATACTGAGGTAGTGATGGGTGTAACTGACGGAAAGCCCGACCCAAACAAACCACTTTTCGTAGACTATCGGAATAATACAGGCACGGGCGAGAACACTATTGGCATCCAGGTTATTATGACTGCCCCTGGTGGTAATGACTGGGTGGACAAGATCCCACATTCTGGCTTTGATGGCACTACTGGACATGGTTGGGGTGCTGCCGTACCTGGTCAAGCTGACACAACTAGCCGCGGATACGGTGGCGACAGTATGCCTGCTCCACTGGATGCGGCTCAGCAAATTGCGCAGACCGCCCAACAGTTTGGGCCTTACCAGCCGTATTCCCGCCAATAGAGCACAACAACTCTGGAATAGCCCTCACCGTAAGTGAGGGCTATTTTTACTCCAGAAAATCGCGCAGCACGTTGACGTCTTTGATAACGATTGTCGACTGACTGTATTCCAGAATGCCGCGCCGCTCCAGCGTGCTTAGCTCGCGCCCGACCGATTCGCGCGTGGTGCTGATAGAGCTGGCGATATCTTGGTGTCTGAGCGGTATGCGCAGCGCCACTCCACTGGGCGTTTTTTCGCCAAAGCGCCGCTCCATGCTTAAGAGGAACGACACGAGCCGCTCCCGAACTGTGCGATATTCCAGATTGAGAATGCGCTCGCTGTGCATGCGATACATATCAGTTACCATCTCGAGCAAAGGCAGTGCGGCGGTGGGGTTGTTGCGCAAGAACTCCAAGAATTGGGTGCGGCTGATTTGCAGCAGCTCGGTTTTAGCCAGCGTAGCATAGATAATGTGCCGGTCGTCCCCGGTGATCGCCCACGTCAGGCCCAAGATTTCGCCAGCCTTGCGGATGATGAGCAGGTTTTCTTCACCGTACTTGGTGATATCGTAGGCCTTTACCAAACCGCTTAAGATATAAAAAACGCCCTGGGGCGAACCGCCCGGGCGGATTATGAACTCTCCTTTGCCGTACACTTGTCTCGTTCCTTGATGGAACAGGTTGACGAGTGCGGCGCGCTGGCTGTCGTCCGTCAACATAGTTTTATTATGGCATTACAGCGAGGTGTGCGCAACCATTGCAGAAGCTAGTCCACTCGTGACAAAAATATCATCACCAATGTGACGAAGATTGCCGCACCACCACCCGCTAGAGGATTATGCTTAGAGTACCACCGACCGCGTGGTGAAGGAGGGAGAATGACAACAATAGCTGTTATAGAGGCTCAGCTCAAAAAAGCTGGTTGTAATTTCCGCTGGTGGGGCAGGGCGGAGATTCGTGAGCTTGCCAACATCCTAATGCCCGATGAAATTATTGCCGCCTGTGTCAACGGGCGCTACGAAAACGGCTTTGCACTGCTGTGCGTCACCAATCATCGCCTACTGCTGATCGACCGCAAGCCGATGTTCTTGAGCCTCGAAGACATCCGTTTCGACATGATAACCGAAATGGATTACAATGCGCGCTTGCTCGACAGCAGCGTGTTCATCATGACGCCGAATCGCAAGCTGATATTCCGAAGCTGGAGCCAACATCGCCTGCGCCAGATCATGAACTACACGCAACAGCGAGTGATGGAGGTACGCCAGCAGTACATCTCGCAACAATTTGTGCATCCACAGCAATACCAGGCACCCAGCATGCGAACGACCGCACCGCTGGTCGGCGGCCTGGTGATGCAAGGCGCCAGCACTGGTGGTGTACACGCCCGGCCGCTTAACCCCTACACCAAATCGCCCGTCATGATGCGCCGACGTCGCTATCCGAAGTTCTACTAGACACAAGATAACAAGGGGAATCTGTGATATAATCGTCCCATGCAAGAAATATCCCCACAATCAGACGGTTCAGGCGCAGATGGCGCTTGGGACAGGATTGTATTCCAAGAAATTATAGGAACCTTTGACGACGGCGTGGTAGATGACGCTGCACAATGGCTCTTCGCTCAGACCCGGGGCCACGGTGTTCGTTTTGTCATCGCCCAGCAAGGGAATCTGGAGCCTCATGGGCTGTCAGAAGCCATAGTTAAGAAAGAGGAAATCCCATTCCCTTCAGGAGAAATGCCGCGCTTAAGGATAGTGCTCGAAGGCGAAGTTGTAGACGAGGGACAACGGCCAGGCGTTGAGTATCTCGCTACCCCTGAGCTAGTGCGTGGCGAAGGGATTTATTATTGCCCTCCTATGCCTTCTGAGGATCTAGGTCCACGATACATTGAGTTGCCTCGGTCGCCTGAGGCCGAAGAGTAACTGCTGCTTATTTACTGACGTTGAAGCGGAATTCAACCACGTCGTCGGGCTGCATGATGTAGGTTTTGCCTTCGGTGCGTAGCTTGCCGGCTGCTTTGGCAGCTTGCTCGTTTCCGGCTGCGATAAGATCTGGATAGCTGACGATTTCGGCCGCGATAAAACCACGCACAAAATCGCCATGGATAACGCCGGCCGCTTGTGGCGCGGTCGCACCTTTGGGGATCGTCCAGGCGCGGACTTCTTTTTCGCCAGCGGTGAGGTAACTTTGCAGACCGAGCACGTCGTACGCGGCGTGAATAAGCTGTAGCAAGCCGGATTCGTTTTGGCTGTAGCTGGCGAGTAGTTCGGCCGCGTCGGTTTCGTCCAACCCGCGGAGTTCGCTCTCGAGCTGCGCGCACACAAACAGCGCCCGCGCCGGCGACACCAGTGCGCGGAGCTGGGCTTTTCGCGCATCATCTTGCAATCCAGCCTCATCCAAATTAAAGAGATAGATAACTGGTTTGGCGGTGAGCAAGTGCAGGTCGCCCAAGTGTGAGAGATCGAGATCATCCACACTGCTGAGCGTCGTATTTTCGTTGAGCAAGCGCTGGGCGCGCTGGAGCGTTTCGAGCTCCGGCTTGAGTTTGGGGTTAGCTCGAACTTCTTTCTCAAATTTCGGCAGGCGCTTTTCGACGGTTTGCAGGTCGGCCAGCACAAGCTCGGTATTGATGACGTCGATGTCTTTGCGTGGGTCGATGGCGTTATCAACGTGCACGACGTTTGGATCGGCAAACGCCCGGACCACTTGTACGATGGCGTTGCAACCGCGAATATGGCTCAAAAATTGGTTGCCCAAGCCTTCGCCCTGGCTCGCGCCAGCCACCAGGCCGGCAATATCTACAAACGTTACTGTGGCCGGCACGATTTTTTGCGTGTGGTAGAGCTCGCCAAGTTTTTGCAAGCGTTCGTCGGGCACGGGCACAATACCGGTATTCGGCTCGATGGTGGCAAAGGGATAGTTCGCCGCCAAAATATTGTTGTTCGTCAGCGCATTAAACAGCGTGGATTTACCCACGTTCGGCAGCCCAACAATCCCAATAGAGAGACTCATGATGTGCATTATAACAGAGGTAGGGGGCACACTCAATGAGTAGTAGCTAGTAAGATTAAACCATAGCCGCCAGCACGATGAGCAGCATAAAACTTGTAACGCAAGGTAGCGCATGCTACATTTGCAGGCATGCCAGAATTGTTAGAGCTGCCTGCGCTTAAGCCAGATGTATCGTCGCTTCCGGAAGTTGTCAGTATGGCGGATAGGGCCCTACCGACTCAACCCGAACCATCTTTTGTAGAAAATTCTGTCCAGACCGTAGGTCGCTATATGCCACACCACCTATATGTTCCCGAAAAAATCAGTCTGCGCGAGCGCTTTACTCGCAGCCGTGTTGGTCGGGCGACGCTACGCCTTGCTATAGTAGTTGGCTTTATTGGCGGAGTCGTGGCAGTAGAGGCGCCGGCCGCCGCCGATAGCGGGCAGGAATATACAGTTACCGACGACGCGGCTGGTGGTGTATACGCGCGCAATAGTCCGCACATGGGCGATACTGATCGGATCGTCGGCAAGGGCATATACCCCGGTGATGTCGTTCGCCTCATCTGTGGCGCCACTAACGGTGACCCGGTCGGCCCGTATAACAATACAACTTGGCACAAAATAGTTGACGAAACACGCCCTAATGAAGGCGAGTTTTGGGAAGACGATCATTTCTTCAATACGCCGAACAAACCAGGCGAGTTAGCGCCTGGTGAATCTAATTGTGAACAGACTCCATTAGCCACTGGGCAACCTTCAACAGGTGCAGCCGAGATAAAATCATGCTACCTCAATATGAAAGCACCGAGCCTGAACCTCACATTTTCTTATGGTGGCGACCATCGTTACTACGGTAATGCGTGGCAGGCAGCCAAGAATTGGACAGACTTAGATACAGGCATAACTATCAAACCTGCCAGTGATAGCGACGGTGTGTATATCCGCTTCAAGGACGTTAATATTGCGAACGGTTTGTACGCAAACGTCGAAATCCCTCAAACCGCCGATTGGGAGGGGCCTTACAAAACAGTTCCGCCTCATCCGCACGTTCCCAAAGCTATCGTTATCGATGTAAACAAGCATAACATGGATCCAGCGAATGATTTTGTACGAACCTATGCTCTAACGCATGAGCTGGGGCACGCACTCGGTCTTGCACACACGGATAAATTTTGCCACTACTCAGATAGCAGCATTATGGACGCAGGCTCCGATGACATCCCTAGAAGAAATTTTAATACCCCTACGACCTACGATAGAATGGAACTTGAACAGCTTTATGGTCTGCCCATTCACTAGGTAACACGGCTATGAGAGAGATGATAAGGTCAAAAAAACAGCTTTTAGTCATAATGTCAATTGTGGGTGTGGGCATACTATGTACCGGTTTTTTGTTTTGGCGCCACTATAGCCACTCGTCTACGTCGAAATATGTTGCCCAAAAATGTGCGAATTATGGTGGCACCTTCGACTCTTTTGGGCCGGGCAGTATTCAAAATATCATAAGTGACTCCCAGGCAATCGTAGTCGCTACAGTCGACAATCCTAGAGCATTAGGCGATTCTGTGCGACTTGATGATGTCGTGCCGCTTGTTCACGTTACACGGGTATTAAAAAGTGCTGGCAACATTCATACAAATGATGTTTTAGCTCTTTGTGCTGGGATGGGGGATATTGAATTGCCTGCTGACCCACATCCAATCATCCTTGTTTTTATTGAAGGGCGGGACGGGCATAAGTGGGTTCCGTCATGGGGATATTTTGGTATCTCTCCCAGAGATAAAGATGGAGATTTTAAACTGGAGTGGGCTAGTAGTGGTCCCACTTCTGTAACTATTACAGAGCTCCAGAGGATTATCAAATAGTAAGCTAGAATTAATAAAATGGTAACTAACCATTGGCCAAGGTCAGAGTCTTCGCAATCCTCTAACGACAATGGCCCTCGGCGGTAGCAAAACGTCTGTGCTGCAAGAGATCTTATCCTAAAGACGAAAACACACCGGCAATGCCTATTAACATACGCGCTGCCATAGCGTACTATAAACGTAAGTGCTATGGATGCTGTTATTGGAAACCCTAGTTCTGGCCGAAAACACGGATGGCGAGACTTGCGCAATATCTTGTTAGTTGTTGGTGCGCTGCTGTTGTTTGCGGCGCTGGGCGTGGCGGCACATTGGTGGCAGACGCGTCATAGCAAGCAGTCGGCGGCTGCTCCGCCAAAACTGACTGCCGCCCAAACCGCGCAGCAAGATCGCTTGCGTGGTGACTCGACCAGCGCGCTTTTCACGATCGATAATGCGCTGAAAGCAACAGCTACGACATCCGATCAGCGTTATCAGTTATACATCCAAAAGGGCAATGTATACACCGATGCGAGCGATTGGACAAATGCGCTCGCAGCATACAATCAGGCTGCCGCCATACAACGTACCAATGAGGTTGAGCAACTGCTGGGTGTCACCTACGCGCAATTGGGCGACAAGCAAAAAGCCATTGATGCATATAGGGCGGCGGCGTCGCTGATTCCTTCGAGCGATCCTGTGGCGAACGACGAGAAAGCTGTGCTTGAGCAGAAGATTCAGGCTCTCGGAGGCCAACCGTGAGGCGCTTTGTCTTGGTCGCGGCAGCGGTAGCCGGCTTTGTAGTCGGCTATAGCGCGATCGCCCGAGCCTTCCCTGGTGGCGGCGTGCTGGGGCGCGGCGAGTTCCACGGCTACTTTACGAATGCCTACGACACCAGCGGCACCTTCGTGTTTCAGAATATTTACAATGGCGAGGCATTCCCAAGCAGCATCAACAATACCGGCGCGTTCACTGGTTTTATCAAAGGCAAGCTGGCAACCTCAAACCAACAAAACATCACCGGCGCGTCTTTCATCATCGACACGATGCTTGGCAAGGGGGCGCCTGGGCCGCGCAAGCCGTCGGCTGCAGATATTGCTGCCTGGGAAGCGCTGGTAAATGCGTACGGCGCGGCCGGTCGCATTACCTGGCGGCAGAACATTTCGTATAACATCAACAGTTATTATCAAGGTGCGAGTGGCGGCGGTTCACCGAACGACGATGCGTTTTACGATAACTCTAACACGCAACCGGCAATTGTATTCCACAACCCCGACGGCAGCTTCTATGCAATTAAATGGGAGTGCGCCAACCCAGTCGGCAACAACAACCTCCATCCGCTGCAAACCCTTTCGACCAATTTTAATATGAGCGGCCGGGTTACGGTGTTCTCCAATCCGGCTCCGCATCCTGGCGAAACGGTCGGGTTCCAGTATTTTTTGAAGGATAACGGTCCGCAAAGCACAGGCGCTACGCACATCTGGGCTATAAAAGTTGATGGCAACACGGGCGCGGCTATCAATGGGTCGATTGATGATGGCACCTTTAATGCGGGGCAGGAAAAAACCGCCTTTTTGGAATATTATGTGGTTCCGCCGGGCACGCCTGCGGGCACGCAAATCTGTCGGCAGCTCGGCTACGACCCAACAAATGGCTCGGGAGGCCGTAATGGCAAGAGCGCCAAAACCTGCGTTACGGTGCAAGCCGACTATAATCTAGCGCCAAGCATAACGATTACAGAAGGCGGCGCGCCGCTTCCGAGCGGTAGCTTTATAGAACCCGGCGACACCGTTACCTTCACCTACTCGGTCAACAACAATACTGCTGGCGATGCCTCGGGCATTGCTTGCAACATGTACGTTAAGAACCACCCTGGTTACTTTGCCATTCCGACTCCGGCTGAATCCGGTGGAAGCGCACCGGTTGGTCCAACCTGCCAGAGCACATTCCCTCATAACACGACAACCAACTTGGGCAGTGAGACTGTGGCGAGTGTTCCGGCCGATACGTCTTTATGTCGCTCGCTGTATGTGAATCCGGCAGATCCGGGCGGTGGTCCGGTGGGCGTAGAAGCCTGCGCCTATGTGGCGAGCAAGCCCTACATGCGTGTGTATGGTGGTGATGTGTCTGCCGGCAATCCGGCCTGCGGCACAATAACCCCGACAGACGCCGCGATTGTTGGCTGGAACAAAGAGGGTGCTGGCGCCTTCGCCGGTGCCGGTGCGCGCTACGCAGCCATGGCAGTGAACGACATCTATGACTTCTCAAGCGCGCTCGGCAACACCGGCGGCGCAGCGACACCAGACGGATTGGCCTTTGCCAACACGGCGGCCGTCACTGGCGGGCTATTCGGCGGCAGCTTTGGTTCGCCGTCGTGCATTTACGACTACTACGACAATATGCCGGGCACCACCACGGCGCTTTCTTCCGGCAACCTCAGCTCGCTCGGCACGGGTACATACACGGCCACCGGTCCTATCACCTTGGGTGGCAATATCAACCCTAACCAACGGACGGCTATTTATGTTGATGGCGACGTGCTTATCACCGGCAATATCACCTTTACCGGAAGCTGGAATACCAATTCGCTGCCGTTCTTTGAGCTGATCGCCAGAGGCAACATCTACATTAGTTCGAGTGTGACCCAGATTGACGGCTTGTACGTGGCGCAGTCCAACGGCGGCAGCGGGGGCGTCATCGCTACCTGCGCGGATACCACGCTACCCGCGGTTTCGTATGTTAATCGATTATCCGGCGGTGTGTTCAACACACCATGCAACAATCAGTTGACTGTCAATGGCGCGTTCGTTGCAGAGCAAGTACAATTGTTGCGCACCCACGGTACGCTCCGAAACAGCAGCGCAGGCGAGGCAAGCACCAGCGGCAATCAAGCCGAAGTCTTCAACTACAGCCCGGCCCTGTGGATGGCTATGCCGCCAAGTCAGAGTACAGACGACACCTACGAATCTATAACCAGTCTGCCGCCAATTTTGTAACTTGCGCACAGGCATGCTGCTTATGCTATAATCAAGCCAAGATGAGTTTATTAAGCGGCGTATCGTCATTCTTTGGCTTGGACATCGGGACCACGGCAATACGGCTGGTACAGCTCCACGGCAACGGACCGGTAAAATCGCTGGTGCGGTACGCTTATGTACCCGTCGACAGCAAGCTGGTGCTCAGCGACTCCAAGACCGATCAGCAGCACCTCAGCCAGGTCATTAAAGAGTTGCTCGATCAAGCGCGCATGAATACGCGCAACGTCGCGGTGGGCATTCCATCGCAACGCGTGTTTACCGCCGTGGTAGACTTCGACCGTTTGCCGCCGGCTGAACTTGCCAAGGCAATTCGCTATCAGGCGGACTCGCTCATCCCGACGCCGCTGGAAAAATCCAAAATCGATTGGGCGGTGATTGGCGACTCGCCAAAGGACAAAACAAAAGTCGAGGTGTTACTTTCCAGCGTGGAGAACGATTTTGTCGAGCAGCGCTTGGACTTGCTGGAGTCGATCGGTCTCGATGTGATCGCATTCGAACCGGACAATTTGGCGCTGACGCGGGCACTGATTGCCGGCGATGCGCCGCAGGCGCAGATGGTGCTCGATATCGGCAGCAAGAGTACTGACCTGGTAGTGACCATGGGCGGTGCACCGCGTTTGACGCGGGCTATTCCAACTGGCGCTGAGTCTATCATCCGCACGGCAGCGCAAAATTTGAATATCGACGACAAACAGGCGCGCCAGTTTGTCTTTAAATTTGGACTTAGCAAGGATAAGCTCGAAGGGCGCATTTACGATGCGGTCATTGGAACGGTCGATTTGCTGGTTGGCGAGATCGACAAGTCGATCAAGTTCTTCCAAAGTCGCTACACGGCGTCACCGGTGACGAGAATTGTCGTGACAGGCGGCGCGTCGGCGTTGCCGGAGTTCCCACTGCATTTGGCAAACAAGTTTGGCATTGAAGTCGAGATTGGCAACGCCTGGCGCAATGTATCGTTTGCGCCGGATCGGCAAAACGAGCTGCTGGCGGTTTCAAATCACTTCGGTGTTGCAGCCGGTTTAGCGGAGAGGGCGGAGTAGTATGATTCAGTTCAACCTGCTGCCCGATATCAAAATTCAATACCTTAAGGCTAAGCGTCAAAAGCAGTTGGTGATGTTTAGCTCGTTTATTGTAATTGCTGCTTCGTTGGCCGCGCTAGTCATTCTGCTGGCCATTGTGTTTGGCTTGCAAAAAAAGAGCATGAGCGACCTGAATAACGACATCAAGACCAAGAGCGCAGAACTGCAAAGCACTCAAGACCTCAGCAAGATATTGACCGTGCAGAACCAATTGAAGTCGCTGCCAACGTTGCATAACGCGAAGCCGGTTGTGCCTCGTTTGTTTACCTTTTTGCAGCAGGTGACGCCGACGGCTGCCAGCATCTCGAACTACAACGCCAACTTCGCACTGCACACCATGCAGATTAGCGGTAATGCTGATTCGCTTGCCACAGTCACTACATTTGCCGATGCGCTAAAGTTGGCAACGTATCACACAGCCAGCGCACCCTCTACAGAGAAACAGGCGTTTTCCACCGTAGTGGTAACCAGCTCGCGCGATAGCAACGGCGCAACGTACACTATTACGCTCAAGTTTGATCCGGCGCTGTTCAGTGAAAACTCTGATGTAACGCTAACGGTTCCAAACGTCACCACACGCGGCAACAGCGGGCAAACGTTATTCAAGAAATCGAATTCGGGGCAATAACATGGCGCGGACAACAGCTTTTACCAAACGGACACTCATCACCAAAGCAAACAGCAACATGGTGCTGGCTACGACGATCGCTGGCTTTGTGTTGGTATTTTCTTTGGTGGCTGGCAAGTCGCTCATAAGTCAGATGGCCTATCAAAACAAAGTTATCTCGGTGAAGCGTACGGCGGTCAATCAGTTAAATAGCGACCTTGCTGCGCGCGACAGCCTGCAACAGTCGTACGACAATTTTGTAGCGCAGAATCCTAATTTTTTGGGCGGCGATCCGAACGGCACTGGCTCGAAGGATGGCGATAATGCTACGCTTGTGCTCGACGCGCTCCCAAGCACCTATGACTTCCCAGCGCTCACCACCAGCATCGAAAGCATCGTTGGCAGTCAGAACCTCAAGATCTTAGCGATTACCGGCACCGACCAAGAGGCAACCCAAGGTGCAAACCAAAGCAGCCCGTCGCCGCAGGCCGTCGCCATGCCATTCCAGGTGCAGGTTAATGGTTCATACCAATCGGTACAGAGTCTGGTGAACGTTATGCTATCCTCAATTCGTCCATTCCAGGTTCAAACCCTACAACTCTCCGGTGACGAAGGCAGTATGAATGCTACTATTACGGCTCAAACATTCTATCAACCGGGCAAAAGTCTGAAGATTAAGAGTGAGGTGGTGCAATGAAAAGTAAAGATCTCACACTCGTTTTGGTGATGGTGTTCATCGGCGCAATCGCGGCGTTCATCGTATCACACTTTTTGTTTGGTTCGCCGTCCAGTCGTCAGCAAACTGCCGAGGTGGTCGATCCGATTACCGCTGATTTTGCCACTCCTCCACAAAAATACTTCAACACAAACGCGGTCAATGCCGCACCGCAGATTCAAATTGGGAACAGCAATAATCCTAACCCATTCAACAATAAATCCCAGTAGGGTAGGGATCGCTCAATGAGTGTCTTATCTACTGCCGCCCAAAAGCAGGTCGAGGATATTTTGGTGGCCGCGCACGCCGTCGGTGCCGATCAATTAGTGCAGCTCAAGGCCAAAGCGGCGCAACAGAATATGCCGATTTTGAGCCTACTGGTTAGCGACGCGCATGTGTCAGACGAGACACTCACGAAAGCGATTGCCCAAGCCACCAAAGTGCCGTATGTTAATTTGTCGAACGCCAAAATCGATTCCGAAATTCTGGAGCTTTTGCCGCAAGACGTCGCCGAGCGTTACATGGCCGTGCCACTTGGCGAAATGCAGAATCGTTTGGTGGTGGCCATGCTGGATGCCGATAATGTCCAAGCCGTAGACTTTTTGAGCAACAAGATCGGCCGGCCACTCAAGGTGTACGCTGCCAGCGAGGCGGGCATTCGTCAAGTGTTGCGCCAATACAACGCCAATATTTCCAAACAGGTGGTGGGCGAAATCAGCAGTATCGGCATTCCTAGCGCGCCAGAAACGGGGAAAGGACAAGCAAAGGCCGCGACAAGCGAAGACAAAAGCATCAAGACGATCGTGCAAGATTCGCCGATTAGCAAGGCGCTCAGCACTATCTTGGAGTTCGCCGCCAAAAACGGCGCCAGCGACGTGCACATCGAGCCGCTGCAGGATTCGCTCAAAATCCGCTGCCGCATCGACGGCATTTTGCGCGAGATTTTACGCTTGCCGAAGAGTACGGAGCCGCCACTCGTCTCGCGCATTAAGATTCTGGCTAACCTCAAAATTGACGAGCACCGCATTCCGCAGGATGGCGAGTTCAGTATTGCTGCCGCAGGCAAGGACATCGACCTGCGTATCGCCATCAGTCCGACGGTGTGGGGCGAGCAAGTGGTTATTCGGTTGCTCGATAAGAGCGGCACCAGCCTGCACCTTGAGGACATGGGGTATGTTGGTCGTAGTCTGCGCCTGATTCGCGAAGGCATTAAGGGCACGAGCGGTATGGTTTTGACCTCTGGCCCGACTGGCTCCGGCAAGAGCACCAGCCTGTATGCGTTGCTGCAAGAGGTGAAGAGTGACGCGATTAACATCGTCACACTCGAAGACCCAGTGGAGTACAAAATGCCGGGCGTCAACCAAATTCAGGTGAACGCCGATGTGGGGCTGACCTTTGCGAACGGGTTGCGCTCTATTTTGCGCCAGGACCCCGACGTGGTCATGGTGGGCGAGATCCGTGACAAAGAGACGGCCGAGCTGGCCGTGCAAGCGTCGCTTACCGGCCATCTGGTGTTTAGCACCCTGCACACCAACAGCGCGGCCGGTATTTTGCCGCGTTTGCTCGATATGGGCATCGAGCCGTTCCTCATTGCCAGCACTGTGCGCACGGTGATTGGCCAGCGGCTAGTGCGCCGCATCGGACCAAACCCCGAGACGTACACTTCATCTAAAGTAGAAACCGAAGCTATTAATAAAACAATTGGCCACCTCTTGCCAAAGACCGCAGAGGAAATGTCGAGGGTAGCGCAGGATCTTGGGTATAAATCCTTGCCACTGCAGGGTCAAAGCGCTTATACTTTAACCAAGGGCAAAGATAGCCCCGATGCGCCTGGTGGGTACAAGGGTCGCATGGGTATCTACGAGGTGTTCAGTATTACTGAGCAAATCCAAGACTTGATACTCAAGCGAGCGACCAGTGCCGAAATCCAAAAGGTGGCCGAATCTCAGGGAATGGTCACGATGCGCGAAGATGGCTATCTGAAAGCTCTCGCCGGGTTTACCACACTCACCGAGATAAACCGCGTGGCGAGCGCCGATAGCGCCTAAAAGAAAAGTGGGAGACATGCAAGGGTTACCAAGAATCGAAGTGCTGCTCGAAGAAGTCGTTAAGAAGAAAGCGAGCGACCTACACTTACAAGTCGGCTTGCCGCCAATGTTGCGTGTTGATGGCGCGCTCATCCCCGTTGCTGGTGCTGATGTGCTGAGCGACGAAGCGGTGGAGACGCTCATTTTTGCCATCCTCGACGAAGACCAAAAGCAAATCTTGCTGAAAGACAAAGAGTTCGACTTCAGCTTCGCTTTTGGCGACTTGGGCCGCTTCCGTGTCAACGCCTTCCATGAGCGCGGCAACCTAGCCGCTGCGCTGCGGCTTATTCCAAATGAAATTTTGTCGATCGAGCAGCTTGGCCTGCCGCCAATCGTCAACAAGTTTGCCGATTATCCGCGCGGCCTGGTGCTGGTGACCGGCCCAACCGGCTCCGGCAAGAGCACGACGCTCGCAGCTATGATTAATAAGATTAACAATGAGCGAGCCGAGCACATCATCACCATCGAAGATCCGATCGAGTACACGCACCGCTCTAAAAAATCAGTAATTGTGCAACGCGAAGTCCACTACGATACGTATTCGTTTAGCGCCGCACTGCGCAGCGCGCTGCGCGAAGACCCGGACGTGGTGCTGATTGGTGAGATGCGCGACCTCGAGACCATTGCCAGCGCGATTACCATTGCCGAGACCGGCCACTTGGTCTTTGCTACGCTGCACACCAACAGCGCGGCGCAGAGTATCGACCGCATGATCGACGTCTTTCCGCCGCACCAGCAGCCGCAGATTCGCTCGCAGCTATCGAACATCCTCATGGCGATTTGCTCGCAGCGCCTCATTCCGCAGATTGGTGGCGGCCGCATTGCCGCGGCTGAAGTACTGGTGGCGACGCCGGCGGTGCGCAACATTATTCGCGAGGGCAAAACGCATCAGCTCGAGGCTGTCATTCAAACCGGCTCGGAGTTCGGTATGCAGTCGATGGATAAAACACTTGTCGGTTTGGTGCACAATGGTACGATCAGTTACGACGACGCGCGTATGGTTGCCGTCGATCCCGAAGAGCTTGACCGGCTCATGAGAGGATAACGCCGATGCTCACCTTTCGCTATACCGCTCGCGACCCTGGCACCGGCCAGTATATCAAGGCCGAAGTGCAAGCCGAGGACGAGCAATCGGCCAGCAAGCTGATCCGCAAAGAAGGCCTGGTGCCCATCGACATCACGCTGGCCGAAAAGAGCGTGCAAGGCGTGCGCAGTCGCTTTAATCGCGTGCGCATCAAAGATAAAGTCATTTTTTCGCGACAGCTCAGTACGCTCATTAACGCTGGTTTGCCACTCGTACAAAGTTTGCGCACCGTAAATCAGCAAACCGACAGCAAACCGCTTAAGATCATCATCAGCAAGGTGATTGCCGATGTTGAGGCCGGCTCGACACTTTCTGGCGCCATGGCCAAATATCCGGATACGTTTAGCCGCGTGTATTTGAGCCTGATTGCTGCCGGCGAAGCGTCTGGCACACTCGACAAAGCACTGGAGCGCTTGGCTATTCAACAAGAAAAAGATGCCGACCTTATTAGCAAGGTGCGCGGCGCCATGGTTTATCCGGTTATCGTGCTGATGGTGATGTTCGGCGTGCTGGCTTTTATGCTCATCAAGGTGTTGCCGCAGGTCAAGATTCTGTACGAAGGCTTGCCGGGAGCAAACCTTCCGCTGATTACGAAGATATTATTGGCTATTTCGAGCGCCTTGATACATTTTTGGTGGGTGGTTGTCATTGTTTTGGTGCTAATCGTGTTCTTTACCTCGCGCTGGGCGCGCACACTTGGCGGGCGGCGGGTCATGGATACGCTGAAAATGAAGGCTTGGCCTGTTGGCCCGCTCTTTATGAAGGTCTATATGGCGCGTTTTGCGCGCACCGGCACAACGCTGGTGGCCAGCGGTGTGCCACTCATCCAGATGCTTGAGATAACCGGCGAGGCCGTCGACAATGTCCACATCAAAGAATCATTAAGTAGCGCGGCCGAGAAGGTAAAAGGCGGCAAGTCGCTGAGCGAATCGCTCAAAAACGATCCCAACTTTTTGGAGCTGGTGCCGAACATGCTGAGTATTGGCGAACAATCCGGCTCGCTTGAGCAGATGCTTGGCAAAACGGCCGATTACTACGAAAAAGAAGTCGACGATCAGATTAAATCTATATCGACGATTATCGAGCCGGTGCTCATGGTTATCCTCGGTGTCATGGCTTTCATCATCGTTGCCGCAGTGCTTTTGCCCATTTACGGCCTGGCGAATCAATCCTTCGTCCAATATTAGACCGGCAGTCAGACAAAAGTGAGCGCAGGCTCAGCAAAAAACCTTGCATTTTGGCTGAGCGTTTCGTATGATCTAAGCATAAGCTTTTAATAACAACAGCAAAGGGGGCATTTGCACATGCTGTCAACCATTCGCAAACGTAAACAACAAGAGGGCTTCACCATTATCGAAGTCTTGATTGTACTGGCTATTGCCGGTCTAATCCTCGTTATTGTCTTCTTGGCTGTCCCAGCCTTGCAGCGGAATGCTCGTAACCAGCAACGGAAGACCGATGTGTCCAACCTGCTTGCTGGCGTGAATGAATTTGTGAACGACAATCAGGGTACGCTTCCTGACACGGTTGCTATTGCAGCCGACGGGACGACTACCTTTAGCCTTGCGGCCGGTGGTGCAAGCTCGGTCCAAGGTGCGAAGGTCGGCTTCTACAAGACCACCGCTAACGTCACTATTACCAGCACCGTATCGAACACGGCGCCGGCATCAAGTCCAACAGACAAAGTTGTTATCATCACTGGTGCTACCTGTTCTAGCAACACAGCGGTTGCTGGTAGCGCACGCAGCTTTGTAGCCACGTACTGGATCGAACCCGGCACTATCGAACAGTGTCAAGGGTCGTAAGGCAACAGCGAGCCACAGCAACGCAGAAACAAGCCTCAACCCGGGGCTTGTTTCTTTTTGGCCAGTCTTGGCTTCAGTGTGGTAGCATAGACGTATGATATTGGTTGTGCTTGTGCTGCTAGGGCTAGCGCTGGGGAGTTTCGTGAACGCGTTGGTCTGGCGGTTGCATGAGGGCAGGAGCTTTGTTGCTGAGCGCTCGGAGTGTACGCACTGTCACCATAAGCTGGCGCCGAAGGATCTTATTCCCGTGGTGAGTTGGCTGCTTTTGAAGGGCAAATGCCGGTATTGCCACAGGCGTATCGAGGACACGCCGATTGCAGAGCTTTTGGTGCCGGGGCTTATGGTGCTTTCGTACATCGTGTGGCCAGTCCCTCTGCACGGTGTGGGGCTTTTTGAATTCGTCTTGTGGTGTGGGTTCATCGTGGCGTTTGTGGCACTAGCAATCTACGATGTTCGATGGTATCTGCTGCCGGATAAGCTGGTCTTCCCGGTTATTGGTCTGGCTGTGTTTTGGGTGCTTGCAGGCTGGTTGGCTTATCATCAGCCATGGCAGAGTGCGGTCGGGTCGCTGATTGGCGCTGCGGTTATAGCTGGCATTTTTTATGCGCTTTATAGGCTGTCGAGCGGTGAGTGGATTGGCTTTGGAGATGTCAAGCTAGCAATTGCCCTAGGTTTGTTAGCCGGAGGCGCACTCCATGCGCTCCTCATTTTGTTTGTGGCGTCGTTCGTGGGAGTGCTGGTGGCGCTTCCCCTGCTTGTAGCCGGGAAGGCGAATCGCAAGAGTCATTTGCCTTTCGGGCCGCTGTTGCTTATCGGTATGTTTGTGGTGCAACTCTGGGGTACAAGCATACTCGATGCTTATTTGCATTTCATTACTCCGTAAAAACACGCACATGCCGCAACTTGCTTATGCTATACTGTGGCGTATGGAGGGTGGCACCCGTAACGTCCGCCAAGTGGTTTCACGCATGCGCCGCATGCGGCATGTGTTTGGTGTGCACACCGACGCTGGGTTTACCATTGTCGAGGTGCTCATCGTGTTTGCGGTAACCGGTATTTTGTTTTTAAGCGCCGTGGCGCTTATCTCTGGCAGGCAAAACCAGGCGGCGTTTAATCAGGCGATTCAGCAGATGCAATCGCAAGTACAGCAAATTATCAATGAGGTTTCTGTTGGCTACTATCCGAATGCCAAGAATTTTCAATGCACGGCTGGCGCTACTGGCCCGATCATCAGCAGTGGCAGCAGCGCGCAGGGGACGAATAGCGGCTGTATTTTTGTAGGGAAGGCGATCCAGTTTCAGGTATTGGGTACGAAGCCCGAGCAATACGCGATTTTCACCATCGCCGGCTTGCAAAAAAATACCAGCGGTCAGGACGTGCAGAGTTTGACTGAGGCTGATCCAACGGCGGTCGCGCCCTCAACTGCGCAGCCTTCACTACCAGATCAGACCACTGTAACCACGCTGCAGAGCGGCCTGACGACTTATAAAATGACGTACAATAACGGCGGTGCCGACATTCCCGTTGGTGCGGTCGCCTTCGTGAATAGTTTCGCCTCTTACAGCGGCGGCACCATTACATCGGGCTCGCAGCAGATAAGCGTTGTGCCGGTGGCGACAAGCGCCATCAATACCAACCGGACCACAGCGGCAGACGCCATCAACACCAATTTGGCCGCGAGCGTGGTCAACCCCACTAGTGGTGTTTCCATATGTTTCGCGAGCGGCGGCACCAACCAATCGGGCTTGCTTACCATTGGCGGCAACGGCCATCCGCTCGCAGTGACATTGACGATAAAGGGGAATAAAACATGCACCTAGCAGCACCACTCCGCAGAGCTCGCGAGCGCGGCGATACCATTGTCGAAGTACTTATTTCGGTCGCCGTAGTGAGTTTGATCTTGGGCGGCGCATACGTGGTGAGTAATAACAGCTTGCAGTCCACTCGCGCGGCGCAAGAGCGCAGCAATGCGCTCAAGCTGGCCGAGTCGCAAATCGAGCAGGTTAAGGGTCTGGTCGCGAACAATCCGAACGCGCTGTTTAGTGCCGCTGCACCGGCGAATTTCTGTATCGACAACACGGGCGCTGTCATCGACACTACTGGCTCAAACAAAGCGAAGTGCTCTATGGATACTACTGGCACGCCCACCACACGCCAGCCGGTATTCACGATTGCGATTACGCGCAGCGGCCAGGTCTTTACCTTGAACGAAACATGGATCGACGTCAGCGGCCGCAATAACGATCAGCTTCAATTAATTTATAGGGTGTATCAATGAGGCAGGCGAGGCATTGGCGACTCAGCTCGAAAGCGCGGCAAGATCAGCGCGGGTTTACCATCGTTGAATTGTTGATTGCCACAATGGTTTTCTCGGTCGTGTTGCTGTTGGTCACCGCTGGGATTTTGCAAGTGTCACGTGTGTACTACCGTGGCGTCACCGAAACCAACACCCAAAATGTGGCACGCAGCGTGCTCGATAGCGTCAGTCAGGCGATTCAGTTTAGTGGTGGTCCGATCACGGTGACGACTCCTTCGGCGCCTGGCGCCCAAGCCTTCTTTTGCGTTGGCGCCCAGCAGTTCGTCTATTACCTTGGCTACGAGCTTGTAGACGGCACGGCGGGCGCCAATCAAACAAATCACTCGTTGGTGCAGCAGTCATTTTCCGGGAGCTGTTCTGCGCCCGCGTCGCTTACAGGACGAGATTTGCTGAGCCCGAAGATGCGCCTGAGCGACCTCACCGTCAGTAAAATCGGCACCGATCTGTATCAAGTGCATGTCCGCATCGTGTATGGCGACGACGCGATTCTTATGAATCCTACGACCACAACAGCCGCCTGTCAAACGCAATTGGCCGGTACGCAATTTTGCGCAGTTTCCGACCTTACCACAGTTGTCACAAAGCGAGTACAATAAGGACAAGCAAGATGAGCACAACAACGCACTCTAACCAAAGCAGTACACAAGCAGGCATGGTCTCGATCATGGTCACGCTGATATTAATGATTGTCCTGAGTCTGATCGTTCTTGGCTTTGCTCAGATTGCGCGGCGCAACCAGCGCCAGGCGCTCGACCGCCAGCTTAGCACGCAGGCGTTTTATGCCGCTGAAACCGCGGTGAACGACGTGCGCAATCTTATTAAGACTGCTGGCGTGGGCGCCTCTATTCCAACCAAGCCGGACTGCACGAACGGCAGCGGGGCCGAGGCGCTGTTTTACGCCGGACTGCCGTCGAACGTGCTGAGTGCTGGCGCCAATGTGTCCTACACTTGCGTTATGGTGAACCCCACGCCAAGCACGCTGAACTATTCATTGGACACCACAAGCGGATTTGTCGTGCCGCTGACTGCCACAAGCGGCAATATCAACACGCTGACCTTCACCTGGACCACAGCCGACGCCACGAACACGACACCTTCTAACGGCTGCCCGACTGGCACAGCCAAAGTATTCTCCAGCACTGGCGCCTGGACATCGAGCGGTTGCGGCTATGGCGTGTTCAGGTTTGACCTCGTACCCACCAGCGGCAGTTTCAACATGGCAAGCCTGCAGAGCAGTACCATGAGCACCTTTGTCGTGCCGCTGCGCACGGGCGGCACGAATACCACAACCTTCGCGACAAACGGCAGCGGCGATCTCGCTGGCGTGCATTGCACGAACGCGAATTGTACACTTACCATTACCAGTGGCTTAGGCGGGTCGCAATATTACCTTCGGGTGAGCACATTGTACAAACCGATCAATCTACAGATCAGCGGCACGGGCAGTAGCGGCGCGGTGTCGTTCCAGGGCGCCCAGGCGGTTATCGACGCAACTGGCAAGGCACAAGACGTGCTGCGCCGCATTCAAGTGAGCCTCGGCTTGCCAACAGCGGGTAAGAATCAAACCAGCGATTACGCTATCCAAAGCACCGACTCTATCTGTAAGCGGTTCGTTGTTATGGACAATTATTTCAACTCCAGCGCAGCGACCGCCGCACCGAGTATGGACGATGGCGGCAATCCGTTGTGCCAGTGAAATATAGTTAAGCGTCAACCCGACTATGCGATTTAGGAGTGCGTTACACGCGGCGCGGCAGATGTTATGCCGCTCCGGTTGCACTACGCCTGACCCTCCTAGATCGCATAGTCGGGTTGGCCTATTCCTTATCCCTTGCGCCCATGAAACCGCTCATGCACGCTCTTAAGATGTGGGTCGGTAACATGCGTATAAATTTGCGTGGTGGCAATATTGCTGTGGCCAAGCATCGCCTGCACGCTCCTAAGATCAGCGCCGTTCATCAAAAGATCGGTCGCAAAAGAATGTCTAAGCGTGTGTGGGCTGACGCGCTTGGTGATGCCGGCCAGCAGGGCATAGCGCGCCACCAGCCGCTGGACGCTCCGGGCCGTTAGGCGATGAAAGTTGCCAGAGCGATCCACCGCCTTTTGGCCGCTGTAACGCACAAATAGCGGCCGGGTTGTGTCCTCGCGCTTGTCCAAATAGCGCTGCAGCCACGTAGCCGCCTCGGGGCTGATAAAAATCGGCCGATCTTTTTGCCCTTTACCGCGGACCATAAATTCGCGCCGCTTAAGATTAATGTGCTCGCGGTCCAGCCCCACTAACTCCGATACTCGCAGGCCCGAGCTAAACAGCAGCTCCAATATAGCGCGGTCGCGCAACCCGTTTACCGTGTCGATATCCGGCTGGTCGAACAACCGCGCCAGCTCGTCTTCGGTTAGGAACGTCACCTGTTTGCGCACGGTGCGCGCCAGCTCTACTTTGTCGGCGGCCAGGGCAGGTATATCGCGTTTGGCGCAAAACTTTAAGAAGCTGCGCAGCGCAATTAGATGATAGTTTTGCGTCGTCTTTTGCAGTTCATCGCTCACATTGGTGCCCAAGCGGTTCAGCCACAAGCGCCATTTACGGATGAGTTCGGGGTCGATCTCGTGCACACTCAGATCGTCGCCAGCGAAGTCGATCAATCGCGTCAAGTAATGATCGTAATTGGCAATGGTCTTCTGCGAGCGGTTCTGCTCGATCTCCAAATATTCCAAAAAATCGGTTTTCGTCCGCGCAAACAGCATATATGATATTGTAACTTGCAACGTAAATATAAGGTAGGCATATGTTTGAACGTGCAGAACGGATTCGAGATCTCGGGCAGGAACGGTTTATAAGCGATGCTGGCGAAGGCTTTGTGGGCGCGGTGGCGTGCTCAGTGACGGCGCTCAACGCCGGGAAAGACATTACGGGGATAGGGCTTGAGCTCGACTTGCCGCGCCCTACCCAAATCTCTGTCGGACCCTACGAACGCGAATATCTGGCAACTCAGTGGATGCTGGAGCGCCAAATCTCGCAGCGCGTGGTCTGGCCGGAAGAGTTGGCTTGGGCGGAGGATTTTCATACTCGCCCAAAGCCATACACCGAGTCTGAAACGCTGCTACTCATCAACGAGTCAATCATGCGCGTGCCGGTTGAACCGAAAGAAAAGGTGTTGTTTCCCAGACTATACGACGGCCAGTTGTATCGGCAAGACCGCAGCCTGCGCGCCCAATATCCGGAACTCATTACCGATCTCTACAAGCATACGCCGCTTACGGGCAATACTATTTTGCAGGAGTTGGCGCACGGGCCGCTGATCGCTGCACTCGGTAGTGCAGATGGACCTGTCGAAAATTACGCAATTTTGGGCGGCGACACTGGTACGGTCGTATGCTACAACCCGATTGACGGCTATTTGCTCTATGATACCCCCGACGAAATCGCCGCCGCAGTTATGCCCTACACGCCGCTCATAACTCTCGAACAATAAGACGCAGGTATTTGGCGCTCGCTCCGCCGCTAGAGAACGGCGCCTACATCTGTTACAATAGAGTATCGACACGTAAAAGAGGATGTTATAGTCGTGGAACGAACCCTTATTATTTTCAAGCCAGATGCACTGATGCGCGGTATTGTTGGTGAAGTGCTGAGCCGTTTTGAGCGCGCCGGCTTCAAGATCGTCGGCACTAAAATGTTACAGCCGGACTACCAGCATTACTTCAAACATTACGAAGGCATCGGCACACTCAAAACCCGCAAAGGCGACGAGATTTTTGAAAGCACACTGGCCAGCATGCAAGAAGGGCCGGTGATCGCCATGGTGCTCGAAGGCGTTGACGCCGTAGAAACCGTTCGCAAGATGATCGGCTCTACCGAGCCCAAGAGCGCGCAGCCAGGCACCATCCGCGGCGATTACGCCCACGTCAGTTATGGCCAAGCCGGCGGCACTGGCCGCGGTGTGGCTAACATCATCCACGCCAGTGCCGACAGCACCGAGGCCAAGAAGGAAATTGCCCATTGGTTCAGCGACAGCGAACTCCACGAGTACCGCGCTGTGCACGAGCACTTCACGCAGCCGCGCGAGTAGCACCTTAAGATTTGCAGATCTGTTTGGTTTGGCTGAAGAGGCCTCCACAATTAGCTTCGCGCCCACATCAGGAATTTTTGGAGGGTTCAACCAAACCAAGCAGACGCACTCATGTCATGTGCCCCTGTAGTTCAATGGATAAAACAACTCCGTCCTAAGGAGGAGCTCCACGTTCGAATCGTGGTGGGGGCACCAAGATTTTTATGGACGGCGCTCCCGCTCGCGTCTACAGAAAGTTTCACTGGAACTTTCTGGGTTCGAATCCTCTCGGGGGCACCACCTGTTGTTATTGAGCCGCGAGCCGCATAGATCCAATTCCCCCAATGTGCCAAAACAGAGTACAATAATAGTAATCTATGGCCGAAAAATATTTCGACGACCAGTTCGAGGACGAAGAAGTGCTATTTGTGTTTCACAAACATCCCATCGTGATGCGGCGTGGGCTGATCTTTGCCGGTTTGGCCGTTTTGCTTGGCACGGTGCCGTCGCTGTTTAAGCCGGAGTATTCGGTGTATTTTATCGGGCTGTTGTGCGGCTTGGGCTTGGGTCTGCTCCTTTTTCTGCCGTCGTGGATTGAGTGGCACTTCAGCGTGTTTATCATCACCAACCAGCGGCTCATTCAGATTACGCAAAAGGGGTTGTTTCACCGGAGCGTGATAGATATGGGCCTCAATCAAATCCAGATGGTTAATTACGAAGTTGCTGGCATCCAAGAAACGGTGCTTGGGTTTGGTACAATTATGATGCAGACATTTGTGGGAGATCTGGTGATCCACGAGATCGGCCATCCTGCCAAAATCCAGAAAAAGATCCTGGAAATTCTGCGCGAGCAGGGCATTGCCGCAGTCACCAATCCAGCGGCCGCCCCAATGCAGCCAACCGAACAGGCAAGCGAAGAAGATGAAGCATAAGATTAAAACGTTACTGTCGAAGGCGCCGATCAGGCGAAAGCACGAACCCGAAAAGACGCTCGAAGAGGCGATCCATAACATTCCGCGCATCACGAATGAGACTGTTGCCGAGCATCGCGAAGAAGTCCTTAGCACCGCTCGCAAATACATCTACCCGTTGCAGCACTCGCTGCGGCGTATCGTCATGATCTCGGTTATTATTTTCGCGGCGCTTGCTGTGCTGTTTTTCACCTACTGTGGATTGGCGCTATACAAATTCAATACGACGTCGACGTTTATGTATCGGGTTGCTCAGGTGATTCCGTTTCCGGTCGCCAAAGCTGGCTCCAGCTATGTGGCCTACGAGAACTATCTGTTTGAGCTCAGGCACTACATCCATTATTATCAGACTCAGCAGAAGATTGATTTTAGCAGCACTGCTGGGAAGCAGCAGCTTGACGTCTTTCGCAAAAAAGCACTGCAACAAGTTATCGACGACGCGTATATCAAGCAACTCGCTGCCACCAATCACGTAACAGTGTCCGACCAAGAAGTGAGTGCGGAGATGGAATTGCTGCGGAGCCAAAACCGACTGGGCGGCAGCGACGGTGTCTTCGCAGATGTCCTAAAAGAATTTTGGGGTTGGTCGATAGACGATTTTAAGCGCGAGCTCAAGACCCAACTGCTCAATCAAAAAGTGGTATCGGCCCTGGACTCACAAACGCACGATCGTGCACAAAATGTACTCAATCAACTTAATAACGGGGGTGATTTTGCCGCTCTTGCGAAACAATTTTCGGACGATACCAGTACCGGTGCGCAAGGCGGCGACTACGGTTTTGCTATCACCAAGGACAACCGCGACTTGCCACCGCAAGTAGTCGACGCTATTTTTAAGCTCAAGGCCGGGCAGACGAGCAGCATTATTGAAACCCCTGCCGGGCTCGAAATCGTCAAAGTTACCGAAGTTGACGGCAACAGCGTGCGTGCATCGCACATGTTCTTTAAGTTCAAGAGTATTGATACGTACCTAAACCCGCTCAAGCAAAAGCACAAGCAGGTGCAGCTTATTCACGTCTAGGGTACGAGCAGTCGCGGTCAGCGATAGGTAGTTGCTTTTCCCATCGCATGCTGCTATTATTACCCCTGTTGGAAGTTTTTGTGACTGGCGCGGCTAAAGTCTTACTTCTTTTTGCATGACACTCCGCTTTTAGTTGCAAACTGTACAGCGCATATTTTGGGCTCGTAGTGAAGAGGCCTATCACGTCTCCCTGTCACGGAGAAGATCGCCGGTTCGAATCCGGTCGAGCCCGCCAAACTAAAACACCCATGCAACGGTATGGGTGTTTTAGTTTGGTCCGATTCAGCGATGTCTGCCAGGACTAGTGGGGTCAGCGACGAAGCAAGCTATGCATCCGACGCTGCGCGCAGTGCCAAGAGTCCTTGCTCGACAAAGTAGTGGTGGCCGCACACCAAATTCGACGGAGGAGTATCAATGACTTTCTGAGTATCATAAAAATTACCGCCGATAACAGCCTCATGACCTTCTGCGAGATCAACCTCCGTCCAGACCCAGGTTTTGTTTTCGGTCCCAGATGGAGCTTTTACCCAACGGCGCATCAGCTCGTTGACGGGCGCCACGCGGCGCACGCTTTCTTGAAACTCGGTGCGGAGTATTCGGTCGCTCGGCCGGGTTAGATCGCTCGAAACAATTATATCGCCAATATCTACTGGTCGGCCGTCACTCATAATTAATTCGGTTTGTTCAAGATCTTCGTTGGGCAAAATCACCGAGCCGGGCAGGTTTAGCATGCCAACCCACCATTTGTCGCCCGGATCGGCTCCACGCTTACCGAGCAACACTTGCTCGCCCTCTGTACCGGCCTTAAAGGCCACTATTTCTACGGTACTCATCAGGACCAAACGCCTGAGCGGTACGAAGATTTTTGCCGGCTGCCGTCCTGCTTGCAGGCTATCCAGGGCCGGGCCGACATACTCAGCGATTTCGTCAGGGGTTGCGGCATGTATATCCGCTTGCGAGGGAACTTCGAAGGGCATTCGTTAAACTATATCATATAAAGAGTTATCTTCAACTCAAGCTCTCGGCGATTATCCCCTTATGGCACGCGCGCCTCAAGAACTGCCAATTGTTATTACTATGAAGGTATAGTCAGTCGCCAAGCTCTCTGGTTTTAGCCCCAGCAGCCACAGAGAGCTGCTCCCAACAAAACCTCTTTTAATGTTATATTGGTGATATGACTCGGTCGCAGCGCTTGGTTTTGGTTGTGAGCATCTTGGCTTCGTTCGTAGCTTTTTTGGATAGTTCGGTGGTGAACGTAGCGCTGCCGGCCATCAGCCGTGAGTTGGGCGGCAGTTTGGTGATTCAACAATGGGTCGTCGACGCCTACCTTATAACGCTCGGCTCACTCATTTTGCTGGCTGGCTCACTCTCCGATCTGTTTGGCAGAAGACGTATTCTTACCGCGGGGTTGATTGGGTTTGGGATGGCCTCTTTGCTGTGCGCCGTCGCGCCTAGCAGCTTGTTCTTGATTTTTGCACGAGCAGTGCAGGGCATAGCCGGAGCTTTGCTGGTGCCGAGCTCGCTCGCGCTCATTATGTCTAGCTTTTCTGGTGAGCAGCAGAGCAAAGCCATTGGCAGATGGACGGCCTGGACAGGGATTTCTTTCATCGTCGGTCCGTTAGTCGGCGGTTTTCTGGTGGATAGTAGCTCTTGGCGCTTGGTTTTTGCTATCAATATTGTGCCGATCGCATGCTGTCTGTGGCTGCTGCGTATGGTGGCTGCGCCCAGCCAAACAACTCATGCGAAGCTCGATGTGATTGGCGCGCTGTTGTGTAGTGCAGGACTGGCCGCAACGGTGTTTGGGCTTATTGAGCAGCCCCATCTCGGGTGGGGCAGTGGGATTATCGTTGCGTCTTTGGCGGTAGGTCTGTTCGCCTTGCTGACGTTTGTTTGGTACGAGGCACACACGTCGACGCCGATGCTACCGCTCTCGCTGTTTACAATTCGTAATTTTGCGACAGGCAATTTTGCGACGCTGAGCATATATGGCGGCCTGTCCGTCGCCACGTTTTTAATCATTATTTATCTGCAGCAAGTCGCTGGCTACTCAGCGTTTCTTGCCGGCTTAGCGCTGTTGCCCGTCACTATTGTTATGTTTTTGCTATCCCCGCGGTTTGGTGCGTGGTCGAGTACATATGGTGTTCGTTTGTTTATGACTGCAGGGCCTTGTGTTGCGGGAATCGGTTTTTTGCTCATGTTGCGTATCGGCACTCACATGCACTATTGGTCGCAATTGTTTCCGGGAACGCTCGTATTTGCGCTTGGCTTGTCGATGACGGTCGCACCGCTCACCGCGGCAGTACTCCGAGATGTAGCCGTACAACGCTCTGGTATCGCGTCGGCAGTTAATAATGCAGTATCGCGAATCGCCGGACTTATTATGGTAGCTCTTGCCGGTGTTATCGTTGGACCGCATTTGGACCGAGCAGGCCTTCGCAAGGCGATTATTACGACAGCGGTGTTGCTGGTGTGTGGTGGAGTTGTATCGTGGTTTGGCATTCGCGACCGTGAGGCGGTACATTAAGAACAAGTATTGTGTTCAGTAACAAAAAGGCAGAGTGACAAGTTTGTTGATGAGTAATGATAGTGTTCATTTGCCAGCATGTACGACTCAGCGAGTTTGGAAGATCCCACGAAGCCCATATTGGCAGTTAAGTAATATCTGTTATAATGACTTTTGTTGTTGCCACCTTAGCTCAGTTGGCTAGAGCACCGCTTTCGTAAAGCGGGGGTCATCGGTTCGAATCCGATAGGTGGCTCCACAATATCAGGGACGCTTCGCTCGACTCTACGAAAGCTGCCACCACCAGCTTTCGACTTCGAACCACGCAAGGTCATTCCACATCAGTCCGCGGGTATCGTATAGTGGTTAATATGCAGCCTTCCCAAGGCTGAGCGGAGAGTTCGATTCTCTCTACCCGCACCATTTTACATCGCCTGACATTTACGAAACAGCGCGCGTGGGCTTACAATAGAACTACATGATGCCCATACCAAAAAAATATCTGCACGATAAGTTAATTCTGCTGCTGGTAAGCGGCAATATTTTTTTGGCATTCATCAGCGCAATTCTTATCTTTTTGCGGCTCAATGTTGGGCAGGGCGGCGATGGGTACATCGTGGAGTACCGCTCCAATCTAGGCATAAGCGCCTTTAAAACTGGGAGCCTCACCAGCATTCTGAGTTTCGCGGTCTTCGCTGTTGTGGTTGTCGTTATCGCCATTGGCCTCAGTATTCGCACCTATCGGATTCGACGTGAGCTGGCGCTTGCCGTCTTAGGAACCGGGGTGCTGCTGCTGATTCTATCAACCATCGTCAGTAATGCGCTCATGGTATTGCACTAGCATGAAAGATCTTGAGATACCTTACGAGACCGATCGCACTCGACGCTACCGTTTTTTTGAAATTTTGCCGGGCGCTATTTCTTGGTTGATGCTTGCGATGCCGCTGATACTGAGTCTTATAAATGTCACGCTGGCTGCGTTTTTCATTCTCGCGTACGTACTCATATATTTTACTCGTTCGGTTGCGGTGGACATCCGCGCGCTGGCTGGGTATCGCACGATGCGCGAGCACGAAAAAGTCGACTGGAACGCGCTCGTTTCTGAGGTAGAAGCAGGCGAGGTTGCCGACCCCCAGGTGCAGCGTCCGAAATGGCATTACGATAACCTTCTGCGCCTGAGCGTGCAACCGCCGGTTGTTCGCCCGAGTGAGCTCATCCATGCTGTCATCATTGCCACCTACAACGAAAGCCAAGAGGTGATAGAGCCCACCATCCAGTCCTTAGTGAACGCCGATTACGACGTTAAAAACCACGTGATTTTCATTCTGGCATACGAAGAACGCGGCGGCGAAAAAATAGACGTCCAGTCGCGAAAATTAATCGAAAAATATAAAGACAAGTTTATGTACGCACTCGCGGTGAAACATCCAGATGGCGTGCCAGGTGAGATAATTGGCAAGGGTAGCAACATTACCTATGCCGGTCGCAAGCTCGAAGAGTACGTCAAAGCGCACAATATCGACCCGCTCAAAGTAGCCGTCACCACGCTTGATGCCGACAACCGGCCACATGCCAAGTACTTCTCCGCGCTGACGTATCTGTACTGCGTATCGCCAGATCCGCTCCGCGCTTCATACCAGCCGTTGCCGATGTTCACGAGCAACATTTGGGACGTCCCAGCTCCGATGCGCGTGGTGGCCACCGGCAACAACTTCTTTTATATCGTGCTCACGCAGCGCCCGCATTTGGAGCGGAACTTTTCCGCCCACGCGCAGTGTCTCAAAGCGCTCATCGATATGGATTTTTGGAGTATGCGCACCGTCGTAGAAGACGGCCATCAGTTCTGGCGGAGCTACTTTCATTTTGATGGGGATTACCGCGTTTACCCACTCTCAATTCCTATATTTTGTGATGCGGTGCTGGCCGATGGCTATGTTCGAACGCTGAAGGCACAGTTCATTCAGGTCCGTCGGTGGACGTTTGGAGCATCCGACATCGCCTATATTGCAGACAAGGGTTTCTTTCATAAGAATAACGTGCACAAGGTAGACCTTATTACAAAATTTTTGCGCATTCTCGAGAACCATGTCAGTTGGGCGGCGGGCGCGCTGATTTTGGCGCTGGCGGCGTTCATTCCAGTGCTCATTAATCCACAAAATTATGCTGCGAACGAGCTGCCGCTTATCGTGAGTCGCATTCAGACTTTCGGCCTAGTGGGTGCGCTCGCTTCCTTATTTGTGGCGTTGAAGACGCTGCCGCCGCGTCCGCTGCGCTATAAGCGACATCGAACCATTTTTATGGTTCTGCAGTGGCTTTACTTGCCGGTAACAACCATTGTTTATGGATCGCTGGCTGCGCTCTATTCGCAAACTCGTCTGATGTTTGGCTGGTATCCGACCAAGTTCGACGTTACCGAAAAAATAGTTAAGAAGTAGGCGATCATACCTTCGCGGCACGCAATACTCGATAACTCTTGAGATGTACTGCAGGGTAGATAGTCGCCAAGAAGTAGTTTGGTGTTTGCTAGGCTGTCGGTTAGCGTTCGTTGCCGAGCGGGCAGGCTCATCAAAAAAAAGGGGGCTTTAAAAAGGATGATAGGCTTTGTAGACGGTTGCCGCGGTAGGATCAAATCTGTCCAGCAAGCCGTAACAGGCACGTGCGATGTCGTCTTTGCGTAGGAGTGCCGGCTGAGTCGGCTGCCGCAGCAGCATGTGTACGATTGTATCCGCGAGCGAACTCGCCTCGGGCAAAGCAGAGGAGCGGTGCTTACAGCTTTCAAAGATGCTCAAAAATAAAGCATCACGACGGAAAGGTGCTAACCCACCGTGCGAATCCTCAACCATAACGCTTTGCGAAAGGTTCGGCCGTTCCTCGGTCGTAAATATACCGGCACACAGGAGGCATTTGCGACGTCGCCAAATAACGTGGCGCTGCCGCTGTTTGCGCGAGTTTACAACCTGGGTGGCCCCACCACAGTACAGACATACCATGTCAATATATTGACATTACGCAGCGTAAAAAGCTAGTGGAAAACTTGCACAAAACTGTGGCTATCTATAAAGCACCCTCTCCCATTTGGGAGAGGGTGCACGTTCTATATCTGTTATTTATTAGCAAAGACGCGGGATCGCCGAATGCGGTTGGTTGTAGAAGAAAAGGTCATTTCCTCATAAAACAGCTTGAACTCATCAAGCGTGCTCTGTTTTTTGGCACTCACATATAAGCCTCTTAACGTGGTTATGTTAACATAATAAGACGTGTAAGTCAATAATCTCAAGGTGTTACGCTTGTGCTTAATCTAGGCAAAGAGTTGATAATTGGCGGTCAATCAGCTATAGTTATGCTGTTATTGAGCGAGGTTGAACCAGTAGGGATGGTGCGAGCGTATGCTCTTTCCTTACAGCTATTGCCAATAACATTTTCGGGCTCTTAGCTCAGTTGGCTAGAGCGCTTCCTTGACGTGGAAGAGGTCAGAGGTTCGAATCCTCTAGGGCCCACCAACAAAAATACCTCATCTCATGTGTGAGGTATTTTTATTTTTCTGGGGCGGGCAGCGGTAAGCGTTGAGTAGACATTCGTATATCATAAAAGGTAACCTGAAGGCGCAGGCAAGCATAAAAGTTTTCCACACCGACTGTCACAAATGTGACAACAATTTAGTACTAGCCGGATCGTACCAACATTGCTATAGTTATATTTGGAGACGTGAGATGGGATTTTGCCGACGTGTTATGTTATAATACAAGGCGAGCAATGAAGCGGCCTCACCAACCGCAGAGCTCCGTGGGCAGATAGAACGTACGATACACGTGCTATCACAAGTGCCTTGGCCTGAGAATCCAAGGAAGTCCGGTGGAACCACCTACATTGTGCGACAGCCCGATGTGGGCCCGAGACGCGAGCAACGATTAAATACCATGCGAGAGTATTGAATCGAAAAAGCCCGCGTCTTTTATTATGTAAGAAGGAGTCTTGTATGGCCGAAAATCAACAATCAGATCTGCATGCAATGCGCCACAGCCTGGCGCACATCATGGCTGCGGCAATAACTCATCTGTGGCCAAGCGTTAAACTCGGCGTTGGTCCGGTTGTAGAAAACGGATTCTACTACGATATTGATCTAGGTGACGCGCAGCTCTCCGACGAGGATTTTCCAAAGATCGAAGCCGAGATGCAGAAAATCATCAAAGCAGACCAGCCGTTCGAGCAGTTTGTAAAGCCGATTGATGAAGCGATCGCTTGGGCGAAAGACGCCACGCAACCATATAAAGAGGAGCTATTAAACGATCTAAAGCGGGCCGGCACCACCAGTGCCAAGGATCTTGACGGCGAGGAGCTGGGCCTCGCGTCTGAGGGCGAAAGCAAGGTGGCCAATGTGTCATTCTATAAGAATGGCGATTTTACCGATCTGTGCCGCGGGCCTCACGTTGCTTCTACCGGCAAAGTTGGCGCCTTTAAAATTATGCGCATCTCTGGCGCGTACTGGCGAGGCAAAGAGACGAACCCGCAAATGCAGCGTGTTTACGGCGTCGGCTTTTCAACCGAAAAAGAGCTGCACGCTCACCTGGCAATGGTGGAAGAAGCGAAGAAGCGCGACCACCGCAAACTAGGCCAGGAGCTCGATTTGTTTGTGTTTTCCGACCTTATTGGTGGCGGTCTTCCGCTGTTTACGCCGCGTGGCACCATCCTCCGCCGTCAGCTTGATGCATTTGTGCAAGAAATGCGCGACGAGTATGGTTATCAGGAGGTCACCGTTCCGCACATCACCAAAAAAGATGCCTATATAGCCAGCGGTCACTGGAAGAAATTCAAAGACGAACTGTTCCGGATCACAACTCGCGAAGGCCACGAATTCGCCATGAAGCCCATGAACTGCCCGCACCACACCCAGATTTATGCTGCTCGCTCGCGCTCTTACAAAGAGTTGCCGATTCGTTACCGCGAGACGACCATGTGCTACCGCGATGAACAGTCAGGCGAGCTTTCGGGTTTAGGCCGCGTCCGCTCCTTTGCCCAAGATGACGCCCATGTTTTTTGTCGCACCGGTCAGGTCGAAGAAGAGGCTATCAAGATCTGGGATATTATCGATCGCTTTTATGGCGCGTTCGGCTTTGAACTGAAGGTACGCTTTTCCAGCCACGATCCTGCGCATATGGAAGCGTACTCTGGCAGCGAAGCAAAGTGGACCACTACCGAAGCGCAACTGCTGAACATCATCAAACAAAAGGTTGGCGAGGAATATCTTGACGGCGTTGGCGAGGCGGCTTTTTATGGGCCGAAGATTGACTTCATGGCCAAGGATGCGCTCGGCCGCGAACACCAAGTGGCCACTATTCAACTTGATTTTAATCAGCCAGAAGGCTTTGGCCTAACCTGTGTAAATGAACAGGGAGAGCAGGAGCGCGTGCTTATGATTCACGCCGCGATTATGGGCTCTATTGAGCGATTCTTGTCGGTGTACATCGAGCACGCCGCAGGCAAATTTCCGGTTTGGCTTGCGCCAGAACAGATTCGCATCGTGACCCTTAATCAAGAAGAACAGATGGTTGCATATGCCACCGAGCTTGCTGGCAAGGCGCAGAAGCTTGGTCTTCGTGTTAGTATTGACAACGATAACGAGTCCGTGGGCAAGAAAATTCGTGCCGCGGAGCTTATGAAAATTCCTTATACTGTTGTTGTTGGTAGTAATGAAATTAAGACTGGTCAGCTCGTACCGCGCATCCGCAAGGATATGGAGGTAGGTGAACAACACGAAGCCCGAACCGTCGATGAGTTTTTGAAGACTGTTGCCAACGAGGCAAAAAGCCGAGTTAATAAGAGTTCATTGTAACCATTACATCAAATGAATGTGAAAAAACGACAAACAATCGCAGTAGATATCGACGATGTGCTTGCGCGCAGTGCTGAAGGCTTCGCGGCGTTCAGCAACCAGCAGTGGGGCGGTACCATGACGGCCGACCAATACACGGAAGAGTGGGCTGTGGCTTGGGGTGTGGATCTGGACGAAGCGCTGCGGCGCGCCGAGGAAATCCACGAGCTGGATGTGTTCGGCCGGTATGCGTACTTCGAAGAAGCAGTGCCGGTGCTCAGAGGGCTCAAAAAGAAGTTCAATCTGGTTGCCGCAACTTCGCGGCGCGCAATAATCAGATCTGGAACCGATGCATGGTTGCAGCGGCATTTTCCAGATATCTTTAGGGCAGTGCATTATGCCGGCATGTGGGACAGTAATAAAGACGTCGCGCATAAACTCAAACAAACCAAGGCGGAGCTGTGCAAGGAGATCGGCGCTGACTATCTGATCGACGATCAGCTAAAGCACTGCCTGGCTGTAGCAGACGCAGGCGTGACATCGCTATTGTTTGGCGATTATAGCTGGAATCGTCAGTCGATTTTGCCAAAGAATGTCATTCGAGTTCACACTTGGCAACAAGTAAAGGAATATTTTGATGCCCAGAGTTGACGAAGCGTTTAAGAATCGCGTATACGAATTGGTTGCCCAGATACCAAAAGGTCGCGTTATGACGTATGGCCAGGTTGCAGCGTTGTGTGGCGCTGCCTGGGCCGCCTGGGAGGTGGGCCAGATTGCACACACTGGCCCAAGCGACTTGCCTTGGCAGCGAGTGGTAAGCAAGCAAGGCGGACTTGCCGCTGGCTGGCCGGGCGGCGGTCGAGCGGCTCACGCGGCAGCGCTGGCTGCAGATGGTGTGGAGATACTCGACGACTACTGCGTCGACGTTGCTAAGCTACTATGGAATCCGTCACAGACAACCCTCCTGTAATCGTTATTGTCGGCCAAACCGCGTCGGGTAAGTCGGCGCTTGGTCTGCGGCTTGCCCTGGAGTGTAATGGTGAAATCATCGCTGCCGATTCCCGAACCGTTTACAAAGGCATGGATATTGGGACCGCGAAGCCGACAGCAGAAGAGCGTCGGATGGTTCCGCACCATCTTATCGATGTTGTTTCGCCTGATGAGCCGTTCACCGTGGCCGACTTTCAACGCCAGGCTCGTCGCGCGATCGACACAATCGCTGCCTGCGGGCATATTCCATTTATTGTTGGCGGTAGCGGTCTGTACGTCGATGCGCTTCTCTATAATTTTAGTTTTCGGCCGCCAGCTCAGCCCAACGCAGGCCAGTCGTTGGAATGCTTGAGCATAAGTGAACTGCAGTCGCAGATTATCGATCGCCAGCTTCCAATGCCGATCAACAGAGAAAATCGCCGACATTTAATGCGAACGCTGCAGACAAATGGCTTAGCGGCGAGCAGGGAAGAGCTGAGGCCGAACACGCTAATCTTAGGCATCAGGCGTGAGCGAGAAGAACTGCTCGCCAGCATTGCTCGCCGTGTTGATGCGATGGTAGAGTCTGGATTCGTCGATGAGGTACGTCGCCTGGCCGAGCACTATGGTTGGGATACGCCAGCGCTGCAGGCACCAGGCTACCGCGCGTTTCGGATGTATCTTGCTGGCTCGATAAGCCTCGATCAAGCAAAGCAAGATTTTATCCATAACGACGCACAGTACGCCAAGCGTCAACAAACGTGGTTCAAGCGAAATCCTGACATCAACTGGATCAGTAAAATGGAAGAAGCCGTAGATCTAGTCACAACATTCTTGAACAAATGATATACTTCCTTGGCGACAAGTTTGTTACAATGAAGCTATGATTGAGCAACTGTTTGGGTCCAAGACAAGAGTGAAGCTGTTGCAACTCTTTTGCAGCAATCCTAACCGCTCATTTTATGTGCGCGAAATTACGCGCAAAATTGACGAGCAAATTAACTCAGTTCGCCGCGAACTGGCAAATTTACTGAGCATCGGCATTATATCTTCGGACACAACGAATAATCGGTTGTATTACGAAGTAAATCAGAGCTATGACTTCTACGAACCGTTGCGTGCTATCTTTGGCCAGCAAGAAGCCGGCAGCGAGGCTGCCACGCCGCAAGCGACTACTAAAAAAGTATCGACTACCGGAGCGCCCAACGCCGAGCGCGACAAAATCAAAGCCTTGGGCAACGTCGAACTTGCTCTATACACTGGGCAATTCACCAGAGACGACACGAGTGGTATTGATGTGCTCATCATTGGCGATGTCAATCAGCACGCCCTGCAGAAGTTTATGACTGAGCTTGAATCGCAAGAGGGCAAAGACATCCGTTACACCGTGATGCCATTGCAGGAATTTCATTATCGTCGTCAGATCAAAGATCGATTCATTACTACCGTGCTGGGTTCCAAAAAACAGATCTTGATTGATAAGAGTAGTATTTTGTAAGGTGTTGAGGAGTAATATGGACGTACAGAGTTATGGCGCGAACTGCATACTGTTGAGCACAAAGCAGGCTCGAGTGTTGATCGACGACAATCTAACTGCGCTCGGCGGTAAGTCGCCGGCTAAAGAAGGCGACATTGCACTATTCAGTATGGCGCACGCCGATCCAGCCCAGCCTGCCAGGTTGGTCATCGATCAACCTGGCGAATACGAAGTTTCAGGCATTTCTATTTTCGGCATTGCCGCTCGCGCGCATATCGACGAAGCAGGCAAGCAGACCGCAACTATATACAAGTTGGTTATGGACGATGTTAAAGTCCTGGTAACCGGGCACGTGTATCCTGAGCTCAGCGACAGCCAGCTCGAATCAATCGGCATGATCGACGTTATGTTTGTTCCGGTGGGCGGCAATGGCTACACGCTGGACGCAGTCGGTGCGCTCAAGCTTATCAAGAAGGTTGAGCCAAAGCTGGTCATCCCCACTCACTATGCCGATGCCAAGCTATCGTTTCCCGTGCCACAGCAGTCGCTAGAGGAAGCGCTGAAGTCGCTCGCTATGCAGCCCAAGGAGACCACAGCCAAGCTGCGCATAAAAGCCACCGAGCTTAGTGAAACTACACAGCTTGTTGTGCTTGAACGTAACTAAGGTGCCGTCCGTAGTGCGGTGACTGGTTTATTGCTTGCTTGGTAAGTACGGCGGCGATTTCAAAATAAAAACAAGCCCGTGTATCTTATAAGGGCTTGTTTTCGTGTCCACCAGCGTAGCGACTCTTCTAAGCTACTTTGTAGGAGTAAGCAGGCCCTTCTTCTTGAGGGTACGAAGCGCCTGGGCGCTGACCTTGAGCGTTACCTTTTTGCCGTCAACGACAAGGGTCTTTTTTTGGAGGTTCGGCTCCCACACTTTCTTTGTGTGGCGCTGCGAAAAGCTCACATTGTTGCCGAATTGCTTACCTTTGCCGGTAATATCACATATACGCATTACGTTTCCTCGTTCAGTGGTTTATTTTAGCTGTTTTTACTTCTTAAGTCAACAGGCTTGCCGCACGGCTTGCTATACTACAAAGGTGTTTAGCAACCTCAGCCTTCACGACATCGGTATCGTCCTTGTAGCGATCCTCATTTCAATGGCCTTCCATGAGGCTATGCATGCCTTTACCGCCCATGCGCTGGGTGACACAACCGCGCAAGAAGAGGGTAGGCTGACGCTCAATCCGCTGCGGCACATTGATATTCTGACTACCGTACTGCTGCCAGTCGTGCTTTTAGCAATTGGACTGTCGCCGATTTTTATCGCCAAACCGGTGCCGTTCGATCCGCATCGCGTGCGCTACGGTGAATATGGTGCGGCGTTAGTTGCACTGGCAGGTCCGTTCACTAATTTTATGCTGGCGGTTGGCGCCGCAATGCTTATTCGGTTTTTTGGGCTTAACTCTGGCGAGACGGCCTACGTACTTGGCATTTTTATCGAGGTGAATATAGCATTCTTCGTCTTCAACTTGCTGCCATTACCACCGTTAGACGGTTCAAGACTGCTCTACGCCGTGGCGCCAGAGCCACTCCAACAGATTATGTACCGAATTGAAACTGCCGGCTTTGGTGTGACAATTCTGTTGCTTTTGGTGCTGATGCCTTTCATAGGTCCGCTGCTGGCCAACATTAATCAGGCGATCTTTACATTTCTGCTACACTAACAGCGTTGATGCGGTATAATACAAGCGGCTGGACGTATCTGAGCCGAAGAATGATTATCTGAATACTATTCGCCAAAGGGAGCTCAATATTTGTAGCGGCTGTGGCTACTACGTGAGGGCGCCCACCTGGATCACACCAGGTTAATCATATCGGCTCGTCCAGCTTCTTGCTTCGTTCCATTGATTGGGAAGAGCAGCCCGAGATGCGGCTATGCCGCTTCCCGGAGCGATGAGAAAGCCGTGGGAGTGGGTCTCATTACCATTACGGGGTGTAGCGCAGTTGGCTAGCGCGTACGGCTGGGGGCCGTGAGGTCGCAGGTTCAAGTCCTGTCACCCCGACCATTTGTAACGCCTTGTGTACAGTTGTCGCATATGAAGTATTCTGATTTTTCCAAGCAACCCCAAGAGCCTCGCGAGCGTCGTGTTCCCGATTTTGTCGTTCCGTTTGATGGCGTGGCTACTGACTATCCCGATTTTGAGCGACCAATGGTAGCTGAAGCGTTTACTGAAGCATTAGACGCTACTTTTGAGCAGTTCCCAGAGCATGTACGTGGCTACGTTGAGCTGCCCTACATTCGTGAACCTGAACGACTATCACCAGAGAAAAGCCTGAGGGTCCAGTTGCCCAGCGAAGATGGCATGTGGCGCTTACGTTTAGAACGGTATCGCGAATCTGAAGGCCTACCAAGTGAGGTAATCGGCAAGCTCAACCTTACGCACCGCACGGCCGATGCTGTTCAGTTGGGTGCGGAATATCGGTTGAGAGTAGATGGAAGTCTCAGGCGCTGGGATGAAAGAGATCATGCCTCGCTCATATTCCCCGATGGAACGCCAAACATTGGAGCCATGCTCGATGCAGGACGAAACAATGCTCTCGAAGTGCGTCAGCAGTACAATTTAGGGGAAGTCGGCTTGGAAGAGGTGCGCGGCCTGTCGGCGATGCTTGCTGATCCTCAACTAGAATATTGGGATCCGCTGACAGACTATCGCTAACCTCGCAATCCACAGACCCCCACTGTACAATGGTACTATGAAGTCACTCAAGTTCGACCACCAGCTTGCCGAACAGATACGGCAGGGCAGCAAAACTTCTACGTGGCGTCTCTACGACGACAAGGATATTTCAGTCAACGACCAGCTTGAGCTTATTGATAAAATCGACCCACAGAAGCCCGAAACCTGGAAACCAATGGGCGTGGCTCGTGTTAATTCAATTATTCAAAAGAGACTTGGCGACATCCAGCCAGCCGACTATATTGGTCATGAGTCATTTGCGACATCACAAGATATGGTTGCTACATATCAACGTTATTATGGGCCGCAAGTTGATAAAAATACACCGGTCAAGATAATTAGCTTTGTTCTTTTGCCAGAGACAACTGAAATGTCGGAAGATGTTGAAGATAAGTCTACGATAATAACAGATATAAAATTATATGCCGATGGTGGTTCACGAGGAAATCCTGGGCCTTCGGCTTGCGGCTTTGCCATACTAGATACGAGTAACAACATTGTTGTTAAAAAGGGCATTTACCTGGGAGTAACCACAAATAACCAGGCTGAGTACCAGGGTCTAAAAATGGGCCTAGAAGAAGCAGCCAAGATGGGTGCACAGCAAGTAGCCGTTTATATGGACAGTCTCCTGGTTATCAACCAGATGCTCGGTATCTTTAAGATTAAGAATCGCGACTTGTGGCCAATCCATGCCGCAATTGTGAATGAACTTGTGCCGCAGTTTAAGCGTGTCAGCTTTACCCATGTTCCTCGAGAACTCAACAAACTTGCCGATGGAGCAGTTAATGAGGCCCTCGACGAGTCGCTCAAAGTGAGCTGAGCGGAGTCTATCGCTGTTACAGCACATAGGCCTCAAGAGCTCCAAGTTTTACCTGTTGTGAAGACTATAGTCGCCCCGCTAAGCTTATTCACTTTTTTGCCATAAGTGATATAATAATCCTAGGCCAGATGATCGGCTGATCGCTTGCAAACTGCTTATCAGCAAGAGGCAAGAGGAAAGTCCGGGCAGCATAGGGGAAGGCAGTTGCTAACGGCAACCAGGGGAAACTCTAGGGAAAGTGCCACAGAAACAAAACCGCTTTGTAGTTCTTGTAACAACAAGGTAAGGGTGAAAAGAGTGGGGCAAGAGCCCACAGTTTACAGCGGTGACGTTGTAAAAAGGTAAACCCTGTCTGCTGCAAGGGGATGGATTATCGAGCTGCAAAGCTCTGGTTCCCGCCATAATCCATCGTGAGTTATCCGCTCGATCACGGTGGCAACATCGTGACTAGATAGATGATCGGCTAAAACAGAACCCGGCTTACGGAGAATCTGGCTCTCTAAAATGAAATACCTCTCGGCGACCCGAGAGGTATTTCTGTATTTTGCAGCCAGTGTGTTATCTTTGGGCCGTCTTTACGACGGCTTCGAAGGCTTTCGGTTCGTTAACAGCTAGCTCGCTCAGTACTTTTCGATCAAGGCTGACGTTTGCTTTTTTAAGGCCAGCAATCAGTTTACTGTAGGTCGTGCCGTTGATCCGGGCGGCGGCATTGATTCGAGCATTCCAAAGCTCACGGAAAGTACGCTTGCGATTTTTGCGGTCACGAGTCGCAAATTGCAACGCCTTCGTGACCGCCTGCTTACCGCGCTTGAAGCTTGCGCGGTTTGATTTGGTCATACCGGCAGTTGCGCGGCGAATCTTGACATGCTTTTTGTGTGCGGCTACCCCGCGTTTAACACGCATCCTTAGGCTCCTAACTTCTGCTTAACGATCTTTGTGTTAGCGCCCTCGAGAGTGTCGAGACCTGCGAATTTCCGCTTGCGGGCGCCACTCTTCTTTTGCAAGAAGTGACTGGCGAACGAGTGCTTCACGCGGACCTTGCCGTTCTTGGTTAAACGGACGCGATCCTTGGTGCCGCTATGCGTTTTTAGCTTTGGCATGATTGCTCCTTATTACGAAGTTAAGCTGTTTTCCGGCGAATTCTGGTGAACTATCTACAACGATTTTGTCACCGAAATCAGCGATTACCTTATCGGCAAGTTTGAATCCAAGATCCTTATGAGCGAGCTCGCGGCCGCGGTAAAAGATGGTGATCTTTACCTTGTGACCGGCTTCTAAAAAGTCGGTAACTTTGCGCAACTTTACGCCAAGATCGTGCTCACTTATTTTTAACCCAAACCGCATTTGCTTTAGATCGAGCGCTTTGGCATTGCGCTTGTTCTTTTGCATTTGCTTGGTGCGCTGATAATTATATTTACCCCAATCGACAATTTTGACGACTGGCGGGTTAGCTTCTGGCGAAATCTCAACCAGATCTAGTTCCCGATCCGCAGCAAGCTGCAATGCTTCTGTTCGCGAAAGAATGCCAAGTTGGTTGCCATCCTCGTCGATCACACGCATTTGTGGCGCCCGAATGTCGTGATTCAGGCGGGTAAACTTGCTAATAGGACTTCTCCTTTATATTGTTAGTGAGGTCATTGTAACAGAAGTAACAACAGGGGTCAAGCTGACCGTTTTAGCCTTCTGGCTCCTTTTGGCGATATTGCAACGCTTCTGTAATGTGCTGGGTTGCGATACCTTTCGCATTGTCTAAATCGGCGATGGTGCGGGCTATTTTAACAATACGCATATAGCTTCGTGCCGATACATAGAGGGCGCTCGCAGCTTTATTAAGAATTTCTTGCGCGTCTGTATCCAGGCAGGAGTAAGCTTTGATATCCTGATTCGTCATCTCGGCATTCAATTTTGCCGATTCTGTTGCGTATCGCTTGCGCTGTACCATTCTAGCTGCTTGGACGCGCTGCTGTATATCTTTGTCTTGCGAAGTTGAAACGGTTGTTAGTAGGCGATTGTGGACAACTTCCTCTACGTCAACAAACAGATCGATGCGATCAAGGATGGGCCCAGAGAGCTTCTGCTGATACTGCACAATGCGATGAGGTGGGCAAGTACAGGGCCGTTTTGTGCCGTAATAACCGCAAGGGCAAGGATTCGCAGTCGCTACCAGTATGAAGTTGGCTGGATAGTTAGCGGTGTCGCGAGCTCGCGAAATGGTAATAGATCTGTCCTCGAGCGGCTGCCTGAGCGCTTCAATTGCATTTCTGTCGAATTCGGGTAGCTCGTCAAGATACAGAACCCCGCGGTGGGCAAGTGTAATTTCGCCAGGTTTGAGCTGAGTGCCGCCGCCAATAATAGCAATGTGGCTTGCGCTGTGGTGTGGCGTTCGAAAAGGCCGGACGGCAACAAGTTGGTCGTAGTTGCCGCTTACCAGACTATGCAAGTGAGTTATCTCTAAGATTTCTTGCTGCTGCAGTGGTGGGAGAATAGATGGCAAGCTGCGCGCCAACATGCTTTTGCCAGTTCCGGGCGGGCCGTTGAGCAATATGTTGTGGCCGCCCGCCGCCGCAATTTCTAGTGCCCGCTTTGCACGATCTTGACCAACCACATCGCTTATACGATATTGCGAATCGGTTTGACTCATAGCTGTTTTATCGTCATTGCCGCTCTCGCATACTGTAAATTCTCTCTGTTGGTTCAAGCCTGCATATAATTCTTGTACCGTTCGGAGCGCCACAATACGAATGTTGGGTACAAGAAGTGCCTGCGCCATGTTGGCTTGCGGAATATAGAAGGTACGAATTCCACGTCGTTTTGCTGCCAGCAGTTTGCCGATAATCCCACGTACTGCCCGTATGTCGCCATCAAGACCAAGCTCGCCAATGAACGCGCTCGACGGGTCAATCGGTGCGCTAATTTGGCCCGCAGCCTGCAAAATGGCCGTCGCGATAGCTAGGTCCATGCTCGTACTTTCTTTTGGAACGTCGGCTGGCGCCAGGTTAATGGTAATACGCTTTTTGGGCATGGCAATGTGGCTACCGGCGAAGCTGCTGCGAACACGTTCTTTTGCTTCGTCAACGGCCTTATTGCCTAAGCCAACGATTATTATGTTAGGCAAACCATTTGAGATCCGGCATTCTATGTGCACGATGATGCCATCAGCGCCAAAGGTAAGGATTGTTTGTATCGGTGAGCCCATAGGGCTCTACATTTACCGCGAGTTACCTAAAAAGTAAAGACCCGCTTTTTAGGTAAGCGGGTCTCGTTTTTGGTTTAGTTTTGGCTGTTTGAATGGAATGTTTGCTTTGGCTTTTCATGGAACAACGGCTTGCGAGAAGCCGTTGTTTCGAGTCGTTTTTGTTTTTGAGCACTTTTTTTATTCAAGTGCTACTGCTATCTTATAAACTACAAAACGGGCTGTCAATAACAATAATGCTCGGTTTTTAAAAAACCTGTGTATAACTTTTTGTAAGCAGGGCGCGTCGCTTTTGTTTTGCTTGTGCTTATTGACTTTTTTAGTGCCATGTAGTAAGCTTTAGCTAGTAAGTCAAAAACAAAAACTTACAAAAATAGCGCTCTTCGCGACCCTAAAGGTTGCAAGAGCGGTCAGTCAAAGCCAAAGGGTAGTAAGCGCCAATATATTCTATTAAAAGGGCGGATTTACTACCCGCGGCTCCAAGAATAATTAAAATACTGCGAGAAAAATCTCGCAGTATTTTATACTAAAGGTATGAAGCAGGCAGTAAAGATAGTACTCACGAGTTTGGTGGCTCTTATTCTTTTATTGATAACCACCCAGCCTACAAAATTACCGTCAGCGCTACTTATTTTGCCCTTTGTGCTTATGTTTTTCGTGTTAACTGGAGCTATTGGCTTACTGTTGAGCTGGCGATCCACCCGGCTGACGGCAAAAAAGTATAAATTGGGCGCCCTTGGAGCGTCGCTTCCGGTTTTGCTGCTTGTTCTGCAATCAATAGGCCAGCTCACGCTGCGCGACGTTTTAATCATCATTGCCTTGTTCGCCTTAGCGTATTTTTATGTCGCGCGCATGGCTGCACCTGCTCGCTGATATTTTGCTCAAACGCATGTAGTAGTCGCGGAACTCCTAAACTGATATAATGTGAGAAAGACTATGGAACCTACTACTGAACGACCACCAGCTTTAGCTTTGCCGCAGCCCGGCAGCGAACAACTGCCTCCAGAGGCACAGCCTGGGGCTCACAGCCCCGAGGCCGCTTCGCTGCACGTGGAGTCGGCGCCTGCTCGCACATTACCTCCAGCCGGCAACAACCCTGGGCAAGCAACTGTTCCTGTAATTCGGCCTATTCCGGCCGCTACCGACCAATCTGCCATCCAGCAGCAGGCATCCAACGCTACAGCCGATGACATGAGCACCGATGACCTCGATGAGGAGTGGATCAACAAAGCTAAAACCATTATTGCGCAAACCAAAAGTGACCCATATGTAGAGAGCAGGGAAATCAGCAAGGTTAAGGCTGATTATCTAAAAATTCGATACAACAAACAAATCAAGGTTACTGAAGATTCATCGAGATGACCTTTTTACTTGTAGTAGTAGCTCTTCTGTTTATAGCGGCACTTATCGTCGTGCCGATTGTTCTTTTGCAGACTCAAAAAAAAGTTCGGGAGCGCAAAAACTATGAGCGTGGGCTCAAGATGGTGCCACTACTCATCCATTTGCCGCCTGCCAGTGACGATACCGAAGCTGCTGGCCGCGACCTCCGCGACCTGATAGACGAAAACATATCAAAAGCGCAAGTTATATATAACATTATTGCGAGCACGGCCGAAAAGGGCTTTAAGACTCGCATTTATGGTCAGCGTCACTTTGCGTTTGAGATTGTCGGCAGCAAGGGGTTTGCTTATTTTTATGCTGCTGTACCGCTGGCGCTTGTCGAGGTGGTGAAACAAGCAATTGTAAGCGCCTATCCTTCGGCGCGACTCGAAGAAGTCGCCGAGCACAACGTCTTTAGCCCAGTCGGCAAAATTAGCGGTACTGCGGGCGGTGAGCTGCATCTGAAAGAAAATTTCGCCTATCCAATTGCCACCTATCAAGATCTGAAGCGCGATGCGATGCAGGCGCTGTTGAACTCACTTTCGACACTTGAGAAGGAGGATGGTGCCGGCATTCAGATTTTGATGCGGCCTGCAGAATCTTCGTGGCGAAAAAATGCTCTGGCAGTAGCCAGTAGCAAGCGAAAAGGCGAGAAAAACAAAAAGGGTGGCGAGCAACTCTTCAGCTTTATGAAGCAGTTTGGTATGGCTTTTATTAAACCGCCTGAAGAGCCGAAAAAGGACGAAAAGAGCAAAGATCTGTCTAGTTTAGAGCAAGCGACACTCGACGCAATTGAAGACAAGACGCGTCATGCTGGCTACGAGGTGCTGATTCGCGTGGTAGTCTCGTCTAACATCAGCCATCGGGCTCAGGCGATCCTTAATAATATAGTGGCTTCTTTTTCGCTGTTCGATGCGCCCGGAAAGAACGGCTTTAAGTACAGTCCGGCAAAAAACATTGACGAATTTATAACGAATTATATCCTTAGAATGTTTCCTCAGAACCAAAACAAAGACGTGCTGAACTCGGTGGAATTGGCGACAATTTTCCACTTTCCAGACCAACGAAGTATCCCTACGTCTCAGCTTGAGCGCCAAGAATCAAAGCAAGTCGATGGCCCACGCAATGTGCCGGAGACCGGCTTGCTGCTTGGCTATAACGTGTTCCGTGGCGTTAAGAAGCCAATTCGTTTAGCTCCCTCCGATCGACAGCGACATATGTATGCTGTTGGTCAGACTGGGACGGGTAAATCTACCTATCTGGAAAACCTGGCGCTCCAGGACATGATGAACGGCGACGGCTTTGCGTTTGTTGATCCGCACGGCGACACGGCCGAGAAGCTACTGTCGATGGTCCCACGAGAGCGCACTGAGGATGTCATATATTTCTGTCCTGCAGAAATGGATTACCCCATGGGACTTAATTTGTTCGAATATCACAGCTCGGATCAAAAGGACTTTTTGATTCAAGAAGCCCTGAACATGTTGTACAAGTTGTACGACCCACAACACCAAGGAATCATGGGTCCGCGCTACGAGCACCTTTTTAGAAACGCTGCGCTAACGGTCATGGCCGATCCTAACGGGGGAACGTTTGTTGATATTCCAAAACTTTTCCGCGATCCGCAGTTTGTGAAGCAAAAATTACAATATGTGAAAGACCAAAACGTCATTGAATTTTGGCAAAAGGAAATGCCGCAGTCGCAACGCTCCAACGAGTTTGGCGAGGTCGTGAGTTGGTTTGTGAGTAAGTTCGGTGCCTTTTTATCCAACGAGATGATGCGCAATATTATTGGTCAAACCAAGAGCTCGTTCGATTTGCGTGACATCATGGATAATCGCAAAATTCTTCTGGTGAACCTCAGTAAAGGTCGGACCGGTGAGCTGAACTCCAAGCTGCTTGGTATGGTGTTTGTTATGAAGTTCCAGGCCGCGGCAATGAGTCGGGCTAATATCCCCGAAAGTGAACGCCGAGATTTTGCGCTGTACGTCGACGAGTTCCAAAACTTTTCAACTGACTCTTTTGCGACGATTCTATCCGAGGCTCGTAAGTACCACCTGAACCTGATTGTGGCGAACCAGTTTACTACCCAGCTCACAGATGAAGTTCGAGATGCTGTCTTTGGTAACATCGGTACCATTGTTGCTTTCCGTGTCGGGCAGGATGAGGATGCCGAGGCTCTTGCTAAGCGCATGCGTCCGGCATTCGATACGAGTGACCTGTTGCGTATGCCTAACTATAATGCGGCCGTGCGCACGCTGATTGGCGGTGTGCCAACACAGCCATTTAGTATGTCTACGCTGCCTCCGTTGGGCAATGCGAACCCGCAGCTTGCCAGTGCGCTTAAACAGCTCTCTGCCGCCAAATATGGAAAACCAAAGGCTGCGGTTGAGAAAGAGATTTTTGATCGCCTCGCCACAAAAATGCCACCAATGCCTCCGCAAGGTTACGGCGCACCATCACCATATGGGCCACAGGGAGCGCCTCCGGGTATGCGCCCTGGCGTGGCGCCCCGGCAATACGCGCCGTCCGGCTATCCGCCTGCCGGTGTTCCACCGATGGGTTATGGACCCGCCCCCGCGCCAGCTCAGCCCAGAAATGGTGGTTTTTTAGACGAGTGGATGAACAAGCGCAATGGACCGCTCGCCATGCGTCCTTCACCTTGGGCAAATCCTCAGACTGGTAGGCCTGTTGCGGCGCGGTCAGCAGCTCAGCCGCCTGTTGCTCCTGCGGAATATCCCGGCTATGCATATGGGCCGATGCCGCCTGCGGCTGCAGCTATGTACGGGCCGCCAGCCGCAGGCGCGCAAATGCCGCCAACAATGCCAGCAATGTATGGCAACAGGCCGCCTCAGCCGCAGTATTGGCCTCAGCAGCCTATGGCTATGCCAACAAGCGCCATGCAGCCGACAATGGCTCAGCAGCAAGCTGTTCCGGCTCAACTCGTGCAGCGTCCAATCCCGGTGTCTCCAACGACTGGCGATATACCGCTTGGTCCGCGCCCAATGACTCCTGCTAGTCCAGAGGATATTTACATCGATCAAGACGGCAACATACACCGTAAAAACTAGTCTTGATTAGTTGCGCATAAGCTAGAATTACTCTATACTATAAGAGAAGTGGGAATCGTGTAACTGATTTCATGAGGGTTATTAGAAGTGTCAAAAACAAACGACTATTCTGCCGATCAAATTCAAGTGCTGGAGGGGCTAGAGCCGGTTCGTAAGCGCCCCGGTATGTATATTGGTGGGACTGGAATAGAGGGTCTCCATCACTTAGTTTGGGAATTGGTCGACAATGGTATCGACGAAGCGTTAGCTGGTTTTGCGACGCATGTCTCTGTGCGCCTATTGGCCGATGGTGGTATTACGATTACCGACAACGGCCGCGGCATCCCAACCGATATTCATCCTAAAACAGGCAAGAGCACTGTCGAAACAGTGCTTACCGTGCTGCACGCCGGTGGCAAGTTTGGCGGCGGCGGGTACAAAGTATCTGGCGGGTTGCACGGTGTGGGCTCGAGTGTGGTGAATGCTTTGTCCTCGCGCCTGACGGTTCGGGTCTGGCGGGATGGCAAAGAATTCTACCAAGAGTATGCGGCAGGTGTCCCACAGGCCGACCTCAAGGCAGTAGGCAAGAGCGACAAGACTGGCACACAGATAACGTTTTATCCCGACGCGACCATTTTCGAAACGGTCGTGTTCAATTACAGCACAATCCTCGACAAGCTTCGTCACCAGGCATATCTCACAAAAGGTGTCAGAACATCAATTGAGGACGAAAATACTGGCGAAAGATATGGTTTTTATTTCGAAGGCGGCATCAAATCGTACGTAAAACATCTGAACTATGGCAAAGAGGTCGTTGACGAAGATATCTTCTATGTCGATAAGCAAATTGAAGACACGCAGATAGAGATTGCCGCTCAGTATACTGACAGCTTTAACGAAACTATCAAGCAGTTCGCCAATAACGTCGTTAACCCAGATGGTGGCACACACCTGACCGGCTTTCGGTCGGCGTTGACACGTGTCATAAACGACTATGCCCGCAAGGCGGGACTTCTGAAAGAGAAAGAAGAAAATCTTACCGGCGAGGATTGCCGAGAAGGCCTGACGGCAGTTATTTTGGTCAAACTGCCTGATCCACAGTTCGAAGGCCAGACCAAGAACAAATTGGGTAATCCAGAGGTGCGCGGCTACGTCGAACAGGTCATGACGGAGTACTGTAACTATTATTTGGAAGAACATCCAGGAATCGCACGAAAAATTGTCGGTAAGGCACTTTTGGCTGCTCGCGCACGCAAGGCTGCTCGCGCCGCGCGCGAAAACATCATCCGTAAAGGTGTGCTCGAAGGTGCCAGCATGCCGGGTAAGCTGGCTGACTGCTCTAGCAAAGACCCCAAGAATTCAGAGATCTACCTGGTGGAGGGCGACTCCGCCGGCGGCTCTGCCAAAAGTGGCCGCGACAGCAAAACGCAGGCAATCTTGCCACTCAGAGGCAAAGTGCTGAATGTTGAGCGAGCTCGTTTAGATAAAATGCTCGGCAATAACGAGATTTTGAGCCTTATTAAAGCGCTGGGCGTGGGCATCGAGGATTCGTTCTCCATCGACGGGCTGCGCTACGATCGTATTATCATCATGACTGACGCCGATGTAGATGGCTCGCACATCAGCACACTTCTGCTAACCTTTTTCTTCCGTTACATGCAGCCGGTTATTAACGCCGGACATGTGTATCTGGCCAAGCCGCCGCTTTTTGAGCTAGTGAAGCCCGGCCGTAAAAATAGTGTGTTTATATACGATGAAGACGAGCTAGAGCGAGTGCTGGACGCAACCATCGCACGGCGCAAGAAGGAAGGGTTGAAGTTTAACCTGCAGGACGATCGCCTGCATCAAGCTGGTTTTGTTGAGCAGAAACGCTACAAAGGCTTGGGCGAAATGGACGCCGAGCAGTTGTACGAGACAACCATGAATCCAGAGAAACGAGTGCTTGTGCAAGTACAGATTCAGGATGCCGAGAAGGCCGACGCCATCTTTACGAAACTCATGGGAACCGAAGTCGAACTGCGCAAGAACTTTATTCAGACCAATGCCAAATTTGTGAAGGACTTGGATATCTAATATGGACGACCAGCAAAACGAGCCAGTAGCAGAAAGCCCCGTACTTGAAGGTGAAGTTATAGGGCAAACGAGCCACTCACGCACTGTTGAGCGGCGCACTGTTGAGCACGTGATGGAGGATAGCTACTTGCGCTACTCCATGAGCGTGATTATCGACCGCGCGTTGCCAGACGTGCGCGATGGCATGAAGCCAGTGCACCGCCGTATTTTGTACAGCATGAACAGCGACGGTTTGCGCAGTAGCGCGCGGCACCGTAAGAGTGCGAATGTTGTCGGTGCGGTGATGGGTAAATATCACCCTCATGGCGACGCCGCAATCTACGACGCCATGGTGCGTATGGCACAACCCTGGAGCCTGCGCTACATGCTGATTAACGGCCAAGGGAACTTCGGCTCGATGGATGGCGACCCACCAGCCGCCATGCGTTACACCGAGGCGAAGATGGCTCGCTTGGCAGACGAACTCCTGGCTGATATCGACAAAGACACAGTCGATTTTCGCGACAACTACGACGGAACCACACAAGAACCAACCGTGTTACCTGGAAAATTGCCAAACTTGTTGTTGAACGGACAACTCGGTATCGCTGTTGGTATGGCTACCAATATACCGCCGCACAATCTCAGCGAGCTGGTTGATGCAACGGTCCACCAGATCGACCATCCTGATGCCACGCTCGACGACCTTCTGCAGCACATCAAAGGTCCAGACTTTCCAACCGGCGGCATTGTGTATGGCAAGAACTCTCTGCGGGCTGCATACGCTGTTGGCCGTGGCGGTGTAGTAGTACGCGGGATCGCTGAAATTGTCGAGACAAACAAGGGCCGCCACCAGATCGTCATCACCGAAATTCCCTATGGATTGAACAAAGCCAGTTTCATTGAAAAAATAGCCGACCTTTACAAAGAGAAAAAAATAGCTGGCATCAGCGACCTCCGCGATGAAAGTGCGCGCGGTGCAGTGCGCATCGTGATTGACCTCAAGAAGGATGCGTACCCCAAAAAGTTACTCAATCAGTTGTATAAGCTAACACCGCTGCAAACGTCATTCCACTTTAACATGATGGCGCTGATCGACGGCATTCAACCCCGTGTGCTTGGCTTGCAGGATATTATCACCGAGCATATTAAGCATCGCCAGGTGGTCGTCCGCCGGCGAACTGAGTTTGAACTTCGTAAGGCGAAGGAGCGCGCGCACATCCTGGAAGGGTTGAAAATTGCGCTCGACCACATCGACGAAGTTATCAACACAATTCGTTCGAGCGAGACCACCGATGAAGCCCAAGTGAACCTTATGAAGCGCTTTGGTCTGAGTGAGATACAAGCGAAGGCCATCTTGGCCATGCAGCTACGGACGCTTGCAGGCTTGGAGCGCAAGAAGATCGAAGATGAACTTGCCGAACTCCTTAAAACGATTGCGCGCTTGGAAGCCATCTTGGCAGACGAAAAAGAGATTTTCAAGATTATCCGCGGCGAATTGCTGGAGCTTAAGAAGCAATACGGCGACGAGCGAAGAACCCGTGTGGTTGCGAGCGAGCTTGATCGCATGAGCGACGAAGATTTGGTACCGGATGAGCAGGTCGTTGTCACGCTTACGTCGGCAAATTACATCAAACGTAGCTCGGTGGTTGAGTATAAACGGCAAGGCAGGGGTGGTAAAGGTCGGCGGGGCATGACGACCCGAGAGGAAGATGTCATCGAGCACCTGGTGTATGCCGGCACGCACGACTACCTGTTGTTTTTTACTACCAAAGGTCGCGTGTTCCGTCTGAAGACCTACGAGGTACCAGCAGCTTCTTTGAGCGCCAAAGGCGTCGCCATCGTCAACTTGCTTCAGTTGCAACCAGAGGAGACGGTCAGCTCTGTAGTGAATGTTAGCAAGCAGGCTCATGCAGCGGCAAATCTGATGATGTGCACGGTGCGCGGAGTAGTTAAGAAAACGCCGTTTGCGCAGTACCAGAACGTGCGCAGCAACGGGTTGATTGCCATCAACCTTGATAACGGAGATGAGCTGAAGTGGATTCGTATGACCAACGGTGACAACGAAGTTGTCATCTCCACGGCGCAAGGCCAGGCCATACGGTTCCACGAAAAAGATGTGCGCCCGATGGGGCGCGTGTCGCGCGGTGTGCGCGGTATCCGCTTGCGCGCCAGTGATGCGGTCATCGGTATGGATATTGTGCAGGCTGGTTCCAGCATCTTCGTCATCAGTCAGCATGGCTACGGCAAGCGAACCAAAGTGGCGCAATTTACGCCGCATGCTCGCGGTGGCGTCGGTATTCGCTCCGCGGTTGTTAATGGCAAGACTGGCAATCTGATAGGCGTCAAGACGCTCATCGATGACACCCAAGAGGTGATTATTGTGTCCTCGCAAGGCCAGACAATCCGCTTAGGGCTCAAAGATATTCCTGAGCTCGGCCGCGCCACGCAGGGTGTCCGCATTATGCGACTGAACGATGGGGACGAGGTAGTCTCGCTCGCTCTCGTTGACGCTGCTGAAGACGATATTGAACCGATCGACGGCGAATCTGTCAGCGTGATGTAACAATTACCACCAAAATCGCCAGTAATTACCTTGACAATTAGGGTCGATTCATCGTACTATCGTGTGAGTGTTTGGAGCTCTTGCTATAGGTGTCTCTAAAGCTCATTAAAAATTGAGTAGTGCAAATCAACGTCAGTTTTGTTTTTGTTAGGAACTAGCAATCTTTGATTACTAGTTCCATTAGTCAGTAATTTCTGGTGTAAACCAGAATGTTCGACTGATTCAGACAAATTCTTTTTGGAGAGTTTGATCCTGGCTCAGGATGAGCGCTGGCGGCGTGCCTAATACATGCAAGTCGAGCGGAAAGGCTCAGCACTCTTTACTAGACCGAGGCAGGGCCTGGCTACGAAGTAGCCAGATCTACATCGAAGAGATGGTTGTTGAAGGTCGAGTAAAGAGTGCTGAGTACTCGAGCGGCGGACGGCTGAGTAACGCGTAGGAACGTACCCCAAAGTGAGGGATAACTGCTCGAAAGAGTAGCTAATACCGCATGTGATCTCCGGATTAAAGCTTTATGCGCTTTGGGAACGGCCTGCGTCCGATTAGCTTGTTGGCGGGGTAAAAGCCCACCAAGGCGACGATCGGTAGCTGGTCTGAGAGGATGATCAGCCAGACTGGGACTGAGACACGGCCCAGACTCCTACGGGAGGCAGCAGTAGGGAATTTTCCACAATGGGCGAAAGCCTGATGGAGCAACGCCGCGTGCAGGATGAATGCCTTCGGGTTGTAAACTGCTTTTGTTGGTGACGATTATGACGGTAACCAACGAATAAGGGTCTGCTAACTACGTGCCAGCAGCCGCGGTCATACGTAGGACCCAAGCGTTATCCGGAATTACTGGGCGTAAAGAGTTGCGTAGGTGGCATAGTAAGCGAGTAGTGAAAGCGTGTGGCTCAACCATACATCCATTACTCGAACTGCTAAGCTAGAGGACGAGAGAGGTAGATGGAATTCCTAATGTAGGGGTAATATCCGTAGATATTAGGAGGAACACCGATGGCGTAGGCAGTCTACTGGCTCGTTCCTGACACTAATGCACGAAAGCGTGGGGAGCAAACAGGATTAGATACCCTGGTAGTCCACGCCGTAAACTATGGATGCTAGCTGTAAGCCGTATCGACCCGGCTTGTAGCGAAGCTAACGCGTTAAGCATCCCGCCTGTGGAGTACGGTCGCA
>DATEJI010000109.1:0-1661 GCA_035278105.1 Saccharimonadales bacterium (SeqCode)
AAAAACAGTTTGGTGGTGGCGGTGGCTTGGCGGCTCCCGCTGGCAGCTCATGATAAGTGTGTCGGAGAAACGATTTTAGATTTCCTCCGCCGAGTCGCGATGTCGTCTTAAAAAAGCCCTCGGTGGCCGGCCAAAGAACCGTTGTACCGCACGTCCCAGTGTTTGGGACGCTCGGATGGGATGGAATGGGGTGCATGAATGGGCAACTGTCCCGAACTATAAGCTTGGAGAGCCTGGATGGCATTTATCGACGCAACTTTGTTGAACGGCTACGCGGCAACACCGACTACGAGTGTCGCGGGCGTCGACTATGCCGTTGGCGTTCCAGCTGGGACAGTCCTCAAAGATCCGTCGACGATCTCGATGGCCGGTGTGTCGGTGGATACCGTCGATCACATCATTAATATCAACGGCAGCAATGTCACCTTGAACGGGTACGACTTTTCGCTCAATGGAGGCTGGCAGGTTTCCGTCAATAGCGGAAGCAACAACACGATTGAGAATAGCAATTTTGCTGTCGGCTCGAACAATCAGACACCCATCTACATAAGCAGCGCCGCCAGCAATACGACCATCCAAAACAACAATATAAGCGGCGCCGGCCAATCGGCACAGATGCTGGTTGCGGCAGATGGCGCCGGGACCACCACCATCCAGAATAACTACATCCATGATGCCTATGGCCAGGACATCGTGATGAGCTCGGATGTTGGCGGCGAGCATTGGCTCGTCCAGAACAACGTGATCGCAAACGCCGGCGAGGGATTTAATTCCGGAGCGCATGGAGATTGGATACAGACCTATAACCTGCCGGGCGCGAATACCGCCAGCTTTGTGGTGAATTCAAACACGTTCCTCCAGACGATCCCGATCTCTGAAGGACGGACACAGGGCATTGCTGCGTTTTCGTCGAATAGCGGTGCCGACTCCGGTGGTGTGCAGACGGAGTCCTTCACCAACAACACGTTCATTGCCAACAACGGAGCCTATGTAAATTACGCAATCATCCTTGATACGGCGCGGTTGATTGGGACTGGTACGATTGCAAACAATTACTTCGATACAACCAATATCGGGAGTGCCAACGGCGGCGGTGGTGGTTATGAATACGTTGGTGCCTACAACGGCTCCAGTGATGGTCCATATAATGGAGCGGTCACGCAATCGAACAACGTAAACATGGTGGCCGGCACCTATTTCGATCAGAGTGGCAAGCCTCCGAGCGGGGGTTCCACGAGCGGAAGCTCCGCGCCAGCCGCGCCCACTATCACATCATTCTCGACTGACAGCGGCATCGTCGGTGATGGCATAACCAATGACAATACGCTTGACTTGAAAGGCACTGCCGCTGCCAATAGCACGGTCACCGTATATGATGGCGCAACCAAGCTCGGCACGACGACTGCAAACGCAAGTGGCTCGTGGGACTACATCACATCGGTGCTACAGGATGCGACGCACACACTGACCGCGATCGCGACCAATGCCAGTGGGAGCAGCTCGGCCTCCGCCGCGTTGAAAGTGACCGTGGATACGGTGGCGCCTGCCGCGCCGGCCCTCGTCAGCGATACCGTGGTCAATACCAATCATGTACAGCTCTCCGGAACAGCCGAAGCGAACAGCACCATCACCGTCTACGACGGAACTGCAGTCGTCGGAAC
>DATEJI010000110.1:0-3358 GCA_035278105.1 Saccharimonadales bacterium (SeqCode)
AAACGGAATAGGTCCGTATACGTTTCTTACCCCGAGCGGATTTCCCACCGGCTTCACATGCACTCCGGCGGCGACTACGGACACTTGTTCCGCTATCAGCGTAGGCACTGCGGGAAATTACAGCCCACAGATCACAGTGCACGACACGGGGAATGGTTCCACACCAGCATCGACGATCGTGACGGACCCCAATAGTGAACTTACCGCTTCTCTTGTAGTGAAGTCTCCAGTTGCGCTAGCAGCTGTCGGCTCTTGGCCCAATGCTGTTACCGGTCGACCATATGGAACAGGATCGGGCTGCTCAGGTGGGGCCTGCGTGGCGCAGCAGTTTTCAGTCATTGGCGGACTCGGCGGCTACTCGAACGCGGCAACGATCGTTGCTGCACCTGGCGGCGGCCTCGGTACATGGTCTTGTTCGCTGAATGGCGCTAAGACGGATTACGATTGCTCAACGGCTGGAATCGCGGGTTCGGGCGCTACGACTTTGGAGATCAGCGCTACAGACACTCAGAATCAGACCACCCCTGCTGCCACGCTGGGCACCGACCCGACAAGCGCAGGCACCACTACGATAACTGTGAATCCGCAGATAACGCTTACTGCCCCCGGCAGCTTGGCCACGGCAGTGAACGGCCGATCATACGGAGACCGACTTAACACGAACTGCACGGGTGGCGCTAGCGGCTGCCAGCCCGCCGTTTTTTCGGTCGGGGGTGGGTTAGGCAGCTATGCGCCGAACGCGACCATCGCGACTGCGCCCGGTGGCGCACCCGGTTCTTGGAGCTGCGCACTCTCAGGATCGAATTACAATTGTTCAGCAACGTCAGTTGGCGGGTCGGGTGCCTCGACGCTGGGAGTGATTGCCGTCGACCTCGCGAATCCATCCACGCCCGCAGCTACGCTCACGACGGACCCGAGCAGCCAGGCTAGCGCCAATCTCACAGTAGCTGATGCTCTTCAATTGACGCCTCCCGCCTCAATTCCTGACGCCGTAACGAATCGCGCGTATGGCACCGGAGTCGGGTGCTTCCCGGCGTCCACCTGTGCGACCCTCGACTACACGGTAGCCAATGGAATCAGCCCCTACTTTTTCTCGTCCTCAGGGTTTCCTACAGGTATCGGCTGCTTGCAATCCAGTGCAACGTATTCATGCTCAGCCGCTGTCGTGACTGGCGCGGCAAATACTTACAACCCACAAGTGCATGTCACCGATTCGGCCAATGCATCGACGCCGCCCTCGACCAGCGTTAACTCTCCCGCAGCAACCCTGATCGTGCACGCTCCGCTGTCGTTGGCGGTCAATCCGGATCCGGCTTCCAATCCGGCCGTTCAGAACCGGCATTACGGCGTGACAACCGATCCGGGATGCTCGACTGGCAACTGTCAGTCGCCCACGTTCACACCGTCCGGCGGTCTGGGCAATTACAACATCACAGCACCATCTGCAGGTACGTTTCCGGTGGGAATCACTTGCCCAGTAACGAACCAGGGCACAGCGAGCGCTGTGGCATCATGCAGCGGAACGCCGACGGCGGCAGGTGGCCCGACGAGCTTTTCCGTCTCAGCAATTGACACAGCCAACGCCTCCACGCCAGCCGCAACGACACCAGCATCCGTGTCAACATCGCTCACTGTCAACGACCCTTTGGCAGTTAGCGTCCCTACGCTGCCAAACGCGCTCGTCGGCTATCCTTATCCGACCGTTAACGGTGCAACCACGCCTGCCGCCCCGTCCGGGGGCTTACCGGCATACACGTGGGTTGAGCCTGCGACAGCTGGATGCGCCGGGACGCCCCCCCCGGGTTGGATGTTGCTAAATGCCGTGACCGGAGCCCTATCGGGGACTCTTCCCACTCCAAGTGGTTCGTTCGCATTTTCGACTTGCGTAACGGATACGCCTAACCTCACTACGCCAACTGGAACACTGCCAGTCAGTCTGAATATGGACGTCATTGATACGCTTGCCTATGCTGCCGAACCAAATTCCAATCAAGTCGAGGTGATTAATACTACGAGCAATACAGCGGTCGGCTCCGCGATTTCGACTGGATCGGGGAGTATTCCCGTCAGTGTCGCTTTGTCTCCCTCGGGTCGGTTTGCGTTTGTCACTTTACCAGGTACCGGTAAGCTGGCGGTGATCGACACAATTGCAAACGCCCAGATTACGAATTCCCCTATTTCGCTTACTGGATGCACTGCGGCTCAGGGTGTAGCTGTCGTCGGCACCCGAATTTTTATTGCCTGCAATGGGTCCGATTCCGTCGACGTACTGGACGACTCTAATCTCAGTTCGTCCGCCCCGGACGCATCCGTTATCACCGCCCTCACCTCGATTTCGACTGGGAGTAGCACTGGGCCTGAGTCAGTCGCGGCCCGTGCCGATGGCAATCGCGTTTACGTTACGCTGACAAGCACGAACGAACTTTTTGTTATTGATAATTCTGTGGGCACACCTGTGAAGCTTGCTGGCGCAGGAATCACAAATCCGTTTGGGCTTCAGACGACGGTGGGAACAGTGCCCTTCGGTATCGTTGTGGTGCCGAATAGCTCAGACGGCACCTTGGCTTACATCGGCAAGCAAGCAGGTTCATCTACCAGCGACGGTGTTGAGGTTGTGAGTGGTCTCGATACAGATGCGTTTTCGGCTCTTACCAACATCACGATAAGTTCGGCCACTGCATCGCCGCAGTATGTGGCCGTTACCCCGGACAATGCTCGTGTGTACGTATCGCTCACGACCGCAGACAAATTTGCGGTTATTGACAACACGGTTGCGACACCGGTTGAGCTAGGGTCACCGGTAACTCTCGGTACGGGCTCGGCACCAGAACAGCTGACGGTTCCACCCTTAAGCTCAGGCACGCTACGTGTTTATGTTTCACTCGCTGGGACAAATGGGGTCGGAATCATCGACAACTCGAGCACGCCGGCAGTGGATACGAGTTCGCCGATTTCTCTCGCTTCTGGTCCTAATGGGATTGCGAGCGTCCCAGCGCCGAAATAGCGGCACGCCCGCACTTCCCTAGCGGTCACCGTTGCCCGAATTTTGTGATCGTCTCTCGGTAGACGTTTTGCCTTTGCCGCGGTTTTGATCTTGTAGCCGCTGCCTCGGCTTTAGTCGGGCGGCCTTTGAATTTGGTTTTGCCTTTCGTAGCGGCGACCGTCCTGCCCTGAGCCCGCGAAGGGTGCCCGCGCATTTTGCGGGCGCTTCTCGGTGCGGCGGCTTTTCCCGGGACCGCCGGTCTCCGTACCGGCGCTTTCGGTTATCACTGGAACGCGGATCTCCTGATCGGGCTTCCACTACTACTCCTGTCGCGGCGGTCTTTGCCGTGGCTCACACGCGTCGTTTTTGCAGACG
>DATEJI010000111.1:0-1296 GCA_035278105.1 Saccharimonadales bacterium (SeqCode)
ACTGGCCAGGGCGTTCAAATAATCATTATGCGGGTGATCATAACTGGCAATAGTGGGCATAATCTTTCCTTCAGCAATCAGGCGGTCGGTGCTCGGCTGATAGGCACCCGTGCCGACGCCCAACAACGGATGAGACAGGAAAAGCATCCAGGCAGCACGCCACATCTCGAGGCGGTTCCCTACCGAGTTATCGGCAACGGACATACCGAATTCACCAATATGGCTTTCTAACGGCACCACCCATACGGTTTTCCCAGGCGCAATATACACGTTGATTTCATTACCCAAACCGCCATGCGCTGCCAAGACAGCACGTTCATAACCTGCGGAGCTGATCATTACCGTCGCGGTTGATTCGTAAGCAAAAGACAGCCCTCCAGCGCCTCGAGCCATCAACTGCGTTTTATGATCGCCACCCAGATTGGCAGCATAGCGAGGAAAGATAATTTGAGCATTTTGCTTCCGGCTGAAATTATGAATCTTCACGGCATAATCCAGCTTACATTGAGGCGTAACGCCAACGACTGGATCACTTACCACCGTAATGCGTGGCGCACCCTCCACCCCGTATCCGGCATGAGCCCAAGCTTCTAAAAACTCAAGCTTAGGCATGCAAACCGGATGACTCAAAGAGGATCCAATTGCTAATTCCAGGTAATGTAACGATACTGAGTAATTGTCCAATTTAGATACAATACCCTTGACGCGTTCTTGAGCAGCTCGGCCGGCTACTAAGTAAAATAGTGCGCACACAGCAACAAGCACCAACACGACAGCAAATATATACCGTCGTTTGAGTCGGTCGTTCAAAGGCATTAGCAGCAGCAAGGGTAGCAGTAGAAGCGCTATCCACGCGCCGCGCGCACCAGAAATTATGCTGGCAGCTATACCGCCAGCAACGCTTAGAAAAAGAACCGGTAGCGACCAAGCACGCCGTGAGAGTGCAATCAGACCAAAACCTGCCACCGTGCATAGCACCATGGTCGTGGCAAGGTCACCAAAAATAATGTGCAAGTCAGTAGCCGCTTCCATGCCATTAATGCGGCGAACCTGCAGAAAATACCAGACGGAACCCAGCCCCCCCGCGAGCGCACCCAGTGCCAGACCAATGAATACTGTCTTCGTGGTAGGCGGATAACGTCGAAATGTCAGAACCACCGGAGCGATAAACAGGAAGCGCAGATAACGCCCGAGGAAGCGAAACCCGTCCTGAGTCTGCAAGCCGAAAAGATAGGCGAGCACAGCCACACCAAAAAATGTTGCAAATGCGAACAACAGCGTACCGCTCCAGCGGTC
>DATEJI010000112.1:0-1741 GCA_035278105.1 Saccharimonadales bacterium (SeqCode)
GCCCATGGGTTGCAGCACGTTTTTCCCCTGCATACGCTGAAAGCGGGTAATCACATCGCCGATGGTGTAATTGCGCACATGCCCCATGTGCAGCCGCCCGCTCGGATAGGGCAGCATGCACAGGCAATAGTATTTCCCGCCATCTGCACGCTCGTGTACGCGGAACAGGCTCGCGTTTTGCCAGGAGCGGCGGGCGTCGGCCTCAATCGGTTTTGGGTTGTAGTGTTCCAGCATCCAGGGCGCCACCATTGTTCTGCTTTTCAGTCTGGGTTTGAATCAGGGCAAAAAACAAGGCCACGTAAATCACATACCAGATAATCATCATATTGTGGGAAAAGATCACATCGGTCAGCGCATAGATGGCAAAACCAATTACGGTAAACAACCCGGCCAGACCGAGCGCGTGAACGACACGTCCGCCTCTATTGACTGCGCGCATGAAAAACCAGGCCGGCATCACGAATACCGTCACTAGCAGCAGGAACCCGACAATGCCGAAACTCGCCAGGGCGTTGAGGTAATCGTTATGTGGATGATCGTAGTCCCCCGCAAAAGGCGCAATCTCGTCGGCCGTAATCAAGCTTCGAGTGTCGGGTTGGTAAGCACCGGTACCGATGCCCAGCAACGGGTGACGCAGGAACAAAAGCCACGCCGCGCGCCACATTTCAAGACGAGTGCCTACCGCATTATTGGCAATGGACATGCTGTATTCGCCAAAATATCCATCCACGGGCACCAATTCAAGACTCTGGTGCGCCTCAACGCCCACATTGATAGCCTGGCCTGAAGAATGGCGCGCGGAAAACACGACACGGCGGAAATTTCGGGTATTGAAACTCACGCCCGTTTCCTTGTCGCCCCCGAAACCTACCGTACCAGTGCCACGAACCAGTACCGCACTCAGCTGCTGCGCAAGATTTGCGGCCGGGACGCGCTGAAATACCACAGTGGATAGCCCATCGTTACCGATATTTTGCAGCGACAAAGCATAACCTCCATCGCACCTGGGGACGCCGTGCATCCCGTCTCCACTGATACGTACAACTCTAGCCTTGAGATTCTTGGGCACATAAGCAGCATTTAACCATGCACTTAGAAAAGTAATGTTGTTGTCACAATGCAAGCGGACCGCACCCTGGTCACTTTCTGCCGTGGACAGTGCCAACGGATACTCACGCAGATTCCGGATAGCATCTGCAATACGGTCCTGTGTCCCGCTGCGGCCAATTGAATAAATTGACGAAAATACCGCCACCAACACCAACACAATGGCAAACAGGTAGCTGCGTTTGAGGAACCCGCCGATGGGTGTCATCAGCACCAGAGGCAGAAGCAACAACGGGATCCATGCACCGCGTGCCCCAGAAAGCAGGGTGGCCACGACGCCGCTGGCTTGGCAGAGAATCAATAACGGTACCGACCAGTTGCGCCGTGAGGTCGCCATGAGCCCGAAGCCCGCCACGATGCAAAGCACCATGGTGGTCGCGAGGTCCCCAAAAATGATGTGTAAGTCAGTCGCAAATTCCATGAGAACAACATAGTGGGCATGCAGGAAATGCCACACGGAACCCACGCCTCCAGCGAACGCACCGACCGCCAAGCCGATAAATACGGTTTTCGCGGTCGGCGGATAGCGCCGGAACGCTAGATACACCGGAGCAATGAATAGAAACCGCAGATAGCGGCCGAGAAAACGGAACCCATCCTGGGTCTGGAAGCCGCAGAGATAGGCCAGCACGGT
>DATEJI010000113.1:0-1227 GCA_035278105.1 Saccharimonadales bacterium (SeqCode)
CTACTGCTCATGTATCCGCAGCACGACATTCCCGTATTACAGCTGTCGCTGCAAACGCCGCTCGGCCCCGCACATCATCTGAAAATCGGTGAAGCGCTCAAGCCGTTGTGCGAGCGAGGCGTGCTGATTGTCGGCAGTGGCGGCGCCACTCACAACCTGCGCGAGTATTTTCATGCCAGCGACGACCACAAGCCTTACGAGGATTTCGCGGACTGGCTGCACAACGCGCTCGTGCGTGGCGACCACGAAGCGTTACTGGATTACCGCCAACGCGCTCCGCAAGCGGTCCGCTGCCATCCCACGGAGGAGCATTTCCTGCCGCTGTTCGCGGCCCTCGGCGCCGGTGGACCCAAAGTGCGGCGCCTGCACCACAGCTTCGACCGCACCCTCTGTATGGACGCCTACCTCTTCGAAGACTAGGATTGTTCGGTCGCAGGCAGAACATCGGGGGGCTATGCCGACAAAAACCCTGACGATCCTATCGATTGCAGGTCTTTTGGCCGGCTGTGCCTCCGCCCCTGCAGTCCCCTATTGGCAAAATCCTCAGTGGATTAATGCGTTGGCTAGAACTGTCCACAGCAATATTCGATATCCAAAAGATGCCGCCAAAGATCACTTCCCCTACGGAACAGCAATCGTAGTCTTTACCTACTACAACGATAAACTGCTAGCACCGCGTATCTTGAAGTCTACCGGATCCTCTTTTTTGGATTCTACGATTCTCGAACAAATCACGGCTATCATCCCGCCGCAGGCCGATGGCCTGAATACCGAAATGCCGCATAATTTCCAAATGGAAATCAGTATTTATCCTCCCTATCAGAAGTTTTTCAGTGCAATCAAGCGCGACCTTGCTGTCCATATACAATACATGCGCGAAGATGTACTAGCGGGTGCCTCAGGAATGGTACTTGCCGATTTTAAATACAGAAATGGAGAAGTTATTGATGCCCAGATTGTAAAATCCAGTGGTATTCAAAACTTGGACAAGGCAGTATTGCATGAATTACAGACCATATCTTTTCCCCAACCTCCTTATTGGTTTAAAGACAAAACCTTCAGTTTTCAAGTGCCATTTTGTTTTGGAATGACGAAAGATACTCAGTGCCAACATTTTGTGATGCAAGTTCGCTATATACCTGTTAACGAAAGAAACGCCGTATCCAAGCCGCCATGTGCAGAAATCGGATACAGGTATGAGGGAGGTAAAATCACGAACGTCCATCT
>DATEJI010000114.1:0-1210 GCA_035278105.1 Saccharimonadales bacterium (SeqCode)
CGTCGGCATCATCACACCTGGCGCGCGCGTGCCGGTGCAGGGTGAGAACCGCGTTCTTTACCGCGACGGCGTGCCCATGGCGGTCCAGGTGGCCGAGGAAGTTAAGTTCATGCAGGAAGTCGCGCCCGAAACGGAGTGGTCGTTGCGCAATTCATTGTTGAGACATCATTCACCGTCAATGCAGGGGGGAATGCAGTGACGAATGCCACGCCGTGTTATCACAATTACCTTACCATCAACCATCGCGGAAAAGGAATTCCTTACGGTGGTCTTGGTGAAGCCCGCGAAGATGGAGATGCTAATTTCGGTTTCCGCTATGCAAAAAACAATGAGTCATTGCTGAAACAAATTCCTGAGCTACAAACGGATGTACATCTTTATCGGCTAGCTGCTGCCATCAATGCAGCGGAGACCTGGCTGTTTACAATTGGCTCTGGTAGCTATCCTATTCAAGACGAACATGGGCACCGCTATTCAGGTTACATGGAATTTGCAATCAACTCGAAGTCTGCGATTGCAGATGCACAAAGCTACTTCCCAATCTTTTTCCATTTTGATCTCTTTCTCAAAGAGAAAAATTTTCCCGTTAGTATTTCATACTGCTGGGAACTTCAGCCGGCATGCTTTATTGAGTGTGATAATGCTAATGGATTTACCTGTAGCGTTTTCATTAATACGGACTATTCTGATTTACAACAAGAAGCTCATGATACTTGGGCTAACGCGTTGAGTGTACTTGGTGTTTATTTACGTAATGTCCAATCACAAAGAAGCGATTTTTTGTATTCATAGTGACAGTTGGTACGATACCTTTTAAAGGTACCGCAACTGTATATTTCTTTGTTTGATTGCCGGGTAGGCGGTTTTTGCTGCTTGCCACGCAGCCCAACCGAAGGCGTATGCTGTTACATCCGTCGTATGATCCGGAAGGTGACTTATGCCTGAGACCATTCGTAAAAGTAAATCCGCTAGCCGCAAGCGCAAAGCGGCAAAAACGCTGCACGCTTCGCGCTTCCCGGGCGAGAACGCCGCTTACCGCAAGGTACGCGACAAGCTGCTGAAAGAAGAAATGGCGCTGCGGCGACATACCGAGGCGGTGGCGGCACAACGCCGCAAGCTGCCGCCGGGCGGCAAGGTGCCGGAGGACTATGTGTTCGAGGGCGTGGACGAACTCATGGGCGTGCGGCGGGTGCGGCTGTCTGAATTGTTC
>DATEJI010000115.1:0-3423 GCA_035278105.1 Saccharimonadales bacterium (SeqCode)
CGTAAGGAGTAAGCGCGGCATGAGCAAGTTCCTCAATAACCTTAGCCTCCTGCTGTTCTACCTTTGCTTCTTTGCCTTCCTGTTTATGGTAGCCTGTGGGATAGAATGGCTACTTGAACAGCGGCAGAAACGGAGATTGAGGATGCGGCCGAGCATGCGTGACTGGAACAATAAATGAAATGAACATCCTCTATAAATATGCGGCTTACCTCGGCATGGCGGCCATATTGGTTGCAGCCGGAGGCGCTACTGGTTGGCATCTAGGCGCATTGTCGAGCGCAGAAAAGCTCGCCAAGTATCAAGCGGCATCCGCCCAAGCCATTGCAGATGCCAAAACGGCCGCATCACAGGCTCAGTCCAAGGCTGACCAAGATGCCATAGACCAAGCCAAAGCGATGGCCGCACAAGCGAATCAAGCTGTCATTGTCCAGCAGGCTTCCGCAGAACACCTACAAGCGACGATTTCCGGACTTCGCTCCCAGATAGCGGCTAATGCAAAAAGCTCCCCTACAGTCGCACAGTGGATTCCGCAGCCCATTCCTGTCGGAGCGCTCAACGGGTTGTGTTTCCCAAAGACGCAGGCTGATACCTGCAAGGAACCTTAAAATGGCTTCACTAACGTACTGGGTCTATGTTCCACGCCTTCCTAATGCCCCAATTAGTAAGCATAAGACTCTGGGTGAAGCTGCGCTGGATCTGGGCTCTAATCTCTTCATTGGTGAAACCGGGTTTGTCATCCATAAAAACCAAGTGGTACTGGCTTTTACAAAGCCTAATCCTTTGATTGGGCCAACTCTTTCTATAACATCATTACCACTGCCATCACCTTCACCCCTAACTCCTCAGTATCCGACAATTCCATGGAGTACAACTTGCTGAATTTCCACGATGAACCCAGACGCAAATCTGACCTGACTGACCGTCTCGGCGAGGCGTTTTTGGTGTCCATTGTCATCATCCTCATAGGACTGACTGTATGGTTAAGTTTCTTCTAAGCGGTGTTGGCCGAATGGTTAGGCAGCTGCCTTCCAAGCAGTGTATGCAGGTTCGATTCCTGTACGCCGCTCCAATAATGTTGTTAGCGAGCTGTGCAACCGTTCCCGTTGCTGCTCCTCCGCAAATCGTGACGGTCACTCATACGGTTTACCAACCCATCCCGACGGCCTATCTGACGCCGTGCCTGATTCCGGTCGGTACGCCAGCAACCAATGGCGAGCTTTTGCTCCACGACCAAGCGGCAATGTCCGACCTGATGGCGTGCAATCAGCAACTGCAGCGCATCAAGACGCTTGCACCTCCGGCTACGACTCATCCGTAACGATGGATAATCCGGTCATCATCGGAAATGCAACACTTTATCTCGGCGATTGCCGAGAGATACTGCCGACCTTGCCGAAGGTGGATGCGGTGATTACTGATCCGCCGTATGGGATGTCATTCCAATCGAATCATCGCACCGAGCGGCGCACGATCATCGCCAACGATGACAACAATGACTTGCTGGTGTGGGCTTGCGGAATCCATGCGGCTCATTCCAAATATGTATTCTGCCGGTGGGACAATTTGTGTGCAGACGTACCGCTCCCGAAGTCATGCGTCACATGGGTAAAGAATAACTGGTCAATGGGAGACCTTAAGCACGAGCACGCCCGGCAGACGGAGATCGCAATGTTCTGGGCAGGCCCAGAGCACGTATGGCCGGGACGGCGCCCCAGTGACGTTGTCTCCGTCCCCAGAACTGGCAACAGCAATCATCCTACGGAGAAGCCGGTTTGTCTGATGGAGAAATTCATCGAGTGGACGCTGGGCGTCGTGGTGGACCCATTCATGGGTTCAGGCACCACAGGCGTCGCCTGCATGAACTTGGGTCGCAAATTCATCGGCATCGAGATTGAATCCAAATACTTCGACATCGCTTGCCGCCGCATTGAAGATGCTCAGAGACAACAAAGAATGTTTGCATGATGACTCAACCACTGCACGTCGTTTTCAATGCAGACCAAATGCAACAGGCCGTAAATCGATTACAGGCGCTCTCTATCCCGCGCCGTGGGCTGGATATCTTCGTGCGCTATCACAAAATCCGGCGCACCAGCGAGCAGAACAAACGGCTGCAATGGTTGTGCCGCTCGCATGCGGGGTGGCTCAACAAGGAACGCATGCGGCTGATTTCTGAGGGTAAACTACCCAATTACTGGCCCGAGACTGACACGGATGGCGTGCGTAAACACATCTTCAACCCGCTCTATTGCGGCACGGATTCGAGCACCAAACCGTCCAAGCTCGACATGATGGATATACTTACGCGTTACGAAGCAGACTTGAGGAATCAGGGAATAGAGCTTCCAGAAAACGAAAGCCTACAGCAAGAATCGTGGTAGGCCGACAGAAACCGCCAACCAAGGATGAGCTGCATCGTTACCGTGCATTGCAGGAACTTGGCTGCATCGCCTGCCGCATAAATGGTGTTACACGTGGAGCAATTCCAGAGATTCACCATTTGGTCGAAGGAAACAAGCGGCTGGGTAATGCCTACACCATTCCGCTCTGTACATGGCACCACAGAGGCGAAGCAGCTAGCCAGTGGGAGAAACTCAAGGGTCCGAGCCTAGCGCGGTCCAAGCGTGAATTTGTTGCTGAATACGGAACTGAACTCGAGCTACTCGATGCCGTCAACAAGATTATAGAGCGTCAGGGCTTGCAGCTTTGAGCCGCTTCCTTCAATTCAAGCTCCACAAACTCCTTTTGCAGCGCCTTGATTTCCTGGTCCTGGTCTGCAACGGTCGCCGTCGTTACGGCGCTGCTGTTGCTCTTAGCCAGAATCAATCCGCCTAGCACTATCACCACCGGCAGAATCGTACCGATGGTAATCAGAGTCTGGTTCCAATTGTGACGCGCGCGGCTCATTGGATGAGTAACTGATGGCCCATGACATCAACCCCAAGTATCCCCATGATTTCATCGAATGCGTCACGGGATTGGAGAACGGCCGGCTGTTGCGTTCCATCAGGAGTCGTTAGAAGCCCCCGTGATTTACCGGGAGCAATGCAGCCTAGAAGCTGAAATGCCAAGTTGGCCGGATGAATGAGGATAGCGACACGCACAGCATTGGGGCCAGTGTAACCGGCAGGAGGTTCAAGAAATACGCCCAAATCAGGATTGCTCAAGGCGTAGCATTTAAGACCGAGCAACGCTCCGTGTTCTAGGACATGCGGTATTAAATCGTACTGTCCAGCCAACACGCAGGATATGCCGGCATGATTGTCCTTCCACGGACGTTCTATCGTGTAATACTGGGAACCACCGACGTTCAGGATGCCCTCCTGACAATCCGGCCTCGGTGCATCACGGGTCAAGGTAAGTAGCATTAGCGTCCTCGGTGACTGAATAAAACCCGGATATCGTCTCTAAGCCCCTTGATTT
>DATEJI010000117.1:0-1135 GCA_035278105.1 Saccharimonadales bacterium (SeqCode)
ACTGGGGTGGATGCTTTCAGCAAGATGATAGACGTTCTTCTGGACATCCAAAAAATCCTTGCCATAGTCGTCCCGTGCGTCGGCGGGAACAAAACGTTGAAGAACGCGAACGTAATCCATGCGCAGTGCGCCCGCCACGCATTCCAAAGCTTGAGAGGTCTGCTGCAATCGCTGTTCTCCAAATGCCAGGCTTTTCTGGGCTACCTGCTGGGTTTGATAGCTTTCACGCTGAAACTGATCGAGCAACCGCATTTGCATGGAAAGCCTGGCTCCGAAAAGATAAAGGCAGGTGATGGTGAAGGCGAGAACAGCTTGAATTTGCTGTGTGTTAGGGTCTGGCTGAAGTTCCACGAGAAAACTGATGCTAATGAGGCAGAGCGTTCCCCCAAGCACCGAGGCTCGCCACCCATGCTTGAGCGTCAGTCCCATGACCGGAAAAAAGAGCACTAGCGCCACGGCTGGCTTGATGGGTTGCGGAACGAGGTGGTGCAGCACTGCCAAGACAGCGAACGAAAGAACAGCGATAAAGGCATCGCGAACTGCGGGGCCTGTTACGTTTGCTTTCCATGCAGGAAGCTGCGGGAATCTGTGGCTATGAATGCGAACCATCACCACCCATGGAGTCACTACCAGCAGAACCATATAAACGTTAATGAAGAACGAAAAGGCGGTGCCTGCCTTAGGGTGATATAAGCCGTTAGCTTTTTGTACGGTTAACAAGATTGCATAACGCGTCGACGCCCACAGCAGAGAAAGCGCAAGCACAAAGCAAAGCAGCTTCTTCACATCCACCAAGTCACGCGCTGGAAAAAGCGCCGCTCGCTCGCGAAACCACCACGCCACCGGCATGGCTAGAACGATGGGAGGCACCGATGCGAGCAAGCTCCATGTCGATCCGAAATCCGCCGCGTGACCGACATTAAGATAAGCAAGCGGTACCGCCTCGCCGACCACCAACGCAGGCCAGTAGCGATACGGCACCAAAAGAAGGCAAGCAATGCGAAGCCCTGCAGCGAACGGCCACGGGGCGTTCGATAGCGTTTCCGCAATGCCCAGATAAGCCAGTGCGTAACCCAGCGCTATTCCAGCATGGGACCACCAGCGATGGGCCTGCCACTTCTTCTCAACGAAACGA
>DATEJI010000118.1:0-2026 GCA_035278105.1 Saccharimonadales bacterium (SeqCode)
GTGGTACACCTCATGCTCTACAGGAGTCGGCCCCGCTGGGTCGCTGGACGGAGTGCTCACGTCGATACACTGCCGCAGTTTCGGGATGGTTATAGTAGGCGGCAGGCTCGGCATTACACGACGCTCGCCGTCCTTGCAGCCACCGATGAAAACAGCGTAATACTTCATGTTAGTCTGCTCCGCAGGCGATGTAAGGGTAGTGCATTGACGGTGCCGGCTCTGCCAGTTTATCCAATAGACAGCCGACGTGGTAGCGCCACGAGTCGGTCCATTCGACAATCTCGCCACCCGAACCGCGCAGCGGTTTGGCGCACGCGCTGCATATACCCTTGTATGCCACGGGTGTAGTGACCCACTTCCAGTTAGCCACGGTGTACTTCCTCGGCTGTCGGCACCTGTCCCGGCTTGCAGCGGAAACACCGCAGGAACCCGCAGTGCCGACACACCGCCATGAAGTCATCGTACAGTGGCATGCCGTCTATTTTGCGGAAAACCCGGTGAGTTGGCACTGTAGGTACCTCGAACCTGTGTCCTAGCACCGCGCCACACAGTTCGCGGATATCAAGGCCCTTACTTGGTACGCTCGCTGGCCAAGGCATTTCAGCGTTTCCCGTAGCGTGGGTTGCACCAACCTTCGGCGGCGATAGGCAGCCCGGCGGCCCATGGTGAGTTGGTCGTCATGTCAGAGATAAGGGCCTCAAGTGTATACGACCCTTTCGGTACGTCCAACGCTAACTCGTCATGTACATGGAGACAAATCGCCGTTCGCTCGCTCGGCGGAAGAGTCTCGAGAAACGCCGCGATCGCAGGTACAGCGAGGGTGTTGCGATGCGCAGCGCGTATCCCGTCCCGTAGTAGCCGGTTCGCCACCGCTTGGACAATATTTTCAAGAAAGAGGCCCGCCCATGCTTTCTCGCGGAGCCAGCTTTTCCCGCGAGCTGTGGCGTACGAGAGATGTTGGCGCTCCGACTTCTTCCCGGTGAGCGGATCGGTGTAAACCGTTGTGTGGAGCTTCGGCGCGTAATATACCAGCCGATCGCCGTTCGGAAGCTGAATGAGTAGTGCGGAATTGGCGCACCAAATCGTGCAGCGGCCCACGACAGTGGAGACGCCCGGCTCGGCCACAGCCCGCCGTACTGCTGAGTCAATGTCGTATCGAAGCCGGTTGATTTCACTGTTGGACTCCCGGTAGGCCTGCTTCAGCACGTCACAGGCGACAAACACATCTGGGGCTAGGCCGTAGTCGTTGCCCTCAGCAATGGCTCGACGCCAAGCGGTGTCGGCCTTCGTCAGCTTTGCGGCGTCGGCGGTTGGGATGACCATGGCAGGCAGCGTGCTAAGGTCGATCTGATAACCTGCCGCCATCGTAACGAAAGCGCCGACCCCGCCTCCGAACCCCATGGAAAGCTCGACCACTTTGGCAGACTGTCGTTGGTGGTCAGTAACCGTTTCAACGGAACCGCCAAAGAACCGTGCATAGAGAATCTTGTAAAGGTCCTGCCCTGAACGGTAAGCATCCAACTTCCATCCCTCGCCCGCCAGCCAAGCCAGCACTCGGGACTCGATATTGGAATAGTCCGCAACGATGAGATCATTTCCCGGAGCTGCGACGATAGAATGTCGGAGAGCGTTTGCGCAAGCCGTGTTGGGACCTCCGTAGAGCTCGGGCCAATCCAGGGCTTCCCCGCTCTTGATTCCAGGGATAACGATATCATCTATGTACCTCGCCTTCATCGTCGGCCGAGCCATGTTGTGGGGCTGGAAGCCCTTGCCACTGGATCTCCCAGTACGGCCAGCGCCGCAGAATTGCAGCGTGTACCTCATTCGAGAGCCAGCGCCGCACATTCGGATTCCCCGCTTGTACTTCGCACCGGAAGATTTCGCAGCCTCCAACCGGGTCTCTAACAATAAGCGCAAGCCGGGTTCCAAGTCGTCCTGCTCCAGCCACTCGCGTATCGTAGCCGCGCGTAGGTTTTCCACTTGCGCGCCGTATTTCTCCTGAAGGAAACTTAACAGCTTCCCCCTC
>DATEJI010000119.1:0-1053 GCA_035278105.1 Saccharimonadales bacterium (SeqCode)
ATTTCGCGGGCGGTTTGGCTAAAGACGTTATTCATCTCCGCCTTGTCGTACTCGCTGACAACATCGAAAGAAAACTGTGCCATAAAAAGTCAGGCCGCTCCTTCCAGCACTACCAAGCGGTCCAGAACATCTTTTAAATCGTTTAAGTATGCCTCGCGTTCGTGGGTAAATGTTTCGGTTGTCCGCACCAGTTGCGATAGCAATACGTCGTGCTCGCTGAGCTTAAATTGCACGTGGCGCAGATCGCCCTGCATGTGATCCATCTGGCTCTGCACTTGCTGCAAATCGCTCTGCACGCGTTTCACATCGCTTTTTACCCCCGCCACCTCCGTTTCAAGCGCGTCGAGCCGAACTTCAATGTTAGTAAATCCCGCTTGCATTGCTGCAAGCAGTTTGTTGTTTGATATTTGGGTAGTCGCTCCCATAGCATCTCCAATTTTATCCCGTCTCTTTTGTTTTGTACACGCCACAATATTCCTGGTTCCCTCGTATGTCAATATGCTGGTTTCTCTGTTGGCGTTGTAAAATTGTAGGCGGGTAATTTTTGGGGCGACTCTGGTATAATCAGAGCAATATGACATATCAAAATGAACGGATCGATGAAGTCGCGGCGCGCTTGCGAGAGCGGCTGCCAACCCTCGCCGAGCCCAGCGACATCCTAAAAGCGGTGGAATTAAAAGCGCTGTACGCCGAAATTCCCAGTTTGCCCCCTGAAGCGCGCGCGCCATTTGGGCAAGAGGTAAATAGCTTGCGTACCGAGCTAGAAACACTTGCCACCCAAATGCTGCATGGCGGCGAGGCTTTGCCAAACATCGACGTTACCGCGCCGTTCGACGTCAACGTGCCGCCACAAAAACGCCCCCGCCTTCGTGCTGCCGAGCATGGCAGCCGCCACCCGCTAATGACGGAACGCGAGACGGTGCTAGATATTTTCTACCGCATGGGTTTTACGGCCAGCGAGTCGCGCGAGCTAGACGACGAATTTCATATGTTCACCAGCCTCAATTTCCCCGAAGGCCACCCGGCGCGCGACGATTACGACACCTTTAGCAC
>DATEJI010000120.1:0-2452 GCA_035278105.1 Saccharimonadales bacterium (SeqCode)
CGTCACCGAACTGCTGGACGTGGGCAAAGTGGAACGCCGCGAAGTAAAAGTCGCGGTGGTCGCCAATCGCGTGCGCGAGAATCTGTTGATCTACGACGAACTGGAAAAATTCCTCGACACGCTCAAGGTGCCGGTGATCGCGCAGCTGCGCGACACCCAGAACTACATCCGTGCCTACTCACGCGGCCTCGGCATCCACGAGCTGCCGGAATACCTCTCCTGGCCCGATCAGGAGCAATGGGAACCATTGGTCGAATGGCTGGAAAGCCGACGCAGCCGGCCACAATGAAAGTTGTGGTATTGTCATCGAGCGCGGTATCCGATCCATGGACAGGTAATGTTTTCAGCAACAAGGATGAATATCATGAAGAAAATTGCCCCCGTCCTATTACTACTGGTGCTTTGCTGGTTCGCCGGCGCGATCCTGGCCGGTGATGACCCAACGCAATTGGTGGAAATGGCCAAAACGGACCCGGCCGCATTTACAGAACTTACCGCCCTAGCTAATAAGGGTGACACTGTCGCCGAATTCTCCCTTGGCACTTTATATGCCAAAGGAGAAGGTGCCCCGAGGGATTACGTTCGCGCAGTTGATTGGTTTCGCAAAGCCGCTGATAAAGGGTTCGCTCCCGCACAATTATTGCTAGGGTCATCTTACGTTTATGGCCTTGGTGTGCCTAAGGATTATAAGCAAGCATTTTTCTGGCTACACAAAGCAGCAGATCAAGGGGAACCCCTGGCTCAATATGAATTAGGTATCTCCTATAGCGAGGGCAATGGTATTCCGCAGAATTACGAACAAGCGGCTATGTGGTTTAGAAAGGCTGCTGATCAAGGAAACGCACGAGCACAAACCAGTTTGGGGTTCTGTTACACCAAAGGCGAGGGTGTGCCACAGGACTACAAGCAAGCCGCCTACTGGTGGCGTAAGGCAGCGGAGCAAGGAAATGGCGATGCGCAAGCAAGGTTAGGAGTGCTTTATTCTATTGGTCAAGGCGTGCCAAAAAATTATGTTCCTGCTATAAAGTGGCTGGTTCTGGCTAAGGCGCAAAGCGTTGAAAAGGCGGGGGACATGCTGGACTTGGTCGAAAAGCAGGCCACCCCAAAGCAAGTTGCCGAAGGACAGAGGTTAGCTGAGGAGTGGTGGGCTAAACATAATTCTGAACAGTAGAAATTTTGCCTTAAGTAACCGATGTTCCGGAAGTTCATAACAAAAGTATCGGCACTGCGTTGATAAGAACTCTCGACGATTACCTAGATAGAACAGAAAGCGCCATGCGCAAACTGTTCGAAGGCATGGATTCGTATGTGGAATTACTGCCGCAACCACTTGTGCCGCGTTTGACTACGAGCTCTTTGGACCTCGCGCCGCTGTCAGTAAAATTCGAAGCATGGGCAGAGAAGAACAGCGAGGCTATTACCGCATCTCGTCAGGCCCAAGAAAAATTTATAGCTGAAAGCTTTGCTTTATCCACTCTCTGCGGGTCTGTACTTCAAGTGGCTTATAAAGCAGTCGAGCTTTTTTCGAGCAACAAGATAATACCAACCGATTTAAGCCATATAGTAAGTAAGGGATCGACTGCTGAACCATTCTGTTGTGGCAGGCGAATCAATAACGTCCCACTTGGGCTCATCATCTATGCTGGTCGAAACCAGCATATGCACTTCAGAAAGGCGGATCTCCGAAATCCATCTATGTCGGTTTTAAATTTGCTAGCGTCGAATTTCGCGGATCAAACGGGATCGCCTGTTCAAGACCCCGCCTTTGATCAAAAAAGTCCGGGACTTGTTAGCCTCGCGCACAATATTACCGCCTTAATCGGTTGGCGCTCCTACGATGCTTATACCAAAGATATGCGCAATTTGCTGTCAATTTAGACCGTAATTACCCGGGATTCACTGATCGGGACGGATCAACAATGGCAAGCACAATGCCGCGTTTATGACGGTGTCTTTGTTTCGTGTCCTTTCGCCATCAACGTCCAATGAATCTTGTCTGCGGAAAATTCCTGCCGGTATTCGATCGCATTTGGTGAACTCCAGGTGCTCACCTTGGGGAAATGGGTGGCCTTGCCGTCGGGTAATTGGTAACGCTCAGTGATTACGTTCGTGCAATGATTGAATGATCGGGCAGCTCATTTTTCCGCGTGTGGTCTCGCAGCGCTGCACCAATACCGCCAACGTGTGTTCAACGCGTTTCAGCCCCGTGATGCGTTTCCGCACTACCGCGAGTTTAGCTTCCGCCAAATTTTCCACGGCGCGACAACTGCCGCCTTGTTCCAGGCTCAGCAGTTCTTCGACCTCTTTCAGACTGAATCCCAGATCCTGGGCAGCGCGGATGAAGCGCAGCCGCTCAACCTCACCGGGACCGTAACGGCGGATGCTGCCGTACCCGCGCGGCGGCTCGGGCATGAGTCCGCGGCGCTGGTAGTAGCGTACCGTCTCCACACCG
>DATEJI010000121.1:0-1823 GCA_035278105.1 Saccharimonadales bacterium (SeqCode)
TTCCGGGTTAGTGATGGCCTGCCGCTTCGCCACCTGTCCCACAAGGCGCTCGCCGCTTTTGGTGACGCCCACAACGGAAGGCGTAGTGCGCGCACCCTCCTGGTTGGGTATCACGGTCGGCTCTCCACCCTGCATCACGGCCACGACCGAGTTGGTCGTGCCCAAATCAATGCCAATAATCTTGCTCATCAGTAGCTCCTAAGTAACGAACCGGCCGTGAGCCTGGTCCTCATCCTCTGCACAAGCAGCATAATACAGGTTGAGTGCCTTATTGTCAAGAATGTTGTATACGTCATTATTCCACTGTAAGAGAACGACTTAGGCGCCCTGTTTAGCTGGAATTAGGGCCGTCATAATATCCTTCAAGATATCCTTCAAGTTCGCAGAGGCAAATTGCCACTCGAAAACAGCATCCTAAACTGTCGGTAAGCCGACCAGACGCACACTTCAGCCGGAACCGTCACTGGTTCTAAGGAGAGCAAGCGAACCGGATGCTCCACCGAATGCTGTGGTACATTTCGCGCTACAATACGTCTGTCTAATCGGAACATGATGATAGGTGGAGTCATGAAGCGAACCAGTCATTCGATGCGAAGGCGGCTTTCGTTCTGCGCCACGATTGCGACCGCCGGGGTTTTTGTTGCTATTGCGTCTGTAACCTTAACAGCGGCGCCACACGCGGTTCAGAAATCGGCTCATCGCGCGGCTGTCCATTCGGTAGCGCCTCTTGCCGTGCCCGTAAAGACCTACGGCTCCAAATCGGCGCCGATCACGTTTGAAGCCTTCACCGATTATCAATGCCCCGGATGCCGCGCTCTTTATGAGCAGGCCCTCAAGCCGATGATCAACGACTACGTTGCCTCGGGCAAAGTGTACTTAATCCACCATGATTTCCCGCTTGTAATGCACCAATATTCCGGCCAGGCGGCGCGCTGGGCGAATGCCTCCGCAATGGTGGGCGAATTCGGTCCCGCAGAAGCGGCTCTCTTTGACAATCAGCCCAGTTGGGAGGCCGACGGGAATATTTCAAAATGGGTATCGGAATCGATGCCGAAGGCTGACTTCGAGCGAGTGCAAGCGATCATGAAAAGCTGCACGAGCCCAGCTCCGCAGGCAACCACCCCCGATGCCGATCCGCTTGCGAAAAGCGGCCACGGGTGCCCGGTCGATTCCTATATCGCGCCCGATATTAAAATGGGCTTCGGCGTTCCCGTGAACTACACGCCGACTTACATCATCATTTACAAAGGCAAAAAGATCGCCACCAGTTCGAATATCGTTACATGGCCGATTTTGAAGCAATTTTTCGATTCGCTGCTGAGCCAGTAAGGCGTTATTCTTTTTGCTATCGCAACCTACAACGGCAAAACCACGTGATGGGGGATGATTTGAATATCGAACCGCACTTTTATAGGCATGCCAATGGCCCGATCTGGCGCCGCTGCGCGACAAAGGCGTTTTATGGAGCCGCCGCATTGGCGCTTTTGGCAGTGGCTACATTGCATGCAGCACCCCAGGCAGCGCACGTGGCTCACAAGGCGCCTCCAACGAAGGCGGCCGTATCTATTTCAGATCCCGTAAAGACCTATGGGACCAAGGGCGCGCCAATCACGCTCGAACTTTTCACCGACTACGAATGCCCCATCTGCCGCAGCTTTTACGAAAACACGCTGCGCTCGCTTATCAATGACTACGTCGCGTCCGGCAAGGTCTATATCATTCATCATGACTATCCTCTTTCCATGCACCCGTATTCCGGTCAGGCAGCGCGCTGGGCAGACGCAGCTGCTACTGTCGGCGAATTTGGCTCCGCCGAAGGCGCC
>DATEJI010000122.1:0-5318 GCA_035278105.1 Saccharimonadales bacterium (SeqCode)
CAGGATCACCGGTCGCGGATAGAGATACGCGATCATCAACTGCTGTGCCGCGGCAGGCTCCATGTTCAGATGATTCGACCGGCTGTTTTTCAGCATGCTTCGGTTCTGCAGCCATGCGTTCCAGGAGCGTCGCGGCCAGCCGAGGCAGTGGTGTTCACCGGCTATGACCTTGTACAGCGTGACGGAGGATGTTTCCGTCGCAATCGACCCCGTTTTTGTCAGGTGCAAGACGCCGAGAATTTTTTCCGTGGCGCTATCGTTGTATTCGAGCCGCGCATGTTCGCCGGTGTCGATGCTGCTTGCGATGGTGAGGGGGTTGAGTGAGGCTACCGTGTGGTCTGCTGTGACGTCCGCCGAGTTGCCATCCCAGTGCAACGTTGCGGTTATCGCCTGTGAGGGTGGCGCTATGGCAACAGGCGACCACTGCGGCAGCGGACGTACGAGTGGTCTTAGCCAATCTTTCAACATGTCAGAGTCGCCGGAACAGCAAAAACATATAGAGGTTGGTAGCCAATCCGAGGCCACGCGGCGTGACCCGTTCAAGCTTGAAATGGGGTGCCGCCGCTTGCGCCACGACTTGCGGCGTGAAGCGATGAATGCGGCTTTCACTGGCAATGCCGTAGCGCCCATGCCGTATAAGATTGGCCAGATTCTTTCGCCACCAGCCGTAACGTGCATCGCCCAGGTAATAAGGGCTAAGCATGCTGGCCAATACGAAGCCGCCCTTGTGGACGACACCCGATAATTCTTGGAAGAGCGCGGTGTGATCCTCAAAGTGATTGAGTACGGCAAAGTTCGCCGTCACGCCGGCTACCTTGCAGGAGAGTGGTGAAGCGAGCGGCACAATGCGCTCCCCGGCAATTTCGTCGCGGCAATGCTGCAGCAAGTATCCGCGCATCGCCTCGGATGGTTCGTAGACGAACGTGCGGTGTCCTTGGGTGGCAAATACCCGTGCATCAATGCCGGTCCCAGCACCAAAATCGAGCACGTCGGCGCCTTCCGGCAGAAGATCAAGTGCAATCTTCTGAAACTGGTTGCGCACCGTCCGGTCTCGCGGCGAGCTCTGAATGACGTGGTGGTACTGCTCTCCGGTATGCATGCCGTCGATTGCCTTGATGACAGAATTATTGCTGCTGGAATGACCGATAGCACAGGTCGTTTGGACAACCTGGATATCTAAGCGCTGATAAGGCCCTTCGCCGGTGAGTGCCGGTTCCGTGGCGTGGGGTTGCATGGTGCTTTATCGGTGCGGCCAAAAACACGCGTGAACGGGTGCTCAGACGGCTTGTCAAGCGCTATGGAGGGGCTTTAAGGCGGCGCTTTAGGCATTGGGGCGATGAATAGTCCTTGCTGTTCAGCCGAAGGGTCGATTGGGACATATTTCGGCGTCTGACAAATAGCTGCAGAGCCAACGAGGCCGCGATGTCTAAAATCTGGCGCAACCTTTCTCTCAATTCTTGGCACACAGGGACTGACTGGATTAAGTCCGCGAAGGGGAGTGCATGTCCGCCACACTATCGCGGAAGGTGCGCGGATGTTTCCGATCACCGCATGTCATGTCTGAAAGACAGTCGCGTGGTGCTTACTTAACTCGCAGGCTCTTGTAACACAGCTATCAAAGGGGAAGTTTGTGTCGAGGGAGACCAGGAAGGGGCTGCGTTCAGCGCGTACCAACCGTGCTGTCGTGAGTGCAGGCAATATCTCAAGTCGATACATCATCTTCTGCAGGAGTCGCTTTCTTTGGCCGATGCACCGGAAGCGCTGCCGCTCGCTACTGCCGAGTAGGGATGAATAAGGGGCCGCGTTCAAATGCACATAGGTTGTCATATGCGCTGATGCAGATTTGCTAATCAGCTCTTCATACTGAATTTTGCTAGCAGGGGTAAAGGATGACTGTTTTTACGAGAAGACTCGCAACCGATTCCGCAATCGCTCGTGGCTTGGCAGCCAATGGTTCTGTCAATCCCTGGGCTAGCGGGCTCAGAGCCGCGTTCTGTGCATTCTTGTTGGTCGCCAGCTGTAACGTATTTGGGGAAACGTACTTCCCAACAACAGGCGACGGCGGTGGCGGGGGTGGTGGGCTAATACCTTCCGGATCACAGAACGGCCTCGACAGCTACACCGATCGTGGCGTTACTGTGAAGCCGCCAGCAGATCCGCCATTGCCCAGTGTAACCCTGCTCGGTGCAATCAACGTTATTGGTGCCATAGTAAGCCCAACTTCCGCGCCCCCTCTACACGTCAGCAAATCATCCGGATCTGTAACAGCCCTTGCTCAAGTCACCGTAAATGCAAATGTGAGCAGCACGAGATCTAAGTGTGAGGGGGATCAACCAACGGCCGCGGACCCTATTGTTTTAAGCACCGGTACGAAAGTGGAATCATCAACTGATTTCGCCCTACCGGGTGAGATGGGGCTCAGTTTCACTCGCTACTACAGCTCCGCCGTCTACAACCAAGGTACTAATGCCGCCATACGCGTGGGTGGTTGGAGGACTAACTATGACTATCTGCTTTTTGTTGATGTGACCCAGGGTGGTCCTTGCAACTACACTTCGAGCAGCAGTCTTTGCCCTTTGGTCTTGGTTCATCCGGACGGAACGGTCGTTCAATTCGGTCCAGGAACCGCAAATAGCGACGGAAGCGCGTCATTCAAGGAGCTCAAGAATGGCGTAGCAGCCATGACACGCAACAGTGACGGGTCTTACGTTATTCACGACGAAGACTCAAAAATTCTTACCTTCAGCAATACACTCTTCGATGGGACGTATTTCACGCTGACATCGATTAAGAACCTATCTGGCGTAGGTTGGACCTTTAGCTACCCCGATTCCACGGATGCCATCGTTACACATACATCGGGTCAGTCGGTATCGCTGCATTGGACGGTTAGCAAGGTACCTGACGGTCAGAATTACGATGCCGTTACGCAGCTAACTGTCGTAGATCCCGCGGGTAACGCATATTCATATAGCACTATCCTGCCGGCTGACACGTTCGGAAATCAATCTGGAACCCGATACATGCCCTCCGAACTTCAATCCGTGACGCTACCCGGACAAAATGGGCCCACAGTCATCAGTTATAAGTACGTGAATGACGGATCGTGGCCGAATTTCGGTAATTACCAATACGCTTTGACAGAAGTTGACTACAACGGCGTTGCGCATGATCTAACGAGCTATAACGCTGCTGGCCAGGCCGTACAGACCAAGATGGCTGACGGTACGCAACAAACGAATATCACATACAGCAGCAACAGTACAGGACCGACTGCCATGGTCACAAATCCGCTTGGTCATGTCACGGTGTATCAATTCAACGCAAAATCAAACCTCGTATCCATAACGGGGCAAGCTTCCGCACATTGCGCCGCAAGTTTCAGTTCACGGAGCTACGATGCCAATGACAATGTTTCTTCGGAAACTGATAACAACGGCAATGTCACGAACTATACGTATGCGGCTAATGGTGAGATACAGCAAAAGATAGAGAATCCAGGTGCCAATCAGCGAGTAACGAATTACGTGTGGGACACCACGCCAGACACGGATCGAATGCTATCTGTCACTGTGCCTGGATATTTGCAAACATCATTTACGTATACGCCGCAAGGCCGAATCGCGAGCGTTACGCAAACAAATCTTACGAAGAATGGCATGGCAAATCAGTCACGCATCACGTCTTATAGCTATGCGTTGTATCCAAATGGAATGGTTTCGAGTGCTGTCACGACCTTGCCTTCACCAAATGGAGTGAACACTCTTAGCTATGCCTACGACAATTTAGGCGATGTCATACGTATTGTGAACGCTTTAGGCCAAGCAGAAACGTTTAGCAGCTTCACATCACTGGGCGAGCCCCAGACTGTAACGTCAGTGAACGGCGCCGTGACAAACTACACCTACGATGCGCGTGGACGGACGTTAACGATGACGACGCATCCCAATGGCGGAAGCGCTACGTGGTCCTATGGCTACGATGGCTTCGGCTTGTTGGCTAGTGAGTCTGGCCCTGATGGACAGGTCACCATCTGGAATCGGAACCAGGAGATGCAAGTGACGTCTATCACCCGCAACGACAAGGATGGCGCCTCCTCCGAAGGCTTCCTCTACGACGCGAACGGTGATGTCCTAAAGCATGCGTTCGCGCGTGGCGGCACGGCGACTTTTATCGACACGGTCGCCTACGACGAGCTGGGTAGGGTGTACCAACGTTTAGGCCAGCATGGTCAATCGCTTACTTATGCTTACGACAGTAATGGCAACGTGGTGTCCGTCACCAATGCAGCCGGCCATGTAACCGGCTATCAATACGATGCATTGGGCCGTGTCACCAAGACCGTCGAGAGCGGCGGAGCCAGTCCGTCAGTCGGGAGCACCGCACAGGCGACCGCCACAATCAGTTACCTTTACGACACCGGGAATCAACTCACGAGCGTTACCGATCCGCGTGGCTTAGTCACCGGCTACATCTACGATGGCTTGGGGCAGCTTTGGCAGCAAACCAGCCCCGACACTGGCACCACCAGCTTTATCTACGATGGCAATGGTCGTCGCACCAGCATGACGCGAGCGAACGGCGTGCAGACCACGTATGCCTACGACGCCATCGGTCGTGTCACTGGCATCAGTGCGGGTGGGCAATCCCAGAGTTTTACCTACGATAGCTGCACCAACGGCACTGGACGCCTGTGCGCGGCTGCTGACGCGGGCGGCCACGTGAGTTACAGCTATACCCCAGAGGGTTGGATAAGCAACCGCTCCTTTACGATTGGAAGCGCGAGTTACTCGATGGGTTATGTCTACAACGCGACAGGGGACGTTAGTGCGGTGATCTATCCGGATGGCAATCAGGCCGTCTACAACTACACGAATGGCGTGGTGTCTTCCGTTAGTTTGAATATCGGGGGCACTGGGAAGACCGCAGCTAGTCAGATCACCTATCAGCCGACGAACAGTGCCATGGCCAGCTGGGTGGGGAGCAATGGCCTCACCACCAGCTTGTACTATGACACCGACGGCCGCTTCACGGGTGCAAACGTGCCGGCGGTGCTGACGTACGGCATTTACTATGACAACGCCGACCGCGCCATCAAGAAACAGGATTTTATCTCGCCTGTTCTGACTGAAAACTTTGCCTATGACGAGCAGTCACGACTGGTTTCGGAAACGGGAAGTGCAGAGAACGAGTCCTATCAGTACGACGCCGATGGCAACCGCACAGCGCAGACGGTCAACGGCACTAGCATGAACATCTTCTACGAAGGGGGTAGCAACCGGATGATCAATGCTGGGGGCGTCACTTTCGGCTATGAC
>DATEJI010000123.1:0-5025 GCA_035278105.1 Saccharimonadales bacterium (SeqCode)
CAGGATCACCGGTCGCGGATAGAGATACGCGATCATCAACTGCTGTGCCGCGGCAGGCTCCATGTTCAGATGATTCGACCGGCTGTTTTTCAGCATGCTTCGGTTCTGCAGCCATGCGTTCCAGGAGCGTCGCGGCCAGCCCAGGCAGTAGTGTTCGCCAGCTACGACACTGTACAGAGTGACGGACGATTTTTCCGCAACAATCGCGCCCGTTCTTGTCAGGCGTAAAACGCCCAGAATCTTTCCTGTAGCGCTATCGTTGTATTCGAGCAAAGCACGTTCGCCGGTATCGATGCTGCACGCGATCGTCAGTGGATTGAGCGAGGCCACAGTGTGGTCCGCCGTGACATCCGCCGAGTGGCCGTTCCAGCGCAAGGCAGCGGTTACCACCTGCGTAGGTTGCACCATGGCAATGGGTGACCATTGCGGCAGAGGGCGTACGAGCGGTCGCAGCCATTCCTTCAGCATGTCAGAGCCGCCGGAACAGCAAGAACATGTAAAGATCGGCAGCTAATCCAAGGCCGCGCGGAGTGAGGCGTTCCAATCGGAAATAGGGTGCGGCGGACTGGGCTACAACACGTGGCGTAAAACGATGAACGCCGCTTTCGCTCGGTATGGCGTAGTGGCCGTGCCAAGCGAGATTTAGAAGGTTCTTTTGCCACCATCCACAGCGCGCATCGCCAAGATAGTAGGGGCTTAGCATGCTGGCCAAAAAAAAGCCGCCGTGTTCGATCACTTGTGATAGTTCTTCGAAAAGCAGCGTATGGCTGGCGAAATGATTGAGTACTGCGAAGTCAGCGATGGCTGCCCGGACACTGCAGGCGAGGGGGTATGCAACCGTTATGACTGTATTACCCGCTATTTCGTCTTGGCAGTACTGCTTCAGGTGCTCAGACATCGCCCGCGACGGTTCATATACGAATGTGCGGTGCCCGTTGGCGGCAAATGCCTTTGCATCAATGCCGGTTCCCGCGCCAAAGTCGAGCACGTCTTCCCCGGGCGCCAAAAGATCCAGCGCCATCCGATGAAAACGTTCGCGTGCCAGCTTGTCTCGCGGCGAACTAAGCATGAACGTGTGATATTGCTCTCCGGTATGCATGTCACCGAATACCTCGCTGACAAATTCATTCCATGGCAACTACCGCTTGTTCGATCTGTTTAATCCCGCCATGGTGCGCTGAGAATTTCAAGCGCAAATCTGCAGGATCCGTACCTCAGTGGGTGCCGGCTCCTCCGAAAAGGTTGTTTATGTAGCCAAGGGTTGGGATGGCACGTAGGCTGGGATGAAAACCCCAGCATGGGTGACGAACCGAATGGTGGGACTGCATTCAGCCTTCGGGTTTGAGCCATAAGGCCTTGATAAGGAGACCCAATGTGCCTGTGGCGGGTTACGTGACTTGTCCTATTCGATTTGGCTAATACGTTGCCCGCCAACACGCAACCTTTTCAGTGCTAGGTCGCACTCACTGGACTTGACGCTACTCAAAAAGGTGGAAATCCGTGTCGAGGGGAAACCAGGAAGGGCTGCGCCCTGCGTGTACCAACCGTGCTGTTGTGGGTGTAGGCAATACTTACATTCAAATGCACATATGCTGTCATAAATCGTGATGTAGATTCGCTGATCAGCACTCCACACTGATTTGGATTAACAGGGGATAAGGGATGACTGTCTTTACGAAAAGGCTCGCAAGCGAGTCGGTGATCGTTCGTGGTTTAAGAGCCAATGGTTCTGCTAATCCTTGGGCTAGCAGGCTCGGCACTGCGTTCTGCACGTTCTTGCTTGTGGCCAGCTGCAACGTATATGCAGAGACTTATTTCCCGACTGACAGCGGTGGTGGCGGGGGAGGCTCTGGGGGAGCGATGCCATCAAGTCCGCAAATGCTTCCTGGGGTGAATGTCACTGCCAACCGTGCACCTGATGTGCAGGAGCAGTTGGGGGCGGGGTCGATCATAGGCATGCCTCCGACACGAAATATCTCGCCCCCACTTCAGGTTAGCAAATCCCCTCCGTCTGTGACGTCTCTCAGACCTATTACCGTCAATGCTAACGTCGATAAGAACGTAACACCTTGTGACCACGTTCAACCGACGGGTGGCGATCCGATCGTACTAAGCACTGGTGCCAAGGTGGAGTCGGCCACGGATTTCTCTCTACCCGGTGAGATGGGCCTGGCTTTCACTCGTTACTACAACTCCGATTATTTCATCGGGTCCGCCATACGCTATGGCGTGTGGACGACCAGTTACGACTATGTCTTAGTTCCCAATGCCCCGAATGGGTGTACAGGATGGGTGGGTTATCCCAATACATGCCCAATGGCGGTGATCCGTCCGGATGGCTCAAGGGTGCAATTTGCGGCCGGTCAAGAGAATGCCAACGGCACTGTTTCCTTTGCGCAGTTGGCCGGTGGCATTGCGACGATGACGCAAAATACCGATGGTTCGTATGTCTTGCATGATGAAGACTCAAAGATCATCACATTGGCAAAGCAAGGCTCGCTATTCAAGCTGCAGTCGATCAAGGACCTCGCCGGGGTTGGCTGGACAATAAGTTATCCGGATGCGACGGACATGGTCGTGACGCATACATCCGGACAGGTCGTGTCTTTACATTGGGTCGATAGCTCAGCATCTGGCGCGATCAATCGCCAGATAACCGTGACCGATCCAGCCGGCAATCAATATGTCTACAACAGCACGCTTCCCAATGGGTACTACAGCGCCGTCAGCGGCCTTCTCATTCCGGGCGAGCTGTCGTCGTCGGTTTTACCGGGGGCTCCTTCGCCCACCACGATATCGTACTCTTACCAGAGTGTTCTACAGGGTGGAGCGTACCAGTTTGCGTTGACACAAGTTGCTTATAACGGTGTCCTGCATGATCTGACCACCTACAACGGTGCCGGGCAGGCCACGCAGAGCTACATGGCCGACAGTACGCAGATGTACACCGTCAATTATGGCAACAACAGTACAGGACCCACAGCAACGCTGACGAATCCACTAGGTCATGTTTCGACATATCAGTTCGACACGAGTGGTGATCTGATGTCGATCAGTGGACAGGCGTCGGCCCATTGTGCTGCCGCCTTCAGTTCGCGGACCTATGATTCCAACGATAACGTGTCATCAGAGACGGATAACGATGGCAACGTAACCAACTATACGTATGCGATCAACGGTGAGATACAACAGAAGATAGAGAATCCAGGTCCCAACCAGCGGGTAACGAACTTTATATGGGACACCATGCCCGGTACTGACCGACTGCTGTCCGTCACAGTTGCTGGATATTTGCAAACAACCTTCGCTTATACCCCTCAAGGTCGACTTGCGAGCATTACGCAGACGAACTTAACGAGCAATGGCGTGGCAAATCAGTCGCGTACGACCAGCTACACCTATTCGCTGTACTCCAACGGCATGGTCTCGAGCGCCACCACGACCGTTCCGTCCCCAAATGGCGTGACCACCTTGACGTATAACTATGACGCCTCAGGTAATGTCACGCGCATTTCGAATGGCTTAGGTCAAGCAACAACGTTTGGCAATTTCACGTTACTTGGAGCGCCTCAGACTGTTACGTCTGCGAACAGCGCCGTAACGAACTTCACCTATGATGCGCGTGGACGGACGTTGACCACGACGACACATCCCAATGGCGGAAGCGCTACGTGGTCGTATGGCTACGATGGCTTTGGCTTGTTGGCTAGCGAATCTGATCCTGATGGGCAAGTCACCACCTGGAATCGGAATCCGGAGATGCAGGTGACGTCTATCACCCACAACGACAAGGACGGCACTTCCTCCGAAGGATTCCTCTACGATGCGAACGGTGATGTCACTAAACACTCGATCGCGCGTGGCGGCACAGCAAGTTTTATCGACACGGTCGCCTACGACGAGCTGGGCAGGGTGTATCAACGTTTAGGCCAGCATGGTCAATCGCTGACGTATGCTTACGACGGTAATGGCAACGTGGTGTCCGTCACCAATGCAGCCGGCCATGTAAGCAGCTATCAATACGACGCATTGGGCCGTGTCACCAAGACTGTCGAGAGCGGCGGGGCCAGTCCGTCAGTCGGCAGCACAGCACAGGCCACCGCCACCGTCAGCTATCTTCACGACACCGGGAATCAACTCACGAGCGTTACCGATCCCCGTGGTCTGATCACCGGTTACGTCTACGATGGCTTTGGGCAGCTTTGGCAGCAAACCAGCCCCGATACCGGTACCACGAGCTTTATCTATGATAGCTATGGACGCCGCACCAGCATGACGCGCGCGAATGGCGTGCAGACCACGTATGCCTACGACACCATCGGTCGTGTCACTGGCATAAGTGCGGGTGGACAATCCCACAGCTTTACTTACGATAGCTGCACCAACGGCACGGGCCGCCTGTGCACGGCTGCTGACGCGAGCGGCCACGTAAGTTACAGCTATACCCCAGAGGGTTGGATAAGCAACCGCTCCTTCACGATTGGAAGCGTGAGTTATTCAGTGGGTTATGCCTACAACGCGACCGGGGACGTTAGTGCGGTGATCTATCCTGATGGCAACCAGGCCATCTACAACTACACGAACAGCGTGGTGTCTTCCGTTAGTTTGAATATCGGGGGCACTGGGAAAACCGCAGTCAGTCAGATCACCTATCAGCCGATGAACAGCGCCATGGCCAGCTGGGTGGGTAGCAATGGCCTGACCACCAGCTTGTACTACGACACTGACGGCCGGTTCACAGGTGCAAACGTGCCGGCGGTGCTAACGTACGGCATTTACTATGACAACGCCGACCGCGCCATCAAGAAACAGGATTTTATCTCGCCTGTTCTGACTGAAAACTTTGCCTATGACGAGCAGTCACGACTGGTTTCGGAAACGGGCAGTGCAGAGAACGAGTCCTATCAGTACGACGCCGATGGCAACCGCACAGCGCAGACGGTCAACGGCACTAGCATGAACATCTTCTACGAAGGGGGTAGCAACCGGATGATCAATGCTGGGGGCGTCACTTTCGGCTATGAC
>DATEJI010000124.1:0-1224 GCA_035278105.1 Saccharimonadales bacterium (SeqCode)
GTATCGTTTCAACCGTCGGTTTCGCTTGCGCGAGATGCTGCCGCGACTGCTTCGTGCGATGGCGCTGTGCAAGCCCTGCTCGGAACCTGTCTTGCGATCGGCAGGGAATTTTCACGGCTGAGCGTCGGGGCTAATCAGGAAGTTTCTTGAGCCTGTAATTGTTCATCATTAGAGCAGCTGGTTCCATTTTGTTCAAAAGTGGCATAAATAGACAATATGTAGTTGCCTGCACTCAGATACGTCCCCAAAGTGCCTGATATAGGTGCCCCATCCACATACACCGGTTGCCCAGGACTAACGGTAATGATGGATGAAACAGGCCAACTATAAGTCATAACTTTCTGGCTGGGGGAGCTTTCGTTTTCCAAAAATACCACAACACTTTGTGGCTTCATGTACCCGCTGTCTATAGGCACTTGCCACGTTATCTGTGCGGGGGTGGTAGTTTCCCCGGGCGCTAACACACTGGTTTGTGGAAGGACGTCTACGGTTCCTGAAAGTGGCGGTGGAAGGTTGCAGTTATATCCTTGCGCATGAGCAAGACTTAAGAAAAACAGACAGGCCGTAAGTGAAGAAAAAAATCTTGCGAGCATCGATCGCATAAACTTTCTCCTACGTTGCGTTTGGACTAAAGGTGAGTGTTGTCATTTCACGCATTGATGGAGGACGATTTTTAAAAATTCTAAATTTCAGCATAAATCGCTGCCATCATTAACAAACATACTACCGTGTTATGTAGGCAATCAAGAATATTCTGTCGGTAAAGAATTACTTAACGCAGATTTCATCAGAGAAAATCTGCGCGCCAGGCCAACTGTGGCAATCACGTAGGCTGGGATGAAATCCCAGCTTTGTGGCGGCATTCGATGTTGAGATTTCAGCCCAGCCTACTCCTCGCACTTGCGTAGGTTGGTGAGGTAAGGCCGAACCTCAACCCAAGAAAGACCTAACGCCCGACGCAATGGATCCAGCAGTGCGCCATAACGTGGTGCACGCGCGGTATCGGCGCGCAATGGTTCCCGCACTTGCATCGCGCTGGGCGTGCCGATCGCGCGCTGTGTTTCGTTGGAGCGCAAACATGCCTCTTCGAATGGCAAGCCACAAAAGGCGAGCAAGGCGCGAATCTGTGCTTCAGGATGTTTGGTCAGGTCTTCATACACGAACGGATACACGTGCGCAGGCTCTTTGCCGGCCCAATACGTCGTCGCCGCATCGAAGCTACGC
>DATEJI010000125.1:0-1234 GCA_035278105.1 Saccharimonadales bacterium (SeqCode)
GCATGTATTCCTGAGTCGGCAGGTGCAAGGCTCTACGCAAACAGATATGCCTCTATCGCAGTGACCTCCGGCCTATCGGTGACCTTTGGCACTCATCGCCGCCTGAGGGGATGCTAGCCTCGAATGCTCAAGATCGCTCCAAGGGCAACGCCATGGCAAGCATCGCGATCGACCGTTCCCAATGTACCGCTGCCAGGGTAGCGGGCTTTCTTTATTTGCTATTGATGGTCTGCGGCGTGTTTGGCGAGTACCAAGGCCGCGGCAGCATGATTGTAGATAATGATCCTGCCAAAACGGCGGCTCATATCGTCGACCATCTGTTGCTGTTTCGCCTTGGCATTCTCAGCGATCTGACCGCTTTTGCGGGCGATATCGCCATGGCAGTCGCGCTGTACGTATTGCTTCGGCCGATCGGCAAACACCTGGCACTGCTTGCCGCATTTTGGCGGATCGCTGAGGCGGCAGTACTCGGCGTGATCACGCTCAACAGCATCACCATGATGCTATTGCTGACGGATGCGCGCTACGCAGCCGTGTTCTCAGCTCAGCAACTACAAAGTCTCGTTTGGCTGTTCAATGACACGCACGACGCGGGCTACAACATCGGTCTGATTTTTCTATCGCTCGGCTGTATTGTTTTTAGCTGGCTATTTTTTAAATCCCGTTATATCTCGCGGTTGTTGGCAGGTTTCGGATTATTGGCCTATGTGGCGATGCTGATAGGTACGGTCATCGCAATCATCTGGCCGGATAATCCGTGGGGCGGGAATTTCGATATGCCGGCTGGTGTATATGAAATCATTATCGGCTTTTGGTTGCTGCTGCGTGGCGCCAAAGATCCGGTGAGATCGTCGTGACGCCTCAGTCACTACACGTTGATGATGTGCCTTTCGCTCAAGCGTCTGCTTTATCTCGCCGATTGTTTTCGGAGGCCACATGAAGCGCCCTCTTCTTACGATTGCATTTCTTATCGCAGCACTCGCTCTGTATAGCGTCGGCATGACTACCGGTGGTTCTGCGCTTTTTGTCGCGGGTGCGGTGTGCGAACTCTGGTTCTGGTCCCGCATGCCTCGACGTCGCACGAATGCGTGACCAAAAATAAAAAAGCGCCGTGAAGGCGCTTTTTGATTACCGCAATGGAGGCCAGGGTCGGAATCGAACCGGCGTACACGGCTTTGCAGGCCGCTGCATGACCACTCTGCCACCTGGCCATTGCGCTGAACCACAACCTTAG
>DATEJI010000126.1:0-1711 GCA_035278105.1 Saccharimonadales bacterium (SeqCode)
GGCGCTCGTGGGCACGAGCCGTTACAGCGATTATCCGGCCGCGGCGGAAAAACTTCCGCGCATCGGCGATGCTTTCCGATTCGATCTGGAACGCATAGTTGCGCTCAAGCCCGGTCTGATTCTGGCTTGGCAGGGCGGCACACCGGTTTTGGCTATCGAACGCCTGCGCGCGCTGAAACTACCAGTCCTGGTGATTGGAACCCATCAGCTCACCGACATCGCCACCAATCTTGAACTCATCGGCCGTGCCACCGGCCATGAAACTGAAGCGCACAAAGCCGCGCAGGCGTTTCTCTCTGGACTGGAAAAACTGCGCTTACAATACGCAGGACGCAAACCCGTGCGCGTGTTTTACGAGATTTCCGCCGAACCGCTGTACACCGTCGGCGGCAAGCAGATCATCAGCCGCATGATCGAACTCTGCGGCGGCCGCAATATCTTTGCGGATATCACCGCACCGGCCGCCGCCGTCAGCATGGAGAGCGTGCTGGCGCGCGATCCCCAGGCCGTTGTGACTGGCGGCGATTCGGGCGCCGCCGTGCGACTCAGGGAATGGCAACGCTGGCCGCAGATCAGTGCTGTGAAAACCAAAAGCCTATTCAGTATTCCCGGCGATTTTCTGGCTCGCGCCACGCCAAGGATTTTAAAAGGTGGGAACCAGCTTTGCGAAGCCTTAGAGAAAACGAGAGAGAGCCGCAAGACGGCCGCTGGCCAAGCTTCGGTCTAATGGCCCCTTTCAACTCATTGCAGCACTTCAGATTAGGCGCGCTTTTGGCTGTGAAGCAGACGTCACAAAAATACTTCTCAATTATCAACCGGTGATAAGAATTCTGGTAATGGATGAGGTGGTCGAGAGTAGTTGTCCATGCCCTTTCTCTCAAACCACCAAGGCCCAGATTGGGAAATGTGTGCGGCGCCAATCTGAATTGACACTTCGGCGCCTTGATTATCGAGCTGCCCAAATACTACCCATACTCTCCCTTCGTCTCCCTCCGCAACGCTTACCAGTCTAGTTATTTTTATGATTGTGCCCTTTGGAACTTCCGCAACAATCTCATGCTTGGTGTGATGGAAAATATTGTCATCTCTAAGTTTTTCGTTGTAAATGTCTTTATTTTTCTCATAGTCATCGAATGATTTTGGCAGGCTTACTCGCGGATTACCGATTCCTCTACCAACTTCTATGTATCCGCCGGCAATCTGCATAAATAAGCAACTGCTCGTCGTGTATTCGTCCAAACAATAGTTTTCAATTAAAAAGCTGTCTTTATTGACGACGAATGAGTGTCCGACAAAAGCGGCCATTGTCGGGTCGAATGTACGATCGTAATTGATGACGTCGCACCCTGCGATTGCCAGTGCTACCAACAGTGCAAGTCCAGCACGCATCAATAATATTCGCTTCCAATCTAAGGGCCGCTTCTAGCCGAAACTAGCCGTTGCGCTAGGCACTGGAATCGCCGGTCTGGTTTCTTTTGCGCTCGTGTTTCCACAGTACTTCCGAGCCGCCATTCTGCCGCGCGATCACGCGTGCCAGCACAAACAATAAATCTGACAGCCGGTTCAGATACTTGATGGCTTCCGGGTTCTGTGGGTGTTGTTTATGCAGCGTCCAAGCGCGGCGCTCGGCACGCCGACAAACAGTGCGAGCTAGATGACACAAAGAGGCGGCGCGGTTACCGCCCGGCAGGATGAATTCCTTGAGTGGCGG
>DATEJI010000127.1:0-4815 GCA_035278105.1 Saccharimonadales bacterium (SeqCode)
CACATGAAGAACACGGCGGTGACCACGCCAAAGGCCAGTCGGTTTTTGTGCATGGCAGTCCGGCTTCCAGTGAAAGTGGAATGGCAGGCCTGAAGGACCCGCCGCACTATATTATGATTACTCCGGCTTTCAAACCCTCGCCGGGATGCGGAACCTGAAGAGGATTCCAAATATGCGCAGGCGAGTTTTTTGCCTGGCCTCATGCTGCGCACTCGTGGCATTGCTGGCCAATATCATGATTCCGGCCCGCGCCGCGTCCGATGCCAACAAGGCCTACGATTCCGTGGATCCCTTCATCGGTACCGCCGGCGGCGGGCACACTTTTCCGGGCGCCACCGTGCCCTTCGGCATGGTGCAGGTGAGCCCCGACACCCAGATTCTGGATTTCCACAAGAGTTACGGCTGGGCCGCGGGTTATCGCTACGAGGACAAGACCATCCTCGGTTTTTCCCAGACGCACTTCTCCGGCACCGGCCATTCGGACCTGGGCGACGTGCTGCTGATGCCGATTGCCGGCGCGGTGCGGCTTGATCCGGGTGATTCCGACAAACCCGGCAGCGGCTACCGCTCGCGCTTCAGCCACACGGACGAGATCGCTCGGCCCGGTTACTACGCGGTTACGCTCGCCGACTACGGCATTCGCGTGGAATTGACGGCCACCAAGCGCGTCGGGCTCGAGCGCTATCGCTTCCCGGCGAACCAGCCCGCACACGTGCTGGTGGATCTGCGTACCAGCATCTACAACTATCCGGGCAAGGTGTTGTGGTCGCGCTTGCGCGTGCGCGCCGACGGCATTGTCACCGGCTACCGCATCACGCGCGGCTGGGCGCCGGGCCGGCGGTTGTTTTTCGCGATGCGTTTTTCCCAGTCCATGACCGGCCATGAACTGTACGACCTGGAAGGCCCGTTGGACTACAAAGGCTTCGCCCCGCCGGCAGCCGACGATCCCGCGGAACGCGCGCAAGTGCTGGGTCGCGCTTTGGTGGGCGTGTTCGACTTCGGCGTGCTGAAAAATCCGGCGCTGCTGGTCAAGGTTTCGATCTCGCCGGTCAGCGAAGACAGCGCCATCCTGAACCTGGACAAGGAGATGCCGGGTTGGGATTTTGATGGCACGCGCGCAGCGGCACGCACCGCCTGGACCAAGGCGCTGTCGGTGTTCGACGTGGACGCCACGCCGGACATGGAAAAAAGTTTCTACACCTCGCTCTACCACACGATGATTGCACCCAATCTATCCATGGACGTTGACGGGCGTTATCGCGGTCCCGACAACGAGGTGCATCAGGCCAAGGGCTTCGATTTCTATTCGACCTTTTCGTTGTGGGACACCTATCGCGCCGAGCATCCGTTGCTCACGCTGATACAGCCGCCGCGGCGCACCGATGACATCATCCGTTCCTTCATCGCCTTCCAGCACGAAAGTCCCTACGGCATGTTGCCGGTGTGGTCCTACGAAGGACTCGAAACCTGGTGCATGATCGGTTATCACGCGGTGGCGGTGATCGCCGACGCCTACATGAAAGGCATACGCGGTTACTCTGCTGACGAAGCCCTCAAGGCGATGGTGACCACCGCTACCTACGGCCCTTACGGTGGGCTCCAGTACTACATGAAGCTCGGCTACGTGCCGATTGACAAGGAACCGGAGGCGGCTTCCAAGACACTGGAATACGCCTTCGACGACTGGACTATCGCGCGCATGGCTCAAGCCATGGGCCGCAAGGACACCGCCGCCGAGTTCTACAAGCGCGCGGAATACTGGCGCAACGAGTTCGATCCCAAGACCGGTTTCGCGCGTGCGCGTTTAAGCAATGGAAATTTCCGCGTGCCGTTCGATCCCGCCGCCGCCGGCTATGGCAGCGATTACACCGAGGGTGATGCCTGGCAGTATTCCTGGTATGAACCGCAGGATATCGCCGGCCTGATCCACGAACTGGGCAGTGACCAGAGACTGGTCGCCAAGCTGGACGCCGTGTTTGACACCAAGGTGGATCCCAAGGAATTTGCCAACGTCGAGGATATCACCGGCCTCATCGGCTATTACGCCCACGGCAACGAGCCCAGCCATCACATCGCCTATCTTTATGACTACGCCGGCGAGCCGTGGAAAACCCAGCAGCGCTTGAAGCAAATCATGGACAGCCAGTACGCGCCCACCCCCGACGGGCTGGTGGGCAACGACGACTGCGGCCAGATGTCGGCATGGTTCATTTTCACCGCGCTCGGTTTCTATCCAGTGGCGCCCGCCAGCAACGAGTACGTCATCGGCCGGCCGTTCGTAAAACGCGCCACGCTGCACCTACCGAACGGCAAATATTTCACCGTGATTGCCGACAATCTGGACGACGCACATCCCTACGTGGGCGCGGTAAGTCTGAATGGCAAGCCGCTGAACCGCAGCTATATACGCCAGGACGAGATCATGGCCGGCGGTATGTTGCACTTCGTGATGCAAGCGACGCCCAACAGGACCTGGGCCACTTCACCCGCTAGTCGCCCTTACTCAATGACTGCTTATTGACCGCATGCTTGCGGCGCTCCACCGGCCGCGACCCCGGCAATATCACCACACTGGCCAACCCCATACTTATGGGAAAGTTCCCACTCGAATGGTGCTGCTGTGATATGCCGCTTCGGCTATATGTACCCTTAGCGCTGCGGAATTCTATGGCAATTTAGTTGCAACAGTAGCGCCAGCCAACTCCATGGCTAAAGTTCTGGCATGTTCAATTTCCGTCGGCCATTGGTCTATTACGGCGTGTCGAGGTGGAGGTTCGTCGGCTCTGATTCGGAGCGGTCGTTGCCTCCGAACGGCACCTGCAGAAATTCGGCCCCATCCTAATATTGACTTGCACCGTGGCTGCGCAACAAAAACGCGGCCCCATTCAACCATAGTGTCGTGATTCAGACCATCCATACGAAAAACAGAGCGCTCTCCGCATTTGTCTGGCAAAAATGCCCTGAAGTGAAGAACGTCGCGCGTACCTCCAGAGGGCAATACATCGGTTCTAAACTTGTTGGACTCAACAACGTAATTCGTCAATTGCTCAGCATCGTCAATATTTTCAGCCAGAAAACTCATTTACGCGTTCACCGTCTGAATGTCGGTAAGCGCCGGACCAGGGATAGTTCGCGAAAAGAACTCTCTGCCATGACGTGGTGATCCAGTTCCAACGAATGTAGACCAACGGATTATGTTCTCCTGTATCGTTAAAACAGCGATTTGGTTCACACTTCTATACCACTCAAACGATATTTCACCAGTTGGTTCCGGTGTGACCACAGGCGGCTGCAAACCCTCAGGTAGCGCGCAAATAAGCTGTACAGCAGCAGTTACAGTCTCAGGCTTTATGGCTTGTGCGCCTTCGCCGTCCCAATCACTTTCATTAGCTGTGCGACTGATGTCCCATACTGCAGCAAATAATTTAGGCTGCGACTCACGGACTGTGGCAGAAGCCTCGTTCTTCAGATGGGCATCTGCTGACCTAAAATCCTCAGAGGCTGGACTAACGCTACTAGAAACATAACCAGCACCAAGGCTCGTTGGATAATAGCGATCATACTGACGGATAGCTACACTCATTGGAACAGCTCCATTGCTGGGTCTTTAACGCTACCAAAGAATAACTGGTTCTTGATTGAACGGAGTGCATTGATATTATCACGAACTGAATCATCGTCATCAGGGGATAAATCGCAGTCATGCAGTATGTCGAAATCCAATATTATCGGCATCACAGTTGGATTATTAGTTACTAACTGCGCCATCCTCATGAATGCGTTTGACTTCTGGTCTTGATAAGGGATCCCAACGGTGCTCGAAAAGGCCGATATGAAATTTGGAGCGCCCTCGGGCAAGCGTGGCGATACAACAAAGAAATCATCCAAATCCCTGCCTAACGGGATGTTTATTTGATTTATGAAACGCGTAGACACTCTTTTAACCCTATTTGGTTTGACCACTGCCTTGTAGGTTTCCCACGCGCGCCACATCTCATTAAATAGCTGTTCCCAATCCGAATAGGGGCGCAAACGACTGAGACTTAGGCCATCACGTCGCACTTGCAATACGTGCAGCCCATCAACCGATCTAAAAGATACTCCGATATCTTGTGGCCCAATCACAGGACCAGTCTGGGCCGCATTACCCGCAAGTACCACCGAGATGATATTTTGAATTCTACCTGCTTCAGCATAGCCCGGTAGGCTTGCCGACATGGCACCCAGTGCATCTATCGCTGGTGGGACATTGAAAGTGACACGTACGTCAAGAACAGCCTCATTAATAGGCGGATTTTGAAGATGGCGTGGCGCTACCATTCCGCTTTAGTCTCCGTGGGAAGATTGGCTAGGTTTAACGGCTTAAAGAAGTATGACATATATGCTGCACTGCGATGGCATTCGTCTGACAACGTGCACACAAGTTACCCTCATTCCACTGTGGCCGACTTCGCCAGATTACGGGGTTTATCCACGTCGGTACCGCGGGCGAGCGCGGTGTGGTAGGCGAGCAATTGCACCGGGATGGCGTGCACAATGGGCGAGAGGATGCCGGCGTGGTGCGGTGTGCGGGTGACACACAGGCTTTTACAACTCCGCCTCTCGAATTATTAGCGTGTTGCCTTGCGGTTGGCAGCTTTGTCCCGATCAATGGTGCGGTGCGCGACTTGAAGCAATGAGCGCAGTGCCAAATTGACGGATTCGCTGGTAGGAAAAGCTTTTGCCAAATCTGGCGATAGCAGCACGAGATTTGTGCCGCTGGCGTATTGCTTGAAATACTTTCCACGCACACCCTTGCCAAGGTCTTTTCGGCGA
>DATEJI010000128.1:0-1004 GCA_035278105.1 Saccharimonadales bacterium (SeqCode)
AGTTTCTGCTCCCACCATTGCAGGCTTTGCTGGTCCTGAACGAAAGCCGCGGCTTCCGCAAGCGTAGCCCACAGCAGAAGATTCGGATAATTGGTGGTCAGGAAATTGGATGTATAAGACGATGACAGCAGCGTATCCTGAAAGTAATACGTGGCCGTCAATGAATACTGAGAATCAGGAAACGGTCCGAATACGAAGACACCATTGTCACGAGCTACATAACACGGAATGCCTGCGGCTGTGCGCTGGGAATACCACTTGTATATCCATGCCGGGTCTTTGCGTTCCTGCGGATAAGTAATGCCGCCGGAATCCGTAATGTACATGTATTTGAGGTCAAGATAATCGGATGGAACTGCGTAGTTTCCATTCGGACCAAATTCAGCAATAGATGAAATGGTTGCCGTGAGTGTGGCACCGCTTCCAGTACTGGTGGTGATAGTAACCGTTGGAGCCACCGTATAACCCAATCCTGGATTTGTGACATTCACGGATGTAATGACGCCGTTCGTCAAAGTCAGCGTGCCGGTTGCAGTTATCCCACCCGTCGGAGCGGCGGTGAACGAAATGGTATCTGTCGCGGCATAAGATGAACCACCACCACCGCCAATAGTGACGCCGCTCACGAGGCCAGCGCCTAGAGATTTCTCCATTTGACGCACGCGCATTCCAGGCCAGTATTCACCTTTGTTGTCTATGTAACCCTGATACAACCTCAATTGAGCCATCTGGATGATCTCAGGTGCATAGGTCGTGTCGGTAATATCAGAGCGTGCCAGCCAATCTTGTAAGGCCTGCTCCAAGGTCGCATAACTCGTGATGACTTGCCCGCTCATTGTCTGAACCCCGTAAATGGCTTACCGGGCATCGTCATCAGATTCGGATATTCGGTTCTCAAGTAGTAGCAAAACTTTGGCATATCGTTTTTGTCAAAGAAGTTCACGCCGTGATCGTTCATTATTTTTTCAATGACAATCGGCGGAACATGCGCGACGTGGGTAAAC
>DATEJI010000129.1:0-2132 GCA_035278105.1 Saccharimonadales bacterium (SeqCode)
GCATCTCGGCCGCTGGAGTGGCCACAGGCTGGGTGTGCCGTTGGATGAAATGGCTGTATGGGATTTTGAAAAACCGATGGGTGGGCTCACAAAGGAGCAAATCCGCAAGGCAAAAATCCTGCTGTGGAACGGCCATTGCTCTGTGCACCAGATGTTCCGCTCCGAGCACATAGACAACTTCAAGAAGAAATATCCCGATGCGAAAATCATATGCCATCCCGAGTGCGCGTTCGATGTGTGCCTGAAGTCCGATTACGTGGGTTCCACGGAATACATCCAGACCACCATCCGCACTGCCGAACCCGGCACGCGCTGGCTGGTGGGCACCGAGCTGAACCTCGTCAATCGTCTGCACGAGGAAGTAAAGCACAAGGGCATCAACGTGCACTTCATGTCGCCCATGGTCTGCATGTGCTCCACCATGTTCCGCATTGATCCGCAGCACTTTGCCTGGACGCTGGAGAATCTCGCTGAAGGCAACGTAGTGAATCAGATCAAGGTGTTAGAACCCGATGCTTCGCAGGGGCATGCTGCCCTGGAGCGGATGCTGAGTATAAGGGTTGCATAGTTCTTGATAAGCGCGGTAAACCCATATCTATAATTATTAATTTGACTACATTTAGTACCCAATAGGAGAACCAATCATGAAATTTATAAGGAATTGGCGTACCGAAGTTTTCGGACTTTTGGTTATTGTGCTTATATCCGGCTGTACAGCGACTTCCAATGTCGTTCTTAATCCTACAGAAACGGGGCGTACTTTTACATCTGTTTATCTCGTCACACATGGGGGCCATTCAGTTGATATGGATAACGCCTTTAGGAAGGCCCTGATGCAGCGTGGCTTGAAAGTGACTGAGGGTGAGACGGAACCGCAAACGAAAAGTACTGATCTTGTTGTCAAATATGATGACACATGGCGGTGGGATATCGCCATGTATTTGTTAAGCCTGGACGTCCAGATTTATGACAGCAAAACCGGGGCTTTGGTTGCAGAGAGTGAATGGCATAATTCTCCTGCACACACTTGGCCCAATGTCGATACTGTGGTTGGGCAGCTGATGCAACAGACCTTCAATAAATTGAATGCCAAGACACCGTTGCCCTGAGATGGAGGGATGTGTATTGGAGATCACTCAGTCGTCACCAACGATTTGAATTCATAGATTGTCCAGCTGCGATTTGCCCCTGCAAACATCAAACCCGAGTGGCAATCAGCAGGAGTAACGGGTCTCGTGCGTTTCGTTGACGAAGGGCCGAACACGAATGCCCCCTTTGTAGCGCGCACCTGTCGGATACGCGTGGTAGCTGTGCAAACTTTCGGGTATCATTGCATCATCTTGATAAGGCCATGCGGGCGGTGGGGTTTCCCCTCCGCCCTTTGTTTCAGCCCGTTCCAAAGGTCCGCAGGTGGGCAAACACACACCTTTATATGATGCGCATGTAGCCGCTGGCGCCAGGATGGTGGATTTCGGCGGCTGGGACATGCCGGTGAATTACGGCTCGCAGATCGAAGAGCACCACGCGGTGCGCCGCGATGCGGGCATGTTCGACGTATCACACATGACGGTGCTGGATCTCGAAGGTGCGCGCACGCGCGCATTCCTGCGCAAGCTGCTCGCCAACGACGTGGCCAAACTGCGCGAACCCGGCAAGGCGCTCTACAGTTGCATGCTGAACGAACGCGCCGGCGTGATTGATGATTTGATTACCTATTTCCTGCGCGAGGACTGGTTCCGCACGGTGGTGAATGCCGCTACCCACGACAAGGACGTGGCTTGGATCACGGAACAGGCCAAATCCTTCGGCGTGCGTGTCACAGAGCGCGACCTTGCCATGATCGCGGTGCAGGGGCCGAATGCGCAGGAGAAGACCGCCAGCCTGTTGCCGTCGCCGTTGCGTGAAAAAGCCCTGGCGCTGAAACCATTCACGGCGGTGCTGGACGGCGACTGGTTCGTAGCGCGCACCGGTTATACCGGTGAGGATGGTTTCGAGATCATGTTGCCGCCGGCAAAAGCGCCAGCCTTCTGGCAGGCGCTGGCCGGAAATGACGTCAAGCCCTGCGGCCTCGGCGCGCGCGATACGCTGCGGCTCGAAGCCGCCATGAATCTTTACGGCCAGGATATGGACGA
>DATEJI010000130.1:0-3691 GCA_035278105.1 Saccharimonadales bacterium (SeqCode)
CGCTGATTCCCTCAGCGACAATGGCATAAGGAGCAACATCTTGAAACGTATTTTGTCGGCTATCTTCTCGCTTGCTTTGCTGGTTGCAGTTGCAACAAGCGCTCACGCGACGGCTTGGACAAATCCAGCTGGCGCTAGTCCCGGCCCGGCGGGGCAAAACAACACCAACTTCTCTGGCGCGTCGATGCACGGTGGATATAACCAAATTGGCTCGCAGGTTATGTCCAACATTGGCAAACCGTCCGCGCCCACGATGATTACCAATGGGACAGCGGGATCGACGACACTCACCTACGCTTGTGTCGCGTTTGATTACAATGGTAACCAGACGATCCCAAGCTCGACCGCAACTGATACAACGGCCAACGCAACGCTGACGGCGACTAACTCTGTTAGCGTCACTTGCGGTGGGCAAAAAGGCGCGCTTGGCTATTTGATCCTCAAAGCCGACACGAGCCATGTTGCTGGCTATTGCTACGCAAAGAGCAATACGTCTTGCACATTTATCGACACTGGCACTTACGTCAACGGTGATGGTACTGGTTCGGGATCGTCGACCTTTACTTATACTGCGCAAACGGTCGATCAAACAGGCGGTAATGCTTGCTCGGGTCAAGTCGTTGTTTCAGCCGGAGCCGCCGAAATAACTGCCCCGTGCGTTGGCTTGGTTGCAACTGGGCCGGGTTCGTCTTATTGCTCATGTTCCTACGCAGGTACGTCTACGCCAGTTGCGGGCGACCAGTGCGGCTGTTATCCGACGTCGACTGCGACTGTTCTTGGAGGAGCTACTGTTACGGTTGGCGCGGTTCAGGTTCTTACGGCATCTACGCCCGCTACCTCGCCGATTATCAATTGGTGGGCCGGCCCGAAGTAAATGGTTCGGTTTATCGCCGTTGTGTTCGTGGCAAGCTATCTACTCGCGGCATTTTGTTACGCGGGTAAGATAGCGCCACGAGCAGCCGGTGGTGCGACGGGCAAGATTACCTTCAAACCACAATGTCGTTGGCTCGTTAACCAGATTTTTGCTAACTCTCACTACGTCCCGACGTTTGTTGAGTTTAACAAAATCAAAGACGAGATCGACCGTTGTAATGATCAGTATCCAGAGGTTCCACGATGAAAGGGCATCACGTAAAGAGCTTCCCGCATAAAAACGAAGTGAAGATTGGGCACAAGAGCCATCACTTCAAAGGAGCAGTGGTCGGTCATGTAAAGGGCCAACCCAAAAGCGGGCACGGTGGTAAGAAGATAGTACCAAGCGCAACTTAGCCTGTACCATTTTGGCACACCCTAATGCCGTTAACAAAAAAGGGCAATAAAATCTTCGACGCTATGGTTCGCCAATATGGTTCGAAGAAGGCCAAACAGGTATTTTACGCCAGCGCGAACAAAGGCACAATATCTGGCGTACACGGCAAGAAGCGTAAGAAGAAAAAGTAATGCCCGTTTTTGATACAACATCGGTCGTCGGCGGGTTCAATCAGATTATATCTGATTGGGCCTGGGGCGACGACCGTCAATTTTCGGGCGACGTTCAGCTGTCGCCCAATCCTCCTCCACCGGGCGATTTGTCAATCGTCGCGGCGTATTTTACGCTCAAGCAAGCCCCGAACCCGTCAATACCCGACGCCGACTCGCTGATTCAATCAGATATCACACAAACGCTCACTTCTTTCGGTCAGATTACAGCAGGAGCAGGCGGGGCACTTAGTAATTTACTTATTAAGGTATCTTCGGGTCAGTACGAAGGTATAAACTCGATTACCGTTGGTCCGGTTTATTTTTGGGACATTCGCTGCATAACAACTGGAAATGTAACATTTACAGCCGCGAGCGGCGTAGTTACGTTTGTCCCGAACGTAACTCAAACGAACGCTGCTGGCACTCCGGCTGCTTTCCCAAACAATGGTCAGCCACGGTTTCGTGGATTTACTTCGCAGAACCCACAAACCGCCGCCTTGCCCGGTGTCTACAACGCAGGAGATTTTTTCTTCAACTCGAACCCAATTAACAACCTCGGTTCGGGTTGGCAGTGTACAATTGGCGGGTCGCCCGGCACGTGGGTTACGTTCTTTGGTGGTGGGCCGAGCGGCGGGGCCATATTTAGCACCGTCAAGACAATCGCTGTCGGACCGTACAACGTTGGCGCGGGCGATTATGCGATAATGGTCAACGCTGCCGCCGGGGCAATCTCGGTTAATTTGCCCGCTGCTACTGGCTCAGGCCGGACGCTCGTTATCAAAAAACTCGACGCAACGGGCAATGCTGTTAATGTTGTTCCAGCAGGCGTAAATACAATCGACGGTGTCGCGGGCACCTATGCTAACACAACGCCGAACGTTTCAAATACTTTAATCGACTACGCAGTAGGCGCATGGGCAAACATTTAAAATGGCTTTTGCCGAGCGTCGTCGTGGCGCTTTTATCGATAGCGGCTTATAACTCGTCTTCGAGTTATGACGGGGCTGATCATAGCAAAGGCGATTATCCTTGGGAGCATTCGCGCGACGAATGGTCAAAAATAACCGCCAACAAGCCTCGCCGAATGTATGTGCCCGTTAATTATGTCGTCGGCGCTCGCCACTGGGAACAATGGGGTTGGTACAATGTATATCCTGACGGACATGTTACTCTTGCTGGTTTTAATCCTGCTCACGGTGCGACTGGCCCGACGGGGCCTACCGGCCCGACTGGCGTCACTGGAGCAACTGGTCCGACAGGAGCAACTGGTCCTACAGGCGCTACGGGAGCGGCTGGAACAAACGGAGCGGTTGGTGCTACAGGACCTACGGGAGTTACGGGGGCGACTGGCCCAGTCGGAGCGACAGGAGCGGGCGTTACGGGGGCAACCGGCCCTACTGGCGTCACAGGAGCTACCGGCCCTAGCGGCGGACCAACCGGCGCAACCGGCCCCGCCGGTGTCACTGGTCCCACGGGAGCTACTGGACCTGCCGGAGCCACCGGGCCGACCGGCGTTACGGGGCCAACAGGCCCACTCGGTACCACTGGACCCTCAGGTCCAAGCGGTCCTAGCGGTCCGACGGGGCCAGCTTCAACTGGCGCTACGGGGCCTACCGGACCCACTGGACCCACCGGAGCAGGAGTAACTGGTGCCACAGGCCCAACAGGGCCAACTGGACCTACTGGCGTCGTTGGACCAACCGGGCCAACTGGTGTGGGAGCCACAGGAGTTACTGGTCCAACTGGCCCTGCTGGATCCACTGGACCTTATACTACGTGCAAAGGAACAGGAACGCTATCAAGCGGGTCGGCGACAGTTACAAACGTTTGTATAAGCGCTAGTTCGTTCCCAATATGCACCGACACAACGGCGTTTAGAAATATCGCTTGTACGCCCACGTCTGGCTCAATGGCCGTTAGTGGCACTGGTAGCGACACGTTCCAATGGGCAATAATCTTTTAAAGATACTGCTCGCGACGTTTTTCTATACCGTCTTTAGTACGTCGGCGCCAACGTTTGTCCAACAAACGGTAGTTGTGTCGGGCGGGCCAGCGAGCGGACTTGCCCCGTCGTTTAGCGTGCAGCCAGCACCGGGCGACATTGTCACGATAGATATTGCTGTACGCGATACAACAGTTGTCGCACTCGTACCGACGATAACGGGCCTTGCCGCTGTTTGGAACAAAGTCGTTGATAGCGGTCCCGCCACAACCCGAACGATTGTATTTT
>DATEJI010000131.1:0-3365 GCA_035278105.1 Saccharimonadales bacterium (SeqCode)
AAAGCACGTGAATTTTCCACGCACGATATCCGCCGACAAACCCCTACATACACCCAAAAACAAACTTGCTACGTTCCGCCCCGTCACCGACGCCAACCTAACCCGTGCAACGTCGATGACCCATGCAGCAATGCTTGGAGAGGCGCGGATCGTGAGAGCGGGAACTCCCACGATCCGCTAAGTCACAACCAACTACAGCAGAGTTGATCATGACCTCCATAGATCATACGGCACGCGCACGCCCTCCGGTTCGCAAAGAACCATTTTCACCCGATCCGTTCATCGACCCACGCGACCCGCTGGGCCTTGGGCTGGCAAATTTCGACAGCTGCACCACGAAACTCGCTGGCGCATCCCTAGCCATCAGCGTCATCCGCGGTCTGCTGGAACGCAGTGAAGTCAGCAAGCGGAAACATCCTCCGCACAGTGCGCTGACCTACTGGCCGCTCAACCCGGTACAAGTCACCGGCCTGCATGCAGCCGTCTATTTGCTGCAGGAATATACGGATACGCTCAGCTCCGAGCCGGGTGGATAACGCGTTCGCGTTCGTAGGGTCCCTTCGCGGTATGCCGCTTGAGGAACGGTGTGCCGCCTTTGGGCGGACTGTCACATGGGTCTTCAATTCGCTCGATACACTAACTTGCGGCGGGTACTTGCTACGTTCGTATCGATCTGGGTAAATATCGGGCAGGGAAGACAAGGGGTATTTCATGGAAGATCGCTACGACCCATGCGCCTTATGTAATGACATTCTACAAGGCGTCATCACCGTCAAAATCAAAGAACACATCGACGCCAGCGTCGCACTGCATAAGAGTCTGAGCTGCAGCTTCGATATTGCGGATCAGCTGATCGTGGTAGACGGCTGTAATATTTTCGGTTTCACCATGGGCAACAGTTATGGCGTCCAGCGCCAACTTGGCTACGACGTCTCAAGCCACTTGTACAGACAATCGATAACTACAACCGCACGAACTGATAGAGGCGATGCCATGGATCAGGTGAGGAAAGTTCCTTCAGTAGCGCGAACGCTATCCAAAATTTTCAGCGGGAAAAGCGGTAAGCAAATTGGGAAATGCCAGTGCGTAGGCAGGAAGAAGATTCAAAAGAGGCCGTCCAATCAATGCCATCCAGTTACCATATGGTTGTTTGTTGTGGCACTGCTTTTGCTAAATATTCCTCCTAGCGCCAAAGCGCAGCAGCGGGAACAATTTTTATCGGCGCCAAACACGTGGAGTGTCGGAGTTGAATCACTGGCGGAGGCGTATCAAAGTTGCCTGGGGAACGAGAATAGTTACAACAAATCGCTATATACCGTCACGGCAGATTGCACGTTTGGTACCGATACCGGTAATGGTAATTTGCTCGGTTACCGATTCGCCCTCTATTTCAATGAATATGGTCCGGGAGCCACAAAGACTTGGTGGTATGACTTTTTCCCCTATACCTACAGTTGCTCGGATGCGTCGCGGCCTGCAGGTACCTCATGCGTTAACTACAAGCCACCCAAGAATCTCGGTTGTGGTTGTACCAATAGTGTCAATAGTTCCATGCTGGGCGATCCAATCAACGCGGCGACAGGGAACGCCTATGTCGACCAAGAGGATTTTGTTCAGGGCGACCTTTCTCTTCATCGCTACTACAACAGCGACCCTTACGCGTGGGGCTCACGCCTTGGCATAGGCTGGCTGCACACGTTTGACAGAAATCTTCGGTTTGCGTGGAGCGGCACTGACGCAAACGGCAATCCGAGTCCACCAGCTCAGGTGACCGTACAGCGTCAAGACGGGTTGCAACTTGTTTTCAACAAAGTCAATGGCGCATGGCAAGGCGACGCGGATGTCAGCGATGTGTTGACCGAAGTCGACGACAGCAACGGTTACGTGCTGTCCTGGACCTTGTTTGTCTCCTCCACACGGCAGTACGAGACGTATTCACCCATAGGAGCGTTGCTCTCGATCAGCGATGGTACTCATGTTCTTCTTGCGTTGGCGTACACCGACGGCACGCAGCAATCAACGGGTGGTTCGGTGCTGCCGAAAGGCCTGCTCTGGAAGGTTACGGATGCTCACAGTCGTGCATTGACTTTCAGTTACAGCGATAATCCGCCGAACGTGGCATCCGTAACCGAACCGGATGGCGGTGTGTTGAAGTACGGCTATGACAGCTCTGGACGCCTGGCTAGCGTCACGTACCCGGATGGCACGCAACGTCAGTACCGCTACGACCAATCGGCGTACAGCGCAGCCGGCGGTTATGCGAACAAGTTGACCAGCGTCATTGACGAGAGCAACACCGCCTACACCATCTTCGGTTACCAATCGGATGGCCGTGCCAACTCTACACAGGAAAGCGGCGGCGCGAACCTTCATAAGGTCAGTTATGCCGGTGATGGCAGCACCTCCACTATTACGTATCCGCTAGGTCAGCAGGCAACGGCGACATTCACCGCTCCTCAAGGCACAATCGTCATCAGCAACATGAGCGCCCGCTGCGGCGCACAGTGTGATCAGCAATACCAATCGCAAACACTGGACACCAATGGCTACCCAGCCGTAGCCACCGACTTCAACGGCAACGTTATCAAGACTACCTATGACGCCAACGGACTGCTCGACCAGCGAATCGAGGCTACGGGCACAACCAGTCAACGCACCACCAACTTCACCTGGAACACGACGTTACGCTTGCCGCTGACACGCACAACCCTGGACGCCAACGGCAATACCGTCAACAACACCCAGTGGCTCTACAACACCACCGGCCAAACCCTGGCCCGCTGCGACATCGACCCCACCAACCCCGCCACCACCGGCTACACCTGCACCAACACTGGCCCCGCCCCAGCCGGCGTACGCCGCTGGACCTACACCTACTGCACCGCCATCGACACCACCCAATGCCCCCTCGTCGGCCTGCTGCTGACATCCACCGGCCCCCGCACCGACACCACGCAAACCACCACCTACAGCTATTACCTGGCAAGCAGCGCCGCCAACTGCGGCACCCCCGGCGCCGCCTGCTACCAAGCCGGTGACCTGCACACCATCACCGACGCCGCCGGCCACGTCACCAGCATCGCCTCCTACGATGCCAATGGCCGCGCCACGCGCATCACCGATGCCAATGGCGTCAACACCGACCTCACCTACACCCCGCGCGGCTGGCTCGCCTCGCGCAGCGTCAACGGCCAAACCACCACCTTCACCTACACGCCCTATGGCGCCGTGCAAACCGTCACCGATGCCGACAACATCACCACCACCTACGGCTACGACGCCGCGCACCGTCTCGTAAACATCACCGACGCCCTCGGCAACACTGTCCAATACACGCTCGACGCCGCCGGCAACAAAACCGCCGA
>DATEJI010000132.1:0-1272 GCA_035278105.1 Saccharimonadales bacterium (SeqCode)
CGCTATTGATGCCATGCTAAAAGATAAGGGATTCAAAGACGGTTCATTGAACTCGCGGATTGATGCTGCAGCAAAATCACACCTAATAACGCAAGAAATGGCCGCTTGGGCACACGACATACGTCTAGAAGCTAACGACCAGAGACATGCTGACGAAACGGCATCCCTGCCATCAAGCGCAGACGCTGCAAAAGTAATTGAATTTGCAAATGCTCTCGCACAATTTCTCTATGTTTTACCGGCTCGTGTTGAGAAGGGACGCAAACCAACAACATAACCATAGCCATAAAATAACGTTAGGTAATTAGGGCGAAACGTAACCAAAATAGAGCTTCAGGAACCGCTTGAAAAGATTCTCGCGGCGGTGGTTGAAGCGGTACTCGATCTCTTTGAGGTACATAGGGAAATGGTAGCGCGACACACCGCGGTAGTGGTAGAGCACATGTTTGGCGTAGCTCCAGAAGCCCTCAATGCCGTTGATGTGATTGCGCCCTCGACCCACAAAGGCTCGTTGATGGTGAATGATGTGATGCTTGCCGTAGCGTCTGAGCGACTGGTAACCGCGGAAGGCATCGGTGTAGTAGACCGAGCCCTTGCGGGTATGGGCCTGGATATGGCGCATCAGCTCCTCGGCGGTGAGATGGGTGACGACCCGGGTATACACGCGTCCTTCCCTTTCCAGCAGGCCAAAAACGATACTTTTACCCGCAGCGCCGCGGCCGCGTTTGCCTTTTCTCCGCCCGCCGAAGTAGGCCTCGTCGAGTTCAATCTCGCCCTTGAGTTTGCCGCCCTCGAGCTCGGTGACGTGGAACAGCGCTTCACGCAGCCGCTGGTAAACACGCGTGATGACCTTGGTATCGACGCCGAGATCCTGGGCCAGGCGATAAGCAGGCTGCAATTGGTAGAAGCCCTTGAGGATTTCAATCTCACGCCGGAGCTTCGCCAGGCTCTTGCTCTTGCCACAGTGTCGGCACTTCACGTAACCGCGCGCGGTGTGCAGCACGCGGAACGAACCGCAGAAAATGCACTTGCGACCCCTCAAAAAGTTGGCCGCACAGGCAAAATGACTCGATTTCCCTGTAACCACAAGCACTTATCCTATGCTGATGGTTACGAAACGCCCTAATTACCAAAAACAAAGTTGCGGTTTCCGAATGGCGTTGCAAGGGTAATCATGCTGCGTCCAGACGTGAATGCCGGATAGGTGAAACAGCCAGTGGCTGTTTTGTAACTACCGTTATCATTTTCATATAACGCAAATGTAGGATTATT
>DATEJI010000133.1:0-1761 GCA_035278105.1 Saccharimonadales bacterium (SeqCode)
TGGGCGCCATTCAAGTACTTATCCAATGCCTTGATCACTCCGATACGCTGCATCTGAAGCGTTAATGCTTGGCCCGCTTGTATCTGCACCGGAGTCATCAAGCCCGTAAGTTTGTTGCGGAACTTTATTGAGGGTTTGACATGGCTCAATTCGAACGCAGACACATAATTAAAAAGCGCATAAGCCACAACAAAATTTTGTGGTACACCTTGTCCCATCTCATACGACAGACCGAGATCGCACTGGGCCCAACCCAGAGATCCGTTTTGCACCGCCTCGCGATACAGCCACGCAGCCTCTTGGTAACTTTGCGGTACACCCAAACCAGCCTGATACAACTCACCGAGTTTAATTTGCGCCACCATACCTAAAACCGGCTGTTGCGCCGCTTTCCCATACCATGACGCGGCCTGTGCATAATCCCGCGATTCACCTTGACCATTGGCATACATGTCACCGAGACTCTCTTGCGCTTCAGCATCCCCCTTCGCTGCTGCCTTGCGGTACCACGCTATGGCCTGCCGATAGTCCTGCGGTACGCCGTGGCCATTCTCGTATAAATCGCCGAGGTTATCCTGCGCTATCACATCCCCCTGCTTCGCCGCTTTACGAAACCACACGACAGCCTTCGCATAATCCCGTTGGAAACCATTGACGCCGACCTCGTATTCAAGACCAAGTGAGCTCTGCGCAGGGGCATACCCTTGTTCGGCTGCCTTGCGGGTCCATGCCAAATAACGCGCGTGATCCAGTGGGACACCCTGACCAAGTGCGTACATCCCACCGAGCTGGTACTGCGCCTCGGCATTGCCCTGCATGGCCAAAGGTTCGAATAGCGCAAGCGCTGTGCTGTAATCGCCTGCCTGCAACGCTCGTATTCCCTCTTGCATACTGGATTTCTGTGCCGGATCAACGATGCGTGCGTGGTCACTAGTATTCGTGCTGGCCAGCTTGCCGCGCTGGGGCAGCTCGCGGACCCACTCGACCGGCAGGGCAAAGTTGAGCTGTTCACCTTTGGCCATGTAATACGAGGTGATGCCGATCAGGCGGCCTTGGCTGTCGAACAATCCACCGCCGCTCGAACCGGGCGAGATGGGCGTAGTCATCTGCAGCACTACGCCGCCAGGTATCTTCCGCAGACTGGAGATCAAGCCGCCGGAGAGCGTGAGATCCAAACCTTCCGGCGCGCCGATGGCATACGCGGCGTCGCCCACCTGCACTTGGGAGGTGAAACCCATGCGCACCGGCGTTGCGCTCAGATTCTTGACGGTAAACGAGCAAAGATCACGCTCGAAATCTGCATAGCGCAGCGTGGCGGCGAAACGCTTACTCTGATAGAGGACGCCCGCCGTGTCGGCTTTCTCAATGACGTGGCAGTTACTCACCACGGTATCTTTGGCGATGACTACACCACTGCCTTGCGCAATAGCTTTGCCGCCTTCGCCGTAGGCCACAACCACAACGATACTGGGTGAGTCGGCGGCAAAGATCTGGCTGGGCTTCAGGTCAGCGCTTGAGGCCCAGGATGGCATTGTCGCGAGTATGCCTAACGTCAGTGTAATTAGGGCGCGCATGTTTGCCTCCCGACTTCAATGGCCCCTATTGTTACGTTACTGCTAAAACTCCCGCTTGAAAACCAGACTCACGCCGTGACGTGCGCCGCTGGTAGCGTAAATACCCACAGAGCCCGTTTGGTCGAGATAATAGGCAAATCCGAAGTAGGCGCCGGTGGAGTGTGCCGCGGAAAAATCCAGGCGCGCG
>DATEJI010000134.1:0-36442 GCA_035278105.1 Saccharimonadales bacterium (SeqCode)
CCTGCTCCCCATCGTGCGCGACTTCCGCGAAGAACTGCAGGAGCTGGAAAAAGACATCTTCGCCGACACCCTCAACCGCAACACCGTCCGCCGCCTCTACGACATGCAACGCGACCTGATGACCCTGCGCCTGGCCGCCGCGCCTATGCAAGATGTCATCAGCCAACTCACCCGCCTCCACCCCAGCTTCATCCCCGACGACCTCCGCGCCTACTTCCGTGACGTCTACGACCACGTCTTCCGCGTCAACGAATCCATCAGCGCCATGCGTGAAATGCTTGCAGCTGCTATCAACGTCAACTTGTCACTGGTGACATTCGGCCAGAACGAAGTGATGAAGAAGCTTGCCGGCTGGGCAGCCATGCTTGCTGCACCGACTCTGATAACCAGTTGGTATGGCATGAACTTCACGCACATGCCTGAACTCAGCCAGCCATGGGCATATCCCACCATCATGGGTGTGGTGGCTTGCGTCGTGGGAACCATCTATCTGGCACTCAAGCGAGCGAAGTGGTTCTAAAGCAAGCATGCTTCAAAGGTAAGCCTGCGGGCTGGAATGGCAATCTGAGCATCTTTATATATACGGCTTCCAGATGCTGGGATTGCATCCCAGCCTACGAGCTGACAACCCTTTTTAGGAGCAGCAATAAGATTGCAGTGGCAACAAAAAGCGCAAAAGCAACAACTGCCACACGGAATACAGAAAAGAAATAGCTTCGCGAAAGATCCCAGTCCCGCAATAAGCCAGGGAAGGCCGTTATTCCAAGAAAGTGGAATGCGACTACGTAACCAGCAGCTAACAGCGCAGGAAGATAAAACAATGATCCCCGCAAGCTGATGGCTTTAAAACCAGTCCAGATCACCAGAATTACAAGAATCGCAACGATCCCTATCACGGCAGGCTTTCCCAATGTCGCCATGCTAGTTCGTGACACTGCAATGAACGCTGCTATACCAAAGAGCTGAAGTAGAAATCCAATTGAAGCTAGACGAAGAATTTTCATATCGGCAGCCTTTTAGTAGTGCACCCAGACGGGAATCGAGGCTGTGTCGTGTTTGATTTCATCGAAAAGCTGATCCTGATTTGGGCCTTCCTGTCTATGGCCTATGTGCCACCTTTGCGCGACAGGCCATGTATATGGCGATTGACGTAACCATGGATACAAAGCATAGGGCAGTTGCAACAAGCAACAAGCCCATCCTAGAGTCAAAGGATTCGGGGGTTTTGGAAAAGAAACTAGCCAGCCAAATAGTTTGAATGGTCCAACCCGCAAAAAATACGAAAGCGACAAGAGATAAGAGGAAAACAACCATCCAGAACCGCATAGCAATATCCTCTACAACAATGGCATCGTTCTCACAATTTTACGCTTCCGACAGTGCTGCAGAACCTGCTGCACAAACGTGTGACAATCGTTGACACCCGGTATGAATCGACCCAGATCACGACCCGGCTTGATCATATCATTCACACAGTCTTCGTCTACATCATACGGAAGTGGAATGGAGTACGAACCAGGCTGATTAGATTGCCCTGTGTGATCAACAGTCCCTACCGGAGTACCAGGCGCGTCCGGTGGCTCACCCTGACCAGGAACACCGCCACCCATTGGCCCCATACCGGCTTCATATATGTCGGTTTGTAGCCATTGATGCGTTATGCCAAGGTCATTCACCCACGAATAGTCACCGGTAATATTTGTTGGTCGAGCGTACCAGTAAACTGCAAGACCAAGTGGATCGTAGCCATTCAGCGGCATTGCATTCACATAAAGATACAAACTCCACTGCCCGCCATTAAATCCAATTGGATCTGCTTGCCAATACCGTCCTGTGGTCGGGTCATAATCGCGTTGATTGTTGTAGTGCAGTCCCGTCTCAACATCAAAGTACTGCCCCGGGAAGCGGAGGTTGTACGTATAACTACTGCTTGTCGGCGCCAACTCACCCCACGCATTGCCCTGATATGCCCACGTCCACAAGGTGTTACCACTACCATCGGCAATGGCTCTCGGCGTACCCAGCTGATCCGCGGTCACATAGGTGACCGATGAGATCGTTCCCTGCGTATCCAGATTAGCTACCGGGATGTCGCGTATATAAACATATTCGCGATTGGTCACCCCATATTCGCTCACCAGTTGGCCGCTTTCACTATAGTTAAAACGTTCCGTAGAACCGTTGGCTGTCTTTGCCACACGTTCGCCACCGGCGTTGTAAAGATAGGTGGCCATCGTAGTTTGGTTTAATTGCGCCGCCACCATCCGATTGCGCGAGCTATAAACAAACCCATAAGTACTATTTGCCTGACTGATTGCTGTGGTATTGCCATTAGCATCCACAGTTCGTGCCCCATTACCTATCGCAATCAGCTGATGCGTATTGGGGTTGTAACTGTAGGCTCCGGTGGCGAGACCACTTCCTATCTTGCTCAGCCGATCCCCAGCTTGGTTATACGTCACGCTCTCCAGAGTGCTGCCGTCGGATTCCGTGATGGAGGTAAGGCGATTTAAAGGATCGTAGCTATACGTCTCGGTCGCCGGATTGGCTCCGGGGCTATTACCGATCGCGGTGATGTCGCCCATTGCATCCCGTGTCACATGCAACGTGAAAGCGGGGCTGACGAGGTCCGTCAGCCGGTAATTGGCATCGTAAGTGCGCGTGATGGTTTGACCGTTACCGAGTGTGTAGCCACTCACCGGCCCGAACGGCAGATAGGTGACATTGCTGACCAGGGTGCTTGTACCGCTGGCTGTCGTGGCAGTGACGCCACTGATGTGGCCATCTGCGTCGTAGACGTAGGCTACCTGATCACCGCTGGGGTGCATGATGGTCAGGATCTTACCGCCCAGGCTGCGGATGTAGCTAGTCACGTCCGTATACCCATTGACCGTCTGGCTTTTCTGAATCACATTGCCCTGCGCGTTATAACAGAGCACCGTAATGACAGCACTTTCGATCACCCGTGTCAGATGGCCGATGGGATACGAAGTCGTACAACCTGTGACGCTGTTGGGCTCGTCGTAGGTGTAGGTGATGTTCTGAGTGTTGTCCGTGTAGCTTGCACTCAGACGACGATTGTTGGCGTCGTAGATGTAAGTGATCGTGTTGTCGTTAGCATCAGTGACGGTCAGTACGTTGCCGGCGGCATCGAAGACGCGACTGGTAGTGCCGGTGTCAGGACCAACCTGACCAGTCGCATCACTTAGGCCATCGTAGCTGTAGGTGGTATTGAGGTCGCTTGGATCGATGACCTGCGTCAGGCGATCCAGGCTGTCATGTTGATAGGCCGTTTTAGTGTTACGTGTGGCACCATCGGTACCGTTGTAGTTGTCGATGGTCTGCATCAAGCGATTTAGGGCATCGTAGCCCAACTCGCGCTGTATACCTAAGCCATCGGTGCTTTGCACCAGGTTGCCGTTGGGATCGTAGCCGTTGCTCGTGCTGGCGTCGAAGATGGTGTGATTGAGGCCATCAATCACCTTGGTGAGCTGCCCCAGAGTGTTGTAGGTACGGCTCAAGCTCTGATGCAACGTACCGCTGGCGTCATAGACCAGCTCGGCGACTTTGTTACCGCCAGCGTCTAGAGAGTATTGAATGTAGTTGCCTTGGGCGTCAGTAATCTTCACCAAGCGGTGGGCCGAATCGTAGCCGTAGGTGGTGGTGACGCCGTCCGGGTCGGTAACGGTTTGCATCGCACCGTAAGGCGTGTAGGTAAAGCTCGTCGCGGCTCCTCCGACTGTGCGCGAAGCCAGCCAGCCACGCGGGGTATAGGTCATATCCGCGTTGATGCCGTTAGCGTCGGTGATGCGTGTTATGCGACCGTCAGCATCATAGGAGGCAATGGTCGTGACATGCCCCTGAGCATCGGTAACCGTATGCAAGTCACCTGCCTGATAACAGGCGGCACCCGGTGTGCCACAGTTCGTTGTGCTGCTATTGGTGTAATAGCTGTAATAGGTCGTTTGCGTGAGATCGGTACGAGGACCGGTCTTGGTCAGCATCAAGCCGACGAGTGGGCAGCCCGCGCCTACGGCCGTGCAGTAGGTGTAGGTCCAGCGGCGTACGCCCGTTGGCACAGTGCCGGTGTTGGAACAGGTGTAACCGGAGGCTGCACTGTTGGTGGCGTCGATCTCGCAACGTGCTATGGGTTGTCCGTTCGCGTTGTAAAGCCAATCCGTCTTATCAACCAGCGCGTAACTTGCGCTGTATCGACGCTGCTCCGTTGGTACGTGGAAAGTATCGTTCCAGTCCGTCTGGACAGGACGCATCGTTGCGCTGCCGTAACCTTCCACTCGCCCCGTCTCCATGCCGTCGCCATCATGGGTGTAGATGGTGACGTTGCCGTTGAAGTCGGTGGTCTGGTTAACATAGCCATTGAAGTCATAGGACCACGTGCTGACGTTCGAACACGCCTCACACATGCCATTAACTCCCGTGAGATAGGGCACACCCAAAAGGGTGGTAAAGGGGCGATGCCGCGATGTGCCAAGCGGGTCGGCCACATCAACCGACCCGTCGCTGTTGTAGGTGATGGCATAGGAAGCCACCCCACCGGCCATTTGGCTGTTGATGCCTTGCCCCGCCGCGTTGTAGCTGTAGCTGAAAAGGCGGCCACCTGCTTCATCGATGACGCCCGTCAACAAGCCGACCGAGTTGTTACCGCCATTGTTGGGCGATTCGCCATAGAGGTACGTCCAGCTCTTGCCGCCAGGGTAAGTGACGGTTTGCAGTTCATGGTTACTGTCATAGGCGTAGCTGTAGGTCGATCCATCTGGTGCGGCCACCTGATTTATCAAGCCACTGCCGTTGTAGGTAAGCTGGATCGCGCGCTGCTGCGGATCAACGACTGAGATCAGATAACCAGGGCCTGGCGCCACGTTCGAGGGTGTGGAGCTAGTGCTGTAGGTCAACGTCGTGACGAAACCATTGGCATCGGTAATGCTGGTCAGTTGCCCCGAAATATTGAATTGTTCGGTACTACGCGTATCAACCCGCAACAGGGTCCAGCCAAGGGGATTGCCACTGCTATCGGTCTGCTCGGTCAGCGCATCCGGTACATCGGCTTCTCCACTCCATTGACTACCTACGAGCTGATAGGTGCTGACGCGATCGTCTTCACGCGTGATGGTGACGCTGGCAGCGCTGGATGATGTCCCTGCGGTGTACGTCAGATGACTGGCATAGGAGTGGCGCCAGTGCTGACCCATGGTGTCCAACTCCGCCGTTGAGGCGCTGTTGTAATACCGGCCAAACGTCAACCAGCGACCCGCACTGAAATCCTCATCGAAGCGATAGACATTGCCGTTACCCACGTTGATGGGATCACCAATGCTGTTTTGAGGTGGGAACTTGCCAAGCGCCTTGTTGGCATTGGGTGTAGGGAAACCGCAGCCCCATTGATTGCCCCACCCGTTATTAGGGCTTGATCCTCCATTGACTATGTTGACGATTCCGTCCGCCCAGGAACCGACGATTCCATACTGCTGCAATATAATGCAGCACGTGTGACAAGGCGCAGTGACAATTATTCCTCCCTCGCTCTCGTCACTGGGCAGTTGGATATTCGTGCAGTGGTACTCTGAAGCACTGAACGACTGCCAATTACCATAAGGCTGGCACCAGCCACTGTCGGCCATCACCGCAGTGGTATAGGTAATCATACATATCAACAGCAAAATCAGAACACCCCATCGCGCCCTGATTTGCGAAGCTATGTCTCTTGGCTGAGCCTCTGCTCCCAGCACGCAGCCTTGCGCCGCGCGCGCCACACTCTGAATACGGTCCATTGGCTTTCCCTGTGTCTTCGACGGCTAGTCTTTGGCCGTCGGTAGCTATTTAGTGTTATAGCAGTCTCTTGCATTGTTGTCTGTCCGCCTGATCGCGGCAACCGAACGTTGCACAGGAAGGACAGATTGGCGAGGACGCCTTCCACTCAACCCAGATGCGGCATGACGGTCCTCAGTCGACATGCCGCGAAGGGACCATACGGACGCGAACGCGTTATCCACCCGACCCAGGGTTGAGCGTATCCACGTATTGCTGCAGCAAATAGATGGCTGCATGCAGGCCGGTGACTTGCACCGAGTTAAGCGGCCAGTACGTCTGCGCGCTGCGCGGGGCGTTGGGTTTCTTGCTGGTTTCACTGCGTTCCAGCAGACCTCGGAGAACGTTGATGGCCAACGAGGTGCCAGCAAGTTTCGCCGTGTAGTTATCGAACTTTTCCAAGCCCAGGCCCAGCGGGTCGCGCTGGTCGATGAACGGATCAGGTGGGGATGAGGGTTCGTTGCGAACCTGAGGGCGCGCACGTGCCGTATGATCTATGGTAGCCATGATCAACTCCTGACAGTTGGTTGTGGTCAGCAGATCGTGGGAGCTCCAACTCTCACGATCTGCGCTTCTCCAAGTATTGCTGCATGGGTCATCGACGTTGCACGGATTAGGATGGCGTCGATGACGGGGCGAACGTAGCAAGTTTGCTTGTGGGTGTCTGTAGGTGTTCGGTAGGCGACGATGTGCGTAGAAGATTTGTGCATTTCAGCACCACGAACGCATGTCGCATCCATGCTGTCCGTCGCACTCAATCTTCCTAGGCGGCATAGCCGTCTACGCAATTTCTCGAAGTACTCAATGGCGTGGTGTCATCATCCGACGCGGGCCTACTGCTGTACGGCGAATTTTTTATTTGCGTCGCCAGCGGTCAATTCCCAGCCATGCTCCATCTTGCCTAGCCGTCATTCCGGCGAAAGCGGGGATCCATCTTTGCTCTTGGCATCAGGGCAAAATGGACTCCCGCTTTCGCCGGAATCACGGCCGGCAAAAATGGAGCTTCATGGAATCTGATTCCCTTGCCGCGTAAAAGCGATGAGACCTAGGTGTTCGTGAAGGGCAGCACCTCACCCTGCCCTCTCCCTGAAGGGAGAGGGGGAGAACGGGTGAAGATTACGGTTTGCTGGATGTGCTGGACGATGCATCTTGCGCCGTCCATTTCTTCAACCAGGCGTTGACGGTTTCGTGCCACTGCACGCTGTTCTGAGGCTTCAATACCCAATGATTTTCATCAGGAAAGGTCAGGAATTCACTAGGAATACCCTGGCGCTGTAGCGCGGTGAAAGCGCCAAGGCCTTGCGTAATTGGGATGCGGAAGTCGTCACCGGAGTGAACGACCAGCATCGGCACGCGCCAATCCTTGACGTGGTTGATCGGGTTGAACTTCTCGTAGTTCTCCGGCACGTCAAATTGCGCACCACCGTTTTCGCGTTCTTCGAACCATAGTTCTTCGGTGGCGTAATACATCATGCGCGCGTCGAACACGCCATCGTGATCAACCAGACACTTCCATGGCTTGTTCCACACACCAGCAATCCAGTAGGTCATGTAACCGCCGTAGCTCGCACCGAGTGCGCAAGCACGATTGCCGTCCAGGAAATGGTATTTATCCAGCGCCGCCTGCCAGCCGAGCTTTAAATCCTCCAGCGGCTTACCACCCCAATCCCCCGAAATGGAATCAGTAAATGCCTGGCCGTAGCCCGTTGAGCCATGAAAGTTGATGGTAACGACTGCGAAACCTTGCCCCGCGTACGTCTGTGGATTCCAGCGATAGCTCCAGTCGTTGTTCATCGAACCCTGCGGGCCACCATGGATGATGAAAGCAACCGGATATTTGTGGCCGGCCTTGTAGCCGACCGGCTTCACCATGCATCCCTGTACCGTTTCGTTGTTCCAGCCTTTGAAAGTGAAGAACTCTGCATCACCCATCTTGACGTTTTTCAGGCGCTCTGCATTGAAATGCGTTACCTGCTTCAAACCACTACCCGCGATGGAAATGGTGTGTAAGTCCGCTGGGTGCTTGAGATCGTCCCGTGCAAGCAGAATATGCTTTCCGGCAATGGAGTAGCCACTTACCGAGCCGTCGCCGACCAATTTATTTACCTTGCCATTGGCAACATCCACGGCGAAAAGCGGATGCTGCCCCTCGTCATCGGCCGTCACAAACAAGGTCTTACCATCTGCACTTACCTGCATGCCACCGGCCGAACGATCCCAGGAAGGATCGATTTCGTGCGTAGCTCCGGTGGCAAGATCCATGGCCATGATGGCAAAACGATCCGCCTCGAACGCGGGTGTCTTCATGGTAAGGTAGTAAAGGATCTTGCCATCCGGCGAAGGCACCGGATAGGCATCCCAAGCCCTGTTCGCTTCCGTCAGGTTCTGCGGCATGGAAGAACCATCTGCTGATACCTTGTAAATATCGAAGTTGGTCGACCAAGGTTCGCTGTTACCGGCAATACGCACATCGAAGTACACGGTGTTGCCATCGGGCGAGTAGGCAAATTCGCTGTCGTCGCCAAATGGTTTGCTGGGGGCATCACCATCCATGCCCCTGCTCAGCAGCGTCGGCTCGGCCGGCAGCAATCCATCCGCACCAAACCGCGCGATATAGAGCTGGTTGCGCCGGCCATCTGCCCACGTATCCCAATGCCGCACGAACAGCTTTTGGTAGACCGTACCCGTCGACTTGTCCTTGGCACGGCCATCGAGGCGCTCCTTGGTACAGGCCAGGTCACCACAATCGGTAAACACGGCATAGGAAAGCAGCGCGCTCTTGCCATCCGGCGAAAGCTTGTAGGCCTCGATGTCGAGCGGACTGTGGCTTATTTGCACCGGCGCACTTGCCGTGCTCATGTTCAGGCCATGCTTGTCGGCTGGAAAGTCCAAGCGCCATAGCTGGGTCACCTCGCCAGCTGGCGCGAGGTAATAAAGGCTGTGCCCATCGGGCGACCAGCGTGGTGAGGAAGCCTGCTTCGGCACCACCTTGAATGGCCGCTCGGAAGACTTGGTCAGTTCCTGCACGTAGATGGCATTGATGCCTTTGTTGGCGGCGTAGTCAGTGCTGCGCACGCTGTAAGCGGCATAATACCCATCAGGAGAAAGCTGTGGATCACTGACGCGGTCCATCATGACCAGATCGCTGACATCGAATGGGTGAATCTGGTGATTTTCAATCAAGGTGGCGTTATCGGCGGATGCTGCAGTAGAGGCCATCAGCCCCACCCCGATCATTGCCGCCAAAACTACGAGACGCTTCATGCTATCCCCTTACAAAAGCCGATAGGCTAGGCTGGTTGAAATAAGACTTTCGCGATTTAACCACTTCCGGGCAGCAAGCCGAAACCGGACACCAAGTCTCACCATGGTCGAACAAGATAAACGAGCTACGCAACCGATCCTGCCGGCAGTCGTCTCACCAGCGAACGTGAGCGCTGGCAAATGGGCGTTCGCTTTGGTGGCGATTGGCGCACTTGCACTTGCCTTACGCCTTTACTTCGTTACTCAAGCGGTGGTGGATCACCCTATTCGCGGTGATGCGGTCCAGTACCTTTCAGCAGCCTTGAACCTGATCCTGCATCACGTATTGTCGATTGCGCACCCCAGCGACCCGATCGTCCACGGTGACAGCTACAGAGACCCGGGTTATCCGATTTTTCTTGCTTTATGGATGGCGCTGTCTAGCAAGTCAGCCGCATGGTATATGACCACGCTGATTGCACAGGCATTCCTTGGCTGCGCCACGGTACTTTTACTGATGCAAGCGGCAAAAGGATGGCTACCCGACAAATGGCTATTGGGTGCTGGCCTGCTGATGGCCCTATGGCCACACAGCATCACCGTTTGTGGCTATCTGATTACCGAAACATTGTTCGGCTTCTTGTGCGCGCTATCGCTTTTTCTACTCAGCAAGGCATCACGCCATCAAGGTTTTAGCTGGCTTATTGCCGCGGGCTTTTGCTTTAGCGTAGCCGGATTGACCAACGCTGTGCTGTTGCCCTTTGCCCCGCTGCTTGCCGTCATGATGTCCTGGCTGCGCCGCCTGGATCGAAAACAGGCATGGGCTCTGGCTCTATCCGGCTTGGCGCTCCCCCTTGCCTGGCAAATACGCAATGTTCAACTGCCGCCTAGTGACCAAAGTGCCGGTGGGCGTGCAATTATCAATTTCGTGCAGGGATCATGGCCGGAATATCAAACAAGCTGGGCCACCTCCTACAGGCGCAGCGATCCGATAGTCGGGCAGACTCAATTGGATATCGCACGAGAATACGCCACGCTGCAGGCCCATCCTTCTCGAGGCTTGGCAATGATGTACCAGCGCATGATCCAGGCCCCATGGCATTACGTGGGCTGGTATTTCAGGAAGCCAGCCCATTTGTGGGCTTGGGACATACAAATTGGCGCTGGCGATATTTATGTTTACCCCACCCCGCACTCTCCTTTTGGCTACAACCCGGTCTTGCGAATGTTGGTCGCGGCATGCGAGATCGTGAATCCCATACTTGCCGCATTGGCCGCCTGGGGCTGCCTTGCGACCCTTCTTGACCGACGCAACGTACCTCTTTTAGCCATGGCGACGGCTTTGATGGCGCTCTACGTCACCACTGTCTACTCCGCACTGCAAGCAGAGCCACGCTACGCCATTCCGTTTCGGGGGATGGAAATACTATTGGCGAGTGGCGGCTTGGCGCAGGCGAGTTGCTGGCTGAGGAAAACGCTGCAAACGCGCCGTGGTACAGGTCGCGTCACTGCGATGCGGTAAATACGACGGAGGAATGGCAGGCTCTCATCGCCAGCGGAAAGCTCACGAACCACAATGATGCACAGGCTCTCGTTGCCGCAGGCGTGCCTGTAAGATAATTTTGGCTAATCGCCAGCATGCAATAGCCTATGTTCTCAAGTACCAATTCCAGCAGTAAGTGGGCGCTTGCCTTGTGCGCAGCCACAGTAAGCTTGATCCTTGTCCTCACCTACTGGCCGGTAGCGCACGCCCAATTCGTTTACACCGATATTATTGATTTTCAAAAGATGGCATGGTTGCGGCATGGCGATCACTGGGTGCCATTGCTGTTCCAGGGATTCAACAATTGGACCATCTATTTTCGCCCCCTCGGCGTGGCTCTGTTCACGCTACAAGTTCGATTGTTCGACGCCCAACCCGGCCCGATGCACCTGGTTTCTCTCGCGTTACACCTTGTCAACACACTCCTGGTGGGAGCCCTTGCTCTGGAAATTGGCAAGCACGACCCAGTTCAGAAGCATCGCCTTGGGGTTCTATGCATATCCACGCTGCTATACGGCTTGCACCCATTGCTTGTCGAGCCGGTGGTATGGATAGGTTGTCAGTTCGAACTGACGGCAACACTGTTCATGCTGCTTGGCTGGATAGCCAACATCAATATGGCACGACCAGGACTGCGTGCCTTGATCGTATCGATATGCTTTTTCCTGGCAGCTGCGTCAAAGGAGTCAGCCGCTGCCTTTCCTTTCATCATCGTCACCCTTGATTGGTTTATCCGCACGGACCCAAACAACAGCAGCATATCTGCGCGAATCCGAAAGCTGCTCACCCAAAATTGGCTCACTTATGCAGCCATCGTCCTGACAGGCCTTGCTTATCTGACGATAAGACATGGAGCATTAGGGGTACTTGTTCCAGCCGTCGACACGCATCCGTTGCCCCTATGGACTCGCTTGCAGGAATCCGCTTTTCTTTATTTGCGCTATTGGCGCATGTTTTTCTGGCCCACCATGGGGATGGGTCCGCTGCATCCCGTTCCCCCACAACAGTTTCTGCATTTCAACGCATCCACAGCCTTGCAGGATACCGGTGCCGCCTGCATCTTGATCATGGGTATTTTGCTGACACTACGTCGCCGTCATTTCGGTGGCCTGATTCTCGGCGTGACCTTTTCGCTGCTGCCGGTGCTTCACCTCATTGGCCCAAACTTTGACGCAAGCCTTTATCACGAACGCTATGCCATGACAGCACTTGCCCTGGCATGCGCATGGCTCCCCGCTAGCCTGCAGCAACTGTCAGTTCCGCTAAGTGTGCATCGCTTATTGCCATTCGCGGGAAAGCTTATCTTGGCGACCTGGCTAATCCTGGCGGTAATCACTATTCGTGTCACCGCGCCGCTTTGGTCTACCCAGATCAATTTGTGGACATGGGCAGTGCAAAACGATCCGACGTCGATTAATGCCAAGGATGAGCTGATTAGCGCCTACATGGAGCAAGGGGATGATGCGTCCGCTTGGAAGCTTATTGACGAAATAGTTAAAAACCACGAGCAATGCGTGACATGCATGCTCAACGCCGCAACTCTTTCCATTGGCGAAGGCAACCCGCAGCGAGCGTCCTTTTTCCTGGAGAAAGTCAAAGATCTGCCCGAACTCAACAGCCGTTCCAATTTTCGCACTTACCTTACGCTCATCGCACAGGTCGAAGTTTTGCAGGATCACTACAAACAGGGCGAGGCAGTGGCCCGAACAGCCATGGCCTTGGACAATCTGGATCCGCAACCTCAACTTGTACTTGCCGTTGCGCTTGCCATGCAGGGACAGATAGCCGCAGCCGTCCAAGTGGAAAATGCGGCCACTCCCTTGCTTACGAAGGATAAACAGGTTAAGGAGCGTCAGAAATTCGAAGCGCTAAAGGATTACCTTCGCACGCATCCAGCCGCCAACCAAACACTGCAAGCCCCGTCCTCTGCTGTCCCTCACCCTCAATCAACGGGAAATCACAGCGGCGGCCATGAAGGCTAGGCTGCTCTCGATGAGCGATCACCGGCATGCAGCCCGGATTGTATTGCCTGATCAAGTTACCTCTGCAGCAGATACAAACGGGTAAACCTCTTGCTTCGATACCACTGCTGGGAGCACCAACCTGCCTGTCGCAGATAGGCTTGGGGAGCGCTTAGCTGCGCTGGCTATTATTTGACCACCCAAGCAGATGGAAAGCCTTTCAGGCCAGAATCGTCGGCAAGTGTCCCAAAAGACAAAGCCGATCACACTTCCTTGACTCGCTTGGTACAGAACGTGCCTCGCACTGGGTTATATCCAGGGGGATTCCAACCATGCTGCGCCTACGCACTGCTAGCGGATTTACGTTGATCGAACTGATGATTGTCGTAGCCATTATTGCCATTCTGGCTGCGATTGCCATTCCGGCCTATCAGGACTACGTCATAAGAGCTCAGGTCAGCGAGGGCATGGAGCTGGCGGAATCCGCGAAATCCGCCGAATGGGACTTTTTCTCTTCAACCGGTTATTTCCCGCCCAGCAACCAATCTGCCGGCTTAGCGAAGGCCAGCTCCATATCAGGTAAGTACGTTTCCAGTGTAAGCGTGGTGCCAGTTGGGCAAATCACCATCACATACAGCGGCCCCCAGGCCAACACTGCTATCAGCGGTGCGACACTGGTCTTCTCGGCGATTGCGTCAAGTGACGCGATCAATTGGACCTGCTCTTCCAGCACGTTATCGAACAGATATCTGCCTTCGGTCTGTAGACATTGAGCATACGCGTTCATGAAGTGACAAAAAACGTCACTTCATGACAATTTAAAACCTGCGCCGCTCAACACGCTTTTAACTCTCAGACGTAACGAAGATTTTTCATGGATCGGGCTTGTTCGTCTGCGTGACCCAGAACACAATGCCAGACTTGCGATGTACAAGGGGCGCATGTTTCCGTAAACGTGGCATGCAAGGTGCATCGCAGTCTCTGCTTCCTGTACGTTCCGACCGCGTTATGGGGATCCAATCCCGCCTAGGGGGATAGGGACTGGAGCTCAGGGGGCATCACACGGTTAGCTAACCAAGAGGAACTATCATGAAGAGTGTGCAAAAAGGCTTTACCCTAATCGAACTGATGATCGTGGTTGCGATCATCGCCATTCTGGCGGCCATCGCCATTCCGGCCTACCAGAACTACCTGATCCGCAGCCAGGTGTCCGAAGGTGCGGTTTTGGCCAGCGCTTCCGAGACCGCGCTTGCGGAGTTTTACCAGAACACCGGAAAATTCCCGAGTACTGCTGCGTCTGCAGGCCTGCCCACCAACGCAGCAAGCACCTCTGGTAAGTATGTAAGTGGTGTGGATGCCGTGGGCACCGCCGGTGTTATTAAAGCGACGTTTGGCAACCAGTCCAACACCGCGATCACGGGCGATGTCATTGCTTTTTCGGCTATCGTAGGTAGCGGTGGCACCATCTCTTGGTCGTGCGCTAGCGGCAGCACCACGGTCCCGGCCAAGTACTTGCCCGCGGCCTGCCGCACCGGCGGTTAATCGCTACAGTACTGTCTTCGCACCGCAAGAGGGGCCGCAGATGCGGCCCTTCTTTTTATTCGAGAGCCCATGAAGCCAAGCCGCGTACTCACCTTTTTTCTACTGCTGGCAGGCTTACTTGTAGCAACGGCCATCGTTTACCTTCCCGGCCTGCGGGGCGGATTTTTATTCGACGACTATGTCAATCTACCCTCTCTCGGGAGCGATGGCCCGATAAGCAACTGGCCTGCGTTCTGGCGCTATATCACCTCTGGCACCGCGGATCAGACCGGGCGACCGCTCACACTGCTGAGCTTTCTACTCGACGCCCATAACTGGCCTGCCAATCCCCTGCCGTTCAAGCGCACCAATCTGATACTGCACCTGCTCAATGGTGTACTGCTGATTTGTCTGCTACAGAAGCTGGGGCGAATGATTTCCCCGCAGGCCGACCAGCGCCGCCTCGATATGGCCGCGATATTGGGTGCAGCGTCCTGGCTGCTCCACCCGCTGTTTGTCTCTACCACCATGTACATCGTGCAGCGCGAAGCGATGCTGCCAGCTACGTTTACGCTGCTTGGCCTGCTTGCTTGGCTGCATGGCCGAACCAGGTTGCAGCGTGGGCCGCAACTTTCCGGTATGGCCTGGCTACTGGCTGGGCTGCTTGGTTGTACGTTGCTCGGAACGCTAAGCAAAGCCAACGGTATTTTGTTGCCCGCGCTGGCTTTGGTCATTGAATACTGCCTGCTACGCACTTCGTCCGCGGTCGCCATCCGAGCCACCGGAGACCTGTATCGCCGGTCCATGCATTGGCTGGCCTTGATACCCGCCCTGCTGGTTCTTTGCTATCTGCTGTTCGAAGCTTGGCAGGGGTTTATCCATGGCATTTCCTCCATACGCCCTTGGACACTCGGCCAGCACTTACTGACCGAGCCACGGGTGCTCGTGGAATACCTCAATCTGTTGTGGCTACCGAGGCCTTTCACGCCCGGCTTGTTCAACGACAACGTCCAGCTATCCACATCCCTCTGGTCGCCTGTCACAACGTTGCCCGCGTTGGTGGCGATATTGGGGTTGATAGCAGGCGCCTGGAAGTATCGGCACCGGCACCCGCTTATCGCCACGGCAATCCTGTTCTATTTCGTTGGCCAGTCCATCGAATCCAGCACAATCCCACTGGAGCTGTATTTCGAGCACCGCAATTACTTGCCCGCCATGCTGATGTTTTGGCCGCTGGCACTATGGTTATGCGATGTTCGGATGCCACAGCTGCAAAAGATAAAAGCGGACAACACAGGTGATGACTATGTAGCACGTTCGCCATCCATGCTGCGAAAAGTCAAACCTGTACTTGCAGTGGTACTGCTTGCAAGCCTCGGTCTGATGACCCACACCAACGCGGCGCTATGGGGAAATATCCATGACCAAGCCATTCTGTGGGCCGCCCTTAATCCCGACTCCCCTCGCGCCCAGGCCAACGCCGCCAACGTTGAAAGAGCCGCGGGCCATCCGGAACTTGCAGTCATCCGGCTAAAGCGCTTGCTCGCCAAAGACCCGGATCAGGTCCAATTAGCATTGAACCTGTTCAATGCACAATGCCAGCTTGGCAACATCGATCCAAGCACCATTGACGCAGTCAAACTTGCCCTACACACGAGCAGAGACACAGGTAATTTGCTGCTGCACTGGTTCGACGGGCTGATGGAACAGGCGCAGCATTCGCCATGCCGTCCGCTGAACCTGCAACTGGTCGCAAATCTGCTTAAAGCAGCGCAGGAAAACCCGTATGTCGCCGTCAATCCGGGCCGCCAGCAGGATCTCTATTACTTACAGGGTCACCTTGCGTTGATCGAGGGTGACGCCGATGCGGCTCTCGCTGATTTCAACCATGGATTGAATCTGCAAGCGCGAGAATCCGCCGCCCTGGCCCAGGCTGCCTTGCTTGGCTCCATGGGCTACCCGCGCCTTGGCCTTGCCCATCTGGACCACTACGCGGCCATTCGGCAGCAAGCTGGCCCACCAGGCTTCGGCATGCCCCGAATACACGCCTGGGTGCTGGAGCGCCAACACTATGGATCCAAGGAGCTCGCAAGCCTGCGCGCTACACTAAGCAACGATGCTGCTTCGCAAACAACGGGCAATCGATGAGCCTGATAAATCCGAAAACACTGCGGCGATGGTTCCCCTTGGGCCCACTGATTCTGGGATTCCTGGTGACGACAGCGGTTTACTGGCCAGGATTATCCGGCAGCTTTTTTTTCGACGACAACCCCAATATTGTCGACAACAAGGACGTGCAACCAGCAAATGCGTCATTTGCATCGTTGCTTAATGCTGCACTTTCATCGCCGGCAAGCGAATTCAAGCGCCCACTTTCGTCGCTCACCTTCGCGGCGAACTATCTGCTCACCGGACTTGATCCCTATTGGATGAAACTGACCAATCTGGTCATTCATCTGCTAAACGGCCTGCTTGTCTATATCCTTGCGCTATCCCTGCTTTCGTTAGTCAAGCCGGATGCCAGCAAAGAGTGCGATAGATGGATCGCCACCCTCATCGCAGCAAGCTGGATGCTTCTGCCGATCAATCTGACCGGCGTGCTGTACACCGTACAGCGCATGGAGAGTATGGCTAACCTGTTTGTGCTGCTAGGTCTTATCGGCTATGTAGCAGGACGGCAGCGTATGCTCGCCGTCGCAAACACAACCACAGCCCAACAGAGTGGCCCTGCCACATCGGGACGAAGTGGCTTTCTGCTGTGCATTTTCAGTATCACCGTGCCGACCGCGATCGGGATACTTGCGAAAGAAACGGCAGCCATGCTGCCGCTCTATGCGCTCCTGATCGAATGGGCAGTGCTTGGTTTTCGTTCTGTAGCAACGCAGAAAACTGACACACCTATTGCGCGAAGCAACGTGGATATCCGCGTGGTCGTGCTATTTCTATTGGTGCTAGTACTGCCATTAATCGCTGGCCTCGCCTGGCTGCTGCCCGGCGTACTGAATCCTGCCGTATGGTCTACTCGCGACTTCACGCTGCGTACCCGTTTGCTCAGCGAGGCGCGCATCGTAGTCGACTACATCGGCTGGACCCTGCTTCCCACACCCCATGCGCTATCGTTCTACAACGACGATTTTCAGATTTCGAGCGGTCTATTCAATCCTTGGACCACATTTACCAGCATTGTGGCCCTCATCACGCTGGCCGCTGGCACCTGGTGGGTTCGCCCGCGGCGCCCGCTGGTCGCGCTGGGTATAGCGCTGTTCCTGGGTTGCCATCTGCTGACAGGAACAATCCTGCCATTGGAATTGATTTACGAGCACCGCAACTACTTCGCCAGCTTCGGCCTGATGCTCGCACTCATTCCACTTCTGCTCCCTCAGGTGTCATCGACTACCAAAGTCGTACAACCCAACTTCGCACTTGTGCGAGGCACCCTGCTGGTCGGCCTGCTTCTGCTGTGGGGTAGTGAAACTGCCATGACCGCCATAGCCTGGGGCAATCCGCTGGAGCTCGCTGAAACACTAGCTGCTCGCGCACCCAACTCTCCGCGCGCTCAATATGAGCTTGGGCGTGCCTATATCATCTATTCCCGCTATGACCCATCGTCCCCTTTCACCCGGCTGTCTTATGCTCCGCTGGAACGCGCCGCCGTACTCCCAAACTCGTCGATCTTGCCCGAGCAGGCGCTGATCTTCATGAATGCACGCATGCATCTGCCTATAAAGCCGGCTTGGTGGCATAGCTTGATCGACAAACTGCAGAAGCACAAACCTACCGTACAGGATGAAAGCTCGCTTGGGGCATTGACTCAGTGTGCACGCGATGGTCAATGCGAACTATCGCAAAAATACATGTTACAAGCCTATCTGGCGGCTCTGTCGCACCCGGAGCCAAGCGCACGCCTTCTGGCCATGTATGGCGACTATGCGTGGAGCGTACTAGGTGATAGATCACTGGGCCTGAGTATGACTGCGTCCGCCATAAAGGCCGCCCCAAGCGAGCCAGCCTATCGCATCACCTTGATACGCATGCTGGTTGTACTGGGTCAAAAAAGCGATGCACAGAGTGCCTTGAAGCAGCTAGAGTCGTTGAATTACGGCGGCCGCCTCGATAGCGCTCTGGCGGAGCTCCGCGCTATGCCAGGCATGCAATAAGCACCCTTTCTCAGCCTTGTCCATGGACGCAAAACTTATGCGTGTCCTTTTTCTCAGCACTTCCTATCCCAGAGATGCCACGGACTGGCGGGGTGTGTTTATACGTCATCTGGTAGACGGTCTGACCCGATCCGGCGATCTTCATTTGACGCTTTGGGCTCCTCCTGGCGAGTTACCCTCCGCCGCAGCTTTCGCGGCAACACCTAGTGAAACCGCCTGGCTTGCCAAGCTTATGTCCGTCGGGGGAATTTCACATCTCATCCGCCAAGGTGGCGTAAAGGCCATGCTGGCACCGATCAAATTGTTGCGCATGATCGGGAGCGCCTACCGTCGATCGTCCGATGTCGACATCTACCACATCAATTGGCTGCAATGCGCCATCCCCCTCCCGGCCAACGGCAAGCCCGTTTTGATCACTGCGCTGGGCAACGACCTCAAGCTGCTCAAACTTCCATTGGTACGTCTTCTGCTCCGTCGAATCATGCGCGGCAGGCAAGTAGCGATCTGTCCCAATGCCGATTGGATGCAGGAGCCTCTTCAAAAGGCATTTGGTGATGTGGCTGACATCATCCCTGTCTCGTTCGGAATCGATCAGCATTGGTATGACATTGAACGTCGCCTAGCGCCAGAGCAACCTAAGCGATGGCTTGCCGTCACGCGCCTTACCGCCGACAAACTCGGACCATTGTTCCAGTGGTCGGAAGATATTTTCCGCGGCAGTGAACGGGAATTACATCTATTCGGCCCTATGCAGGAAGAGATCGAAGTGCCGGATTGGGTGCACTACCATGGCTCGGCATCTCCACATCAACTGGCTACCGAATGGTTTCCAGGCGCACACGGCCTGATCACGCTCAGCAAGCATGCTGAAGGGCGTCCACAGGTCATGCTCGAGGCGATGGCTGCTGGTCTTCCTATTGTTGCATCCGACATGCCAGCACATGCCACGATTGTTGAAGCCGGGCGTACCGGGTTGTTGTGCGATTCAATCGAAAGCTATCAGCAGGCCGTGAAACATTTGGAAGACGGTGAACTCAACCATCGTTTTGGCGAGGCGGCACGCTTGAAAGCTGCATCCGAATTCGGAACGTGGGACGATTGCGCGCAACGCTACATACGCATCTATAGCACTCTGCTCAAGGCGACCGTGCATGGATGATCGAATTTTAGTATTAGGTGCTGATGGATTCGTTGGGCGTCGCCTCACATCGTCGCTGCTGGCGCACGGTGAACATCCTATTGCAGTCAGTCGACGACCGTTTCACAACGATTTGGCAAGTGCAGAACTCGTCGTAGCAGATTTCACCGAGCCGGACCAGATCACCCCGTTGCTGGAGCATACGCGCACCATCGTATATCTGGCATCACGTTCCTCTCCTGGCACGTCTGCCGGCAAGCCTGTAGAAGAATTGCAGAATAATCTTCTGCCGCTTTTGACTCTGTTGCAGGCATTGCAGCGAAAGCCTGAAGTGAATTTACTTTATCTTTCATCGGGCGGTAGCTTGTATACCGTAAATACGGAAGAACCGGCCACAGAGGCTGGCGTCGTACAACCTCGCTCTTATCATGGGGCAGCCAAAGTTGCTGCCGAATACTTCATAAGCGCGTGGAGCCGTCAGTACAACGGACATGCCACCGTGCTCCGACCATCAAACCTTTATGGCCCGGGGCAGATGGAGAAGGCTGGCTTCGGCATAGTTCCGACCTGCTTTGGAAAAATTCTTCGTGAGGAATCACTATCGGTCTGGGGCAACGGGTCCAATGTGCGCGACTATCTCTATATCGACGACTTTATTGAGCTTTGCGTCGAAGTGATCCGAAACCCGATGCAGCCCGGTATGCGGATATTCAATGCATCCAGCGGCACCGGTGCCAGCCTCAACGAGCTGTTCCACGCTATTGAAGCTGTGGCCCAAAAGCCTTTAGTACGTAGCTACACTCTCAGTCGGGCACTGGATGCCGACTACATTGTGATGGATTCCGATGCAGCACGGCTGCACTATGGCTGGACACCCAAAACCTCGCTGCTTGAAGGCTTGAGAAAGACATGGGACTGGTTCAACACCATCCAGCATTGAACCGTCCATCGACGCCAATCTGTTCCGTTTGCATTGCGAACTACAATGGCGCGGCCATGCTGGCCGATTGCCTTGAATCCGTGTTTGCTCAAAGTACCGTCTCCGATATAGAAGTTATCGTGCACGACGATGCCTCGACTGACGACTCGGTATCCCTGCTAAGGGAGCGCTATCCACAGATCGAATTGCTGGTCAGCGCGGAAAATGCAGGCTTCTGCATCAGCAATAATCGAATGGTTGCTCATGCCAGAGGCGAATACATCCTTCTACTGAACAACGACGCAGCCCTTTATCCCGGCGCGCTCGAAAGCCTGATCCACGCAGCACAAGCTTCCGACCGCCCCAGCATCCTGACCTTGCCGCAATACGACTGGGAAAGCGGCACCCTCGTTGATCGCGGCTGCCTGCTGGATCCTTTCTGCAATCCGATCCCCAATCTGGATCCGAAGCGGAACCTGGTCGCTTACGTAATTGGCGCCTGCATGTTCCTGCCACGCGCGGTCTGGCATGACCTTGGAGGGCTACCCGAGTGGTTCGAGTCCATCGCGGAGGATCTGTATTTATGTGGCCTTGCCAGATTACGCGGGGTAGCCGTCGGAACCTTGACAACAAATGGCTACCGGCACCGCCAAGGCATGACATTTGGGGGAAATCGTGCAGAGCGCGGCATCAATACCTCACTGAGGCGCCGTCGCCTCAGCGAGCGCAACAAGACACGCTCACTGATGATTCTTACGCCCGGCCCGCTGATGTGGCCATTGCTCTGCGTCCATCTGGTTGCGCTTGTGCTCGAAGCCTTGATGCTGTCGATGCTGCGTGGCGATGCAACTCTTATTCGCGATGTCTACGGACCGGCCGTCATGACTCCGTTCCGCGAGTGGGCAAGTCTTCGCGCGCGTCGCGCTGAAGTGCAAGCCACTCGTACGATTTCGGTCGCGGATTGGTTCTCTACCGTGCGATGGCAGTTGCGAAAGGTCGCGATGCTGGTGCGTTACGGTGTGCCTAAGGTGCACTAAGTCCTGTGATCAGGCCAGGCTCAGCGAAAATATAATTGAACGTTCCCGAGTCTGTGCGGCGAGCCGCCCACCATCCCTCCACGCGTTCATGAGTGACAGGTTGTGGATGCGCTTCGGCAGTCCAAGCCTCATAACCATTGTCAAAAAACTGCTGGAAGACCCTGAGAAAATCCGGATTGAATCCATCCGGATGGAACTCATGCAGACACACCTCAAGCAGCCAGACCGGTCGCTTCTCGCGGAGAAGTGTCGCTTGAGCACCTTGCAACACCCCAAGTTCAGCACCTTCTACATCGATTTTCACGAGCAGACGTTCTCCGTGAAAGCGTCCAGCGAGTAGGTGATCGAGCGTTGATACGGCCACTATCTGCCGGTGCCTTGAGGAATAGCCTGCCCAATTCTGGAGAAGGGACGCCGACGGACCTGATGCACCGTAAAGCGTGAGCAAACCAGGCTCCGCAGCAAGCGCTACTGGAAAAACTTCAGCCCTACGCTCCCAGCTGTTGCTAAGCAGATTTTGGTACAAGCTGCGAAGGTTGCGAGGCTGCGGCTCAATCGCGATGACACCGCACCCTCTCTGCAACGCGAGACAAGTGTAGTAACCAAGATTCGCCCCTACGTCAATGAACCGGTCAACCCGTTGCAAGAGAGATGAAATCAACGCAGTCTCACTAGGCTCGAATGTGCCATTGCGCATTCGATCATATGCAGGATGTAGACCTGCTGTGAGCTTGAAGCCTAACGGGGTGACCGTCTCCCTGGTCCTGGTCCAGACGAGCGCACCCCAGTTGTCGCGCAATACATGCCATCTCCAGCGTAACCAGTGGTACGCACGCCGCAGCGGCACGGACTTGTTGACTTGTCGTTTAAAATAGGCCACTACGGACATGTGGGATCAACCTCCACCAAACGAAGACTGAAGTAACGTGGTGGGTGCAACCTCAAGCACGATCTGGATTGCAAACAGGCTCGGCCAAACGCGCCCCAGCCAACGCAACGGCTCTCGCACGATCCAAGGATATCGATGCAGGCCAACGTACCCGTCAATGCGGACTACTCGCAGGCCTGCGCCTTCGACCAGCGCCACCATCGAGCTTTTAGTGAAGAAACGCAGATGTGTGCGGTCGAGAATGCCGTAGTCCTTGTAGTCCCAGCGCCCTAGCAGGTGCGTCAGCCGGTTGGTGGCGAAGGCGATGTTAGGCAGGGACAAGATAGCGCGACCGCCAGGCTTGAGGCGCGTCACGAGTTCGGCAAGAGCCCGCTCAGGTTGAATAAGGTGCTCTAGTACGTCGCCGAACAGCAGAAAGTCGTACGTGCGCCCGTCCGCCGCAGGCACACCACGATCCAGGTCGGCGACATCTACACGACGATAGCCTACGGCACGCGCGACACTCGCCTGCGTCGCATCACGTTCGATGCCGTCGATGATCACATTGCTTTCGCGTATGAGTAAGCGACCGAGGGTACCATTCCAGCAGCCGACATCTAGCACCTCTGCCTGCCCCGGATGCGCGCGCACAGCGCGGACGAAGAACGGATTGGCATGCGCATAGACATCGACGACGGTGTTTCTAGTCATGGCATCACCTTGTACAGGCCGAGTGCGTCCGCAGTCGCATCGAGGAAGGCGTGACCGTGCCGCTGATCCGGCTCGAGGTGGCAGCCTTCCGCCCATTCATTCCACGCATTGAGAAAGACGAGACGTTGATCCGGTGCACGCGACATAACGCGCGATACCGCATCACTTAGCCATCGCTTGTACTGCGCCGCGTCGTGGTTCTCGATAACTGTCGCCGATGCGCGACGCACGGTATTGTCCCAGCTGGGAAAAACCACCGGATACGTCGTGTCATCAAGTGACGGCCGTGCGATCGAGCGATCAACGTACGCGGTGTAATCCACAACCGTGTTGAGATTGCGCTTGCCCAACCAACGGCTATGACGCATGGCATCGTACCAAGCCGCCGGCAATAAACGCTGCAACAGTGAGACTGCGTGTCCGGTAATATTCTTTGCTCTGGGAAAGTGCCTGCGGTTGGGTTCGAACTCGATAACGCCGTCAAAACCGAGCGCAAGGATCCCAGGTGTATCCAGCGATGAAAAACCCGTACGCACACCACAGATCCATGGTTCCACCCCGATCCTCTCCATGCAAACGTGGCGCCATTGTCGCAACACACTCGACACGTCCGGAATGTCTTCCGGCAGATAGATAGCTAACAATGGGCGTCCCTCGACGCGCAGGTAGCGCTGGTCGGCAAACACATCACAGAGCCACGCGATATGCGCCACATTGTCGGCATTGTCGTAATCCTGGCGGACCAGCACATCATGTTCACGCCCGCTCCAGGCGCGTGACCACGTCTGGTTCGCCCAGCAAAGGCAGAACGGAAAGTCGGGTTTGCCCGAGGCGAGAACTTCGTCAAGCGGACGATTTAGTAATCGCCGCCCCTTGAACCAGTAGTGGTAATAGCAGAATGCCTCGATGCCCGCCTTGCGCGCCATATCGGCCTGCTGCTGCCTCGTTTCGGCGACGCGGAGATCGTAGAAGCCAAGATCTGCAGGCAAATGCGGCTGGCCATGTCCATTGAACCTGGGTCTGCCGGTGACCACATTCGTCCACTCCGTAAAACCTGTTCCCCACCACGCGTCATTCTCTGGAATCGGATGGAACTGAGGAAGATAGAATGCAATCGCGCGAGCGCGCGGCATGGCGCCTTGAGCTGATGTCTGCTGTATCAAACGAGCACATCCTCAATGTGCACCGACTGCAGCATCGGCAGCGGGAATACCAGCGTTTTTCCCGAATAAGCCGGATTGGTAAGGAAGTGGCGGCGAAAGTGCCACGGCAGTACGAGGTAATAATCGTAGCTGTGCGCAAGCACGTCTGCTTCGGGATGGATCGGCAGCCACGTACCCGGTGTCATCGCGCCAAACTTGTCGGGATTCACCTCACCAACCTCGGCAATATCTTGACTAGTAAGGTCACAATACTGAAGCAATACGTTGCCTTTGGTGGAAGCACCCAGCGCGGCGACGGTTTTCCCCTCAGCCTTCGCCTGCGCGAAAAAGTCCCGCAAGCCTTTGCGCGACTGCGCCGTACTACTTGCGAAGTCATCGAAAGGCGTGAGCGTGTCCAGACCGCGCGCCTGCTCATCAGCGAGAACGCGCGTAACTTCCGGACTTTCTGACATGTCTGAAACTGATTTGCAGACCATTACCGAGAAACTACCGCCGTTGACATCATTGAACTCGACGTCAATGATCGTGAAGCCGATGCGATCGGTCATCCACTTCACCTGTTTCAGCGCGTAATACTCAAGATGTTCATGGCATACCGTGTCATAGGACAACGCATCCAGCATCGCTGGCATATAGCTCTGCTCGAACACCCACACACCGTCGTCAGCCAGTACGTCGTGGACATCCTGCATGAAAACCATCGGTGCTTCGAGGTCGTAAAACATCGAGAATGAAGTCAGCACACGTACCTGCTTACCCGGGCGCACCTTTCGCAGCATGGCAGCGTTGAAGAAGTCCGCGCACAGATCAATGTGCGGCTTGTAGTACTGGCGAAACTTCGCGGCAGTCGGATCAATTCCCAGCAGGTCTGCTCCGATTGATTCGGAGTACGCCCCAAGGGTCGTGCCATCGTTGGATCCCACATCAACGACGAGATCACCTGGTCGTAGCGCGATAAACTCGCATATGCGCGCAACCTTCGCGTTCAGATGCCTCACCATGCTCGCATTGAGGCTGGAGCGATACCCGTAATTGTCGCCGTACATCTCACCTAGGTCGTAGGAATGCGCGAGCTGGAGAAGACCACAACCATCATCGGCCGTGCATTTCACCAATCGCAACGGCCCTGTCGTGATTTGCGCATCCCGGGTACGTGGGAACACGCCAGTCAGCATTTGCTCACCGAGATCGAGAACTTGTGTGAGATGCGTATTGCCGCAGATGCGGCAGCGATTGAGCGGCTGTGTCATGACATCAAACCTTTGTTAGCAAGCGACGCAATCGATGCGTCAACCATCAGGCGTGCAAGCGCCTCGAAATCCGTCGAAGGTCGCCAACCCAAGACCCGCCGCACCTTTGTAGCATCACCGACGATCGGACCACGGCGATCCTGCCGCGGGTCCACAGCGTCTTCCCTCACCCAATCGCGATAATCGAGGCCGGCATGCGAAAACGCCAGTTCGCAGAACTCGCGCACTGAATGCAACTGGCCAGTAGCCACCACATAGTCATCAGCATCCTGGTGGGCCAGCATCATGCGCAGCGCGCGAACATAGTCTGGGGCATACCCCCAATCACGCTTCGCCTCTAGGTTTCCCAATTGCAACTCATGATCGACCCCCGCCTGGATGCGAGCCACTGCGTCCGCGATCTTGCGGGTCACAAAAGCGCGCCCACGGCGCGGACTCTCATGGTTGTAGAGGATTGCGGAGCACGCGAATACGCCATGCCGCGCGCGATACCCTTGTACGACGACGTGTGCGAAAAGCTTAGCCGCAGCGTAGGGGCTGCATGGCCGGAACGGTGTGAGTTCGTCCTGTGGCGAAGTCACGGGATCGCCGAACATCTCGCTGCTCGACGCTTGGCAGAAGCGAATAGTAACGTCGGCATCAAGGACCGCCTGCAGCATGCGTGCGACGACGATACCGTTGAGTTCCCCGATCGCCGCCGGATCGTCGTACATACCGGCACCGGTAGAGAAAGCCGCGAGATTATAGAACTCACTTGGCTGCAGCTTTCGCAACAGTGCAGTCAGCGCGCCAACATCCATAAAATCCCACTCAGCGTACTCGATACTATCGAGCACCACACGGGGTGCGCGCCCTTTGCGCAAAAGACCGACGACGTGATACCCACTCTCACGCAACTGTTCGGTAAGGTAGCTGCCATCCTGACCGCTGACACCAGTGACGAGAGCTGTACTCATCAGTAACCTGCTGACCGCGCAACCGCACGCGAGATGAACGAAGCGTATGGACTACGTGACAGGTCGTAGATATTCATACGTGCGTGGCGTGCGAATACTCCGCAATACAGACTCGACATCGCATTCGCCAGCCTAAGTGGAACCATCGCGATAGCGCGTGCGAGTAGCCGCTTGTATCCCTGCATGGAACACTTAACTAGATAGCGATCGTATTCGGCATACCCATAGCCACCGATACTTCGATAGAGCCAGAGCTTGCGAAGCTGCCGCCACGGTTCACGGGCGGAGATGCATGCCTTCGCTCGTTCCGAGACGCCACTGAACGACCACACCAGCGACGGCCACTTGAACATCCAGATCTCGAAGCCGCGGGGGGTCCACATCGCATTGCCGTAGCGGATCGTGATTAGCGGTTCGGCAACGACGTGTGTACGTGGCGTCTGTGACTGGAAGATCACGCCGACATGAATAAACAGAGAGCCATAGTAGGCGGCGCGGTCTCGAGCAAGCCAGAAGTTGCGTCTGATCACCACGCATCCGATGAAGCTCAATGCGATTGCCGTATCGATGAGCAAGCGATCGGCGTCTTCCGGCTCGTACTCCAAGCTCACATCGGTGGCCACCAACGAACTGCGCAGAGTGCCACCGAAGTCGACCGTACGTACCTCCGTATTGACGATGACGAGTTCAGCGTTGCCGTCCAACGCCGCCATCACACGATCGATGGCTCCAGGCTTCAGCAGGTCATCATCGGTCATCAACCAGCAGTACTCGCCGCGCGCGTGGGACACAGCAATGTCGTAATCCTGGTCGACACCCGAGTTTACTGGCAGGCGGATGTAGCGCACGCGAGGGTCGGCTGTCACGTACCGCTCCACGACTCCAGCCGTGTTGTCCTTCGACGCGCCATCGACAACGAGCAGTTCGACGTCATCGCGCAACTGCGGGACGATCGTGTCGAGCGTTTCGCCAATGAAAGCGCCACGATTTAGAGTCGAGATGCAGATGGAAAGCCGTAGTTGCATCACACTTGCTCAAGTGGCTGGTTCGCCATCATTGCAAACTGGCCCACGTGATCGCAGCCATAGGCTCGCAACTGGTAACGGTTTTCGATGAAATCGTGCCGCGGCTGCAGACCGGCCATGAACGCGTCGTCTAAAAGCAAGCCGTCCACGAAGAAGGCGTTGACGCCGTTGGAGTCGATGGTAACGAACTGGTAGCCTCGTTTATCAAAAAAAGTCTTCCACGCTGCAAGCGAAACGCCGTAATACAACTTCGATGGATGTGCTGTCGAACGGCGAAAATCATCGCGGTACTTCGACGTTACGCTGCGCTCCGGCCCGAATGCCGAATTGTATTCCACCGATACGATTTTTGGCCGAAACTCCTGCGCAAACAGTGCATTTGCGATATGCCAGTCGTTGCCATCAATGTCGAGCGAGAACACGTCGGGATCGCAAAATACGACCTTTTCCAGGATCGCATCCACCGTCCCCAGCGTGACAAACATCGATACGAATTGGCTCCCGATGGCATAGCACCCAACGCTACGGCGCGCGCGTGCTGACTGACGCGGATCGCCTTCGATCATCAACCCCTCGTAACCAGCGGTGGTCAGCAGCCAGCTACTGTTGTTTTCCGTCCCCTCAGCGGCACCAATCTCGACAACATAGCGATTGGAATGCTTCAGCTGGCTAAGCAACACATCGATAATCCCATCTTCGCCGTTCTGGCTAAAGCCGGAAAACTCCCAGGTCGACGGACGTCGCAGATCGACTCGACGGGCTGCGCGCGATGCGTTGCCTTTCGCCAGCGCAATCGCAATGCGCTGTCTGTCTTTGTGACTTATCAGATAGTCGATGACTCTGCTCAGCATCCCTCACCCCACTGCATTTATTGCGCTGATGTCGGGCGGCCGAATGCCATGGCCAACACGCGCCTGAACTCGCTGGGCGCGAAACTGCCCGCGACACCCAACGCGATACCAATCAGCGCAGCAATGCTGCCAGTCCCCAATGCTGCCCACGGCCCGACGGCGAGCATGCGGCATATCCACGCACCAATCAATGCCGGAATGAGCGTCGCCAGGGCGGGAACCGCCACGTTGCGTAGTAGCCAGGGCCACCCCGCAAACACCATCACTTTCCGACCAGTAAGCCAGGTTCCAGCGACTGCGTAGAGCAAATTGACCAAGGCCCAACCTAGCGCACCGCCCAAGATTCCTAGCCGTGCGGCTAATAGGAGCACAGCCGGAATTATGGCGATCAGCATGCCGAATGCCGTGGCGAATGCCAATTTCGGCTGCCCGGCAGCGAGTTGCAGGCTGTATGGAAAGTACATGATGCCATTGAGGGCCGAACCGATTGCAAGCCATGCAGCAACAGGAGCGACATCCGCCGCAACTTTGGCATTGCCAAGCCATAACGTTACTAGCGGCCCTGTCTGAAACACCACACCAAATGCGAGAGCGAACAACGCCGTCGCGAACAACTTCGTCGCCGAATCGTAAAGGTACTCGAGCGATGCCGTATCACCACGAGCGATCAGCGCAGAGAACTTCGGATAGAGCGTATTGAACGCCGGCCTCGTAAGAATCTGCAGGCCGCTGACAAGCAATGTGGCCAACATGTAATGCGCGAAGGACTCAAGCGAAACGATGCGGCTCAACACAACCTTATCGAACTGAGACAGTAGCAAGCCGGCAATTGCGACGCCACCTGCCCATGCCGAGAAATGCCACACTCGCTTTAGGTCACCGAAATCGTAGGGCGCATCGTCCTCACCCAACGCGCTCCGCACGAGCACACGCAGCACAATAACTTGCAACAAGCCGAACACCGCCTGCACCACAAAGAACACCTGGATACTACGCATGGCCCATGCAAGTACGGCAATGGTGGTGACCGCAGCGCAGACGTTGATCACAATACTCGTCGCTGACGAATGCGCGAGGCGATGCGCGCCGATGAGCCCGCCTTGGTAGAGACTGATTGGCCAGCGACATGCGAGGTTGGTGCCCATCAGCATCACAGCCTCCGTAACGGTTTCCGTCGGCAGCGTTTTCGCCTGCAACCAATAGTCGCCGATCCACGGCGCAGCAAGCAAAACGAGTATTGCGATTACGATCGCAACGGCTAGGTACACGACCTCAAGCGTACGCAGCAATGAGGCTGAACGTCGCTGCCGCCCTGTTTCCGCATCGTGTGCGATCTCACGACTTAGCGTTGGCGCGAGGCCAAGGTCGAGTACCTGCAACACAGTTTGCAGCGTCGCATAAAACCCAATGAGACCATACGCCTCCATCCCCAGGAAGCGGAGATAAAACGGCAACGCGATGAGATTGATCAGCACAAGGACGACCGAATTGGCCATCGCAACTGCCATATTCCGCGCCAACCGCATGCTATTACTCGTTGAAGTCGTCGGCGCGGTAGCCGTGCCGTTTGATCAGCGCATCACGTTGTGCGGCATGCAGATCCGTCTGCGCCATTTCCTGCACGAGTTCGTTGAAGCTGGTCTTCGGCTCCCAACTCAGCTCTCGCTTCGCTTTGCTCGCATCGCCCAGCAACGTATCGACCTCGGCCGGGCGGAAATAACGCGGATCGACAGCGACAATCACCCGTCCTTCGCCATCCACACCCTGTTCGTCCAGGCCGCTGCCTCGCCAGGTGAGATCGATCTCCATCTCTCGGGCGACCGCATCGACGAACTCACGCACGCTGTGCTGGTGGCCCGAGGCAATCACATAGTCATCCGGCTTACCCTGCTGAAGGATCAGCCATTGCGCGACGACGTAGTCGCGCGCATGTCCCCAATCGCGCTTTGCATCCAGGTTTCCTAAGTACAGGCACGACTGCAGTCCCAGTTTGATGCGCGCGAGACCGCGAGTGATCTTGCGAGTAACGAAATTTTCGCCGCGTACCGGAGATTCGTGATTGAACAAGATGCCATTGCTCGCATGGATGCCATGCGCCACGCGATAGTTAACGGTGATCCAATACGCATACAACTTCGCCACCGCATAAGGTGAGCGCGGATGAAACGGCGTGCTTTCGCGCTGCGGGGTTTCCTGCACCAACCCGTACATCTCAGAGGTCGACGCCTGGTAGAAGCGCGTGCGCTGCTGCAGTCCGAGAATGCGAATGGCTTCCAGCAGACGCAATGTGCCAAGCGCGTTGGTATCCGCTGTGTACTCCGGCTGTTCGAATGACACCGCCACATGACTTTGCGCCGCAAGGTTGTAGACCTCGTCCGGCTGCACCTGCTGCATGATGCGAATCAGGCTCGAGGAATCCGTGACATCGCCATGGTGCAGAAAGAAGCGCACCCCCGGATCGTGCGGATCACGATACAAATGATCGATTCGCTTGGTGTTGAACGACGAAGCGCGTCTCTTGATGCCATGGACCTCGTATCCGCGATCGAGCAGAAATTCGGCCAGGTAGGCACCATCTTGGCCAGTAACACCAGTGATCAATGCACGCTTGGTTGGAGATCCCATGGTTGGGTTACCCTTATTCGGTCGAACGATGTTGAACGTGTAATCAATGCTGATTCTGTCGGTAGGTCAGGGATGTTATCTGCTCCGACACCAGCCCGATCAGGAACACGATCACCGCGGCACTCCACAGCAGAGTGCTGCCATTAGTGAGTCGACCGTCATGCAGGTACGTCCAGGCATAATTCATGCAACCCAGCAAAAAGAACAGCCCGCTCGCTGGCACGAATAGTTTTAGGGGCGAATATAGAGTTGCGATCTTGAAAATAATTAGCAAAAAGCGCACACCGTCTCGCAAGGGGCGGATGTGACTTCTACCTATCCGCTGCGCAGCCTTGATCGGCAAATAGGCCACAGGATAAGCACTGCGGAAAAAGGCCATGGTGCTAGTTGTGGGGTAAGAAAAACCGTTCGGCAGCAAATACAGAAATTCTCGAAATCGATCAGCTCGTACGGCACGAAGTCCAGAAGTAAGATCGGCAACCGCATGACCAGTCATACGCGTCGCGAGCCAATTGTAAAACGTATTCGCAAGCCCCCGCCCCATACCCGCCTGACTACCCCAGTCACGAGCACCCACCACCATGTCGTATCCCTTCTCCAGCTTATCAACAAGTCGAGCCACATCCTCCGGATCATGTTGCCCATCCGCATCCATAAAAACCAGAATCTCTCCGGTCGCCGCTCTCGCACCTCGCTTAACTGCGGCGCCGTTACCCATTGAATAGGGCGACGATAAGCATTTCACTCCGTTTTGAGCGCAGATGTTCCGGGTATCATCTGTGGACCCATCGTCCACTACGACGATCTCTGCCATTGGTTGAAGAGCGCGGAGACGCGGCAAAAGCTTTGTGAGTGCAGGCGCCTCGTTTTTGGCGGGCAGGATGATGCTGAGCGTGTTCAAACTGTAGACTTCCCCGTAGATCGGTGAATCATAGCGTGATGTATTAGGTAGCGCTGCCAAGTTGCTCCCACACTGAGCATTTTCGTATTTTGGGATAGCGTAGCTGCTGCCAATCTTGTAATAGGGCCTTGACTATCTGGAAAGAGCAAGCCCCTCCCGATAAAGGAGGCGACAGTAGATAGCCTGCCGCCTCAATGTGCGCTAAATTCGAGGCCATTCAGGGGATTTAGGTAGGTTTCTCATGTCATCGCAGCCGCAGCCCACTGCATTTGGCCTATCTGGACTCGCCCGCCGGCTTGTTTCCGAGGGTTTGTTACCCGAGGCCGACGTCCGCAAGGCAGTAACTGATTCCAGTCAGCAGAAAAAAACGCTAACCGGCTGGCTGTTGGACCAAGGGTTGGTCGACAACAGCCGCCTGACGCAGATTGCCTCGGCAGAGTTCGGTATGCCGATCTTCGACGTCACGGCGCTTTCTCCGGCCAGCATGCCTACGAGCCTGATCAGTCAGGAGCTGATGACCAAGCATCAGGCCCTGCCCCTCATGAAGCGTGGCAAACGCCTATTCGTGGGTATCGCCGACCCCATGCAGCTCCATGCCCTGGATGAGATTAAGTTCCACTCCAATTGCATGGTGGAACCCGTCCTGGTCGAACGAGCGCAACTTAGCCGCGCCATCGATACGGCCGTTAGCACGCTCAACAACGTAACGCCCGATTTGGGTGGGGGCGACCTAGAAGACCTAGCACTGGAGTCAGTGGACGAAGACGGGGAATCCAGCAGCAGCGGGATCGACGCCACTGGTGGTGACGATGCCCCCGTGGTGAAGTTCGTCAACAAGATTCTGGTGGACGCCATTCGTCGCGGGGCGTCAGATATCCACTTTGAACCCTACGAGAATCAGTACCGCGTCCGTCTGCGTATGGACGGCATGTTGCGTGCCGTGGCCAGCCCGCCTCAAAAGCTGGCAAACCGTATCTCCTCGCGCCTGAAGGTGATGGCTGGTCTGGATATCGCCGAGCGCCGCGTGCCGCAGGACGGCCGTATCAAGCTCAACCTGTCCAAAAGCCACGCCATGGACTTCCGCGTCAGCACGCTACCGACCCTGTTCGGCGAGAAGATTGTGTTGCGTATTCTCGACAGTTCCTCGGCCAAGTTGGGTATCGACAAGCTCGGCTATGAAAATGCGCAGAAAAAGCTCTACCTGGACGCCATCCACAAGCCGTACGGGATGGTGCTGGTCACTGGCCCAACCGGTTCGGGTAAGACGGTTTCGCTGTACACGGCGCTGAACATCCTCAACACGGCGGAACGCAATATCTCCACTGTGGAAGATCCAGTCGAAATCCGCGTGGAAGGCATCAATCAGGTGCAACAGAACGTCAAGCGCGGCATGACCTTTGCCGCCGCACTGCGCTCCTTTCTGCGCCAGGACCCGGATGTGATCATGGTCGGCGAAATCCGCGACCTGGAAACGGCGGAAATCGCCATCAAGGCTGCCCAGACCGGCCATATGGTGCTGTCCACCCTGCATACCAACGACGCACCACAGACCATTTCCCGCCTGATGAACATGGGCATTCCGCCCTACAGCATCACCTCCTCGGTCACCCTGGTGATCGCCCAGCGTTTGGCACGACGCCTGCATAGCTGCAAGAAGCGGATCGAGCTGCCTCCGCAGGCTTTGCTGGCTGCAGGCTTTACCCAGCAGGACCTTGATGAAGGCATGGAACTTTACGATGCCGTAGGCTGCCCGGATTGCAACGAGGGCTACAAGGGGCGCGTAGGTATCTATCAGGTGATGCCAATGGTGGAGGAGATTCAAAAGATCGTGCTGGAGGGGGGGAATGCCCTGCAGATCGCCCAGGTGGCTCAAAGGATTGGCATCAATGATCTGCGCAGGTCAGCGTTGCTAAAGGCGAAGGCGGGAGTAACCAGCCTTGCGGAAATCGACCGCGTGACCAAGGATTGATCCAGGATCGCGACCGGTTTCATACCAGACTTGCGCGGGGCGCCACGAAATGGGTCACCAAAGTGACGTAAGCTGGTGATTATCTTGCTTGCCCGCCGCCTGGTGCGCCGGTGCGGATCTGATTATTGGGGGATTGGACACAATGGCCACGGTTACCGCCGCCGCTAAAAACACCCGGCAACAGGGCGCGCAGCGCGCGCAGGTTTCGCAGATGCCCACCTACGAGTGGGTGGCGCTGGACAAGCGCGGCAAGCGCATGAAGGGTTCGATGCCGGCGAAGAATGCTTCGCTGGTCAAGGCCGAGTTGCGGCGGCAGGGCATGAATCCCCAGACGGTCAAGGAACGCGCCAAGCCTTTGTTCGGCGGTTCAGGCAGTGCGGTTAAGCCGCGCGATGTTGCGATCTTCAGCCGCCAGATTGCCACCATGATGGCGTCCGGCGTGCCGATGGTGCAGTCGTTCGACATCATTGCGGATGGTCAGAAGAACCCTCGCTTCAAGGCCATGCTGACGGATGTCAAGCAGAGCATCGAGGGCGGCTCGACGCTCAATGAAGCGCTCGGTCAATATCCGGTGCAATTCGACGAGCTTTACCGCAATCTGGTACGCGCTGGTGAAGCGGCCGGTGTGCTCGATACGATTCTCGACACTGTCGCCACCTACAAGGAAAAAACCGAGGCGATCAAGGGCAAGATCAAGAAGGCGCTGTTCTACCCCATCATGGTCATGGTAGTCGCCGTGGCTGTGATCATGATCATGTTGCTGTTCGTGGTACCTGTTTTTGCCAAGACCTTTAAGGACGCCGGCGCAGAGTTGCCAGCACCTACGCAACTTCTTGTGACGATGTCGGCATTCATGCAGGACTACTGGTACATCGTGATCTTCGGCGCTGTCGGCGGCATTGTGGCGCTGATCATGGCCAAGAAGCGCTCGGTGAAATTTGCCCATTTCCTCGATCGCCTATCGCTCAAGCTCCCGGTCATGGGAAACATTCTTCGCCAATCGGCTATTGCACGATTCTCTCGTACTTTGGGCGTGACGTTCCGTGCCGGCGTGCCTCTGGTGGAAGCCATGGACGCGGTAGCCGGAGCCACCGGTAGCGTTGTCTACTCTGAAGCGGTCCATCAAATGCGTGATGACATCGCCGTAGGCCACCAGCTGCAGCTATCCATGCGCCAGACTGGGCTCTTCCCGAACATGGTGGTGCAGATGGTCGCCATTGGTGAGGAGTCCGGTGCGCTGGATTCCATGCTTTTTAAATGTGCTGAGTTCTACGAAGAGGAAGTCAGTAACGCGGTCGACTCGCTTGCTTCCTTGCTGGAACCGCTGATGATGGTGATCTTGGGTACGGTGGTGGGCGGCATCGTTATCGCGCTCTACCTCCCCATCTTCAAACTCGCCGGCACGTTCTAACCGCCACTCCAACACCCACGCGCCACATCATCACCGCCCAGCGGCGATAATGTGGCGCGTTTTCATACCTACGGTTCCTGCATGCCCGATTTGCCGCTGACAGTCTGGATCGCTATCGCAGGCGTGCTGGGTCTACTTGTAGGCAGCTTTCTCAATGTGGTGATTCTGCGATTGCCGGCGCGGCTGGAGGCTGCCTGGCGGCGGGAAGCGCATGACGTGCTGGGGCTGGAATTGCCGGAGGGGGAATCCCTCCCGCCAGGCATCGTGCGCGAAGGCTCACACTGCCCGCACTGTAAGCATCCGCTGGCTGCCCACGACAACATCCCGCTGTTCGGCTGGCTCATGCTCCGCGGCCGCTGCCGCTACTGCAAAGCCCCAATTTCCATCCAATACCCACTGGTCGAGCTGCTGACCGGCATCCTCAGCGCGCTCGTCATCTGGAAATTCGGCCCGACGTGGACCGGCCTCGCGGGGCTGTTCCTTACCTGGGCACTGATGGCGCTGTCCGGCATCGACTTCCGCACGCAACTGCTGCCGGACCAGATCACCCTGCCCTTGCTCTGGGCCGGGCTGCTGTTGAGCCTGATCCACATGTTCGTCGCCCCGCCCGCCGCCATTCTCGGCGCCGCCATTGGCTACCTCAGTCTGTGGAGCGTGTACTGGCTGTTCAAACTGCTTACTGGCAAGGAAGGCATGGGCTTTGGGGATTTCAAACTGCTCGCGGCACTCGGCGCCTGGATGGGGCCGATGTCGTTGCTGCCTACCATTCTTCTGTCGTCCCTCATCGGCGCACTCGTCGGCGGCACGTTGATCGCCTTGCGCAAGCATGGGCGGGAGGTGCCGATGCCGTTTGGGCCGTTCATCGCCATGGCGGGCTGGGTATGGTTCGTCGCGGGTGAGCAGTTGTGGCACGCGTACATGAGCTTCACCGGCATGCGATGAGCAAGGGCAAGCCGTTTACGGTGGCCCTGACCGGCGGCATCGCTGCCGGCAAGAGCGCGGTGGAGGGGTACTTCAGGGCGCATGGCGTGCACGTGTATGACGCCGATCAGGCCTCGCGAGTGGTGGTGGAGCCGGGTAGCGATGGGCTGCAGGCGATCGTGGATGCGTTCGGCCTCGAGGCACTGGATTCGCACGGCCGGCTAGATCGGCCACGGATGCGCAAGCGGGTGTTTGCCGACCCGTCGGCGCGCAAGACGCTGGAAGCTATCGTGCATCCGCGCGTACGGCAGTGGATGCTGGATCAGGTGCAGGCGGACGAAGGTCCGTACGTGATGCTGGCCATTCCGCTGCTGGCGGAGAACATCGGGCACTACCGCTGGGTGGACCGCATTGTGGTGGTGGATGTGCCGGAAGCCGTGCAACTG
>DATEJI010000135.1:0-1687 GCA_035278105.1 Saccharimonadales bacterium (SeqCode)
CGCAGCTGCAAGCCGCGGACAAATCCTGAAAAGAATACCAAGACATGCGGCCATATATGCTGCGCCGGTGAGACAAGCCCAGCCCAGATGCCAGGGCAACCATGCCGGTACCAGCGAAGCCGTATATTTGAGGTATCCGAAATGCGAAAGTCCAAACAGAAACAGCGCGATGGCAAACAGTGCTCTTGCCATGCGTATGCCGCTGTCGCCCATGGCAAATCTCAACCGCGGGCTGTGTCCTTGCCCGGTGAGCGATGCAAAAATCACCCAAGCTCCTGAAACCAAGGTTGCGCCCTCGGCGAAATTCTCCCAGGAACCGATCACCCAAGTGGCTTTTACCAATATTGGAACTTTCAGAAAAAGGAGCGACAGCAACAGATAGACAAGCAGAACCCGGATTGCGACTGTGGCCGTGCTTGTCAAAAACAAGCCCGCCCCACTTGCCAACATCACCACCCCGGACCCGTAAATCCAAGCTGTCCAAACTCCTTGCCACAAAACCCAGTGGGGCATGGCCTGCCGCACCGATGAGGTGTAGCCGTAGATGAGAATGAGGTTGAGCGCACCCACGGCAATGATGGTGGCTGCAAAGAACATGCGACTCAATGCTGTAACGCGCATCACAATCACTTGTTATGAGTTTAGAACTTCTAGTTCATGAACACTTGTCTGGAAACATCAGGGTCTGGCCATCGCTTGGGGTTAGCCGCAGCTAATGCATCGTCCGAGGAGCTGGCGTCCCATCGGACCAATGGCTGACCAAAACCATAAAAGTCGTAGCCCGATCCTGAGGTACATAGGTCGCGATCACCGGTGAGCCGGGTAGATTGGCTCCCCAGCTTTTCGTTGCATCACCCGAAACAAAAAACATCAAATGCGGGTGCCATGGCCCATCCGCGCCGCTCAAGTACCCCTGCTTCGACAACATGTAGCACATGGCGCCAGGTGCCAGCGTTGGCAGTTCCTTCTTTTCGAACGCCGACGCAAGCGCCTGGGTTATTTCCGGCCTCGTCTTTCCTGCTAGTACGAGTTTGGTTTTCAACAGGTAGATGGGCACAAAAGTCCTGGCGGACGGCGGATTAAAACAAATGGGACCACGGAGTTTGGGATTCCAAAACTCCGGATCCGTGGTGGCATCGCCCCATGATCGTTCCACGATGCAGAGAAATCCATTCCCGCCCTTCACGGCAGTCGTGTAACCATTCCGCCCCAGCACCATTACCTTGGCTCCGGCTGATATGGTTTGTGGAGCCGCGCTCCGGGCCAAGGCAATTTCAGATTCCTCAGGCATTAAATACTGATTGAAAGGAGCCATGGTCGGATACGGGGCCTTCTCCGCCGACGCGGGCGATTGCCAGATTACACAAGCCAGGACGACCTGCACAAAGGATCCTAGAACGACAAGTCTTTGGGTCTGTTTCTGCATGGCACTCTCCGGTACGCGAAACAGTTTCTGACTCAAACCTGTGATTCGCATATTTTGTTTGGTTAAAAAGCGGCCCCGTTGCCGGGGCCGCGTATTACGCTCAATCGCCTGATTATATGCTTAGAACTTCACCCCCACGCGCGCGTAGAAGAACCGGCCTGGCGCCCGGTAGAGCGTCGGCAGGAAGCTGTTGGCAAAGGCCGACATGGCGATGGGTGGTTCCTTGTCAAACAAATTGCGGATACCGAAAGTGAAATCGGT
>DATEJI010000136.1:0-2783 GCA_035278105.1 Saccharimonadales bacterium (SeqCode)
CAACGACATGGTGACGGACCTCCCGCCTGCCGGTCATCACCCGGCCATGCTCACGCCCATCGGCATGCCGTCCTTCCCATTCCCGAACCTGGCGGATCACGCCATCGCCAAGGTCATCGCAGCCCTCCCGACCAACTAAGGGCCACCATGCTCAAGAAACTCCTGCTCGCGGCACTCTGGTTGCCACTGATGGCGCTCGCCCAAAGCTATCCGTCGCCGACGTTTCAGAACTTTACGGTTAATGGCACGGCCACGATCCCCCATGCTGCAATTACCGGTGGCACCATCACCGGCCTGTCTTCGCCTATTCCTCAGGCATCGGGTGGGACGGGGGCAACAAGTATCACAGCCCCGGGGGGAGCCTTCGATACGCTGTGCTCGTCGACGATTGGGAAGATGTGGGTACGACTTACAGGCGCGTGGGGCTGTTCTGCGCTTGGGTATGCAAACCCGGTCTGGTGGGGCGCAGATCCGACCGGCGCAAGTAACAGTACATCGGCATTCAACAGCGCTATTTCGGCTGCCCAAGCAGCTGGGTCACAGACCGGCACAGTCAGCATCCCGCTAGGGAAGTTCCTGGTAAGCGGCATCACCGTCTCGACTGCGAATATCAATTTCGTTGGAACTGGCGCACCTGGTGTGAACGCCGGTTCCGTCATCCTCGCGGCAAACACGAGTTCGGATGTATTTACGATCACCGCGCCCTATGTAAATTTCCGGGATGTGTCGTTCTACTCGCCATCGCCCATGACGGCAGGATCATTCATTAATTACCAGAGCGGCTCATCCCTGTCTTACCTAGACAACATTTACATGGTGAACGGGTACACGCCGCTTGCCATCAATGCGGCGGGTGCCATCCATGCGCATGTGCTTGAGATTCGTGATTTCAACGGTTATGGAATCTCGATCAATGGAAACGGGGATCAGTATCTTGACGGTGTAATCATCGACATGGATAGCGGCAGCTACACGCCGCAAGGGGGCATCCAGGTATCCAATAGCAACGGCTCGGTGACTATATCGAATTCAGACATTCTGCACGCGCACCACAACCTTTTGCTCAACCCGAGCACAGGGCAGGCCGTTAAATGGCTGTTCGTTACTAACTCATATTTTGACAGCTGCGACTGGACGTATAGTACATCGACCGGTAACGGAATAAATGTAGCGCCTACCGGCACTGGACAAGTTTTGGGCCTAATGATATCGAATTCATGGTTTGCTACTTGCAATAATGGTATTGCGTTGAACGGCTTGTCGACCACGAATATTGATGGTATCCACCTATCCAATGTAATGATGGTCAACAATGTGCGGAATGGTCTGTACTCGACCTACGCCAATCATATTAATCTGTCTAACGTGGCGGTGGCTGGCAACTCCAATGTCACGACGGGTACCTACGCTGGGGTCGAGTTCAATACAGGAACCGATAACGTCACGATTACTGGTGGTGTGATTGGCGTGACCGCGGGGTTTGGTTCGCAACAAAAATATAACGTCCTGTTTGATGCCGGGTTCACTGGTACCGCCAATATCTCGAATGTAAATTTGCTTGGCGGAACTTCAGGTGGCGTATCAAATGCAAACGCCAGGAATAACACGATCAACATCGCAAACTCGAATGGTTATAACTTTCAAGGCCCTGCCGGTATATCGCTAGGCTCCTCTCCATACACATACAACTCTAATTTCATGGGGCCGCTCGTCGTAAATATGTACGGTGGCACTGTGTCAGCGGTAACCATTAATGGCGTTCAGGTTTGCAACTCTACCCCATGCTCTTTCATTCTTCCCAGCCAAGGTTCGTTCATTACATCATATTCATCAGCGCCGAGTGTTGCAATATTTCTTCCGTAATATATACGATCTACTATGCCGCTCTACCTGTTCCGCAACGGGAACGAACTCGTTACCGATCTGCCGCCCGAGGGTCATCACCCTGCGATGCTGACGCCAATCGGGACGCCGACCTTCCCGTTCCCAAATCTCGCCGATCACATGATCGCGCGCGTCATCGCCTCACTCCCGACCAACTAGGGACGATCCATGCTCAAGAAAATCCTGATCTCGGCCCTGATGTGGCCGCTGATGGCTCTCGCCCAGAGCTATCCGTCGCCGCACTTCAACAACGTCACGATCGACGGCACGCTGAACAATGCGCACGTCGCGATTACGGGCGGCTCGATCAGCGGGATTTCGCCGCCGATTCCTGTTGCGTCCGGCGGCACGAACTCGGCAAGCGCGAGCGGGACGGCGCTGGATAATATCACCGGGTTCGCGGGATCTGGCTTCATGTCGCGCACTGGGGCTGGAGCGTACAGTTTCACTGCATCCACCGGCAGCGGTAACGTGGTGCAGGCAACGTCGCCCACCATCGCCAGCCCGACGATTACCGGCGCGTTGACGGCGACCGGCCTTGTGACGACTGCGGATCTCGCCACGCAGGCCGCGAACACCGTCCTCGCCAACGCAACGGGTTCGAGCGCGAGTCCAACGGCGTTCGCAATGCCTGGCTGCTCCAGCTCGTCGAGCGCATTGCAATGGACGAGCGGCGCCGGCTTCGCGTGCAACTCGTCGATCCTCGCGAATAACGTCTCCGGGACGGTGGCGATTGCGAATGGCGGAACCGCATCGTCAACGGCAACGGGTGGCGTCAACAATCTTCAGTATCTAAATGGCGCGACTGGTGGAGTAGCGCGGTCGCTGCAAAGCAAATTTGGAGATACCGTCAATGTTCTGGATTTCGGCGCGGATTGTACCGGCGCGACTGACAGCAC
>DATEJI010000137.1:0-1631 GCA_035278105.1 Saccharimonadales bacterium (SeqCode)
GCTCACGCAATTTTGCAATGCTTTGTTACTTTCCGCATTATTCATTGCATTCATTTGCTGCGTAACTTGGTAACCATATATTGTGTTCTCAACGCCTATCGTGTTGTCATAAATTGTGTAAGCGGCACCAACTTCAAAACCCACCGGCCCAAAAACACTCACGACATCAGCGCCAATAGTTAACTTGTCATGCAGCAAAGTGTCCCGACTGGCGTGAGCTTTCAAATCAAGACGCAATTTAGAAATATCGACGCCAAGTGCAACAATTCCGAGGGTTGGACCAGCAACTTTTCCAAGCCTTGTTAAGCCTCGCGCAAGGCCGATTTTGTCTAGGCCATGGACAAGCGGAATTCCATATTCCACAGCCCCGGCGGTAGTTACGCCAATGCCTAGGCCTCGTGATAATGAACCAAGTGTCCCCAGCATTGGTGTGCTGGGCCGCATCGGCCCCACTCCCGGTTGCCGGGGCAGTACCGGCATGTGCACAACCAAATTACCTTCGTTTCCCGGGCCGTCAATATAACGGACATCATAGGGTCAGACTCGTTGATTTAGCTTCCGATAGCTCTGGGATTTCCGATCACCCCCACGCCCTCGGGAGACCGTCGGACGAGCAGTGACTTTTGCCATCTTGCGCGTAAACCGATCACTTCCCAGCACCCAGGCCTTGTTGGTGGCTTCCCGAATGGCTTCCAAGCTCGTCTCGGGTATCCGCGCCCGAAACAGTTGCCGGTAGGCACCTTGGCGTTCTTCCGGTGTGGCTCCCAAGCGTTGGTATTCCGGATGTGGCGTCACCAGCGGATCTTCTTTGCCCACTGCATTGCAGCCATAGCTCGACCAGGGATAATCGGCCGGGTGTTCGGCCATGTGTTTGGCACGCACGGGATTGAGTTCGATGTAGCGCATGCAGGTCAACAAATATTGCTCACTCTCGATGAGCGTCGCCCGGTAGCGTCCTTCCCACAGAGTGCCTGTCCGACGGTAGCGGTAATTGTAATACTGCACGTAGTAACGCCCTACCGTCTGCATCAGCTTGCCGATGCCGCTATCCATCGTGGGGCTTACCAGCAAATGGACATGGTTGGTCATGAGCACGTAGGCGTGGATCTGGCAGCCATACTTTGCAGCCGCCGTCGTGAGTTTCTCAAGGTAATAGCGCCGATCGCCACCCGAGCGGAAAATATCCTCACGATTGTTGCCCCTCTGGATGACATGCTGAGGCTGTCCCGCAACGGTATAACGCGGCAATCGGGCCATGGCGGCCTCTAGGCTTGGCATCCAAGGAGGGCCACACACTACCACCCAGCGAATCAATAATCAACGAGTCTGACCCCATGATTTCACATGATTTCATGCAAAGAACGAAAAATATGACAATAAAATAACCAAAGGTGTGTTCAAACCAATAAATCAATTTGATACCCTGCTAGAATCGAATCGATGACCGCACGTTACTAGATAAAAATTGGAGCATTAGCCACCGACTCCATCAGTATTACTGTGCCGCACCCCCGCTTGCCACTTGCCAGTACACAAAACCTGTCTGGCCGTTGGCCACCGATACCAACGCGCCACTTGCGCTGTCATAGCTGTACTGTACCTCGAAGCGATACGTACTGCCCGAGGCCGGC
>DATEJI010000138.1:0-1204 GCA_035278105.1 Saccharimonadales bacterium (SeqCode)
AGCAGCAGTTGTAAACCGAACCTTGCTCGCTTCATTTTGCTCCCCCCCCCAATTGGTAGGTGTGAAAAGCTGGCGTACACTAGCATCAACCTGTGATACAGGTCAAGGAATTGTTTGTAAAAATATCGAGGTGCTCACAAATTGGCGGGCTTCTTCCAAACGAAAGACGACATATCCCTGCGGCTGAGTTTCGGTCACCGAAATAATTTATGCAGAGTCGTGCAGGGTTACGCGCGTTTGGCCGCGCAGGCTCCGGGCGACACTCGGTAGCGCGACAAAAACAGGAAGAGTGAGCCGTCGATTGGAGCTGCAGTGTTCGACCGCTTAGACTTCGAGCGGCCGCTCAGGATGGACCAGCAACCAAGTCAATGAGCCCAGAAGCGCAAGGCAAGCTGCGACGGTAAATGGCATCTTCCAGTCATAGTGTAGTGCGAGCCAGGGAGTGAACGACGCAGTGAGAGCGCCGCCGATCTGCCCACTCATATTGACGATGGAAGAGAACACGCCGGAGTTTTTCCCGGCGAGATCGTTAGAAACAGACCAGAACGAACTCTGCCCAAAATACAGACTTCCAGCTCCCAGAGCAAGCACGACCGCAGCCGTAAAGGCATCCTGTACGCGCGAGCCAACCGTGAGAAATATCGCGGTCAGCAACATGGAAAGTGATGCAAGATAGCACCTGCCGGTGCGCAGGCCGAAGGTGCGCGTAAGGAAGTCGGACGTGAAGCCACCGCCGAGGCAAAAGACGGTCATGCAAATGAAGGGCATCATGGTGAATTCGGCGCTGGTCTTGAGGTCCAACCCGCGCGCCTGGGCCATATAGAGATAGAACCAACTTAAGAATACCCAGGACGTGTAGCCGAGGGCGAAGTAGCCGACCATGAGGGCGGGCAGGTCAATGCGCGAAAGTATGGCGCGCCAAGAGATAGTGCGTTCGGCGACATGCGCTGCAGTCGCCGTAGTCGCGAACGCTGTGAGCCCTTTTTCGATCTCCTGCTGTTCGGCGGGGCTTACCTTAGAGTGATCTGCAGGGCGATCGCGGGCTATAACCCACCAGACACAAGCGCCCAGCGCGCCCAGCGTGGCGTCGATCCAGAACGCTGCCCGCCATCCGTGGTTCAATATGATCCAGGTAAGGAGCGGTGGCGCAACGGCACTGCCGGACCCGACACCGGCAAATATCAATCCGTTGACGAAACCGCGC
>DATEJI010000139.1:0-1083 GCA_035278105.1 Saccharimonadales bacterium (SeqCode)
AAAAGAAAAGCCCCTCGGAATTGATCCGAGGGGCCGGTGAAGCCGAGACTACGCACACGAATCAGGCTGGCGTGACGAAGTTTCTCTTGCGTGCAACCCAGAACAATGCCACCAAGCCGAGGCCAGTCAGCAGCAGCGTGCTTGGCTCCGGTGTGGCGGTCGCCGCTACCTGAGTGATCGTGAGTGCGCCCGTTGTCCCCGCAGTGACGTCGTCAACAGTAAACGTGCCCAAATCGAAGGTCGGTGAGCTTTCAGGGCCTGTATACAGAACAGGGCCGCCAGTATTCGCAAAGTAAGTCTGACCAGGTGCCGGCGGGTACGTAGCGAGCGCGAAGCCGCCGGAGAAAGTAGCCGAAAAGAACTCGACATCGCCGAGCATATTTGGACCTTGGTTGAGTGTGAACGGGATGCCATCAAAGTTGAAGCTCGCGCCTGGAACCACATTCATGGCCATAACCGGCTCTGGAATCGACCACGCGTACGTGTTGGAGCCAACCACATAAGTGAAATCGTATTCACCCGAACTTACAATGGCGGGCGAAGTGGCGTCGAGTGAATCCGCCTTGGCCAAACCAGCGGACAATCCTGCAAACAGTGCGAGTACTGAACAAGCAGCGATGACACGATGTAACATTTTAGGCCCCCAATGAAAGTTATGGCGTCCGGCAAAGTTCCAGCTATTCGGATCCCAACTCGCGGCCGGCGGTGTGCGCCACCGCGACCCACTCAACACAATCTCGCAATCGCAAGCGCTGCGTCTATACGGCGTTCGCTTGATTCGCTTCGCGTGATCGTAGGGGCATCTGTAGGGCCATTCTTTAAGACAAGCGTCGCACACCCGGACGTACGCTGGCATACTGCTAAAGCCTTTCTAGTGTATACACATCGAGTTAACTGTAGGTGCATGCCTGCTCATTTTTGGACGGTGATGAAAAGCATTACGAGCAGGTATATCCACAGCGCGTCCATAAAGTGCCAATAAAGTGCGATGACACTCACCGCCGTTTCCTGCTTCAGCTTGTCTTCCCACGTATTGAAGAAAATTACGATAAACGTGAGCACGCCTATCCCGCCTAAAAGGTG
>DATEJI010000140.1:0-3144 GCA_035278105.1 Saccharimonadales bacterium (SeqCode)
TTGCTGAGACAGGAATCAAGTCACATTACTGAACACGAGGAAACCACAATGAAGACGAACTTTGTCACTCAAGCCGTACGCTTCGCCCTGGTGGCGGGTGCGGCAACGGCCTTTGCGGCCCCAGCGGTTTTCGCACAAGACTCCACCCAAGGCGCGGCTAACCAGAATCAAAACCCGAATGCCAACACTGCCCAGCTCGGCAAAATCGAGGTCACGGGCACACGCATCAAACGCACCGACGTTGAAACTGCCCAGCCGGTGACCATCGTCACCGCCGCCCAGATCAAGGCCTCGGGTCTGACCTCCATCGGCGATGTGCTGCAACAGCTCTCCTCTTCGGGTGCTTCCTTCAACACCCAATTCAATAACGGTGGCACCGGCGCGACCTTCATTGACCTGCGCAACCTCGGTCCCAATCGCACGCTGGTGTTGCTCAATGGCCAGCGGGTAGATGCGGGTGTTGCCGGGTCCGTGGACCTGAACAACATTCCGGTATCCATCGTGGACCATATCGAAGTCCTACAGGACGGCGCTTCGGCCATTTACGGGTCCGACGCCATCTCAGGCGTGGTCAACATCATCACCGTCAAAAACTATAACGGCGCCGAAGCCAATGCCTATTTAGGTATGTTTGACGGCAAGAACGACGGCGGCGGCTGGGACGGCAAGCAACAGGAATATGACTTCACCATCGGTTCCAGCGGCGACCGTGCGGGCGTGCTGCTCAACGTAACCTATGTGAACCAGAGTCCCATGTTTGCCGGTAACCGCACCATTTCCAAGGAACCGGTGATTGGTGGGGGTGCATCTTCAGGAAGTTCTGGTTCGGCCGCGGGCCGGTTCTTCATCGGCATCCCCAAGGGCACTACCTGCCCGGCGGGAGTGACCACCAACGTCAATCCTTTTTCCACCACTTGCGACATGTCGTTGATCAACACTCCGGACAATAACCCTTCATTGAGCAATTTCCGGGACTTCCAGAACTCGGACCATTTCAATTTCGCACCCTTGAATTACCTGGTGACGCCCAGCGAGCGCACCAGCCTGTACGTGCAGGGCCATTACGATATTGCCGACAACCTGACCTTCAACACCATGGCCATCTATAACGACCGGGTGTCGCAGCAACAGTTGGCGCCTGCGCCTCTGTTCCTGGGTCGTAGCGGTACGAGCGTTGTCAACGGTCAACCCATCGTGATCTCGGGCAAGAACCCCTACAACCCCTTCGGTGTAGATTTGACGGGCGGCAACACCGGCACGGCGGCCACCTGCGCCGCCAACGATAACTGCGACGTATTGCAGTTCCTCGGCCGACGCCCGCTGGAACTCGGTAACCGCGTGTTCAACCAGGATACGACAAGTTTCGCGTTCCGAGGTGGGTTCACCGGCTATTTCAATTTGCTCGGCAACGAGTGGGATTGGGATGTGAGTTACAACTATGGCAAGAATTACGGTTCCGGACTCGAGGTTACTAACGGAGGTGTTACCTCCGGTGAGGTTAACCTCGTAAACTTGCAAAATGCTCTCGGCAATCCCGGAGAGGCGCCGTGTCAGATCAGCGCCACCAACACAGGTACGCTCGCGGGTTGCGTGCCGCTCAATATATTCGGTGGTTATAACTTGGCCACGGGCCAGGGGAGCATCACGCCGGCCATGGCGAACTACATATTGTTCGAAGAGCACGACGTCACCAGCGAGACCATGCGGGATTACACCGCCAACATCACCGGCAACCTGTTCAATCTGCCGGCGGGCCCGGTGGGCGTTGCCTTGGGTGCGGAAGCGCTCGAACACGATGCCTTGGAGCATCCCGACGCAATTGTGGAATCAGGCAACTCGTCCGGCACTAAAACTCAGCCCACCAACGGCCGGGAAAATACCAAGGCGGAATACATCGAGTTCAACATCCCGCTGGTGACGGATGTGCCGTTCATGGAAAACGTCAGCCTGGACATCGCTGACCGCTGGTCGCAGTTCAAGTGGGCGGGCGGTAATGCGGCTGTTCCAGGTACTGGCGTGGAGCACTCGGCTGCCAACACCTCGGGCCGGGCGGCCTTGCGCTGGCAGGCTACCGACGCGCTGTTATTGCGCGGTTCCTGGTCCCAGGGCTTTCGCATCCCCAGCGTCAGCGAGTTCTTCCTGGGCAACGGCGACTCTTTCCCAACTCTGACAGACCCCTGCGTGACGGGCGTGGGCAGTCCGGCGTTCTGTCCCGCGGCCGCCAAACAACCAAACGCGCAGATCCGCACCACGGTGGGCGGCAACCCCAACCTGACGCCGGAGCGCTCCATCTCCCGGACCGTCGGCTTTGTGTACAGTCCCGACTGGTTACCGGGCTTCGATTTCAGCGCGGACTATTTCAAGATAGAGCTGCTGAACGCCGTTTCCGTGATCGGCGGACAGTCCATCATGAACGGCTGTTATATCGGCGGCAACCTGAACTTTTGCAAGCTGATCACCCGAGCCGGAGGAACACAAGGTAACTACAATACCAGTGGCTCTATCACCGACATACTCAATACCAACGTCAACATTGGCGGCGTCAAGACCGAAGGCGTGGACGTCATCACCGATTACAAGTTTCCGTCCACCGCCGTTGGCGATTTCAAGGCCAGTTTGAATGTAACCTTCGTCAAGCAGTATGTGGCCACGGTTCCCTTTGGGACCGGCGCATTGAGTAGTCAGGAAATGTCTGGCACCACCTCGCAGTCCTCAATCAACGTTCCCTTCAGCACGGGCGCTAGCGGGGTAGTCGGCGGCATACCCAAGCAGCGTGCCAATTTCGCGCTCAATTGGAACTACGGTGACTGGTCGGCTGTATGGAATGTACAGTACATCAGTCATCTAATCGAGGACTGCAATGCCTTAAATGCCACGGCCCCCGGGGTGGCCGCGCAACTGATTGCCACGCGCTGCACGACGCAAAGCTTTTCCTTCCCGTTTGACAGCAGTGCGGTCGTGCCCGTCAATCATATCGGCGCCACCACCTATCATGATGTGGCAGCGACGTATCATCTGGATAGTTGGAATACCGATTTCACTTTCGGTATCCGCAATTTGTTTGACAAGGAACCACCCATCGCCATGTCGGCCTTTGCCAACAGCTTCCTGCCGACGCTCTACCGGGCGCCAGGCCGGTTCTTC
>DATEJI010000141.1:0-1050 GCA_035278105.1 Saccharimonadales bacterium (SeqCode)
CTCGCGCAGTAGCGTAGCTGGCATCTCGAGCCGCTCAAGATGCGCCACAAACCCGCCCAACAGATGTGTGCGGAAGCGTCGCTCGTGTTTGTGGTGTCGGCTTTCTGGGCGGTACATCGTTTGGCCGGCTACAAGCCGCGATATGTAATCGTACGATCGCGACAGCACGTCGGTCCGCTGCGCAAGCGCTAGTACGGCATCTGGATGGACAGTGGTAAACTGGGCAATACCAGTCGTTACATCAACCACATGGCGCACACTGGCGTCGGGCGATTGCTCGCGCAAAAAACGGTCGTGCGTTACTGCTTTTGCCGCGGCGATGATTTGCTCGGGGAGCAGGCTTGTGCAGTCGCTAAAGATATCGAGCGCTAAATCTTCAAGGTCGCGCTGTGTCAGCGTACCGTCAACGCGCAACCCGTCGCAATCGACATGCAAGTGGTCGTGTAGCACCCCGAAGAATTCATCGATACTTCCAGGTTGCTGCACTTCGCCTTGCACGTCGTGTTCGCTCACGAAAATCTCCTGTTGCCTTTAGGCTAGCAGCTGCCGCTACAGGACGCAAGTGGCGTGGCTATGCAAGAGCGCCAAGCGCTTCGAGGAACGGCGCAACATCATCTTCGGTAGCCGGCCAGTCTACTACTTGCTTATGTTCGCGTGCATGCAAAGCTGCGGCACGAACTTTTTGCAAGAGAGGCAACAAAATAGTATCGGGTACAAAATCATGAGCGCTCGCGGCAACCTCGAGCAAAACAGTATCTAACTCAACTTCATCGTGAAACTTCCCGCGCACAAGGTCCACTAGTTTAGAGCCGCGACCCATAATGCTTGCACATTCCTCAAATAATTCGTTCATGTTTGGTTCTGTGCCAGCAATACCAAATTGGATCATGTCGCTACGGCCAATAACCATAAGACTTCGCTTTATATCTTGGTCTCGGATTGCAACACGGCTAACCCAAAAATTATCAAGCTTGCCACCGTAGAGTTCGATGGTAATATAGTCGCCCATTTGGCCCGCTTCGTCGATGCTCGCACCCTTATAAAAAGAGC
>DATEJI010000142.1:0-1464 GCA_035278105.1 Saccharimonadales bacterium (SeqCode)
TTGGTGAAGTAGTGGTTCAGCACGATGCCCTTCGGGAAACGACCCGTCTCACGAATAGCATTGATGTCGTTCAAATTCGAACCGACACGACGTTCCGTCTTCAGGATACGTTCTGCTTCGAACTCAAGCTGGATCGGTAGAGCGAGGCATTCCGGACGAACAGCGATACGGAGACCACGGTCGTTCGTGAAGTTGGCAATATCGATACAAGCTTGTTCAAGCGCAGCTTCCGAAAGATCAGCAGCCGTAGAGATCTGATTCGACCACGTACCACCAGCGAAGTTCGGATGAGCCGAGTTGATCATCGACACACCGTCACCACCGACATACGAGCTATTGAAAGCACGGTTGTACACGTTGGCACCAACCACTTCCTTCGTTTGACGCATCGAGAATGCAAGACCTTGAGCACGACGCTGACCAACCACGTCATACTGATCGTCTTCCATAATTTCACGCGTGATCTGGAAACCGATAGCGTACACAACGTGCGTGTAGCGAGTCGTGAACGTCTGGTTTTCCGAGTCGTACGTGATCGGTGCACCTTCCGGCTTGACCGAAGCCAGGCCGAACGAGGTGATACCAACATCTTCTTCATACTGCTTGCGCGACGTGAATGATTCGAACAGTTTGTCCCATTCTACCGGATACTCGTCATACGCCTTACCATACCATGCGTTTACACCGGGCCAAAGGGCCTTAGCAAACGAGGAACTATTAATAATACCAGGCATTTTCTATCCCCCTTAATTAAACACCAGCAGTGCCAGTACCGGCAGCATATTGGTGGTTGTTGATGGTCACGAGGATCTTGTAGTTGTTCGACGTGATATCGTTATCCACACGCTGAACAGCACCAAGAACCTTAACCTGAGCCGTTGCACCATTGGTGTAGGCGGAGACATATTGACCCGAGAAACCGGTCACCGTCGAACCACCAGCATCCGTCACAGTACCATTACCATTCAGATCCGTCGGTGTTGCTGCCACCTGAGACTGGACTTCAAACACCGTATCCGGGCTATCGGCAACGAGAACATACATTGCCGTCGAAGCCGTACGATACTGCGGGCTGTTGAGGTTAAGAGGATTGATCATGAAACCCACTGCAACACCAACACAGGCATTGCCTGCGCCAAGAGTTGCCTTCGTAACACCTTGCGTACCCCCAACCGTTGCATTGAAACCACCAAGCAGGGTTTGGCCGGGGGTATCGATAACTGCCGCCAGCGTGACCAGATCACCGTTAAAAATTGCAGTGCCATCAGTGGCAGCAGCAAAATATCGATTCACTTGGCCGTTAAACGGCGAGCCATCGATGTGCTTAACCGGGCGGAACCCGGTAACGCGACTAACGTTAGCCATTTAAATAACTCCAAATTTAAGGTTAAATAGATGGCTCGTAGTCTTTGTTTTAATGTCGACCAGAACGATCGATTCGAACAGAGCCATATCCGCCATCAT
>DATEJI010000143.1:0-1573 GCA_035278105.1 Saccharimonadales bacterium (SeqCode)
CCGATTACGTCGTGCCAATACTCACGACCCTCAGCCAAGCCCTGTCCGCGCAGGTGGCGCAAGACCCCATCCAACGCCGCGTCACGGCACACCACCATGCCACCTTCGCCCGTGGTGATGGTCTTGTTCCCAAAAAAGCTGAATGTGGCTGCGTCGCCAAAGTTTCCTACGTGCCTGCCATCAATTGTAGTGCCCATGGCTTCGGCACAATCTTCAATCAGCTTGAGTTTGTGGCGCTTGCACAAGGCCAACAATCGCGGCATCTCACAGGCTCCGCCATAAAGGTGGACAGCCATCACGGCACGAGTACGAGGCCCAATAAGTTTCTCGACATTGTCCGGATCCATCTGCCAAGTATCCGGTAGTGAGTCGCAGAAAACCGGTGTCGCACCCACGTAGCGGATGGCATTAACCGATGCGATATAGGTGAGCGATTGCACAATGACTTCATCGCCAGGTCCGATGCCCAAAGCAAGCAAGGCAAGATGCAATGCGACCGTGCCATTACAGACGCTGACGGCATGTGGAACGCCTGTGTACGCGGCAAAAGCGGATTCGAATTCCTGGATGAATCTTCCTTTTGATGAGATCCAGGTAGTGTCGAGACACTCAAGAACGTATTTGCGCTCATTACCCGACAAATCGGGCTGATACACCGGAATATACTTCATATGGATGGCTTTATTGATTACCAATTTTTGATCAGCATAGTCACACCACCCTGCAACTATCAGGAGATTGCAGACAAGTACCTCAGCATATTATGAGAAACGCCCGTATAAGGCAGATCTCGCACTGCGCCAAATCCTCTGCCGTTCCCATGTGACGATCATTGCTAAATTCTTGCAGTATCGGATCAACCCCTTGAATCTGAGTTGAAAAACCAGCATTTCTGAAATACTATTTCCTAAAGCATTCATACGCAATGTGTTTCAGCCACTTTCATCGCAGTCCGGGTTGGATTTAATGGGCCGCCTTGCCATTCGCACGTCCGTAGTCGTCTTTGAAGCGCACGATGTCGTCCTCGCCGACGTAAGAGCCGCTTTGCACCTCAATGATTTCGAGCGGCTGGCCGCCCCTGTTGCGTAGCCGGTGCCGGGTCTCCTGAGGAATGTAGGTGGACTGGTTTTCGCACAGCATAAACACCTCCTCGCCGCGCGTCACCTCGGCCTCGCCGCGCACTACCACCCAGTGTTCGGCGCGATGATGGTGCAATTGCAGCGAGAGACTTGCCCCCGGCTTGACCTGGATGCGCTTCACCTGCATGCGCGCTCCGCGCGTCAAGCTTTCGTACCAACCCCACGGGCGATACACGCGCAGATGACTGTCGGCTTCTTCGCGTCTGCGTTCCTGTAGCACCGACACCAACTGCTTGACTTCCTGAGCGCGACACATGGGTGCCACGAACACCGCATCCGGGGTTTCCACTACTACGTGATCGCGCAATCCCACGGCCGCCACTAACCGGCTACTGGAATGAATCACAGAACCGGTGACGTCGGTCAGCAACACGTCGCCGCTGGTAACATTGTCCTTGCCGCTGCGGCTCGCCGCTTCCCTTAGGCTCGACCAG
>DATEJI010000144.1:0-2570 GCA_035278105.1 Saccharimonadales bacterium (SeqCode)
GCAAGCACTTGGCCTTGGATCGGGTGTGGTGATAGATGGCAACACCATCATTGCATCCACTTCCAAAGGTTTGCTATACGTCTATCAGGAACCGGCGGGCGGCTGGGCTTCGATGACAGAAAGTAACCAGGCTCCCGCCGCCTTTACCTATGGAGGACCTCTGGTACTGGACGGATCGTTCATCGTTGAACAAAATACATTGTGTCTGACAGCCCAGACTGCGTGCACCGCGGGGTTCATCTACGGCGCCACTCCGCCGGCGCTTCCTCCTACGGCAGTAGTTCTTGCAGGCGCCTCGATCAACAATGCCCAACCGGGCAATTCAGCACTTCCCGTGGTGCTTGCGACTCAGCCCGTGCAGGCGACCTTCCAAGTGAACAATATCAGCCAAGTTGGAGGCGATAACATCACTTTGAGCATTAGTGCACCTGCGGGGACCAACAAATATTCCTCAAATAACGGTGCGTGCCCGATGTCAGGTGCGGTAGCCGTCTGCTCATTGGGTTCGATAGCCCCGCTTTCAAACAATACTGAAATTGTGACCTTTAATCCGCCTGCAAAACGCAGTACGTTCACCGTGACTGGAACGTTATCTACATCAAATCCAAGCTGGGACCCGCTGGATAATAGCGCGTCATTCCAAGCCATAAGCGACAATCCGCCGATTGCTCAGGCGGTTGCGGATTTGACGGCGCATTCCGGTCAAACGTTGAGCGGCACTTTGCCGGCTACCGATGCGGATAATGACTCGTTAACATTCACACTGACTGGCGGTGTGTCGGCCGATTTCGGAACCGTCAATTTGACACAGCAAGGGCAATACACATACGTTCCGCCTGCGTCCACCAGTATCAGTGGTGTGGAAACGTTTACTTACGTCGTAAGCGACGGCCTGCTCTCGGCACAGGGAGCAGTGAGGATTGACTTGAATCCACCGAACAATAATCCACCGCATGGTGGCGGAGGTGGCGGGGCGAACATTTTGACAGTGTTCCTGCTACTGATGCTCTGCTCCATAAGCATCATACGTAAATCCGCAACGGCCAGTAATCCCAAACGGTGTTCCGGGTGCAGATGAACCACTACAGATTTATGCAGCTTCGCGCTCATAGTCATCCGGTGCGGTTTGATCGCGGCCGGCCGGTGCGCGCAATGCGCGCAACGTTACGGTTAATGCAATCGCCACCACTATATTGATTATCAGCGAGTACAGCGCGGCGTAACCTGGCACCGTGAGCGCGCCCAGGTGCAGCGGATAAATCGAAGTCTTGAAGCCCTGTGCCGCGACCAAGCCAGCGACCCAGCCGATCATGGGTGCCGAGAGGGGCGCAATCGGTCCGCTAGTACTCTTCGTGATAGCATCTCCACACCTTGGAAATTTAAGCGCCCCACCGGAGAAATCCGATGACCTCAAAGAAACTTTGGAAAAAGATAATTGGCAGCTGCATGACATGCGTTCTGTTGGGATCATCTATCACCGCTGTGGCCGGACCTAATTTGGCTACCGGCGTTCCAATCAACATTTACATTGCCAACACTATCGGTACCGGCATTTCGCAAGTCGCAGTGAGCGCCAATACTGCGGCAGTTGGTGCCGGTTCGTGCGCGACCAGCATAGCTTGTCCGGTGATTCTATATCAGTTGGTCAACGGCTCATGGATTGAAAGTGCGCGCCTCATGCCCGCTTCGTCCGAAGTTCCCAGCTCTACGCAGGGCCAGGGATTCGGACCCTCGGGACCGTTTGGCAGCGGGATTGCGATCTCGGCAGATGGTAGCACTGTGTTCGTAGGCGACTCGCAAGCGCCGTGTACATCTACTCCGAGCCAGGAATGTGGTGTCGTAGATATATACGTCAAACCTGCGGGTGGATGGCATGACATGGTCCCGACAGCACAACTCGCCATTGCTTTCTCGGTAGGCAGCGCGTTAGGTGGACGTCTCCTGGTAAACGGCAGCACGCTTTTCGCTACAGGTCTGAGTAACTGCAGCCCTCCCACGCAAAACTGTGCAAGCGTCTATGTATTCACCATGCCGGCCGGCGGATGGACAGCCACGCCGCCAACGGCAATTTTGGCAACGTCGGGCTATTTTGGTTTCAATGCGGCCGGCGCGCTTGCGTACGACACATCCACATCCACGCTTGTCGTCTGTTTTGGCGCCAGCGAAGTGGATGTTTTTAAGGCAGGCAGCAGCGGTTTTGTCAGCGGGCCGCCGCAGGCGGTGCTCACCAGCAGCGATTTGGGATTCGGCAACTTGATAGGCATGGGGGATGCACTGTCGATTTCCGGGAACGTGATCGCAGCAGGCGGGCCAAACGACTCAACCAGAGCCGGAGAGAACGGCGGAGTGGTATTGGCATGGGTCATGCCGTCCGGCGGATGGCAGACCACCAGTACCGAATCTGCGGTGCTGTCACCTTCTGCCCAGCAGCAAGCACTTGGCCTTGGATCGGGTGTGGTGATAGATGGCAACACCATCATTGCATCCACTTCCAAAGGTTTGCTATACGTCTATCAGGAACCGGCGGGCGGCTGGGCTTCGATGACAGAAAGTAACCAGGCTCCCGCCGC